>ONCK01000004.1 GCA_900316315.1 uncultured Prevotellaceae bacterium
TGATTTAAGGGAACACCCTACGAACCCTCTGCTCATCCACCCGAGGTACAATGGCGGTACAAAATTACTCTAATCGGGGCAAACGCGCAATAGGCGAAGGATAAGGTTAGTTAAACGGAGTTAATTGTAAGACAGCGTTTTACACGATTTGATTTAAGGTTTATTTCGGTCTGCTTTGACCCAATTTAGTTGGTGAGGAATCCTTTGACTTTTCCGATGCGGAAGTTGAAGCCTATCTCCCATTTGCGGGTATTGGTCGGCTTGAGATTGGCATTTTGGGTGTTCTCTACGACGCGGGTCTCGATGAGTGCGAGGCGGTCAGCCTCTGTGTTGCCATAGTAAGCGAGGCTGGGGTAGTCGAAGTAGGACTTGTCGGGATAGAGGTAGAGCAAAGTTGGCATCTTGTTGCTCAAGCCAAAACCGCCTGTGATGGAGAAATCGTCAAATAGGTTGTTGTTTTTGCGATTGAGGAGGTTGAGCGAAGCATTAATACGCGGCTCGAGAACAGTCATGCTGCCGTTGCCGCCGCTCTTGTCCTTGTCAAGAAAGAGATTGGTCAGACGAACGCCGGCCTCCAACGTAATGTCGCGTGTACCAAAGAAGAGACGTGTCTTGTCGCCCAAAAATCCACTCAAGGTGTTGAGCGCAGGGATGTCTTTGTAGGCCCGTGGACGCAGGGTATGAGTGCCACCTGCCTGAGGCGGATTGTTGATGTCGTAAGTCAGACCATTGCCATTATTATCGTCGACGGTGTATTCTGCGCCGAACTTCACATTGGTATAGTTTTGCTTACCGAGCTGGAAGTATTTGCTGGCGATAAGTTGGGCGAAGAAATTGAAGGGCTTGCCGTCAATCTTGTAGTCACAGTCATAAGCAGCGTTCTTAAACATGGCCTCGTGTACGCCCGTCTCTCTGACGTTGGTGATCACACCGTCGGGACTGGTGACGCGGTCATGATGTTTGTCAATCGTATGGCTGGCCTGCATGCTGAGATTGTAGTCCAAGCTCGTAATCCATGCGTTCTTGGGCTTCCAACTGCCGTTGGCGGAGAGCCTCAAGCCGACATTGGTATTTTTAAAGGTATCGCCGAGCTCATCCATTTGGGGATCACGCTTGCGGTTGTTGACATTGGAGTAGAAGGCTCCTTTGAGGTTGAAGCTCAGCGGGCCCCACTGGTTGCTGTATCCGGCATTGGCGGTGACGCGGTCGTATCCTAAGTAGTGACGGCGGGTATCGCCCCAGCTCTGTGCCCAGTCGAGGCTGAAGTTGATGGCACCACCGTCCTTGAGCTGGAAGCCTTTGCCGGCGTAGATGAGCTTGGAGTAAGGATCAGCCTGAACCTTGGTTTCCCAAGGGGTGCGGCCGCTCTTAGTCTTGACGATGACGACGCCGCTGGTCAAGTTGCCGTATTCGACACCTGGAATGCCGCGGATCACCTCTACGGTCTCGATGTTGCCTGCACTGACGGTGCGGAGATCCACGCCGCCTCCTGCAGTAGTCTGCTCACTCATGCCGTCCATCGTGGCTGAGGAAGCAGTGCCATAGCGGGTCGGTGCGATGACTTGCAGGTTGGCATCGTTGCTCAGAGGCGTACCGTCTACGACGACGCTGGTACCCAGTGCATTGTTGCGGTCAGTGCCAATCTCGCGTATATGGGCTTGTGACAAATTATTGAGATTGGGATTTTCTGTCAAGTTGCCAGGCACGAGTTGGAGCATATCGCTGAGGCTCTTAGGCTGGAGGTGCCGGATGGCTTCCTGTCCTATCTCGGACTTGGAGCCCATCTGCTGCTGTGTTGCGGTCACGGTGACCCCCTTGAGTTTTAGTCCGAGCTCCTGCATCCTGACATTGAGTACTTCCTTGCCGGTCTTGATCTCGATGGTGCCTTTTACGGCCTGATATCCCACAAAAGTGACATGATATTGGTAGACGCCGGCCGGCACATTGTTGATGACGAAGTTACCATTGCGGTCGGTGTTGGTGTTGAGCGCGTCGTTGAGTACGACTTGGGCGAGCTCGACGGGACGTCCCTTCTCATCGTGAACACTGCCCTTGAGAGTGTAGCTGGCTACCTGGGCATAGGTTAGGCTGCTTAGGATAAGCAGTACAAAGGTCGTGAGCAACCTGAATCGTAAGGGCTTCATGCAGAAAATCTCTTTCATTGTATCACGATAAGTAAATATTCTGTTGCAAAATTAATGCATTATGTCGAAATAGACGATTAAATTTTATCATTTCTTTAATTTAGGTGCAAAGTTACGTAACAATTTGTGCTTTTGCAATACCCATATTATGGTATGCGATTTCCTGTACAATTAAATGGAAATTTGATATCCATTCATGTGAAAGACAGAAAATTAGATACTAATTCATTACCGTGAGCTACACCGTGCGAAGTTTGCGGAAGCAATAGCGCAACAATATGGGCAAAAAAGGGATTCGTACTCTGGTAATATCTTTTTGCTATATCTAGATAGCAATGTTTCAAGCGGTGAAGCCCTCTGTGGAACTTGATATGGCCTTTATGGCTGGCGGATAAGCTCGCACGTGTCTCTGATGTGCTTTCACAGACAACGGTGATGTCTGCTGGCGGAATTTTTCACAAGTGTAGATGAACTGACAAGGCACATGCCGCGTGGTTTGAACACTTCAGATCTATTGGGGATAGGCAGTAGACGAATTTTGCCCTCTGCTTATGGGTTAGAAGAGGCGCAGTTGTCCGGTCATTTCATCGCGCAGCTCTTCATCGTCGGGTTCCTGATCCTTCCTCTCGTCTGCCGGTTGACCGGCGGGCGTATCTGGGTCGTGCCCATCGCCGTTGTCTGAACTCGGCGGATCAGGGAATCGAGTGGGCTCGAGTTCTTCAATCTTGTCGACTTGTAGCGTGGTGAGCCGTTTGCCTTTGGCTTTGTAGCTCTTGATACCGACAAAATCGGCAGCCTCGACTATTTCGGAATCGCGGAAGGCATCGGCGCCTCCATAGGTGACCTTTATGCGCGGGAAGGCTTGCTGGCTGAGGAGAATGAGTTGGCTGTCAGCATTGTCTCCGAGGAAATTTTGACGCTGGCGGTTGAGCTCAAGATGGAAACGCTTGAGATAGGGATATCTTTGGTTGTCAGCGTCATAGAGTACGGCTGTCCATATCTGGGCCGGATCGTACTTGCCTATATACTGGATATCGGTTTCATAGTGATTGCTTAGGTCGATATTAGTCGTGTAGTATTCGCCATTGGCCCTAATAACGAGGATACGATCATCGTTGCCATATTCGCCGATGTACTGCCCGTGTTCCTCGTAGTTGAGACGGTGTACGTCGGTGTCAAACCATACCTTGCGTCCGCCCAATGTACTGCCTCCGCGACTCTTGAGCTGTATACGGTAGACGGGCTTCTTGGTGAGCAAGTTGCCCATGCTTTGACGCCCCTTGATCTTGAGATCGGCGAAGTCCTGGTCAAATGAGAGCTTCTTGAGCTTGGGATCGGGCTTGAGCAGTACGCGTATCGTCTCGGCCTCACCGTTGGGGTTGGCGGAGAAGTACATGATACGGCTGCCGGGAGTTCCCTTAGTAATATCGTACTCGTGGTCGTGGGTGATCGAGGTCACGTTGAAGCGTTTCATGTAGTAGTAGCCCTTGCGACCGTCGTGGTAGACGACATTGTAGATGGTGCGCTTGTCGTTGCGCTTAAAGACGGCAACATGTATAATTTCGGCCTTGCGTTTCTCAGCCTTGCTCTTTTCAGTCTCCCCGACAAACAGTTTGTCCTGAATACGGGTGACCTTGTAGGTGCCGTCACGGTAAAAGAGGATGACGTCATCGATATCGGAGCAGGGCATGACAAATTCGTCCTTCTTCAGTCCGGTACCGATAAATCCTTCTTCGTGGTTGATATAGAGCTTCTGGTTGGCTTCAGCGACCTTGGTGGCTTCGATGGTGTCAAATGAGCGGATGACCGTATGTCTCGGATAAGCGGCGGCATACTTCTGCTTGATCATCTGATACCAGTTGACGGTCACCTCCGTCATGTTTTGGAGATCCTTATTGATTTTGTCGATGTCGCCCTTCATGCGCAGGATTGCTTCGTCGGCCTTCTCCTTGTTAAACTTGAGAATGCGGGACATCTTGATCTCCATGAGCTTGAGGATGTCCTCCTTGGTGACCTCGCGTATCATCTGTGGATAGTATGGGGTCAGTCTCTCATCGATATGCTCGCAGACAGCGTCCATCGTAGGCGCCTCTTCAAACTTCTTGTCCTTGTATATGCGCTCGTTGATAAAGATTTCCTCAAGCGTGGCGTAGTGCAGCTGTTCCATGATCTCGTCGCGCTTGATCTCGAGCTCGCGCTGGAGGAGGCGGAGCGTCTCGTCCACACTGTGGCGCAGCACATCACTGACGCTCAGGAACTGGGGCTTGTCGTCCTCGATGACGCAGCAGTTGGGCGATAGGCTGACTTCACAGTCGGTGAAGGCATAGAGGGCGTCTATAGTCTTGTCCGAACTGGTGCCAGGTTGGAGATGAACGACGATTTCGACATTTTCGGCGGTATTGTCGTCGACCTTGCGTATCTTAATCTTGCCTTTTTCGCCCGCCTTGAGGATGGAGTCGATGACGCTGGATGTCGTTTTGCCGTAAGGTATTTCAGAGATGACGATAGTCTTGTTGTCTCGCTTCTCGATCTTGGCGCGTATCTTGAGATTGCCGCCTCGTCGACCGTCATTGTATTTTGAGACATCGATGCTGCCGCCTGTCTGAAAGTCGGGGAAGAGCTGGAAGGGCTCACCGTGGAGGTAGCTGATGGCGGCGTCGCAGAGTTCGCCGAAGTTGTGAGGCAATATCTTGGCGGAGAGACCTACGGCAATGCCTTCCGCCCCTTGTGCCAACAAGAGCGGAAACTTGACCGGCAGGGTCACAGGCTCATTCTGCCTGCCGTCGTAGGAGAGCTTCCAGTCTGTAGTCTTGGCGTTGAAGAGTACGTCCAAGGCAAACTTGGAAAGCCTGGCCTCGATGTATCGGGGCGCAGCTGCGGAGTCGCCGGTGTAGATATTTCCCCAGTTACCCTGACAGTCGATGAGCAGGTTCTTTTGCCCGAGTTGCACCAGGGCGCCGTAGATGGAGGCATCGCCATGAGGGTGAAACTGCATGGTATGTCCCACGATGTTGGCTACCTTGATGTAGCGCCCGTCGTCCATCTGCTTCATGGAGTACAGGATACGCCGCTGCACAGGCTTAAGTCCGTCGGCCAGATGAGGAACTGCGCGGTCAAGTATCACATAGCTGGCATAGTCCAAGAACCAGTTTTGGTACATGCCGCTGAGCTTGTGAATGGCCATGGCGTCGTTTTTGTCGGCTGGCTTATAACTGGAGTGCTCGGTGGTGAGATTGTTTTCGTCGTCGTTCATCCGTAGATATTTTCAGTTAGCAAAGTTACGAAAAATGAAGCGAATCCGGAAGGCTTTCCCGCTTTTTTCGCTTGGCCGGATGGCCGTGTTTCGCTCATGGCACGGTGGCTGGAGTATTATTCCGAAGGTCGTCATCATGGGACCTTTCTCATGGTGAAGGCAATCTCTTGGGCAGCCATTTGGACGAAGGAAAGGCGTCTAATATTTTCGAAAAGTCTTGTTGCCCTCCAGCCTGTGGACTTTATCTCGCGCTGCTGCATCAGCTTAGATGGGAACAGCGGAGTAAGAGACAAGACATTGTAACAATGAATTGATATTCAAATGATAATAACTCAGCTTCTGACTCAAACGGGACCACTTAGAGTCAGAGAAAAGTAAAAGCCTCATTGCCGCCCTTTTGGATGTCAGTAGACTCTTTCTCCTCAACGCTCATCAAAGGTCGGCAAGTGTATGTCCGCGACAGACGTTCTATGATCGACAGCCCAAGCGGGGCTGGGCAGACAAAGCACCAATCACTTCTTGCACAATTCCATTTTCTCTGAAGTCTTGCACACCTCGCAGAAGGCCTCTCTCGCCCCGCAGGGACCCTTTGTACACTTCAGCGGAAGTCTTCGTACTTCATAGAGAGTCCTTTACGCATCGCAAAAAAAACATTCGTGCCTTGCTGAAGCCCTTTCGCACCTTGCAGGAAGCCTTTGAATACGTTGCCGAAAACTTTTGCACGTTTCGCTGAGAGTTTTTACGCTTTATTGTGGTCTTTCAGCGAGGGCGGAGTCTGCTTATGCGGACAACTGGATCTTATCAAGGACCTGTGAAGTCGACATCTTTTTTATATAAAATTGAGATATGGCCTCATTTTCTATTCGAGCCTACAAGAAGTAAAGCTTGTATTTTTTTTGCTCTTGTAACTGATTGGAATGCAATGAATTACAAACAGTATTTGATATTTTTGTAACTACCTGGCTATCAGACGATAACAACGCGGCGTCTAGTTTAAAATAGGTCGGACCTTATTTAAAATACATCGGACCTTGTTACACGAACAAGGCGACTTATCATCACAACATCGGACCTATTTGAGACAGTATCCCATATTTATTATATAAAAAATAATTTATGGCTATCCGATTTTGCCCCTATATGGAGTTGAAGGCAACATGCGGGCGGCATTCTGCCTGGCTGGTGTCCCGACCCAGATTTTAGCGAGGACTTTGTGCCTATATAGTGCTGTTCGAGCAAGAATAAAGCGGATAAGCTGTCAGAAATTTGTAAAAGAAAGGAATTTCAGAAAATAGAAGCGGTTCCCGATCAGAAGCGGGCGTTGCCCTAGGGGAGAATAAGAGACCAGCCTGACGCAGATTTACTTTTGCGAGATGAACGCCTCGAGCTCATCGGCCGTGAGATTGACATGGAAGGATCCGTTCTTGGCAGCCGAGATAGTTCCGGTTTCCTCGGATACGACGATGGCCAGTGCGTCAGTCTTTTGCGAGATGCCCAAGGCGGCACGATGGCGCAAGCCGAACTGCTTGGGGATATCGCCGTCATGAGATACGGGGAGTATGCATCCTGCTGCCGCGATGCGCTTTTTGCGGATGATCATGGCGCCGTCGTGGAGAGGACTGTTCTTGAAGAAAATGTTTTCAATCAGACGCTGATTGATATTGGCATCGATCGTGTCGCCGCTGCTGATATACTCGCTGAGGCCTATCTGCTGCTCGATGATGATGAGGGCGCCCACTTTCTTCTTGCTCATGTTGAGACAGGCGAGTACGATGGGCATGATATCCTCGTGCGTCGCATTATCGGGATGCTTGCCTCGCAGGAAGTTGATGATGAAGTTGTGCTTGCCGGTAGTGCCGATGGTGGATAGGAAGCGTCGTATTTCCTCCTGGAAAAGAACGACCAGCGCGAGGGCTCCGATGTTGATGATGTAGTTCATCATCGTCCCCATCAGGCGGAAGTTGAGTATCTGTGAGAACACAATCCATACGATAATGAATACGATAATGCCGCTGAAGATATTTGCAGCGCTGGATCGCTTCATGAGCTTGTAGATGTAGTAGAGCACCAAGGCCACAAGTAGTATGTCAATGACATCTTTGAAGCTGAAAGTGATCATATCGTATGGAGTATTGTCTGAGTGAGTGGTAGACAGGGGTTCTAGTGCTGGCTGTAGGTCTTGGACCAGATAGCGACCGCTTCGGCGCAGGCCTTGACGTCGTGGACACGGAGGATATTGGCGCCGCGCTCCAGGGCAAGGGTGTTGACGACCGTGGTGCCTCCCAGCGCTTCGGCGGGAGTGCAGTCAAGCAGGCGGAAAATCATGGACTTGCGGGATACGCCTACAAGCAGTGGTAGACCGAACTCCTGAAAATCGGTCAGACGACGGAGCAGCAGATAGTTTTGGTCGAGGGTCTTGGAGAAGCCAAATCCTGGGTCAAGGATGATGTCGCTTACGCCGAGGTCGTGGAGATGGTTAATCTTGTCAGAGAAGTAGAGAAACATGTCTGCAATCAAGTCCTTGTATTCCGTATGCTGCTGCATGTCGCGCGGGTTGCCCACCATGTGCATGATGATGTACGGGACGTGAAGTTGGGCAACGGTGGCAAACATCTCCGTATCGAGTTCGCCGGCTGATATGTCATTGATGATATCTGCGCCGTACTCCTCGACACACATCTTGGCTACATCGGCTCTGAAGGTGTCGATGGAGATCAGTGCATGCTGTTTGGTCTGACAGATGATATCAAGTCCCCAACGCAGGCGCTTCATCTCCTCCTCTGTGCTGACGTCTTCGGCTCCGGGACGGGAGGAGTAGGCTCCTACGTCAATCATCTGGGCACCTTCGTCCTCAATCTGTCTGACCCGTTGACGCAAGGAGTCGGCATCCTGCATGCGGCTGGCGGCGTAAAATGAGTCAGGCGTCAGATTGATGATGCCCATCACCTGTGGCGTAGACAGGTCGTAGAGGCTTCCTTTGATATTGAGATACATTATATATTTATTATATAGTCTGACTGCGATTTTTGCAGAGCCGATGAAGAGACGGCTAGTTCCAGGTGTCGATTGTAGCTCCCTGATGGTAATATGAGAGGAGCTGAATTTCAAAGACAAGGGTGGAGTAAGATGGGATGCTGGTCTGCGCCGTGCTGCCATAGCCCAAGTCGTAAGGCACGTAGACGCGCCATATATCGCCGATATGCATGTGCTGCAGAGCCGTGCCAAATCCCTTGACGGCTGTGGAGGCGCGTAGCATAGAGGGCACGGCGGTCTTCAGATTGAAGATCTCCTCGTAGCGTGTCGACTGTCCGCTGTGTGAGAATACATAGCCCTCGGTATAGGTCTCAGACGGGATAAGGCGTCCGCGGTAGAAGATGCGGCATGAGTCCGTGCTGAGCGGACATCCGCTGCCTGTGCCCTGGCGCAATATGTATACGTAGATGGAGTCTGTAGACTTGCCCGAGACGGTACTGTCCTTGGCATAGCTCAGGAAAGTACGCCAGTTGCAGTGCTGTGTCCACGTATTGCCATACTGATTTTGAGCCTGAAGAATCGTGTCCTTGGCATGGGCGCGAATGTCTGCGAAGTAGGCATCATTGCGGGCTCTCCAGTTGGCGTATTCATTGCTTCCATCGCCGTTATCGTCATTGCTGCACGAGGTCAGGGCGGGAAGAACGGCGAGACAGAGAAGCATGAGGAAGATGAGGTGGCGTCTCATGGATGGCGGGTGCTAGTCAAGTTTCTTGAGGAGAGAGGTGATGCTGACCTGATCCTCGATGAGCGATTGCAGTTCGGCGATTTTGACGCGCTTTTGCTCCATAGTGTCGCGCAGACGCAGGGTCACGGAGTCATCCTGCAGGGTGTCGTAGTCTACGGTCACGCAGAAAGGCGTACCGATAGCATCCTGACGACGATAACGCTTGCCAATGGAGTCCTTCTCGTCATACTTAGTGGTGAAGTGGAAGCGCAGATTCCTGACGATGTCCTGAGCCTTTTCAGCCAAGCCGTCCTTTTTGACGAGCGGCATCACTGCCAGCTTGATGGGGGCGAGCTGCGGGGGGATGCGGAGCACTGTGCGGGTCTCGCCATTCTCAAGATTCTCTTCGCAGAAGGAATGGCAGAGTACGCTGAGCACCATACGGTCAACGCCGATGGAGGTCTCTATGTCATAGGGCGTATAGCTCTCCTTGGTTTCTGGATCGAAGTATTTGATCTGGTGGCCGGAGAACTTTTCGTGCTGCTTCAGGTCATAGTCTGTACGGCTGTGGATACCCTCTACTTCCTTGAATCCGAAGGGCATCAGGAATTCGATATCGGTGGCGGCGTTGGCATAGTGGGCGAGCTTCTCATGATCATGGAAGCGGTAATTCTCAGCGCCGAAGCCCAGGGCCTGGTGCCACTTCATACGGATCTGCTTCCAACGCTCAAACCACTCTTTCTCTGTGCCCGGCTTTACGAAAAATTGCATCTCCATCTGTTCAAACTCTCTCATGCGGAAGATAAACTGACGGGCGACAATCTCGTTGCGGAAAGCCTTACCTATCTGCGCGATGCCGAAGGGCAGCTTCATGCGGCCGGTCTTTTGCACGTTGAGGTAATTAACGAAGATGCCCTGGGCTGTCTCTGGTCTCAGATAGATGGTGGAGGCGCCATCGGCGGTACTTCCAACTTCCGTCTTAAACATCAGGTTAAACTGCCTTACGTCCGTCCAATTCTTGGTGCCGCTGATGGGGTCTACTATGCCTTCGTCGAGAATGATTTGCTTGAGCTCCTTGAGATCGGGTCCCTGCATCGCCTTGGTATAGCGCTCGTGTAGAGCGTCACGCTTCTTTTGCTCCTCTACGACACGGGGGCTGGTCGTGCGGTATTTGGCTTCGTCAAAGGCATCTCCGAAGCGCTTCTTTGCCTTGTCGACTTCCTTCTGAATTTTTTCGTCGTACTTGGCAATCTTATCCTCTATGAGGTTGTCGGCTCTGTAGCGCTTCTTGCTGTCGCGGTTGTCAATTAGCGGATCGTTGAAAGCATCCACATGGCCGCTGGCCTTCCAGATGGTAGGATGCATGAATATGCTGCTGTCTATGCCCACGATATTCTCGTGTAGGAGCACCATGCTGTCCCACCAATACTTCTTGATATTGTTCTTGAGTTCTACACCATTTTGTCCATAGTCGTAGACGGCAGCTAGGCCGTCGTATATCTCGCTGCTGGGGAAAATAAAACCATACTCCTTGCAGTGAGAAACGATCTTTTTGAAGACGTCTTCTTGAGCCATTTTTATAATTATATTATTTGTTTCATTTAATATGGGGACAAAGTTACAAATAAGCGAGCGGAAAGTAGGAAAAAGAAATTGAAAATTTCGTTTTCAGACTTTCCCGAGCGGGAGTAACTTATCCAAAGTTACGAACAAACGAAAGGGGAGAGAGAAAAAGAAATTGAGATTTCCATTTTCTCCCCCTCCTCTTTTTATGAAGTCCGCTTGCGGGGTTCGGCTTCACCAGAGTCTGCAGACGCGAGACTAGATATCAAACTTTACTTTTCCGTTGTCATCTACAATGACGCGTACCTCGGCAATAGCCGGTTTGCCGTCGGGTGTTTTCTGAGAGAAGAAGAGCTGGAAGCTTGTAGACTGCTTACCCTTGACATAGTCACTGTTGAAGTCCTCGTTGCCTGCTGGCACGGACTCTTCAATCTTGTAGTTGTAGACCGACATGTATTTGCCGTCTTTAGGGATAAGTTTCTTGGCTTGCGCAATTTGGTCAGCGATTTTCTTGCTGTCAAATGTGGCAAGATCAATACCCTTGACATCCTTGTAGACAGGCGACTCAAATGTCGGAGCAATAGGCTCGGGGTCTCTCACGACCTGAGCGCCCATGACGAGCATCTTTTGGCTATATGCCTTGTCGTTGGTATTGACGTATTTGATGGTGACTGTCTCGACCTTGTTGCCTTGTGGCTGCGATGTCTCAAACTCCATGTAGTAAATTTTGCAGTCCGTGAGGTCCACATTCTTTTGGATGAGTTTGATGGCCTCTGCGTAGCCTTTTTCAGAGTCTGCGTCATAGGATGTGCCGCTGATATGGCAACTGGTCATTGCGACCAAGGTGGTCATCAGGAGGCTGATGAGAGGGAAGATGTGCATTTTTCTCATAGCATATTTGGATTTTGTAAAGGGTTACACCAACGCAAAAGTAAGTATTTCATCCTGATTGTTGGTCTGTTGCCTGTTAAAAAATGCGCAAGCACCTTTTTTGCCGGACAAATGCTGCCTGAGAGCACATAGAAGTGACCTTAAAACTCGAGTTGTACGACCGTGATGCCTGCGCCGCCGAGCTGTACATGCTCGTCGTGGGCTGAGGCGACCTGGGGTACTGTACGGAGATATTGGCGGATGACTTGGCGCAGATAGCCTGTGCCTGTACCGTGGAGGATGCGGAGTTGAGGCTCTCCGAGCAGGATGGCGTCTTCGATGAAGTAGGTTACGGCGTTGAGCGCTTCGGTGCCGTTCATGCCACGGACATCGATTTCTGGCCTGAAGGTGGCTCGCTTGTCGTAGATATTCTCCCGCGTCTGATGGCTGAGCACGTTGACGATAGGCCTGTCCTCTTTGTCAGGAGCTTGGCTGGCTTGGAGACGATTGAGCTTGACATTGATATGCATGCTGCCCATGGCTACCACGGCACTACTTCCCTTGATTTTCTCAATACGTCCGATACCCGTCTGTCCCTTGATGCGGACAAATCCTCCGACTTGCAGCGTGGGCGTGTTGAGTCCGGACGGGGACGTGACGGCCTGCGAGGCGACCACGTCAGAAGGTTGTCCCGCTGTCTGTCGCCTATTCTTGTTCTGTTGCTTACGCTGTGTCTGACGGAGCTGTCGCTGGCGTATCTGCTCCATCTTGCGGTTGATGATGTCGTCAGTCGGCTTTGTCTCGGCAGAGATATCCTGGCGGTACTCCTCAAGGCTTTGGCGTGCTTCCTTAGTCTTTTCTTTCTGTGCCTGAGCCTCACGGATAGTGCGGATAGTGTTTTCTATCTTTTTGTTGCTCTCTTTGAGCATAGAGGCCGCTTGTTCCTTAGCCTCCTGGATGACATCCTTGCGCTTCTGACTGAGACTGCTGAGGTCCGCCTCGTAGCGGGTAATGAGGTCATCGAGGTGTTTCTCCTTCTGGTGGACGGCCTGTCTCTTGTTTTCCCAGTACCGCTTGTCGCGTACGATATCCTGCAGATATTTGTCGCTCTGGATATAGTCTGAACCCACCGTCTCGGCAGCCTCGGTGATGACCTCCTGAGGCAGACCTATCTTGCGGGCAATCTCGATAGCGAAGCTACTGCCAGGCATTCCGATCTGAAGCTGAAAGAGCGGTTGCATTTCTTGTCTGTCATAGAGCATGGCGCCATTGACGATGCCTTGGTGCTCCTGCGCGAAGTATTTGAGATTTTGGTAGTGGGTTGTGATGATGCCCCAAGTGCCGCTGTCGAGCAGACGATGGAGCATGGCCTGGGCGATGGCCGCGCCTATTTGAGGCTCCGTGCCGCTGCCCATCTCGTCAATGAGAATAAGGCTGCGTGGGCCGGCTTGTTTCATCATCACCTTCATATTGTACAGATGTCCGCTGTAGGTGGAGAGCTCGTCGGTGATACTCTGCTGGTCGCCAATGTCGATCATGATGCTATCAAAGAGACCTACTTTTGAACTCTCTGCGACAGGTATGCTCAGACCGCATTGTACCATATACTGTAGTAGGCCGGCCGTAGAGAGTGTTACGGATTTTCCGCCAGCATTGGGACCCGAGATGAGCAGGATGCGCGCTTCTTGGTCGAGGCGGATATCCAGGGGAGTCATATGCTTGCCTCGCTTGACCATCGTGCGCTCCAGAAGGGGGTGTACGGCTTTGTGCCAATCGATAAGTGGCTGATCGATGATGTCAGGTTCCACGGCGTCCATGTGGTCGGCCAGTATGCTCTTGGCCCGTATGAAGTCTATCTTGCCCAAGAAGGTGTAAGAATAGAGTATCGTCTCTACATGAGGTCTGATGGTGTCAGTCAGATGCAGAAGTATCTGAATGATGATGCGCTGCTCCTCAGCCTCCAGCAGGCGTATCCTGTTGTTGGCCTCGACGACGGCCTCAGGCTCGATAAAGACAGTCTTGCCGGTGGCCGACTCATCGTGGACGATACCCTTAATCTTGCGCTTGTAACTCGGCGTAGTGGGGATAACCATGCGCCCGTCGCGGAGTGTGGGCGCTGCATCCTGCGGGGCAAATCCGTCCTCCTGCGCCTTGTGCAGGATGCTTCGGAGCGTAGTACCAATGGTCTTGCGTGTGGAAGCCAGAGAGAGACGTACCCGTTGAAGTTCGGGAGAGGCGTCGTCGCGCATCTTGCCAAACTTGTTGAGCACTCGGTCTATGCTGTCTACGATATGAGGAAAGGTCAGAATCTCCTTGGTCAGCGCGTAGAGGGCAGGGTAGCGGGCAGAGACGGAGGCGTCACCGTCCTCAGAGTCGCTTTCCTCAGCCTCGTCGGGTGTCAGAAAACGGACAATCTCCGAGATAGTTGTCAGGCTCTGCTTGAGCGCAAAGAGTTCGCTTTCGTCCAGATAGCTCCCCTTGAGCTGTATACGGACGAGGGCGCTTCGCATGTCCAGAAAATTCTCGTCGGGAAATCCGTCTTCTTCCTCCATAATATGGCGAAACTCTCTCACTTGCTCCAGCTGCTCGCGGATCGCCTGCAAATGGGTAGAGGGCGCGATGCTGTCCACCATATCTGAGCCCAGCGTAGAGAGACAACGCCCTTTGAGCGCCGTGCGTATATCGGTGAAGCCGATTTTGGCTTCAAAATTGCTTGGATAAATCATGACGCAAAGGTACAACAAATATCATTAGGTTGCTCTACTTCTCCTCAGCCTCCTATCAAATATTGACCGATCAGTGACCGGCTGCCACGGTATGCGGTGTCACGACGGTGCGGTCCGGTCTTGTTATGCGATAGGATGGGGAAGAGCTTTTGGGCGGAGATGCTGCGTCTTGTCAAGGATGTCAGGTGGAACAAAAAAGAGGTGGGCATGCTTTCCCATTTCAGTAAAATCTGTCACACAATCAGTTATAAGTATACATTAGACCGCTGAGAAGTGCTGTAATTTTGCATCGTCAAAAAATATAACTTAAAACGAATAAGACAATGCAATACGTAAAGTTAAGAAACGGCCTTCAGATGCCGCAACTGGGTTATGGAGTCTACCAAGTGTCGCCTGACGAGGCTGAACGCTGTGTGAGTGAAGCCCTGAGTGTCGGCTACCGCATGATCGACACTGCTCAGGCATATCACAATGAGGAGGGAGTCGGTGCCGCCGTCAGCAAGAGCGGACTCAAGCGTGAGGACGTATTTATCGTGTCCAAGGTATGGATATCCAATTACGGCTATGAGCGCGCCAAGGCCAGTATCGATGCTTCGCTGGAGCGTCTGCAGATCGACTATTTGGACCTGATGCTCCTCCATCAGCCTTTCTGCGATCGCTATGGCGCATACCGTGCTCTTGAAGAGGCTTACAAGGAAGGCAAACTCAAGGCTATTGGTGTGTCCAACTTCTTTCCTGACCATTTCATTGATCTCGCGTCCAATGTGGAGATTCCTCCGATGGTCAATCAGGTGGAGACTCACGTATTTGATCAGGAAGTACAGCCGCAAAAGTATATGGAGGAGTTCGGTTGCCAGATCATGGCCTGGGCTCCACTGGCCGAAGGTCGCAACGGACTGTTTACCCATCCTGTCCTGACTGAGATAGGCAAGGCTCATGAGAAGTCGGTCGCCCAGGTCGCCCTGCGCTTCCTCCTGCAGCGAGGCGTAGTAATTATTCCCAAGTCCACGCACAAGGAGCGTATGGTCGAGAACCTCAATATCTTCGATTTCCAGTTGTCCGACGACGAGATGCAGGAAATCGGTAAGCTGGATACAGGACGCAGCCTCTTCTTTGACCATCACGACGGAGAGGTAACCAAGATGTTTATGGGATGGCGCAATCTTTAATCCGGCAAGGCCATGAGACGTTTATGCCTTTTGCTTGCAGCGCTGATGGCTGTCAGTCTCAGTGCTTGCTCACAGCCTTCAGGACGCGCTGTCGATACCAAATCTGACAAGATGAAATCACTTGTAGCCTATTTTTCTGCCACAGGCACCACGGAGGATGCTGCTCTCAAGTTGGCCGAAGCTGCTGGTGCAGACACCTTCAGAATAGCGCCTCTCCAGCCTTATACCTCTGCCGACCTCGACTGGAGAAACGCCCACTCCCGCAGTACGGTGGAGATGAAGAACAGGCAGAGTCGCCCAGCTATCGTGGACAAGACGCTCGACCTCAGCAAATACAGTACCGTGTACATCGGATTTCCGATATGGTGGTATACGGCCCCCACTATCATCAATACATTTCTGGATACCTACGATTTGCAAGGGAAGGCCATCATTCTCTTTGCTACATCAGGAGGCAGCACGCCCCAGAAGGCCCTGACCGAACTCCGTGCCGCTTATCCTCAGCTTTACTTCAAATCCGCAGTTCTGCTCAATAATGCCTCCGATGAGGCGCTGAGCCGTTTGGTCAAGCAGTCCAAATAGCGCATACATACGACATTTTAGCCGTCACCATATATTTAAGAAGCCTGACTCGGCGGAGAGACCGAGTCAGGCCTCTTGTGTGTAACGGAGGACTTGTCCGGAGTTTCCTAAAGCGGAATGTTTTACAGGGGCAGGCGAGACAAAAGAAAGGTGTGACTGCTCTTTTATATGTCAGTAAATGGGGCTTTAGACATGAAAATGATTATATTTGCATCGCAGAATAGACTAAAATAAGCCTCATAATGATAAGACGTACCATTATCCTAGGCATCGCAGCCCTGCTTGCCGTCCAAGCAATAGGTCAGAGCGAAGCCGCAATGAATCAGTTCATTGACAATCTGATGGCAAAGATGACTTTGCGGGAGAAAATCGGTCAACTCAATCTCAATTCCATTGGACGCAACAGTACGGGAACTTTTCAGAATTCCGATGCTGAGCAGAAAATTAAGGCCGGAGATCTCGGCGGCATACTCAATGTGTGCGGCGCTGAGGCCGTTCGCGAGTATCAGAAACTGGCCGTCAAACAGAGCCGTCTGGGTATCCCCCTTCTCACTGGCCTCGATGTGGTACACGGATACAAGACTATCCTCCCCATACCTCTGGCCCAAGCTTGTTCATGGGATACTGCAGCAATTTGTCGTGGGGCAGAAGTGGCCGCTGAGGAGTGTACGGCCGACGGAATTAACTGGAACTATAGCCCGATGGTTGACGTGAGCGCTGAGATACGCTGGGGACGCGTGGCTGAGGGCAATGGCGAAGACCCCTTCCTCTCCGGTATCATCGCCGCCACACTTGTGAAAGGCTATCAGGGAAATGAGCCCGGCCAATACCGTCTGTTGTCCTGCGTCAAACACTATGCCGGCTACGGCGCCAGCGAGGCAGGGCGAGATTACAATATGGTCGACATCAGTCGGGTAATGCTTTACAACCGTTATCTCAATCCCTACAAAGCCGCAGTCAAGGCGGGCGTAGGCAGCGTCATGTCGAGCTTCAATCTCATTGAGGGGGAGAGCTCTACGCAAAACAAATGGCTGCTGACCGACGTCTTGCGCGACCAGTGGGGCTTCAAGGGCTTCCTCGTCACCGACTACGGCACAATCAATGAGAATGTCCGCAACGGCATGGGCACCCAGTATGAGACTGCTGTCAATGCTTTCAATGCCGGTACCGATATGGACATGTGCTGCGATGCTTTTGTCAAGCACCTCGCTGAGGCAGTTAAGCGCGGGGACGTGAAGGAGAGTGACATTGATACCGCTTGTCGTCGCGTACTCGTGGCCAAGTACAAGCTGGGCCTCTTCCGTGATCCTTATAAGTTCTGCCGCCCCAAGGACTACAAACGGGTCGTCTACTCTAAGGAGCACCGTGAGGTCGCCCGTCAGTTGGCAGCAGAGTCTTTCGTTCTACTTCGCAACGAGGGGAACCTGCTTCCTCTGAGTAAGAACCAAAAGATAGCGCTCATTGGCCCCTTGGGCGACAGCAAACGCAACCTTATTGGCTGCTGGAGTGCCAATGACGAGCCCGACAGCTATATCTCGCTTTACCAGGCTATGCAGGAGGCTGTCAAGGGACATGGCAGTGTGACCTGCGCCCAGGGAAGCAATGTCTCCGACAATACTGAGGTCAACAAGGCTGTCGGGTATCGCGGACGTGCGATATCTGTAGGCGACAATGACCAGCTCAAGAACGAGGCACTCCGTCTTGCGCGCGAGGCCGACGTCATCGTGTGTGCCATGGGCGAAGGATCAGAAATGACGGGCGAGAGCGCAAGTCTGGCTAATCCCCAGCTTGGTGGTCCGCAGCGCCGTCTGCTTGAGGCTTTGCTACAACTTCACAAACCCTTGGTGCTGCTCAATTTTGCTGGGCGTCCGACCATCATGAAGTGGGAGAGCGAGCATGTGCCGGCTATTCTCCAAGTCTGGTTTGGCGGTAGTGAAGCTGGCGCAGCCATTTGCGATGTTCTCTTCGGTGACAAGGTCCCCACAGGCAAACTGGTCAACACCTTCCCCCAGCAGCTCGGACAAGTGCCGATGTACTACAATCATATTAGCACCGGCCGACCGGTGAGCGAGACCAACAAAGGCTTCAAACGCTACTCTAGCAATTATATTGATGTCACCAATGCTCCGGTCTATCCCTTCGGCTACGGCCTGAGCTATACGACTTACCATTACAGCGCTCCGACCCTCAGCGCTCCTGAGATGAGTCTCGATGGTAAAGTCACCGCAAGCGTCACCGTGACCAATACGGGACAGCGCGACGGCGACGAGATCGTGCAGCTCTACATCCACGACCTTGCAGCCCATATCGCACGACCTGTACGCGAACTCAAGGGCTTCCGTCGCATCCATCTCAAAGCCGGGGAGAGTCAGACCGTACAGTTCGAGCTTGACCGCTCGCTGCTCGAGTACTTTGACCGCGAAGGCAACGCCCAACTGGAGCCCGGAGAAGTCAAGATCTACATTGGTCCCAATAGCCGGGATACTCAGGAAACCAGTCTCATGCTCCGGTAGACCCGCGCCCGTGATGCCGGAAAATTTCTCCGTTTCTTGTACAACAGAAGCTCTGCAACTCTTATAAACCTTGTCTGGTTGGTAAAGTTTACACATCTGGGTGGCCGAAGCCGCGTATACGCCCTACCTAAGTCTTCAGCAGTTACGATGGAGCGGAGAGTCTGTATGGTTACTTTCCGAACCGTCTTCTGGCAGACTGCGTTCCTCCTGTGGCATGTGCCGAAGCGTTAGCGTCAAAAAATTGTCCTATAAATTTGTCCTATTCGCTAAAAAACATTACTTTTGCACCGCAATGTCGGGATAGCTTTCCGATGTTGCGCTGACGACTAGACGAAACAACAAGGAGAGGTGGTAGAGTGGTCGATTACAGCAGTCTTGAAAACTGCCGTGCCGCAAGGCACCCGGGGTTCGAATCCCTGTCTCTCCGCTTTGCATTTTTTCAGACTATCTGAAGACTATGCAGAAAATATAGCTAATCGCCGTAATTCAAATGAGTTACGGCGATTTTTATTTCCCGATTCGCTTTCACAGACTACGAAAAAAGAGGCTGCATAGTCTCCAAATAGTCTGTTTTTGTTACACTGGTGTTACAGCAAAACGCCAAAAATCAAAATTGTAACACAGACTATGTACAGAGCACGTCAAGACTATGTGTAATTCATTGTATTTCAAAATATTATGTCTAACTTTACAGCCGTGAGTTTTGTAACTTTCACCTGTAACAAGAGAAGATTTTAACAAATTAACGGTAACATTAAAATTACAAGTAGTATGAGACGGGCATTCAAGACAGTTTTCTACATGCGTGGAAACTTCGTGAACAAGGAGGGCAAGAGCCCTATCGTGTTGCGCATCACGCTGGATGGCGACAGAGTGACAATTGGTACGACGGGCATTACAATCACGCCTTCTTTATGGGACATTAAGAAGCAGCGTCTGAAAGGAAAGTCAACGGAGGCTCTTCAAGTGAACAAGAAACTGGACAATATCGAGGATGAGATCCGGGAAATCAGTGACAAGCTTGAGTATGAGGGCAAACTATCCTTGGAAAAGGTGAAGGCCATCTACCTCAATGCCGAGGATGAGTCGAACACTATCTGTGCCTTGTTTGACAAATTCCTGACAAGTGTACAGGAGCAGGTGGTTGTTAAGCATCTCAGCGCTACCACCCTGCGCAAGTATATGCTATGCAAAATCCGCTTCATGGAGATGCTCCGGGACAAGTATCATTGCAAGGACATGCTTCTGAAGGACATCACCCCTGCCGTGATTCAGGACTTCAGCGTCTATCTGATGACTGTCGTCCGTCAGTGTAACAACACTGCCATGAAGACGATGAAGACGTTCAAGACCGTCATTCTTTATGGAGTCAAGCTTGGTGTCATCCACTCCGATCCTTATCTCGGCGTGAAACTTCACATGGAGCCTGTTGACCGCGGTTTCCTCACTGAGGACGAACTTCAGGCCATCATCCAGAAAGAGTTCGACATTGAGCGCCTCGGCTTTGTCCGCGATCTGTTCGTGTTCGCTTGTTTCACTGAGCTGGCTTATATAAGGGAATACACGGCTCCAGATTTGTCTCCGTCATCAGGTGAAGGAAGCTCCTTTAGGGGCCTTTGCGATGCACATATTTTATGAGAGGGGCTAGAGGATACTATAAAGCAGGTGTAATCGTGAGATACACAGGAGCTCGTCTGGGGTATACCGCAACTTCTTTTTGAGTAAACAAACTCTAAATTTGGGAGGCTTAAGGACATCGCTTCAGCGGCGGAAAATGTTCGGTTATACGCTTCGAATAAGGGGGAAAGGGGCTGGCTCGCCTGGAAAAAACTGCGATGATACGGACCCTATTTTTCAAAAAAAATAGTACTTTTGCCTCTGTTTTCCTGCTAAAAGGCAATATGATATGTAGTGATCCGGCTGATCCGGGGCACGTAAATCTAGTTATGAACCGCGGCAGGACTTCTTATTCAGTTCATAACCGTTTTTTCCACATGAAAACAATTGTAACCCGTAGATTGACAGCCACTATACTGTCAATGTCGCTCCTGACAGTCATGGCAGGGGCAGCCATCGCTCCCGCGCTGGGAGTCATCAAGAGTCATTTTGCTGGCGAGCCGGATTTACTGATACAGCTGATCGTGAGCATCCCGGCGCTCTTTATCATCATTACCAATCTATTTTTTCTGCAAATCAGCCGCCTTTTTGGTACACGGACCATCGCTTTGACTGGATTGCTGGTGTATGTCGCAGCGGGGGCGGGCTGCTGGCTGGTGGACGATATTCACGTGCTGCTGGCACTGCGTGCTTTGCTGGGTGTCAGTGTCGGCCTTATCATGCCGTTGTCGACAGGTCTCTTCTCTTTTTATTATCCGCCTGAGCGCCAGGCCAGCCTTATGGGCCTTGCTGCTGCGATGAATCAGATGGGCGGCGTCGTGGCGACCCTGCTTGCGGGGCTGCTGTCCACCATCAGTTGGAGATACGCTTTTCTGGTCTACCTGCTCGGACTGGTGGCTGTAGTGCTCGTCGTCCTCTATCTGCCCAATGACAGACTGGGGTCGAGCAACAAGCGCGGCGTGCCCTTCCAGCCGCGTCAATTGCTTAAGTTTCATCCTTCGGTAGTGGGCATGATGCTGCTCATGACGGTCTTTTTCATCTATCCTACCAATTTGGCTATCACGGCCAGACAACAGGCGGGGCTGAGTGTAGAGGGCACGACATTTCTGATGATGTCGCTCGATGTCGTGGCCTTTTTTGTCGGACTGGCATTTGGCAAAATCATGCACGTGTTTCGTCAGCCCGTCAAGTACTTAGCTCCATTGCTCTTCATGGTGGGCTACGCCTGCTTCGCCCTGTCCCATGGCATCGCGCTGCTGGTCATCGGTGCAGTCTGTATCGGGCTGGCGGCGGGTGTCGGCGTGCCTTATCTCAATACGATTGCGTCAATCAAGGGCGGAAAAAATTCGTCTACAACTGTCATGCCGCTTATCTCAGCAGCGCTGTATATGGGACAATTTATATCGCCGCTGATTGTCACGCCGCTGTCACGTGCCCTTTTTGGCGCAGGCGATATCGCCGGCCCCTACAAGGTGGGCGTGCTCGTGTGCGTGTTGTTTGTCTTGCAGGTCTATGCGACGTGCCACTTCCAGAGCCTGCCTCCCAAGTAGTAGTCGGGGATGAAAGACCGTCCGCGCCCGTGTCTCCATATAGGGACGGGCGCGGACGCTATCGTGTGCTGCTTGTGGCGGAAGTAAACCGCTCTTGCAGACCTGCCGTCAAGTGCGGAAGCAGATGGACTAGTGGTCTATGTGCAGGGCTTTGCCGGCTTTGTCGAAGGTGATTTCCAGATTGTTGGAGAGCTCAATCTCGTAGCCTCTCCTGATCCTCTCAATCTTGACGATCTTGGCGTTGCGATAGTGAGCGCTGACGTAGCTTCTGATTGGGGCAGGGACGAGAGAGGCCGGCACGGCGTAAGTCTCGCAGTCGATGTCGCTCCAGTGACCTCTGTGGTCAAACTCGATCTTGGCCCCGTCGGTCAGAATGACGTCGTAGCTCTTGCTGAGCAAGTCCGTCTCCTGCTTGACCAGGGCAATCTGTTTGCCTTTGAACTGCTGGGCAATTGTCTGCTGTGCGAGCTGCGGGAGTTGATCAAAGCGTATGCTCTTGTCGGTGTCGGCATGGGCCATGGACAGGCATCCTATGATTATACACAGGGTCAGGGCTACTCTCTTGGTCAGTCTGTAAGTTGTCATTTTTCTCGTTTTTTTAATGTGAATGATTTGGTGTCTTGTTTACGACTGCAAAGTTGGGAGGCAAATCTGAATCAAATCTGAAATGCTAAGCAGATGAGAATAATTTAACATTTTTTCGAGAAGGAAGAAAGGAAAGACTTCCTGTCCGACACGCCTCGCGGATGGCTAGCGGCTGATCTCGAAGCAGTGGTAAGGGAACTCAAATCGGTAAGACAGATGCAGTTGGCACTGCTGGCAGATGGCCTTGACCAGAGCCAGCCCCAGTCCTGTGGACGACGGGGAGTCAGGCGTGTGGTAAAAGGGCGTGAAGATGAGCCGCTTGTCCAAGGGGTGGGGCGTACCCGTATTGGCCAGTGTGAGACTGTCTCGGGTGATGGTGATACGGATGCTGCCGCCTTGGACATTGTGGACAAAGGCGTTTTTGAGCAGGTTGGCGAGCAGCGTGTCCGCCAGGGCCTCATTGATCTGGAGCACAAGAGGCTCCTGACTAGAGACCTGAACCTGCAGATGCCGACTGCCGTAGGCCGACTCGTAGTCGTCGATCAGTTGGCTGAGCCGCTGCCCCATATCGACTTGGGCGGGCTGGGCGTATTGCCCGTTGTCGATCTTGGTGAGCATGAGCAGTGAGCGGTTGACCTTAGACAGCCGTGTGAGTGTCCGCTGGAGTTTGATCAGTTCGCCCATCTGGTGCTCGCTTAGCGAGTCGTCCTCCAGCATCATTTCGATGCGTCCCAGAGCAGCCGCCAGCGGAGTCTGCAGCTCATGAGAAGCATTGCCGATGAAGAGGTGCTGCTGCCGATAGACCTCCTCGTTGCGCTGCATGGCCGAGGTGACCACCTGGTTGAGCCGCTCAAACTCGACTATGCGCGTCGGATTGCGCAGCGGCGCATTGGGACCGTTGAGGCGGTAGCGGTCCAGCCACTGGAGGAGCGTGCGCAGTGGGCGCATGCTGTACCGTATGCCCCATACATTGATCAGCAGGATGCTGGAGAGGATGCAGACGTAGAGTATCAGCATCGACCAGAGGATGGACTCCTTGAGGTCGTCCTGCTCGATGGTAGGGGTAAAGACCTCCAGCTGATAGTATTGGCCCTGTCCTGTCCTGAAGGTGTAGGAGATGACGCGTGCGGGCTCATGCTCCCCGGCTTCGCTGACATAGACTTGTACATTGCGGTATCTGATGACGTCATGCCGCAGGGCCTCCTGTCGGGAGACGGGCTTGATGTAGTACTGATTATTGCTGCCCGAGGAATGGTCGGGTAAGGCCTCGCCGCGCAGCTTGCGCCGGATGATGAGCTCGGCATAGTTTTCGAGCGAGTCGTCCAGCTCGTCGTTGATCTCGCGGGTGATGGTGATGTAGAAGAAGACGGACCAAAACACGAGCAGAATGGCCGTCACGGCCGTCAGCCTCAGATTGATGACATGCAGGAGTCTCATAGCGTGACGAGCTTGTATCCCAGTCCGTAGACCGTTTTGATCTCAATGGAGGCGCCTGCCTCGCGCAGCTTCTTGCGTACATTTTTGATCTGGGCGTATACGAAGTCAAAGTTGTCCGCTTGGTCGATGGAGTCGCCCCAGATGGACTCTGCAAGTGTTTCCTTGGATATCAGCCGGTTGGGACGCACGATGAGATAAGCCAGGATGTCATACTCCTTGCGCAGCATCTCGATTGCCCGTCCCTCCACCTCGACGCTGAAGTGTGCTGGGTCTATTTCCACATTGCCCAGCCTGATTAGGCATTCGCCGGCCTGCTGACTGCGCCTTATTACGCTACGTATACGGGCCTTGAGCTCAGCCAGATGAAAAGGCTTGGCCAAATAGTCATCGGCTCTCAACTCAAGTCCTTCTACCTTGTCCTCAATGGCATCTCTGGCCGAGATGATGATGACATTGTGCTTGATGCCGCGCCGCTGCATCTCGCGCAGGAGGTCCAGTCCGTTGCCGTCGGGCAGCATGATGTCTATCAGGATGCAGTCGTACTGGTAGATGAAGAGCTTGCTTACTGCTTCTCTGTAGTCTCGGGCCACCTCGACTACACAGCGCTCCCTCTGCAGCGAAGTCTGTATCACCTCGCGCAGGTCGGGGTCATCCTCGATCAACAGTAGTTTCATAGTGGTGCAAAATGGGCCTTCTCCCGTCGGCACGGCTTGGCGCTCATCTGCCGGACGGATGCATATTTTTGGGCAAAGATAAGCAAAAGGTCTGGCATGGCCATTTACTCGCGCCTATTTTTAGCGGCCTAAGGGCTGCCTTTGGCTACCGCCTGAACGGGGATACAAGCCGGTAGGCATGATATCTTAGGCTCTCGCGCGATCTTAGGCCGCCGTTCAGCGGAGAATGCAAACGTTTTTTTTTGAGTCATCTGCGTGCTTGCTGTGAGGATTATCGCTAAATTTCCGCAGTAGATCAGGGCTAAGGGACGTGTCCGCCGGATAGCGCATCCCTTCATGGGGGTAGTCACAAGAAGATCAAGATCGTCCCAGGTCAGACAGAGCGTACTAAGCATGGCGTCTCGTCCCAGGTCTTATGAGACGGCACGCGCTCCAGCCTGCTTCTGCTGGGTATTTGGCCACCAGTCCAAGGTGCCTACGGCCATACGCCCTGTTAGCGCGTAGTCGACCGATGCCGCCGTCTTCTACAATCTGCAGGGGCAGCCAGTCGCTACCCAAGCCAGCCATCTGCCCGCCGGCATCTATATCCGCGGCGGTCGGAAGTATATCATCCGTTAAGTCCACTTTCGCTGCCCCGTCTGGGCAGGCGGCCTAGGCCGCGCGTAAATTGCCTTCCTGCTTGCGTCCCCGTCGGGGTGAATTCCCGCGCAGCCTTTGGCTGCCCCGGCAGAGCGTAATCCGCGCGGCTGGTCGCCCGCACATGGAGGAAAATGCTTATCTTTGCATGGACAGATTTGTCAGACCATGAAGATCCATCTCCTCATATGCGATCAGTTCCCCGGTATATTGGTCCCCGGCATCCCTAGTTACGAGTGGATGTTTGAGCAAGTCTTCAGCGAGGCTGCCCCCGCCTTGTCCTTTGCCGTCTGGCAAGTTTGGCGAGGACAGTTTCCCGCAGAGATACAGCCCGACGACGTCTATCTCATTTCCGGCAGCAATGCAGATAGCTATGGGGACACGCCGTGGGTGGTGCGCCTTCGGCCATGGATCACCTGGGCCTTTGCCGCTGGGGCGCACATGGCCGGTATATGTTTCGGCCACCAGATCCTCGCTCAGGCCCTGGGTGGGCAGACCGTGCGGTCGGAGCAGGGGTGGGACATAGGCATCCGGTCCTCTACCGTATACGACAGTGACTCGGCGCAGCTACTCGGCGCCGATCATTACCAACTGATCTACGACCACCACGACCAAGTCATCCAGTTGCCTCAGGAGGCCATACGGGTGAGTGGAAGCAATTTCTGCCCCATAGAGAGCTTCCGGATAGGGCATCGAGTGGTCACGCTGCAAGGGCATCCAGAGTTCACAGTTGCCTTTATCTCGCACTGGATACAGGATTGTGCTCCACAAGAGTCGGCGCAGGTCAAGTGCAGAGCCATGAAGAGTCTCTCCGGCTATGAGCCCCAGGGTGTCAAGATGGCCCGCTGGCTTCTGGCGATGCAGAGCTGAGGAGCGTGAATGATATAGGATCTATCCAGACCGCCCTGTCAAGGAAAAATACGCGCAAGCTGCCCGGTAGGGCGTGATACGTGAAGCCTTAGGTTTCCGCGCAGGCTGCATGTTTTTATATAAAAATCAGATTGAAATTTCCATTTTATCCCCAAACGCGAGAAGACGAAAATTCTCTCAAATAGCCTCTGTAACTCACTGGAATGCAATGAATTACAAACAGTGTTTAGCCTTTTCGTAACTAGCAGACTATCAGACGATAACAACACGGCGTCTAGTTTAAACTACATCCGACCTAGTTTAAAATAAGTCCGACCTTGTGTCGCGAACACGGCGTCTTGTTCATCGAAGACGGCGCCTGCACGGGGCAGTTTCTCGAATTTATTATATAAAAAAATCATTCTCATATTCTTGCATCGGCTGCTGGCATAGCCCTTGCCGTATTACTGTAGTTGGGACTGGCTTTCCAGTGTGTCAGGGAGAGAGAGCGTGTCATGCGAGATTTATGAGGGTGTAGCTCCCTCTCATGAGCAATGAGGCTACTGGAATTGAGAGGGCACCTATTCTCCCTCACTTGCTGTGCGATGCGTATAGGGCGCGGATGAGAATTTGCCCCAAACAGTTCCGGCTCGAATTTTCCTCGTCTTGATGGTGGAAACAATCAGTTTTTCATTGTTCCTCCTATTTCTCGGCTGTATGTCCTTGTTTATCCCCTCTGACAAGAAAAATTTGCGAAATTTATACTTTTTAACCTTGATAATTGTGATAACCTTTTTTATTATGTCTGCAATGCAAAACATCATTTTCTATCTCAGACCTACGGTGTGCGGGTCTGGAGGAAGGCCACGCGCCGGCCATTCAGCCCTTGATGCAGTATTCAGGCTGGAAATAGCGGGACGGTTCCTCCTCTTGGCAAAGGGGGACATTGTAGCTTTACAGCAGGAGAAACATTCAACGATAATAAGGGCCATACATTTCGTATTTCTGATATACGGATTCCATATAATTAACTGAAAATCATAAATATTATGGCAAACAATTGTATGTGTTTAGGAGAGTCTACCGAGCAATTTGTGGTCTCTAAATTGTTGGACGAAGACAGGAAAGTCTATCGTCCCGTTGTTGATGACCATGGACATTCTTGTCAAGTCAAAGCCGGGAGCGACTGATGACTATCAGAAAATTCAGATGAAGGCAAAAGATAATGAAAAGGACTTTTCGCTGCTATGAAATGTCCCAATCCTTGCCGCAACTATTATTGGTTCATCTTCTACGTCAAGAGTCTTGGCAAGTTCTGTTTATTCAATTCCTTAGACTTTGTGAAAATCGCAAACCGAAACAAGATTGGCATGTACGTTGGTCTTTACCCCATTACTGTCACAAGCAAGAATGCTCCAGCCCCGGCGCCCAACTTTAACGCTATACCCAAAACCAAGAGACGACGGACTCTTTCTATTTTTCATATAGATGTCTAAACACTTAAAACATTAGATTATGATGAAACTTTTACGGTATTTTCTCATCCTGCTTCTGCTGCTGACGGTGTCGGCCGCAAAAGCCAATGTGACGGTGAACGGTATAGTCTATATCCCCAATACTAGCGACAAAACGGCTGGGGTAGCGCAGAATGATTCCTACAAAAGTAAGAGTGTGATTAATATCCCTGCAAGCATTACGGTGGATGGCGTAACCTATTCTGTCACTTCGCAGGGAAACAATTGCTTCTCCGGTTGCACAGGCCTGACGAGCATTACACCTGTCTGGCTACTACGCTTCCCACAACGGATGACGCCTTTGAAGACGAGGCAAACAAGACGCTCTCTGTGCCTAAGACATCGCTCGGCGCTTATCAATCCGCAACGGAATGGAAGGACTTCGGAAAGATAGATCCTATCCAACCAACGGGTCTCCAGACTGTCGATAAGGGCGAGGTCAAGACAGCCGTCAACAACGGCACGCTGACGCTGAGCAACGTATCGGAGGGCGAGATAGTTGGCGCTTGGGGCGCAGTTAGGCTACGGGCTGTTCTTTTTTTTCATTGTGCGGGCCTCAGAAGAGCGGCGGAGAAGAGGATGCAGAGGAGGGAAGGCAACTTTGCCCTTAGACGGACACGAGCGCCGCTCCTGACAGGGACGTTGGACCGGATATAACTAAAAAATGAAAGAAAAATTGTATTTTGTGGAGAAAAAATTTGGAACTCATGATTTTTCTTCTTATCTTTGCTTCATCATAAAGTCGTAGACAATGCCCAAATATATCATCATTGCCAGTCTGACTCTCCTATTCGCAGCTATGCCTATACAAGCGGAGAGCGTGTGGAGCATGAGCGAGCAGACGGCACAACAAAGCGAAGTGACCGAGACAAAATTTTACGTCTACGGACAGAATGTGCGCATTGTCAACGGCGGCGGCCAAATGCTGGAAGTCTTCAACTTGACGGGCGTACGTATCAACGCTTTTCGTATAGACAGTGAGGACAAGACGGTCTCGCTCAATTTGCCCAAGGGAATCTATATCCTGAAGGTGGGCAAGGTGGTGAGAAAGGTCTCTATCCGCTAATCAAGCAATTTTTCTTTTTCGCATGGGAGTATGAGAAGGCTTCTAGGAGGACTTTTCATGATACTTGTGGCGTTGACCTCGTGTGGCCATGGGGAGAAAGGGTATCCGTATAAGACTCTCCGTTTACAAGATTTCAGTGCGCTGCGAGATGACCGTTTTGCGGTGAGCAACTATAGCATCCGACGTCTGATAGACTCCCTGCGCGTGAGTGAGCGCGACACCGACTATGTCGATGTCATGTGCAACCGCTACTACGCGGAACATCAACCCTATCTCTGGATCAGCCGCTCGGGCGACGACTTGAGGTCGGACACGCTGGTGGCTTGGCTTGCGGGACTCGACAGCACTGGGGTGCCGGAGGCGCGTGTCTACCTGCCGCAACTGAGGCGGGCGCTGAAGCGTCTGCACGACATCGATTTTGACGACCGCCATACGGCGAGCCTCACGATGGCCACGGTGGAGTACTACATGACCAAGAGCCTGCTGCGATATGCAAGCGGGCTGCGCTTCGGCTTCATCCATCCCGCTAAGCTGCTTAACCAACTGGATCCTGTAGACGGCGACACGACGGGACTGCGCAAGCGCACACTCTGTGCCCTGCCGCTGGAGCATCCGGGCCGGTCCTTCCTCTGCCAGGTATTTGCCAGCATCAGACAGCATCATATCGAGGACCTGCTGCAGGCTGTACAGCCTCAGGATGAGACGTACCGACGACTGGTTGAGGCGTATAACGCTCCCCGTGTGACGCGGGCCCAGCGGCGCATACTAGCTCTCAATATCGAGCGCAGTCGCTGGCGCATCAAGGGAGGTGGGACAGAACGATATGTCATAGTCAATTTGCCGGCCCAGCGACTCACCGCGTATGACACGCGCGGGGACAGTACGCTGACGATGAAGGTCTGCTACGGCAGCCGGGAGCACAAGACGCCGCTGCTGGCGAGCCGACTGACGAAGCTGGAACTCAATCCCTACTGGATTATCCCTCAAAGTATTGTCAGGCGCAGCATCATCCCGGCTCATCTGGGTGATACCACATACTTCAACAACCGGCGCTTCAAGATTATAGATCGTGCTACGGGCAACGTGATCTCGCCTCTCCACGTGACGGCTGAGATGCTGACAGGAGGCGGCTATTTCGTCAGGCAAGACCGCGGGGAGGACAACTCACTGGGCAAGATGATCTTCCGCTTCAGCAATCCCTTTGTCATCTACCTCCACGACACCAATAGCCGAGAAGCATTTAGCCAGCGCTACCGCGCCGTCAGTCATGGGTGCATACGGCTGGAGCGGCCGTTTGACCTGGCCCGCTTCCTCTTTGCCGACAGAGGCGATGACTATATCGACCGCATCAGGGTCGCCATAGACTTGCCTGCTGAGACATCGGTCGGGCGGCAACTTAAGGAGCAGGGCAAGGACAAGGAGCTCAAGACGTGTACCCTCGAGGAGCCTGTCGGCCTGCTGATTGTCTACTACACGGCTTATCCGTCGGCGTCGGGCGTGGAGTACTATCCGGATGTTTATGGCTACGACCGCATCATGGCCTCACACTTGCTACAATAGACGATGAAGACTCCTGATGACAGCCAACTGGTGCAGATGCTGCAGGACCCCGGACAGCGACGCAGGGGATTTGAGCTCATGGTCGACAAGTATAAGGCGCGCCTCTACTGGCAGATCCGTCACCTCGTGGTCTACCACGACGATGCCGACGATATCTTGCAGGATACCTTTGTCAAGGCGTGGACCAATCTGGACAAGTTTCGCGGGGAGTCCAAACTGTCTACCTGGCTCTATCGCATCGCGACCAACGAGAGCCTCTCCTTCCTACAGCAGCAGCGCACGACTGTCGATATCGACACTCCGGATACCGACCAGACGCTCCAACTCGAGGGGGACGCCTATTTTGACGGCGACGAGACGGAGCAGATGTTGCAGCAGGCGGTGGCCAGTCTGCCCGACAAGCAGAGGGTGGTCTTCATCATGAAATACTTTCAGGAGATGAAGTATGAGGAGATGAGTGATATCCTACAGACCAGTGTCGGCGCGCTCAAGGCCTCCTATCATATCGCGGCGCAGAAGATCGAAGAATATTTTCATGAGCATGATTAAACCTTTTGCTTCTATTTCAGTCAAAAAGACGAAGCTAATAATATATGAAACAGTTTAACCTCGAAGATTACAAGGCTATCCGCAAAGAGCCCTACAAGGTGCCGGAGAAGTATTTTGATGACTTCACCGGCAGGCTGATGGAGCAGATACCCGCAGACCCGCCAGTCGTGACGACCCGCCGGCACAAGACGCTGTGGGGCCGCTTGGTGCGTCCGGCAATCGGCATCGCAGCGGCCGTGGGTGCGCTGGTCTTCAGCATAACGCTCTATGACGGTCATCATACAGACCCGATGCAGACCTCGGCAGTCCAGAGCCAGCAACTCAGTGCTCAGGAGACGGCCAACTATGTCGATGACTTCTGCAACTTTGCCCGCATCAATGACCAGGACTTCTATGCCTGCGTCACGAGCAGCGACCTAAGCGAATCCTTGTAACACACTCCAAAGCCTCTTTTATCGTCATGAAATATCGTATCATTCTTTTCTTGCTGTTTAATGCGCTCCTCCTGCCTGTCGTGGCTGCGCCGCAACCTGACGAGCCACAGCCTCCGATCGGAGAGCAGAGGTATGACGGCAAGGTGGGCATGTTTCCGTGGAATCACATGCATCCTAAGGACAAGCAGGGACGACATTTCGCCCCGTGGGCTTTTATAAAAGATGAAGAGAACTTCATCATCCAGAAGGCCGGCCTCACCCAGGCAGAGGCCAACAGCATATTTCCGCTCCTCCACAGGCAGAAGGATGCCCAGCGGAAGTGTGACGAGCAGATCAGAGGCCTGGAATTTCAGGCGCGCACCCTTAATCTAACTGACCAGGTCGCCCTTGAAAATCTCGGCAAGATACGCGCCCTGCAGGCCAAGAGCCTCAGCATAGAGTGTAAGTATCAGGCCCAAATATTGAAGTACATCTCTCCCAGAAAATATCTGCGTGTGCTAAGCGCCGACAAGCAGTTTGATCGCATGATGCTGCGGCAGATGATGATGGATAAGCACAAGGAGATGTTTCTCAAGGACAAGCGGTCTCATCGCGCCACTGACGGCAAGTAGCAAGTCCAGAAGAGACAAGGAGTGTCGCAAGGTATTCGCGCGTCATCAGCCTCTTGCAAAGGGAACAAGATTTGCTGTCCAGATTATGCCTCTGGTCTCCTAAACATGATGGAAAGGCATGGATGGACAGGATGCTGCCTTATCCAAGGACGGGAAACGCGAAAATGACTCCGAGATTGCTATGCAGAAGGGGTGCAGTCTCTAGGGGCGTAATATCCAAGCTGTAGACCATTGGGTATGGACGGCTTAGGTTTGTCGGCAGGATAATATCCGTCTATTGGGACGGTCACCAGTATAAAAAACGGCTTAAACGTGACGGCATGACTTGCCAAAGACTGTTTTTTCTTTTCTACTTTTGATAGACGTGAGCCGCCGGATATCCCTATGTGTCGGTATTTACACTAAGGTCTTTTGGAGTTTTTTACCCCAAAATAGGTAGCTGACGGGTGACGCAAAAAACGTAATTTTGCAACAGAAGCAAATATTAGAAAAGAAATGAGTTACCATGAAGATGACAAATTTTGTGATCTCATACTGGATGACAGTCGCGTACTCCGCGTGATGAGTCGGTTTGGACTGCCTCTTGGATTTGGAGAGAAGACCGTCAAGCAAGTCTGCAGCGAGAGCCATGTGGATACTACTACCTTTCTGGCATTGGCCAACTTCTACAAGTTGGGTCGCGCTGCTGCTTCGGACTATGTCGACAAAATCTCTGTCAACTGCCTGATGGACTATTTGCACCGCAGCCACCAGTATTTTCTCGGTTTCCTGCTACCCTATATCAGACGCCTGCTTATCGAGGCAATCAACTGCACGGAGACCAATAAGGTAGCCTTTCTCGTTATCAAGTTTTTTGACGAATATACGGCGTCAGTTAAGCGTCATATGGAACTGGAAAACTCTAAGATATTTCCGGGCGTAAAGCGCCTTATCAGCGGAGACCCTGTGTCTGGCTTCCATATCTCCAACTTTATCCGTAGCCATGAAGGCATGGACAAGAAGCTTATCGACTTGCGCAACATCATCATCAAGTATTACAACGTGCCTAATCCAGATCATCAGGAGCAACTCTATGCCGTACTCACACAGTTGCTCAATCTGGATGATGACCTGCATAACCACTGCGAGCTGGAGGACACCCTCTTTGTTCCCGCTGTCCAGTTGTTTGAGCAGCATACCGCCCATGTGATGACAGCACACGCTCCCGCAAAGACAGAGCCGCACGACGCACTCTCTGACCGTGAAAAAGACCTTGTACGCTGCGTTGTACGCGGCCTTACCAATAAGGAAATAGCGGCAGAGCTCTTTATATCGATCAATACGGTCATCACGCATCGCAAGAATATTTCCCGCAAGCTCAATATCCATTCGGCTGCCGGCCTCACGATTTACGCTATAGTCAACGGCATCGTGAGCCTTGACGAGATCAAACAGTCCATCTGACGTACGGGTAAGGCGGGTGTTGCCCTATCTTGGCCATCATGTGGCACCCTTGTATCAAAAAAATATTTTATTTTTGTCAGAGGAAAACGGCCAAGTGAGGCGAATTGGTTATCTTTGCCCATGCTATACAGCCCTTAGAAATCGCAGCCACACGGTAGGCTCGCTCCTCTCTTCTCCCCGTCAGCGGTCTAGCAGGCGTAAGGCCTAAAATAAGAGGCGTGGAGGAGACTTCCGCAGCGCGGTCAAGATAGAATAAGAACAAGTGAAGGATAGGCAAGAAGCGCTTACCATGGCGCTAGTGGCATTTACTGTCTTGAGGAATAACAATCTTATAACGATATAATCCCCGCAGACTGCGGCTTTGTCTCGTTTTAAGAGGGGAAATCCTCGTAAGAGAAAACGGCAAAAGAGCTGGCGAGTGAAATACGAAAAGCTAATACAAGAAAACAATATGATGTGTATCCGAAGATTGATCATGTCGCTCCTCTTGATGTCCGGCTTTATCGGACTGACAGCCCAGGATATAGAAGTAAGCACCCTCTCCGACAGTTATGTCATGCTGCGTGTCTCGTCGGACGCTCACTACGTGTTGCTGCCCGTCGAGGAGAGCCAGAGTAACGACCGCATCCGCGTCATAAAAAACAATGGCGTGGTGGAGGAACTCAATGTGCGGCTCGCTGTCAACAAGGTCGACTACTATGTGCCCCTCGACATCCGTCGTCTCGCTGCCACTCAGAGGGACGATAAGTCAAAGACGGTGCTTCTCGACATCATCGTCAATCGTGAGAATACCGCCAACTCCGCCAGCAAACTTGCCACAAGCGATTTCGCTGCGTGGAAACTGATCAAGACGTCCAATACTATAGAAACGGACAACCGAGAAAAGTTTAGGCCTCTCTATCATCACACGCCTGTCTATGGGTGGATGAACGACCCCAATGGCCTGTTCTACAAGGACGGAGTGTGGCATCTCTATTTTCAACACAATCCATATGGGTCGCAGTGGGAGAATATGACGTGGGGGCACTCCACAAGTACAGACTTGGTGAACTGGAAGTTTGAGGGCGACGCGATCAGGCCTGATGCCTTTGGCACCATCTTTAGCGGGAGCGCCGTAGTCGATAAGGACAATGCCGCTGGCTTTGGCCGCGGCGCCGTAATCGCTTATTATACCTCCGCGGGCAAATCACAGATGCAGTGTATGGCGTACAGCACTGACGACGGAAAGACTTTTACGAAGTATGAGGACAATCCCATATTAGTTTCTGACATCCCCGATTTCCGTGACCCCCATATAATATGGTATAAGCCCACAAAGAGATGGGTCCTGATCGTCTCGGAGAAGCAACACATGAAGCTGTTCTCATCAAAGAATCTCAAGGACTGGACCTTTGAGAGCGACTTTGGCGAGGGCTACGGTTCGCATGCCGGAGTATGGGAGTGTCCCGACCTCCTTGACATGGGCAATGGCAAATGGGTGCTCGTGTGCAACATAAATCCGGGCGGGCCTTTCGGAGGTTCTGCCACACAGTATTTCACGGGCACCTTTGACGGCCATAAGTTTACTTGCGATGCCGACTCGGTGGCCACCAAATGGATGGATTGGGGGAAAGACCATTATGCGACTGTCACCTTTGACAATGCTCCTAATGGACGCAAAGTCGCGTTGCCATGGATGAGCAATTGGCAGTATGCGTCTCAGGTGCCTACCAAGCAGTACCGCTCCGCGAATGGTATCCCCCGCGACCTAGGATATTTTGAATATAAGGGAACGGGCTACTGCAGTGTGAAACCATCGCCGGAGGCTATCATGGCTTTTTCCCAAAAGGCGCAGAGCCATGTTACGCCAGCTTGTCGTATTGACGTGCAGACGCGCAGCAGGACCGTGATAACGCTGTCCAACAGCAAGGACGAGCGTGTCACGATGACTTATGACGCCAAGAGCGAGACTTTTGCCATGGACCGGACGAAGAGCGGGCAGACTGATTTCAATGCCAATTTCCCTGTCTTGACCAAAGCGCCTACTCTTGGAAAGATAAAAATGTTACAGATATTTGTGGATAAGAGTAGTATCGAGGTCTTTGACGCTGACGGGAAAATGGCGATGACGAACCTCGTATTTCCTTCGGAGCCTTATAACCGGCTGGCGGTAAATGGAGGTAAGGCTAAAGTGTATCCCTTGAAATAACGGCCGACAGATAAAAATAAATATTGGACAAGGGCCAGCGAAATGCTGGTCTGTAGGATTTAACGCGAAAACATATAAATATCAAAGCAATGGGAAAAGATAATACAAATAAATTTGCAATGGTCTCCGTGATGTTCTGCTTCTTCGCTATGGGCTTTGTTGACCTAGTGGGCACTGTATCCAACTTTGTGAAGGAAGATCTGGGGCTCAATGACTCCATCGCCAACCTGATGCCTTCGCTCGTGTTCTTTTGGTTCCTTATTTTTTCAGTGCCTACGGGTGTGCTGATGAACAAGATAGGCCGCAAGAAGACAGTACTGCTCTCGTTGATCGTGACAATTGTGTCACTGCTGCTGCCCATCTTTACGGAAAATTTTGCACTCATCCTTATAGCCTTCTCCCTGCTTGGCATCGGCAATGCGCTGATGCAGACATCGCTCAATCCGCTTGTCTCTTCTCTTGTCCGTGGGCATTTGGCTTCTACGCTGACCTTTGGTCAATTTGTCAAGGCTATTGCGTCCTTTATGGCGCCTATTATCGCGGCGTGGGGAGCGTTGAAGGCAATTCCTGACTTGGGTCTCGGTTGGCGAATCCTCTTTCCCATATATATGGCTGTCGGCATCTTGGCCTCACTGTTGCTTGCCATAACACCTATCCAGGAGGAAAAGCATGACGAGGAGACTGTCGAAGAGCAGAAGTCCGTGGCCCGCGACTATATAGACACTTTTAAACTCCTTGGCAGTTCGTATGTGTTGCTCTGCTTCTTCGGCATCATGTGTCACGTGGGCATCGATGTGGGCACCAATGCCACGGCTCCCAAGTTGCTCCAGGAATATGCCGGTCAGACTTTGCAATATGCGGCTTTTGCCGGGAGCCTGTACTTCTTTTTCCGCACTATCGGCTGTCTCACAGGGTCTTTCTTCCTGCGTGTGCTCAAGACCCGCACTTTCTTTATTATCTCCATTTGTCTCATGGCGCTGAGCATGATTCTCATGCTGTCGGCTTCTGCTGCGGGTGACCAGAGTACGGCGAAGTGGTTGCTTTACTGTGGCATAGCCTGCGTAGGATATGGTAACTCTAACGTGTTCTCTATGATATTTTCACAAGCCTTGCTTTACTTGCCCGAAAAGCGGAATGCCGTAAGTGGGCTGATGATAATGGGACTTTTCGGCGGCACAGTCTTTCCTCTTTTCATGGGTTTTGCCAGCGATGCAGTGGCCAGCCAAGTAGGTGCCGTGGCTATCATGGCATTGGGCGTGATTTATCTGTTTACGTTTATAAACAAAGTAAAATATTGATATGACAAGACAAATTATAGGTCTAGGCGAAGTACTATATGATGTACTTCCTGAGGGGGCAAAACTTGGCGGCGCCCCGGCCAATTTTGCCTACCACGCGAGTCAGTTCGGATTTGACGCCATAGCTGTGAGTGCCGTGGGCAATGATGCGCTTGGCGACCAAGCTCTGAAAACATTTGACAACAATGGACTGAAGTATATCATTCCACGAGTATCTTATCCGACAGGCACGGTGAAAGTGTCATTGGATGAAGAGGGAGTTCCCACCTATACCTTTACTCCTGAGGTGGCCTGGGACCATATCCCTTTCACTCCGGAGATGGAGGCTGTCGCAAAGCAAGCGCGGGCTGTATGTTATGGCTCATTGGCTCAGAGAAGTGAGTCATCGAGAAAGACGATCCGACAGTTTCTTGATGCTACGCCTGCTGATTGCCTTAAGATCTTCGACATCAACCTGCGTGGCAACTTTTACAACAAGGAAATCCTGCACGAAAATATGCTGCTGGCCGATATCCTGAAGATTAATGACGAGGAACTTGTCACAGTCAGCCGCATGTTTGACTATCCCGGCCTTGATATGAACGAGAAGTGTCTCCTCCTGTTACGCCGTTACCACTTCAAGATGGTGGTACTGACTTGTGGAACCAATGGCAGCTATGTCTTTATGCCTGATGGGGAGACGAGCTTCATGTCCACGCCGAAGGTGGAGGTCGCTGATACGGTAGGAGCCGGTGACTCCTTCACGGGAGCCTTTACGGCATGCTTGCTTTCCGGAAAGACGATAAGAGAAGCTCACGAGTGTGCCGTAAAAGTCAGCGCCTTCGTCTGTACGCAAAAGGGAGCTATGCCCAAATTGCCTGAGAATCTGAGAACGCTGTGAGAATGAGTGATGAATAATCTGGCATAGCGTCAAATCATGCCTTCCTTTGGCCGTATGAGCTTACCAGCCCTTTTTGCTGAGCTAAAGGATGAAGCTTTGATGTCGAATGGATTAGCTCTTTGGCTTTTGTCAGATAGGAGAGGAATTCTGCTGAAGAAGATTACCGCTAATACAGCACAGGCAGAGGAATGCGGCTGAATGCTGGAAATCTATCCGGTAACCCCTACTCTCTAAGCGCGGTCGCTGAAGATGTACAGCAAGGAGACTGGAGATGAAAGCAGACCTTATCATGCGTTGGATTTATCTGGAAGCCTCAGAATAAAAGTTCCTTTAGTTTAATGAAAGGTCTGTTTCGGAGGCAAAATATCTTCTCTGCAGCGATAAAACGGCGTCCTAGTTTCGAAGGGGTAGCTGTGATGAGAACAAGGTCGGATGTAGTTTAAATAAAGTCTGATGTAGTTTAAATAGAAAGGCGAGTTGACGAGGTCTTACCGATAGGTGTTGACTCTAATATCCGTTTTTTTAATACACGCAATGCGTTCCCATCGTTACGAAAGAGTTAGGGGGCCTTTCGCTCTTCCTGCTTTTTGATCAGATTAGACCGTAGTGTCGAGAGAGCGTGAATAAAATCATATTTCTCCTCTATCTCTAGCCTCTGAGTCCCAAGAAGGCGATGGATCGATCAAACGATGATCCGAAGGGGCTGAAGCCACGGGCAGGCGTATGGGCATAGAGGGCAGCTGAGCAGATCGAAGGGGCAATGTCAGGCCGATACTACGGAGAGGTTAGGGGCTGTGGAGGACTAAAAGCTACTTAATCTTACCCGCATTGAGGTCTTTGACATTTTGTGGGTCAAAGTGATGACGGCCTTTGGGCGAACTGACGACCAAAGAGTCGGAATCAAGCCAGTCGATATTGACACGTTCGTATTTGCCCCTGGGGGTCGGGAGGTAAAGGTGCCCATTGTGGATGCGGTAGCGCTTAGTAAATTGTTTGAGCTGGGTAAGGTTGATTGCCGTGCGAAGAGCTTGCCCATGATCAGTGGTGGTAACGGCAAAACTGTCGCCCTGATTCTTTTCACCGCTGAGTTGTCCGTCCGTACCATTAATAGAGGTGCGAGTGAGATTGATGGTGTCGCCGGCATTAGTGATGATGGTGAAAGTACTCATGCCATCCTCACCCTCGATACCGTAAAGTGTTGAGTCAGTCGATGGAGCCGGAGGAGCGGGCTGCTCCTTGGTGACTGCAGTATCAGCAATAGGAGCCGACTGCTGAGGCTTGTTGCCGCAAGAGGTGAGGAACAGCATAACCAAAGCCAACTGGCTGATAAATAGGCGTCGATCGTTTAGAAGTCCAGAACAAACAGGCTTCTCAATACGGCATATAGAGAAAAAATGTCGAACCATCTTGATGACTTTTGTCGTAACTGGTGCGAAGATAAGAAAATTCTGTGAAAAAAAGGCCCTTGCAACAAAAGAAAATTACGAGGAAAGAAGTTGTATATCAATCAAAATTGGTAACTTTGCACCCGCTTGCGCAAGCAGGCCGAGATTTATTAACTATATTAATTAACCCAACTAAAGACCCATTTCAAAGAAAATGAGTAATCTAAAAGACGTTCAGCCGCTCCAGGATTTTGACTGGGAAGCCTATGAAGGCAAAAGCACCAGTGCGAGCGAGAAGGAACAAATCGAAAAAGCCTATGGCGATAGCCTAGCTCAGGTAGCCGAACACGAGGTAGTGGAAGGCACTGTTATTGCAATCAACAAGCGTGAAGTACTCGTGGACATCGGCTACAAGTCAGACGGTGTAATCAGCGCCAACGAGTTCCGCTACAATCCAGACCTCAAAGTCGGAGACAAAGTAGAGGTCTACATCGAAAAGGAAGAAGACAAGAAGGGACAGCTCTTGCTGTCACATCGTAAGGCCCGCGCTAAAGAGGGCTGGGATAAGATCAACAAGGCACTTGAGACCAAGGAAGTGGTTAAGGGCTTTGTTAAGTTCCGTACAAAGGGCGGTATGATAGTCGACGTATTTGGTATTGAAGCATTCCTGCCCGGTAGCCAAATTGACGTTAAGCCCATCCGTGACTACGATATCTTCGTCGGCAAGACGATGGAGTTCCAGGTCATCAAGATTAATCAGGAGTACAAGAATGTAGTCGTTTCTCACAAGGCTCTCATCGAGGCCGAGATTGAGCAGCAGAAGAAGGAAATCATCAGCAAGCTCGAGAAGGGACAAATTCTCGAAGGAACTGTCAAGAATATCACCACCTATGGTGTCTTCGTTGACCTGGGTGGCGTCGACGGACTCATTCATATTACAGATCTCTCTTGGGGTCGAGTCAACGATCCCCACGAGATTGTCGAGCTCGACCAGAAGATTAAGGTCGTTATTCTCGACTTCGACGATGAGAAGAAGCGTATTCAGCTCGGTCTTAAGCAGCTGACTCCGCATCCTTGGGATGCACTTGATCCTAACCTCAAGGTTGGTGACAAGGTACACGGCAAGGTAGTCGTCATGACCGACTACGGAGCATTTGTAGAAGTTGCCCCCGGTGTAGAAGGCCTGATTCATGTCAGCGAGATGAGCTGGAGCAGCCACCTGCGCAGCGCTCAGGACTTTATGAAGGTAGGTGATGAGGTAGATGCAGTTATACTGACACTTGACCGTGAGCAGCGCAAGATGTCTCTCGGCGTTAAGCAGCTTACCGAAGATCCCTGGAAGAATATCGAGGATAAGTATCCTGTCGGCAGCAAGCATACTGCTAAGGTTCGCAACTTCACCAACTTCGGCGTATTTGTTGAGCTCGAGGAAGGTGTTGATGGACTTATCCACATCTCTGACCTGAGCTGGACCAAGAAGGTAAAGCATCCCTCTGAAGTCACTCAGATAGGTGCTGACATCGACGTAATCGTTCTCGAGATTGACAAGGAGAACCGTCGCCTCAGTCTTGGTCACAAGCAGACCGAGGAAAATCCTTGGGATGTATTTGAAAAAGTATTTACTGTCGGCTCTATCCACGAAGGAACTATCGTAGAGGAGCATGACAATGGCGACCTTATCCAGCTTGAGTACGGTATCGATGGCTTTGCCACACCTAAGCACCTCATCAAGGAGGACAAGACCAAAGCTAAGCTCAACGAGAAGTTGCCCTTCAAGGTTCTTGAATTCAATAAGGTAACTCGTCGCATTATCCTCTCTCACAGCCGTGTATACGAAGATGAGCAGCGTCCTGAGCGTAAGCCGAAGGAGAACAAGCGCAACGACATTCCTGAGATTCAGAATCAGGCAGCAGCCACAACACTTGGCGATATAGACGCACTTGCAGAGCTGAAGGCCAAGATGGAGAGCGCAGAGAGCAAGTCTGCCAAGGCTCCTAAGGCTAAGAAGGCCTCTGCTCCTAAGGCTGCAGAAGAGCCAAAGGCTACTGAGGAACCTAAGACAACGGAAGAGGAAGCTAAGTAATATACTGCTTTAACTCTCAAGAGTAAATCTATCATGCGGGAGCAGGGGTATATATCCTGTTCCCGCTTGTGTATCACCGAGACTTTAATCCTAATGCCCTATGAATACAGACGAAGACATGAAGTACAAGTTGCTCTCCAGTGAGTATATCATCCGAACTCCGTGGCTTACTGCACGCCGTGACAAAGTCCAGCTCCCCAACGGCAAGATCAACGATGCGTACTATTGCCTCGAGTATCCCGACTGGATCAATGTCATCGCGGAAACGACCGATGGACAACTCATTCTGGAAAAGCAATATCGACACGCCCTAGGCATCGTCTCTACAGAGATCTGCGGTGGTGTGGTCGAGCAGGGCGAGACACCTCTTCATGCGGCTCAGCGGGAGCTGCGGGAGGAGACTGGATTCGGAGGCGGAGAGTGGCGCGAATTTATGGTCTTGAGCCCCAATCCCAGTACGTCTAACAATTATTGTCATACTTTTCTAGCCAAGGGCGTCACCAAGGTCTCTGGCCAGTCTCTCGATGAATTTGAGAACTTGAGCTACTTCCTTAAGCCTAAATCCGAAGTCTTGCAGATGCTCAAGCAAGGGCAGTTCGTACAGGCTTTGATGGCAGCGCCTCTCTGGAAGTATTTTTATGAAGGCTTGTAGATAAATGCTTTGTCATGGAAAAGTTTGAAGTAACCATTCTGGGGTGTGGAAGTGCGGTACCTACACTAAACCATAATCCGTCTTCACAGGTCGTCAATGTGAGAGATAAGCTTTCAATAGTAGATTGTGGTGAGAGTACTCAGCTTCAGCTGCGCAAGAGCAAAGTGCGGTTTATGAGTGTCCGCAACATTTTTATCAGCCATCTCCACGGTGACCACTGTTTCGGGCTTCTCGGCCTTATCTCCACCTTTGGGCTTCTCGGCCGTACGTTACCGCTCCATGTTTATGCTCCTGCAGCCTATGGAGATCTGCTTGAGCGCCAGATAGACTTCTTCTGTCAGGGACTAGAATTTAAGGTCGAGTTCCATCCTCTCGATACGGAGCAATTTCAAGTGATTTACGAAGACCGTTCTATGACTGTCTCTACGTTGCCTCTCGACCATAGGGTACCATGTTGCGGCTTCCTTTTTCGCGAAAAGCCATCGCTTCCTCATATCGTACGGGAGATGATTGACTATTACGAAATTCCCATCTCGCAAATCAATAATATCAAGATGGGTGCTGACTGGAAGTTGCCAGACGGTACCATCATCCCCAACAGTCGCCTTACTCGCCCGTCTTCGCCTCCGCGGAGCTATGCCTATTGCTCGGATACGGCTTATAAGCCTGATCTTGTACCCCACTTGCGGGGAGTCAATCTGCTATACCATGAAGCGACCTTTCTGGAAAATCGCATCGAGCGTGCACGCTACACTCATCACTCCACTGCACATCAGGCCGCGCTCATCGCTCGCGATGCTCATGTCGGCCAACTACTTATCGGGCACTATTCTGCTCACTATCTTGATGAACAGCCCCTGCTTGACGAAGCGCGCCAAGTCTTTCCCAATACTATTGCAGCCAAGGAGGGCATGACAGTACCGGTCATATAGTAACGGTAGCAGTCTACAAACCTCTTTCTAACCATAATCAATGCCATCAGATTCTGTTTCAGCTCATCAGGTTGATATGCTCAACGGTCCGTTGCTGGGGAAGATCATCAAGTTTGCCATACCCTTTGCAGCGAGCAGCATTTTGCAGCAGCTCTTCAACTCCGTCGATGTCGCAGTAGTCGGCCGATTTGCCAGCAGTGAGGCTTTGGCTGCCGTGGGAGCCAATACCTTTCTCATCAATCTGATGATTAATCTCTTTGTCGGCATATCGATTGGTACTAATGTGATCATAGCCAATCATATCGGACAGCGCGATGACAAGGGTGTGTCCAATGCTATTGCTACAACTGGTGTGATAGCGCTGACAAGCGGAGGTATACTGCTCATTGTGGGGCAACTCATAGCTCCTCTGGTATTGCAGGCAATGGGAACGCCTGCCAATATTCTCTCAGACGCTATTGTGTATCTGCGTATCTTCCTGCTGGGATCACCCTTCTTTATGATATACAATTTTGGCGCCTCCATCCTCCGCAGCAAGGGAGATACCAAGCGGCCGCTATACATCCTGCTGATTGCAGGAGTTATCAATACGATACTCAATCTAGTATTTGTCATCAATTTTCACCTTGGTGTCGCCGGTGTGGCCATCGCTACAGATATTGCCAATGCCTTTTCTGCGACATCTGTTGTCATCTTGCTGCGACGGGAAAGCATGCCGTTTAGACTGGATGTGAAACGTATACATGTTGTTCCTCGAGAACTGAAACGCATCTTGCAGATTGGTCTTCCTGCGGGGCTGCAAAGCATGGTATTCTCCTTTAGCAACATCTTTGTACAGACGGGAATCAATACTTTTGGCTCAGCTGCTGTAGCCGGCGCCTCAGTCGCGCAGACCTTTGACTCTTACTGCTACTTCTTGATGGTCGCTTTTTGTGGCGCTGCCGTGACTTTCATCGGGCAGAATTATGGCGCGGGTAAGATAGATCGCTGCAAAAAGATATTTAAGATTTGTCTGATTTTTGGCGCACTGAGTTGCTGGTTGGCCAATATGACCTTCCTATTGGGCCAGGATTTCTTTATGTCTATCTTTACCAAGGATCCCGATGTCATACACTACGGGGAGGCGCGCATGTGTATCGTCCTCGTCTTTCAAGCTCTGGCCGCTGGATACGAGATACCTGCATCGGCTATGCGCGGTCTGGGGCATTCTCTTGAACCGGCCTTGTTGACAGTGTTGGGAACATGCGTCTTCAGATTGGTCTGGATATTTTTTGTAATGCCTGTGTTTCCTGGCTATGAGCAACTGATGTGGGTCTATCCGATCTCGTGGTTACTGACCACTCTGCTGGTCTTTACTGCCTATTTACGCATAAGTCGAAAGGCCTTTGCACTACATTGTCATGATAAGAGTGCAGAATGAAAAGCCTAGTATTGGCCTGCTGATTGTATAGAGCAGTTGCCGGAGAGAGACGTAGAGTACTCATACAATTTGATCTTAGGCACACAAGGTCGGATGTACTTACGACAAGGTCGGACTTAGCTTCAACTAAGTCCGACCTTGTTATCGGTTAGTGGAGAGTTAGCGTGATACGCTGCCGCTATGACTGCATAGTGGCAGATGGAGCAGTCAGCTATTTGCTGTGAAATTCGACAAGCCCGTCGATAGGACTCTTCTCGATGTTGCCTATATGGAAACCCTCGAGTTCTGCAGCCTCATGGAGTTCATCTGACCACCCATAGGCGAAGCCTCCGATGAAGTTGACCGGAAGGTCCGAATGTCCGTAGGGCTTGAGATTGCGCGAGAAGAAATTGCGGAAGTTGCGTATGGCGAGGTAGTGTACTTCCTGTACATGACGCATCTTGCTGATGAAGGGTACAACACTTGCGAGAAAACGGCTAGGCAATTCTCCGCGGTATACGTGGTTGAGAATGACCTCTTTGGTGAGACTGCTCTCCGAGAGGAACTGTTTGGCGAGGTCTTGAGGCATGATGCCCTTGAGCACATCGGCAACAAAGAGTTTGCCAAGCACTGCGCCGCTGCCTTCGTCACCGAGAATGTATCCCAGGGGCGGCGTGTTCAGTACAATTTGTTTGCCATCGTAGTAGCAGCTGTTGGAGCCGGTGCCTAGTATGCAAGCAATACCGGCTTCATGGAGACAGAGTGCGTGAGCGGCTCCCCATAGGTCGGACAGTACTGTGACGTGCTGACTCTTTGGAAACAGCTTGTGAAGGATGGCTTCCATTGAAATGCATTTTTCGGGGGTACATCCGGCTCCGTAGAAGTGGATGTCGGCACCTTCGGCTTCCTTGGGCAGATTTGGAAGCAGTTCTTCGGTTACGATGCGGGTGATAGCGGCCTCATCTTCATGGAAGGGGTTGATGCCCAGCGTAAACACGCGTGCCAATATCCGCCCGTTCTCAGCAAGTACCCAATCTGTCTTGGTCGCTCCTGCGTCAGCGATGATCGATTTCATATTTATTATTTATAATGGTTTTTGATTGCTTATGTCGATTTTAAGTGTTGCTTTTACTCATTTTTACTGATACTGTCCTGCTTCTTGATGCCGAAGCTAGGGTCTATCTTGACCAGACGGGCAACGGCGACAGTGAAGAGGCAACAGATCATGACGATAATGAAGAAATTGATGTATCCTACGGTATCTTCGAGCCATCCGGCTACCATGCCAGGCAACATCATACTGAGTGCCATGAAAGCGGTGCAGATGGCGTAATGTGCGGTTTCGCTCTTGCCTTGGCTGAAGTAGAGCATATAGAGCATGTAGGCGGTGAAGCCAAATCCGTATCCGAACTGCTCGATGAAGATACAGGTGCAGATAACGAGAAAATTGGACGTCTGTGTGATACTGAGGAATACGTAAATGAGGTCAGGGATTGTAATAGCCCAGACCATCGGCCATAGCCACTTCTTGAGGCCACCGCGTGTGGTAATGATGCCGCCGATGATACCGCCGATAGTGAGTCCGATGATGCCCACTGTCCCTTGGGCAAATCCCACCTGAGAGAGTGACAGCCCAAGTCCGCCCTTGTCAATAGGATCGATGAGGAAGGGCTGGCATATTTTGCTCAGCAAAGCCTCGGGAAGGCGATAGAGAAGCATAAATGCGATGGCGAGCCATACACCTGGCTTCTGGAAAAAGCTCTTGAAGGTATCGATGAAGTCACGTAAGAAGTCGTGGTTCCCTTGTTGTACGGTTGAGTGGTCCTGGATGGGAGCGGGCAGGATAAAGAAGTGATAGATGGCAAAGCAAAGGAAGATGATGGCTACGAGCCCCATGGTTACCGTCCACGCCTTGGTAGTCTCGCGATAGTAGGTCTCAAGGGCGCCAGCGAGCATGAGGGTCAGACCTTGCCCGACGATGGTAGCGATGCGGTAAAAGGTGCTTCGTATGCCGACGAAAAGACTCTGCTTATAGCTGTCCAAGGCAATCATGTAGAAGCCATCGGCTGCTATGTCATGAGTCGCGCTGCTGAAGGCTACCAGCCAGAAGAAAGCAAGTGTCCACTGCACGGCATGGGGTGCCTGAATGGTGAAGGCAACACCTGCAAGTCCGGCACCGGCAAAAAACTGCATCATCCAGATCCACCATCTCTTGGTGCGGAAGAGATCAACTATGGGGCTCCAGAAAGGTTTGATGACCCATGGCAGGTAGAGCCAGCTTGTATAGAGGGCAACATCTGTATTGCTGAGTCCCAGGCGCTTGTACATCATGACGCTGATGGTCATGACCATGACGTAGGGGATACCTTCTGCAAAGTAGAGCGTAGGTATCCAAGTCCAGGGGTTGCGTGTCGTGGAGAGTTTCATATCTTGATATTTTCTTATTTCTTTTGCGATAACGGGATGACTTAGTAGAGCTTCTCAATTTCGGCTCCTTTATAGTAGTGGAGGAGAATCTGCCGGTAAGAGTATCCTTGGCTGCCCATGACGGCCGCTCCTATCTGGCACATGCCGACGCCGTGTCCCCAGCCGGCACCCTGTAGGGCGAATGTCTGGGGTACCCCGTCGACACTCTCTCCCTTGCGTATGACAAAGGCGCTGCTGTAGAGATGGGTCTCGGAGAGGATGCGGCGTATCTCGAGTTCCTTACCATAGTTGCGTGTACAGCGAGAGCCTACCACCCGGATTTGGCAGATGCGGCCGCTCTTGCCTCGCTTGAGGGGGACAAGATCGATGATATCTCCGTGGTCGATGCCGGTTTTGCGACGTATGAGTTGGGAGAGTTCGGTTTGGGTATAGCTGACTTTCCAGCGGTAGAAGTCCTGTGTCTCGAGGTCATAGTCATTGAGGACTTGGCTGAGTACGGCCTTGTCTGATGTATTGCAGAGAGCGGGCGGATTGCTGAGTATCCATTTCTCGGCCTCTGTCTCTTGGGTCAAATCAGGGAGGGACTGTGCCTCTGGCCAAGTATCGCTCACGGCTGACAGATAGCTTACCTGACGGTCTTCCCAGCAGGTGCCGTACTCCTCGCTGATGCCGCCGCAGCTCTTGGCAAATCGGGCATCACATATTTCGCCCTGACTGACGAGTACTTGGCCACGGGTCTCCTCTATGGCCTGTGCCACATGGGGATTGCTGGCTTTGGTGAGACCTTGGTAGCGCTGGCAGTGGTCGTCGGCGCACACGTCAAAGAGCTGGTGGTCCTGCCGATTGCTCCAGGTGATGAGCATTGATGGCGTATCCACTTTTTGCGACGAGAAGTCATCAGTGGAAGCAGGGTGCATCCGCTGCTCTATCTGCTTGAGGAGCCAGCTGCGGCTGATAATGGCTGAGGCTTTGAGAAACTCAAGACTGGCTGTGGCCTTCATTTCACTGCTGATGACACTGAGCAGATAAGACTCAATATCGATATAGTTGATGGCGTGCAACTGGCCATCGGCCGCGAGCAGGTGAAGGTCGCCGCTGAAGGTCTGTTCTTCCTGTCGTTGCCAGTGATATTGTTTACCGATGGTGACGTCCTCAAGACTGAAGGTGCTGTCTGCATCTTGCGCCTGGAAGGTTAATTCCTTGACCTCTGTCTCGCCCCATCTGACAGTGCCGTCAACATAGCTCGCCTGCTGTGGTCCTGTGACTGTCTTGCCGGCGACAAGGTAGTTGCCGTGGAGGATAAAATGGAGCATCTGAGTCTCCATGATGCCCACGCTGACTTTATGGTTTGATTTCCAGTATGTTGAGTCCATGTCGTAAGGGGGAGGAAACGCTATTGCTTTTTATTAAGCTGAATGCGGGCCTGGAGCTCGAAAGTACGCAGGCGATCTTTATAGAGATTGTAGCGATTGGTCTTGTCTATGCTGAGGGCAGCATCGGAGTTGTCATCCCAGCGTCGGCAGTTGTATACGACGTCATAGACACGGCCAATCTGGTAACGGCGTGAGATGGCAAGTCCCAGGGCATAGTCCTCACCGTAGTTGACATTGGGTAGTTGAATCTCTCTTACTACAGGGGTATAAAAGGCTCTTGGAGCTCCCAGTCCGTTGATGCGGAGAGCATTGTTGCGTCCATTTTCAGGCGTCCACTCCTTGTGGTCAATCTTGCCGGGAGGTAGCATGTTAAGGTCGATATCTGTGAGCATATAAGACCCGATGACCATAGCGCAGTCTTGGGCATAAAAGGCGTCTACCATCTTTTGCAGCGTGTCAGGGCCGGAATAGACATCGTCGCTGTCAAGCTGTACGATAAATTTGCCGCACTTGGGGTGATGGATTGCCATATTCCAGCTACCGCCTACGCCTATGTCGCGACGGGTCGGGATCAAGTGGATGAGGCGCTCGTCTTTTATTTCGTCAATAGCCTCAGTCGTACCGTCGGTAGAGTGATATTCGGGGCCGTTTTCGACGACGAAGACGTTGTACTTGAAGTTTGTCTTCTGGCTTAGTGCGCTGTGGATAGCGTCACGTATGGTCTTAACACGATTGCGTACAGGTATCATGACAGAGGCCTCGACTTCAAAGTCTTCCAGGTCAAAGCGGATATGAGGAAACTCGGGCTTGAGGTAGCCGCCCACTTCCTTGAGGTACTCTGTGCAGGCTTGTTCCATCTCTATCTGGGAAGCGCGGTTGCGCGGGTCCACGTAGTCAAAGAGCTTCTCGCCTGATTTGCGGTTGTCGAGCTCGACCTCTGAATAGAGAGGCTCACTGATATGGACAAAAGAGGCCTTTTCTGCCAACTTGAGCCGCAGGTCGTAGAGGCCGGCAGCCTTGTAGTCTCTCTTCATGCGGGAAGCGGCTTCTTTGAGGGCAGAGGTGCGGAAGATCAGTACTGAGCCAAAGTCAAAATCATCGCGCAGGCTGCCCATCTGATAGTCGATGACGGGAGCCTCAGAGCGCTTGCCATTGGCTGAGATCTGATAGTGGTCAGCGTAGATGAGGACTGCTTGAGTATCCTCGGCGACTGTCATCATGCGCTCCAGGGCGTAGAGTCCCATCTCCATATATTGCTCCTTGAGATAGAGTAGGGTGAAGGGCGCCTGGGCTTCCTGGGCAACCTTCTTCATCGTCTGGCTGCTCTTGAGTGTATCTATGCCGAGTGTGGGGTGTTGAGTATTCTTGCTTTCGCCGCCTAGTATGATGATGCGGTTGACAAGTGGCTGTCCCTCGAGGCTTTGTAATGTCTTGGAAAGTGCTTCTTCGTCGGTGGCGGGTAAGAAGCAGTCGATAAGTTTGGTATTCATATTTATTTTATATTCTTTTATTTCTGCTGTTTGAGGTGCGTGCAGGCGCAATGTCTTGTTGAGTATATAGATAAATGCCGCTGTGACAGCGATGCATAGGATAATCGTGATGATGAGCGCGGTCTGTCCGCCTAACTGGTCTTGCATCGTGGAGTCGTATCCATAGATGCGGGAGAGAAGGGTGCCGAGCGAATTGTTGACGATATGGCCCAATATAGGCAGTATGAGGCTGTGCGTCTTCATGTACAGCCATCCGAGGAAGAGTCCGAGCGTAAATGCGCAGACCACTTGGACGGGATTGAAATGGATGATGCCAAATATTGCCGCAGAGATGAGCAGGGCCCATTTGCGCCATTGCTCTGTCTCGAGCAGACTCCCCATGATACCGCGTCTGAAGGTCATTTCCTCCGCTATAGGACCTACGAGGCAGATGGCGAGTATGCCAAGAGGATTGCTCATAAGGTCGGCGAACTGCGACTGCATGATATCAGGCACTTTGAGGAGTTCGGAGATGCCACTGATAGCTGTGCTAAGCGTGATCATAGATAGGATGGCGAGAATGGTTTCCTTAAAGCTGGGCAAGGCCAGATGATTGGCGAGAGGACGCTTGTCATCTATACGGAGATAGAAGTATACGGCCAACAAAATCAGCAGGTTGACGACAAATAGGGTGATGGCGAACGACCACCCGCCGGCGGTGACTGCCATACCGAGCTTGTTGCAAAGCATGATGCCTGCGGACATCAGAAGGCCAGAGCTAAACTCGATGATCAAGAATAGGAGGAGGATGATACCGACTTTTCTCATATATAGATAGTGCTTAATTCTTAAATAGGTTAATGGCGTTGATGACAGACGATGCCTCCGTATCGGTCAGTGCCGGATAGATGGGCAAGCTCAGTTCTTCGCGATGGATCTGCTCTGTGATGGGCAGATGCAAGTTGGCCCACTCGCTGTAGGCCTCTTGCTTGTGAGGCGGGATAGGGTAGTGTATCATCGTCTCTATGCCGAGTGAGCGGAGATAGGCTTGGAGCTGGTCGCGATAAGGGGTAAGTATCGGGAAGATATGCCAGGCATTCTCCTCCTCTGCAGTCACCTTGGGCAGGCGGACGAGGGGATTGTGAATACCCTGGAGATACATATGGGCTATGGCACGGCGGCGGGTAGTTGCTTCGTCAAGATGAGAGAGCTTGACATCGAGCATCGCAGCTTGTAGCTCGTCCATCCGGCTGTTGCGGCCCTTGTAGCGAAAGACATACTTCTCTGTTGATCCGTAGTTGGTCAGAGCTCTGATGACCTCCGCCAATTGTCTGTCGTCTGTCGTCACGGCTCCGGCATCACCGAGTGCACCTAGATTTTTTGTGGGGTAGAAACTGTGGCCTGCGGCGTCGCCGAGTGAGCCTGTCTTATGGCCTTGGTAAGCGCAGCCGTGGGCCTGAGCATTGTCCTCGACGAGCTTGAGGCCATACTTGCGGCACAGATCAGCTATTTCCTGACAGTAAGCACAACGGCCATAGAGATGGACAATGAGGATAGAGCGCGTCTTGGGCGTGATAGCCGCCTCAATGAGGCTGGAATCTATCTCGAGCGTGTCGGGGTCGGGCTCGACAAGAACGGGGCGCAGCCTATTTTCAGTCACTGCGAGTATGGAGGCAATATAAGTGTTGGCGGGGACAATGACTTCGTCCCCCTCGCTCATCACGCCCAGCTGTAGATAAGCACGATAGATCAGTGTGAGCGCATCAAGGCCATTGCCTGTGGCTACACACTGGGAAGTGCCGATATAGTGGGCATAGTGTTGCTCAAAGGTTCTGGTCTCTTGCCCCAGGAGGTACCATCCGCTGTCGATGACACGTGCTGCTGCCGCCTTGAGCTCCTCAGTGTAGGAAATCCTGAGGTCTTGGAAATATATCATCTCAAGGCCTCCTTTCTCTGACCGACATAGGCAGTATAGTCTTGGTAATCACTGATGTAGTCTCCTGCATCGTATAGGTCGGAAGCTAAGGCTAGACAGACAGATCCGGAGGAGAAGTCTATCTCCTGGCTCCATATTCCTGCCGGGACCAGAAGACCTTCCCACGGACGGCTGAGCGTAAAGACTTGGCGCCGGCTACCATCATCGAGCAAGACACTAAAACTGCCGCATACGGCGACCAGTAGTTGGTGACAATGCTTGTGGCAATGGGCTCCCCGGCTGACACCGCCAGGTATGTCGTAGGTATAAAATACACGTCGTGTTGCAAACGGCAATTCGCACAGATTGTTGATGGCCGTTATGCTCCCTTCGTGAAAGGCTACCTTGGGCAGGCAGACGCGTCCTGCCTGTAGCGTAAGGCCGGAGGGTGGCTGCGATGGCCTAGCTGGGGCTTGGGTATCGTCGCTCAAATCAGGCGTGTCGCTCCCGTCGGGGCTGTAAAAGTAGTCATGGGGGGCGTAAGGCGTAGAAGCGAGTACGAGGGCAACAGAGTTGGTCGAAAAATTATCTAGAGCGCGCCACCACCCTGCAGGCACGTAGAGACCGTAGTAGGAACGGTTGAGCGTATAGTGCATGTGGTGGGTACCGTCGGTCAGGGTGAGGTCAAAACTGCCCGACAAGGCGACGATGATCTCCTCGTTGCGTCGATAGCCGTGCCCGCGCCGCTCCACACCGCCCGGTACGTCGTATATCCAGTACGTACGAGCAATGGCAAAAGGAGCATCCTTCATCTGCTCTATGACAGACAGGTTGCCGCGATTGTCCCTTATCTTGGGCAAATCAATCAAATAGGGTTTGCTCTTCATTGATGCACAAATAATTGACGCTGGCTGCAATTTTGTAGTCAGACGAGCCCGACATAACTCTCTTTTTCGCACGCAAAGATAATCTAAATTCGCATATTGACGAATTTAAATTACTACAAATCATAAGTCGTCCTGTGCCTCTGTTGACAAAATTTGTTACACCAGTAGTACTGAGGCTTGATAAGGGTGTTGCTATCCTATCAGGGCGTGGCCAGTCTCAGTCTCGTATCCCATGACGACTTGACGAAATATATTTCGCGCTGTATGAGGAAAATGAGAACCGAGAGCTTCTCTGCCGACTTGTGATGAACGGTATCGGACTTGACGGGCTGTGATGCAGAAACGGCATATTGTTAGAGCCATGTCATGCGAAGAGATATCGAAAAATAAAGCGTTTTTTATTAAAATCTGTTTTCGAAGCGCTAAATTGAGACAAAAATAGAACAAGTCGCAATGTGGGCGTAACAAGTTCAGATGTAGTTTAAATAAACTAGGTTGAACTTAGCTTAAACTGGAAGGCGAGTTGTTGTCGTTTTGAAGCGATATTGTTGGCAGATAGTCACTAAAATATGGTAGATCAGTAATCAGTCAGTTGTGAAAGCCTTCTTTTGACGCTTTATTTCTCATTTGGCATACCTTGGATGGAGAAATGGGAAGAAAAAGTTTTATATAAAAATTGAATTCGCTTTTTCCAATTTCTGGCGAAGAGAATAGGGAATGTGCAGTCAATTTGTGTCGCAGACACGAGGCTTGATGACCATTTTCTGTAGTATTGTCCGCCGAACTTTCGTGAAAATCGGTATTTTTGTATTCGTTTGGGCCCAGACAAGACGGCCTATTATCTATCAAAGTATGGACTTTGCAGCGATTGACTTTGAGACAGCCAACCAGTGTCCCAGCAGTGTATGCAGCGTGGGGCTTGTCGTGGTGCGCCAAGGGGAGATAGCAGACCGCTACTACAGTCTCATCTGTCCCGAGCCGGAATACTACTCATATTTCTGCACGCGGGTCCACGGCTTGACACTGGAGGATACGGTGGAAGCTCCCAGCTTTGCCGAAGTATGGGAGCGCGCGGACCATCGGATTGGTGGTCTGCCACTTGTAGCCCACAATGCGCGCTTTGACAGGGGCTGTCTGGAGGCTGCATTTGAAATTTACGGGATGGGAAGTCCGAGGTATGAGTGGTACGATACGCTTCAAGCCTCGCGTAGGGCCTTTGGGCGCCGACTGCCCAATCATCAGCTGCAGACCGTGGCGGCCGCCTGTGGCTACGATATGCGCCACCATCATCACGCGCCGGCTGATGCTGAGGCCTGTGCCCGTATCGCTATTGCGCTGGAGCAGTATCTCGTAAGAAGATGATGGACGTATGGGCCACGCCAAGCGATATTACCTCCTTGTGACCGGGTCAGAAAATACGTCGGATTGGTTGCAGACGACCGATTGCCGTCCTTGGTGATAAAAAAGGCAAGCAGAGGACAAAGATTCGTTCTCCCCTCGGGGCTGCGCGGAAGATATGCCGACAAGACGAAATAGGCGAGGAAAATAGCTAGAGTATGACTTTTTCTTGCGAACTTTGCACTCTATAAAAAGAAATAAGAGATACTGATGAAGACAAGAGTGGCACGCCTCATGAAGGCAATGATAGAGTATGATCGGGGAGACGCTATGCGTATTCATCATCTGCTTAAGGTGCACGACCTTGTCGCCACAATAGGCAGGCTGGAGAATCTGGACGATGCTACGCTCGAGGTAGCGGAGGCCGCGGCTGTGGTACACGATATAGGCATCCACCTGAGCGAGCGCAAGTATGGCAGTTCAAACGGCAAGTACCAGGAAAAAGAAGGTCCGGATGAAGCGCGTCTGCTGCTGAAGCGGGTTGGCGGATACACCTCGGAGGAGATAGACCGCATATGCTACCTCGTTGGCCATCACCACACTTACAGTCATATCGACGGGCTGGACTATCAGATTCTGGTCGAGGCTGATTGGCTCGTCAATATATATGAAGACGGGCTTTCCCAAGAGGTGGTCAATCGGGTCCGCGCCAATATATTCAAAACGCCTACCGCTTTGCACTTGCTCGACGCCCTTTACGGCGGTACTCCGTGGCAGGCGGCTCAGCTGCCGATGGAGGGGTGCTAAACGGGGGTATCATGACGAAGGGATACCATTTATTAACGAGACATTAAGAGACAAGGTACAGCAATGGAAAAAGTATTGCTCAGCGGGCTGACGCTCGAGGAACTGCAAGACGTGGCGGCACAGTTGGACTTGCCTAAGTTTGCCGGCCGTCAGATGGCGCAGTGGCTATATGGCAAGCAGATATTTGATATCAGCGAGATGACCAATCTTTCCAAGGCGGCCAGAGACAAGTTCGAAGCTCGCTTTGAGATTGGGCGGCGCAAGCCGATCGAGCAGATGACGTCTAAGGACGGCACGATTAAGTATCTCTTTCCTACGGCCCAAGGCAAACTGGTCGAGACCGTATATATACCGACCGAGGACCGGGCTACGCTCTGCGTCTCGTCGCAGGTGGGATGCAAGATGGGCTGTCGCTTTTGTATGACGGGCCGTCAGGGCTTTGAAGCCCAACTGACGACTGGCGATATTCTCAATCAGATATACGCCCTGCCCGAATGGAACAAACTGACCAACATCGTATTTATGGGACAAGGCGAGCCCTTGGACAATATTGACGCGGTAATCAAGGCCTGTCACTTGCTGATGGCTCCCTACGGCATGGCATGGAGCCCCAAGCGCATCACAGTGTCTACCGTAGGCGATACGAGAGGACTGAAGCGCTTCCTCGAGGAGGTAGACTGCAATCTGGCCATCAGCCTCCATTTTGCGCTGCCGGAGGAGCGGATTGAGTGGATGCCTGCTGAGAAGGCGTGGCCCATAACGGAGACGATACAACAGCTGAGGCAGTATGACTTTTGCCGCAATCTGGAGCGGGGCGAACTGCGGCAAGGGTCACACCAGCGACGTCTCTCCTTTGAATACATAGTCTTTGCGGGCCTCAATGACAGCCGCCGCCACTGTGATGCAATCCTCCGTCTGCTGGACGGGCTTGACTGTCGGGTCAACTTGATTCCCTTTCACTCGATACCTGACTCTCACTTTAAGCCCGCGACGATTGACCATATGAAGACGATGCGCGACTATCTCACCCAGCATGGCGTATACACGACTATCAGAGCGTCACGGGGACAGGATATCATGGCGGCCTGTGGATTGCTGACGACAGCTAAGAAGGAGAGGAAAAGAGAGGAGAAATAGAAACTTTTTCCTCTGCAGGCCGGCACCTCGCAAAAAAATAGTAATTTTACACCCTTAAAAGTGCGAATCTAAGATTGTATACATACAAATGGAAAAAAAATTGATAAGAGTCGGCATTACTCAAGGTGACTTGGCAGGTGTCGGATATGAAATCATACTTAAGACCTTTGCAGATCAGACCATGTGCGATATGTGTATCCCCGTTGTATATGGCATGTCGCGCGCAGCTCTGTTTTATCGCAATCAGCTTGGGCTGGCGACCAACTTCACTGTCGTCCAGAGCCCAGCAGAGGCGCAGCCGGGTAGACTCAATCTTATCAACTGCTCGGATGAGGATATCAAGATTTCTCCTGGATACGGCTCCGCGGAGAGCGGACATGCTGCTCTCGTTGCCCTGCAGCGTGCAGTCGAGGATATGAAGCAAGGGAATATTGACGTGTTGGTTACAGCTCCAATCAACAAAAATCAGATACACAGCGACGAATTTGAGTTTACCGGCCATACCGAATACCTCCAGCATGAGCTCGGCGAGGGAAAGGAGGCACTGATGATCTTGATGAGTCCAGTAACCAAAGTCGCGCTTGTCACCACTCATTTGCCCGTAAGTGAGATCGCGAAGGCCATAACCAAGGAGCGGGTGGAGCGCAAGATCGAGATATTTAATAAGTCCCTGAACCAAGACTTTACGATATCGATGCCACGCATAGCCGTACTCTCGCTTAATCCTCATGCCGGCGATGGAGGACTGCTGGGCAAGGAAGAAGAGGAAGTCATCCAGCCCGCTATCGCAGAGATGCAGGGCAGAGGAGTCAAGTGCTTCGGCCCCTATGCTGCCGATGGATTCTTTGGCGCCGGATTGTACAGCCGTTTTGACGGCGTCTTGGCGATGTACCATGACCAGGGCTTGGCTCCCTTCAAGGCCTTGAGTGGCGAGGACGGCGTCAACTTTACTGCCGGTCTGCCTATAGTCCGTACTTCACCTGATCATGGCACTGCTTATGACATTGCCGGAAAAGGCGAGGCCGATGAAAACTCCTTCCGCCAGGCTGTCTACGTGGCTATAGACGTGTGGATCAATCGACAGCATGACCGCGAGGCCTATGCCAATCCGATGAAAATCCAAGAGCTTAGAGAACACGAGAACCGTGGCTCACGCCGCGAAGAGACACTTCAGGTATAAGACCAGATAGGGATGAAGTTTGCAATCATTGCAGCCGGAGAAGGATCCCGACTCAAGGAGGAGGGCGTACACGAAGACAAACCCTTGGTACGGCTCTGCGGCGAACCGATGATCGATCGCCTAATACGAATCTTCAGAGATCAGGGGGCTACAGAGATTGTGACCATCGTCAACGCTCGTATGCCGGAAGTCGTGGCGCATGTAAGCAAGATAGCTGAGAAGACCAAGGGTACAGCGTGCCCCCTCAGGCTGGTAGTCAAGTCCACGCCCAGCTCGATGCACAGCTTCTACGAGATTAGTCCGATGCTGACGGATGCTCCCTTTTGCCTGACCACAGTAGACACTATCTTTAGAGAAGATGACTTCGCCAAATACGTGGCCACATTCAGCAAGTCTGACGTGGACGGCATGATGGCCGTGACAGACTATATCGATGACGAAAAACCTCTCTACGTGGGGACGGACATGGAGATGCGGATCACGGGCTTTTATGACGACAAGCGAGATTGCAGATACATATCAGGTGGTATTTATGCGCTCAAGCCTAAGGCTCTGGACACGCTGCGAAAGTGTATCGATGAGGGGCAAAGCCGCATGCGCAATTTTCAGCGCCAACTCGTCACGGACGGTATTCGCCTACAGGCTTATGCCTTCCCCAAGATACTTGATGTGGACCATGCAGAGGATATCCGTAAGGCGGAGCAATTCTTAACTTCCAAGTAAATGATGTATAAGGCATACGGTATCACCAGAGCAGCGGAATTTTCTCCAAACTCCGATGATCTCACAATCATAAGCAAGGTGGCTGCATGCTTACGCTTACATGACTGCGAGACCTCTCTCTTGGATGAAAAGGATGTCGATGGGATTGCTTCTATATGTGTGTCGAACGGCGACAAACCGGATGCTGTCTTTACAATGGCCCGCAGCCCGCGTACACTGAGCGTGCTTGATCATCTGGAAAGCCAAGGAATACTTGTCATCAACAGCCCCCGGGGCGTACGCAACTGTTTGCGTCCAACTATCACCCGGCTTATGCAAGACCATGACGTGCCTATACCCCCAAGCATCCTGCTTGATGCCGACAAGATGGATATTCTGAGACTTGCGGATTTCCCTTTACACTATCCGCTGTGGCTCAAGCGAGGCGACGCCTCGGCGCAACAGAAAGATGACGTATGCTTTGTAAATGATGCAAAGGCTCTTGCTGAGGCATGGGAGCGTTTTCTGCAGAGAGGCATCCGGTCGGCTACTGTATCGGAGCATGTCAAGGGAGACGTAGTCAAATATTATGGTGTGGCGGGCACGCCTTTTATATATTGGTACTATCCTACACTGGGCCAGATACACGGTAAGTTTGGCTTGGAACGCATCAACGGCTATGCCCATCAGTATCCGTTTGATATACATCGGCTCAAGCAATTGGCCGACAGTGTGGCTGTGCTGTCAGATACTCCTGTCTATGGGGGAGACTGCATTGTGGACAGTGAGGGTCAGATATACATGATAGACTTTAACGACTGGCCTAGCTTTTCCCGCTGTAGCGATGAAGCGGCAGAGGCTATCGCCCACTATATTCTGCTCCAAATAAACGCAAATGGAAATCACTAAAGACGATATCAAGGCTACTTACAAATCCAGCGACACCGAGGAGTGGCTGGATGTGCACTTCACACGTCCTATCGGCTATCTGTGGACGCTCTTCTTCAATCATTTCAATGTACATCCCAATGTTGTGACAGTGTTGTCTATCTTTTTGGGCATGGCAGCCGGGTTGATGTTTTATTATCCTGACTTGCTGCATAATGTGATAGGAGTGCTGCTGCTCATGTGGGCAAATTTTTACGACAGTTGTGATGGCCAGCTGGCCAGACTCACGGGTAAGAAGACAAGATGGGGCCGTATGCTTGATGGATTTGCAGGAGATTTGTGGTTTCTTGTTATCTACATAGCGATATGCCTTCGCCTATACGACCAGCCTATTCCTTTTACGAGTATTCGGTGGGGAATATGGATATTTATGCTTGCCATTGTGTGCGGCACGCTGATGCACTCTCGCCAGTGCCAGCTTGCAGACTATTACCGCAACATACACATGTATTTCCTCAAAGGCGCAAGCAGCGAACTTGACACTTCTGCCAAACAGACCGAGATACGCAATGCGACGCCAAAGAAAGGCAACTTCTGGTGGCGTGCTTTCTTGTGGGGATATGCGAGATATACACGCAGTCAGGAACGTATGACGCCAAAATTCCAGGCATTGTTTCACTACATCAATGAAAAGCAAGAAGGCAAGGTTAGCGATCAGTTTTGCGCCGACTTCCGCAAGGAGAGCCTTCCGTTGATGAAGTACGCCAATATCCTGACATTCAATTGCCGAGCCTTGACGCTCTATATCGGATGCTTGCTCAATATCCCATGGCTCTATCTGCTGGTGGAACTGACGCTCTTTACGCTGCTGGCGGAGTACATGCGCCATCGTCATGAGACCATGTGTGCCCATTTCCTTGAGTTGCTCCAACAGGGGCAGTACAAAGCTTAATCAGATGAAGTCGAAATACCGTAACATCTTCATTATATTTGGCTTGGCGGCAATCGTTATCATGCTGCTCAGCTTTGATATGGATTATGCTGAGCTTTGGGTTAATATTAGGAAGGCTGGGTACTGGTTTTTCGCAGTCGTGGGCGTCTGGGTCTTCATTTACTTGCTCAATACGGCCTCTTGGTACACTTTGATCAAGCACGGCGGCCCGGATACACCCGTTTCCTTCTGGCGAGTGTACAAGCTGTCTATCTCCGGATTTGCTCTCAACTATGCTACCCCAGGAGGCTTGATGGGCGGTGAGCCCTATCGTATCATGGAACTTGCGCCTCTGCTAGGCGTACAGCGCGCCACGTCGAGCGTAGTGCTCTATGTGATGATGCATATATTCACCCACGTATGTTTCTGGCTCTCCTCTGTGCTGCTCTACATCGCTGTCTATGCTGTCAGTGTAGAGATGGGATTTTTGTTGGCCCTGATTAGCGCCTTTTGTCTGCTGGCTATTTATTTCTTCCTCAAAGGCTATCGCAGTGGCATGGTCGTTAAGACCTTTTCGCTCTTACAGCGTTTGCCTTGGATCAAAGACTGGGCACGGAATTTCTACGCCCGTAAGCGGGAGGACTTGGAAAAGATCGACTCACAAATCTCTGTGCTCCATGGACAAGGCACGCGGACGTTTATTAAGTCCTTCTGTTTTGAATTTGGCGCCCGTTTTCTGACTTGTGCAGAGATATATTTTATCCTCAAGATTCTGACTCCTCATGTCAACTTTGTAGACTGTATCCTCATCATGGCATTTACGTCATTGTTTAGCAATATCTTCTTCTTCTCGCCCATGCAGCTTGGCGCTCGGGAAGGAGGATTTGCCCTGGCAGTAAGTGGGCTGTCGCTTTCCGGAGCTTTCGGCGTATATGCCAGTCTCATCACGCGAGTCAGAGAACTGATATGGATTATGATAGGTGTAGCCCTAATGAAGGTGGGCAACCTTAAGAATCCAAGCAAATCAGATGCTGCACAGACAAATGCCGATACATTAGGAGCGCTACCGGATCAAGCCGAGGCAAGACACGAGCTTGCCCAGACGGGAAGCACGCTAGTTGCGACCAAGGCTGGACTGGAGAAGACGGATGGAGAAATATGCATACGCGGACTCCTACTTGATTATGGCGGCACAATTGACTCAGGAGGCCGCCACTGGGCCAATGTGATCTGGGAAGGATATCAGGCTGCAAAGGTGCCGGTAAGTGAAAAAGATTTCCGAGAGGCATATGTATACGCAGAGCGCTATCTTGCAGCCCATCCGGTGGTGCTGCCGGAGGATGATTTTCATACCTTGTTGGATAAGAAGGTGAGGATCGAATTGCGCCATCTTGAAGAGACAAAAGGAGGCGCATGGGTAGACAAGGCGGAGGAGGTGGCTGCTTACTGCTACCAGTATGCACGTAAGGAAACTCGTAAGGTCTCAAAGGTGCTTGAGCAGTTGTGCAAGAAGTATCATATGGTGATGGTAACCAACTTCTACGGCAATATGCATGCTGTCTTGCGCGACTTTGGCCTTGACCGGTACTTTGAACATATTGTGGAGTCGGCAGTAGTCGGCGTGCGCAAACCAGATCCAGCTATATGGAAGATGGGCGTTGAGGCTCTTGGACTGCCGGCTGGCGAGGTGTGTGCCATGGGAGATAGCTTTGACAAGGATATTGAGTCCTCTCACAGCGCAGGATGCCATACAATTTGGCTCAAAGGCGAGGAGTGGAAGCCCAAGCAGCATGATGAAAAACTACCTGACGCTATCATTACGGATATCGAGCAGCTGCCCTCTGCTTTGTTAGGTCTAACAGGAGAGCGAACTGATAGTAGATGATCCCTAATCGGGCGTGTTATGAAAAGACCTATCCCCGTATATATCAGAACGGCAATCGTTAGCCTGCTGATGCTGACGCTCTCCGTCATACCCTCGAACAGTCGGCTCAAAGTCGGCGTTGTGTTGAGTGGAGGCGGCGCCAAGGGGATGGCACATATTGGGGTACTCAAGGTACTTGAGCAAAACGGCATACCCATAGACTATATAGTCGGTACAAGCATGGGCTCTATCATTGGCGGGCTCTATGCCATCGGCTATTCTCCTGACCAGCTCGACAGCCTTGTGAGGGCACAAGACTGGACAACACTGCTGACAGACAAAACAGCCCGTTCGGAACAGACACTGTCTGAGCGCGAGGATGATGCCCGATACCTGTACTCCCTCAATTTTGGCAAAAATCTGAAAGGATCCTTGCCGCAAGGTATTATGAGCGGCCGAAACTTGGACAAAATGTTCAAGAAGCTCACTATAGGCTACCATCAAGCAGTAGACTTTGACTCTCTGACTACGCCTTTCGCCTGTGTAGCCACCAATGCCGTAAATGGCAGCGAGTATGTCTTTCATAGTGGTGTTTTGGCCCAGGCTATGCGCGCCAGTATGGCTATCCCCGGAGCCTTTAGCCCGGTACGTATCGACAGTATGGTGCTTGTCGACGGTGGCTTGGTCAACAATTTTCCAGCTGACGTGGCAAAGGCGATGGGAGCAGACGTGCTGATAGGAGTAGTATTTCAGAATAAGAAGGTTACAGCTTCGGATATGTCTTCAGTAGGTCAGATACTCAATAATATAGTCAATGTGGAGACACGCAAGAAGCTCAGTGACAATCAAGCGATTTGCGATCTTGTGCTTCACGTTGACACCCGCGGCTTGGCCGTAGCCGATTTCACGCCAGCAGCTGTTGACTCACTTATTCGCTATGGCACAGAGACGGCGCAAGCCCATGAAGCCGAAATACGGGCACTTAAGCCAAAAATCGGGGGTGAGGCTATGCCCCGTCGGATACTCACGTCGCCTCCGTCTGACGAAGTTTTTCGTCTTGCATCTCTCCAATTGGATGGCGTAAATGAGGATGAGGCAAGGCAAATCCGCAAGTACTGCCATCTGGATACGACTACGGTACTCTCCTTTGAACAAATCGAGGATGTAGAGCGCAAGATTGTCGATGAAATGTCCTATACCGACGTGACCTATCGTCTTGACAAACGAGAGGACGGCTATAAGCTTGTCTTTAATGTGGGCGAAAAGAAAAAAATCGGTATGCGACTTGGCGCGCGTCTTGACAATGAGGAGATTGCATCACTCTTGCTGGGGATCAGATACCACTTAAATACTTCTTTGCCGCAGACGATCGGGCTTATGGCACGACTAGGCAAACGCTCCTATGGACAGGCGCGCTATACACTCGGAGCTGATCGGAAAAAGAATGCGAGTATCTACTACAGATTCGAGTACAACGATATCAATGCCTATGAGCATGGTAACCGAGCCTACAATGTAGTCTACACGCTCAACAAGGTGGCACTCCTCTTCCAAAATGAAATGATACGGAATCTGAGAATGAGACTTGGATACGACTACTCATATTATACATTTCGTGATGTCCTAAGTAGCAAAGCTATTTTGCGTGGTGTAAGATCTACTCAATCTTTTAATGCCATGGCACGTATAGATTACGACTCTTATGATAAGATGCCTTTCCCCAATTGTGGCAGCCACTTTATGGTGGACTATGGACTTCATAGTGACCGTTTCCTTATTCATTCCGGCAGTCACAGACCCTTTCATACGTTGGAGTACTATCTCCAACGTGTCATTCCGCTGGCAAGTGAGCGTCTGCGTCTGATACCTACAGTTTCTGGACGACACATTTTTGGCAAAAACTATTGGTATGTTTTGTCCAATGTACTTGGCGGCCCCGATCCAGGTCACTATATGAGTGCACAGTTGCCTTTTCCCGGTATCGGTAATATGGAAATCGTTGAGCCAAACAATATCAATGTTTCCGCTCGGATCCGTGAGCGGATAGGACAGAAGTACTACGTATGGGCAGGCACTGCAATCGGCATGTTGAGCGATGAGGCCTACTCTATATTGCGCGGCCGCTATCTGTGGGGACTCACGTTAGGAGCCGGTATGAACAGCTTCTTAGGGCCCCTCAAGATAATGGGAGGCTATTCGACGCAAACCAAGAAGATCAATTTCTATATTGACTTTGGCTGGAATTTCTAGTTGCTTATTCCTATACCTGCAAACCGTATAGCGGGATAATATCTTCCTGCTATGAGAGAAATGCTTCTTGCCAACAGAATCATTTCTCGTACAGATTGTCTGGATAGAGTAAATTTATGTTTGCAGCCCCTTGTGGTATGTCGCTTTCTACATAAGACGCAGTGGAATAACGGAAATATTACAGCGGGAGGAAGAGCTATCGTTATATTTCTGAAGAAATAGATGTACATAAGAGGGCGAGTGACTGCCCTGTACTACCCCCAGGGGCCTCGGAGCAGTGCCCAAGAATATTGCTGATGGGGCCAATTGGCGAGAAAATACTCTGTAATAAGAAAATTTCTCCAAGAGACGCCGGATATTCAGTTTTTATTGTTATTTTTGTCATGTCGCGTATTAATTGCATGCTGTTATACCACGAGAATTAGGGAAAATCCGACATAGAAAGATCCTGAGCAACTTGTTGCTGATCAAAGACTCGTAAAAGGAGCCAATGCATTAGGTTGCGGAATTAAGATTAGATAGATTAATAATATGAAGCGTTTTTTGTTCCCAATAACTCTTTTGGCATCTCTACTGATGCTGACACTGACGCTTGACTCTTGCGATGACGATGACCAACGGCATATCCGTAGCAGATTGGTGGGCGAATGGATATCACAAGACGATCCCAATGATATCTTTATTCTCGACTTCTATGATGATGGAACGGGGTCACGTGAAGAACGTATTTACGAGAGCAGTTTATCCGACAACTACAATTCATATCATGAGAGCTTCGACTGGGATGCCGACCGCCGATACATTTATGTCTCGTATTACTCAGATCTGGCACAGGACAGTTGGCCATACTACTTCAGTGGAAATTATCTCTATATTGACGGGATACCTTTTAATTACAATATCGGATGGTCCAAACGGTATGATCGAAGGGCTTTTAAGCCGATTGAGATGAACAATAATTGACGTTGGTCATTTCATCAACTGATAAAGGAGATACCAAGTCGAGCAGCAATAGCTGAGGCTTGGTATCTCTTGTTTTTATAGTAGGAAAAGTAGATGTTAAGGAAGAGATGTCTCTTTTGAGAAGGCGACCGCTTCCGTTTTGATGGAGCGATGAAGATGTCTTGCAGCCCACCAAAGAGTGCTTTTTCACTCCTGGATAGGAATTACTCGACTTACACTCTGTGGTAACCAGACTGCCATCTTGCTCTTGTCTCGGTTAGCCCAGGCGTAGTAGGGGATGAGCGTCAGACAGGCAGCGCTTGTCTCGACAAGTCCCTCACTGCTATAGTTCAGGAGCTGGGCGTCAGCCTCCAGTTGATCGATACCGCCGAGCTTGTCGCTTAAATGGTCAATCTTCCATAGGGGATGGCGTGGCAAGAGTAGCGCGTTGAAGTCCATAACATTGTCTACGCTCTCAGCACAATAGACGATAGGCCCTCTCTCATATGCTGCGAGACCAGCATCCTCGGCTACGCGCGTGTTGGCCATGACTTTGCGCACAGGCATGTCAAAGTGGATGCGCACTTGGTCGCCTGATTTCCATTTGCGGCTTATGGCAAAGTATCCCTTGTCAAGACTAGAGAGTACGGGCTTGCCGTTGACACAGATTGTGTATTGGGGATGGAGGCCATCTGCATAGGCGTAAAGATCGCTTGGTACGGGTTTGTCCTGCATCCATCCCGGAATACGTATCTTTAGGGAAAATGTGCCGATCCGATTACGGCCTATTGTAAGGAGTACATCGCCGTCCCAGGGATAGCGGGTCTGCTGTGTGAGGCTGAGAGAACGGCCTGCAACGGAGAGGTCGGCCTTGTTGTCCATAAAGAGGTTGATATATACGTCGCGGCCTCTGACAGCATAGATATAGCCGGGTAGTGAGGGGATAAAACGGCAGATGTTGCTCGGACAGCAAGCCGTACCAAACCATTGGCTACGGGTATACGTCCCGTCAGCCGCCAGTGGATTGGGGTAGAAGAAGTGATCTCCGCTCAAAGAAACGCCTGCTAGGAGTCCGTTGTAGAGCGTGCGCTCCAAGACATCGATGTATTTGCTCTCTCCGTGGAGGAGAAAGAGTCGCTGATTGAGAAATGTGAGGGCAATGGAGGCACATGTCTCATTGTAGGCTGAGGCATTGGGGAGATAGTAGGGCGCTCCGAATGCCTCACCACTGCGCATACTGCCGATACCTCCGTTGAGATACAGACGGTGGCTCACGATATCTTGCCAGATTGTGTCAATGGCGTTGATATACGCCTGCTGGCCGGTAAGTGCTCCGACATCTGCAATGCCACAATAGAGATAACAGGCACGTACAGCGTGTCCTTCTGCTGCATACTGCTCAGTAATAGGCTTGTCAGACTGATTGTATTGACTGCGAACGCTGGTCTTGCCGCGCATATCAATAAAAAATTGGGCCTCGTTCAGATATTTTACATTACCGGTCGCGAGATAGAGCTTGCAGAGCGCCAGTTCTATCTCCTCATGACCTGGTACTATATGAAGTCCATCGGGGCCGATTGCCTTACAGATGCAGTCAGCAGCCTTGATGGCAACATCCAGGAGCTTGCGTTTGCCTGTCGCATGCCAGTAGGCTATGCTGGCTTCGATGAGATGTCCCATATTGTAGAGCTCATGGCTCTGGCCGTGGCTTTCTACATAGGTCCAGCGACTGGGTCCTGCAGATTTGTCAGTCTGCTGCTTGGGATTCATCGTGCGAAATGTGTAGATATAGCCGTCAGGTTCCTGTGCGCCGGCGATGAGGTCTATGATGCTGTCTGTGATGTGCTCGAGCTGTCGGTCCTTGTGAACTTGGAGAGAGTAGGCAGCACCCTCGATAATCTTGTAGACATCACTGTCGTCATAACGTAAGCCTTTGGGATGGATAGTGTCGCTGGGGTGAGCAGCCTGCCAGAAATGATATATACGTCCAGTAGCCTCGCTCTGATGATAAGCTATGGGTATGGTCACTTTGCGGTTGGTCTCGAGCCGCGGAGACCAGAATCCTCCATCAATATGTACCGCCGTGAAGGGCACAGGGGTGAAGGGATAGTTGTGAATCGGCCTTGTTGTGGGGCGTGCGTATGTGGCCTGACCGGCACAGAGAATGATACTTATCAGGATGAGGCTGATGCTTCTCATTGCAGTATACTGTTTTGAAATGTTGAATCTTGCACTTGCAAAGATAGTCGAAAAATGATAGAATCCCTTAAACTACCACGGGTTTATGATTTCGGAAGGTGTAGGCGTCAGCTTGGGCCCATACATTATATGTAAGCGTACGGGACGGCATATAATGTTTTGCGCATGAGAGGGAGGATGTCGGCCTTGCCACACTCTGATATAGAGGGCTCAAAGGCTATACTGCGTATATCAAAACGGCAACCGGAGACCTCTCTCCCTTGTCGGGTAGATGGCCTCCGGTTACTATGGCCTTGCAGATACTTGTTTCAGACTGGGAATTTAGTTGGCTGCAGGTGTCTCGGCACCCTGTGCTGGAGCTTGTGCGCCCTGTGTGGCTGCGGCTCCTTGAGCGGGCTGTGCCTGCTGTGCAGCGCTCGGAACTTGTCCGGCATTGTTGACCGGCATTGTGGGAAGATTGGCTCCTTGCTGCATGACTACAGATGCCTGGTCTGAGGCAGAAGGCAGAGCGTAGGATGCTGCTACACTCAAGATGGCGATAGCGATGGCCAGTCCCCATGTAGTCTTTTCAATCAAGTCTGTGGTGCGGCGTACGCCCATGATGGAGTTAGAAGCAGCAAACCCAGAAGCGAGACCACCGCCTTTGGACTCCTGAATGAGCACGATAAGGGTCATCAGTATGGCGGCAATTACAATCAAAACGATGAGTACGTTGTACATATATTTATTGTCTTTTATTGTTTATCTTAATGAGCTTTTCCAAAAATCTGATTTGGTCTGCAAAGTAACTATTTTTTTTCGGATTATCAGCACTTAAGGCGCGTATAATTTCAAGGGCGCGCTCATATTTCTGCTGTTTGATATATATTTTGGCCAAAGTTTCGGTGAAATATTCTTCTTTTGGCGCATCTTCTTCGTCTGGTGTCTCATACTCCTCCTTGTCCTGTAGCTGGAGCTTGCCGGAGAGCGTGGCCTGACGGGTGGATGGCGCTGTTGGTGGCTGCTCTGGCTGATCCTCTTGCTGCATGAGATAGGCCATGTAGTCAGTCGTAGCGTCTATGGGCACTTTTGCCTTGGTCGTAGAGGCTTGCCTGGCTGACGGATCGGGAGTGCTCTCGAGAAAAGCGTCAATCAGTGAGAGCGTCCTATCCTGTTGTTCCTCATTGCCTGCCTGCGAGGGCTGAGCCGCAGCCTCTTGATCGGGTGTAGGATGGATCTCGTAATTGTGGCCTTCTGCCATGTTAAAGAGAACACTGCGATCACCTACCATGATGGCAGACCGGCGCAGTTCTTGCTGATAGAGAGGATCGTGCAGCTGGTAGAGATTTTGCAGCAGCAGTAGACGTGCCGTCTGGTAGTAGGGATAACGCTCTACCAATCGACGTAATACGCCGACTGAATTGCTGTCCAGTAGCTCGGGATGTCTGATATATTCTGCTGCTTTTGCCATGGGAAATATTATGTCGGAACCGGCGTCACCAGTTGGCGACAGTGGCATTATATATCTGGTCTACGAGGTCATCGATCATCTGAGTGACCAGCTCCTCCTGCACGGTCGTGAGCTGCTGAGTGCTCTCGTAGTCTGCTGTGGCGGTAAATCGCCGCTCGAAGTCATCGGAGTGCTTCTTGTTGTTGGTAAAGCGAACGTTGACACTCATCCGCAGCTGGGTCTGGGCGGCATATCCATTGGCGGAGATTCCCTTGTTGATCTGGCTATACTCCACGATCTCGCCTGCGAGCTGGAGGTCGCCGCCGCGGTTGACCTGCTTGAGTTTAGTATGGTTGGCGTATTCGTCCTGAAGCGCGTTGTTAAACATAGCGTGCATGGGCATCCATACATAGGCTGAGCGGATGGGGAAGTCGGCAAACTGGATTGTCTTGATCTCATCGTAATTGATGGAGGCACCATTGAACTTGTATCCCTGAAAGGTACATCCTGAGAGCAGAAGTACCAGACTGATCATTATCAGACGACAAAGTCTAGTTGTCGAGCCCATAGTCTTTGATTTTGCGGTAGAGAGTACGTTCGGAGAGTCCGAGATCGGCGGCAGTGGCCTTGCGTATGCCCTTGTTGCGCTCGAGGGCGCGGCGGATAGATTCCTTCTCGATATCCTTCATAGAAAGCCCGTCCTGCAACTCTTCGATATATTCGTCCTTAGGATGGGTATTGGAGATATCATCAATCTGGTTGGTAGGAGACATGGTGACATGGGGGACTCCAAGTTCCTTGATCTGTTCCGACTGTTGCTCTACTTTGCGTGTGAGCTCGGTCATGTCGCGACGCAGGTCAAAGAGGATATGGTAGAGTATCTCGCGTTCGCTCTCGTAGTTGTGACTCTGATTGTCATGGCCAACGACGGTGAGCTGGTTGCTCTGATTGTCCCTGGGGATGTAGTTGTCGAGTATCTCGGGGGTGATTTCGCGCTCTTTGGAAGTCACGGACATATTTTCTGTCACGTTTTTGAGCTGTCTCACATTGCCCGGCCAGGAGTAGGCCATGAGACGCTGTTTGGCCGGTTCGGTGAGGTGGAGAGGCGGCATATTGTACTTCTCGCTCATCTCGAGGGCAAATTTGCGGAAGAGCATGACCACATCTTCACCGCGCTCTCTGAGTGGCGGTATGTGGACGGGTATGGTATTGAGACGGTAGTAAAGGTCTTCGCGGAAGCGGCCTTCGCTGATAGCCTTGGGGATATTGACATTGGTGGCGGCGACGATGCGCACGTTGGTCTTACGCACTTCACTCGAGCCCACACGGATATATTCTCCGGTCTCGAGAACGCGCAGGAGCCTGGCTTGGGTAGAAAGCGGGAGCTCGCCTACCTCGTCGAGAAAGAGGGTCCCGCCGTTGGCTACGCCAAAATAGCCTTCGCGCTCGTTGACAGCGCCGGTGAAGGCGCCGCGCTCATGGCCAAATAGCTCAGAATCAATGGTTCCCTCCGGAATGCTGCCACAGTTGACGGCAAAATATTTCTTTCCTTTGCGCTGACTATTGTCATGGATGATGCGTGGAAATATCTCTTTACCGACACCATTTTCACCCGTGATGAGCACGCTGAGATCTGTAGGCGCTACTTGCAGGGCGACGTCAAGGGCGCGATTGAGTCCGTCGGCATTGCCGATTATCTGGTACCTTTGTTTGATCTTCTGTAAGTCGGATTCGTTCATGCTATATTGATTGCTTTTTCCGGCAGTCCATTTTAATTTACAAAGATACAAATAAAAATTGGTCGCCGCGGCATCAGAATCTGTAAAAATTGCTTCCGACTTTACCGGATAGGGAGCCAGCGAGGAGAAAAGAGGCGTAAGACACTCGTTGCAAGACGCTATGCAGCAGTCTCCTGTGCTATGTCGGGCATAAGCGAGCCGTCTGTCCAGCGCAGGAGAGAAGGTGGATAAATCTGACACGGGAACAAGCTGGCAAAGATAGGGGTGGACGGGGCCTAAGATGGGGTTAAAGTGACTTCTACCGGGTGAGAAGAATATGGCGAACTTATCTGCGGAAGACAATCGAACCACTGGCAGATACGCTGTTACCCGGCAAGAAGCAGGCTTGCGGAACGCTCACTAGCCAATGGGAGGGGCATGGGGACATGCATACCACTTGCTGCTAGATCGTGCGATTTATATTGGGCAGGGGTGGAGGGAGGAAGACGGAGATTGGCTTTTTGCGTACGCCTCTGTCAGAGAGGCTTTTGGCAAGGTCGGAACAGCTTAATTGGACCGGCCGAAAGTCAGTGGCGGTGCGAGACCTTCATCTTCGCTAGCCGGAGGTCAGTCCACTGCTATCCTCTGCTCTTGTCGCCGATAGGTGGGCGTGTGTCTGTATCGGGCACTCTCTGATGGGCAAGACCATGTGGAGGGTGGCAGACAAAGCCCCGAGCGCCTTTTCGCCGTCTCTCTCTTCCATCGTAGGCCTCTCCACCGCTTTAGTGAAGACCTTTCCCAGTCATAGCGTAAGCCTTTCCACGAGGTCCAAGCCTGTCTGTACGAACGCTTGTTCTCACCCTACTCTACAGAAACGGATGAAAATTTCAAAATCCTCGGTTTAGGTATGAGTATAAAAGAAAGGAAATCTGCCCAAAAGTCTCCGTAACTCGCTGAGATCCACCGAATTACAACTAAAATCTGATGCTTTTGTAACCGACTGGCTATCAGACGATAACAACTCGCCTTCTAGTTTGACCTACATCGGACCTATTTTAAAATAAGTCCGACCTTGTTATGCAAATACGGTATCTTGTGATAACAACATCGGCACTTGTACGGGCAGTATCCCGAATTTATTATATAAAAAATGATGGGCCTTCGTACGCTTGGAGAGTATTATTACGAGAGGGCGGTTGCACCAGACGAGGTCTTCTTCTCATAGAATGCTTTCAAAGCATACCGTCAAGAAGACCGCACGGCTGGATATGACCGAGCTGCTTGATGAAACTGCTGAGACTGGACGAGAGGGTTCGACATCAGGGCTACTGCATCCAGAGGGCATGACGATAGTTGCCCAGCCCTCCTGTGACAATTGTCCTCCGGATCGCGTAGCGCAGTCACTCGGAAGATTTGGCTAGAAGGTCATACGCATCATGAAGCGTATGCCCCATTTCTTGGCCTTGTAGTTATCCAGATAGTTCATGCGGCGGACGAACTGGATATGCAAGATTTTGAAGATATTGTGGACACCTGCTACAAGTTCCCAATAGGGCCTCTTCTCATCCATCACATAGCTAGAGTACTGATAAGATCCATCACTTTGGAAATGGCCGGGGAAGTAGTAGAGTGACGGGTCGCCGGGATGCTTGAAGGGATTGTTTTTGTCTGTCAATTGTCCCCATAGCATATTGACACCGAGGTACTCGCGCCACTTTAGCTTGCGAAGGAGAGGTATGCGGTTGAATATGACGCCATTGAGATCCCAAGAAGCCATGAGTGAAGCGTAGCGGTCGTTGAGAAACTCCATGTTGTTGACCATATTAAACATATTGTCTTCTCGGATAAAGGAGAGGTTGGCGGCCGGCATGATTAGCAGGGGAAAGGGCACTTTGTTCCATTGGGCTCCGGCATTGAGCTTGACATCTATCTTGCCCGCAGCAGTGATCCAGAAGCGCTTATAGATAGACGCTTCGGTGAGATTGTATTTGTGTTGTCCGCCGAGGAAGCCGTCAAATCCGACAGTGTGAAACAGAGAGTAGATGGGGCTGTCCTTGTTAATGGTAATGCGCCGCTGCTTGGTGTTGACGTATTTGGCATGTGGCTGGAAGAAGAATCCAAAGCGTAGCTCGCTCGTATTCAAGTATTTGACATGATTTCCAGCCTCAGTGGTGGGCATACTGGCATCGCTGAGACGCTGATAGAAGTATTTGGCTGTCGGTTCGTCTCGCTCGCGACGGAACTCGGTCTCAAATCTTAGACCGTTGGTGAGTTCGCGCTCATACTTGATCCTCAGACGCTGGAAGTACATCATCTGGTCGACCTTGCTCCACTTAAAGCTGGTGAAGACATTGTCCTTGTCGGTCGGCATAAACTTGTCGGAGGGCGACATCACATCAGTCTGATAAGAGAAGGTGAGATTGTGAACAGGAAATTCGCGGGGCAAGTAGTCCTTTTCATTAAATGAGTAAGTGACTTCGCCGAGGCCTTTCCAGCGATTGTCCTTAAATCCGTAGGCGCCATAGCCCTTAAAGAAGAGATGCTTGTTGAGGTTGGCGGTAGTCTGGGCGCTGAAGCGAAGGCGTAGACCATCGACAAAGTTTTGCGAGATCATAGTATTGACTGGCCCGATATCGACCTTGCTGGGCTTCTCGGGATTGGTGCTCGTTTCGACGAAATTTTCGATGAAGGCCTTGGCTACCCATAGGAAAGCCTTGAAATGCTTCATGTTTTGCATCTCAGTAATCATCTGTCCTATCTTGTCCTCGCTGCTACTGAGTTTGACAGGACGCTTCTCTTGCCAGAAGGCTTGGTCGCGCATCATCGCCTTGGGATCGGTGTACTGAGGACCAAGAAATTTGAAGTCTTTCTTGGGTATATCGGAGGTACTGTAGTCACTATAGTAAGTGCTTCTTTCTACTTGAAATTTGGTCAGGAAGCTGGCGAGTTTCAGCTGTACAATCATCTTGTCGCTTGCCAGCAGCTGTTCTCCGCTGGGTAATGTGATAAACTCTTGGTCGACTTTGAGATCCTCCACGTAGTTGACATCGGATCTGCGCGGTATATTGAGCAGGACCTTTCGGATGCGGTAGGTCGTGTCGGCCATAACATACAGGCTGCCGGTAAATCCAAAATCCTGGGGATTGGCTGGTGAGAAGTCTACCTGTATGCAGCGATCATTGCCGACCATAAGCGTGTCGGCCAGGAAGTAGTGATAAAAAGCAATGGCAAAATGGGTGGAGACCGGACTTACAAATGGGTATTGCAGAAGGCGGACATTCTCCTTGTAGATATCGACATCGGTGAAGCAGTCCTGTATGAGGGCGTTGAGGATGTCACCGGTCTGGAGCAACTGATTGACGCCCTCTTCACGCTTGCCTTCAATGATGGTCTTTTCACTTTCGGGCTGTTTCCGGTAGACATAGCGCGAGAGCTCCTCTGTGACGGATACGGGGAGAATACGCTTGCCGGTCTCTGGACATACTTCGACGTGGTTTTTGAGAAAGGGCATATTCTTGAAGTTGGCATCGCTGTAGACTTTGTCCGTAAATTCGTTGATGGAGAGTGTTGTCTTACGATACTGCTGATAGCTGAAATAGTCGTTGAGCTTGTAGTCACTTTCCTTTTTCGCAGCGATGACCTTACGCATAAACTCGACGGCAGGATTGTTTTTGCGCGTGTATTTCCTGCGCTTAGCTGTGACGACGGCCGTTTGGAGAGTTTGTTCAGAGCTCTTGAGCTTGATATTGACTACGCGTGTCTCAGATGAGATCCTGACAGTCTGCTTCTCATAGCCGACGTAGCTGAAAGTGAGAGTTGCTCCATTGATCTTGACAATGGAATATCGGCCTTCATAATCAGAGTTGACGCCTACAGCCTTGCCATCGTAATGAATGTTGACGTAGGGCAGGGGCTCTCCAGTCTTGATATCGGTGATTTGCCCTGTAATATTTTGCCCCCATAGTGTAAGGGAAATCAGAGTAAGGAGCAAGGCTGACAAAAAGCGTTTCATTTGTGGAGCGTGTCGTATGAATATATGTGTGTCTTTATCTCAAAAAGACCTCCCATCGCCTTTTGGAGGCGATGCGAAGTCTTTTTATACACTTTATGAGAAAAGAGGACTACTACATCCCAGAGACACATAGGCGTCGGTTAAGGGTGGACGTGGCTTAGTGTCTCTCAGGATAAATAGTTTCCTAGTCAATCTCCTCGTCGGCTTCATAGCCTCCGAGAGTACGGATCTCATTCTTGTACATGATGTACTGCTGGAAGAGATCGTGTACAGGCTCTTCACCCTTGGTGTAATCGTGCATAGGGCTCTTGAGGAAGAAGCTCAGCCAGCGCTGTGTGCCTACGAGGCCTGCACGATGAGCGAGGTCTATATTGAGAGCCAGGTCGAGTACAAGCGGGGCTGCCAATATGGAGTCACGGCAGAGGAAGTCTACCTTGATTTGCATGCCGTAGTCCTTGCCCATCCAGCCAAAGATATCAAGATTGTCCCAACCCTCTTTGTTATCGTTGCGGGGTGGATAGTAGTTGATGCGTACTTTGTGGAAGATATCTCCATAGAGATCGGCGTTGTCCTCCTTTCGGAGTATCGTGTTGATGACACCGAGCTTGCTGACTTCCTTGGTGTGGAAGTTTTCAGGTGCATCGAGCACTTCGCCGTCGCGGTTGCCGAGAATATTGGTAGAGAACCATCCCATCAGACCCAGCTGACGAGTGCGGAGCATAGGAGCGAGGACAGTCTTCATCAGGGTCTGGCCTGTCTTAAAGTCTTTGCCGGCAATGGGGAGCTTATTCTTCTCAGCCATTTCCCAGAAAGCGGGGATGTCGACGCAGAGATTGGGGGCGCCCATGACGAAGGGAGCGTCCTCGGCCAGTGCTGCATAAGCGTAGCACATAGAGGGAGAGATATTCTCGCGATCGTCTGCCTTCATAGCTGCTTCGAGATCAGCCAGATTGTCGTGTGTCTTGGGATTGTAGGCGATGAACTTCTCTGTGCTGGCGGCCCAAACGACGACGATACGGTCTACGCCATTCTCCTTCTTGAAGTTCTGGATATCCTTACGGAGCTCCTGTACATACTCCCAGCGGGTAGCCTGTGGCTTTACGTTGGAGCCATTAAGCTTGCTGACATACTCGTGGTCAAATACGGCCTTCATCGGCTTGATAGCCTGCAATTCGTCCTTGACTGGCTCAATGTGTTTGGGCTTAAGCACTTCGGCGTGGATGGCGCTCTCATAGGCTGTATCAGGGAAGATATCCCATGCTCCAAATACGAGATCCTTGAGATCAGGCATAGAGACGATCTCTCCCACCTTCTTATACTGCTTGTCTTTACCGCGTCCTACACGGATCTTAGCCAACTGAGTGATAGAACCTCCGGCTAAGCCGTTGCCTTTGCGAATCATCATTGTACCAGCGATAAATGTGGTACTGACGGCACCCAGACCTACGAGCAAGACTCCCAATTTACCGTCTGCAGGTGCTACTTTAGGATTGTTCATGTCAATAAATAGGTTATTTGTGTTTGAGATGTTGTTATGATTATTATGGCAAAGCTACAAAATTATTTGACTTAAAGAACCTCGATCCCGCCAATTTTTTATAAAATGGCTAAATAGGATGCATTAGAAGTCATATAAACAATTTATATAGCTGATTAGAACTTTTTTACTGCGATAAATGTTTCCACGTTTGTTGAAATTAGATAGACAAAAATTATTCTTTGCGGATACTACCGTAGAACCATTATGGATAAAAGGATAACAGTGCTCTGATACCGTTGTTTGCTTTTGTCTTTACAATGCCTGATTTTGCGTGTACTGACACAAGACTGGTAATAACATGGCCAATACAAAATGCCAGGACAAAACGAGGAGGAAATATCCTACTGCGTCTCTTGGCGTCGGTAAGTAGACTCCGTGCGCAATAGGGCGCGAGATCTATTTTGATTTGGATTCCTGGGAGAAATCAATGACGGCGTCCAGTGACTCGTCAGCCCGAGCTGTCGTATCGGCAGACGACTGATCATCTCGACTGTCGCGATTGCTCACTGCCTGAGCTGGATTATCTTGTGTATCCGTCGGATGCTCACCGGGAGATTCTACTGCGGGACTGTCAAGCTGCATCGTGTTGTCGGTATTACTGGCTTGCTCGGAGACTTTGGCTGCGTCTTGTGCTGCTTTACGCTTTTTTGCGTCCTGATAAATTGTCTGGAGTACCTTGCGGAAGCGTACGGCATAAAACAGCTCGCAAAGTCCATAGACGATGGCCGAGTAGCCGAAGATGATGACTACGGCCTCGGCAAGAGACTGCTGCTTGACGATGATGAGGATGCCGACAGCGCAGAGTAGGACAGGGATGACATAGTAAGCTACCCCTACAGGCGTGTAGCGACGGAAGTGGATGATATTGGCAATAGAGGCTATGCCGGCGAGCAGGAGGGCTGCTGCCAGTACATAGTTGAGTGCCTTAAGGAAGATGCTGGGCATAAGGATGAGCAGCAGGCCAAGTACGATGCTGCCTATGCCGATGATCGGCAGTAGCTGGCGGGTAGAGTCATTGCGTGAGTAGGTGCGGAAGTAGGAGGCGAGACTTACCAGGCCCGGTATCAGAAAGAGTATACCTATGGCTTGGACAAGCCATGTCGAAATGTCATGTGGGAAGGCCACCATCAGTCCACCGACGAGCAGGAAACTGAGGGCGCGAAATACTACGGATTGTACGGCTTTCATTGGTCTGTGAAATTGCTTGATAAGACTTTTAATCTGACAACGCAGGGAATGGGCGCTGCCTAGTGATGCTTATAGTCTCCGATAAGAGAACTAGCATTTTGCGAAATTACGGATATTTTTTGAATATCGGAGCAAAAATCCGTAATTTTGTGTCATGGTAATGCAGGGCACAGGTATTATAAAGATGGTAAAGCTCTATTTGACACGTCATGGAGAGACCCTTGAAAATGCTGCGGGCGTTTTGCAAGGACAGACACCGGGACATCTGAGCGCGTTGGGCCGACAGCAGGCGGAGAAGTTGCGCGATAGCTTGTCGGGTATGCATTTTGATGCTCTTGTGGTGAGCGATCTAAAGCGCGCAATAGATACTGCCGAGATTCTCAATCAGGCCTTACATCTACCAATGACGCTCTGTCCTTTGCTGAGGGAACGCGATTGGGGAGAATTTACGGGCATGCATGTGACGGAGATACGTGTTGCGCCCGAGGACTTCCCGCCCAGCATTGAAAACCCCGAACAATTGCAGCGTCGTGCGCGCCGTTTCCTGGATTATTTGAATACTCATTTTGACGGACAGACCGTTATCGCTGTCGGACACGGCTATTTTAACCGTTGTGTTGTGGCAGAGGCCGAGGGTAAAGCCGTCCATGACGTTCCCCGTTGGGGGAATACGGAACTGCGTATGATCGAAGTATCTCCTGGGCAAGCTGCCCGTACTGGTCAGACGCGCGATGACGAGGTAAGTGCAGACTGATATATTTTTATGTCGCCCTCTGTAGGGGAGGATTTGTGCGGCAAATGTTCTACTATCCGGTGCTCTACCAGTCTCGGAGACTAGTGCTTGATGAACCCTTGACTTTTGCCAAGTTAGGTCTTACAGGTACTCATCTGTATGGACTTTTGTCGTAGCTCTGACTAATCTAAAATGTACAGCAATGCCGTACTCTGTACTTGGAGAAAGGCAGTCTCCAAATGCTTCTTGTGCCGCTGTGCCCCGAGATGTTAGGAATCTATTCCGGCGCCTGGGTAGAGATTTGGGTGAGGACGTTGAACGCTTCGTCTACTGTGGGCACTTCGGTGAGCGTCATGCGCAGGTGGTCACCGGGAGTAGAGATGCTCCCGCGCATGATATTGCGCTTGATGTAAGCCAGAGAGCGACCGAAAGTGGTGCTCTGGTAGAATGCTGAGCGGCTTTGGGAGACGTAGTAGAGTAGCATGCGCTTGCCTTTGAGGATGATGCGCTCTATGCCAAGGCTCCTGCCCAGACGGCGCAGACGATTGACTTGTAGCAGCGCTTGGCTCTCTGGGGGCAGGGGGCCAAAGCGGTCTATGAGCTGGCTCCTGAAGTCCCCGAGCTGGCTGTCTGAGGCAATATTGTCAAGCTGGCGGTAAAGTTCCATGCGTTCGGCAGAGGTGGGGATATAGCTCTCGGGAAAATAGAGCGGCAGGTCGGTCTCCAGGGTGCAGTCGCTGACGTAGGCTTCGCCTCCGAGGCCGTTGGTGATCTTGGTATCCTGACTGTAGATGTCGCTGAACTCGTCATTTTTAAGCTCTGTGACAGCTTGTGATAAGATCTTCTGATAAGTCTCGTAGCCGAGGTCGGCGATGAAGCCGCTCTGTTCGGCGCCGAGGAGATTGCCGGCACCTCTGATGTCGAGGTCCTGCATGGCAATCTGCAGTCCGCTGCCCAAGTCGCTAAAATTCTCCACGGCTTCGAGGCGCCGGCGTGCCTCAGCCGTCATACTGGCGTAAGGCGGCGCGAGGAGGTAACAGAAGGCCTTGCGATTGCTTCGGCCTACGCGTCCCCTCATCTGGTGAAGGTCGCTGAGTCCATAGCGCTGGGCATCAACGATGATGATGGTGTTGGCGCTGGGGATGTCGATGCCATTCTCTATGATTGTGGTGGAGATGAGTACGTCGTAGTCGTGATTGATGAAGTCAAAGATGGTCTTCTCCAATTTGTCAGGCGGCATTTGTCCGTGGCCGATGGCGACACGGCAGTTGGAGACGTACTTGTGGACCATTTGCTCCAGAGAAGGAAGCTCTGCGATGCGATTGCACACGATAAAGACCTGTCCGTCCCGGCTCATCTCGTAGCCGATGGCATCGGCGATGACCTCGTGACCGAAGGTGTGTATCTCCGTATGTATGGGTAGCCGGCCGCCGGGCGGGGTGCGCAGTACGCTGAGGTCTCTGGCCCCCATGAGGCTAAACTGCAGGGTGCGCGGTATCGGAGTAGCGCTCATGGCAAGAGTGTCGATATTGACGCGTAGCTTGCGTAGACGCTCCTTGGTGGCTACGCCAAACTTCTGTTCCTCATCGATAATGAGCAGACCGAGGTCGTGGAAGTGAATGGTCTTGCCAAGCAATTTCTGAGTCCCGATGACGATGTCTATCTTGCCGCTTGCGAGGCCTTCGCGTATTTCCTTGACTTTGGCGGGAGACTGGGCGCGCGTGAGATAAGCGACGGTGACAGGCATGTCTTTGAGTCGCTCGGTAAAGGTCTTGTAGTGCTGATAAGCCAGTACGGTAGTCGGTACGAGCAGGGCGACTTGCTTGCTGTCGGCTGCAGCCTTAAAGGCGGCCCTGACCGCTATCTCGGTCTTGCCAAATCCGACGTCGCCGCATATGAGTCTGTCCATGGGCCTCTCGCTCTCCATGTCGCGCTTGACCTCCTGCGTGACAATTTGCTGGTCCGGTGTGTCCTCGTAGGGGAAACTGGCCTCGAGCTCGTGCTGCATGTAGGTGTCTGGACTGAAGCGGAATCCCTTCTCCTTACGGCGCTGGGCATAGAGGCGGATGAGGTCGCGCGCGATATCCTTGATATGCTTCTTGGTCCGGTCTTTGAGACGTTCCCATGCACCTGTGCCGAGACGGCTCAGTTGGGGCTCTTCTCCATCGCGGCCCTTGTACTTGCTGACTTTGTGAAGGGAGTGGATGGAGACATAAGCGATGCCTCCGCCTTGATAGGAGAGCTTCATGACCTCTCGCTCGTGGCCACCTTCGTTGATTCTGACGAGGCCCTCGAAGCGGCCTATGCCTAAGTCGATATGCACGACGTAGTCGCCGGGCTCTATCTCTCGTAGCTCCTTGAGCGTAAGCGATGTCTTGCCACCGCGTGCCCGTTCGCTGCGGAGACTGTAGCGGTGGAAACGGTCGAATATCTGGTGGTCGGTGAAGCAGCATACTTTAAGCTGATCATCGATGAAGCCTTCGTGAAGGGTCCCCTCGATATCGTGTAGAGGAATGGGCTGAGCGTCTGGGTCTTGACTTTGCAAAATCTCGCGGAGGCGATCCTGCTGCGTGTGGTCTTCGGCCAATATATATATGGTATAGCCTTGGCTGACGTAGGATTGGAGGTTGTCGGCGAGCATCTCCATATTTTTATGAAAGAGAGGCTGCTGATGCTGGGAAAAAGTAATCTTAGCCAGCGACTTAGCCTTATCCGGAATCTTGTCTGTGGTTTCGCCGATTATGACCTGGCGGTATTTGCTGACACAAGCTTCCCAGTCCTGGCCGTCATAAAGCAGTGCATGGGCATCCACGCTCTCTGCGTCAGCATTCTCAATCCTGGCCGCTTCGACAAATCCGTCTTGGTAAGTCTGTTTCACTTTGCCGATGACGAGGTCGGGGTGCTTCATGACGAGCACGGCATGCTCGGGGATGTATTGCCATATAGGGACCATGTTGTCGCTTTGCTGCGCTACGTTGCAGGCGATGACGGCTTGCTGGCAGCGCTCCTGTGAGAGCTGGCTCTCTACGTCAAACGTGCGGATGCTGTCTATCTCGTTGCCAAAGAAGTCCACACGCAGTGGATATTCCAGGGCGTAGCTGAAGATGTCGATGATGCTGCCGCGGACGCTAAACTGTCCCGGCTCGTATACGTAGTCCTCCCGCTCAAAGCCGATGTCCAGCAAGCGGGCTTGCAAGTCGTCCATACTCAGCTGCTGCCCGACGGAGAGGGTAAAGGTATCGCTGTCGACCACTTTGGGCGGGGTCACTTTGACGGCCAGTGCCTCGGGGTAAGTGATGACGTATAGGGTAGAGAATGAGTCTTGGGTGATGAGGCGGCTGAGCACTTCGGTGCGCAGGATGGCGCTTGCCTCGTCGCGGTGGCCGTATTTGACGGCTCGCTTGTATCCGCTGGGTAGGTAGAGCACGCGTCTCTCGTCTAGCAGGGTGCTGAGATCGCTGTAAAAATAGCCTGCCTGGTCTTCATCGTCTAGTATGATGAGGTAGAGGCCGCCTTTGCCAGCTGCTGTAGCCAGAGCCATCGGAGCGCCCGACCCTTGGAGTCCCTGGAGAGTGATGTGCCGATCGCTAGGGTCAGCAAGCAGACGCAACAAGGCTTTGCAGGAAGCGGTTCCTGCAAAGTGCTGAGTAAGGTTAGCAAAATTCATACTGCAAAGTTACGGCCTTTGCCCGAAATACAGACTCATCTTTGGACAAAATCAAGGTCTGCCAGACAAAAGACGACATTGCTCTCGAGATGATATCGCCTTTATGAGGTGCGACAGTGAATATGACTCTGCAGTGGTCTGACAATCAGATTGTAAGTCACGTTAATAGTAAGGGATAATAAAACGGGAATGGGCATATCAGATGGCAATTTGTAAAAGAAGGGCCTTTTAGAGGGGCAATGTCTTCCGGACAGACAACTTTCGTGAATTCTCTTGTCATCTAGGCGTCAAGTGGTAGGCTGACAACTTCTCTCCAAGCTAGAAGCAAGGCAGAGAGAGAAGCCTATAGACGAGCGTGCGCGCGATGCGCTCGTGGCCGGTGTCACTCGGGTGCAACTGGTCGGTCTTGGCGTCGTGGAAGTACTGTAGCGCCTGCTTATGTAGCGGGTAGAGGCCGCTGTCAGCAAAGAGGTCGATGACAGGCACGGCCCACACATCACCGGCCTCCTTGACGGCCTCCACATAGGCGGAGATGTATTCGCCGCAGTCGTTGGTGTAGCTTTCGTCAGGCTGGAGATTGTTGCGGCCAAACTCGGCAAATCCGCGATGAATTGGGGTGAGCAGCACAATCTGTTTGGTGGGGTAGGCGCGCTTGAGCGTGTCGAGGGCGATATTGATACGCCCCTTGCAGGTGTTCGGGTCAAGGGAGAGGGTGCGCTGCATGCGTACGACGCGCTGACGGGGCAGGCCTTGTGAGGCCTCTACAATGGCGCGGTGCTCGTCATACCAATGGCCGATGGGTATGCCGGCGTTGAAGTCATTGGTACCGACCATGATGACGATTGCGTCGACGTCTTGCCCGTGCTCAGCCTGGAGACGGTGCAGCTGGGCCGGAATGTCGCTCCACTGATTGCCGCTGATGCCGTATACATAGGGCGTGATGCCCAGCCACTGCTGGAGATAGTGCCAGTACTTGAGATGGCTGCCCTTGTTGTTGGGATCAGTGATGGAGTCACCTAGCCAAGCCACGCGTTTGTCGGCCCAGGGGTGAATCTGATGCAGGACTTTAAGCTGAGTGTTCCAATTGTCGGGTGCCTTGGAACTGACGGGCACAGCCATCAGCAGGCCCAGAAGGGTAGCAAGGAAGATATTGCGGTACATGATAATGAATGTAGTAGTGGTTTATATAGTGCTTATAAGGCAAAGTTAGCAGGATTTTTCGTAATTTTGCCACTCTTTGAGTGATTTATTATGATGAGCCTGTTTGACTTAATCTCCCTCTCGTTGGCTTTGGGAATGGACTGTCTAACCGTTTCCATTGCTTGTGGTGTAATCATGGTACGGATAGAGGGACGGACAGTGCTGAGGATGGCCGTACTCTTCGGATTTTTTCAGGCGATGATGCCCTTTCTCGGGTGGCTTGCCTCTCGCCTTTTCAATCGGTATATAGAGCATTTCGCCCATTGGGTGGCTTTCGGCTGCCTCGTTCTGATAGGGTGTAAGATGATACATGATGCATTTGAGGAGCACACTGAGCATCATCTCGATCCGCGGCGACTGCATGTACAGCTCATCCTCGCTGTCGCCACGAGCATTGACGCTCTGGCAGTAGGCGTGTCGCTGGATTGTCTAGGCTATCATGACTGGGGAGACCTCGCCATGCCGTTAACGATTATAGGCGTAGGCTCGCTCCTGCTGAGTTTGCTGGGTAGCTGGCTGGGCGTACGCTTTGGCTCTATCGTATCCCAAAGGCTGAGACCCGAGCTCCTTGGCGGTATTATCCTTGTCCTCATCGGCATCAAGGTCCTTCTCGCTTGATTGCCGTTGTCGTTGTTCCTCAGACCTTTGCCTGATACATCACTGTTGAATTATGGCACGAGAGAAAGAGCGCGCTAAAAAAATATGTTAATGTCTTGTCTGTACGCGAAAGTTGCGCTAACTTTGTACAAAAGTAAATTCTTTGCCCCCATGATGCAGCAAGTGCCCAATATTGTTATCATTCCTACTTACAACGAGAAGGAGAATATCAACAACATTATCCATGCCATCTTTGATCTGGAGAAGCCCTTTGATATCCTCGTTATCGATGATCATTCGCCCGATGGTACAGCCCAGATTGTTAAGGGCCTGATGGAGGAAGCACCTTTCAAGGACCATCTCTTTATCATTGAACGTCAAGGCAAACTCGGGCTCGGTACGGCCTATATCACGGGCTTTAAGTGGGCTCTGGAACGACAACAGTATCAATATATTTTTGAGATGGATGCAGATTTTAGTCATGCCCCGGCTGATCTGCCCCGTTTGCTTGCAGCCTGCGAGGATGAGGGTAATGATATGTCCATCGGCTCACGCTATATCACGGGCGTTAATGTCGTCAATTGGCCGATGGGACGTGTCATGATGAGCTACTTCGCGTCCAAGTATGTGCGCTTCGTCACGGGCATCCCCATCCATGATACGACGGCGGGATTTGTCTGCTATACACGTCGCGTGCTCGAGTCCATTGACCTGAACGCCATCCGCTTCAAAGGCTATGCTTTCCAGATAGAGATGAAGTATACAGCCTATAAGCTGGGATTTAAGATCAAGGAAGTGCCGGTCATCTTCATCAATCGTCGTCTCGGCACGAGTAAGATGAGTGGTGGCATCTTTGGAGAGGCTGTGCTTGGCGTCATCCAGTTGCGACTGTCGCGCCACCTTGCTGTCAAAAGGAAATAGGTTGCCGACAGCGCCACAAGCACCTTGGCGATGTGGCCGACAGCCTCTGTGCCGGATAAAAGAACATCTAATTTATCACCATTTTGGCCGCAGCTCAAACTTTAACTTACGCTATTGGGGAAGTATCACCCTATATCAATTGGCAGTATTTCTTTCATGCATGGCAGTTTCCCTCAGGTATTGCGGCCGATGTCATCGGCGACCAGTCCCAGGACACTGCTTGTTCATGCGGATGCGCCCACCCACATCCCCCAGCTCAGGTCGAAGAGGGGCGTCGGCTGTATCATGATGCTCAGTCTCTGCTTCAGACACTGGACGAAAAGCAGTATGTGACGCGTTGCCGCTATCAGATCTGTGAAGCCAATGCCAGTGGCGATGACATTATCATTTACCGGGACAATCAGTCTCAGGTGAACTTTCCTTGTCTGCGCCAGCAGCATGACATATCGCCCGACAGACCCAATCTCTGTATCTCCGACTTTATCCGCCCTGTGGGCCAGGGGCAACGAGATAAGCTCGGAGTCTTTGCCGCATCGGTAGACGGGCGCATAGAGCAACTCTATCCTGATGACCCCTATCTCCATATGTTGGCAGAGACGCTTGGCGACCGCCTCGCTGAGGCGACTGCAGACCTCGCCCACCAGCAGATACGTCGCCATTACTGGGGCTATGCACCCGATGAACATCTGACCGTAGCAGACCTCCATGCCTCGCGCTATCAAGGGATACGGCCGGCGGTCGGCTACTCCTCTCTCCCTGACGTCAGTCTCAATCATATCCTCGATCGTATCATTGACTTCTCTGCCATTGGCATCCGCGTCTTGGAAAGTGGCATGATGATTCCTCATGGGTCAGTAAGCGGCCTTATGATATCTCATCCGCGTGCACAGTATTTCATCCTCGGTCCTATCGGTGACGACCAGCTCGCCGACTACGCCCGTCGCCGCGGCCTGCCCGTCGAGGTCCTCCGCAAATACCTCAGTCAAAATCTTGCATGACCGACGCTTGGGAGATTCGAACGAAAATATCCCTCTAGCCAACTCCGATACCTATACATATTATTAAAATAAAATGCTTTTACGCTTGCTCGTTATATTTCTATTGTTTCTCGTTATCCCCGCAGTCATCCTCTGGTGGCGGTTCAGGTCCGTCCTGTCCACGCCCAAGCGGAGGATACTCTTCTTCCTCCCTAATGCCGTCCTCATCATCGCAGCCGTACTGTTGAGCCTCTTTGAGACCTATTCGCCTGCCAATGCCCGCCTTACCGGCATCTTTCTAGTCGTCTTTATTGCATTCTCTCTGGTCGAGGTACTGTGTGCCCTGCTCTGCCTCATCGGCCTGTTGCTCAAGCGTATTCCCCATATGCTCCGCCTGTTTACTGCGCTTGGCTTTGTAGCTGCCGCTGCGGTCGTCTGTATCGTCGCTTACGGATACTTCTGGGGCATGGACCGTCTCACCGTTACCTATACCGATATCACCCATCCCGATGTGCCGTGCGGTTTTGAAGGCTACCGCATCGTCTTCTTCTCCGATTTACATCTGGGCACTTATGGGCGCGACCCCCACATGCCCCTCAAGGTCATCCGGACCATAGAGGCTCAGCGCCCCGATATCATTCTCTTTGGCGGGGACCTCGTCAATTATCATACCAATGAGATTATCCCCTTCCTCTCGGAGCTCCGCCAGCTTCACGCGCCCGACGGCGTCTATGCCGTCATGGGCAATCATGACTACCAGCTCCATCGCGAGTGGGAGAGTGGCGATGCCCGATCCGCCAGCGTCTTGCGCCTCCAGCAGTTGCTAAGGGGCGTCGGCTGGAAAATGCTGCTCAATGACCACCGCCTGCTTACCCATCGCGGCGACACCATCGCCCTGATTGGCGTGGAGAATGATGGCCTTCCCCCATTTCCCCAGCTCGGAGACCTGCCCAAGGCACAAAAGGGCCTGCCTGATACCCTGTCCAACGGGCGCCCCCTCTTCCGCATACTGCTCACTCACGACCCGACCCATTGGCGTCGCAAGGTCTTGCCCGATACCCCCATCCAGCTCACGCTCTCCGGCCACACCCATGCCTCCCAGTTGCAGATAGGCCCTTATAGCCCCTCGCAGTGTTTCTTCCGCGAGTGGGGCGGTCTCTATGCCTACACCCCCAGCGGGTCCTCTGCCGCGCGGTCAGCCCACCGCTACCTTTGGGTCAGCAAGGGCATCGGCGGCGCCATGGTTCCCTTCCGCTTCGGCGCTTGGCCGGAGATCAATGTCATCACCCTTCATTCATCCACTATTACGTCACAGCCATGAAATGGATTTATCGTCTCTATCAGCTCGTCATCGCCCTTCCCTTGTTGCTCATCGCTACCCTGCTTACCAGTATCGTCACCATCGTAGGCTGTATGGCCGGTGGAGGTAAGTGGTGGGGGTATTATCCCTCCGTAGTCTGGTCCAAGCTCGTATGCCGTCTGCTCCTGCTGCCCATCCATGTAGAAGGATGCGAATTTATTAAGCGCGGTCAATCCTATGTCTTTGTTGCCAATCATCAAGGCGCCATGGATATCTTTTTGATGTTTGGTTATCTTGGCCATCAATTTCGCTGGATGATGAAGCGTAGCCTTGTCTCTATTCCGTTTGTTGGCTATGCGTGCAGACGTGCTCACCATATATTTGTTGACCATCGGAGTCCCAGCGCGACAGCTGAGACTATTCGTGCGGCGCGGTTTGTGCTCGAGCAAGGGATGTCGCTTGCCGTCTTTCCGGAAGGTACACGTACCCGCACTGGCCGTATAGGCAAATTTCATCGCGGGGCCTTCCTGCTTGCAGACGAGCTTCAGATACCTATAGTTCCGGTCACTATCGATGGTAGCTACGAAGTCTTGCCTCGTACACACGATATAGACTTTGTACATCGCCATCCCCTGCGCCTCATCATTCACCAGCCCATAGAGCCAGAAGGGCAGGGTAGGGAGGATATCAATCAGCGCACCCAGCAGGCCTACGATATTATTCGTCAAAGTCTGCCGGAGCGATATCGATAACTTCTTTAGCTTGCTGCAGATGACTTAGAGCGCTTTCGCTATGGCATCGAGATTGGGATATAGGAGGCTGACGGAGATCTTGCCAGTCAACACTTTTTAGAGAGGTCTTATCTTGTAGGACTGCAGATGCTACAACTACTATGTACAAGCTGTGAGAGTTGTTGTGAATAGATTTCGAAAGACTACCTTTGTACAGTCATAGACACCTCGCTGACGCATCACGGTAGTAAGCTGTGTGTTGGCCTGCTGCACGGCATTGTAGCTTGCCGTTAGCCCTGCCATCGTGTCACGCAAACCATTTATGGCACTCGAAGCGTTTTGCAAAGCCGCAACCATCTGGGTTACCGTAATCATCTTCTCCAGGAACTTGGCGGCATTGAGATTGTCGCGCAGTTCCTTTGCCGATGTTGAGGCGGTAACTAACTGCTCTTTGCCGTCAATGAGCAACTTAATGTTAAACTTTATTTCTTTTGCCATATTTTCAGCGTATGAGTAACTAAGTAATCAATATTTCTTGTATCTTTGTGGTGTAAGCCAATGGGTTAGAAGTATGAGACAAAACAGAAACATATCGGCAAAAAGGCAAGCCAAAGAAAGAAAACTTTGGCGAAACATCACTATTGTCTCTTTCGCTGCTGTTGTCGTTTCGTTGCTGTTCCTTGGTTGCGTTGCCTTTTTGGCTAGTATTCTGTTCATGGGCGTGGCTTATGGGCAATATGATTTACGCAAACCATATAAGGATGGTGGGTATACACCTTGGTACTACGGCGCACTTTAGCCGTTTCCCACTTTTCCCAACACTTCCTCAAAACGCATTAACGCATCTTCCTTAGATACTGCCGGGGCTGCTTTCGTATGCTCCGGCTTTTTCTTATCCCATGGAAAGGGCAGAAGTTCGTGGGGCGTTAGCCTTTTCTTTGCATACGGCTGTATGGTTATTGCCGCGAGCATACGCATACGTTCCCAACTGTCTTGATACTGCGCCGTCCGCTCCTCGCTGTACGCCTTGTATATGTGGCTGAACTCCTCGGGCGTGAGGGCGCAAAAATCATTGTAGGGCAAACCGATGTTGCCAACGGCTAGTTGTGAATTGCTTTAGAATTATTACCTTTGTACAGTCATAGACACCTGTAACATTTTTGATGAGAACGGCGTCTTGCAATCTTGCTTTGCAGACAAAGCAGAAAGGTTGCTGGAGGGGGAATTGGCTAAAAGGAATGCCGCACGAATTTCTCAAGGAGAAAGCGTGCGGCATTCTATGTTGATTAATTAATCCTTCGAACAGGATTGACGACGTCTATCGGATGAAGAGGAGCTCGCGGTACTTAGGCAGCGTCCACATCTCGTCTTCGACGATGAGTTCCAGCTTGTCGATATGGTAACGGATACTGTCGAGGTAAGGCATGACGGTGTCGTGGTAGAGCACGGCCTTCTGACGCTGGTCTTCGACCTTGTTGGCTACCTTGCGGGCATCGACCATCTTCTGCACATTCTCGATGATGAAGCTGGTGTGCTTGGAGATCTTCTTGATGATATTGATATTGTCAACATTGAGCTTGGCAGCCTCGTCGGCGGGGAAGGTGGTTGAGATCTTGTGCACATTGTCGATGAGGGTGCTCTGGTAGCGGGTGGCGACGGGGATGATGTGGTTAAGCGCGAGATCTCCGAAGACGCGGGCCTCAATCTGAATCTTTTTGGTGAAGGTTTCCCACTTGATGTCGTTGCGGGCGATGAGCTCATTCTTCTTGAGCACATGCATGGACTCAAACATCTTGATGCTCTCAGGCTTGAGGTAATTGTCAAAGATGACAGGGCAAGAGGTCTCGCAGTCGAGTCCGCGCTTCTGGGCTTCCTGCTTCCACTCCTCGCTGTATCCGTTGCCCTCGAAGTGGATGGGCTTGCATGTCTTGATATCCTGACGGAGAATGGTGAGGATAGCGGCATTCTTGTCGGTGCCCTTGCTGATGAGCTCGTCAACGCGTGTCTTGAAGTCGGTGAGGGCTTCGGCTACGGCTGTATTGAGCACGAGCATGGCGGCTGCGGGGTTAGCCTGTGAACCGACGGCGCGGAACTCGAAGCGGTTGCCGGTGAAGGCGAAGGGACTCGTACGGTTGCGGTCGGTGGTATCAATGCGCAGGTCGGGGATTTGAGGGATGTCGAGGGACATCTTGGTCTTGCCCTTGAGAGAGGCAAACTCGCCGGCGTCGGACTTCTCTATCTCGTCGAGGACCTTGCTGACCTGTGCGCCGAGGAAGGAGGAGATGATGGCTGGCGGTGCCTCATTGGCGCCGAGACGATGCTGGTTGCTGGCGGTGATGATGGATGCTTTGAGCAGGCCGTTGTGGCGATATACGCCCATGAGGGTCTCCACGATGAAGGTGATGAAGCGCAGGTCGGCGTTCTCGTCCTTGCCGGGTGCGTGGAGCAGGATACCGGTATCGGTAGAGAGGGACCAGTTGCAGTGCTTGCCGCTACCGTTGATGCCCTTGAAGGGCTTCTCATGGAGGAGGCAGCGGAAGCCGTGCTTGCGGGCTACCTTGCGCATGAGGGACATGAGGAGCATATTGTGGTCGACAGCGAGGCTGCACTCCTCAAAGATAGGAGCGATTTCAAACTGGTTGGGGGCGACCTCATTGTGGCGGGTCTTGCAGGGAATGCCGAGCTCGAGGGCCTGGATCTCGAGGTCCTTCATAAAGGCTGCGACACGGGTGGGGATGGCACCGAAGTAGTGGTCTTCCATCTGCTGGTTTTTGGCGGAGTCGTGGCCCATGAGGGTACGGCCGGTCAGCAGGAGGTCAGGACGGGCGGCGTAGAGACCTTCGTCGACGAGGAAGTACTCTTGTTCCCAGCCCAGGTTGGCATGGACCTTCTTGACGTCGGGATTGAAGTACTGGCAGACGGCGGTTGCGGCCTTGTCAACGGCAGCAATGGCTTTCTTAAGAGGTGCCTTGTAGTCGAGGGCTTCACCGGTATAAGAAATGAAGATGGTCGGAATCATCAGCGTGTCGTCGACGATGAAGACGGGACTTGCAGGGTCCCAGGCTGAGTAACCACGGGCTTCAAAGGTGGAACGAATGCCGCCGCTGGGGAAAGAGGAGGCGTCGGGCTCTTGCTGTACGAGCTCCTTGCCGCTGAATTCTTCAATCATGCCGCCCTTTCCGTCGTGCTCGACAAAGGCATCGTGCTTTTCTGCAGTGCCTTCGGTAAGAGGCTGGAACCAGTGGGTACAGTGGGTAACACCCATCTCGATGGCCCACTTCTTCATGCCGGCTGCGACCTGATCGGCCACGCTGAGCTCAAGCGGAGCTCCATTGTCTATGACATCACGCAACTTATTGTATACATCCAACGGGAGGTACTTAAACATCTTCTCCCTGTTAAATACATACTTGGCGAAGTATTCACTTGGCCTTCCCTTGGGTGCTTCCACCTCGAGCGCTTTCTTCTTGAAAGCTTCTTCGACAACGATAAATCTTAAGTTTGCCATATGTTATAAATTTGTTCTTGCGACTCCTCTCCTTAGTGCGGAAAGATCATAAATGGTGATCTCCACGAATCAGAGTCTGATTATTCTCTTCATTGCTTCCTCGCAGTCTTGGCGCTTGCCAAAGGCTGTGAGTCGGATATAGCCTTCACCACTCGGCCCGAAGCCGACACCGGGCGTGCTGACGAGGTGAGCCTGGTGGAGAAGGGTCTCAAAGAATTGCCAACTACCCACGCCATCGGGCGTCTTGAGCCAGATGTAAGGGGCATCGTGCCCACCGTAGGTGGTAAATCCGGCCTTGGCAAGTGTCTGCAGCATGAGCCGGGCGTTGGTCATGTAGTACTGGATGGTCTCTTGTATCTGAGCACGTCCCTCGGGGGTATAGGTGGCTGCTGCACCGCGCTGGGTAATGTAGCTTGTACCATTGTACTTGGTGCTCTGGCGGCGCGTCCACAGCTGGTTGAGGCTGACGGGCTGGCCATCGGAATAGGCCTTGAGGGCCTTGGGGACAATCGTATAGCCGCAACGGGTGCCGGTGAAGCCGGCAGTCTTGGAGTAGCTGTGAAACTCGATGGCGCACTCCTTGGCTCCCTCTATCTCGTAGATGGAGTGGGGTATCTCTGGATCCTGTATATAGGCCTCATAGGCGGCATCGTACATGATGAGGCTTCCCCAGCGGCGGGCGTAGTCGACCCATTGCTGCAGTTGCTGACGGGAGATGACAGTACCTGTAGGATTGTTGGGGTAGCAGAGGTAGATGATGTCGACCTTATGGTCGGGAATCTCAGGGGTGAAGTCATTGGCGGCTGTACAGGGCATGTAGGTGATGCGGTTCCACAGGCCTTGGGGAGTGAGCGCGCCGGCGCGTCCGCTCATGACATTGGAGTCGATGTAGACGGGATAGATGGGGTCAGTGACGCCGACGGTGCTGTCGCTACTGAGTATGTCGCCAATATTTCCGGTGTCGCTCTTGGCGCCGTCGCTGACAAAGACTTCGTCAATGTCCATCTCAATGCCGCGCGGACGGAAGTCTCCGTCGACGATGGCCTGCCGCAGAAACTCGTATCCCTGCTCGGGACCATAGCCGCGGAAGGTCTCCTCGTGCCCCATCTCCTCAACGGCCTTGTGCATGGCTTGTATGACGGCTGGAGCCAGGGGCTGTGTGACGTCACCGATGCCGAGACTGATGATGTGTGCTTCTGGATGACTGGTCTGGAAGGCTTTTACCTTGTCGGCGATGTCGCGAAAGAGGTAGTTGCGCTGTAGCTTGAGAAAATTATCGTTGGCTTGTGTCATGAATGTTTGTGCGTGTCTTGAGTGATAGTCTATTATTAATGTATAGGACTTTGGATAGGCGCTTATGGAATGGATATTTGTCCGTCGAATACGGTCTCTGCCGGCCCGGTGAGGTATATATGGTGGTCAGCCTGGGACCACTCAACATGTAGCGTGCCTCCGTCCATCTGGATGTCTGCCTGGTGGTCTGTGATGCCGCGTAGCGTGGCGGCTACGACGGTGGCACAAGCCCCCGTGCCGCATGCCTGTGTGATGCCAGACCCGCGCTCCCATACGCGTGTGCGCAATTGATAGGGGGTCAAGGGCTGGACGAACTCGATATTGCAGCCTTCGGGGAAGAGCGGGTGACGCTCCAATGCACTGCCTTCTTGGGTCAAGTCCACCTCCTGGATGTCTTTTACCGGAATGACGAAGTGCGGATTGCCCATGGATACGAAAGTACCCTCGTAGTGATGGCCGTTGAGATCGATGCTGATGGGCGCTCCCTCAGCTGTGCTCTTGGTGCACTGGGCAGGCATCTCAAGCTGCGGCTGTCCCATGTCGACTGTGGCGCTATCCACAAGTCCATCGGCGCTGAGGTGCAGGTGGACGGTCTTGACACCTGAGAGCGTCTCGATGCTGACGTCTTGCTGATGGGTCATCTGATGGTCGTAGACATACTTGCCGACGCAACGTATGCCGTTGCCACACATGCGCCCCTCGGAGCCGTCGCTATTGTACATATGCATGAAAAAGTCAGCCTTGTCTGACTTGCCGATGCAGATGAGACCGTCGCTGCCGATGCCTGTATGGGACTTGCTCCAGCAGACCGCCAATTGCTCAGGGTGAGGCAGTGACTCACGTGTCGTGTCTACGTAGATATAGTCGTTGCCCGCACCATGCATTTTGGTAAATCGGATTGTCTTCATGTAGTGTGTTGTATTTTCGTATCGCAAAGATACATAGAAACATGCAAATCCTAATACATTTTGGTAAGAAAAAGTTCAAAAATTAAGATTTACGCCGTTTTATTATCCAAAATTGTATAGAATTGAATTGTAAACTTATCAAAATGATACTTTTTGGCCATCTTAAGGCTCTCTTTTGCGCTTGAGCGTCTGTGAAACGGGCATTTCTGTGTCTTATATCGGCTATTTGTCTGCTTTTCAGCGATAATCGGCGTGCGAAGGCCCGCTTGTTCAGTCGTGTATGGCGATTTCAGTCGTCTGTGGCATTTGTATTGAGATTATGGCAAGACATCTGTGCCAGCATGGGCTGCGGCGCTGTCGGGCGCATCAAAGCGGCGGAGCAGAGGGCTGTAGGCGTCGATGCGCCGGTCGCGGAGATAGGGCCACCAGCGCCTCACTTGTTCGCTGTGGGCGAGGTCCAGGTCGACGAGAATCTCTGCCTCCTCGGCCTCTGAGGCTTGGGCGAGCATCTCTCCCTGTGGGCCGCAGACGAAACTGCTTCCCCAGAAGGTGATGCCCTCGGGGGCGCAGCCTGGGATGACTTCGCGGCCGACGCGGTTGACAGAGATGACAGGCAAGCCATTGGCTATGGCATGTCCGCGCTGGATGGTCATCCACGCGCTACGCTGGCGCTGTTGCTCATCAGCCGTGTCGTGGGCGTCGTATCCAATGGCCGTCGGATAGATGAGTACTTCGGCTCCGCGCAGGGTCATGATGCGGGCTGCTTCAGGAAACCATTGGTCCCAGCACACGAGCACACCGAGTCTTCCCACGCTTGTGTGAATGGGCGCAAAGCCGAGGTCGCCTGGCGTGAAGTAAAACTTCTCATAATATCCTGGATCGTCGGGAATGTGCATCTTGCGGTAGCAGCCGGCGATATGGCCGTCTGTGTCAAAGACGACTGCCGTATTGTGGTAGAGGCCGGCCGTGCGTCGCTCAAAGAGGGAAGTTACCAGCACGATGCCCAGCTGCTTGGCCACTTGTGAGTAGTAGTCCGTCGTAGGGCCGGGGATGGGCGTCGCGAGGTCAAACTGGTGGACGTCTTCCTGCTGGCAAAAGTAGAGAGACTCGTGGAGTTCTTGTAAGACGATGAGTTGGGCGCCTTGTTGGGCAAGGTGCTGTATCTTGAGGGTGAGGCGCTTGCGATTGTCCTCGGAGGAGGCTGAGTTGTGCTGCTGGATGAGTCCTACTTGGAGCTGATGTGACATGTGGATGAGAGTTTATTGATTAGGGATTATGGCTTGTATAAAATGATGGTATGGGGCTTGACTTGGCTGTCGTGCGTGGCCAGGCTCTCGACGCAGCGGCTGTCGAGGCTCTGTTCGTGTATCCGGGCGAGTGAAGTGCGTTGCTGCTGCGTGTTGAGGGCGATGCCTGAGGTGATCATCTCTTGCCAGGACTTGGTGACATAGCCTCCGTCGGCGTAGAGCAGGATGTAGCGACCGTCGGCAGCTGTGAGCTTGAGGGCGCAGAGCCCTTCGCTGTGCCCCGGCAGATGTATGAGCATGACGGATCCGTCTCCGTAGAGGTCGAAGCCATGCTTGAAGGGTCCCTCTGCGATATTCCACTGGAAAGTCCGGATCTTGGTGTCTTCCCACCAGCGCTTGCAGAAGCGGATACGGCTGGTAAGTCCGCCGTGGCGGGTCCCCTGCTTTTCGGCGTCGGAGACGAGGATATGTTTGGCATCGGCTACGAGCTTGAGACCGTTGGCATGGTCGCAGTCGAGGTGGCTGAGCAGGACGTAGTCCAAGTCCTGTGTCTTGATGCCGAGTGATAGCAACTGCTCATCGACGGCCTCTCCCGCCGCCAGCCGGGCCTGATTGATGCAGGAGAGTAATCTGAAGCCCAAACTGCGGATCTGGGCGTGCTTGTCATAGACACCATGGGGCAAAATGTCGCGGTGCCACCCTGTGTCAAAGAGGATATAGCCCCGCGGATGCTCGATGAGGTAGCAGTAGACGGGAAACCACATCCACCGGCTCTTGGGGGACGTCAGCCCGGAAGCCTTGAGGATAGAGCAATGGTCACCTCCAAAGGGCAGGTAAGGGGAGACATGGACATCGCCGGTGTGTAGGACGTGAACTTTCAAGCTTGATGTGATTTATTATAGTTGACGCGTATGCTGTACTACACCCTGTGGAAACTGCATCGTGGCGCAGTGGATGCTGCCATGCTGAGAGATGAGGATGCGGCTGTCGATATCGATGATACTGAGCTTGGGGAAGAGGCGCTGCATGGCGTCGTGTGCCTGCTTGTCCTTGTCTGGCTGGGCATAGGTGGGGAGTAGAATCTTGTGATTGAGGATGAGGAAGTTGGCGTAGGTAGCTGGCAGACGCTCACCCGTCGTCTCGTCGTAGACGGGATCGGGCAGGGGCAGCGGAACAAGGCGATAGGGCTTGTCTTCAAGGGTACGAAATGCTTGCAATTCGGTTTCCAGAGCCTTAAGCTGCTCATAGTGGGAGTCGCGGGAGTCTGAGCAGCTGACATAGGCGATGGTATCGCCTGGGCACAGGCGGGCCAGAGTGTCGATATGGCCGTCGGTGTCGTCGCCCTCGAGCTGGCCGTGGTGGAGCCATAGGATACGGCGGCATTGGAGCAGGTGGCAAAGGCGTTCCTCGATGGCCGGCTGATTGAGTGCGGGGTTACGATTGGGCGAGAGCAGGCATGAGGCGGTCGTAAGCAGGGTGCCTCGTCCGTCACTCTCGATTGAACCGCCCTCCAGCACCATGTCGAGACAGTCTGTGTAGTGGCCGCGTAGGATACCCGAGGCGTAGACGTGGCGATTGATGGCATTGTCGAGCGAGGAAGGAAACTTGTTACCCCATCCATTGAACTGGAAATCAAGCAGCTGTGCTCCTTCTTGGGACAATACGGTGATAAATCCATGGTCCCGCGCCCAGGTGTCATTGGTTGGGCACTCGATGAGCTGTATCCGGTCATTGCAGCGGCGAGGCAGCTTCTCCTGAAGCAGTCGTCTCAATGCGTCAGGCTCAGGCGTGACGATGAGCAGTGTCTCGTCGGTGCTGATCTCGTAGGCCAGGCGCAGGTAGCAGTCGGTCACCTCCCTGAGTCGCGGCTTCCAGTCGGTGCCGGCATGAGGCCACGTGAGCTGTACGCCGCTCTGGGGAAACCACTCGGCGGGCAGACACGAAGCTCTCATCTCGGTTGTGTCCGGGGGCTGAGCGTCGCCTTGCAGATGGAGCAGGGCGAGGTCTCCGACGTCAGAGGTCGGCAGTTTGGCAAAAAGTCCCATACCTATATATATAATATGTGCGACAAAGATACGATTTTTTCCCGTTTCGTCTCACTCGTATGGCAGATATTGGAGCAGAGGAGCAGGCTATTTCGGGAGAAGAAGGATGACGGCACTCTGTCTCCAGACAAGAGAATAGACACGTGGGGCGCCGCCTGAGCCATCTTGAAACTCGTCATGAAGAAAAGAAATTTTATATAAATAATTTCTGCTGCTGCCCGTACAAGTGCCGATGTTGTTATCACAAGATACCGTATTTGCATAACAAGGTCGGACTTATTTTAAAATAAGTCTGATGTAGTTTAAACTAGAAGGCGAGTTATTATCGTCTGAAAGTCAGCTAGTTATGAAAAGCTTTGATATTGAGTGTAATCATATAGTAATCAACGAGTTGTGATGCCTTTGTGGCACCCTTTGCTGCCTTTTGTGACGAAGAGCAGAACGACCTTTGAAATCAAAAAGTTTTATATATAAATCTTCTTCCATAATTTGAACAGATTTCGTCAGCTTACAAGAGAATCTCAAGGGAAGTATGCCGAAGAGAGCCGGACAAATGAGACTCGCGGATAAGGTAGGGAGAACTTGCCGAGGGATATGGATAGGGTAGGGCGGACTTGAGGATGTGTCAGGCACTGCGGTGGCAATCGCAGCTGCCGTCGTGGCCAGCCGACTTGGAAGGTGGAGAGGGTGTTGTCAGAAGCGCATACGGAAGATTCGCTTGCCGTTGGTCGAGGTCATGATGTGGCCTCGGTAGACAAAGCACCCCTCGGGCTCGGCGTCAAATCCGAGATTGGCGATATTGGTATTGAGCAGTAGCTTCTGACGTTTGAGGTCTACGACATAGAGATTGACCGGGCGCTTGATCTTGGCTTTGCCTGGCGCTCCTTGGAAAAAGTAGAGCCGGTTTCCCTTGATGCATCCGCCTTGGGAGAGCATGGCATGAGTGTGGAGAGGGAAGCGGCTGATCTCGTCGCTGTCGTTGAGGTATACCTCGGTCCGCAGCTGTCCCTGAGCGTCGCGCAGGGAAGGCAGGGGGTAGCGTACGATGTGAGTCATGTCGTAGTCTGGCGCGAGCTTGTGAGTGTTGCGGCAATAGGCGACGAACTGCTTGTGCTTCAAGTCAATGGCTACGTTTGGAGTGCCCATGGTGTTGGAGTCGGTGAGCGCAGGGAAGTAGACGGTCTGTATCTCTTCTGCCGTGAAGCTTTTGATTTGTCCCTTGTCGCCATACGACGGCTGGATACGCAGGGCGACGCAGAAGGCGCGGCCGTCCTTGGGTCTGTTGCGTTGAGAGATGTATAGCAGGGGAAAGGCGTCGTCCTTGGCGTAGCGCTCTGGACCAAAATTGCTCTGATTGCAGTGGTAGAGATCGCCGCCTACAATCCCCTGAGGGGTGAGCGTCTCCTCGTGAGCTTTCAGTTTGAGCGTATAGATCTGCTTGCGCTCCTTGAGGTCGTAGAGGGTGATGTAGGCCAGCTTCTTGCCAACAAGGAAGAGGTAGTGGCCGTAGACGGCAGAGCTCTGGTGACCGCGTATGTTGGAGGCATAGACGTCAAAGCCTCTCAGCCGGATATCGGCACGTGCGGATCGGGGGACTAGGAGCGAGAACATCAGGAGGGAGAGCAGTAAGAGGGTGCGTGATCGTTTCATCAGGTTCATGTTTTGACTGCAAATATAAGAAAAAGAAGATGCTTTTGCAGATTTTTAGAGCGCTTTTTGGAGTCTAAAGCGCCATTTTTCCATTGATAATGCGTAACTTTGCAGTCGTAAAATCAAATCTTTGGGTGTGAAGATTAAGGAAGTCATTGCGACCCTTGAGTATTTCGCGCCTCTGCCCCTGCAGGAGAGCTATGACAACGCCGGCCTGCAAGTGGGACTGACAGAGACGGAAGTTTCAGGGGTCTTGTTGTGTCTAGACGTCACGGAAGACGTGCTCAAAGAGGCTGTGCACAGCGGTTGCAATCTCGTGGTGAGCCATCATCCGCTGCTCTTTCATGCGCTCAAGCATCTTACGGAAGACACGCTCCCGGAACGCTGCGCCCGCTACGCGGTCATGCACGACCTCACTATCTACTCTGCGCATACCAATCTCGATAACTGCGAAGGTGGGGTCAACTACGAGATAGCCCGACGCATGGACCTGCATGATCTAGCTCTGCTCCAGCCCCATGCAGACGGCGGCGGAAGCGGCGTTGTGGGGACTTTACCCGCGGAGATGTCGGCTGAGGACTTCTTGCACCAGTTGAAGCGGACCTTTGAGGTGGAGTGTCTTACCGCCAATGCCCTTCTCGACCGGCCCATCAGCAAGGTCGCCCTTTGTGGTGGCGCCGGCAGCTTCCTGCTCGACGAAGCGCTGAGTCAAGGCTGCGATGCTTTTGTCACAGGTGAGATGCACTACCATGAGTACTTTGGCCTCGAGCACCGGATACAGATAGCCGTGATGGGACATTACCAGAGCGAGCATTACACCAAGCATCTGCTTGCGGAAATCATCAGACACGACTGGCCCGAGGTTAAACTCGTAGAGACTACAATCAATACTAATCCGATCAGATACATTTAATTAATAATATACAGCATGGCAACAAAACAAACGACCCCCACGGAGATGACCGTGGAAGAGAAGCTTAAGACGCTCTATGACTTGCAGAAAGTACTCTCTCGCATAGACGAGATACGCACTATTCGAGGAGAACTGCCTCTGGAGGTACAGGATCTTTCCGATGCCATAGAAGGCCTCTCCCTGCGTATCTCTAAGTACAGAGAGGAAATGAGCCAGATCAATACATCCATCGCCAAGTGGAAGGCAGAGCGCGCCCAGGCTCAAACTGTCATCGAACGCGCACAGGCTAATCTCGACAACGTGGCCAATAGCCGCGAGTATGACAGCCTGTCCAAGGAGATAGAGTATCAGCAACTCGAGATTCAGCTCCGCGACAAGCGTATAAATGAAGGACAGGCCCACTACACTCATCTCGAGGAGGAAGTAGACCAGTTTGTGACAGAGCGCGAGGAGCGCGAGCGCGATCTTGACCAAAAGAAGCAGGAACTGGACGATATCATCTCAGAGAATAAGGCTGAGGAAGACCGTCTGCGCGAGCAGGCCAAGGTACTTGAGGAGAAGATTGAGCCCCGTCTGCTCATGGCCTTCAAGCGTATACGTAAGAATACCCACAATGGACTGGGCATCGTCACGGTAGAGCGTGACGCCTGTGGAGGCTGCTTTGCCAAGATACCGCCCCAGCGCCAGCTGGATGTGCTGATGCACAAGAAGATCATCGTTTGCGAGTACTGCGGCCGCATCCTCATCGACCCAGAACTGGCTGGTATAGAGCAGCCTAAGCCTCAGGTCGAAGAAAAGAAGAAGACGCGGAAGCGCGCTACGTCCCGCACCGTCAAAAAGACGACTGAGGCTAAATAGATCAGCTTTAGCGATATATACAGTGTCCGCTCCCTTGGAGTCACATGACTTTGAGGGAGCGGACATGTCGTATCTGGAATTCTCAGGAGGATAATCAAGAGGCGTAAGGACGCTCTTGCAAATTTGCGGAATCGTCGAGGACAAGACAATAGCCCTTGGTAGACGGATAAAAGGGCAATATGACTTTGTCGGGTCGGTTTCTGACGGGAAAAGAGAAATCTAGGAACATATATATAATAATGTAGACAGCGTTTTCTGCGCCCCTGCTACTATTTGGCTGGCTACAATAAGGAAAATGTTTGATGCAAGGATAGTCCAGCGAAGACTCGCTGTATGCTCGACGCGGGTGAACGCTTGATTTGCTTGGTACTGGATAATGAGGAAGTGGCCGGCTTATCATTGGGAGGGGCTGTATAAAGCTCTTTAGCTGAGCAAACTGGATATCGAAGGAAGGCAAGATCATATTGTCAAGATAGGCGTCTCGTCGGTGTTGATCTTGACTGGCTATGAGTCTGTCAAGAACATCAGACAGATGGATGCGACAGATGTTTCCTGTGCGATGAGTAGGCATCTTTGGGACCCGCAAACGCTTAAAAGAAGCTCCGAAGGTGATGCTTTGCTGAGCGAACTCAAACGGAAAGGGTATGGCGCCGCGCAGAGGGCAGGCAAGTGATGTAAGGACGCCGGTGGCGACAGTCTTGGACTTGATTGAGATCTATAGTGGCGCGAAGCAGAGCGGGCTGATCTGAGGCTCTCGCAACAACTTGCCCATCGGGGTCGATGACAAGCGACTGGCCAGCAAACAGGACGTCTCCTTCACGCCCTACTCGATTGCAGAAGGCGATAAAAACATTGTTTTGGAAAGCTTGTACGCGCATTTCCCACTCATACATCTCAAGCGGTTCTGTCTGGAGATTGGCTGTAGGCACAAGGATAAGCTGGGCGCCCTGCAAGGCGCAGGATCGGATGCTCTCCGGGAGATGCCTGTCAAAGCAGATGACGATGCCGACTCGTCCCCAAGGCGTGTCGTAGACACGAAATCCCTCCTTGGAAGGGGTATAGTAGTCGGTCTCCCAAAACTGAGGCAATCCCATTACGTGTACCATCATGTTGCGGCCGACCAAACGTCCCTCTGCGCTGATAAGCAGCGAGGTGTCGTAGGGCTTGTCCCCCTGTAGCATATATACATTGGGCGAGATCCAAAGGTGATGCTGCTGGGTAGCGCTAATCAGGCGGTTGATATGCCAATCCTCGGCATCCAGCAGATAGTCTTCGGCAGTGTGGCCATAGTGGGAGCTCAACTCGTCTCTGTGGTAGAGGGGGAAGAAAGGGGTAAGCTGGATTTCGGGAAAGAGAAGGAGGTCGGCGTCCTCGGCTTGGGCAATGTAGCGGAGCGAGGTGTCGAGATTGGTATCCATATCCGGAGACATGGACATTTGGGCGAGGGCTATCTGCATGGGAAAGGAAAGTGAAAAATATGGATATGCTGTTTGGCGTAAGCGCTGTCTGATTTGCGAACTTGTCGGGGGACTGGCGAGCCGGAGACAGTACGGGATGCATCGTTTGCCGGCTCGATGTAGACGCTATAGGAGTTGATCATAAGCGGGGATTTCAGGAAGGAAGCGAGCCGTCTGGCGTCCGTGATCGATGTGGAGGCAATAGTGGGCAATGCCGTTGCTGACCGTGAGATAAGGAGCATGGACTACAGTATTGTAGACTCTAATCTGATCAAATACGTGCTGGGTAATCTCAACCGAAGGCGCCTTGTACTCTATCACCATACGAGGGGTCATATCGTGGGCAAAGAGCAGACTGTCGCAACGGAGTCGTTGGTGATTGACGGAAAGCGTGATCTCGTTGCCCAGAAGCGCTGTGGGATAACCCTTGTCGTGGATAAGGTAGTGGATGAAGTGTTGGCGTACCCATTCCTCAGGAGTCAGGGCTACATATCGGCGGCGCAAAGGATCGAAGATTTGCTTCGCTCCGTTGACAAGGCGAATATTTGTCTCAAATGAGGGTAGGTTTAAGGTCAACATTTGCTATATTTGCACTTAAAAGTGGCTTTGTTAGACGCAAAAATAACAAATTTATGAAGACAAAGCAAGAGATAGCTTGCAATTGGCTCGAGAGATATACTAGGCAGAAGCTGGAAGATTTCAGCAAGTACATCTTGCTGACCAACTTCAACAATTATATTGATCTATTCTGTGATGAGTGTGACATTGCCCGTGTTGGCTACGACAGCAATATGCGTATAGCCAACGGCAAGGGTATTACGATGATCAACTTTGGTATGGGCAGCCCCAATGCGGCTCTTATCATGGATCTGCTGAGTGCCATCAAGCCCAAGGCGTGTCTATTTCTGGGCAAATGCGGAGCTCTGCCGGAGAAGGTGCACGTAGGCGACTTCATCCTCCCGCTGGCAGCTGTCAGGGGTGAAGGTACGAGCAACGACTACTTCCCCGCCGAAGTGCCGAGTCTGCCTGCTTTTATCCTGGAGCGTGCTGTCTCGACGGTTCTCCGAAATCATCATCTGGATTATTGGACGGGTAGTGTCTACACGACCAACCGCAGACTTTGGGAACATGATGCGCAGTTTAAGAACTACCTCTTGCGGACACGCGCCATGGCTGTGGATATGGAGAGTGCTACGCTGTTTAGCGTAGGATTTTACAATCACATACCCGTCGGCGCCCTCTTGCTTGTGAGCGACAATCCGATGATGCCCGATGGCGTAAAGACGATACAGAGTGACAACCTTGTGACGCAAGAATTCGCCCAACGCCATGTGGAGATGGGCATCTTGGCTCTGCAAGAGATCATCAACGATTCTGAGACGGTGAGACATATCAAGTTTGAATTCTGATTTTCATCTATGGCGACACAAAACGTGCAGTCCTTTGAGCAGATTATGCGGGATATCAAGTCCGGTCACCTCAAGCCGGCCTATCTGCTGATGGGTGTGGAGAATTACTATATTGACCGAATAGCGGAGGCTGTAGTCGAAGCCGCGTTGCGCCCGGATGAGCGGGATTTTGGACTCAATACCTTTTATGGTGGCGACGCCAGCGTCAGCGATATTATCAATACGGCTCAGAGTTTCCCGATGGGGACAGAGCGGAGCGTGGTCCTGGTCAAGGAAGCTCAGTCCCTTAAAGGAATTGAAAACCTTGTCAACTATTTGCAACGCCCTCAGCCATCCACCGTATTGCTTCTCATCTATAAGAATGGGGCCGCTGACCGTCGTAAGAAATACGTGACCCTTATCAGTTCCATAGGCGTAGTCTATGAAGCCAAGAAGGTCGCCGATCGCGAGTTGCCGGCCCTAATCAGAGCGTATGCCAAGCAGAAAGGTTTTGCTATGGATGAAAAGTCGATTAGCCTTATTGCCGACTCTATTGGGCCGGACTTGATACGCCTCTTCGGAGAGATGGACAAACTCTTCATCTCAATGCCGCAAGGGCAGCGCGCCGTTACTCCCGAACTGGTCGAACGCAATATAGGTATAAGTAAGGATTTTAATTTTTTTGAGTTGCAAAATGCACTCGTAAATCGTGATGTGCACAAGGCCTTTCAGATAGCGAAGTATTTTGATCAGAATCCGAAGGCAAATCCCATACAGGTGGTTTTGCCGCAACTCTTCCGCTACTTCTCCTCCCTAATGATTGCCCACTATTCGCCCGACCGCTCAAGTCTGGGGCTGGCCAACGTCCTCGGACAACAAGAGTGGATGGTGCGCCGCAACATCCTCCCGGCAATGCGAAGCTACTCGGCGCGAAAAGTGCTCGAAATACTGGACCAAATAAGGTTTGCCGACGAGCAGTCCAAGGGTATGGGAGGAGTAAAACTGTCGAGCGGCGACATCCTGAAACAACTCTTGTCCTTTATCCTCGGCTAGAGGGCGCCCGTCCCCCGTTAGACAGATTTTATACGCGTCCAGAAGGCCCATCAGTTTTCGTACAGAAGCGCTTCAAAACCCGGCAACGCGGGTTTTTACACACTTGGACGGGCTATTAGACTTCAGCCAGAAGTGACTTTTTCCCCGGTAAAGCAAGCTTAGTTCGGCTTAGTAGAAAAATCAGCCGTGAACAAAACCAGCCTCACGGTCCGCTGAATGTCGACCAGAAGTTCCTCCTTTGCTCCATTGCCAGTCTGTAAACATACGCCATTACTGACACGCTCAGAGCGGCCCATTTGGCAACAGGCGACGGATGGAGCCTCAATCACATTCCCCTTTGCTCAATGACTTGTCCCTGTAATCTCTGTCGTTCTCCATCGCTGTACGATGATTTCTCCCTCTGCTATTCAACTATCCCCGAAAGTCTTTTAGCACTTCAACCGAAGTCATTCCTAAAAGCTTAGCTTATCTGCATAGACAGTCAAACTAATCACGAGCCAACTGGAGAATAATATTTTATATAAAAAGTTGAACCGAAATTCTCAGTTTATATTCAAATACATAAAGGTGAAAATTTAATTGAAATACTGCTACAACTCACTGAAAGCCGGCAAATTGCAATCAATATTTGACTGCTATTTAACAGACTGGCTATCAGGTGATAATAACTCGCCTTCTAGCTTAAGCTACATCGGACTTAGCTTAAACTACATCCGACCTTGTAGTGCGAACAAGGCAACTGAGATAAACAATATCGGCACTTCTATGAGACGATAATTTGATTTTATTATATAAAAAAGTAATGGGCTGTCTAAGACAACGTCAGGCTGCTGTACACTTTGAGGATTTTCCAGAGAAAGGGACAGCATACAGACGACATTGTTTCCAGATTGGAATTTTTCAAACGAAAACTGTCAAGGCGGCAGCACGACAAACAAAGGCTGGGTGGCTTAACAAAGTAGGCGAGTGTGAGCAGAAGTTGTTTTGGCCTCATGTCTGCTGCCTTCTGGGAGTTACCGATAGACCTTTCTCGCTGTCTGTAAAATAACAGTTTTCGTATGCCGTGACACGTCCTCTACGTTCAAACTGAAATGCGTTCGAGTTAATCTGAAAGACGCTATGTATACTAAGAGTCCAGATCATCCGAATAGCAAAACGGTATGCTCGTTTCCACGGATATCTACAGAGTCCTTACTACTCTTAATATTGATCGACGAATCTCAGTCAGCAGTAACTTCTGTTCCGACGAAGACAACTTAAAGCTTCTCAGGCAGGCTTTAGGTATCAGTCAGAAATGTTTCCTATTCTAGCAATGCAAACTTTTATTCTTCAAGGAGACTTTCAGACTATTGCAGAGACAATCTCAGTCCTGGCGATGCAAGTTTTCTCTTCCTCAAGCAGATGTCAGACCTCGACCTGAAGCGATTTTGTGCTAATATACTTATGGACTCCTCAGTGACTACCTTCCAGTTGGGTGATATGTAGAAAACCCATCCCAAAAGTATCTAAAAACAGATTGTGCTTTAACAGAATGGATACCGATTAGCATCTGTACGGATCCGTCAACCTCATTGCATATAGGTCGCTTCCTCTTTTATCTCTGCTACGAACTTTTATTACTGTGCTTTTTATGGCACTAAATCGGAATGCTATTTTTTCAACTTCGCATGGCTAAGTGCTAATTCGCTGGTTTTTCAGGAAACTAAGGCGGAACTTAGATTTATCAATTTTGAGTGGCGGATTGCGAAGGAAGAGTTTCAGAGATTCAATACCGAGGGCACTTTTCTCTGTCTTATCCTATGAAATGCCAAATTAGTTTTTTTTTGAGGACAAAAGCGAATGCTAAATTTTGTGCCTCGTTTGTGAAAACACATATTGTGTTGTATGGGGGATTTCCGTGAAAAGAAAGAGACCTTAATTTGTTTACCGTTTCCCTTTCTGACATTGTAAGTCGTTTTTAGCCTATAAAGGCGATGATGAAAGAGAGAGTCGTTTCGCGGTAATCTGTTTGTGTGAATCTGCCCAGCTCTATCTGACACACATGCAGGTAAATTTTCTGTGGAGAGATATCAGCTTCGAATTTTAGTTAGGTTGAGATTTTGTACTATCTGTTTAGGGCTTGTGGAAAATCTGAACATAGATGTCTTTTGGCAGAAGGGTCGGATGATGGCTAAAGAATAGGTACACGAAAGTAAGTCCCCAGAAAAAACATTGGGGAATATTTTTTATTTTGGCTCAATTTGAAAAATATAAGTCTGACTTGTTGGAGACCCTTGCTCGGAAATCCGTGATATCTGAGCAGTCTTCTTGAGACGAAATCAAGTGCTGTCTGACTAGAGTAGGGGGCGAAAGGACAAGGATAGAATTGCGATGAGACACTTATGGATTTGTGAGAAATAAATCAGCGAGGAGTAATTTTTAATCGGCAATTTTAGAAGGTAGTTTTTGGTAGGAGAGGTACCCATTTTCAAGTTTCAATTTGCACAGATTTGAGTTAGATGATCGAAATTTTGTTACACAAAAAAATAGACTTTTTTGCTTTGTAATTAAGCTGTTATGAGGGAAGTTGAGTGCTTGAAAATCGAGTAAAAAAAAGTGACTGAGACTCTGTAAACAAAGTTGGATTTTTCTCGACATTTGGCCTTAAATTTTCCGAAAAGTGCGCATTTGTAAGTTTTTTGCATTCACATTTAGCGGGTTTTAATTTTGAAAGTTCATAATGAGTTCAAGATTCAATCAAGATGCACGAGGATAGTTAATACAGAATTGAAGATTGTAAAACTTTAGTTTGTGAATTTCGAAAATGTGATTTCGAAAATTAAAGCTCAGTATTCAATTTCTTATTACTGATGTTACGATGACGTATATCACTTAAAATCAAAATAATATACCTATTTTACAACATAAAACTTTAATGGTAAATAAATATATATTCAAATGGGGTTTAGTTGGCGTAGTTTGATTGTGTTTTTGTGAATATAACATATTTAATAATCTGTATTTTATTATTTCTTGTTAGAGAAAAAATAAAGAGATGTTAGATAGGGAATATTAGAAACTAGATCTGTAATTCACAAAACAAGATTTTAGAATTTAAAGTTCAAAACTTAAAACTTGAAAATTTCGATTTGAAAAAATATAGATTTGTGATACTTCAAATGAAAACTTTGTTTTAACTTTGCAAAGTCAAGAAAAATCGACATTTTGCCGCTTAAATTCACACTTGGTATGGAAATCAAAGATAGAATCAAGCAACTTATGGAGTCGATGAACATGTCGCAAAAAGATTTTGCTCGATTGCTCAACATGTCATCAGGATCTTTGTCCAATATATTTTTAGGTAGAAATCGTCCGACCAATAATCATACGATGGCTATCCATAAAGCATTCCCTAATGTCAATATTAATTGGCTGCTTTTTGGTGAAGGTCAGATGTACGACCAGTGTCCTTCTTCTTCGGCTGGAAATGCTCCCTCTCTGTTTGAAGAAGGTGACAATGTGACGGGAGGTGAAGTAGACGAGATGGCTTCCGGCTTACAGCAGACGCCTACCAATTTGCAACAGGTGGCTTCTGGTTCACAGCAGACGTCATCTAGTTTTCCGCCAGTTTCTACTAGTTCGCTAGCCGCGGGGACAGGTACGGATCGTCCTCTGCCTTTTACCCTTTCAGCTGCACCGCAGGGCGTACGGACCTCCACACCTCGTCCGGCTAAGGCCGAGTATGTTAGGCGCCAAGTAAAGGAGATACGCGTATTTTACGATGATGGGACCTATGAGTCCTTTGTCCCTTCAGAAAAGGGGTGATGGTCGCCTGTTATGTAGAGATAGACTAATTCTGAACCCTTATAATTCGAGACGTCGGTGGAATATCGCAGAGATATTTCATCGGTGTTTTTAAAGTTCTGAAGAGCACACATTTTTATTTCGGAAAGTACCACATTTTCGTCACAGATGTTGACTAGCTCGCAGGGCTATATTCTCCCATGTTTCTTCTAAAGGTCGTTCCACGGCCAGTAGAATTCGTTCAACGGCCAGTAATTCGTTTCTTGGCTAAAGTCATTCCTTGGCCTCTAATGAGCCTTCCTTGGCCCTGTAAGGTTGTTGCTTCGTCAGTAAAGGTCATTGCTTGGCTCACAAATGACGTTACCTATATCGCGGGCTCCTGAAATCGGTAGAAATACAGGAAAATTGGTTCCTTCTCTGTGGCTCATGGACTTGAGCCTACTTATTCTAGGCGCGTAGAATGAGGCTTATCTTAGCACTTGCTTCACATTAGCTATGACTCGCCTATCAAGATGTACGGCCCTTTTAAAAGGTAGTTGGACAGAGGTAAAAGCCAATTTTTTGTCGGATAGCAATAAATCTATTACCCAGCTCTAGAGCAGCTATACGCTAACGTGATCGCTTTTCCGTGGAAGCGTATGCTTTGTGGTAAAGGCTGAATAATCATTTAGGACCAGCTCCCGAAAATGGAATCAGTCCTAATTTCTCAACTACCCAAAAAGTATTATCGGGCGACAACAAAAAATCTTGCCATAATTCGCTTGAGAAAATGGGCTGTTGGTAAATCTATGACTTTTATCGGCACTATTTCAATAAATGTGTCTGAAGAGTCAGAAAGAGACGCTGTACTGTATGATTTCTTTAGCATACTTTTCCATTCAGACAGCACGCGGAGCCGTCTGGCGTATATTCTACGAGCCCGACATCTTCCAGCTTCAGAGTTGTAATTCCATCTTCCTTGACGAAGCAGGGTGCGCCGATATCGCCAAATTCCTTAATGTGATTAAATACAAAATAGTGCTGCGTGAATGAATACAAGATTCTAATAAAGCGTATGGAGGGTCAGAAAGAGGCTCTGGGTCGTGAATGTCCCTTTAGCAGCCTTTCCCATCCAGGCTGCATGCAGGACCGTCTGGCGTATATTCTACGAGCCCCACATCTTCTGGCTTTAGGGTTACGGTTCCATCTTCCTTGACAAAGCAGGGTATGCCAATGTCGCCAGATTCCTTAGCGTGATTGAATACAGGATTAGTGTCGCGCAAATGAATGAAAGCTGACATGTTACGCACATGCTGGCCGATGTCTATTATCTCAAATCGGGGATTCCCCTTCACCTGCTGCTCTATATAGTCACAATAGGGGCAGGTCTTCAGTCCATAGATTTTTATCATTTTAATTGAGTAATGCGGTTGCAAAGATACACAAGTGTTGGCAGAATTGCAAGATTTGTCGATTCATCTGAGCCCCATGACTCTTCGCCTCTCCTGTCTGCTCAGTGTGTCATGTCATGCTTTGCGATGTATAGGCGCTGAAATCCTGCGATGGTTGCTGAGACTTCTTATATTACCCCATGGTAAAATTGTGCGAATAATGGCGTTGTGAGGCGAATGTGAAAAGATGTGCTCTCGCGGATGTGCGTTCTGCCTAAGCCAAAGGAAGATTTCCTTTTAGGCCGACTGCGAATACATGTGTCTTTTTAAGTAAAATATAGGACGATTCTCGTATGCGAAAGTAAATTCTATTTTGAAAGCATAAGGAGATGGCCTGATTTACTCCGAAGTCGCGGATTTTAGATGAAAACATTTGTGTAACATGGAAAACAACACTAATTTTGCATCAATGCTTCTGTGTGCTGGCGGCAGAAAAGTGCGTGCACATGTTCCTGCTTAAGGGGTAGTGGTGTGCATGAAGCAAACAGAATTTTGCATGATGAAAATTTAGAAAAAAGTAATATCGGAATCAAATGATGGAAAAGAAAAAAGGCCTTGGTACCATCTGCGTACAGGAGGGATGGAGGCCCAAGAACGGACAACCCAGAGTACTGCCTATTGTAGAGAGTACAACTTTTAAGTACGACAACTCGGAGGAGATGGCAGATCTCTTTGATCTCAAAAAAGACGGTTACTTCTATACCCGATTGCAAAATCCGACCAATGACGCCGTGGCGCGTAAGATTGCCGCACTCGAGGGCGGTGTCGGGGCCGTACTTACGTCAAGTGGACAGGCTGCGACCTTCTATGCGGTGTTTAATATCTGTGAAGCAGGAGACCATATTGTGGCCTCCAACGAGATTTACGGAGGAACGTACAATCTCTTCAACGTCACTTTGCGTAAGCTCGGCATCGACTGCACCTTTGTGTCGCCCAAATCCTCTGAACAGGAGATTGGTGCGGCCTTTAAGCCGAATACCAAGGTCCTCTTCGGCGAGACCATCTCCAATCCCTCTTGTGATGTGCTCGACATTGAGAAGTTTGCTCGCATCGCTCATGGTCATGGCGTGCCGCTCATCGTAGACAATACCTTTGCGACGCCTATCAACTGTCGCCCCTTTGAGTGGGGGGCCGATATTGTCACTCACTCTACGACGAAGTATATGGACGGCCATGCTTCGCAAGTGGGTGGTGCCGTGGTCGATAGTGGTCACTTCGACTGGGAGGCTCATGCAGACAAATATCCAGGCCTGACCCAGCCGGATGAGTCGTATCATGGGATAACGTACAGCCGGCAGTTCGGTAAGATGGCCTATTGCACTAAGATTGTCTCTCAGTTGATGCGCGACCTTGGCTCCATACCTTCTCCCTTCAATTCCTTCCTGCTCAATCTCGGCCTGGAGAGTCTGCATCTCCGCATGGCTCGCCATTGCAGCAATGCTCAAGAGGTGGCTGAATACTTGCGGGAACATCCCAAGGTGGCTTGGGTCCATTATCCCGGACTGAGAGGTGATGCCAACTATGATTTAGCCCAGAAGTATTTGCCCAACGGCTCGTGTGGGGTCATGGCACTAGGCCTGAAGGGAGACAAAGACACGGCGATCAGGTTTATGGATTCACTTAAGATGATCAATATCGTCACCCATGTGGCCGATGCCCGCACCTGTGTGCTCCATCCTGCCAGTCACACGCATCGTCAGCTCACCGATGAGCAGCTTAAGCAGGCCGGCATCGCTCCTGACCTTATCCGGCTCTCTGTAGGCATTGAGGATGTTGAGGACATCATCTCTGATCTCCGTCAAGCCCTTGCTCAGGAGTAGCTGATCAAGGGGAACTGATTTTCGCCGCCCATTCCCATATGAGAGGGAATGGGCGGCGAAACGTATATGGGACGCCGCGTGGGGCTCCGTAAGCAGGCTTGTAGTCCGTCAAGAGAAGCCGTCCAGCTGTCGTAGGTGCTTCTTGCGAAAGACTTCATATCGATGGATCCGTCTGATGGCCAGTCCTCTTCCCACGCCAGTCCTCATTCTGAACTTATTTCTCCCTGTGGCAAGGATATTAGAGATCTGTGAGCTGGCGTCGGGAAACGGGCGCTCCTCAGTAAGACGAAGTCCCGATCCTGTACGAGGAACTAGCATGCCGGCGTCGGCATTGGGGGTAAACATGATTGAGACGGTGGTGAAAATATTTGATTTTATTGTATCTGTGTAGGTGGAAATCAGGTATTTTTGCTTAAATTTGCGGAATAGATAGGAGAGGTCGGTTGCGCCTAGCAGGTCTGTGTCGGAGCTGCGTCTGATAAGATATGCCAGCGCATAGGACAGCGTATGTGAGTTGGTGGATACGGTCCACGCTGGCAACTGCAAGGGACGGATCTCCGTGTATATGTTTATTCGAAATCTATTTGTATGATGAAAATGAGCAGTTTGTATTGTCATCTCGGCAGTGCCTTGATGCTCGCAGCCGCTAGCTTACCCGTCTGTGCGGAAGACATTCTCTCCAAAAATCAGATGACTCAGGCCGCCCAGTTCTTGCCGGCGCCACCAGATACATCGGACTTGCGTTTCCAGAGTGATTTGGCTCAATATCATTGGGGCAAATCGATGAGGCAGACCCCGCGGGGCGAGAGAGCGATCAAGGATGCCAATTTTGATATTCGCTTTGTCTTCAAGGGCTTCAGCGGGGCTGTGGGTACAGAGCTTACCCCTGAGACGACGCCCAAGCTCTGTCGCCTGATGACTAAGTATTGCAAAATAGCCAGTTACGCCGCTCGTCGTGCTAAAAATGAGTATGGACGCAAACGCCCCTACGTGCTCTTTGACGAGCCCACCAGTGTACGCAAGGAGGAAGCCTACTATTACCCCACGGGTTCGTATCCCTCAGGTCATGCTACGGCAGGATGGGTAATCGGGCTGCTCTTGTCCGAGATATGTCCTGAGCGTCAGGACACCATCATGAGTTATGCTTGGCAGTTCGGTCAGAGCCGTGTCATCGTAGGCTACCACTTCCAGAGCGATGTTGATGCCGGCCGTTTTGTAGCCAGCAGCTGTGTGGCCCGCTTCCATGCTGATGCCACCTTTTGCAAGGAGATGGCGGATGCCAAGGCCGAGGTGCGTCACCGGCTCGAGACATGCCAGAAGACGAAGCCAGCTCAATAGTGGCGCTAAGATTAAACTAGAAGACCAGGGGACAAAAAGCGCCCCCTCTGAACGCCAAGATTTACCGGCATTACACATAGAAATACAATAATAAATCAACAAATAATTTTATGAATCATACTTCTACCTTACTTTTTTTGGCTATGGCGCTGTCTATAGGGGGACAGGAAGCAAGGGGAGACTCCTTTCTGACGCGTGATGACATGCCCAATGCCGTCAACTATCTTCCAGTCTACCCCTATACTGACGATACACGCTACCTTGACGACTGGGTGCAATACAGCTGGGGCAAGACAGTTCGCAACACTACTCGTGGCCAGCAAGCTGTGGCCGACGCTATCTACTCAGTGTCCAGCATCTCCAAGGGCTTCAACGCTGCCTTTGGCATGACGATTTCAAGTAGCAATACTCCTGAGTTGTACAAGCTGCTGACCAAGGCGTTGGGGGACTGTTCCAATGGCACTTATGTGGCAAAAAATTACTATATGCGTAAACGTCCATTTGACTATTATGGCGAATCTTCAGCCACGCCCAATGATGAAGCCAGTTTGCGCAAAAATGGCTCCTATCCTTCGGGACATACTACTGCGGGATGGACCTTTGCCCTCCTTTTAGCAGAAATCAATCCTGCCAGACAGGACACAATTCTCTCTCGCGGTTACCAGTATGGTCAAAGCCGAGTCATCGTTGGCGTACATTATCAGAGTGATGTCACTGCCGGCCGCCTTGTGGCCAGCGCTGTGGTAGCAAGGCTTCATGCCGATGCCGCCTTTATGGAGCAACTCAAGAAAGCTAAGGCAGAGTTTGCAGCCAAATCTGGAATGTAAGTTAATGTGTCCAATCTACAAAACAGACTATCAAATGAAAAAGATAACCTTTATTCTATTTGCAATCGGCCTTGTGTATTGTTCTGGGGCACAAGCCGACTCCTTTCTCACGGCTGACGACATGCCCAATGCGGTCAACTATCTGCCGGCTCCACCCGATACTGCCAGCCAGCGGTTTACCAGCGATTGGCTGAGTTTTACCATGGTGCGTCAGCTGCGCAGTGGCGAGCGGGGCACCCAGGTGCGCAACGACGGTACTCTGAATGCCGTTTACCTCGGTCGCGTCTTTACTGGGGCGATGGGAACATCTATTACCCGTCGTACGACCCCCGAACTTTACACCTTGCTTCAGAAGCTCATCACCGACTGTCAGCAGGCTACCCAGTCCATACAATCCAAATACAGACGCAAGCCGCCCTTTGAGCAGTTTAAGGTCAACTCCATGTTTCCCGATCAGCAGAAAGCTTTGTCTGCAAAGGGCTCCTATGCCTCGGACTATGCCGCTGTCGGCTGGGCAACAGCCCTTATCCTCGCAGAGATCAATGTTGACCGCCAGGATACCATCCTCCACAGAGGCTATGAGTATGGTGAGAGCCGCGTCATCGCAGGCGTAAGCTATGAGAGCGATGTCGATGCCGGTCGTGTGATTGGTACGGGTGTTGTGGCTCGTCTCCACGCTGACGACGCCTTTATGGAGCAGCTTCAGAAGGCCAAAGACGAGTTTGCCACCGTGACGGGGATAACTCCTGTCAGGGCTTATCGTCCCTCTCTGTCAGACGGGACAATCTATGACTTGCAGGGTCGGCGTGTGAACGAAACTCATCAGGGAGAAATTTACATCAACAATGGTGTCAAGATAAGAAAATAAGCCCAAATATTATAATGTGGGAATATCAACAACCAGTACGTATCCTTTTCGGACCAGGCACCCTGAGTCAATTGGGAGATGAAATCAAGTCGATGGGTGGCCGTCGCGGACTCCTTGTGACGTCTCCGGGATTTGTACGCCGTGGCTTGGCTAAGCAAATTGTCAATCAATCGTCAGGGCTGCTCATAGATATATTCAGTCATGTGTCGCCCAATCCGACGGTAGACGACTGTGATGCTTGTTGTCAAGTGTTACGGCGTCAGAAGTGTGACTTTGTAGTTGCCGTCGGGGGAGGCAGCGTCATGGACTGTGCCAAGGCGGCTGCCACCCTGAGTCTCCAGTCTGAGTCCTCGACAGCCTATGTGGGGACGGGTAAGGCTTTGCCGCAGGGTCATCTGCCGCTGATTGCCGTGCCCACCACAGCCGGTACGGGCAGCGAGATTACCTGTGTGGCTGTGCTGTCTGACCATCGGCGTGGCGTCAAGGCCTCCTTTAGCGGCGACGGGCTCTATCCACGTCTCGCTATCGTAGATCCAGAGCTCACTTATACGGTACCGCCTTATCTTACGGCTTGCACGGGATTTGACGTCATCTGCCATGCGACCGAAGCCTATTGGAGCCTGCACCATCAGCCCGTTTGCGATACTCTGGCAGTGCATGCCATGAAGCTCGCACTTGGCCATTTGCTTGAGGCCTTTGATCGTCCTGATGACCATGAGGCGCGTCAGGCTATGGCGGAGGCTTCTGTGACCGCAGGCCTGGCCTTTACTTTGCCTAAGACTTCGGCTCCTCATGCCTGCTCGTATCCTCTGACCAATATGCTTGGCATTCCCCACGGCGAGGCCTGTATCCTGACCATGCCGCTCTTCATCCGCTACAATGTCGATGGCGGCTGTCGACGTGTGGACGACTTCGCTCGGCAGTGTGGTCTCACCGACGGATATGCTTTGGCACAATATATCGAGGTCATGCGGCAGCATACGGGTCTGAGGTCGGACCTCCGAGACTTACATCTCTCAGTGGAGCAGGTTGACCAGTTGATTGCCGCCAGCCATCATCCAAATCTGCGCAACAATCCTGTACCCGTTACAGATCGGTTCCTCCACCAGATGTACTATCATCTGGCAAGATTTGACGCTGCAAGCTAAGTAGGAGATTCGGGATCTATGTGCTCCGTACGTAGTGCGTGGAGGAAAGAAAGACGGAGGGCTAACTCTTATAGCCGACCGGCCTAGCAAGGCTATGACTGTCTATGACAGGGCTATTGCAGTCCTTTGGCTGACAATGCGGGAGGGCGAAACTGATGATGCTTGGCTGCTCAGTCGTCTGAGGGGTAGGGCCGAATAAGCGGCGCATGGCCGATGGACATTGCCCATCGGTCGTACGGAGAATAAGCTAATGTTCCGAGTCGTGGGAAATAATTTACAAGCAAACGCTTGATTTTCATAGTTTTAAAGTGTAATAGAGCTTGCAGTAAGCTATTGTGATGAGGCTTCGTCTGACTATCTGGAATGGGGCAAGGGATACTGGCGTCATGCAGCGGCTTTGTCGCACATCTAAGAGGGGAACTCTCTAGTTCCGGCGGTGAATTGGCGGGGAACGCAGTCTCCATCGTCGTCCGCCGAACGTCAGCACACAGCTCCACTGCCACTCTCATGGACACTTCTGCAGCCATATGCCCATGTCGGCCATGCTCTAATCTATCCATGAGAAGGAGGGTATAGGCGAAGTCCAGAGGACGCTCTCTAATAGTTTCTTCTTCATCGGATGACACCCTGCTGCTATCAAGCCTTTAGACTTTGCGGCAGTTCGGCGCTATCACCAAAGAATTTGCAGAAAAGAGCTGAATTTTTTATATAAAAAAATTATTACTGGAATTTCCAATTCATGTCCGAATGCGTACAGATGAAAAATTGATAGAAACACCTCTGTAACTTATTGAGAGCCAGTAAATTATAACTAGCATTTGGTCTTTTTGTAACTAATTGGATATCAAGCGATAACGACTCGCCTTCTAGTTTAAACTACATCGGACCTGGTTTAAAATAAGTCCGACCTTGTTACGCAAACACGGCGTCTTGAATTGACAACACGGCACCTGTATGAGACAGTGTCTCAAATTTATCATATAAAAAATGAACTAGAGAAATGAGAATTTGTGTAAAGGGGATGAGCTGCACCGCTATGAAGCTGGGGACATACGCAAGCGACTGCTCGTATGCTCTTGTCAACTGCTTGTCTGCTCCCGCCCCTTGTTCGCTCGCTCTCACATTCTATTAGTCTGCCCCTATCATCTGCTCGTATGCTCTCGCTACCTATTCATCCGCTCTTGCATTCTGTTCATCCGCTTTTACTGTCAGCTCTTATGATTTCGTTGTCTACTTATACGCTCTTCAGGTCTACTTATCAGTTCTACAGACAATGGATTCAAGGGGCTGAGAAAAACAGACTACCGTGCGCTTCGAGCAATAACTGTAAAAGCCATCGTGCTGCGGTCAATAAGACGGGGCTACAGCAAAATTGGCGAGAACGAGCTGGAATCTTCTTAACATCTTTGCTGCTGTATTCCGAGGACATTACGATGTGGTCCTCAGCTTCTCTATAATCATCGCTTTTCGGGTGTTATGGTGGGGTCTTTTAATGCAAGATGCGACGCTTCGGCGCCTGTCTGGGAGGCGTTGCAGACGAAGATTTATTCTTTCTCCCAAATCGCTGAATGATACGCTTCTTCCAGCGATTTTTCACGCTCCTAGAACTATTGCGTCGTTCGCAAAAAAACAAATAGAGAGGACTCTCATCGTGAGGGTCCTCTCTGTCTATATCTCGAATAGGGATGTCAGCAGTTTACCAAGCGAAGATGGGGTACTGCTTCATGGTTTCATTGACCTCGGCACGTACACTGGCAATGACCTTCTCGTCATCAGGATGGTCGAGCACGCGCTCGATAAGTCCGGCAATGAGCTCCATCATGTCTTCCTTGGCTCCGCGGGTGGTCAGGGCAGGGGTGCCCAGACGGATACCTGATGTCTGGAAGGCTGAGCGGCTGTCAAAGGGCACCATATTCTTGTTGACCGTGATATCAGCGGCTACAAGGGCGGTCTCAGCGGCCTTACCCGTGAGCTCGGGATACTTGGAACGCAGGTCGACGAGCATGCAGTGGTTGTCTGTACCTCCGCTGACGATGCTGAATCCTCGCTTTATCAGTTCTCCAGCCAGCTTGGCTGCATTTTTCTTGACCTGGAGGGCGTAGTCCTTGAAGGAGGACTGCAAGTTCTCATTAAATGCCACAGCTTTGGCTGCGATGACATGCTCAAGCGGGCCGCCCTGGATACCGGGGAAGACAGCGCTGTTGAGCAGAGAGCTCATCATACGGATTTCTCCCTTCTTGGTCTTTTTGCCCCAAGGATTCTCAAAGTCTTTGCCCATGAGGATGATGCCGCCTCGCGGTCCGCGGAGCGTCTTATGGGTGGTGGAGGTGACGATATGGGCGTATTTGAGCGGGTTGTCCAGCAGGCCTGCGGCGATGAGTCCGGCAGGGTGAGCCATGTCAACCATGAAGATAGCGCCTACCTCATCAGCAATGGCGCGCATACGGGCATAGTCCCACTCACGGCTGTAAGCAGAACCTCCGCCAATGATCATCTTGGGCTTATGAGCGAGGGCGAGCTGCTCCATCTCATCGTAGTCGATGCGACCAGTCTCTCGCTTGATATTGTATCCAATAGGATTATAGAGGATGCCGGAGGTGTTGACCTTGGAACCATGGGAGAGATGACCGCCGTGGTCAAGATTGAGTCCCATAAAGGTATCGCCGGGGTTGAGCACGGCGAGGAAAACGGCGGCGTTGGCCTGTGCTCCGGAGTGAGGCTGCACGTTGGCATACTCGGCGCCAAATAGCCGCTTGACACGCTCGATGGCCAGCGTCTCGCTCCGGTCTACATTGATACAGCCGCCGTAATAGCGATGGCCTGGATAACCTTCAGCGTACTTGTTGGTCAGGCAACTGCCCATGGCCTGCATTACTTCATCGCTAACGAAGTTTTCACTAGCGATAAGCTCCATGCCGCGTAATTGGCGCTGGTGCTCAGCTTCGATAATGTCGAAGATCTGTGTGTCTCTTTCCATGCTCGATAAAATCTCTTCTGGTTTATAAAATATTTTTGTTGATTTGAGGGTCCTTATTCGGTATAAATCTTTTGAGCTGCAAAGTTACGCAAAAGAAACCAACTTTCGTATCTCTGCCGAAAGAATGTTTGAAGAGAAAGTGACACGGTTAGCTCATTCTCTTCAAGTACTTCATGCGTAGGGCTATGGGGAAAGGGGTACGCCATTGTAGGGCAGGAAAATAAGCAGAGACGGGCGCTTCCTGCACTCTTGATGTTGCGTCTGGGGCGTCGTCGCTTTTCCTTTTTGGGGGACAGGAGCCTTGCCCCATGACATCATGACGCTACTGCTCAGATTAGGATAGGCTATGCGCTGAAGGGGAAGCGCTTTAATACTCAGAAAGAATAGGAGAATTAAGAAAAAGTTGTTACCTTTGCGATATTAAACATTGTCCGATCAAGACGGTCAAAGCACAAAAGACTCATTTATAAAAGACTGGCATGCACACAAAATTGATACGATGGATGTGGGGATCGCTGTTGGCAGTGGTAGTCCTAGCTGTGATATATTTTTCAGCTATCAGTGCAGGCTGGATAGGGTATATGCCGCCGATAGAGGAGCTCGAAAATCCTATCAGCAAGTACGCCTCGCAAGTCATCAGCTCAGACAATGTGTTGCTCGGTACTTGGTCGCTCAATGAGAACCGCCTCTTTGCCTCACGGGAGGAGATTGCTCCAAGCCTGCTGCAGGCCTTGGTAGCAACGGAGGACAAGCGCTTTTATGAGCACTCGGGCATAGACATCAAGTCGTTGGCTCGGGCCATCGTTAAGAGAGGCATCCTCGGACACAAAGAGGCTGGTGGCGGCAGCACAATCACTCAGCAACTCGCCAAACAGCTCTATACCCAGTCACGTGCGGAAAACAGCCGCCAACGTATTGTCCAAAAGACGATAGAGTGGGTCATCGCCATCAAGCTCGAGCGTCAGTACAGTAAAGATGAAATCCTGACACTATACCTAAACTATTTTGATTTTCTCCACCATGCGGTCGGCGTCAAGACAGCGGCCCGCGTGTACTTCAACAAGGAGGCTCGCGACCTGACGGTACCCGAGTCGGCGATGCTGGTGGGAATGTGCAAGAATCCGTCTTATTTTAATCCCGTACGAGACAGCACAGTGGCCAAGCAACGCCGCAATGTCGTGCTGGAACTGATGAAGGAGCAAGGCTACCTGAGCGAGGAAGAATGCGTAGACTATCAGAATGCTCCTTTGGGAGTGCACTTGCAGCACGTAAGCCACAGAGATGGGCTGGCTACCTACTTCCGCGAATATCTGCGTCACATCATGATGGCCAAGCGGCCTGTGAGGAGCAATTATGCCTCTTGGCAGGAACAGGAATATCACGATGATTCCCTTGCCTGGGAACGCGATCCGCTCTACGGCTGGTGCAATAAGAATAGTAAGAAGGATGGCTCGCCGTACAATATCTATACGGATGGCCTTAAAATCTATACCTCTATCGACAGCCGCATGCAACGCTATGCCGAGCGGTCCGTCAGGGATCATCTGGAGGGCTATCTGCAGCCTCTCTTTGATAAGGAGAAGCACAAAGGGCAGTACCTCAATCCCTTCTCCAGCTCGCTCTCCCAACAGCAGATCAAGGCTATTGTCAATCGGTCGATAGAGCGCAGTGACCGCTACCGGTCTATGAGAGAGGCCGGAATGTCGGACGAGGAAGTCAAGGCGTTCTTCAAGACACATAAAGTGGACATGACGGTCTACACGCCCTATGGCGATCGCGATACAGTGATGACGCCTCAAGACTCTATCCTCTATTATAAGACATTCTTGAGGGCCGGATTTATGGCCATGGACCCCCAAACGGGAGCCGTCAAGGCCTATGTGGGAGGCTTGGACTATACATATTTCCAGTACGACATGTGTATGATGGGCAGGAGACAGATAGGCTCTACCATAAAGCCCTATCTCTATGCCTTGGCCATGGAGAACGGATATACGCCCTGTGACTTGGCGCCTAATGTACAACGTACCTATATGGTCGCAGGCAAGCCCTGGACGCCCCGAAATGCCAACCATGCTCGCTATGGCGAGATGGTGACGCTCAAATGGGGACTCGCCAACTCCAACAACTGGATATCCGCCTATCTGATGAGTAAGCTCAATCCCAAGTCCTTGGTGTCCATCATGCGGTCTTTTGGCATCAATAGTCTGGATGTTTATCCCTCTATGTCGCTTTGCCTGGGCACGTGCGACATCTCTGTGGCAGAAATGGTTCAGGCTTATACGGCTTTTGTCAATAAGGGTATCCGAGTCTTGCCGATGCTTGTCACGCGGATTGAGAATAGTGATGGAGAGGTCGTGGCAGATTTCCATCCAAGAATGAATGAGGTCATCAGCGCTGAGAGTTCGTACAAGATGCTGGAAATGCTCATGGAGGTCGTTGACCACGGTACCGCCGGACGCTTGAGGTATAAGTATCATCTTGAGGGACAGATCGGCGGCAAGACCGGTACGACCAACAACAATAGCGACGGATGGTTCATTGGTTTTGTTCCGAGGCTCGTGGCTGGCTGCTGGGTCGGCGGCGAAGACCGCGATATCCACTTCGACAGGATGTCAATGGGGCAGGGTGCGACCGTGGCTCTCCCTATCTGGGCAAAGTTTATGCAGAAAGTTTATGCGGACCATTCCCTCGGCTATTCTACAGAGGAACGGTTTGCTATTCCGGACAATTTCTCTCCATGTGCTACGGTGCGTTCGGATTCGCTGGAAAACGAGTCTATCAACGATGTCTTTCAGTAAAAAGTAATCAACAGACAAATAGAAATAGGACTCTCAATACAAACGAAACGTCCACAGTAAATGAGAAAAAATGAATAAGTCATTCATAGCTATAATCCCAGCCCGCTACGGGTCGACACGTTTTCCGGGCAAGCCGCTGGCTTTGCTGGGCGGTAAGCCTATCATTCAGCGGGTTTATGAGCGCGTGGCGCCATTGTTTGACGACACACTTGTAGCGACAGACGACCAACGCATCATAGAAGCCGTACGAGCCTTTGGCGGAAAAGCCGTCTTGACTTCTGACCGTCATCGCAGCGGCACTGACCGTTGCTGGGAAGCCTATACGAAGTGCGGTAAGCCTTATGACATTGTCGTCAATGTACAGGGGGATGAGCCCTTTATTCATCGCTCCCAGCTCGAGGCTATCAAGCGCTGCTTTGACTCTCCGCAGTCCCAGATCGCAACACTTGTTAAGCCCTTTGACAAAGGCTGCCCCTTGGAGATGCTGCAAAATCCCAATTCGCCGAAGGTTGTCATCAATGATCAGGGCTATGCGCTGTACTTCAGCCGGTCTGTCATCCCATACCTGAGGGGTAAGCAGCCGAGTGAGTGGTCTAGCTTGCAGACGTACTACAAGCATATAGGGCTCTATGCCTATACGGTTGAGACACTGCGGGAAATCACTTCGCTACCTCAGTCTCCGCTCGAGAAGGCGGAGTCGCTTGAGCAACTCAGATGGCTGCAAGCCGGTTATCGTATCAAGGTGGCCCAAACCTCCGAGGAGACGATAGGCATAGATACGCCTGATGACTTGAACCGGGCAGAGCAATTTCTCGCTCATGAAGAAGAAATGTAGACAATGGGGCATGGCCTCAATTGTCCATTATATAAAAGTAGGATTATGATAAGACGAAAATATTTCATTCTTGGCCTAGCGTTGATACTGCCGCTTTGGGCTTCTGCACAGAAGATGAAAATCGGCACTTACACCTTCAAAGACGGTTCTGTCTATACCGGAGATCTTGCCGGAGGTAAACCCAATGGAAAAGGCAAAACAGTTTTTTCTAATGGCGAGAGTTATGAGGGTGCCTATGTGAAGGGCAAGCGTCAAGGATATGGCGTATACAAGTTTCCTGACGGGGAAAAGTACGAGGGCGAATGGTTTCAAGACCAACAACACGGTAAGGGCACCTACTATTTTGTCAACAACAATCGCTATGAAGGCCTCTGGTATCGCGACTATCAGCAGGGACGCGGTAGAATGATTTACTACAACGGCGACATCTACGATGGCGAATGGTACATGGACAAGCGCAATGGCAAAGGCAAGTACACTTATGCCAACGGCTCCTACTACCAAGGAGAGTGGAAGGATGACAAGAAATGCGGAAAGGGAACTTTTGTCTGGGCCGACGGCTCTCAATACAAGGGCGACTGGGCCAACAATCAGCGCAACGGAAAAGGCGTCTTCACTTATACAGATGGTGATGTCTACGATGGAGACTGGGTAGACGACATACAGCAAGGTAGAGGCATCTATAAGTTTCGTAACGGCAATGTCTACGAGGGCCCTTACGTTCAAGGCGAGCGTACGGGACAAGGCATCTTTTCCTTTAGCAATGGCAACAAGTATGTGGGCACTTTCCTTAACGGTGAACAAAACGGTCAGGGTACTTACACTTGGAAAAACGGATCTCAATATGTAGGCAACTGGAAGGCCAATCAGCGCGATGGCCAGGGGAAGTACACCTGGGCCAATGGTGATGTCTATGAAGGACACTGGACCAAAGGGAAAATGGATGGCGAAGGCATCCTGAGACTTGCCAACGGCACCAAGTTCAAAGGCACTTTCCATAATGGACTCAAGGATGGGAAGTGTATCGAAGAGGACAAAGACGGAGTGCGTTTTGAAGGCTCCTATTCCCATGGAGTTAGGCAAGGACTCTTTGTAGAAAAAGACCGTAATGGAACTGTCATACGCAGAGGCAACTATGTCGCTGGGCAGGCCGTACTCTCCAATGACTGATCTGCTTGATCTAGACAAGGTATCGGGTCGAAGATGATTATGATGCATCAACCAAGTCACCCACTCTTGAACAGCAATGCTTAGTACGGTAAGAGCCTCCCGGGCAAGAAAGTAAATAGATTTGTATCCAGCTGAAAAATGCAGAGTCATTGTTAGCTCATTATTAAAGTATCCAATTTTATTACTATGCCACTTCCTCTCATACAAGGTGATCCTTATCTAGAGCCCTATACAGAGGCTATCGAAGGGCGCCATTCTCACTTCCTGTATCGTCTGAATCAACTTACTCAGTCCAGCGGAGACTTGTCAACTTTTGCCGATGGATATATGTGGTACGGCCTTCATCTGCGAGGTCACGAGTGGGTGCTGCGCGAGTGGGCTCCTAACGCTACTAAGATATACCTTGTAGGTGATCACTCTGATTGGCGGGAGTTGCCTGAATACGAGCTGCAGCGTATCAATGACCATGGGGATTGGGAGATAAAGCTTCCCAAAGCGACCCTCAGGCATCAAGGGCTTTACAAACTTAAGGTCTACTGGCCGAGTGGAGAGGGCGAGCGCATCCCGGCATGGTGTACCCGTGTAGTCCAGGATGAGCAGACCAAGATCTTTAGCGCCCAAGTGTGGTGTCCGGCACATCCGTATTGCCTTAAAATACATGATTTTAAGCCGCATCGTTCTCCTTTGCTCATCTACGAATGCCATATCGGAATGGCGCAGGACAAGGAGGGCGTAGGCACTTACGAGGAGTTTCGTGTCAATACCCTGCCACGTATTCAGCGCGCGGGATACAATTGTATCCAGATTATGGCTATACAGGAGCATCCCTATTATGGGAGTTTCGGCTACCATGTCTCGAGTCTCTATGCTCCGTCCAGCCGTTTCGGCACCCCAGATGAGTTGCGCCATCTTGTCGATGATGCTCATCGCATGGGCATCAGCGTCATTATGGACCTTGTCCACAGCCATGCTGTAAAGAATGAGTTGGAAGGACTCGGCAACTACTGCGGTGATCCCGGGCAGTATTTTCTCAAGGGACCGCGCCGGCACCACGAGCAGTGGGACAGCTTGTGCTGGGACTACGGCAAGGACGAAGTCGTTCATTTCCTGCTGTCCAACTGCAAGTATTGGCTAGAGGAGTTCGGCTTTGACGGCTTCCGATTCGACGGCGTGACATCGATGATATACTACAGTCATGGCATGGGAGAGAGCTTTACGGGATACGATGACTACTACAATGGCCATCAGGATGATGAAGCTATCTGCTATCTCACTTTGGCCAATCAACTGATCCACCAAGTGAAGCCCCAGGCCGTCACTATAGCGGAAGAAGTATCCGGCATGCCAGGACTGGCATACCCTATAGCTGGAGGCGGATACGGATTTGACTACCGCATGGCGATGAATATCCCAGACTACTGGATACGTATGCTTAAGGAGAAGCGAGATGAGGACTGGAATCCGTTGGATATGCTCTACAATCTCACCAACCGTCGTCAGGATGAGCTGACAGTCTCTTATGTGGAGAGTCATGATCAGGCCCTGGTGGGGGACAAGACAGTTATCTTCCGACTTGTTGATGCCTCGATGTACTGGCATTTCCGGATAGGTGACGAGGACGATGCAGCCCGCCGCGGTATAGCGCTTCACAAAATGATACGCTTACTCACACTCTCGACTATCGGCGGGGCATATCTCAATTTTATGGGCAATGAATGGGGCCACCCTGAGTGGATAGACTTTCCGCGTGAAGGCAATAGCTGGAGCTATAAGTATGCCCGTCGCCAGTGGCATCTTGTAGACGACCCGACGCTCTGCTACCATTATCTGGGCGATTTTGACCGCAAGATGATTAGTACGATTAAGCTTGTGCCGCGTTTCCAGAGTACACGTGTCCAGAATATTTGGTATGATGAAGCCTGTCAGATTCTTGTCATCATGCGAGGACGGTTACTTTTCGTGTTCAATTTCAGTCCTTCTCAGAGCTTGGCCGACTACCAATTCATCGCTCCTTCCGGTAAGTACACGCTTGTGCTTGATACTGATGATACAGCCTTTGGGGGACAGCGTCTCATTGATCCAAAAGTGGACCACTTCACTGAGTCTGACAAAAATCTTCCTGCCCATAAGGGGCATCTGTCTCTTTATATCCCTGCCAGAAGCGCGCAGGTCTATCGCCTGGAGAAGGGTGGAAAATAAATAAACCGACGGAGCAATACACCGGTTTGATTATAAAGATAGCAGCCGCACAGTCTTTTTTGACCACACGGCTGCTATTTCCTATTTATCTATGATGTAGAGCGCTTGACCTGCGATGAGTATTACAAGACAGCTCTTTGGGCCACTATACTTTTGAGGAACGGCCCTCTCTTTCTGCTAATGTGTTAGAAATACTTCTTAAGCATTGTGATATCGCGGTTCTCACGGAGTCGGCGCAGGGCGCGTTCCTTAATCTGGCGCACACGCTCGCGGGTGAGATTGAGTTTGCCGGCTACTTCCTCGGCTGTCATTTCCGGATATCCAAAGCCAAAGAGCATCTTAAGCACAGTCTGTTCCCGATCAGTCAGACAACTAAGAGCTGCATTAAGATCGCTGTCGAGCGACTCCTGTTCCATCTTGATGTCTGTCGGGGCCTGCGTCTCGTCAGTCATGGTATCGATCATGGCAGAGGAGTCATCATTTTGCAGAGGGGCATCTACAGAAATCTTTTTGCCGCCAGTACCCAGAGCTTCGGCTATCTTGGCTTTGTCAGTGCCGAGTTCCTCGGCCAGTTCCTCGATAGACGGATGGCGCTCGTATTTTTGTTCAAAACTTGTGCGGGCCTTGCTGAGTTTACTCTGGAAACCGACCTGGTTGAGGGGCATACGTACAATGCGGCTCTGTTCGGAGATGGCCTGCAGGATACTTTGTCTGATCCACCACACGGCATATGATATGAACTTAAATCCGCGGGTCTCATCAAACTTGTTGGCGGCTTTGATAAGGCCGAGGTTTCCCTCGTTGATAAGGTCATTGAGTGAGAGGCCTTGATTTTGATATTGCTTAGCGACGCTGACGACAAATCTGAGGTTGGCTTTGACCAGTTTGTCAAGAGCGCGCTTGTCGCCTTTGTGGATCTTTTGAGCAAGTTCTACTTCTTCATCGGTGGTAATCAGTTCCTCGCGGCCTATTTCGACGAGATATTTGTCGAGAGCGGCACTGGCGCGATTGGTGATGCTTTGTGTGATTTTAAGCTGACGCATGTGTAAATATTGATAATGTGATTTTTCTGTAGTTAGAGTTACATATTAAAAATAGGGAGGGAAACTATTTCTCTGGATGGCGCCCCCTCTATAATAATGTTTTGTCTCTTAAATATTTTTTCGGAATAAAAATAGTACTATATTTGCAGTATATATAATTATGTTCGCAAAAACGGAATAAAAAAACGAGTGAATGGTAAATAATTCAGTCAAAAGGGCAACTAGGACGGTTGAGGTGAGGCGCGTCTACAATCCTCTCCAGGGAGACTACAGTCTTGGTACAATCGAGCTGGATATTGTGGAACGTGGTAAGCTGCGCGTCCACTATGGGAGCGGCCAGGTGATCCTCCGCTCGGGTCAGTGGCTGCTTGCCAAGGCGGATGAGACGCTGGCGCTCAGTCGTGAGGGGGGGGGCGCCCCCCTCTCCGTGATACAGGTGCGTATGTCGGAAGCGCTGTTTCCCGACGTCCTTGTGGCTCTGCCGGAGTGTGCATCGCTGGATATCTTGCTCAAGCAGTCAGCCAGGGGCGCCTATTCTTCCGACCCAGTGCCATTGAGAGAGTTGCGCCACAGAGTGGAACAGGTACATGATGCTCACGGGCTAGGAGTCATCCGGAGTGTATGGAGACTCATGTCTCTGCTGGCAGAGACGCCCGCTTGCAGCGTGGTCTCACCGCTGCCGGATACGAGCCTTGGCAAGGTGCCTCCAGAGAGCGATATGGCGCGAGTGGTGACGTATATGAAGGCTCATCTAGCGGAGACAGTGAGGCTCTCAGACTTGGCTCGTGTGGCTCATCTCACGTCATCTGCGTTTTGCCGCTCATTTGCCCGACAGGCTGGGCAACCTCCGATGGCCTATCTCGATACGCTGAGGCTGCGGAAGGCATGCCACTTGCTTGACTATACGGGCTTGACAGCCAAGGAAATCTCCTATCAGTGCGGTTGGCAGGACGCTTCTTTCTTCAGCCGCGTATTCAGACGCCATATCGGCATGACTCCCATCCAATATCGGCAGCGTAAGGGGTAGCGTAAGCCATGGGCCGGAGAACTCTTGATGGAGCACGGCAAAGGGACTCTTTGATACTCTTTGACATAGAGATGAAAGTGAATATGGTCAGATTGTCGTAATTTTGCAGATAAAATCAGAAGACATGAAGATAGGAGATAAAGTGAGATTTCTCAATGACGTGGGCGGCGGACGAGTCGTAGGATTTGTCGGCAAAAATCTAGTTAATGTCGAAGATGATAATGGATTTGAGGTACCTGTGCCGATACGCGAACTAGTAGTCGTGGGCACTGAAGGGTATGATGGCCATTTCGATTCATCTGATGCGCAGCCTGATAAGGGTGATGCAGCAACTGATAATGCGGTTTCGCAGCGGGCCAAAGTCAAGGCTTTGGAAGAGGAAGAGTCCGATCCGGCTGACCTCCCGATTACCTTTCACGCCAAGCCTCAGGAGCGTCGTGGAGGAGATCAGCTTAATGTCTATCTCTGCTTTATGCCCGTCAAACCCACCGCATTGCTCGATACAGACTTTGAGACTTATTTGGTCAATGACAGCAACTACTATCTGGACTATCTCTATCTGTCCGGTGAGAATATGAACTGGACAACTATCGATCGCGGTACGGCTGAGCCCAATACCAAGGTCTATCTGACTACTGTGGACCGGTCTAATCTCAACAGCCTCCAGCATCTTGCTGTCGAGATGATGGCTTACAAGCAGGACAAGCCTTTTATGATCAAGCCCGCGATGACCATCAGGCTCAACCCAGATCTCACGCGCTTCTACAAACTGCATACCTTTGCGGCCAATGACTTTTTTGAGGAAAAGGTGGAGACTTTTGACCTCGTTCGTGATGATTGTCCTGTGAGTCATGAGGCGATTGATACTCAATCTATTAAAGATGCCCTTACGGGCGCAAAGAGAAAGCGCGAGGCGGATCTCAAACCCCGCGTCAAGGCTGTGGCTATACGCAAAGAGCACCATGACGATATTGAGGTGATAGACTTGCATGCCGATGCCCTGCTCGATACGACGAGAGGTATGTCTAGCGGAGAAATACTTGAGTACCAAGTGGATACATTCCGCAAAACGATGGACAAGTATCAGAAAAACAAAGGGAAAAAACTTGTCTTTATCCATGGCAAAGGCAACGGCGTGCTCCGCAATAGAATCTTGTCCGAACTCCATCGGCACTATCATTCGTGTACCTCGCAGGATGCTTCCTTCAGAGAGTATGGATTTGGCGCTACGATGGTGATTATCCATTAGGAAGTCCGATTAAGGATATACGAGAAGCAGACAAAATGGGCAAAGAGCCGCGTATCCCGCCTCTTCGCAGTTTTCATAGCCAAGCGATGGCCAGCCTGAGGCGGGACAAGAAGGCTTCCCATGATGATGTTCACCTTTCTCTAGACGATTAATTTCAGTTGTAGAAAAGATTTCCTGCTTTTCTGGAGGTACAAAGGCGGATACAAATGAAGCTTTGTCAGACCCTAATTAGTTCGCTAGTAGAATCACATATATCTGAGTACTAAATAGATAACAGAAATTCGCTTTTGCTCATACTGAGAATATTTTAGTAAACTAAAGAAGCAAGGGCAAGTTTGGCGTCAGCAGAAGAGCAGCGGTTATAAAGTCATCGTCTCCACTCGATGAGTGTCAGTAAAGTGCTCGCTACAGACTCTCATGGCAGACCGGTGGGTATACGGCTGTGACAGACAACTAATGATTGGCCCATCAAGCGGAGTGTGACGAATAAGCTTCGGCTATTCTCTGCTATTGTCTTTCCTAGCTTTGGCGCCATGCAGCAAGAGGCAAGCGGGTAGACTTCAAGACCGTCCGCTTCTACTTTCAGGAGACTGCAAAAATAGTCTCTCAGTTTTTATATAAAAATAGAGTTGTTTTCTCGGCTTATCCTCTCTAGTTAGATGAAATGAAAATCACCTATTTTATCTCTATAACTTACTGAAAACCAATTAATTACAATTAATATTTGTTTCTCGCGTAACTAATTGGCTACCAAGCGATAACAACTTGCCTTCTAGTTTAAATTGCATCGGACCTAGTTTAAAATAAGTCCGACCTTGTTGCGCGAACAAGGCGACTTGTCATGACAGCATCGGCATCTGTACGAGCGGTATTCAATATTCATTATATAAAAAACGAAGAGGAGATGGAGAAAAAGGGATTCGGCGGAGAGGCTTGGGGACGACTGCGCTGCTATGTTGGCTGTGACCTAGCAAGGTGCTGGCCGATTATTTCCGTTATCTGCTTTTAAGGACCTCAGGTAAGCGAATGCGGCGTCTGAAATGCCGAGCGGCCGTATGCATGGGGACATCTTCGGACCTGAGGGACGTATATGGACAGTGCCTTTACTCGTGTATGATTTTTTCCAGCAAATGCCGCTAAGTAGACTACGCGATGGCCAAGTGTCGAGGCTGCGCGAGAGGCTATAGAGCTGGGACTGAGATCGCTTTAATCTCCCATCGCTGCGGAATTCGGGAACACAATAGGACGCCCCTCAACCTCAGTAACAATCGCTCATCGGAAGCCAGAACAAAGCCTTTCCATGCAAGGAAAGAGCACCTTCGCATTTACTAAGTGGAATGCCGATGAAGGGGGCTCTTTTTCTCCAGTTGATAAATGATAGGGCCGTTTTGGTTCATTTCCTGTTGCGCTTTGACTCGCCATGTCTTTTTCTCCTTTATTTATATATTCTGATGCCAAGAATACGGCAAAAAACGATACGCTGCAAGAAGGCACCTTTCGGTCTTAAGGTTGCCGTTTGGTAGGAAATGGATGGCGAGGGCTTTCATGCGGAAGGACTTTAACAAGCGTTAACCTCATATTTTTGACATTCCTAGCCACGACCATCACTGCAGAGTTGCCGTGAGCTAAAATCATAACTTTTTTGGACCAAAACATAAAGTCTCCTGAAGAAAGTCTTCGTAACGTTGCGGACGAAACTGATAAAAAGCCAAGTACAGATGAATAAATACAAAATGAAATTCATAGCTACAGCCATGATGAGCATGTTATTTTCAGCCTGTCACAGCAATGCCAGCATAGGATCGTCCAACGATACCGACACGCTGCGCGCCGACGGCCAGTGGCAGGAGGTGGAAGCCACCGACATCAGTGAGAACGCCGTCAAACTGTTTCCAAGGATTGGATGGCACTGGCCACCGGCAACAAGGAAAAGATGAACGCTATGACCATCTCTTGGGGAAGTCTGGGACAACTCTGGGAAGAGCCGGTAGTGACCGTCTACGTGTCAGGCAGCCGCTACACCCACGGGCTGATGGAAGCCAACGACCATTTCACCGTGTCGCTTTTCCCGAACGACAAACGACGGGCCCTTATCTACCTCGGCACCCATTCCGGGCGCGATGGCGACAAGGTGAAGTCAGCAGGACTGACACCGGAGTGGACAAAGGAGGGGAATCCAACCTTTAAGGAGGCCGTGATGACCATAGAATGTAAGAAAATCTATTCTCACACCTTTGAGATGGACAAGCTTCCTGCCGACGTGCGTGCCCATGTATGGCGACGAAAAAGAGATGAAGCTCCACACGATGTATATCGGACAGATTGAGCACGTCTGGGTGGGGAAATAAGCAATGACCATGGAAATGGCAATCCGTTTCCCCAATGACCTCCTCGACGGCTGCGACACCACCTCAGCCCTCAAGCTCGATGGTGTCTCAGCCATTGGACAGTGCATCGTTACCGCAGGACAGCATGGCACTTTCTTCTTGCAACAGCACCTGCTCTATGTAGTGCTCGACGGGAAGGTGGAGCTGAAGATAGGGCGGCAGACGGTGACGCTGCATAAGAATGAGATGATTCTGTTGAGGAAATACGACAGTGTGACCTACGACAAAAGCGGCGACAACAAGACTGGAAAATTCGAGAGTTTGCTCTTCGCCATACATGACGGCATACTACGCGAATTTCTAGATAAGCAGCCCATTGCCCAGTTGCAAGACGATGCTCCCAGCATTCATAGCGATCGGCTGCAACCTTGCGGCATGAGTGAACAGTTCATCGCCTATTGCCGTTCGCTGGAGCCTTATTTCATCCATCCCGACAGCATCCCCACCGGTCTCCTGAAACTAAAGATGCAAGAACTGCTCTACGATGTGGCCGACTGCTCATCAGACATTCTCCGGCAGATGCCGCTACTTGACAGCCCGTGAAAGCCGATATCCGCCGTGTCGTGGAAGCGCACTATGCCAGTCCCGTGACCGTGGACCAACTGGCATGGCTCAGTGGGAGAAGCCTGTCAGGATTTAAGCGTGACTTCCAAAATTTATACAACGAGCCACCGGCACGATGGGTTAGGGAGAGAAAGATGACGGAGGCTATCCGGCTGCTGCGATATACTACAATGAGCGTCTCAGACGTATGCTACCGCTTGGGATTCGAGAGTCCCGCCTATTTCGCCAATGCATTCCGGCATCGGTTCGGTATGTCTCCCTCACAGGCAAGAAAGGGATGAGGACTAACCAAAAACATGACAGAGAATAGAGCATCTATTTTATTCAACCCTATTTCACCAACAAAGAAATAAACTAAAAAAAGCGATACCGCACACCCTACATGCGATATCGCTTTCTTTATGACTGAAAAAACTGATTTTAATATCCGATGGTGAAGCGCTCCTTGTGGTGAGCAGGCTTCTCCAGCTCGTCAACCATGGCCACAGCATAGTCCTCGACGGAGATGTGACTTGTGCCTGTAGCGGCATCGACGACGAGGTCGTCCTTGCCAAGACGAAACTTACCTATGCGTGCGTCCTTCTCGTCGAACTGGCCGGCAGGAGAGAAGAACACCCAGTCGAGATGGCAGATGAAGGGCCCATTAGGGCATGGGGCAGAGGCATGCCCTCAGACTGCAGAGGGTATTGCACTGGAGATGATGCGGCCTGGGAAGAAGCAGCATGGGACGATCAGGGTACAATCGGGTAATGGTCTGTCTTAATCGGCTGAATGTGACAATAGAAGCGGGGCTAGTGCTGCCCATGATGGGTTTGCTCCTGAATGGTGACTGAGAGTTTGCTCGAAAATGTGAAAAATGTGCTGAGATAGAGCGTAGTGAACAGAGAAATTTGTACCTTTGCATCTTGTATGGCCATCTGGACAGATGGCTGTCGAGAGTAATTAATGATATATCTTATAATCTAAAAAGCGAATAAATGAGTTACAAGATCGTAGTTCTCGCCAAGCAAGTGCCCGATACCCGCAATGTGGGCAAAGACGCCATGACTGCTGAGGGAACTGTAAACCGCGCAGCATTGCCGGCGATTTTTAATCCCGACGACCTCAATGCGCTGGAGCAGGCTCTGCGCCTGAAAGAACAAAATCCCGGCTCTACAGTCGGCATACTGACCATGGGCCCTCCCCGTGCCGGTGAGATTATCCGACAGGGACTCTATCGTGGTGCAGATACTGGCTGGCTGCTGACAGACCGTCTCTTTGCCGGAGCAGATACATTGGCCACCAGCTATGCTCTGGCTACAGCTATCAAGAAGATCGGCGATGTAGATATTGTCATCGGCGGTCGCCAGGCTATCGATGGTGATACGGCGCAGGTAGGTCCACAGGTCGCTCAGAAGCTGGGCCTCAATCAGGTGACTTATGCCGAGGAAATCATCAAGATAGAGGATGGCAAAGCCACTATCCGCCGCCATATCGACGGTGGTGTTGAGACTGTAGTTGCCCCTCTGCCTGTAGCCATCACAGTCAACGGCAGCGCAGCGCCTTGCCGCCCCTGCAACGCCAAGCTGGTCATGAAGTACAAGCGTGCCACTTGCCCCATGGAGCGTCCTAAAGAGGCCAATGAGTATACACACCTCTATGACGAGCGCCCCTATATGACCCTCAACCAATGGAGCGTGGCCGATGTCAACGGAGATCCTCAGCAGTGTGGTCTTGCCGGCAGTCCGACCAAGGTGAAGGCTGTACAAAACATCGTCTTCCAAGCCAAGGAGAGCAAAACGCTCACCAGCAGCGATGCAGATGTCGAAGGACTGATTAAGGAATTGTTGAATGAAAAGATAATTGGCTAACCCATGAATAATGTATTCGTATATTGTGAGATAGAAGGTACTCAAGTCGCCGAAGTCTCTCAGGAACTCCTTACCAAAGGCCGTAAGCTGGCCAATCAGCTGGGTGTACAACTCCACGCGATTGTAGCTGGAACTGGCATCAAAGGGAAGGTAGAGGACCAGATACTGCCTTATGGCGTCGACAAACTCTTTATTTTTGATGCAGAAGGGCTGTTCCCTTACACCTCCGCACCTCATACCGACATACTCGTCAATCTCTTTAAGGAGGAAAAGCCCCAGATTTGTCTCATGGGCGCTACCGTCATCGGCCGTGACCTCGGTCCCCGCGTATCCTCCTCACTGACCAGTGGACTTACCGCCGACTGCACACAGCTCGAGATTGGTTCGTACGACGATAACAAGACGGGCAAGCACTATGACAATCTGCTCTATCAGATACGTCCCGCATTCGGCGGCAATATCGTGGCTACCATCGTCAATCCCGATCATCGTCCACAGATGGCTACCGTACGCTCCGGTGTCATGCAGAAGCAGATACTCGATCCCAACTACAAGGGAGAAGTTGTTGTATGCGACGTAGCCAAGTATGTCCCGTCAACAGACTATGTGGTCAAGGTTATCGACCGCCACGTCGAGGCAGCCAAGCATAATCTCAAGGGAGCTCCTATCGTCGTAGCCGGCGGCTACGGTATGGGCAGCAAAGAGGGATTTGACATGCTCTTCGAGCTGGCCAAGGAAATCCATGGCGAAGTAGGCGCAAGCCGCGCCGCCGTTGACGCTGGATTTGTAGACCACGACCGCCAGATCGGACAGACAGGTATCACTGTACATCCCAAGGTATACATCGCTTGCGGTATCAGCGGTCAGATCCAGCACATCGCAGGTATGCAGGACAGCGGTATCATCATTTCAATCAACAGCGACCCCGATGCTCCTATCAACAAGATAGCCGACTATGTCATCGTCGGTACCGTGGAGGAGGTAGTTCCCAAGCTGATCAAGTATTACAAGCAAAACTCTAAGTAAAATCAGATATTACAATGGCAAACTATTATAGCGATCATCCAGAATTGGATTTTCACCTTCATCACCCCTTGATGAAGCGTGTCGTGGACCTCAAAGAGCGCAACTATGTAGAGAAGGATAAGTATGATGATGCTCCCGTAGACTACAATGACGCCATCGAGAACTACAAGCGTCTGCTCGAAATTACCGGAGACCTCGCTGCCAATCTCATAGAGCCCAACTCAGAGAGCGTAGACCTCGAAGGACCTCATCTGGAGAACGGCCGCATGATCTACGCCAGCAAGACCTTTGAAAACCTCAAGGCTACGCGCCAAGCAGGTCTCTGGGGACTCTCTATGCCCCGCCGCTACGGTGGTCTCAATATCCCTAACACCACATTCTCTATGCTCAGCGAGGTCATCTCCGCCGCTGACGCAGGTTTCCAGAACGTTTGGTCCTTGCAGAGCTGTATAGATACTCTGTATGAATTTGGCTCCGAGGAGCAGCGTCAGAAATACATTCCCCGTATTTGCGCCGGTGAGACCATGAGTATGGACCTCACAGAGCCGGACGCCGGTAGTGACTTGCAACGCGTCATGCTCAAGGCCACACAGGACGCCGACGGCACATGGCGTCTCAATGGCGTCAAGCGCTTCATCACCAACGGTGACTCAGATATCCATCTGGTGCTTGCACGTTCGGAAGAGGGCACCAAGGATGGCCGCGGACTCTCCATGTTCATCTATGACAAGCGCGACGGTGGCGTCACGGTACGTCATATCGAGAATAAGCTCGGTATCCACGGCTCACCTACCTGCGAGCTCGTCTACAAGAATGCCAAGTGCGAGCTTTGTGGAGAACGTAAGCTCGGCCTTATCAAGTACGTCATGGCGCTGATGAATGGCGCACGTCTTGGCATCGCGGCTCAGAGCGTCGGCGTGGAGCAGGAATCCTACAATGAGGGACTTGCTTACGCCAAAGAGCGTGCACAGTTTGGTCAAAAGATCATCAACTTCCCTGCTGTATACGACATGCTCGCTACGATGAAGGCCAAGCTCGATGCAGGCCGCAGCCTGCTGTATCAGACAGCGCGCTACGTCGATATCTATAAAGCTCTCGAGGATATCCAGCGCGAAGGAACCAAACTTTCCGCTGACGAACGTCAGGAGCTGAAGAAGTACAAGCGTCTGGCCGATGCCTTTACTCCCCTGGCCAAGGGTATGAACTCCGAGTACGCCAACCAGAATGCCTACGATGCCATCTCCATCCACGGCGGATCCGGATTTATCATGGAGTACAAGAGCCAGCGTCTCTATCGTGACGCACGTATCTTCTCTATCTACGAAGGTACTACCCAGCTTCAAGTCGTAGCTGCTATCCGCTACGTTACCAACGGCACTTATCTCAATATCATCCGCGAGATGCTCGAGCATCCCGTCTGCGACTGCTTCCAGAGCCTCAAGGATCGTGTGGAGAAGATGGTCTCTGAGTATGAGCAAGTCCTCGAAGAGGTCAAGGCCGAAGGCAATCAGGAGAAACTGGACTTCGTAGCCCGTCATCTCTACGAGATCACTGCAGATATCATCATGTGTCTGCTGATCATGGACGATGCTTCGCGTGCTCCCGAACTCTTCAAGAAAAGTGCATACGTCTATGTCAATTTTGCAGCAGCCGAAGTAGCCAAACATGTTGACTTCATACGCAATGCAGATGCCGCTAATCTCGCTTATTATCGCCAGGCAGAAGCCGAGGAAGCTGAGAACGCCTAGTTAATAATACAACATATAATAGGGAAGGCTGTGAAAGAAAGCAGCCTTCCCTATTTTTTTTGATATTCTCTCGTTGGCGATGACGATGTCCTATGTGCTAGGTGGAGCGCTCGAGGCCTTTGCGACGGTAATGCCAGATTTCAATAGAGTTAATGATGTTTTGCCAAAGTATATAGCAGCCTGGGCCAACGGAGGAGAGGGGACTGAGAAATGCGGTGGCAATCCAAATGGCAAAGGCGGTATTCTTTTGCCCGAGACTCTGGCCGGCTTCGACTGTACGTCCGAAATAGCGGCCGATGAAGCGCCCTATAGCAAACTGGATAAAACAGAGTATTAGCGAAACGAAGGCAATGGACAGTAAGAAAGGTAAGGAAGAGCTGTCCTCAGCCTGAACGATATTTCGTACTGTTGTTCCCGTTACGACGACAAGCGATGCTCCCCAGAGATAGTAGCTCAGATCATGAATGCTAATGACCCACTGATGGAAGTGATGCATAGTGTGCTTGACGATGTAGGCAAGTAGCATCGGCAGAAGCAGGATGATACTGACCCGCCACAGTATCCTGAAGAACAAAGAGAAAAATTCGATATGCATCGTCGCTTCACCTTGCTGCGGCAAGAGTGGAAAGCAGACAGGGATAAGCAACGCTGAAATGAAGTTGGATAGGAAAGTGTAGGTCGTCATCTCCTCTAGCGACCCTCCGAGTTTTGCCGTTATCACAGCTGCTGCTGCTGCACACGGGCCGATAATGCAAACGAGGATGGACTCAGACAGGATTAGCATGCGGCCGCTGAGATGAAATCCGATGGTAAGTCCGGTCAATATAAATACGAATACAATCTGCTGGATGCCTATCCATAGGTGCCACTTGACGGGCCGGAGTTTATGAAAATCGACTTTGCAGAAAGTGACAAAGAGAATGAGAAACATGAAGTCCGGCAAAACGTGATCATTGTATGGCGCATACCATTTTCCGATGGGTTGTAGGCAGGGGATGAAGTGAAAGAGCAGGTAAATGACTGCGCCTGTTAGCATCGCCACAGGTAGTGTCCAGTTCTTTAGAAAGACAATAAATCTGTGCATCCAAGATAATTGTTTACGGCTGCAAAATTACAAAAAAATAGAGAGCTGGGGCGGCCCCTAGCAGGGCATATTGAAGCGCTGTAGCTATAGACTGACCAGCTTGGGTGAGACCAGAGGTGAAGAATGACTTGAGTGATGTCTGTAAAGCAAGGCATGAGGCTTACCAGACTTGATTAGGGTACAATCGGCATCAGATATAGCCTAAAAACAAGTCTGATGTGATTTATGCGAAGTCCTATGTAGTCTATACGGGGTCTGATGTAGTTTATACAAGATTTGATATAGCTTATACAAGGTCCGATCTAGCTTATATAGGGTCTGACTTTGTTTGTTAGTTGTCCTAAGTCATATCGTGAGGACAGGATACGGGTGCGGCATTACTTGGCTGTATATCAAAAGAGGAGTGATAAGATTTGTGCCTTTAGCTGACAAGAGACGATAAATTGTAATAAAGATAACTTTTTCTCTCAAATTGAATACATATTGTCAAATATTAGCTGGGCAGAACGACGGAATGACAATATTCTTTGTATCTTTGTATGATGAAATGAAAAATGATTTGATCGCATGTATTCCTTTCTTATAGCATTAGCCTGCCTTATTGTAGGGTACTTCACTTATGGTAAACTGATAGAGCATATTTTTGATCCCGACGACCGACCTACGCCTGCTGTGGCCAAGGCGGACGGCATCGACTACGTAGTGCTTCCTACCTGGAAGATATTTATGATTCAGTTTCTCAATATTGCAGGCACAGGGCCTATCTTTGGTGCAATACTCGGAGCCAAGTATGGTCCGGCAGCATACCTGTGGATTGTGCTAGGATGCGTCTTTGCCGGTGCTGTGCATGACTATCTGAGCGGCATGCTCTCTCTGCGTCATGACGGGGCTGGACTTCCGGAGCTCGTAGGTCTCTATTTGGGCGGCCGCACAAAAAAAGTGATGTTGGTCTTCTCTGTTTTTTTGCTCATTATGGTGGGGGTTGTCTTCGTATATAGTCCTGCAGAGATACTCAAGAGTATCTGGGGCTCAACGACACTGTGGATTATTGCCATATTTGCCTACTATGTGATTGCTACGATGCTTCCTATTGATAAGATTATCGGAAAGATATACCCCCTCTTTGCTTTCGCGTTGATCTTTATGGCCGTGGCGCTCTTTACATGTCTGATAATCAAATTTCCCAAACTGCCCGAATTGTGGGATGGCGTGGGTAATTTGGCTGTGAAGACCGGTCACGAGAGTGAGCCTCTGTTCCCCTGCCTGTTTATTACCATCGCGTGCGGAGCTATCAGCGGCTTCCATGCCACACAAAGCCCCTTGATGGCACGTTGTCTCAAGAGCGAGCGCAAGGGCCGCCCTGTATTCTACGGAGCCATGATTACAGAGGGCGTTGTCGCCTTGATATGGGCCACAGTATCCGCTTATTTCTTCTATGGAAGTCCTGCTCCAGGCTACGAGATTATTGAAGCCGCTAAGCAGACTGGTTACGCTACTTCAGCGCCGGCTGTTGTCAATATCATTTGCAATCATTGGCTAGGTGTTTTTGGTGGCATTCTGGCTTTGCTGGGCGTTGTTGCAGCGCCTATCACAAGTGGTGATACGGCTTTCCGCTCTGCCCGTCTCATTATAGCAGAGACTATTCATCTCGATCAGAAGCCTATTGTCAAGCGTCTGATGGTCAGCATTCCTCTCTTTGGCGTCGCTATTTTGCTTCTGCTGTGGCAAGTGGAGAGTCCGGATGGATTTGATACGATATGGCGCTATTTCGGATGGGCCAACCAGACACTCAGCGTATTTACGCTATGGACGCTGACGGTATATCTTGTCCAACAACACAAGCCCTTTATCGTGACGCTGATACCTGCCCTCTTTATGACGTTGATTTGCTCCACTTTCCTGATGGTCAGCAAGAGCGCCTTCCATCTCGGAACTACGATAAGCTATATAGGAGGTATGATCGTGGTACTCATAGCTCTCATATGGTTTTTCCGTTGGTATAGCGCACAGAGTGCAACCAAGAGAGCGTAGTAAAAGCCGGTAGGTGGACAAAGCCGCGCTAAGCGTCTATTTGCAGGTGCTTCATGGAGTGGCCTCCCCAGCTATTGATGCCTACTTGCTTAAATCCAAAGTTGAGATAGAGCCTTAAAGCCTGCGGATTGCCGTCATCGACGAGCAATCCGAGCCGCGGAATGCTCAGTTGCCGCGCTTTGTCAATCGATGCGTGTAAGAGGGCAGTTCCAATCCCTTTTTTACGACAATCCGGAAGAACAGCGAACGAATCAAGGTAGAGCTCGCCGTCCTGGGTCTCGTCTGGGATATGACTATAATCGATGCCAAAGGCCTCCTTTGCGGCTTGGATAAAGGCTTGGCGCAGCTGATGCAAGACAGCCCCGTCATAAGTGAGGGCGATACCACATACAGCGTTGCCTTGTTCTGCCAGAAGAGCATTGAGGTAGCTATACTGGCTGTCTGGTGACTGACAGAGGCGTTGCATCATGGATTCGAACTCGTTAAGAGTGTGCTCTGGACCGCAGAAGTAGCGGCAACAGGGTTCTGTCATGGCCATCATGATAAGTCGGGTCATCACGATAGCGTCTTGGGGTCGGGCTTGGCGAATGATAAAGTCGGACATAGTCGGAATCAATTGAGTTGTACGAAGCCATCCGTGACTGAGATTTCCTCTTCATCGGCAAGCCATTGGATTGCCTGCCCGACTGTCTGCATGGAGAAGGGCAAGGAGACGAGATCTTGCAGCGGATGGGGCTTGCCATCAGAGAGCCGCTGGATAATCGCCTGGGCGGCGTGCTCTCGGTCGACAGAATTGGCGGAAGTATGGGAGAGGCAGACGTCGCAATGGCCGCAATCGGTGTCGGTATGCTCGCCGAAGTAGTCGAGCAGCAGGCGCTTACGGCAGGTGTCAGTACGCTGGGCATAGTCGAGCATGGCCTTGATGCGGTCCGCATACTCACTGCGTCTGTTGTCATAGACTTCTGGTGAAAGTACGATCTCCCGTTGCTGGACACGACGGGTGAGAAAAGTGATATAGGGTATATTCTTGCGTGGTATATAGTGGAGAATGTGCTGATGATTGAGCGCCTTAAGTATCTCATAGACAGCGTCAGGCGTCAGCCCGGTCTCGTGGGCGAGATACTTCTCCTCGATATAGACATATTGGCTGAAGAGCCCTCCGTAGTTGCGCAGGATACACATGAGCAGACGTTCGCTATTGGGCGCAAGGCGATGTATCTTGTTGAGTTCTTGCTTGGTCAGCAGCATCATCAGGCGTGAGCGGCTGTCGTCGTCTTCCCGATAGGTTATGTAGCCAGCATTGGACAGCAGCTGGAGGGCGCTGTGCAGGGGCACGGGAAAGTAATGGAAATTGCGGCAGAACTCAGTCTCATTAAATTCGCGTGTCACTTGGTACCCATCGCCTACGGCCAGCTCAAGGAAGCAGCAGATGTCCTCGTAGGCTTGTCGGATATATTTCTTTGGAGGATACTTCTCGTCGATACGTCGGTGCAGCTTGAGATTGTCAGCCGGGCTGTAGAAGAGGACCGCCTTAGCGGGCTTGCCATCGCGTCCGGCGCGTCCTGCCTCTTGGAAGTAGGACTCGATGGAGTCCGGCAGGTCCATGTGTACTACGAGGCGTACATTGGACTTGTCGATGCCCATGCCAAACGCATTGGTAGCGACCATGATGCGCACGTCCTCCGACTGCCAGACATTTTGCCGTACGTCACGGTCAATATGCTCAAGGCCAGCATGATAGTAGATGGATTTATATCCATTGGCATTGAGCCAGTCGGAGATTTCGCGGGTTTTCTGGCGATTGCGCGTGTAGATGATGACCTGCCCTTGGGTCGCCTGGAGCAAGTTGAGGAGATCCTGATTTTTGTCATAGCTAGGAGTGACGATATAGCTGATATTGGGCCGATCAAAACTCATGCGGATGACATTGGGCTTGACAAATAGCAGCTGATGCTGTATATCTGCGACGACTCGGGGAGTAGCTGTAGCGGTCAGGGCGAGCACGGGGACGTCAGGCAGCATCTTGCGGATTTGCGCTATTTGCAGGTAGGAGGGGCGGAAGTCGTATCCCCACTGCGAGATGCAATGGGCTTCGTCCACGGTGATGAAGTTGACCTTCATGTGCCTGAGTTTGGCGAGAAAGAGAGGCGAGGCGAGACGTTCGGGCGATACGTAGAGAAACTTGTAGGGGCCCAAGATGCAGTTTTCCAGCGCCGTGAGGATCTCGTCATGGGTCATCCCCGCATAAATAGCGGCAGCCAGTATATTGCGTCGCCTGAGATGGCTTACTTGGTCTTTCATCAGGGCGATAAGCGGCGTGATGACGAGGCACAGGCCTGGCATGGCCAGCGATGGTACCTGAAAGGTGATACTCTTGCCGCCACCTGTAGGCATGAGCCCCAGGGTATCGCGTCCTGAGGCTATACTCTCAATAATCTGTAGCTGAACGCCGCGGAAGTCGCCGTATTCCCAGTACTGCTTAAGTATCTGGTGGAAGTCAATCATCTTCGGTCTTAGCTGGCTGGATGTCTTCTATCTGGAGCTGGACCTCTCCGTGTTTGTAGATATTCTCCTCTATATAGTAACAGATGTCAAAGGCGTGCTTGGACTTGATAAAGCGTGCGCGCGAGCCTTGGCCAAAGGCAATACCGCTCATGATATTGTTGGACTTATTGTCCACCAGCTCGAGCTTGATATGCTCCTGACCGCGTCCGACCACTTTGCTTGTGCCGTAGTCATAGACATTGCGGGTGCAGAAGAGGGGCTTCTCGTTGTCGGGGCCGAATGGGCGGAAACGCTTCAAGTCGTGGTGAAATTTGGGCGTGATGTCTCTGAAGTCAATGACAGACTCGATAGGCAGGATAGGCTGCGTCTGTTCCTCGGTGATGTGATCCTCTACGTATTGCTCAAAACGCCGTATGAAGGGCTTGATATTGTCACGCTTCAGCGTGAGGCCTACAGCGTAGGTGTGACCGCCGAAGTTTTGGAGCAAATCCCGGCATGCCTGTATAGCCGAGTAGATGTCAAATCCTGTCACACTTCGGGCCGAGGCTGTAGCCGTATCGCCATCGACGGCCATGACTACGGTTGGCCTGTAGTAGAGCTCGGTCAGGCGGCTGGCTACTATGCCAATGACCCCCTTGTGCCATGAGTCGCTGTAGACGACAATAGCCCGGCGGTCCTCGAGATTTTTCATTCCATCGACGATCTGATTGGCCTCTTCCGTCATTTGCTTGTCGATATCCTTGCGCGCCTCGTTGTAGTTGTTGATCGTGTTGGCCTTTTCTATCGCCTTGTCGAGGTCTTTCTCGATAAGCAGCTCGATGGTCTCGCCCCCGTTTTGTATGCGTCCGGAGGCGTTGATGCGCGGTCCGATGCGGAAGATGACATCATTCATCGTAATCTCCTTATTCTCTAGCCCGCAGATATTGATGATGGCCTGCATGCCGATGCTGGGGGAAGCATTGAGCTGGCGGAGGCCATGGTAAGCGAGTATACGGTTTTCGCCCATGATAGGCACGATGTCAGCGCCGATGCTCACCGCGCACAGTTCGAGCAGCGGGACGAGCTTGCTAAACTCGATGCCGTTGTTTTGGGCAAAGGCCTGCATCAACTTAAATCCGATACCGCATCCGCAGAGGTCGTGGTAGGGATAAGTTTCATCTTGTCGCTTCGGGTCAAGTATTGCGTAGGCGGGCGGGAGGACTTCGTCGGGCATATGATGGTCGCAGATGATGAAGTCGATGCCTTTTTCCCGTGCGTAGGCGATTTCCTCGATGGCTTTGATGCCGCAGTCGAGGATGATGATGACCTTTACGCCCAGTGCAACCGCGCGGTCTATATTGTGCATACTAATCCCGTATCCGTCGTCGTAGCGGTCAGGGATATAATATTCCACATTTGAATAAATCTGGTGCAGAAACTTGTAAACCAAGGTTACTGCGGTACAGCCGTCAACGTCGTAGTCTCCGTAGACGAGTATCTTCTCCTTCATGCCGATGGCTTCGTTGAGTCGCTCCACGGCCTTGTCCATGTCTTTCATCAGAAAGGGATCATGGAGGTCGCTAAGCAGGGGATGAAAGAATCTCTTGGCCTCCTTGGCCGTCTTAATCCCTCTACGGAGCAACAGCAGCCCCAGCACTGGATGGATATCCAGTTCGGCAGCCAGTTGGCTAGCTGCTTCCCTTGTCTCCGGTGTTGATGGTTGAAGTTTCCATTTGTAGTTCATTTATATTTGTCATTATTATTTATCTCTTAAGACGCCTTATTTTCTGAATGATAGGGGCTTGGCGTATAGCGGAGGCCTTCAGTTGGCGACTACTCCACCTTTTAGCTAGTAAAATTAGCAAAATAAATCGATTTTCAGCCTATAGAGTGTGCTTTTTTTACGTTAGCAAGTGTTTTTAGTGCTTTTTTGTACAAGGAGGTTTGATAAGGGCTCGGTAGAAAATATCAAAGAAGCGGGCCTGTCGTATAGCGGAAGGGGGACGGGAGAAGTCTTGAGAAACTGCGGCGTCGCTCAGGCTGGCATAGAAGTACTCCGGTTTTGCAACGAATAGGTCTCGCAACGGAGCCGAAGGATGGTGGCTATGCGAGCAGAACTGAATATCTCACCCAGATGCACCCTGCGGTAGTGGCCAAACGAGCAAGCCGTCTTAACATGGTCCTATCGGTCATGTCCTATCGCCTGGCGCTTGGCCGTTTGCGGCCTCCTTGATGACATTCGTTACAAAAAGCCTTGCTCGAAGTGCGCCATCCGTATACGGCTTCCAAGTCCAGTTCCAACTCCAGTTCCAACTCCGGCGAACTAAGATCTGTCATTTTTTATATAATTTGAAGCACGGGGCAAATAAGTGCCGATATCGTCATTTCAAGTCGCCTTGTTTGCGTGACAAGGTCGGACCTATTTTAAACTAGGTCCGATGTAGTTTAAACTAGAAAGCACCATGTAATCGTTTGAAAGCCAATGAGTTGCGAAAATATTTGATTTCGATTTAATTATTTGGTAATCAGTGAGTTGTAGGGGAAAGCTGAGAAAATGTCCTCCTCTTGTGTTTAGGCATAAGTGGACGCCTTTATCCCGAATTATTCATATAAAGAATAATTGTCGCGGGCCACGAACTTCTTCCGGGGTAGACGTCGTATGATGTCTTTCTGCTTGCAGCCTATGCAGCTAATGACGAACTACAAGTACTAAATCTGGCTGTATGATTGTCTTTCTGCCTGCAGTCCAGGCTGCGGGTAGACGACGGGAGAGGCCGGTATATACGCGACAACTCGCCTCCCAAGTCAGGCTACATCGGATGTAGCTTAAACGAGAAGGCGAGTTGTTAGTTGCGGACGGCTCTATGACTTGAGAATGTCCGCTCTGGACGGAACTATCTGTAGATCAGCTTGTCGAGTATCTTTACGGCATTTTGCGCGCTCCGTAGCGCGTGAGGGCGTCCCCGGGGTGGCCGGAGGTACGCTTGGTCATGAGACTTGTTCAGCCTTAGTTGAGGCCCAACTTCTTGGCGATAGCCTTGGGCAGGGCGTGCTTATTGATCATGATGTTCATGGTCTTGTAGGCGACGTAGGCTTTGGAGACGTAGCAGATGCCGTGGAGGGCATTGTAGTCGCCCCATGAGTTTTTCATCATGAAGTACTCCTTGCCGTACTGGTCCTTGGCGAGGCCATAGATGAGCATGCCGTGGTCATCGGTCGTCTCCCAGTTGTCGTAAGCCTGCTGACGGAGCTCTTGTGTGACCTGGACTTCATTTTTGGTATCGACCTCTTGTTGATGCTTGTCGGTAGAGGTGCCGTTCCATCTGGCTTGGTCGCTGCCGGCATCGCCCTTGCTATAGTCCTTGTAGTTGGCTGCAGGGGCGAGTATGACCTCGTGGTGTCTGAAGGAGGGCTCGCTCACGTCAGCACCCCATGCGAAGGTGTATCCCTGACGTACGGCATAGTCCATGCATTCCATAAACTCGTTAAGGGGCAGGTTGTAGCTCTGTGCCCAGCGCCAGTTGTCCTGTACCTCGATGACAAAGGGCTGATAAAAAGGATGATGGCTGAAGGAGGTGAGGCTGATGTAGTCGTCGTAGTTGAGTCCGAGACTCTTGGAGAAGGTCTGTGGGGTGTAAGTCTTGCCCTCGTAGGTGAATGTCTCGGGGAGCTTGCCCAGATAAGCCTCGTAGATGCCACTGAGTCCTTGCTGCCATACGGGAGACAGCTTCTTCTGCTGGCCCTTGGCGATGGCGTTGACATAGGCTGTGGTGATCTGGTCCAGTTCGTTGTTGTTGTAGAGGGAGTCACCGTAGGGCGTGCCGGGGGCAGGCATGGCAGACTCGGGGCAGATGCCGTAGTTCTTGAGTACATAGAGTACGTCGTAGAAGCTGCCGCCTTGGCTGAAGGAGACGTCGCCGTGCATGCGGACAGCGGCCTTGGCGCGGTCCATGTAGTCCTTGTAGATGACGTATGACTCGCAGAGGTCGTAGGTCTTGCCATGGGCACGGAGCGCCTCGGCTTCAAAGAAGCTCAGGGAGCTGAAAGCCCAACACGTGCCGGAGCGATTCTGATTTTTGATGGAGGTGATAGGATTTTCCTTGATGACTGTAAACTTGATGGAGTCCAGATCGGCGCTTTTCTTGTCTTCTTTGGCGCTGGCAGGCAGCAGCGTGAGAGCGACGAGTAGGAGGAATAGGGTCTGCTTTTTCATGAGTTAATGATTGGATGTGAGTATTATGTATCTATGTTTCAGTTGTTTGCGTTATTCGTATTTGTGACTGGCCACATATTCCTCCACATCCTCAGCGTGGTAGGGGATGATGTCGTGTCCGAGTATGCGGGCTCCGTCGGAGGTGATGAGGAGGTCGTCCTCGATGCGGATGCCGCCAAAGTCGCGGTACTTGTCTATGACGTCAAAGTTGAGATACTGGGCATTGGTACCCTGGGCTTTCCACTGGTCGATGAGAGCGGGGATGAAGTAGATGCCCGGCTCATCAGTGACGACGAATCCCTCTTGCAGGCGCCGGCCGAGGCGGAGGCTGGAGGTGCCGAACTGGGTAGACGGCTGTATCTCGTCATCAAATCCGACGTACTCCTGTCCGAGTCCTTCCATATCGTGTACGTCCATGCCGAGCATGTGGCCGAGTCCGTGGGGGAGGAAGAGCGCGTGGGCGCCGGCTGCTGCTGCCTCCTCGGTATTGCCGCGCATGAGGCCGATCTCCTTGAGCCGGTCGATGATATGCTTGCAGATTTCCATGTGGACGTCGTACCATTTGATGCCGGGCTTAGCCAGCTTGAGGGCGAGATCATGGCACTCCTCGACGATTGTGTAGATCTCGCGTTGGCGATTGGTAAATTTGCCGTTGACCGGGGTAGTGCGGGTGTTGTCGCTGCAGTAGTTGTCATTAGTCTCGGCGCCGGCGTCGACGAGGAGCAAGCGGCCAGACTCGAGGAAGCTGTCGCTGGGATAGCCATGCATGACCTCGCCGTGCTGTGTGACGATGGAGGGGAAGGATACCATGGCGCCAAAGGCATTGGCGATGCCATCGAGCATGCCGCCGATGAAATGCTCCGTGACACCCGGTGTGCAGAGACGCATGGCTGTGGTGTGCATCTTGCGGCCTATGGCGCATGCGTGCTCTATCTCACGGATCTCGGCCTTGCTCTTGATGGAGCGCATACTGACGACGGCCTTGATAAGCTGCCGCGAGGCCTTGGCGCGTTGCTCAGCGGGCGCGATGCCGAGGAGCTGCTGCATCATGATTTGTATGTCATGGCGATAGGGCGGGAGGTAGTGGATGGTCTGTCCGGCCTGTGTGGTGGCGGAGATAATCTCCTGGAGACGGGCGAGGGGAGCCGAGTTGGCTACGCCTACCTGCGCGGCCATATCTGCTACACTGTCTACACTGCCGTACCAGATGATGTCGTCTATGTCGATATCGTTGCCGAGCAGATACTCCTTGTCATTGTCGATATCGATGACGCCGACGAGTCCGTCGCGCTGCAGGCCAAAGTAGTAGAGGAATGTGCTGTCCTGACGGAAGTGGTAGACATTGCTGGGGTAGTTGGCGGGGCTATCGTTGTTGCCCGGCAGAAGGATGAGGCCACTGCCCACAAGTTGCTTCAGGGCTTGGCGGCGCTCAGTATAAGTTTGTTTATCAAACATAGGGTTGCTATTTTTATGATAATCTGTAGTTACGCTACAAAGTTACGACTTTCTGACAAGGTGGTGAAGCAGAGAGACGTGTTTTTCACAATTTGTCTGCATGCAGTTCTCTCGGAAAAGATGAGGAAGGCAAAAGGGAGGGAAAAGCTGCAAAATTTGGAGACCAATAGGTGCGTTAGCAATTGTTTAGTATTATTTATAGATTTAATAATTTACTTTTGAAAAAGTATCATTAAAAAAGTCGTAATTTTGCAGCATATTTTTTAAAAGAGTCACTTACAGGCTATGATTAAGCTGGCAAATAACTGGCTGAGTGTGGAGACAGACGCTATTGGGGCGAGTCTGAGACAGATACACGGGGTGAGGACCGGCATAGACTATTTGCCGGCTAAATCGCTGACGCCAGCCTTCCCCTATGTGGATAAGCTGAATATCCGCAATCCCCATCTCCGGGGCTATGTGGCTGACAATCCTGTCGGGGGCCTTATGGCCGGAGAGGAGTTTGATGTGGTAGAGTCTACGCCCCATTCCGTCACCTACCGACTGGATAGCCATAAGGAGCTCCACGACAAATTTCCCCATCCCTTCCGTCTGGAAGTGAGTTACAAGCTGCGGGCCTATCATGTCAATGTCTCCTACAAGATCATCAATACTGGCTTAGAGAGATTGCCCTTTGAGATAGGATGCAATTGGTGGTTTAAGTTTCCGCCTGCCTACTGGCTGATCGCGCCCAAGTTTTGGCTCAATCTCAAGATGCCGTCACCTATCGCCGTCTTGCCTGTCAATGACGACGGGTACGCCTTCAAGCGCCGGGCAAGCGTGCATCTCATCAACGGCCGTATTGAGGTGTCTCCCGAGCAGACGTCCAAGGCTGACTACTACTTCGGATCCAACGGCGTCAAGCAGATTTCCGTCATTGACTCCATGGGACGGGCTTACCTCTCTGTAGCCTCGCTGTGCCCCTATTACCACTTTGCGGTCAATCTGCGCGATGGAGTCGACCACATGCGCCTGCAGCCTCAGTGGGGCATCGGCGACAGCATCGATACTGATGAGTTTTTCAGAGAACGGCCCAATGCGCGTACCGTGCTGCCTGGTCGGAGCATGACCTTTGACAATGTGTTGACACTCAATGCGGAGAGTACTTATTTCTCTGGTCGTCCCGGCAGCCGTCGCAAAGGCACTCCCCGCGGTTTTTAGCAGCCTCGGATAAGCCCTTCTCGCTTCGCTCTTTAGGCTCTCCCGTCGAGGCTTGGGACTTGCTAGATGACTGGAGGAGATAAAAAATGTCTGGCTCCGTCCGTGGAGGGGAGCAGAGTCCAGACACTGTCTATTCTTTTTTATTGAACAAAAAAGGAAAGTGGTACCTCTTGGAGTTGAACCAAGGACACACGGATTTTCAGTCCGATGCTCTACCAGCTGAGCTAAGGCACCATGAATCCCGCAGAGAGACAAATCGGGAGTGCAAATGTAAGACATTTTATCTGTCCAAGCAAAAGATTCGACTTTTTTTGCTGCTCGGGACGCTATTTTCTCCGCATCCTCGGATTTCAATTATCGATTAAGTACTATCTTTGCGGCGTACCGTTAATTACAGAACTAAGTCTTATGCTAGACAAGGAAATTACTTTTGATCGCTTCGTGCGCGGATTGCTGGTCCTGCTGGGCATCGTCTTTATCATCGTCGCAGTCGACTATCTCAGCGGTGTATTGGTACCCTTCTTTGTAGCTTGGTTCATGGCCTACCTGCTTTTCCCCATCGTCAAGTTCTTTCAGGACAAGTTGCATCTGCACTACCGCGTATTGGCCATCATCGTGACGCTAGGGCTTATCATAGGCATCGTGTGGGGGCTGGTGGCGCTCTCTATGCCCAGCGTAGAGCACGAGACGGCGCAATTTAAGGCTGCTGTGACCCGCTATATCCAGCGAGGCACCACAGACAATGCGAGCATCCCTGATGCGGTCACCCGTTTTATCAATGAACACGCTCAGGATTTGCAGCTGGAGAAGCTCGTCTCCCACAAGGACCTCGTCAGTCTGGTCAAGGAAGCCGCCCCTCGCGTGTGGAATGTCATCTATCAGACGGCAGGAGCAGTGATAGCTGTCATCGGTTCGCTAATCGGGCTCTTATATTTCTTCTTCATCCTCATCGATTACGAGAAGCTGTGTGATGGCGTCATCCGGCTCATTCCCAAGGGGAGCCGGGGCTTCGTGGAGACGCTGCTCGGCGATTTGACCAAGGGCATGAACAGCTACTTTCGCGGCCAGGCGCTCATCAGCCTCTGTGTGGGCCTCCTCTTCTGCATCGGCTTTCTCATTATCCACTTCCCGCTGGCTATCCCGCTGGGCATCCTTATCGGCATCCTCAGCCTCGTGCCCTATATGCACGCGCTCGGCCTCATCCCGGCCTTGATCTTGTCGCTCATGAAGGCAGCTGATACGGGACAAAATTTCTGGCTGATTCTCGTGTCCGTCCTCGCTGTATTTCTTGTCGTACAGGCCATTCAGGACCTCGTCCTTACCCCCCGTATCATGGGCAAGGCTATGGCTCTGCCGCCCTTCCTCATCCTGCTGGCGCTCTCTGTCTGGGGCTATCTGCTGGGCATCATCGGCATGATTATCGCCTTGCCGCTCACGACCCTCATCATCTCCTACTACAAGCGCTATGTGCTCAAGGAGAATGTGCCTACTGAAGGTCCAAAGGAGATTGAAACCGAAAAAAATCAACTTTAGCTTGGTCGTTCATTCGAAAAGCAGTACTTTTGCATTCGCTAGCGCAATAAGCTGGTCTTGCCGAAATGGCTCAGTTGGTAGAGCAATTCATTCGTAATGAATAGGTCCCCGGTTCGAGTCCGGGTTTCGGCTCGCTCAAGTGGCATGGAGTTTGACTTCGTGCCACTTTTGTTTTAACCCCTTCGAAGAGCAAGCGTAAAGGGCAAGTTCCCCTTTGGCTCAGAGGATAATGATGGGGTGAGAAATAAATCCTATGGCGATTATCGTAAGGACGAGGCGCGGCCAATGTCTTGGTGTCAGCCGATAGATCCGCAAAAGTTCTCACGCTCTTGTGCCTGTTCAGATAGGTTAGCAGCTTCATGCTCAGCATGTGGGTAGGGGAGAATCCGTGTTACTTTCCCAGAACAAATACCTGCCCCTCTCCGGTCTCAATCCTTTGGCCAAAGGCCTGAGGAATACGCTCTCCGTCAGGGGATGACATATCTGTGACGCTAAGCCACCTTGGCGCTGTCCCCCTTGCCCTTGTAGGTCAAACCGCAGTAGGCGAAGTAGCCTGCGTGAAGCAGGATCAGGCCGGCCAATACCGCGAGGAGGATAATCTTTCTCATTTCTCTTGCTATTTTTCGATTCTTCAGAGGCAGGGAAGTCCATGGCTTATGCTACCGGAGAGCCTTGCGTCCTGTCTCCTCTGACAACATCCGGGACCGCTGCTTTGGGCTTTAGAGATTGCCCTTCGCCGCCTCTTTAGCCTCGCCAGCATCAGCGCGAGCCCTCAGCAGCCTGTCGGCGCTTGGCTCGATGTCTAGGGCAGCAGACTGATTGCGGTAGGGTGCCCTTTTTCAAACAAGGAGAGAAGGAACTCTCCTTCTCTCCTTGTCCGTTTTCCTTCCTAGAAAAGCACAAATCCGTCTGTAGAACAAGTGCAAGTGCTCCCTACCATACAGGGCTCGGCTCATACTTTGGCGGCACGTCCTCGCTGTAGATGTTCTGGAAGTCTGTCAGCGCGTTGCCCTCCACGATGTGGGACTGTTCATATTGGTTGCCGAAGGGGTCGGTAGCAACAACGCGCACCTTGGCCTTGGCATTTTTAAGTCTGTACATATACATATGGGTGCAGCGAGCGCAGTAGTTGTTGCGGTGGCTGTTGCGGAAGTGTCCGCGACCAACGACGCCTACATTGTATCCGATGGCCCACCAGTCCTTGCTCGAGGTAGGCGAGGGAATGAAGTCCTTGCCGTCGCCGACGGGCATGAGCTTCATGTCGCCTAGTAGATGGTTGCCGTCGTAAATCTGCACCTTCCAGCCATCGCCTGCGGCAAATACGTTGGCGAGGATTGTCTTCTTATCCCAGGGCAGCTGGAACTTCTCATAGCTTCCACCGAAGCAGCTGTTACCCCTGTAGATGCGGATCTGCTTGCTTGTGTCAAATCCTGTGGACTTCCATACCATATTGGTGATCTTGTTGCCGTCGACAGAGACCACCTCGTAGCCATTGGGCGTACCGTCGGCGCTGCAGCGGCTCCACCACCAGCAGCCCGATGCGGCGCCGAGATTATACTCCGTGATGCCATTGGCGTGGCGGTAGATGGTATTGGTGTGGATATGTCCGGTGAAGATGACCGCGTGTTTGAATGGCTCGAGCAGCTTGAGCACAGCCTCCTTGTTGGCCATCTTAAATACAGGGATATGTGCGCAGAGGATGACGAGCTTGTCGTGAGATACATAGCTCAGGTCCTGCTTGAGCCAGTTGAGCTGCTGTGCCGTCAGTTCGCCGTGGTATTTGCCGCTGCTGTTGAGTTCGTCATACATCACATTGTTGACCGTGATGATGTGGGCCTGCCCGCGGTTCCAGCTATAGTCTGTCGGGCCAAAGATGTCCTCAAACATTCTCATATAGCGCTTCATCGGCGTCGTGCTCTCCTCGTTGAGCGCCAGTCCCTCGTGTATCTGGTCGTGGTTGCCGTTGGTCTGAAATACCGGCATGCCAAAGTGCTCCACCTCCATCTCCTCCTTCATCAGGGGCAGAATGTAGTTGGTATTGATTACGCTCTGGGTATAGGCGATGTCGCCGAGCGTGATAGCGTAGTTGCGGCCGCCGATCTTGGCCGCATATTGGCGCACGTCTGGCACTGTTTCCGAGTGGAACCGGCGTACGTGGTAAGTCGACTGGCTCTGGGGGTCAGCCAGCATGAAGAGGTGAAACTTGTCCGTGCTCGCCGTCTCGCGCGGGGTGAGTCGGAAGTCGTAAACAGAGTCGCGCACCAGCTTTTTGTAGAAGCAGGGGATGCCGTCCCGTATCGGAATCTGTCGGTCTGCCGGTAAGGTGTAAAAGATGTAGTACGCCTCCGGATTGCTCATGAAAGAGTACTTGCCCTGTGCGTCCGTCTTGACCACCGTATAACCGTCGCTGATCAGGATGCCCTGTGCAGGACGTCCGTCCGCGTCGGTCACGGTGCCGAAGACATGCTTCTCCTTCGCGCCGACCTGAAGCGATGCTGCGGCAAGGAGAGCGAAGAGAATGTATTTGCTAAGTCTCATATATATGTGTGTTTTTTCGTGACACAAATTTACGAAAAAATCCTCACCTAGTCAAGTTTAGGAGACAATAAATCCCCTTCGCCTCACCGTATAAAATCTGCTCAGTCACATTCGCCCCATCGGAGCGGCTTAGGCAGCCCTATTATTCCTGAGAGCCGTCCTGCTCAATAGGTTATGGCAAAAAATCACCCAGTGGTCTATAGATCCACTCCGCCCCATGCAGCCCTAAGGCCGGTTGCCCTGTCGAGGCTGGTTGTCCTGTCAAGGCGAACATCTGCGCAGGCGGCCTAAGGAAACGCGTAAAATGCCTTCCGGCTTGCTTTCCCGTCTGGACATGATACGCGGAGCCTTTGGCTGCCCTTACGCTTCCTCATAGGCCGCTGAGTGATAAAAAATCACTAACTTTGCTCGCAAAAGAGAGAAAAAGCACAGAGCTCCGATGTCCGCAGATACCCCCCAGTTCTCACCCGCCGCTCGTCCCGCTAGGCGCAGCAGAGGCAAGCACAAGATGATCACCATCCTCGTGACCATCAGCCGTCGTGAACTCTATGTTTTCCTCGCCCTTGTCGTCCTGGTCATCGTCGGCGTGTGGACCTACCGCAGTCTCTTCGCCAGTACCGACATCGAGATTGTCGACCCCCTCGCCGGCAACATCTTCCCCTCCGAGATCATCTCCACCGCCGCCTCCGGCGAGACCCTCATCAAGCCCGTAGACACCCTCTATGTCGGCAATCCCAATTCGCTCATCGGTATCCGCCTGCGTTCCCGCAGACGCAATACGCGAGTCAGGGTAGAAGTCGAGCAGACTCCCTTCTTCAGTCGTTCTGTCAGCGAGTTCGTCCTGCCGCGGGCCGCCACCCTGTACACTGTTTATCCCGACATCGTGTGGAACTATCAAGCCCTGCGCGCTAACGTCCAGGCCACGCCCCTCAGCGTCGTAATCAGCGTCAGCGTCAACGGGCAGAACAAGCAGGAAGCCGTGCGCACCTTCTCCGTCAGGAGCATCAACGAGTGCCTCCTCGGCTACTTCCAGTATGATGCCTCCGGCCACAAGCGCAGCTTCGTCAATACCCGTCAGCTTTTCGCCGGCTATGTCAATGAGGACAATCCCAAGATTGACAAGGTATTGCGGGAAGCTCTCTCCGCCCGCACCGTCAATCGCTTTATGGGCTATCAGGCTGACTCCGCAGGGGTCGAGCGTCAGGTCTATGCCCTGTGGAATGTCCTCCAGCGCCGCGGCTTCAAGTACAGCAGCATCAGTCAGAGTTCCCTTTCGAGCAATGTCGTCTATTCCCAGCGTGTGCGTACCTTTGACGACGCCCTCGCCTCCGTTCAGATCAACTGTGTCGACGGCAGCGTGCTCTTCGCCTCGCTTCTGCGGGCCATCGACATCGATCCCATCCTCGTGCGTCTGCCCGGTCACATGTTCGTCGGCTACTATACCGACCGTCACCACCGTCATGCCCAGTACCTCGAGATGACCATGATCGGCGACGTCAATCTCGACGACTATTTTCCCGACCAGCAGCTCGACTCTACTATGCAGCACCTCACCCAGAGCCAAGTTTCCCGCATGACCTTTGACAAGTCCAAGGAGTACGCCTGGCAAAATATGGCCAGCCACACCCGCCAGCTCAAGGCCCAGAGCGTTGGCTACATGTACCTCCCCGTCACCGACAACGTGCGCCGCCGCATCCAGCCTATCGGCAGATAGACTGCCACCTCTATTATTTTTATATAGGAATAAACTTCTAGTTTTCCGCACACTTAGCTTCCCGCGCGACCTCGGCAGGGCGTGATACGCGCAGCTTTTGGCTGTTATAAGGTACAAATTGGTCCCTATAAGGCAAAAAATGCTTTACATCGTGTTAAAACCGGTAGAAAACTGAGCCCATCATTTGGTCGTCTTTCCTCGTTGTCCTACCTTTGTCACGACAATCCCGTATCCGTGGTAAGGGTGCAGCGTCCCTTCTCGCACAATAATTTCTCAAAAAAAACACACAATTATGAAGAAAATTTTTCCCTTAATGACCCTTGCCCTGGCCGTCCTCATGATGACCAGCTGTGTCAGCAAGAAGACCTACCAGGCCCTCCAGCAGGAGAATGCCGAGTTGCGTCGCAACAGTCAGGATACAGAGATACAGCTCGCCCAGTGCAACACCGGGCAGAAGAGCCTCCAGAACCGCCTCGCCGACGCCCAGAAGCGTAACGCCGAGTTGCAGCGGGCATACAAGGATCTGCAAGGGTCTCTTGATAAGAGCCTTCAGCAAAACTCCCAAGGCAATGTCAATATCTCCAAGCTCGTCGACGAGATTAACGCCTCCAACCGCTTCATCAAGCAGCTCATC
>ONCK01000017.1 GCA_900316315.1 uncultured Prevotellaceae bacterium
CCGCGGCTACCTCGATCACAACAAGACGTACTGGATCAAGTTTAAGACCTGCTTGGATATCTCCAGCCTCGAGCTCTTCGGCAACTATGTCGAGCTCTGCCCGAAGAACGTTTGGGACAACCCGTTGCTCAACGAGGATATCTGGTAAGCCATTTCATCTATATGATATGTGACAGGAGCTTAGCCCGTAAGGACTAAGCTCCTGTTTTTGACTGTCCTGCTTGACGTCCCGCTTGATACTGTGCAGGGATATGCCCGGGTCTTCTGGAGTGGAAGGATCCAGTAGAAAATCAATTGGGAACAGGCGTCTATCATTGAGCAATGCGGAAGATGTAAAATCGCATATCTGCGACGCCACTCCGCTATCGTAGAGTATCACTTCCTCTTGACATTGTAATGCTCTCGGCATATTACTTGGGAAACAAGCGTCGCAGAAGTCAAAAAGCCCCATTGTCGTACTTATGGAACGCTGCCACTATATTGCGGAATGATGTCGCACCCTCCCGCTTCGGCTTTGTCGTAATGCTTGCCCATGACTATTGAGTGGCCTCTCTGGGAAATGTTTTACGACTATTCTGCACCATGGATGGCAACTTCCGAGTGACGTCTTTAACTCTGGATATTTCCCAAGGGTATGGCAAACAGTCTTCTCGGCCTTTGTGCCTGTTTGTCTGCGGAGTTGGAGAATAGGGCTGCGGGAGCGTATAGGCGGTCCTTGCGTGCGTACCTGTCGGGTTTGTGAGGCGTCTTATCGGCTTTCGACCGACTCTCGCTTCTCTGGCTTGCTTTTTTATATAATAAATCAATAATGTTGCTACGAATAAGTGCCGATGTCGTGATGACAAGTAGCCTTGTAAGCGTAACAAGATTGGATGTAGTTTAAACTAGGTCTGATGTAGTCTAAACTGGAAGGCGAGTTGTTCTTGTCTGATAACCAGTTAGTTGCGAAAATGTCAAATATTGATTATAATTCATTGGGTTTCAATGTATTATGAAGGCAATTTAAGGGGCTTTTTCCTTCGCGGCTTCGTTGACAATCTGAGGAACTTAATTCAATTCTTTATATAAAAAAAGAATAGTTCCTGTGACCTTTGGTGAAAGCGGGATTCTTGCTTATATAGCTTGGACGCTCACGGAGAGACTTCCGATGAAGGTAGGACGGTGGAGGGTGTAATCGGAGCGTCGTCTGCTCCTATTGGTACGAGTTGCCGTTCACAGATGGCGTCTGTCGCGCACACGTGTTTGTTGATCGGCCATGAGAGTCGGGGAGGGCCTGCTAATCGACATCCTGCAGGAGATGATGAACGATGTACACCTCGCTGATGTCCTATTGAGCTGAGGTATACAAATAAAAAAAGCCGCTTCAGCGGCGGCAGTCAAATCTAAAAACAAAACATTTATCGGATGTGGGCGTTGACGGATTCGGACCGCCGACCCTCTGCTTGTAGGGCAGATGCTCTAAACCAGCTGAGCTAAACGCCCGATAGGCTTTTGCGAGGTGATGTGGGCGTTGACGGATTCGAACCGCCGACCCTCTGCTTGTAAGGCAGACGCTCTGAACCAGCTGAGCTAAACGCCCTCGTTCTCTAAAGCGGTGCAAAGATACGACTTTTTTCTTTCTCAACAAGAGAAGCGGAAGAAAAAACTGCATGACGCGCTAAATATTTATATTCACCCGCTGTCGAGCCCGTGATGCCCGCTGATGATTTGGTAGAGAACGGGGTGGTTGCTTTGTTTGTGTAAAGTGTGGGATGTTAGTAGCGATGTCAGCTTCGCCCGACTGCTTATGGAAGTTCATTTTTTGTACTTCTGAGCCGGAGGAAGCCGATGAATTGGCTGCGGAACTGTGCATGGTTGCAGAACTGGCGGAACTGCCTTTGATGAGCCGAAAGCTGGAGGTGCGGGCTGCCTTTCAGCTATATGTAGGATGATGCGGAGGCTAGCATGAGCGCGTCGGAGGATGGCCGTTGCCGTGTGGGATAATCCTATGTCGGCATATGAAGAAAGCATTGGTTGTCTCTCGACATCCAATGCTTTACTAACCTTAAATCTAATACCATGAAAACATTGCAAATATAGATGTAAATTTGATAACGCCAAAACTTTTTGCCCAAAAAATCATATTTTGTCATTTGTAAATGCAAATTTGTAGACCGTTCTTTTGCTTCTAACTTTACAAAATGACTAATAATTTGCTATATCAACATTTTGTTTTGATGCAATAAGCCCTCCGTAATGGACCTCTTCGGGTATGCAGAACAGATTTTCTGGCTGATATAGTGGAGATATAGGACTTGGTAAAGAGTGGGGGAGAGGGCAATGTGTGAGATTGGCGCTTCCTCCTATGGGGCAGGCGCTGTGCCGCAGACGGATAGCTTCGTGGATGTAGTGAAGCGGTCTGCATGGAGAGGATACCGCTTATAGAAATTGCAGAAAAGGAGGGTGTGTGGTGCGCGAGGCTAGTTGACGAGCTGGAACGGTGAAGTCGTGTCGCCTGTCCAGCGGTAGAGCTGGAGCGTGGCCGTCTGGTAAGTCCCGTCGGAGCCGCTGGTTGCGATGACAAAGTATCCGTTGCCGATGGACTCCAGACCTGTGGAGCCCAGTGCCTGGCGCCATCCGCGTATGCCAGTAGTTGCATCCTGCAGACCGTCGGCGGCGAGTGGCAATACGAGACCCTTTTCGCCCGAGTCCATGCCTCGGAGCGTCTCAAGAGTGGGGGCCTGGGAACCGTCTACGGCATAGAGGGCGTAGTTGGGGAAGGTGGATTTGTTTCCCTGGTATACAGCCATCAGCCAATAGTGGGTAGAGGCATCGTATTCCAGGTTTTGTACGCCATAGCTTGTATTGCCGGTGTAGACGAAGTAGCGTGCCTGAGCCTTGGCGGGACCACTGTGGTGGGGCGTGGCCTGCACGAGGGGCTGGGCGTACTTGTCGAGCGAGTCGAGGCTGTACTGGAGCAATACCTGGTAGTCATTGTCGGTGCGGGAGGTGTTGCTGTAGACGCCGTAAGCGATATTGAGCATGCGTGGTCCGTCGGTCGTGCCAAATTGCGGGCCGAGGCTGATGCCATCCACGCCTGAGCATCCGTAGCGGTGAGGCACGAGGACGCCCTGATTGGTCACGCTGTCTTGATAGTCGGCAACGACTTGAGGCAGGTAGACGGTCTTCATCACGTTGCCGGTCTCGCAGTTGATGTTGGGGTGGTTGATCTTTTCTGTATCAAAGATGCCGATGTAGAAGTTGTTGGCCCGGCCTTTGGCGGCGCCGCCGCTGATGCCCTGACCGATATCATCGTCCTTGTATTCCACTGAGGCGTAGAGGCGGCCCGTGATGGTGTCGAGGTCAAGGCAGCCCAAGTGGCAACTGAGTCCCCTTACGCTGCCTACTACATTGCCTTCAAAATCGACTTTGATGAGCTTGGTGGTAAAGGAGAGGTAGATAAATCCGCGTTGCAGGTCGACGGCGATGCCTTGAACATGGGAAGAAGCCTCGTCATTGGTGATGTGGAGGTGGTGAGGCAGTTGGTCAAATCCGTGGAGCCGGGACAGCGGTTTGTTGGAGGCGAGCACGAGATGCTGGGCACTCATGACAGTAGTCAGTGGGGTAAGCAGCAAGATGCAGAGCAGCACTTGCAGCAGATAGGGGCGCAGTGTGTGGGCTGATAGTGCGGACCTGGTGCCTCTCCGGTGGTTAGCGCAGTGGGTGGACCAGAATTGGCGTAAGGAAACTGCGGAGTGCTGCAGTGCAGCGGCGTGTTGTGGAGGGGTAGGTGTCATGAGGAAATGTTCGATGTTGGATGGTTGTCATCTCCGGGCGTTATGCGTCGGAGCAGATATTATATCGGGGCAGGCAATATCGGTACTCTGTAGGTTAATCGCAGAGGACAGAAACTAGCGAAATCGGATCAGAACTGCTTCTCAGCTTGATGGAAGTCGTTGCGCACGATCCGCCCCTTCTGCATCACAAAGCGCAGGTTGATGTCCAAGTCGTAGATACAGATATTGGCGTCGTAGCCTTTGCGAAGCATGCCCGTGTGGTCGTCGACTCTCATGATGTGGGCCGGAGTCTCGGCGCTCATTCTGACGGCATCGGCCATCGGTATGCCCACCTTGGTCACGGCAACATTGATCAACCGGTCGCTGGTGGCGATACTGCCGGCCAAGGCAGAACGGTCGGCGAGCTTACAGACACCATCTTCGATGATGACGCGCGGGTCAAAGGCCTTGGTGCTGTCACTTGCCGCTACGGCCAGTGCGTCGGTGATAAGAGCTGTTCTTTCGACGCCCTTAAACATATAGACCATCTTGAGGATTACGGGCGGCACGTGGATGCCGTCGCAGATGACCTCGACTGTCATGTCGGGGATGGCGTAGATGCTCTCCACGGTGCCTTCGTGCTTGTACTCGCGTACCTTGTGGAAGCCCGTCATCGCATTGTAAAAGTGCGTGGCATGTCTGAAGCCGACATCCCAAGCGCGCTTGACGTCGCGATACTCAGCCTTGGTGTGGGCGATAGCCGGCATGATGTCGTTGGCTACGCAGGCGCGGCCGAAATCCTCTGTGCCAATCAATTCGGGAGCCTCATCCCAGCGCTTGATACAATGAGTAGACGACATAATCATGCGGTAGTCTTCGGGGCGGGGCGCGGTGATGTATTCCATCATCTGTCCTCCGGCCTGCTCCTTGTTGAAGTAGGGGCCCTCGAGATGGAGGCCGAGGATTGGCGTCGACTTCTCGCGCATCATGCGCTCCGTCGTCTCAGCGGCAGCCATGATCATGGGGACACTGGAGGAGGAGAGGGTAGGATAAATGGCGGTTGTGCCATGCTGCATGTGGGCCTCAATGGCCGTTCTGAAGGCATCTTCGGTTCCTTCCATGAAGTCTCGTCCGCCACCACCATGGACATGCATCTCGATAGCGCCCGGCACGATGTACATGCCGCGGGCGTCGACAAAAGTGGTGCACCCATCGGGTGTCGCCTCTGTGTCACTGATCTCTGCAATGTGGCCTGCACCGTCGACGATGATGCTGCCACCTTTGAGCCATCCTTGGGGCGTGAGAATGCGTCCATTAGTGATTTGCGTAAGATTTAGTGTTGTCATGGCAGGGATAATTCCTGTAAGTCAAATTTTGGACAAAGTTAGTGATTTATTTTGTCACGTGTCACGAATATTCGTTTTTTTGTTTACCGTATGTGACGTTTAATATATTATAATGTCCATTTTGTCACCGCGACGCTCGATGGCGGACTGGCAAGGCCGCCGTCTGTGGCGGACAAGGTGGCGAGGTGGAGCGGATGGACCGGAGGCGGATGGAGAGACAAGGCGCAGAGTGTAGGCCGTGCCGCTACTTGTGGCGGACAAGATGGCAATCTATGGCGTACAAGGTCGGATGTAGCTTGAATAAGGTCGGATGTAGTTGCGACAAGGTCCGACCTTGTCTGCGAGGCTTGCAGCGGCCGATGTAGAGCGTGCTGGAGAGGGAAGCGGAGGAGGAATAAAGCACGATTTGGGGCAAACTTCTTGGGGGTTTACTTAGTTTGCGTTAATTTTGCAAGCTATATGATGGACAATCAAGACAAGGCTTACCCATTGCTCGACGCGATAGACAGTCCTGCCGACTTGCGCCGATTGGCGCAAGACCAGCTGCCGGAGGTATGCGCAGAGGTGAGGCAGGAGATCATCGACGTCTGCTCGCGTCATCCCGGCCATTTGGCCTCGAGCCTCGGGGCCGTGGAGATCGCCGTGGCGCTCCACTACACGCTGGATACGCCCGAAGACCGCATCGTATGGGATGTGGGTCATCAGGCCTATGCCCACAAGATACTCACGGGGCGTCGCCGTCAGTTCCACACCCTGCGTGAGTGGGGAGGCATCAAGCCCTTTCCCTCGCCCGACGAGAGTCCTTACGACGTCAACACCTGCGGTCATGCCTCCAACTCGATCAGCATCGCCCTGGGGCTTGCCGTAGCTGCCCAGCAGTCTGCCAGCAAGCGCAAAGTCGTCGCCGTGATCGGTGACGGAGCCATGAGCGGCGGTCTCGCCTTTGAAGGGCTCAACAATGTATCCTCCACGCCCAACAATCTGCTCATTATCCTTAACGACAACAACATGAGTATTTCGCCCGCCGTCGGAGGTATGAAGCACTATCTGCACCATCTGCACACCAGCAACACTTACAATACCTTCCGCTGGCGCGCCGCGCAGAAGCTGGCCTCGTGGGGCTTGCTCAGCGAGAGCCGCAAGAAGGATATCATCCGCTTCAACAATGCGCTCAAGGCCGTACTGACCCATCAGCGCAACATCTTTGAAGGACTCGCCATCCGATATTTTGGCCCCATCGACGGCAACAATATCGACGAACTCGTACGTACGCTCAATGAGATCAAGGATATGGAAGGCCCGCGCATACTCCATGTGCACACCGTCAAGGGCAAGGGCTACCGTGCCGCAGAGCACAATGCCACCGTCTGGCATGCACCGGGCAAGTTTGATCCCAAGACTGGCGAGCGCAAATGTGGTGGCGACGAGGACTGTCCACCCAAGTTTCAGCAGGTATTTGGCAAGACGCTGGTCGAACTGGCCGAGCGCAACGACCGCATTGTAGGCGTCACGCCCGCTATGCCGGTCGGTTGCAGTATGGACTATCTCTTCAAAGTCATGCCCAGACGCGCCTTTGACGTGGGCATCGCCGAGGGACACGCGGTCACGTTCTCCGCGGGCATGGCAATCGACGGGTGCATCCCTTACTGCAATATCTACAGTTCGTTTGCTCAGCGCGCCTACGACAATATCATTCATGATGTCGCCATCAGCCGGCTCCACGTCGTGCTCTGTCTCGACCGGGGTGGCCTGGTGGGCGCCGACGGCCCCACGCATCACGGCGCATTTGACATCGCCGCACTGCGTGCTGTGCCTCATCTGACGATCGCATCGCCTCTGGACGGCAAGGAACTTCGCCGTATGATGTACACTGCCCAGATGGACGGTATGGGTCCCTTTGTCATACGGTATCCCCGTGGACGTGTGAGCGACAAGGACTGGCACTGTGAGCTCGAATCGGTGCCTGTAGGCCGCGCGCGTTGCCTCAAGGAGGGTCACGACGTCGCCCTTATCTCATTTGGCCCCATTGGCATACAAGCTGCTGAGGCCATCCGTCAGGTAGAGGCCGACAAGCGCGCCCAGGGACTCGACTATACGATTGCCCACTACGACCTGAGATTTGTCAAGCCGCTCGACGAAGAGACACTTCTTGATATCGGCCGCCGCTTCAGCCGCATCGTCACTATCGAGGACGGCGTCAGGCAAGGCGGTATGGGCAGCGCGGTGACCGAGTTCATGGAGGATCACGGATATACGCCCCACATGACGCGCTTGGGCCTGCCCGACGAGTTCGTTCCCCACGGTGCGATCGACCAGCTCTACGCCGAGGTGGGACTGGATGTCGAATCCATCAAACACGCTATCTCATGAAAATCATCATAGCCGGTGCCGGCTCTGTCGGTACCCATTTGGCCAAGTTGCTCTGCCGTGAGCATCACGACATCACGCTACTTGATGAACGCGCAGACCGCTTTGAGGAGCTCGTCAACAATTATGATTTGATGGGCCGCGCCGTCAAGCCGACCTCCATCGAGGCACTCAAGAGCGTAGGAGCCAAGGATGCCGACCTCTTCATCGGGGTGACGCCCTACGAGACGGTCAATCTGACCGCCTGCATGCTGGCCAAGAAGATGGGCACCCGCAAGACGGTGGCGCGCATCGAGTCTTACGAGTACATCAGCCCCCGCAACCGCGACTTCTTTCGCACCGTAGGCGTCGACTCCCTCATCATGCCTGAGATGATCGCCGCCCGCGAAATCGCCAGTAGCGTGCAGCGCAGCTGGATACGCCAGTGGTGGGAGGTAGAGGGCAGCGAGCTCGTGCTGATGGGCATCAAGGTGAGAGACAATGCTCAGATACTCAATATTCCTCTCAAGGATCTCTGTGGCCCCGAGGCCCCGTACCACATCGTCGCCATCAAGCGCGCCGACGAGACCATTATCCCCCACGGAGACGACGAGCTCCACTGCTATGACCTGGTCTACTTCATGACCACCCGCAAGTACATCCCCTATATCCGCGAGATCGCCGGCAAGAATGACTACCCCGATGTGCGCAACGTCATCGTGATGGGCGGCGGCGAGACCTCCGTCTATGCAGCCCGCCTCATGCCTGACTATATGCGCATCAAGATCATCGAGCAAGACCTCGACCGTTGTCACGAGCTCAATCGCCTGATCGACAAGAGCAATGTGTTGGTCATCCACGGCGACGGACGTGATCTCTCCCTGCTCATGGACGAGAATATCAGCGGTACAGAGGCCTTTATTGCCCTTACCGGCAATACCGAGGTCAATATCCTGAGTTGCTTAGCGGCAAAGCGCATGCACGTGAGGAAGACTGTGGCGATGCTAGGCAATATGAATTTTGTCAGCATGGCGGAGAGTCTCGACATCGGCACGCTGATCAACAAGCAGACCATAGCTGCGAGCTACATCTACCAGATGATGCTCAAGGCCGACGTGACCAGCGTCAAGAGTCTCGTCGTGGCCAATGCCGACGTCGCCGAGTTTCAGGTTAAGGCGGGGAGCCGCATCACGCGCAAGCCCATCAAGGACCTTCACCTGCCCAAGGGCTGTACGCTCGGCGGCCTTGTCAGAGACGGCGAAGGCCAGCTGGTCAATGGTAATACCCAAGTACAGGAGGGCGACCACGTCGTTGCATTTTGTCTCAATGCCGACCTGAGCCGGCTGAGTACCTTCTTCGCCTGACGCAGAGAGACCGTGGAGTCTCTGGGCGAGCATAAGACGTGCAGGATATGGCGGAAGATGATAGGATATGGCGGATTATGATTAACTTTGTACCCGCATACAGCAGCCGGACGGCAGGTCGTCCGCAAGGGGGTGCCGCCCCGTTACGGCAGCAAGCCGCCGCGACAGCTACAGGTGTCGCGCCCGCTACGGCGGGACGGCGGGATATTATTATGGAGAGCCGATGATCAATTACAGGATGATAGCCAAACTGATCGGAGCACTGATCCTCCTCGAGGCAGTGCTGCTCCTGTTGACTACAGGCGTCTCCCTCTACTACCATGAGGGCGACTTGACAGCCTTTGCCCTGACCACATCCATCGCGCTCGGCCTTGGCCTGCTGCTCTTCTTTGGCGTAGGCCGCGGTGCACCCGATACGATCTATCGCAGGGAGGCTTACCTGGTCGTCGCCATTACTTGGGTTGTCTTTTCGCTGGTAGGTATGCTTCCCCTGCTGCTGAGCGGCTATTGTGGAGATGTCTCCACAGTTTTCTTTGAAGCCATGTCGGGCTTTACGACGACCGGAGCGACGGCACTCAACAATATTGACACGCTGCCCCACGGCCTCCTCTTCTGGCGCAGTCTGACCCACTGGATTGGCGGACTGGGTATCGTATTCTTCACCCTCACGCTGATTCCCAACAACTTCCAGAGCGGACTGAAGCTCTTCAGTGCCGAGGCCTCCAGCCTCTCTCATGAGAAGATACACCCCCGCATGCGCACCACAGCCAAGTGGCTCTGGTCTATGTACGGAGCGCTTACGCTCATGTGCGCCATCAGTCTCTGGCTAGCCGGCATGACGCCTTTTGACAGCATCAATTTCGCCATGTCGACACTGTCTACTGGCGGATTTGCTCCCCATCAGGCAGGCGTGATGGTATACCATAGCCCCTTGATAGAGTATCTGCTCATCTGCTTCATGTTTGTGGGCGGCACCAACTTTATCGCCATATACCTCCTCTTTAAGCAGCGCAATATCAGACTGCTGACGCACAATGAGGAGTTTAGGCTCTATGTAGCCTCCGTGGTCTCCGTCTCTGCTCTCTGTACGGCTTGTCTTGTCAAGTTTAAGGGGCTGGACTGGCTTGAGGCCCTGCGGACGGCGCTCTTCAACGTGGTCTCCATACAGACTACGACGGGATTTGTCTCCAGCGACTTCAGTCAGTGGTACCATCCGCTCGTCTTTGTGCTGACGATGGTCATGATTACGGGCGCCTGCTCGGGCAGTACGTCCGGCGGTGTCAAGGGTATACGCATCGTCCTTCTCTTTAAGAGTGCCGTGGCCCAGTTTAAGCGTCTCTTGCATCCCAATGCCGTCATTCCCGTGAGGCTCAATCATCAGCCCGTAAGCGAGTCTACCATCATCATCCTGATGGCTTACTTCTTCTGGTACGTCGTCCTGCTCGTCGTAGGTGCCGTACTGGTTGACATCAGCGGCGTTGCTCCCACTGACTCGTTGCCTATCGCCATCACCTGTTTCAGCAATGTAGGCCCCAGCCTCGGTACCCATTATGGTCCGCTCGCCGACCTGTCCTCGCTGCCTGCGATGGCCAAGTGGGTATGCTCCTTCCTGATGTTGGCAGGGCGTCTTGAGATCTTCTGCGTCCTGCTTCCGCTGACCTCCGTCTTCTGGCAGCGCGACTGATTATTCCCGATATGCATACCGCTTTCCGTCTCTTACGCAAGATAGTTCCCCTGCTGGTCCTCCAGTTGCTGGCCGGTCTTCCGTCAGCCACCGCCCAGACGCGCATCACCCTCGACGGCAAACCACGTGTAGAGTCCGTGAGTCCGGCAGAGCGCCCTTCTGCTCGTCAGGCCTTGGCTGCCGACACTGCCAGATATCTGCGACTCGTCAGGGGAGCCTACCATGCCTTGAGCAACGACAGTTTTGCAGTGGCGCAGGCGCGTTTCCAGCAGGCGCTGAAGGTCTTGCCTCATGAGGAGGCCAATGCTGAGATATACTATGAGCTCGGGCAGCTCAACGAGCGCGAAGGAAGGCAGGAGAGTGCCCTTGCCGACTATACCCGGGCCGTGGAGGCCAACCCGCGCTATCTCAAGGGCTACCTGCGACGCGGCGGCATGTGCCTCCTGCTCGGCCGCACGGCTGAGGCCATCGCCGACTACGATCAGTCGCTCCGCCTCTCGCCGGGCAACAGTGACGCCCTCTTCTTTCGCGCGCTCGCTTACGCCAATGCTGGTCAGACGCAGCAGGCGCAGCATGACTTTGAGACGCTGCTCAGCCGCGATCCTCTCGATGAACGGACGCTCTACAGTCTGGCTCTGCTTGAGTCACGCAGTGGCAAGGCCGCTCAGGCGCTGGAACGCATGAACGGCTTGGTAGCCCGCTTCCCGCAGCGGTCGCTCTATCTCGCAACACGCGCCGATATAGAGGAGGGGCTGGGCAAGCAAGATCTCGCCCGCCTTGACTGGCAGCGCGTAGTGGAGCTCTCGCCCCGGGACATCGACTACCTGCGCCGCGCAGCTCTCTTCGCTTCCCGTGACGGCCGCCGTGACGAAGCCCTCCGCCTCGTCGACAGAATGGTACAAGCAGGTGCTGACTACGACTCGCTCGACCCCCTGCGTCGTACAATACGCAAGACTAAGGCCTCTGCGCCTGCGTCAGTGCGCTCAGCTAAATGACACATAAGCAACTCTATACATTTAATACAATCTATCAAGATGAATATCACAGATCAAGACCGACAGCAGCTCGCTGCCAAGGGCATCACCGAGGCTCAGCTTGAGGAAGAGCTGAACTACTTTGTCACTGGCTTCCCCTATCTGCGTCTCTACGACGCCGCTTCGGTGGGCCACGGCATCAAGTGCCTCTCCGATGAGGAGCAGCAGCAGGCTGCCCGCGCCTGGCAGGACTATCTCTCGGACCCCGCCCACCGCGTAGTCAAGTTTGTACCCGCCTCGGGCGCCGCTAGCCGCATGTTTAAGGCGCTCTTTGCCTTCGTCGACGCGTCTTACGATGAGCCGCAGACCGATGTGGAGAAGATCTTCTTCGCCCACTTGACTGCCTTCGCTTTCTACGATGAGCTCGATGCCGCCTGCCGCCGTCTCTACGGGGCTGGAGCGCAGGAGTTGGCCGATCGCGACCACCGCTATAAGGACGTCGTACGCGCTCTGCTGGGCAGTGAAGGACTGAACTACGGCCAGCTGCCCAAGGGTTTGCTCAAGTTTCACCTGTATCCCGACGGACCGCGTACGCCTGCTGAGGAGCATCTCGTGGAAGGTGCCGGTTATGCGTTGGGAGCCGATGGCACGGTACATATCCACTTCACCGTCTCTCAGGCTCATATAGCCCTCTTTCAGCAGCTGATAGCCGAACGCCAGGAATCCCTCGAAAAGCGCTTAGGTGCCCAGCTGGACATCACATACTCCGTGCAGAAGCCATCTACCGACACGCCTGCCGTCACACCCGACAATGAACTCTTCCGTCAGTCAGACGGTAGTATCCTCTTCCGCCCAGGCGGCCACGGCGCGCTCATCGAAAATCTCAACGACATCCCTGCCGATATCGTCTTTATCAAGAATATTGACAATGTGGTGCCCGACCATCTCAAGCCCGTTGTCATCAAGTGGAAGCAGCTCCTTGCCGGAGTGCTTGTTACCCTGCAGGCAGATGTTTTTGCCATGCTCCGCCGCATTATGACGCGCAGTTGTACTCACGACGAGCTCCTCGGCTATCTCAACAAGCTCGAGACCTACTTCTGCCAGATCAATCCCCGTGCCCACGAGATGGACGATGCACTGCTCAATATGTATCTTCACAAGAAGCTCAACCGGCCTATCCGCGTCTGCGGTATGGTACGCAATCAGGGGGAGCCGGGTGGCGGCCCCTTCCTCGTTTACGGCAAAGACGGTGTCGTAAGCCCGCAGATACTTGAGAGCTCTCAGATAGATCGCAGCGACACCGAGGCACAACAGATGTTCAGCCAGGGCACACACTTCAACCCCGTGGACCTCGTATGCGGCCTCAAGAATTATAAAGGCGAGCCCTTCTCACTGCTTAACTACGTTGACAAGTCCACTGGATTCATCTCTAGTAAGTCCAAGGACGGACGTGAGCTCAAGGCGCTCGAACGTCCGGGGCTCTGGAACGGCGCTATGAGCGACTGGAATACCGTGTTTGTCGAAGTGCCTCTGGAGACCTTCAATCCTGTCAAGACCGTCAACGACCTCCTGCGCCCCCAGCATCAGCAGGCATAGACTTGCTGCTGTCCGATAGCTTCCTACGACGGAGTAGCATCTTCACGCAGTGACGCACCATGGCCCAGCGGTTGCGCTTGCGGGGTTTAGGTGGAGTGATGGGCGAATAAGACATTAAAAGATTGGACCTGGTATCTATAGCCCAGTGTGGGCGGATACCAGGTCCAAATCGTATGCTGCTTGCAGCGTCTGACGGCGCGATGCTGTCCGACGTCCGGCGCTCTTTATACCTCAAGGCTTGTTGCGACATCTCTTGTGAGATTTCGCTTGACAGACTTTGCTACGGCTGAGCGGGATGCTGCTGCTGCCAAACAGGACTATGCTGCGGCAGAATGGGACGGTGCTGTGGCAGGCCGGGAGGGGACTACTCGAGGTAGAGATAGTCGTAGTGTACGAGGGGCTTGAGATTGTGCTCGCCGAGGTGTTGTCGGGCCTGATTGGCACTGTAGGCTGATCGTCCCACGGCGATGACGCGGCCGGTGCTGTCGAGGATGCGGATGATGTCGCCTTCCTCAAAGTCGCCCTCGACGGCTGTTACGCCCACCAGCAGCAGGCTCGTCGCCTCCTTGCCCAGCAGGGCGCTCACGGCGCAGTCATTGATACGGACCGCCCCCTTGGCAAAGCTGGCACTGTGGGCAATCCACTTCTTTACTGGAGAGACGGGCTGCGTGTTGGGCTCAAACTCGGTGTGTACCGTCTGCTCAGGACGGCGTATGAGGTCGATGAGGATATTGGGCGTTTTGCCGTTGGCGATGCAGACCTTGATGCCTTCGTCTGCGACCTGGCGTGCGATGGCACACTTGGTGAGCATGCCGCCTCGGCCAAATCCGCTCTTCTCACGGCTGATGTAGGGCGTCAGATCGTCACCCTGTCTGACGACGGGCAGTATCTGGGGCTTGCGGGGCGTAGAGCCAGGTCCGTAGATGCCGTCTACGTTACTTAGAATGATAAGGGCTTGGGCCTGCATCATTGAGGCGATGAGCCCGGAGAGTTCGTCGTTATCGGTAAACATGAGCTCGGTAACGCTGACGGTATCATTTTCGTTGACAATGGGGAGTACGCCGTTTTGGAGCATCACCTCCATGCAGGAGCGCTGATTGAGATACTGCCGGCGGGTGGCAAATGTTTCCTTCATCGTAAGCACCTGGCCCACGTGGATACCGTGTTCGCGCAGGAGCTCGTAGTAGAGGTGGATGAGCCTGACCTGGCCAATGGCGGAGTAGAGTTGGCGCTGCTCGACCGAGTCCAGTCGCTTGTTAGCCCTGAAGATGCTGCGTCCGCCTGCGACAGAGCCACTGGAGACCAGGATAATCTGATATCCTTGGCGGCGCAGCCATGCAATCTGGTCGGCAAGGCTGGACATGCGGGTGACATCCAGTTTGCCGTCATCGCGGGTCAGCACATTGCTGCCCACTTTGATGACGATGCGGGGAGGAGTTGTGGCTGACATGGCAGGCTATTGGTATTGCTTATGGCTGTCCTTGTCGCGTATCTCGACGCGACGTATCTTGCCGCTGATGGTCTTAGGGAGAGAATCGACAAACTCTATGATGCGCGGGTACTTGTAAGGAGCTGTCTCGTGCTTGACGTGGTTTTGGAGTTCCTTGATGAGTGCGTCACCGGCCTTGTCCCGCCATGCCTTGGCAAGCACCACGGTCGCCTTGACGACCATGCCGCGTATCGGGTCAGGCACGCCGGTGATAGCACATTCGACTACGGCAGGATGAGTCATCAGGGCGCTCTCGACTTCAAAGGGGCCGATGCGGTAGCCGCTGCTCTTGATGACATCATCGTCGCGGCCTACAAACCAGTAGTAGCCGTCCTCATCACGCCAGGCGATATCGCCGGTGTGGTAGATGCCGTCGTGCCAAGCCGCGCGGGTGAGTTCGGGGTCGCGGTAGTACTCCTTAAAGAGTCCGACAGGCTTGTGGCGGTCGGTGCGTACGACGATTTCGCCGCGCTCGCCGTCCTCACAGCTTGTGCCGTCGGGACGGAGGAGGTCGATGTCGTACTGCGGATTGGGTAGACCCATGCTGCCCGGTTTAGGCTCGACCCAAGGCATGGTGCCCAGCGTCATGGTCGTCTCGGTCTGGCCAAATCCCTCGTGGAGCTTGAGGCCTGTGAGACGGAAGAACTTGTCGTATACAGCCGCATTGAGCGCTTCGCCCGCCGTGCAGCAGTAACGCAGCGACGAGAGGTCGTAGTGGCTGAAGTCCTCCTGGATGAGGAAGCGATAGACGGTGGGGGGCGCGCAGAAGGAAGTGATGCGATACTTCTCTATCTGGCGGAGAATCTTGTCAGCGGTAAACTTCTCGTGGTCAAAGACAAATACTACTGCACCGGCAAACCATTGTCCGTAGAGCTTGCCCCATACGGCCTTGCCCCATCCGGTATCAGCGACCGTGAGGTGGATACTGTCGGGGCTGAGGTTATGCCAGAAGACGCCCGTAGTCAGATGTCCGAGAGCGTAGAGGAAGTCGTGGGCCACCATCTTGGGCTCGCCGCTCGTGCCGCTGGTGAAGTACATGAGCATCGTGTCGTCATTGGTGTTGACATGGGCGGGTCTGACGAAACGGGGCGCCTTGTCCCACTCGCTGTGCCAGTCGTGCCATCCCTCGGGCGTGATGGGGCCTACGCTGATGAGCACCTGGAGCGTAGGGCTCTGAGGAATGGCGTCGCTTACCTGGCGGATGACATATTCATCGCCCACGCAGATGATAGCCTTGACCGAGGCACGATTGTTGCGGTAGACGATGTCGTGGACCGTGAGCATGTGTGTGGCCGGTATGGCGACGGCGCCTATCTTGTGGAGGGCGAGCATGGAGAGCCAGAACTCGTAGCGGCGCTTCAGTATGAGCATCACCATGTCGCCATGTCCGATGCCGAGGGACTGAAAGTAGCTGGCTGTCTGGTCGGTCTGCTCCTTGAGGTCCTTGAAGGTGAAATAACGTGTCTCCTCCGTCTCGCTTGCCCATATCATGGCAAGCTTGTCGGGTGCTTCAGCGGCCCAGACGTCCATGACATCGTAGGCAAAGTTGAAGTCGGTCGGTATCTTGAAGTGGAGGTGTTGCTTGTAGTCCTCAGTGGAGCTGAAATGGGTTTGGGTTAAGAAGCGTTCGATCATGTGTATGTCGTGTCTTGTGAAGTATGCCCCCGTCTAGATGATGACGACGAGGAAGTATACAGGCTGTTGATTGAGTGCCATGAAGTTGTGGGGCTGTGTGGAGTCGAAGTAGAAGGAGTCTCCGGGCTCAAGGGTGAAGCTCTTGCTGCCCAGGTTGACTTGCAGCGAGCCCTCGGTGACATAGATAAACTCTTGTCCCTCGTGGGAGTTGAAGTTGCGTGTGGTGCCCTCGGGCAGCGGGTCGACCTTGGTGATGAAGGGCTCGACCTTGCGTCCTCTAAATCCGTAGGCGAGGTGCTTAAACTCGTATCCCTTGGCCCGGTCGGTCGGCACGCCGTGGCCGCGTCGCGTGATGAAGTAGCGGCTCGCGTTGGGCTCCTCGCCAAAGAGGAGCACGTTGAGGTCAATGCCAAACCGCTTGGATATCTTGGCCAGACGGTAGACCGATGGATCGGCTTCGCCAGCCTCAATCTTGAGGTAGTGGTCGAGCGAGATGCCGCATAGTTCGGCAATCTCGGAGGCGTCAATGTTGAGCACCTCGCGCAGGCCCTTGAGGCGCTGGCCTATTTGCTTGATTGCTTCGTCCATGATATACTGGTATTTTGATAGTTCAAAAGTAGTCAAAATCTGCCGAATAGAGAAGCGGACAAATACACAAAATGTCAAATTGCGCAGCCTCGCCTGCGGCGTGCATTCCGATAGAAACGGTCCTCGTGCACACTGCCTTTCAGATCTGCGCAAAAAAGCGCCTCTTCACCGGCCAAGAGGCTGCTCAAGTGGTGGACCTGTCCTAGGCGAATGTTAAATATTTCCTTCGTTCGCTCCTTCATCGGCGAAGTCTTCTGAATAGGTCAATTACTTGAATAAATTGGCCTCTGAATCACATTGCAGAAGCAGTTCTACTTGAATAAAATGGCGACACCTTCCACTGCACGGAGGCGACCTCTGTCCGAAGGGGATGCTTGCCCAATGATGGCCCCAATCATCGCCTATCCAAATAGGCCTACGGCAAGTCCTTGGTGTCTTATTATTAGTTACTTGCGCCGAGCTATAGCCGACACGTACCCATCTTCGTCAACTTGTATCGGTTCGCTGCCAACTTGTACCAAATAATTACCGGTCATTGTGCCGAATAGTGCCTTCTCGGAAACGCGCTACGGGAAGGAGATGTCGGAGGCAGAAAACAAGGTCGGACCTAGAAAAAACAAGGTGGCTTCCAGAAAAATTTAAGTCCGACCTTGTATCGCGTACATCGCTGCCTGTGCGTAGCCGAAGGGATAGGGTTCCTCCGAGTGGAGTTTGCCACACCCGTCTATGAGGGCAATTTCTCTCAGCAAATGCTCGGCGGAGATTTTGCCAGCGTCAGATAGAACGCAAAACGCTTGATGACGGAAGGAGTTGGGGCTCTGTGACTTGCCACTTCACCCTATCGTCTCTAAGCAGACGCACACCGGCCTTGTGGGGCTGTTGCGAAAATGATGCGGAAGCAAAATCTATTTTACCCGCACCTTGAGGCTCGTGTCACCGACTTTGCAGACGACGATGGATGCGAGGAAAGCGTGCCGCTGGGTCTTTCTGTTGGCCTTTGGTTCGTCTTCGACAATTCTCAAGCTGACCACTGATTGCTCTTTGACGCCTCTTTGGTGCTCTGCTATTGGTGCTCAATGGTGGGGTAGCTAGATGGGCGAAGCAGCTGGCCGCGCGGGAGAAGTGCAGTCCGGATGGCGGGATACGGCGGCGCAGAGGAGACTACAGACCGGCCTTGAGACCGCGTATGACTGCGCTGGTGAAGCCTGCGTGCTCCATCTCGTTGAGTCCGCGTATGGTCACGCCGCCCGGGGTTGTGACTTCGTCAATCTTAGCCTCGGGATGATCGCCTGTAGCCTGGAGCAGGAGGACAGCCCCCTTGACTGTTTGCTCGACGATATGCTCAGCGTCGGCAGCGCGGAAGCCGAGCTCGACGCCGCCCTCGACGCTTGCGCGAATGTATCTCATGGCATAAGCGATGCCACAGGAGGCCAGTGTGGTGCCGGCAGCGAGCAGGCGCTCCTCGGTGACCAGCGCGCCGCCCATTTGCTCAAAGAGCGCCTTGACTCCCGCTGTCTGGGCGGCTGAGGCGCCGCAGGGCACGATAAAGGTCATCGAACTGAGGACAGCAATAGCGATATTGGGGATGACGAGATAGTAGGGAATAATGCTTTCTCCGCGCTTGAGCCACTCGTTGAGGTCGGCAGACTTAACGCCGGCGGCGACGATGATGAGCTGCTGACGGTCGTAGTCGAGGCTGTCCTTGATCTGCTCGATCACCTGACGCACAATCCAGGGCTTGACGACGATGCAGACGAGATCGGCTGCGTTGGCAGCGACGGTATTGTCGGTAGTTGTCCGGACGCCTTGGGCAGCAAAGGTTTTCAGCTTCTCTTCAGAGGGGTCGGCAACGGTGATGTCTGAGTTGGGTACGGAGGGGATCTGGATCAGTCCCTTGGCGAGTGAGCCTCCCATGGCTCCTGCGCCTATTACGGCGATTTTCATATTGATGAGTATTGTTGATGGTATTAAGACAGGGTCTTTCGGGGCCCTTAGGGTTTACTTATAGAGCACTTACCGTCCGGCATGCGGCTACCAGAAGCCTCTGAGAGGAGCCTGCGGGCTGTCTGTTTCCGTCACTTGTCCGCTTGTGTGGCCTGAGTAGGTTATGATCGCGGGTGGCGAAGGCGGGACTCTGCGTTGCGAAGCCGAAGCTATGAGTGGCAGGTGCGGGGAAGCGTGCGTTGTGAGCGCTTTGCAAGTCCGCAGAACCGGTGATGGGGCGGTTACGTCGGGTCAGGGTATCCAGACCTTGCGTCCGTTGACGATATAGATGCCGCGCTGCAGCAACGAGAGTTTGCCCGCCTTGCGTCCGTCGAGGGTGTAGACTTGCGGAGTGGAGGGGGTATCACGGATAGCGCTGATACGGTCGGGCGTGATGCCGAAGTAGGTGTCCATAGTGTCGTGGCGGTCACGATACCATTGGATGATATAGTTGATCTCCTTGGTCAAGTCGCTCACGTAGAGTGGCTTGTATTGTTGAGCATCCCAGTAGGCAGTTTGTCGGGCCCAGGCGCCGCTGCTGAGGAAGAGGTCCCGGTAGTCGGTCAGGCGCTTGGCGACGGAGTCCACGGCAAAGGTCGTGCTGCGGAGCTTCTGCCACTTAGTCTTGAGCAGAGCCTGGAAGTCGGGTTGTGCGAGGCAGGTGGCAAAGGGCTCGACAGTATTCTTGGTGATATCGGACGGCGACCATGTGGAGTAGGTGCCGTCGTAGTAGGTGCCGTTGTAGTTGCCGCCCAGTGAGGCGTCGAGGTCCCACGGGGTGCAGTAGACGGTGCTCTTGTCGGCCTGGGTGACATTGCGTGCGGAGTAAAATTTGTTTTTGTTGCCCCAGTTGTCCTCGATACTGAGGGCCATGATAAGGAGCGTGTAGTCTGCGAGATTGTCTATGTCAAAGGTTTGCTTGATCTTGGCGTAGTTGTTGTAGGAAGCGTAGGCTTCATTGAGACGTTGCCATGCTGTGGCGCCCGGGTAGTCCTCCGGTTCCTGCAACTCCCATGCATCGTGGTACTGGATGACGTATATGGTGGAGTCGTTGAAGTATCCGACGGTCGACTGGTCTGCTACATCGGTCGTACCCTGCTTGTAGAGCACTCCGCGTATGGTTACGGTGCCGTTGTCTGCGACCTTGGGCTTCTTGAGGCCGAGGAGCTTGCGGTTGATCCTGTCGGAGAGGCAGTAGATGCCCTTGTAGGTGTCATTGATATAGACCTCGACAAAACGGCCTACTGTGCCGTTGCGGCCATTGAAGCTGGTCGTGTAGGGCAGGCGGGCGTAAGCATTCCATAGGTCAAAGCAGACGCGATTGCGCATGCAGATGCGGTCGTTGGCCATGGCGTCGAGTATCCACGACGAGGCGGATCGGAGGCCCAAGAGGCAGGTGTCAATCTCTACGGAGTCGACGGTGCGTATCTTCATATTGAAGGAGGGCTTCATTAGGTACTGCTTGGCTGTGGCGCCGCGGGTCTTAAACTTGGCCGGCAGGGCGACCTGTGAGCCGTCGGTGTCGGTCAGTGTCATGGTGCCCTGGATGTATGTCATGTCGGCGGTCATCTCGCCCGGGAAGCTGACGCGCAGTACGGGAAGCTGGGCGGCTGCGGCCTGTACGAGGAATCCGAGAAGCGATAAGAGTAGGATCTTGCAGGATGAAGTGGTCATAGTGTTGTATCTTTAGCAAAGAGGTATGTGTTGTGGTCTGGCTGGAGACAGACGAGGTCTGGCATGGGGCAGCCGCATCGGGGACAGAGGGCTTGCCGGCAGGCCTTGGAGCTGTCCTCTGCCTTTGATATATGCAAAGATAGGGATAAATGTAACAAAGTGTATGGCGGGAAGCCGTTTTTTATGCATGGCGACACGGCGAGGCCCTTAGCCGATGCGGCTGTGTCGGGCGGCGGGCGACGCGAGGGGCTGCTCGCAGATAGACACACTCCAGCTGGCGTCTCCTGCGGCGGTCGGGAGTGCCTCTGGATGAGGCCCTGCGGCCAGTAGCTATGGGCAAAAGGCGGGATGGCCTGCCCGCCGGAGGAAATGGGGCAGGAATGACGTCATCGGCAGGCTTGTCGCGGTCAGCCGGACCTGTAGGGCAGATCTTGGGCGGTGCGTCGGCAAGCCTATAGGGCGACTTGTCGAGGCTAACGGGCGGGCTGAGACGTCTCGAGCGCTCGCAGTCCGTCCTCGGTCAGGCGGTAGATGCGCCAGTCGTCGAGGGGCACGGCACCCATCGAGCGGTAAAATCGGATGCTGGGCTTATTCCAGTTGAGACAAGTCCACTCCATGCGTCCGCAGCCGCGTTGCAGTGCCGTGTGGGCGAGGTAGAGGAAGAGCGCCTTGCCGTATCCCTTGCCGCGAAACTCGGGCTTGACGTAGAGGTCCTCGATGTAGAGTCCCGCCTTGCCGACAAAGGTGGAGTAATTGTGGAAGTAGAGCACGAAGCCCACTTCCTGGTCGTCCTCCATGGCAAAGACGACCTCCGCTATCTGACGGTCAAAGACCCAGTCGCGGAGCATGTCCTCGGTGACTTGTACGTCGTCTTCCATCTTCTCATAGCGGGCGATGCCGTGGATAAAGTCGAGGATCAGGGGCACGTCCTCGCGCGTGGCTTTGCGTATATGCATATCTTATAAGGTTTGGAGTGTCGTAGCGAGTCCCAGCCTATCTGTCGGCGGAGAAGGGCCTCCGGTAGGGCGGAGGCGCAGGATGCTGCGGGCTGTGGCCGCAGGCAGACGCGGGGGCGCCTGGGGAGAGACGCTGACTGCAAAGATAGGGATTTATATGCTGATGTACGTCTCTTGGCCGAGTTTTTATATGGAGGCTGCGGTCGGTGGAGTGGCGTGTTTGAAGGATGGGGAGGGCGCCAAAAAGAGCTCTCCCCTGCGTCTGCCCGGAGAGGGGCGGCACAGGGAAGAGGGGTTACGCTGGCGCGGGCGCGGTAGAGCCCGCTATCTTGTCGAGACGATATTATTCGTAGCCCAGATAGTCTTGGAGAAATCTATTTTCGGAGCGGCTTTCGGAGCGGGCAAATGTCTTCTTGGCCAGGAAACGTCCGTTTTCGTAGACGAAGAGGGTGCGTCCTGTTGTCGTATTGTTGTACATGCAATTACGGAAGACGCCGTTGACGATATGTGTAGCCAGGAAGCCGTCAAAGGCATAAGGCGCCAGGAGCTTGCCTGTCCTGGTATCGATGAGGCCCATGCGCCCGTTGCGCTTGGCGCAAAGCTCATAGCTCACCAGAGAGACCGGTCTCGCCGTTTGCAAGTTGAGGATGACGACTCCTCTGTCGTTGATCAGATGGGTATAGCCTTGGGCTGCCTTGTCGTGGGCGGCATAATACAGATATGGCAATTTGTTGACCGATTGACTGACATGATCGTAGCCGTTGAAGTCTTTGTTGGTGGCCTCGCGACGCTTGGGCCATCCAGGGAAGGTATAGACTTGGTTGCCTTGAGTGTCGTAGCAGACAGAGTGTCCGGCGGCGTCGGTGACTTCATAACCGCTTACGTCGCCGTATGTGATTGACTGTGTGCCCATAGGTATAAGCCATTTTTTGGTGCTACAGTTGTATACGCCTGCCTGCTTGCCGTTGATGGCTATGACGCAGGGGCTGGTAGCATAGGCAAAGCTGTCGTAAGCACACGGGAGGATGACTTCTTCAGTCTGGCCAACGGAAAGACCATACTTTCCGTTGGAACAAATCATGAATGTCTCAGAATTTTTTTGGGGGAAGGGAATGAAGTTGTAGATGTCCTCTTTAGAGTATTTGCACTTGAAGAGAACACCATACGATGAACGGGCGAGACCATAAAGGTTGTTTTTACTTATGGTAAAGAGGTCGTAATCCTTGTCGTAGGCTATGGAGTTGTATTCGCAGGGGAGTATGACATCACCGTACAAGCTGTAGACACCGAGAAGCGAGTCCTTTTGAACGATGACGTATCCGTACTTACTGACATTTAGTGCCGAGTATTCGCAGGGTACGATCCATTTGACTTCGTCTTGATACATGGCGACACTACATTTGACTATGCCCTTCATGCGGTCTTTTATAGTGAGATAGTATGCGTCGCGCCCGCTATTATCAGAGATAAGGCAAATGCTGTCGTACTCAAAGGGTACGAGAGGTTCGTGTTGGATAGTTTTGCCTACAATGCCAAATTTATTTTTTTTTCTGCTTGATAACGATATGATCTTTTGCATTGTCTGCGGAGGCCGTGATTGGCGACAAGGAGTAGGCCATGGCCAGAGTCAGCATGCACAGTACGACCGGCGAGAACCGGTGTACAAGGTGTTTTAATTTTGAAATGGAGTGTGACATGATAGATATTATTTTTTTTGGTTGTGATGCTTGTGATGATTGCTTAGTTTGTGTGGAGTGGGCTGCATTGACGCTGTGACGGCGGGAGGCGCTCGCTGTCAGTGTATATCAATGTCATAAGTCTTGTTGACCAATCCGCTGATGACGAAGTGCCGACTGCCTTTGGGAGCATCTTTGACTCTGACCATCACGGTGGTCGTGCCGTTGATATCTACCCTATACCAGTCATCGCCCTCGTAGGTATATCGTATCGCCGGCCCGTCTGCTCCGTAGTCGGCCTCGTCTCTGAAGAGGTAGAGCGCGAGTTGGTCGTCGGCATCCGTAGCGGGGCCGTCGTCGATGCCGTCGTCATAGGAGGCTAGTGCGCTCTTCAAGCGGTCAGACAGGTGGGCCTTGAGCACATGAGCGTATCTCTCGCCCTTGGCGGGGTGAGTGTTGATGTCGGGAGGATACATCACATGGGCGTAGATGTCTTGCAGAAAAGCTATCTTGGCCTCTATACGCTCTCGGGCGGCTTGCGCGTTGCAGAGGGAGTCGGCCTGTGGTCGGCGGTCGGTAGCCTCGCTGCGCGAGGTGTCGGCTGCCTGCTGCTCCGCCGTCTGGCAGGCCTTGGGATGGCACGACGCAATGGTGTTGGTGGCGATTAGGACGATGACAAGATGTAAAATCTTTCCCATGTAGCATTATTGTTGCTGGCCAAGTAGCTTGTGTCTAGAGTCAAACGTGGAAATGACGGTCAGCGGACGACAGACAGGCACGGCAGGTATGGTCCTTTGGTTCCTCTCTCTTATATGTGCAAAGGTAGAATAAATTAGAACAAAGTGTATGGCTTTTGTCCGGTTTTTATATTTTTACGGCATCGTTGTGGCGCTGCGGGATTGTCGCGTCTGTGGCGGGTGGAGGAGGATGGATCTGCGGCTACGACCGTGGAGTCCCCTGAGCAAGCGAAGACGGCTCCACAGCAGACGCCCGCAGAGGAGCAGATACTTGGTGCAGAAGGACAATCACAAGAGCATCCTAAACGCCCCATTGACCGCATACCGAGTGAGCAGGTGACGGACGAGCAGGGGAATACGAAGATGGTGCACCACTGGGAGCAGGCAGAGCCTGGCGATACCTATGACGCACTGAATGAGATATACAAAGGCAATGCAGACCGTTTGAAGAAAGGGATTGACAACCGTGTCGGCAAGATTGACAAGGCTATCAAGTCTATGAGCGGAGATGTATCGGAAATTAAGAAACACATAAAGAATATGTAACTATGGCAGAATTACTGATTAACGGCAAGGACGCACTCTCTGAATGGGGAGTGCGCATGGGAGACAGCTTCCTCGACACCATCAACGGCTATGAGCCACTGAAAGACTATATCACAAACAACGACCGGACAAAGGACGGTGTGCAGTACGCTGATGTTATCCCAAAGGTGAACGAACGCAGTATTACGCTTAACTTTACCATGCAGGGAAGCAGTGCAGCCGATTTCACGGCAAAGAACGAAGCATTCAAGGAGGTAATGCGAGCTGGGGATGTTCCATACAAGTTCCTGCTGACAGCCCAGATGTGTACCACCTCAAATACACTGGCAAAAGCTGCACCTTTGCGAGAAACACCGAACGGACGTTTGCGAAGATTGGCCTGGCTTTCGTTGAGCCGAACCCGAGGAACAGGACATAATTGACATACTCTCATCCATTCAGGGATGAGAGTATGTCAAAGAAGTTAAACAGAAAAGACTAAAAATAATATCCAAAAAGTTTGCTTGTATGGAAACTATAGCTTATCTTTGCAATCAGTACAAACGAGTGAACGTAAAGGACACGTGAACTAGATAAGAGTAATTTTAAGTGATGAGGCTAAAGCCTTTCTTAGGGAGCAGCCTATCAAGGCACAGAAGAAGATAGCCTTTAATATCCGTAAGTTGGAAAGCGGTATCAAGGATAAAGAACTCTTTGAGAAATTAGGAGGCTCCAACATCTGGGAGATACGCACTCTCTTCGATGGCTCTTACTACCGCCTGTTTTCTTTCTGGGACACGGAGGAAGAAGCTTTGGTAGTGGCTACCCACGGTTTGGTAAAGAAAACCAAAAAGACACCTACCAAAGAGATAGACAGGGCAGAGGCTATAAGAAAGGAATACTTCAACAACAAATAACAAGCAAGGATATGGCAAAGATGAATTTTACACCCGCAGACGAATTCGTAGATGAGGTTTGGGGAAAGATAGGCACTCCAGAACGTAATAAGATGGAAGAGCAGGTAAAGGATGAAGTGAACTCTTATCTTCTGGGAGAGGCTATCAAGAAAGAGCGCATCAAGCAGAACCTCACACAGGAAGAATTAGGGGAAAAAGTAGGAGTGAAGAAATCCCAAATCTCCAAATTGGAGAATGGCAGGAGCGTTATAACTCTACCCACTATGAGCAGAGTATTCAAGGCTCTGGGCTTTAGCAAGGCTACACTTGACTTAGGCAGAGGCGGTAAGGTTGCTTTGTGGTAATATTAAGGCAACGCACTTCTAATTATCAATACCTCAAAATGTTGACATACTCTCATCTCTTCAGAGGTGAGAGTTGTCAAGGATTCTTCATGCAAGGCACTGTAAATTCCATCCTTTGTATCTTGCGAAATATCGGAAGACGGAAACAAATGCTGCCTTTTTGACCTTTGAGGTATGAAATAACTTTTTTCGCTCTTTTTGTAAATAACCAGCTTTCTAATACATCCATGTTGTGTTTATCCACCCTACCATAGGTTTCTACTTTATCTATGGATTTCCCATTAATATCATAAAATTCTATCTCAATGTCTGCTTGCCAATGTCCATATTCGGAATCAAATATTCCACTATGAGTTATAATCCTGAATTTTTTTTGTCTATTTGACCAAAATATGAACAAGTTTTCATCCTTATCTTTAAAAGAACAGCTATCATAAGCCGCTATTTTCTTCATAGCGTTTGCATCGTGATGGGTAACACTCCATGTCTGAGAATAAGCAGACAAGAAGGATAATGACATTAAGAGTAATAATAAATACTTCCTCATAACCATACCATTTGTAGTAGCGGTTGTTTACTTTGCGAAAGTAAGAATTATTATTATCGTTAACAAATATTTTTGATTTTATCTGAAGTGCCGTAAAACCCACAAGTCTTTAGCTTGTGGGTAACTTACACCTAGCTATGGGGAAATTGTCTCAAACGAATGAGCCCAATCCGCAGTATTAAAGTTAAAAATGCTCACAAAACAGATAATAATTAGTTATCATTTTTGATAACGTGAACTACCCATGAGTCTTTAGCTCATGGGTAGTTCACCCAGCCTTATTCCGGTTGGGATACGTTTTCTCGTCTCTCCGGACCTAACGAGAAAAGCCACAGAGTACGGCTTTGTCTTTTTGATGATCTCTAAAGTAAGTGTTGCCATATTAGTATATATTTTTTTGTCGGCGATTTGTCGGCGGTTTTGTTTCCAAAAATGATTTATAATTCCCAAAAGTGACAATTCGTGTTTAAACTACAAACCCCTGCAATCTCGATGATTACAGGGATTATCGGTGTGACCCCGCTGGGATTCAAACCCAGGACCTTCAGAACCGGAATCTGACGCTCTATTCAGCTAAGCTACGGGGCCTATTTGCGTACAAAGGTATGGATTTTATTTGGATTATGATACGCCGGAAGCGATTTTTTGGCTTCTGGATGTTGGGTGGTCTCTGTCGGGCGCTATGTGGCGCGGTCGGAGGGAGGCCTGCCCGATAGGTGGCCGGCGCGTGTCGGGGCGAGGTGGGACAGCGACGGCACAAGGATACAATGAGCGGGCGTGCCGATGTGGGGGAGACGGTACGGGCTGTGGCTTAGGGCTTGTCGAGATGGACGAGGGGGAGGTGGATATGAAATCTGACGGCGAGCAGGCGAATGACAAATACGGACACGCCGCTGATGATGGCGGTCACTTCGGCGGGTAGTGCGAGCTGCATGCAGAGGTAGAAGATGAGGCCGCCGGCCACGCACGCGGTGGCGTAGATGTCTTTGCGGAAGATGAGAGGTATCTCGTTGATGAGCACGTCGCGAAAGACTCCGCCGGCGGCTCCTGTGAGCGTGCCCATAAAGATGGCGACCCAGATGGGGAAGTTGAGGTGCAGCGTCTTGTCGATACCGGTCACGGTGAAGACGGCGAGGCCGATGGCGTCAAAGAGAAACCACGTGTGGTCTTGTCGTGTGACGCGCGACTTGAAGATGATGATCCATATCAGGGCGATGGCGGAGCAGATGAGATAGATGGGGTTGGTCATCCAGAAGGGGGTGACGCCCAGCAGGACATCGCGCATCGTACCGCCGCCTATGGCTGTGGTGAGTCCGACGACGTAGGCACCAAACCAGTCAAAGTCTTTGCCGGCAGCGAGGCGGGCGCCGGAGATGGCAAAGGCGAGGGTGCCGATGAAGTCAAATATTTGGTAGAAGGAGGGAAATACGATGGTGTGCATGGGTCTGTGGTTATAGCGGGCGGGATGGCGGCGTGTCTATGAGTTGACCTGGTGGATGGGATGGCCGTCGAGATAGGCGCGTACATTGTCCAGACAGATGTCGAGGAGACGCTGTCGGGCCTGGACGGTGGCCCAGGCGACGTGGGGCGTGATGTAGGCGTGGGGCGAGCGGAGCAGGGGCGTGTCGGCGGCAGGGGGCTCTTGCTCCATCACGTCGGCGGCATAGGCGGAGAGCCGTCGGTCGGCGAGGGCTTGGGCGACGGCGTCCTGGTCTACGAGGGCGCCGCGTGCGGTATTGATGAGTATGGCTCCGGGCTTGAGGCGGGCAAGCGTGGAGGCGTTGATGAGGTGATGATTGTCAGGGGTGAGAGGACAGTGGAGGCTGATGACGTCGCTCTCGCTGAGGAGCTGGTCAAGCGATACGGCGCGCACTCCGGCGGGCAGCCGATCGGCGGGCTTGGAGGTGAGGGCCACCACGCTCATGCCCAGGGCCAGCGCGATGCGAGCGACGGCCTGGCCGATATGGCCGAGACCTACGATGCCCATGACCTTGCCCTGCAGTTCGATCGACGGGAGGTCGTAGTAGCAGAAGTCGGGACTCTCGCTCCATCGGCCCGACCTGTTGAGTCGTGCGTAGTGATCGGGATGGTTGCAGATGTTGAGTAGATGGGCAAAAACAAGCTGTGCGACGCTCTGGGTGGAATAGTCGGGCGCATTGGTCACGACGATGTCGGCGCGCGAGGCGGCGGCGAGGTCAATGGTGTTGTAGCCTGTGGCGCAGACGCCGATGTACCGGAGCTGCGGCAGTGCTGCGATGACGGGGGCTGAAAATACGACCTTGTTGGTCAGTACGATGTCGGCCTGGCGGGCACGCTCGATGACGAGGTCAGGGGTCGTGGCGGGATAGATGTCGACGGTGCCCCACTGGCGGAGGGGCGCCCAGCTGAGGTCGCCGGGATTGAGGGGGCGGCCGTCGAGTACGACGATGTGGTGGCTGGAGGATGTGGTCATGATGGTCTGTGTATAGGAGTGGGAGCGGGCTTAGTGCTGCGGGCTGAAGGTGAAGGTCTTCATGCCTACGAGCCGGTCGTAGCGGCCGCCGATGGGGGTGTAGTAGACGAGGAGCGTATACTCGTTTTCCGCCTGGTAGTGGTTGCCCTCGGCCGGCTCGGTCTGGCCGCTGGCCACGCCGTCGGGACGGAAGAGGTAGAGGTAGTTGTAATATCCCTCCTTGAGCAGTGCGGTGCCCTCGTAGAGCTGCGACTGCGCATTGTAGGCGAGGCGGTAGGAGGGAACGTAGTTCCAGTTGCTCAGTCCGCCGTAGATATAGTAGTGGCCGTTGGTCTGTGGCGGTGCCTGGAGGCTGAAGTGTACCAGCAGGTAGTCGGCTTCGTAGTCGTCGTCGGTACGCTCTGTGGAGTTGATGTAGTAGCGTCCGTCCTGGTCTTGGTCGTAGACGTAGTTGTGGCGCGGCTCTGTGGTGAAGAGGGTCGCGTGGTAGTAGGGGGCAAACCACTTGATGCTCTCTACGCCGATGAGGCCGGTACGGAGATTGGTCATCTCAAACTTGCGAAACTCGTTGCCGGCTGGGAAGATGAGCTGTTGGGAATGTTCCCAGCGTATGTCGGAGGGGGTATAGTAGTCGGGGGCGGGATTGACGGCTGCGATGTCGTAGCGTCCGTTCTGTATGGCCACGAGGCGTATCTCGCGTTGGGGATCGCGCGGAGAGAGCGGCTGGGGACTGACGGCAACACGCAGCTGCTGGTGGGCGGAGTTGAAGTCGATGTCAGTATTGGTGACTACGTTGGCACTGATGCCGACGGCGGGCTCTACGACGCGGAAGCAGACCGATGCCACTTCGTCGCCCGAGTCATCATCGATGATGTGGATCTGATAGTTGCCCGAGAGCTTGACGCCGATGCGGGAGTTGGGGAAGTCAAACCAGTAGTGGGTATAGTCTACGGTCGTATTGAGACTCTCGTGGTAGTCGTCTATGGGACACTCGGTCTGGGTGCCGACGAGGTAGTCGGTGTCAAATATGCGCGTGGAGGGTTGCCAGTCAAAGTCGCAGTGTTCTACGCGGTAGATGTAGCGGTGGTACTCCTTGGTGAGGTCGTCAAAGGAGATGGAGAGGTGTCCTCCTGTGCCGAGCTCGAGACAGGGATGGGTGACCACTTGGCCGTCTTGCAGCACGCGGAGGCTGTGTATACGGTCGGTGCGGATATGGTTCGTCTGGGCCAGGCCTTGGCAGAAGGGCAGCAGCAGGGCGGCAAGCAACAGGACGACGCGGAGCGTCGGGCGGAGGCTGCGTAGGAGGCCGGAGGCGGAGCGATCAGTCATGGGCGTCGGCTTTGATGTCAGGAGCAGCTGCTTCCTCGTTGGCCTGGCGGAGACGCTTGCTGAAGTCGGAGGCAAAGATGAAGTCGTTGAGTCTCTGATTGTCCGAGGTCATGATTTCGTCTTTGGAACCCTGCCACTCTCTGACGCCGTGGTAGAGAAATATGATGTTTTCGCCGATGCCCATCACCGAGTTCATATCGTGTGTGTTGATGATGGTGGTCATGTTGTGCTCCACGGTGAGTTCGTGGATCAGCTTGTCGATGACGAGCGACGTCTTGGGGTCGAGTCCCGAGTTGGGCTCGTCGCAGAAGAGGTACTTAGGACTCATGGAGATGGCGCGTGCGATGGCGGCGCGCTTCTGCATGCCTCCGCTGAGTTCCTCGGGGAGCTTGGCGGCAGCGTCGGCGAGCCCCACGCGGTCGAGGCAGTCCATGGCGCGCTGGCGACGCTGGCGGTAGCTGTCATTGGAGAACATGTCGAGCGGAAACATCACATTGTCCAGCACGGTCATGGAGTCAAAGAGCGCCGACCCCTGAAAGAGCATGCCCATGCGGCGCCGGAGCATCACGGTCTCCCGCTTGGTCATCTGCAGGAAGTCGTCGCCGTCGTAGAGCACGCGGCCCGTGTCGGGCTTCATCAGGCCTACGATGCAGCTCATCAGTACGGTCTTGCCCGAGCCGCTTCGACCGATGATCAGATTGGTCTTGCCGTTGTCAAAGGTCGTAGAGATGCCCTTGAGCACCTGACGCCCGTCAAATGACTTCTGTATATTTATGAGCTCTATCATGCTTGCTGCGTATTAAGCCCTACGAGAGAAGCTGCGTGAGAAAGGTGTCCGAAAAGAGGATCAGGATGCTGCTGCTTACTACGGCGTTGGTGCTCGCCTTGCCCACCTCCACGGCGCCACCCTTGACGTTGTAGCCGTAATAGCTTGAGACGCTGGCGATGATGAAGGCAAATACCATCGCCTTGATCACGCCCATCCAGAAAAACCACTGGTGAAAGTCGTACTGCATCCCCAGAGTGAGCTCCGACGCAGTGCCGATATGGCCGACGTAGGCCGTGGCGTAGGCTCCCACGATGCCCGCGCTGACGCTGAAGATGACCAGCAGGGGAATCATGGTGACCAGCCCGAGTATCTTGGGCAGGATGAGGTAGTTGGCCGAGTTGATGCCCATGATGTCCAGAGCGTCTATCTGCTGCGTGACCCTCATCGTGCCGAGCTCCGAGGCGATATTGCTGCCTACCTTGCCGCTCAGGATGAGACACATGATGCTGCTCGAAAACTCCAGGAGCATGATCTCTCTCGTCGCATAGCCGGGTACCCACTTGGGCATCCAGGCACTCTGGATATTGACCTTAAACTGGATGCAGATTACGGCACCTATGAAGAGCGAGATGAGGAGCACGATGCCGATAGAGTCGATCCCGAGCTGCTGGATCTCGGCGTAGTAGCGCTTCATAAACATGCGCATCCGCTCCGGCTTCTGAAAGGTGCGTCCCATCAGCAGGAGGTATCGACCTAGAGCGGTAATCCATTTATAGATAATCATGTGATCCGGAGAGTTGACTCTGCGAAGTTACGCCAATCTGCGGTAATTGCCAACACTTCCCCCGAATTTTTGTGGCAGCAGCGCGGTGCGCTTGTCCATATCTCGCCTCAAGAGTTCCTTTTGCCTGCTCCGGCCGTCGCGGGCCCCAGTCCGTTCTCCGCCTACGAGGGCGTCTCCTTCTGCATGAGACGCTAGGAGAAGGGCAAAGCCAAGAGAAGCGGGCAGACGGGGACGGACGAGGAGAACGTGCGCGGTGAGGGAGCGCAAGATGTCATGAGAAGGTCTGAGAAACGGGACGTGTGTCAAAATCTTGCCCTTGGGTAGTGTAAAAAATCGCACAATATACGTTCTGCAACTTGACAAAATGCCAAGATTTAGTAACTTTGCATTTCGTAAAATCAATTTTTGTACTCTTGGAAACACCAGTTACTTCGACCGCTTCGGCCAAAAATACCGCCGTGCTCCTGCTCCACTGTCCCGACAGGCCGGGCATCCTCGCCGACGTCACCAACTTTATCACCGTCAACCACGGCAATATCATCTACCTCGACCAATATGTCGATCACGTGGAGAATATCTTCTTCATGCGTATCGAGTGGGACCTCACACATTTCAACATCCCGCGCGCCAAGGTGGACGACTACTTCCATACTCTCTACGCGAGCAAGTACGGCATGACCTACTACCTGTACTTCTCCGACCAGCGGCCGCGCATGGCCATCTTCGTCTCCAAGATGTCGCACTGCCTCTACGATCTCCTGGCCCGCTACGTATCGGGTGAGTGGCGGGTGGACATACCCCTGATCATCAGCAACCATCCTGACCTCGAGCCGGCGGCCAAGCGCTTTGATATCCCATACTACTGCCTGCCGATCACCAAGGACAACAAGGCGGAGCAAGAGGCCAAGGAGCTTGAGCTGCTCCATAAGCACAAAGTCGACTTCATCGTCCTGGCCCGCTACATGCAGATCATCAGCGAGGACATGATCAGCGCCTATCCGCTACGGATCATCAACATTCACCACTCCTTCCTCCCTGCCTTTGTGGGGGCCAAGCCCTATCATGCAGCCTTCCAGCGCGGCGTCAAGATCATCGGCGCCACGGGCCACTATGTCACAGCCGACCTCGACGCCGGACCGATCATCGAGCAGGACGTCGTGCGTATCACCCACAAGGATACGCTCCAAGACCTCATCAGCAAGGGTAGGGATCTCGAGAAGATCGTCCTCTCCCGCGCCGTGCAGAAGCATATCGAGCACAAGATCCTCGCTTACAACAACAAGACGGTCATCTTCAACTAAATTTTCCTTCCCTTTTACGGTCCTTGCATCCCGCTCTCCCGTCACGCTCTGTCTGTCGGGACAGCGGAGGCGAAGCGCTACGCACAAGCGGCGGCGCCTCCTGCATAGTCGCATGCCCCTTGCTGTCGTGCCCTCATCTGATGTCACGCGTACCGCCTCTACTACTGGCCTCTCTATGTGGGACACCCGCATCAGCCGGTGCCGGCTGTCTCTCGTCAGAGAGGAGACGGAGACGGTGGCCGCCGGACGCGGAGCGGTATGAAGTGAGGTGACCGGAGGAGACGGGGCAAAACCAATCAGGGGGACGCACTGATGGCAGTGTGTCCCCCTGGTCGTCCGGCGTGTATGCCGTGGGGAGGCGGTAAGTGTCGGAAGAAGTCGCGTCAGGCCTTGGCCTGTGAGACGATACGTAGGGTGTCCTGCGCCATCATCAGTTCCTCGTCGGTCGGGATGACGGCTACCGTGACGCGACTCTGCGGGGTGGAGATGATCGTCTCCTGTCCGTAGACCTGCTCATTCTTTTCCAGGTCGAGCTGTACGCCGAGGTATTCCATTCCCTCGAGCGTGCCGCGACGCACGGGGGGCTGGTTTTCGCCGACGCCGGCGGTAAAGATGATGTAGTCCACACCTCCGAGCACTGCGGCGTAAGCGCCGACATACTTTTTGAGGCGGTAGGTATACATCTTGAGGGCCAGCTGGGCACGCTCGTTGCCCTGCTTGGTAGCTTCGACGAGTTCGCGGATATCATTGGTGATGCCGCTGATGCCCAGTACGCCGCTCTGCTTATTGGTGAGGTCGATGGCCTGTGCGGGAGAGAGGTGGTGCTTGTCCATGACGTAGAGGAGCGCCGACGGGTCGAGGTCTCCCGTACGGGTACCCATCATGGGGCCTTCATTAGGCATCATGCCCATGGTCGTGTCGACGCATTTGCCATCTTTGACGGCAGCCAGGGAGATGCCGTTGCCGATGTGGGCGATGATGATGCGGGAGTGATGGGGATCAAAGTGGAGCACTTCGGCGGCACGTTGCATGACGTAGCGGAAGGAGGTGCCATGGAAGCCGTAGCGTCTGACGCCGTCCTCCTCGTAGTAGCGGTAGGGCAAGGCGTAGAGGTAGGCGTAGTCGGGCAAGGTCTGATGAAAAGCCGTGTCAAATATAGCGACTTGGGGCACGCCGGGGAGGCAGTCCATGACGGCCTGTATACTCTTGGCCTGGGCGGGACTGTGGACGGGCGCGAGTCCGATGTACTTCTTCCACTCGGCAAATATCTCGGGAGTAAGTAGGGTGCTCTCGCTGAAAGGGCCGCCGTGGGTGATACGGTCACCGATGGCATCAATCTCGGAGAGTGACTTGATCACGCCGTGGTCGGCATCAGTGAGTTCGTCGAGCACGAAGCGGAGACCCGTGGCGTGGTCGGGGATGTCATGCATATACTTGCCCGCCTGAGGCGTCTTAGTCTTGAGAAATGCGCCTGCCAGGCCGATCTTTTCGACGCCGCCTGCGGCCATCACTTGTTGGGCAGCCATGTCGTAGAGCTTGTACTTGATCGACGAACTGCCACAGTTGAGTATGAGTATCTTCATAGATGGATATGTGTATGATAATTGCTGATAGGAGAGGGAGGCCGGAGGTCCGGGCCGGGCGCGAAGGTCCGCACAGAGACATGGAGATAAGATGCTGTAGGACGCTTGGCCGCCTGCGGGATACCCGCCTCTCTTGCACAGAGTGGTTGTTGCGGGTGCAAATATACTGCTTTAGTTACAATTGGGATGCACGTTTGGCTTAAAAATGTGGTAAAAAAGTGTGCTACCATCGTTGGCAGCGTATGCTGTCGAGTGTGCATTTGACAAAATATGTTGAAAAATATTTTCAATTTCGCTTGTCCTTTTCTACTCGGATAGTCTATCTCTGCATAAGACAGGCTGCACATCGGCAATCGAAGCGAGCTTCATTGTACTCGGTTTGCACAGTCTTGGCTTGATGTCCGATAAAAAGACTCGCACAGCTGCCAGTGAGCGTGTCACCCACTGATGGCTGGTTTCCTGCATCGTGCATGACATGGATGTGTAGAAAATGTGTACAAAACATAACGAACTATGGAAAATTTAGAAGAAATGATGCCTCCCAAGCCAGAGAACTATCTCGTCTGGGCTATCTTGTCAACAGTTTGTTGTTGCTTTCCTTTTGGCATTGTGTCCATTGTGTATGCTGCCAAGGTCGATTCCTTGTATACCTCAAAGCAGTACGAGGCGGCGCTGGAGGCGTCGGGCAAGGCTAAGATGTGGGCGCTCATCGCAGCAGGGTCGGGTGTGGCCGTGGGGATAATCTACGGTCTCTTGTCGGTAAGCCGTGCCGCCCTGCTCGGAGGCCTCTCGTAATCGAGCGCAATGGATGACGAAGCGTGGCGGAGCGATAGTGTGTGTGGCCACGGTGCTGGCGGTATGCGGCGCCCTGGCCTTTGTTGACCCCTCGTGCTCGTTGTGGCCCTTTCATTGTCCGTTCAAGTTGCTCACAGGACTACAATGCCCCGGCTGTGGTCTGCAGCGGGCCTTGCATGCTCTGTTGCGGGGTGATGTCGTGTCGGCTGCGCGGTACAATTTGTTTCTGCTCTACGCTATCCCTTACCTGCTGGCCGTCATCGTGTCCGACGTCATGCCTCGCGGGAGGCGGCAGATGCGGTGGCAAGCGCTGGTGGGCAATAGATACGTGGTCTGGTTTTATATCATCTCCTTCTTTGCCTGGCTGATCGTGAGAAATATTCTCCATATCTAATCCTGCACGTCCTCACAGCCTGTGGATGGTCGCGTGTGGGGTGCAGAGCGTATGCTGATCGTCAGCCTCGATGCGATCCTGTCGCGTCGTGACTGGGGCCAAGGGCATAGTCGTCAGCAGGAGATGCGCTCTACGGACAGGAGCGGAGCGCGATGGCGTGGGATACAGGGCTAAGAGGATGGACTCATGGGCGCTGCGGACAGACGGACTCTGACGTTGCGGGGCCCTCTGCGCCGCCTCGTGGTGCTCAGGTCCGCCCTATGTGCTGCTCTATCCCCATGAGTCCCCGTCGGCCCTCACTCTCAAGAGGCGTGAAGGCCGGGGATGTATAGCAAGACGCAGCGCATCGGGTGGAGAGGGGATGCCGCCGGATAGGGGAAAAGGGAACCGGCAGCTATAGGGTACAATATATAGGGTATGTATAGAGGCGGCGCTGGCAGGCGGGATGCAGCGCTTGGGATAGCCGGAGTCGGCACTTGCAGGGAGGACCGGCGGCTTAGCAGTGAGGAAGTGCGCTCTCGCAGCGGGGAAAGGTGCGCTCGTAGGGAGGGAAGCACGCGCTTGCTGTAGGGGTAGGGTTAAGCCCCCACGTGCTGCTGGTACCAGCGGCTGGCGCGGTCAAAGAAGCAGCGGCTACGGCAGGCGAAGTGGAGGAGACAGTAGCCGGTCTTCTTGGGACTCATGAGGGGCAGCAAGGCGATGCGGGTAGTGCGGGAGAGGGCGTAGTCGCGGTGGAGCAGGGCATACTTAAAGACGTTGACGCCTGACTTCTTGCGCACTTGGGCAGTGAGCCACGGGTGTCCGGGCGGGTAGTGACGGGCAAAGTAGAGGCGCGTATTGGAACTGAGGAAGAAGAAGTCTATCTTGCGTCTTTTGCGGGTGAAGTGGCTGACGGAGGTGTCGAGTACGCGGTATACGGCGGTCTTCTCGCGCAGCAGGAGAGTGCGGCTACGGCTCGTGACCCAGTAGTACCAGAAGACGTCGCCAGTGAAGTACCGTCGGGTATCGAGGCGCGGGGCTCGGCGCATGAGGTCAGCGCTCATCATGACGGTGACGTACCAGATGGTACATTTGGAGGCGAGGATGTAGGGGTAGACGTCGAGGCCCTCATGCTCGTGGAAGTGGAAGGGGAAGGTCTCCTGCCGTGCCTGGCTGTACTTGTCAAAATAGGTGTAGCAGAGGCCGGCGTCGGGATACTGTTCCATGAGTTGTACTTGGTGCTGGAGCTTGAGGGGTGAGGTCCACCAGTCGTCACCTTCGCAGATGGCTATATACTTGCCGCGCGCCCTGGGGAGCAGGACGTCGCGGATGATGTCTACGCCCTGGGAGAACTGGTTGGAGGCTTGATAGATGGCGGTCACCAGGCTGGGATAGGCGATCTCGTAGCGGCGTACGACGTCGGCTGTGTGGTCGGTCGAATGGTCGTCGTTGACGATGACTTCGTAGCTGAAGTCGGTCTGCTGGCTGACGACGCTCTTGAGACACTGTTCGACATAGTCCTGCTGATTGTAGACAGGACAGAGCACACTGACGAGTATATCTTTGTTTTTTTTCATAGGGCTTACCAGTAACAACCGTTTTCGATCTCATCGGCGACGCGCGGTGCCTCGTCGGCTGCGGGACGTGTCCAAGCCTCATTGTAGAGGGCGCGGTAGCGGGGTATATCGTCCCAACGCCGGCCCTTGATGCCAAAGAGGAGCTGGAGAGCGCCTCCGAGGTGGATGGCCGTCTTGCCGCTGCGCTTGGCATGGGCGGCGAGGTGGAAGCCGTAAGCTCCGCATCCGATGAGGGCGATGTCGTAGTCTGCTGCGTCCATGCGGGCTTTCATGCTGTCGAGGGCGGCAAACCAGTCGGCGTAGTCGCTGCTATGGCCGCCGATGGTCTGGGCACTGCGCACGATGGTGAGGCTCTTGAATGGGGGGAGCACGTCGGGATCGGCAAAGAGCTCGGCGCGTCGCTGGTACTGCCGCTCTATGGTCTCAGCAAAGGGATGGACGACGAGCACCTTGCGGTCGCGCAGGGCCGAAGTCCAGGGAAGTGACCAGAAGAAGGGGCTGTAGTAGCCCTCGAGGTCGAGGCGCGTGAGGGCGACGGGGTGGGGGATGGTATAGAGATAGGCTTCAGCCTTCTGATACGAGGCCATGGCGTCTGCCGAGAGCCAGTCGTGGGCGAAGAGCTGCGCCCAGCGGTCGGCCAGCAGCCTGTCGGGCGGAAAAAAGCCCGCGTTGTGGCTCAGCCGCCAGAGGGAAGTATGGATACTACGGTAGAGACGGTAGCGATAGTGGAGGATATGGGTGATGTCGACGGGACGCAGTCCGATCTGCCTGCCGTAGAGGTTGACAAAGGCCTTGAGCTCGTAGGTCCCCAGTTTGGTAGCCATCAGTGGCGGCTGCCCCGTGGCGAGACGGGTGCGCAGCCAGTCATTGGCAGCCTGCCCGCAGAGGTCGGGGGGTGGCAGCTGGCCGATGTCGGGATAGATCACATGAGCCGCCTGTCCCATCAGTTTGAGACCAAAGGCGATTACGGTATTCAGTTTTTCGTTACGGTTCATCTCGGGTTGGCAGGTAGGAGGGACGGGGTGGCCTGTTTAGGCTTGCGGGTCGGCCGGCTGTGCTGCATCAGGCGCGTCCGGAGTCGTGGGGGCGGCGTCTGCGTCGGGTGTGGTCGGATCGGAGGTGGCCGAGGGGCCTTTGAGAGGCATGACATACTGGTCTATCATCTTGCTGAGGCGTTGCCATACGCGCTCGGTGGTGATGACGGAGAAGCGCTGGTGGTAGGTGAGCACCTTCTGTTTGTCCTTGTTGATAAACTCATCGGGGGAGATGCCCTGGTAGCGGTCGCCGTCGGCAGGCAGCCAGAAGTGCATGTCGATACCCGGCGGGTAGATGGCAAAGGACGGCACCTTGAAGGCTTGCGCAATGTGGCGCGGACCGCCTTCATTGCCAAAGAAGAAGTCGCTGTTGACCAGCAGGGCGCAGAGCTGGCGGAGGTTGGCCGCCTCGATGTCGGTATGGAAGTGGGGATTGCCGCCCAGTGCGTGCTGGAAGTCGAGGGCTACCTGCTTCTCCGCCACGCCGCCAAAATTGGCAATGAGCTGTGCGTCGTACTGCTTGATGAGGCGATTGAGCACTTCCGACATACGGAGCTTGTCCCAGGCCTTGCCGATGATGCGCGTGCAGATCGCAACGGTCACGACGGGTTTGCTGAAGTCGATGCCGTGCTCGGTCATGTAGTGGCGGAAGTCTGCGCGCTCCTGGTCGGTGATATAGAGGGGGAAGTGGCGGCTCTTGATGAGGTTGGCCTCGTTGACGAGCGGGTCCATAAGACGCAGGTTGCTACCCACGCGGTCTACGCCTGGCGGGGTAGGGATGCGGTAGTTGTGGATGCCGACGTTGTAGCTCTTGTAGCGGCCTATGCGGTAGGGCGTAGAGAGTGAGCAGAGGCTGAAGAGAAGAGTCTTGGGCGTGGAGCGCATATCGATGATGACATCGTAGTGGGTGGCGTGCATGATATTGCGTACGCGGCTGACGTATTCGAGTCCCTCCTGCTGCTCCTCGTCAAAGGTGATGACGCGGTCGATATCGGGATGATTGCGGTAGAGGGAAGCGATATTCTTGTTGATGACGAAGTGTATCTTAGCTTCAGGAAAGGTGAGCTTAAGGCTATGGCAGAGAGCCATAGAGAGCACGGAGTCGCCTACGCGGCGAAAGCGGATGACGAGGATGTTGCGGATCATGTTTTGGTAAAAATTTCGGCAATATGATGCAAATATACAAAATTCCGGCATGCCATCCTCTTTCCTCCGCTGTTTTTTTCGTCCGTGCTCGCTTGCTCTCCTTGACCTCGTTCCGTTAAGTGTCTCCGCGGCCCGAGGATTGCCAATGGAGAAAGACAGCATCATGCGACAGGGTGAGCTCAACGGCGTAACCGTCGGCGAGAAATACAAGGAAACGGCCTCTAACATGATGGTTGTGGAGTAGGCTATCAGAAGAAGTACTGGCAGGATGAGCTGGCTGAAGCCGTGAAGCTGTGTCATGATGCGCGGAAGGGGGGTGTCGGGTATGGCGCTCCTGTGTCATGGACTGCCCGCCAGTATGAGCTGTTTGCTGATGTTGATGGGCTGAAGACGGCGGCTGACATGAATAATGCGGCGATGCTGATGCTTGCTGATGTGCTTAATGACAAGCGGGTGACGATGCTGAAGAATGTGTTTATGATGTACAACGACGATGCACGTCTGTCTGCTTCGGGACAAATGGATATATTCTCGGGCGGTGTTCCGAGCCGGGAAGAGATATTGAAGAATGTGATAAAACGATATAGCGATGCAAACAAGAAACAAATCGAGGCTGCAAGAAGGGCAGCCGTGGAACGAAGAAAGACTGAGAGCACTGAACAAGTTGGCACTCCTCCAAAGAGCGGTGGAACGGGCGGACAAGGAAACACCCCAGCCGCAAACGGACATGCGCCAGCAGGTGAGGGAGAACCTGCGCCAGTGGGCGCAGGACAACAGGCCGACGTTGCAGGAGGAACTGAGGGAAATGACGAGAAAGGCAAGGAAGTAACCCAGCAGCCCATTGGTCCTACATCCTCACAAGAGCACAAGCCGGCCGTAAAGTTAACACGCACGGGCGACTTCTATGAGGTACACGGCGACGGCGCAGATATTGCCGGAAGGGTACTTGGTATAACCGTTACCAAACGTCATGGCATCGGAACTAAAATGGCAGGTTTCCCGGTGCATGCCTTAGATACCTATTTGGATAAACTCATCAAGGCAGGCTATCCCGTTGACATCATCGAGAACGGAAAGGTTGTAGAGCATGTTATTCCACAAGAGAGCATTGGCACGACTTCTACACCTGAGCAGGTAGAGTCAGAGCGTCAGAGCGTGAACACTGAGCCTACCGAGGGGCAGAAAGAAACCGGTAATTATAAGAAGGGGCATATTAAGGTTGATGGTTTTGACATCACCATTGAGAACCCGAAAGGCAGTACCCGGAGCGGCAAGGACGCATCGGGTAAGGCTTGGAGTGTACCTATGCACTATGACTATGGCTATATCAAGGGAACGGAAGGTGTTGACGGTGACCATATTGATGTATATCTCAGTGATGAGCCGACAAAGGGCAACGTGTATGTCGTTGACCAGGTCAATCAGAATGACGGCAGCTTTGACGAGCATAAGGTGATGTACGGTTTCCCGAGCATGGAAGCAGCTGTCGAGGCCTATAAGGGACAGTATGAAGATGGTTGGAAAGTTGGCACCGTTACCGAGGTGAGCCGCGAAGACTTCAAAAAATGGGTTGAGAGCAGTAAGCGTAAGACCAAGCCGTTTGCTGATTACAAGAGCATGGAGGCTGCAGCCAAGCAGCAGCGTACAAAACCGAGCGGTAAGGAGAAGCCCGGCGAGAAAGAGGATAAGCTTAGCGCGGCAGAGAAGCAAGTGCGTGAGCTGTTAAATCCGTATAAAGAGAGTTTGCGAAAATGGCGTGCCGATGGTAACCCTGAAGCCTTACATTCTCTAGTAGAAAGCGGATCTAAGATTAAAGACTTCGCAATGAGTCTAGACCCCGATGTGCTGGAAGGGCTCGTGGCTAAAGGTGTATTTGATGATCTGGACGGTGGTGAAAAGAATGAAATTGAGGACCTACCTGGAGTGAGGAAACTGAAAACCCATGCCTTTGAGGAAACAATCAGGAAGCAGGGCAAGATAGAGGGTCAGGCTAAGCCGGCTAAGAAGACAGACCCATTTAAGTTTGTTCTTAAAGGGAAAGATGTTCAGGAGACACCCGCAATGGCCGGCAAGTGCTACACGAACGGCTACGAGGTTTGCACCGACGGGTATGTATTAATTGCAGTGAAGTCTGACTATCCCAAGGAGAAGGAAGGCATTGTTGAGGATAAGAAGGGCAACCGGATAGAAGGCCAATATCCTCATGTCATGACTGTTGTCAAATCTGTCAAAGAGAAGTCGGGCAGGTCTGTCAAGATTGACGTACAGGACATGCGCAACTTTCTCCAGGGCGTACTTGACAAAGCCGGGAAGAAGGGAACGGCAGTTGTCTCCCTTCGCATGCCGGATGGTATGATAATAGGCGTGGAAGCAAAGAATGCCAAGCTCGTCTTGGATGCTATGGATTATTATGGCATAGACACGCTTAATTATTCTTATGAGACGCAGAGTATGCTGGCTGCCAATGATAAGGCTTCCTTGCTCATCACGCCGGTATTTCTTGGAGATGGCTATCGCAATATCGAAGACACCTATTGTTATGACTTGACGAAAGGGGAAGAAGACAAACGTGCCAATTTCCACAAGGCTGAATCAGACAATTCAAAGAAAGAAGCCGGTGTGCCCGTGACGGAGGAAGAGGCGGCATTGCGTGACGAGCTGAATGAGCTGTTGCGTGAGGCCGGTATGCCTGTGATAGATGACGTGGAGGAAGGGCAGCAGGTGCTGGATATGGCGAATGGCCGTGCACGGCAGATGTCCTTCGGAGAGCCATATGACTATGAGAAATATCCTCTTGGACGCGTTGAACCTGGTATATCCAATAAGGAGGTTGGCGTGGTTGCAGCTTCTGCCAATCATGGCTTTGCAAATTATAAAGAAGCGAAAGCATGGGCAAAAGAGAATGTGGTGAAAACCTATAATGCAGAGGAAACTGGCGGCAAAGGTGAAGTGCGTATCAGTAATGGTGCGGTTGACAAATTCCTGTCTCAGAGTGCTGTTGACAAGAGTGACAGCAAGGATGTTCACTTGGCTGTATTGAAGGTGCTTCCGGATATTCTAAAGACGAGCATTGACGTAGAGACACATCCAGATTTTCTGAAAGGAAAGGATGGCAAGCGGAGTGCCGATAACGGAATGAACAGAGACGTTCTTGTTCACCGATGCTATGGTGCTGTAAATATTGACGGCAAGCTTTATCGTGTGAAGATAACGTTGAAGGAGGACGTAAGAAACAAGAGCCTGCCATCCAACACACATTCCTATGAGGCAACAAAAATAGAGCTGCTCGCAGGAACATTGGCTAAACCCGAAGGTGATAACCCCAATACGAACAACTCTATATCTGCGGCAAATTTACTTGAAAATGTTGGATTGTCATATAACCCAAGCGAAAAAGTTTTGGACGCAAGTGAAAAACGTACGAAAAGTATTCGTGAGCAGCGGGTGTATCATGGCAGCGGGGCTGAGTTTGACCACTTCGATACCATGAATCACTTGGGCGAGGGTGAAGGAAGTCAGGCCTTCGGAGCTGGGACGTACGTGGCAGACCAGAAGGGGATTGGATTGTTCTACGCCAAGATCGGCGCCCGCGACAGAGTCGTCGTAAATGGAAAGGAGTATATCTTTGGAAGGTCCAACAATCTTAGCGTAGCACAAAACATAGCTGCGGGGACTCTGTATAATGCTTACTATGGACGCAGTGGAAGTTTGCATCATAAAGTTGAAATAGGGGAAAAAGACTATGTGCAAAGGGCTATACAAGAAATCCGTGATACTTTGGCTGAGAAGCCGGATAGGTCTGACGCTGCTGACTATATAGAGGCGGAAAAACTGATAGAGAGCGGTGAGGTTGCCTTTAAGCACAGGGAACGTGTCCTCTATACAGTAGAAATCCCCGACGACAACGGCAAGAACTATTTGGATTGGAATGCTAAGGTTGGTGTTAGATTACTGAACAAGGTAAACAAGCATTTAGAGCAACAAGGCAAGAAACCAATAAATCCAGAACTTTCCAAGAGATATAAGTTCCTTGACGGAAGTGACTTGTATAGGGCATTGTCAATTAGAATGCCTAATGATGACGCAACATTCAATGACGATAAAGCTGCTAGTGAGTTTTTGTCTTCGCTTGGTTTTGTCGGCATCAAATACCCTGCAGGCTCTATTCATGGTGGTGCGAAGGAAGGGGATACAGACTATGTTATCTTCAACGACAAGGACTTGAAGATTACGGACAAGGTGAAGTTTTTCCGCACGGCAAACGGCGAGGCATACGGCTTCACGGTTGGCGGAAAGATATACATCGACCCGCGGATTGCGACGAGCGAGACGCCGATACATGAGTATACCCACCCTTGGGCTGAGGCACTGCGGAAGGCCAACCCGAAGGAGTGGCAGAACGTGGTGAAGCTGATGAAGGGCACTTGGGCTTGGGACTACGTGAAGAGACTGTATCCGGAGCTTAAGACGGATGACGAGATTGCCGAGGAGGCGCTGGCGCACTACAGCGGAAAGCGGGGTGCTGAGCGCCTGCGCGAGGCGGCCAGGGAAGAGGCTGACAAGGCTAATGGTGTCATGGACAAGGCTGCTATATGGAGCGCATTTGCGAAAATAAAGGATGCCTTGGGAAAATTTTGGAAGCATATTGCTGAAGATTTTCTGCATATCCACTTCACGAGTGCCGAGGAGGTGGCGGACAAGGTGATGTATGACTTGCTGAATGGTTTCAATCCAAATAAGTTCAATCTGTCAAAGCCGGTAGAGAAAGGTAAGGATCTTATCGCAGTGCATAACCTAACCGAGGATAAGTTGAAGCAATCACTTGAACTTGGTGGCTTTCCGATGCCGAGCATTGCCATTACAAAGACCAGCATGGGACATGCTGGGTATGGAGACATCTCACTTCTCTTTGGCAAGGACACCATCAATCCTTCTGACAGACGCAACAAGGTCTATAGCGGTGACGCATGGACGCCTACATTCCCTCAAGTAAGCTACAAGTTGGATGAGAAGAAATCAGAGGACATCTATAGCCGGGCCCTTAAGGTTGGAAATCTACCCTTCTTCAAATCTTCCAGACTCGATCCGGAAATTCTTAGTGATCGGATTGATGGAAAAGACCTTGCGGAGATAATAGAGTCCTTCAAGAAAGACTACGGCATGAAGCAGATGTTCCTGTCAGAGATGGGCAATCCCGTTAAGGAATATGTTCAGAAAACGGTCGACAAGTTTTCTCCTGAAAAGGTGGATTTCCTTCAGCAGATACTTGACAAGTTTGGAGTTGATGGGCTTAGAAGTGGAAAATATGATGACGAGTTGAAACAAATTGTAGGCTCGTATCGTCATGTGGATCTTGACAGCGTGAAGCCATATTTGGCAAAGTTGGCAGTACAGAACGCTTTGCGCGACGCCATTGATTTTGCGGAGAACGGCAACAAGAAGGTTGAGTATGATGTCGAGGCGACTCAGAAAGAGATTGACCGCAGAATAGATCCAAAGGAATACGACCGGTGGCTGCATGAAATGTTCGATGGAATCATCGAGAAGAAAGGTATTAGAAACAACACCGATTCTTATACTCCCTTGGGAAACAGACGGAAATGGGAACGTCTGTATGATGCCGTCAATCTCGACAACGTCCTAAAAGACATGAAGGCGCAGCAAGCTAAGAGTGGTGGCTTCTTCGGTAGCATTTTCGGTGCATCCGCAAAGGAGCTTTCAAACCTGAGTGAGGTCCGCGAGGAAGCAAAGAGGCGTATTAAGTCTGTATCGGAAGAAGAATTTAATGCCGAGAAGGATAAAATATTGTCCCGATTACAAAAGATCAGCTTACCTTCTGTTGAAAGCTCCAATAGCATCTCCGTCGCGATGGACTTCGTTGAGAACGTCAAGGATGCCGTCGTCCATTCCCATACTCCAAAGGGTATATTCAAATATCTCAGCGACATCTATCCTGACATGACGATGGATGTAGCCAACGAGATTGCTGATGTGGTGAAGGACATCCAGTCCATGAGCGCCAACTACCTTGAGGCCAAGCCATACAGAGCAGTAGGTTTCGACGAGGTAAAGGCGGCCGTTGTTCCTTCTGATACTGATACAAAGATTGTCCAACAGCTCAAGGATAAAGGTATACCGGTATATACTTATGAGAAAGGCAACGCCGAGGAACGCAGACAAGTCGTTAACGATGCTGCCAGGGAACAGCGGGTCAAGTTTCATAAGGCTGAATACGGCGATACTCCTATGGGGGATGAGAGTGCGCGTAAGAGCAATGATGATGCATTGTTCCGACTTGGAGATGGTAATGAGACTTTTGCTAAGCGTCAGAGGCGGGCCGTTGAAAACAAAGGGACGGTTGCGCCCGGACTGAACAGTGCGGAGGTGAAGGTTGTGGAAGTACCAAGGCACGACTTTACAGGAACTGGTAAACAGGCAATAGACAAGGCAAGAGTTTGGGCAGAACAAAATCTTGTTGGATTGCATACGGCTCATAGGGACGATGGCAATACGTATGACTATCAGATTGATGATGAAGCTGTAGGCAAGTATTTATCAAGTTCTTCGACCATGAACAGCGATAACTTGGGCGTACATCTTGCCGTGTTGAAGAAGTTGCCGGAAGTAATAGACAACAGTATTGAGGCAGAAGAGCATCCCGACTATAAGAAAGTGAAAGGCGAGCGCAGCGCAGATAATGGCGTTGCTGATGCTAATCTGCTTGTACACAGGATGTATGGAGCGGTCAATATTGACGGTAACATATATCGTGTCAAGACGACCATGCACGAACATTTGTCAAAAGGAAATGCTCCGCACGATTACCGTGTAACTAAAGTAGAGCTGCTAATAAGTGGCTCTGCAACGAGCAATGCACTTAGCAACTCTACTGGTAGCCACAGCCCATCGACTGTGACCGCTGCAAAGTTACTGCAAAATGTTGAAAAGGAATACGACAAGGGCAAAAAATTGCTTGACGAGAGCAAAAATGAAGAAAACGCTTACCGTGATGGTGATGTGGGGCCTGCTGCAAAAGGTACGGACGCGGAGGAGAAGCGCAAGACTGCGGAGGAAATGGCGCAGAAGCTTCACCTTGACAACGTGGATATCGTGACGGAGCCTGTGGAGGTGAAGGACAAGCGGGGTAGAATACACCGTCCGAAAGGGTCGTACAGCCCCAGTACGGGTAGGATCACTGTGTATGTGGCTAACAATGTGGATGTGGATGACGTGATACAGACCACCTTACATGAGGGGGTGGCGCACCATGGTCTGAGACAGCTGTTTGGTAAGCACTTTGCGGACTTCCTGCGCGATGTGTACCGGTCGGCTGACGAGAATGTGCGCAGGGCGATTGCGAAGCTGGCGACGGGCAAGTACCACGGGAACTTTGAGACTGCGACGGAGGAGTATCTTGGGTCTATGGCGGAGGAGATGAATTTTGAGTCTGTGCCCAAGATGCTGTGGATTCGTATCAGACATTTGTTTGAGAAGATGCTCAGGTCTATAGGCTTGAAGAGCAAGGGGCGTATGTCGGACAACGAGCTGCGGTATATATTGTGGAAGAGCTACAAGAATCTGAAGGCTGGCGGGAAGTCCGGTAGTATACTTGACAAGGCTGAGGATGTGGCTAAGCAGTATGAGCTGAAGGTGGGAAACTATGCGGAGGACACGCATCCTAATGATGATGCCGCTGAGACTGAGGCTATGCGCAGGAAGACAGGGCTTGGTGAAACTAAGTTCAGTGATGGTAAGCGTGAACAACAGACTGCTAACGAGCGTTTCAACAATGAACTTACACGCTATCAGAATGGCGAAATGGATAAGAATGAGATGCTACATCTTGGCAGACCACAAGGAGTAATGCGTGCATTCTTGCCTAATCTGCCTATTGTAATGCGCCAGCGTATTCTTACCAAAGGTAGTGTAAAAAAGCATAATGTAGCTGTAGAGGCTCTTGTGGATATGCCTAATCACTTGTCGCATCCAATCTTCGTATTCAAACGTAGTGACAATGTATTGGGAGTACTGACTGAAATGCAAGACCGTGACGGCAAGAATGTATGTGTTGCTATTGAGTTAAGCCGTCAGATACAGAATGGCGGTGAAATACTTGAAGTGAATGACATCCGCAGTATTCATGGTCGTGAAATATCGGACATCGTTTACCCGATATTGAAAAATGGTACTTTGAAATGGGTAGATAAGAAAAAAGGCCTTTCCTATCTCTCCTCAGCGTCCCGTTATGTTCAGCAGGAAATAGACAAGCAAGACCTTGATACTGCGACAAAGGTAGTCAAAGATTTTGTAAATCCCAAAGTTCCTGACGAAAATGTTGCAGATGAGGGCATTATGTTCCGAGACGGTGATATGGGACTTGACGAGACCATCACTAAGATGAAGGTTGAGGCAAGCCAAGCCAACGCCGACAACTGGCAGGCCAAGCAGGATGCAATGAGAGCCATCGGTGGCAATCTTCCCGTTCTTCGTCTCGAATGTGGCATACAGGCTGCTCTTATCCTTGAACCTTTCTGGTGAAATGCCAAGGGCTTTGCTACCTCACCTATAAAAGTTTTCGGCTGAGTAGCAGAATTTTCGCATTTTGTTGCAAGATTATCAAGATTGTTTAATACCTTTGCGCCAAGAGTGCTTGAAACGACAGTTTGATGATCCGTTCCGTTAAGGCTCGGGGAGGCGGTTTCAAGTGCTCTTTTTTTGTTTTTATCCAAACGGGCACCATTCTCCATATCCAGCGCCAGCTGTCCTTCCTCCATGTCGTCTGATGCTTGAGGGCAGCCAGCGACTCTTCGGCGGCTCACAGTCGGAAGGCGGCAAGGCCTTTACGGCCAAGACACTTGACTTTGCCATGTACGCCTCCACACTGAGCAAGACACCCCCAGAAAAACAAGATCTTTGACGCCTACCTCCCTATGTGGTTTATCACCTTCAACGGCTACGTGATCAGCAATCCGTCCAATGCGACCGTCAACTTCCCCATCAAACCCGTGGACGACATCCTCACGATGCCCGAGCTGGCAGGGCGGCCGCTCTTCTACTTCTATAGCTCCTTCAAGTCCAAGATGAAGGACAACTGGATGGGAGGTACCCTCGACCTTGGATGTGCCACCGACGAGGAGCTCGACTATGCCGTCGAGCAGATCAAGAAAGGGTACGACATCTTTCAGCAGTACAAGGGCCTGCTCAAGGAGACCATCGTCGACCATTGTGAACTGGCTCCCCAGGTGAAGTGTACCACGTTCTCCAACGGCCGTAAGACAATCTGCAACTACGGCAAGTCTCCCTATACCTACAAGGGCATCACCATTCCCGCCGAGAGCTTCAAGGTGATCTGAGCCAAGGAGATGCCCTCTGCGGTGTTTCGCTCAGAGGAGCGGCTTGTGACGGAGGGGCTGTCGCGGGACATCCTCTCTCTCCTCGTGTGTCTTGCCGGTGAGGGGGGGAGGACAGAGCAGGACGGGACGTGTGCCGTTGGGAGATATGCAGACGCGATGAGGCCGCTCTCAGGTCGCTCCATCTCCGCCTGGCGTGCCTTGTACTTGGCACTACAGCCTTATGTGGCAACATGTGGTCAGCCTTTGTACGCTGATGAGTGTCGCCTTGCCGGCTTGTCCCGCTTTTGTGAGCGTAAGGCGTCCATGTCGTGACACTTTTTATGAGAGACACAGGTCGCTTCGACCCACCTTGTCGGTGAGGATGACGGATGGCAGGAGGCGGTAGATTTGGCGTCTGGCGCAGGGGATGGAATATTAATATTGCCTAAAACTGATAGAGTCAAAGGCCCTGTGGGCTTATTTCTTACCTCGAGGTAACTAAGGGACGCGGAAGTGCCCTCTTGCAGGAAAGCGCGGAGGCAGCTATCTTTGCACTCGCAATGGCGGATCAGCGTCGGGCCGACTTCTCCGGACAAAAGGCGGCAGTAGCTCCCGCCAGAGCACATAGACAGGCGAGAATATCATAGATGAAACATATCCATTAACCCCCCAAAAACTTTATCATTATGGCAAATGTAGTATTGATTGGTGCAACTGGTTTTGTAGGTTCGGCTATCCTCCGTGAACTCCTCTCCCGCGGTCATCAAGTGACGGCCGTCGTGCGTCATGCCGCCAAGCTGCCTCAGCAGGAGGGGCTCACGGCCGTCGAGCAAGACGTGGACGATGTCGCTGCCATCGCTGCCATCGCCAAGGGCAAGGATGCCGTCATCTCGGCTTACAATCCCGGCTGGGCTAATCCCGACATCAAGCATCTCATCGAGACTAACTATCCCAAGATCGTCGAGGCTGTCAAGCAGAGCGGCGTGGGTCGTCTGCTCATCGTCGGCGGTGCGGGTACGCTCTTCGTCAAGCCCGGCTTGCGCGTCGTCGACTCCGGCGCCATCCCTGCCGAGATTATGGACGGTGTGCGCCCCTTGGGTGACTTCTATCTCAACGACCTGACCCGCGAGCACAATCTCGACTGGGTATTCTTCTCCCCCGCCGGAGCGTTTGAGCAGGAGGGGCAGCGTACGGGCAAGTTCCGTCTCGGCAAGGACGACCTCATCGTCGATCCCGCCACCGGCACCAGCCACATCTCCGTGCAAGACTATGCCGTGGCTATGGTTGACGAACTGGAGCGCCCCGCCCATCACCAGGAGCGCTTCACCATCGGCTACTGATCTCTGTGTCGGTAGACTGAGCGGGGACGAGAGGACTACAAGGTCGCTTGCTCTCCGCCGCAGGTGGCTTGCTGTCGCGACAGCAAGCCACCTTGTCGTCAGGGTGCGTCCGTCTGGTCCGCTGGTGTCCCTTAGAGCGAAAGGAGACAAGGCAGATGGCGAAGCGCGACAAAAAAATACCTACATTATGGTATTGCACAAGGCGAAATAGATGAGTAATTTTGCCTTGAATAAATAATAATACGATATGAAGATACAAAAGATTCACGCAAGAGAGATTTTGGATTCACGTGGCAATCCGACAGTTGAGGTTGAAGTAACACTGGAAAACGGCGTCATGGGACGTGCCAGCGTGCCGTCCGGTGCATCTACGGGCGAAAATGAGGCCTTGGAACTGCGCGACGGCGACAAGCAGCGCTTCGGCGGCAAGGGTGTGCTCAAGGCTGTGGACAATGTCAACAAGATCATCGCTCCGGCTCTGGTCGGCGACGATGTATTTGACCAGCGTGCCCTCGACTACAAGATGATAGCCCTCGACGGTACTCCCACCAAGAGCAAACTCGGAGCTAACGCCATACTGGGCGTCTCCCTGGCTGCCGCCCATACGGCTGCCAAGGCACTCGGCCTGCCCCTGTACCGCTATATCGGCGGCTGCAACACCTATGTCATGCCCGTGCCCATGATGAATATCATCAATGGCGGCGCCCATTCTGACGCCCCCATCGCCTTCCAGGAGTTTATGATCCGTCCCGTCGGCGCAGCCAGCGAGCGCGAGGCTATCCGCATGGGTGCTGAGGTCTTTCATCAGCTGCAGAAGAACCTGAAGAAGCGCGGCCTCTCTACTGCCGTAGGTGACGAAGGCGGTTTTGCTCCCAAGCTCGACGGTATCGAAGACGCCCTCCAGAGCATCGTCGACGCTATCAAGGATGCCGGCTATGAGCCCGGACGCGACGTGCGCATCGCCATGGACTGCGCTGCCAGCGAATTTTCAGAGCAGAAGGACGGCAAGTACTACTACAACTACAAGCAGCTCTCCAACGGTATGCCCAAAGACCCCAACGGCAAGGTGCTCAGCGATGATGAACAGATCGCCTACCTGGAGAGCCTCATCTCCAAGTACCCCATCGACTCTATCGAGGACGGACTCGACGAGAACGACTGGGAAGGCTGGGTCAAGATGACACAAGCCCTCGGCAAGAAGTGCCAGCTCGTAGGCGACGACCTCTTTGTCACCAATACCAAGTTCCTCGAGAAGGGTATCAAGCTCGGCGCCGGCAATGCCATCCTCATCAAGGTCAACCAGATCGGCTCGCTCACTGAGACCCTCGAAGCTATCGAGATGGCGCATCGCCACGGCTACAATACCGTCACCTCCCACCGCTCCGGCGAGACTGAGGATACTACGATTGCCGACATCGCCGTCGCTACCAACTCCGGACAGATCAAGACCGGCAGTATGTCGCGTACCGACCGTATGGCTAAGTACAACCAGCTCATCCGCATCGAGGAAGCCCTGGGCAGCAGCGCTGTCTACGGCTACAAGAAGCTGTAAATCAAGCTAAGCGTATAAACCGACAATACATATATAAGATTATTGTGTGTAACCGGTGAGAGCGAGTCTGTGAAGCCTCCTCTCACAGCAGATAGCAGGCCGTCGCAAGATGGCCTGCTATTTTTTCCCTTTGTGCCCATGCTTCCTCTTCTGCCTTTGGCAGGATAACTAGTATACCGGAGCTCTTGCGTATGCCAAGGGCTGTCTGCCTCAGGCGCCAATATCCTCTCGCCTTGGGCGGAATGCTCCTCTGAGTATGAGGGGGACAACGTTTTTTTATATAATAAAATGGAGATTCCGCTTCATACAGGAGCCGATCTCGTGAAGACAATCCGCCTTGTCTGAATGACAAGGTCGGATGTAGTTTAAACTAAGTCCGATGTGTATAAAACAGGAAGGCAAATTGTTGTCACCTGAAAGCCAAAGAGTTGCAAAAAGATCCCGTGCTAGTCGCAATCGTCTGGCCTTCAGGAGATTATGAAGGGCTTTCCGATAAAATTTCATCTTGTCGGATTCGGAAATAAGCCCGGCATCTCAATCCATTTTTTTATAATAAAAAGCGGACAGCCATTGCGGGCCCTGATAAGATAGCAGGTCTATCTTTTTTAAAAAGCAACGACAGACAAGGAGCAGTTGTGAGGCTGCCCCTTATCTGTGGGTAAATGTGCGTTTGCTTTTCGCTTCAGCCGTCCGCAGGGACGGATAGGGGACTAGAGAGCGGCGGCGACCTGCTTCTCTACCTCCTTCATGTCCACCGTGGGCTCAAAGCGGGCGATCACCTGGCCGTCGCGGCCGATGAGAAACTTGGTGAAGTTCCACTGGATATCGTCCTTCTTGCGCGGCTCAGGATTGGCCTCGTTGTACAGGCGCTCCATGACAGCCGCCAGCTTGGCGTCGTAGCCGCCCAGGCAGGGCTTCTGGCTCTTGAGCCAGGTGTAGAGCGGCAGCGCGTGGGCGCCGTTGACGTCGGACTTCTTAAACTGGGGGAAGTCGGCGCCAAACTTCATCTGGCAAAATTCCTTGATCTCCTCGTCGGTGCCCGGTGCCTGGTGCCCAAACTGGTTGCACGGCACATCCAGTATCTCCAGTCCCTTGTCGCGGAGCCGGTGGTACATTGCCTCGAGGTCCTCATACTGGGGCGTAAAACCGCATCCCGTTGCCGTGTTGACGATCAGCAGCACCTTGCCCTTGTACTGGGCGAGGCTGACCTCCTGTCCTTGCTTGCTAGTCAAGCTGAAATCATAGACTGTGCTCATAGTTGTATCTGTCTTTTGTGCCCAGCCGCCCGCCACGACGGCGAGCAGCAGAGCGAGAGTGAATATACGCTTCATAATCGTCGGTAAAGATAATCAAATCACTCCGATACTGTGCCACTGCCGGTCGGTGTGAAGGAGAGATTTAGATAGTTTTAACGCTCAGCCCCTCCCTGCGCCCTCCTCTTGGGCGGACGGAGACGGGGGAGACGGCCGCGCGAGGGAGGCGCTGTCAGGTCGCGGTCCTCTGTGTCATCCATAGGAGCGACGCCCTCAGTTCCCCCACATATTGACGATAGCGGCGTATCCTGTTTATGGTTGCCGCGTGGCGGGTTATATAGGCTATGTTTCGGCTGCCAGTGGGAGCCCGCCTTCCTCCAATTGGCTGTATCGTTGAGGGGCCGGGATGTTGGCCTCATCCCTCCTTTGTCTAGTGGCTTCTTTTTCCCTCTTATTCATTTCAATTTTATTGTTTCAAATGAAAAAGCCGGCTCTAACTATCTCATCCACAAGAATAATCGTTTTTCTTTCAATATAGCAACGCAGATATTTATAACTTTCTGTCTGTTAGGATGTTTTATGATTTCTATGTGGTCTGTTAAGACCTCTGCGTGGTCTGTAAGTGGCATGAGAGGAAAATGTGATGCAAATTGGTGATTTGTCTTGTAATTGTTCTCATGCCGATGAGGTTGACTTTAGAGAAATATACATCAAATCAAAAGTTCTTCAATTTTATTTTAGTTTTGTGCTATATCAGAGAAAAGACTTACTTTTGTTCAACAAATCTGAACCAACACGCCAATGATAAATCAATCCAACATAAAAGAAGTTCTCGCTATAATGGGCTTCCATAAAGATCCTGTAGGCAATTTCTATAAGAAGGAGTTTGGGGCTTTCAATATGTCTGTAGACTTTGACAACAAGACATTGTACTATCCTAAGGGAGTTGTTCTGAATGATAAAACTACAAGCAATTTCTCTCATGATGAGAACTTCGTCGTCTTCGAGTGTGTCAATAGGTTAATGGAAAAAGGTTATTTGCCTGAAACAATAGAGTTGGAGCCAAGATGGCGGTTGGGACATGACTCCAAAGCAAGCGGCAAGCCTGACATTCTCATCAAGGACAAGAATGGTGAGAACCTCATTATTATAGAATGCAAAACTGCCGGAAAGGAATATCGTAAGGAAAAAAAGAATACGGAGACTGATGGCGGACAACTTTTCAGCTATTGGCAACAAGATAATGGCATAAAGTGGCTTGCACTCTATGCCTCAGATTGGGATGGCAAAGAGATTACCTATCAGAGCGACATTATCAATTGTACAGACGATGCCAATATTCTGAAGATGTCAGAGCGTGATAAGGATGTCAAGGTGTTTGCCCATGCCAAGAATGACAGCGATCGTTTTGAAGCATGGCGTGATACATACAATTGCCAATGGCTTTCCGATCTTATTTTTAGTGAAGACAGCCAACCCTACCAAATAGAGTTGAAGCCGCTGCGCAAGAAAGACTTGAAGGACTTCACTCCTGACGATAAGATTGTCAATCAGTTTGAAGAGATACTCCGGCACAATAACGTGTCGGACAAGGAAAATGCGTTCAATCGTCTTGTAGCCCTTTTTATCTGCAAATTGGTCGATGAAATCAAAAAGCAGGACTACGAGGAAGTGGACTTTCAGTACAAGTACACCGATACATACGAGACTCTGCAAGACCGCTTACAGCGACTTCATCAGCAGGGAATGGAAGAGTTTATGAAGGAGAAGATCTTCTATGTTGATGATGGCTATGCAGAGCGTCTGTTTGAAAACTACACCGGTCAAAAACGCAAAGCAGCCATAGAGGATTTGAAGCATACCATCAGAGTGCTCAAGTTCTATTCCAACAATGACTTTGCTTTCAAGGATGTCCACAATGAAGAACTATTCTACCAGAATGGTAAGATCCTTGTTGAGGTAGTTCAGCTCTTTCAGCCCTATAGCATTGTCTATCAGTCAAAGCACCAGTTTTTGGGTGATCTGTTTGAGCAACTGCTCAATAAGGGATTTAAGCAGAACGAGGGGCAGTTCTTTACTCCTACGCCAATCACTCGTTTTATTTGGGATGCACTGCCTCTGTCCAATTATATTTCTGAACACGACCTGCCACGTATTATCGATTACGCATGCGGAGCCGGACATTTCCTTACCGAGGGAGTAGAGGCTGTCAATGCCATCCGTCCCAACGAGGAAAACAATTGGGTGGAGAAACATATTTATGGAGTGGAGAAAGACTATCGTCTGGCACGTGTCTCCAAGGTCTCCATGTTCATGAATGGAGCCGGAGGAAGCAACATTATCTTTGGCGACGGGCTGGAGAATTATCCGGAGAAAGGAATAGAGCCACACACGTTCGATATACTGGTGGCAAACCCGCCCTATTCTGTGAACGGTTTTAAACGGCATCTGTCGTTGCATAACAATGAGTTCTCCATTCTGAAACAGATAACGCTGGAAGGTAAAGAGATAGAGACGTTGTTTGTGGAGCGAATTGCACAGTTGCTCAAGCCGCAAGGCATTGCGGCCGTGGTTCTACCCGCATCAATCTTATCCAATGCATCTGCAAGCTACACGGCTGCACGTGGTGAACTTTTGCAAAACTTCCGGCTGCATGCTATTGTGGCATTTGGTAGTAAGACTTTTGGAGCAACAGGTACCAATACCGTTACGCTTTTTTTAGAAAAATACGAGGAGCCGCCTCGCAAGGCCGAGATGGTAAAGGACTTCGTGTCTGTTGTGATGGACAATGACTTCTGTGACGGGTGGAAAGATAAAGTCCTCTTCGACGAATATCTGAAGTATCAGAATATCAGTCAAGAAACATACCGCCGATTTGTCGGTCGTAACATAAATTGGGAAGAATTGTCCGCTGACAGCTATCTGAAGGCATACTATGATGCTTTTAAGTCACAGCCCATCAGCATTCCGAAAACGATAACAACGGCTGAGGAAGAAGAGAAATATAGACGTGAGAAGTTCTATGATTCTGCTTTGGAAACAGAAAAGAAGAAACTTTACTATTTTGCTTTGACCGCAGGGCAACACACGCTTGTCGTTACTGCGCCTACTGACAATAAGGCACAGAAAGAATTTCTCGGCTACGACTGGAGCAACCGTAAGGGCGATGAGGGTATCAAAATTTCTAACCCAGGTGGCATGCTCTACAACGATGATGACCGTTTTGCACGAGGCACCATTGCATGTGCCATCCGCAACAGCTTCATTGATGCAAAAACACAATTGCCGGAAGAGCTTCAGCAATTTGCGAAGTGGTATAGGCTGAAGGATATGGTAAAATTCTCTTCTACTTCTTTTAATATAGAGATTGGTACAACCTTAGAGAGAGTTGCCAATCCATACAGTAACTTTGATACGGTAAGGCTTGGTTCCGTTGTCAAAATAATAAGAGGTATAACATATCCGAATGAAGCAGAAGTAAATTATCCAACAAATAATATTATTTTACCGGCTGATAATATAACAACAAATGGAAAACTCAAAATTAAAAAGCCGATATATCTTAAAGATGCATCTTTTCTTGAAGAGGAGAAAAGACTGCATAAAGGCGATATCTTCATGTGTTTCTCCAGTGGAAGTAAAAAACATGTTGGTAAGTCTTGTTTTATAGAGAAAAATACAGAATATTATGCCGGTGGCTTCATGGGTATACTGCGCATCAATAATAGCATCATTGATAATCACTTCTTGGCATATCTCTTAAATTCTTCTGGTTTCAAAGCTTTACTTTCTGATAATAGTAAAGGCTCTAACATAAATAATTTATCCAATAAAATAGGAGAAATAGAATTGCCCTTACCTCCAATATCCACACAGCAGCAAATTGTCACTGAGTGCGAGGCTGAAGATAAGGTTTATGATGAGAACGAAGCTGCCATAGATTCTATTAAATCAAAGGAGGCTAACACGATTGCAACAATTAATGGCCCTCGAGTACAATTGAGAGAAATTTGCAACTTCTCTTCTGAAAGAAGTGCATATAGCGAGATACTCCCTGAGGCGTACATCACTACAGACAACATGCTGCAAAACTGCGAGGGGGTGACGGAATATGGTGGTAAACCAAATACAGGAACTGTCGTTGTCTACCATAAAGGTGATATTCTTTTATCGAACATCCGACCTTACTTAAAGAAATTATGGTTTGCCGACCGTGATGGAGGTTGCTCGCCCGATGTACTGGTCCTGCACGTGGATAGAGACAAGGCCCTGCCCGAATATGTCTATTATTCACTTCGCCGCGACGAATTCTTTGACTATGTCATGTCTGATGTAAAAGGTTTGAAAATGCCTCGCGGCAAGAAAGAAACGATAGAGCGCTTTCAATTCGTACTGCCAGACAAGGACGAACAACAGCGAATAGTTTCTGAGATGTCGACAATGGACAATGATATAAAGAAGCTTTATGTACGTATGCAAGAATGTGCCGCTAACAAGCAGGCCATCCTCGACAAATATCTAAAATAGAAATATCATGCAGGGAGAAAAGTTTACCAATACAACATATACGGTTAAGGCAATCCTTGGACTTATCGAAGCCCGGGAGATTGCCATACCGGAGATTCAACGACCCTTCGTATGGAGGGCAACGCAAGTCCGTGACCTTATGGACTCCTTATATAAAGGTTATCCTACAGGCTATCTTATCCTTTGGAAGAATCCAAATGTAAAACTGAAGGATGGCACAATCTCTTCTGGCAAGAAAGTCGTGATTGACGGCCAGCAACGCATCACAGCCTTAATGACAGCTGTCGCTGGGCAGAAAGTCATGAACAAGAATTTTGAGGAGACACGCATCAAGATAGCGTTCAATCCTTTCGCTGCCCTATCAAAGGACAATGATGCCGAGATCTTCGCCGTGCAAGATTTTGCATCGAACGACGACATCGACTGGCGGCAGCCGGTAAATGCCATCGACCGCCAACTGTACCAGAAATATGGTTTTGATGATAACGACGTGCACTTTATAGAGCAAACGATAAAACCGATGGAGTAATTCCATATATAGAAACAATAACTATGGCAGACAATCTAAAACTGACTCAACTGTATTTATTATCTTCATACAGGGAAACAGCCTGAGCCAAATCTTTTCGGAAATACAATAGAGATTCCTTCTACATATAAAAATCTCAAGGACAAAGGGCAGCGTAAGGTATGCGGATGCATGATAAGCAAGGATATAGGTATGTATAATACATGCCACCATCTGTGCGTTTATTGCTATGCGAATACCAGTAAAGAACTTGTTTTAATGAATAAAGATAAACATAATGACAATTCAGAAAGCATTATAGAATAATTGTTAATGAATTGGCTTTATTAACACAAAATGACAAAGGATAATACACCTAAAGAAGGATACTTGGACTTTGAGGCTTACGAGCGTGCAAAGGAGCCACACGTAAGGCAGAAGGCTTCCGATTGGCGGACGGCTATAGGATTGCAGGATGTGGATGGTTTGAAGGTCTCGGACTATCTTAGGCAGACTGCTGTAAAACATATTGAGGGTGATATAACTATAGATGAGGCCCGAGATATGATTAGGGATTATTATGTCTCTAAAGATTCGCATGATAGACCCGATGAAGAAACGGAGGAAGCTGATAAAGTATCGGCAAATATGGCTAAACTCCTCAATGAGAAGTCTTTCTCATTTACTGCCGGAGAGTTCTTGAGCATACATCGTCATCTTTTCGAAGGCGTGTTCAAGCATGCTGGAGAAATACGACCATATGATATTACTAAGAAAGAATGGGTATTGCGTGGAGATACTGTTCTTTATGGTCGTGCCGACGACATACTAATAGCATTAGAGTATGATATTAAGCAAGAACGTGAATTCGAATACAAAGGCCTTTCTACTGATGAGATGATAGAGCACATCTGCC
>ONCK01000013.1 GCA_900316315.1 uncultured Prevotellaceae bacterium
ATATTTTGACTTTCTGACCTGCACGACGGTGCACCGGCAGTTCCATCCGTTTGGCGGGTAATACGTTTCCCAGAAAGGGTCGTTCATGGGTCTTGTTACACCGTTGAGTGCGGCGTGCTCCGGTCTGACCTTGTCGTCGCCGGCGGTGCGGTACTGCAGGTTGTAACGGTCTCCATCCTCGGTGAACTGCTCCCATTTTGCCGCCATTTGCGCTGAGGCGTGGACAAAGTTGTACTCGGCATGGAGGTAGTTCTGGTTGTACGTCTTGTCTATCTTTTGAACGTCGTTATAAAACTGTTCGAATGACTTTCTGTTGCCGTTTTCATCGAGGAGTGACGGGAAGGCTTCGTTGAGCTCGTGGAAGGTCTTGAGGCCTGAGAAGATATAGTCGGACCGTGTGAGTCGCCGTCGCATGGCCTCGGTCATGGTCACTTTCTGGAACGCCTTGTCGAGGACATCGGCATGAGTGGAAATGAAATGCTGCGCCTCGTCGGAGGCGAGGATATTGATGTCGAGCGTAGCCCCTTTCTGCAGGAAGAGAGCGGACATGAGCCCAGAGAAAGCCTCTGTGAGGCGTGTGCGTATTTGGTCCTGCTCGTCCTTAGTGAGTGTGATTTGCGGGTGATAGTCGTGCAGGATGAGTGCATATCGTTGGTGCAGCCCCACGTAGTGGGTGGGGCTTAGTCGAAAAAAGGTAAAGCCTCACCCCGGCCCTCTCCAAGAGGGGAGGGAGCATTCAACGGTGTTTTGTCATCGGTATTATCAGTCTTGTCGGTCTTGTCAGTCTTGTCGTCTTTGCTTTTCCCTTTTTTGTCGTCGTCGGTCGGCTCGTCGTCATCATCGTCGTCAGGCTCCATGGCAGGCATGGTGATGTTGCGCCGCTCGCCTACGGGCATGGAGTATTTCTCGGCGAAGTATTTGGGGTCAACGTCGTACCGGTCTGCAATCATGGTCTCGTAGGCCACCTGCTGCTCGGGTGTGTAGTCGACGGAGTCGTCCCAGTCGAAGCGCAGGTTGTTGACGGGAAAACCGTGTCGGACCATTCGGGGAAGGAGCTGGTTGTTGACGACATCGCGCAGCATGTCGGCATCAGCGTCGATGAGGTTCTGGAAGACCTGCAGATGCGTCTGCGACTGTGAGAGCGAAGAGCCGTCCTCGATGGTCATGGTCTGTCCGATGATGAGCTTGGAGAGCTCCGAGTTGGCGCGGTCTACGCGCTCGTTGTAGACATTGAACGCATCGCCCCTTGATGACTCGACGAACTCCAGCTCCGTGTCGAGAGGCAGGACGGCGGAGCCGGCGAAACCGAGTGCTGCGAGCTGCTCGTTGATTCGCTTTCGTTCCTTCTCATCGCGCGTGGAAGTCTTAGCTACTCGGAGTGGCATGCCGAAGATCTCTCCGAAGGCGTCCCAGAAGGCGAGCATGTTTTTCTTGGGGATGGTGTGCTGCGCCGCCTTGAGATAGAGTCCGAGGTCGTCGGGCTGCCCCGCCTCGATGAGCCACTCGGAGAACGGTGGCTCATGGTAGTCTATGCCCGTTGTCCAGTCCTGTCCGAGGTCTGTGATGACGCGTCCGTATTCAGAAATGACATGCTTGCGCGGTATGAGTGCGACGCGGCTGTAGCATGGGCATCCGTCGCCATCGGTGACGACATCTCCGAGCTCGATGAGGGAGTGTCCCCAATATCGGCTGTCGAGGATGAGGCGACAGAGCCGTTTGAACCATGCCTGGTCGAAGTAATGAAGGGCCTTCTCGTCCTTCCTGCCGTTGTCGTCGACGAGCTTGAAGGACTTGGCCATGACGAATCCCTCCCGCTGCGCGACGCACCCGGAGAGATGAGCATCGACCTCGACGTCGCGATAGATGTCGTAGAGGCGCTTACGGTTGGGCGAGTCGACATTGATGGCCATCTGCCATGCGCTGCGCCAGTCGGCGATGTCCTTGCGTGTGAGGGCGTCGGTGGTGCGTTGAAGGCCGATGACGACGGCCTTGACCTTTTTGGGATTGTTGGCCTTGGCGAGGTTGAAGTCGCCGTAGGGCGTGTGGAGGAGGCCGTCGGAGCGGCCTGTTATCTTGTTGAAGAAAGCTTTTATATCCATTGTTGTGATGGGGTTGATGGGTTGAATGGGGTTTATGGGGAGCCGCTGCACAGCAGCGACCTACAGAACGGCTGGCGCGGGTGATTTACCAATTAACTAATGTTGATTGGTGGCTTCACTCGGCAAAGCTGGAGCGAGCTCCGCTTTGCACTCGTTTGCTCACCAATTATGCCTTAGCGGAGGCTGGGAGGTAAGGATGATGCCAGTGGAGACGGGTTCGCCCTGGGTGTCGACGGCAGCGGGCAGGTCGGGTACGATCTTGCCGGCCTGTACTCCCTCCAGCCATTTGACGGCTCGCTCGTACCGCTCCTTTCGGATTTCGGAGCCGAGCTTCTGCGGCATGGCTGATACCATGTGGTAGAGTGCGATGTCGCAGGTGTACATGACGATGAGCCTGTTGCGGCTGTCGCCCTCGGCCGCGAAAATAGCGTAGGTGTCGTATGTTGGCCGTAGGTAGGACGCTATTTCCTCCTGTGCCTCGGCCTCGGCGTTTGTGCGGTTCTCTTCAGAGGTCTGTGAGACGACCCTGAGTGCGTTGTCGCCGATAACAACTTTGTAATCTTGGTCAGTGATGAACATAAGCTGATGTTTTTGAGTTTACCATGAGTTGCGTGCCGTGGGTCGCCGTGCGATGATGGGCTGTGCGGACTCCTGGCGCGAATTGCGCTGTAGGAGCCAGATGGCCCCCTCGTCGGCATCTGGTGCATCGTCGTGAACGCGCGAGCCCCTTTCGAGCGCCAGCGTCTGCTCGATGCCCACCTGCATATCGGGCGAGTCCTTGAGGGCGGCATTGTAGAAGACGAAGCCCCGCTCCCAGAGTGGCGATACCGCCTCTATGCGCTGTATCTTCTCCGGCTTCTTGCGTTTGTCGGGCATGATAGGCAGTTGGTAGCCGCGGATCTTGCCCTCGGCCTCGAACTCGTCGAGGATGATGTCCTGCATGAAGTTTGCCTCCATGAAGAACTGCACGGCCGCCACGTCGCGGGTGCGCTCGTAGAGGTCGTAGAGCCAGCGTACCATGCCCGATACCGTGTCCTGCCTGACGTAGCAGTCGATGAGGTGTAGTTCGGGGCCTATCTTTCCCCAGAGCCGTGAAGCCTTGTAGTCGTTGGCCGTGGTTGACTTGAAGGAAGGGTCGGTGTAGCAGATGAGCTCATCATACTTGGAGAGCCTGGGCATCTTCTTGAAATGAATCCAGTCATTTCGGAAGATGGTACCGTCGACGATAGGGTTGTGCATCATCTCCTTGTTCCATGCGCGGTAGCCGACGAACTCAGCATAGGCCTGTGCTTCCTGCCTGGTCCACTTCTCGCGCCATACCGGCTCTCCGTTCTTATCTACGGCCTGAATCTTTGATAGGAATACGCCGTGTGTGTGGGCGATGTTGAAGAGGACGGAGGTCTTTGAGATGAGGTTTCCGACCATGATGAACCGTCCCCGCCCGACGTCAAGGGACCCGAAGAGCGCCTCTTTGACCCAGTCGGTGAGGTCGTGGACTCGCTTCTCGTTACGGCAGAGCTCGTCGTCGTCGAGGTCGTCGATGACGATGTAGTCGGGTCGTGCCTCGCGGTCTCGGAGTCCACGCGGCGACTGTCCTCGCCCGCAAGCGAGGAACTTGACCCCGCTTTTGGTCTTGAACTCCCCCTCCTGCCAGTCGCCGTCAGACTGCTGAAGGCCGAAGTCGGCAATGATGCGCTGGTTATACTGGAGTTCCGCCTGAATGTCACCCAGCAGTCGGTCGGCCGCATCCTCAGACTTACCGACGATGACCATGAAATTGATGAGCCGCTTGGGCTGGAACATGAGCCAAAGCGGCATGAAGATGTCGAAGTGTGTGGACTTGGCGTGACCTCTCGGCCACATGAAGACCGCCTTGAGGTTTGGCGTTGCCTTGACCTTTCGTGCCGCCTCGTTGTGGAAGGGCGCGTTGTGGATAGTTCGTATGACCTCGCCTGTGGTCTTGTCTCGCAGCTGCAGGAAGTGCGGGAAGTAATACTCGCAGAAAGCAGCATAGTTGGCGAGGAGCCTGTTTTTACGCTGCTCTCTCTCGGCATCGGTTTCCTTCTTGAGGAGTGCGGTGTCGGTAATGGCCTGTACCTGCTTGCATCGTTCGCGCCAGAGGTCGTAAGCTTGTTTTTTCTCTGCTACTGTTGCCATGATGAAGAGTTATGATGGCTGCTGCTGAGCAGCAGTGTACGGAACCCAACGGATGAATGCTACTTGATGCCCATCTGTTCGGTGATATACATATCCTGGTACTTGTTGATGACCTTCATGAGTTCCGGTGTTACTGCCGGGTCGGTCTGTGAGCGGTATTCGAGCCACTTGGAGAAGGCCATGAAGACCTCGATGGTGTCGACGACATTCGCCTTCTTGTCGAGTTTCTCGATAACGGCGGATAGCTTTGCCAGTTTGTCGCCAAGCCCTGCAATGAGGTCAGGGTCGCCCGAGTCATTGACCTGGGTGATGAGAGTGTCGATGGTGAGTAGGAGCTTGTTGACGAGTTCCGGTCGTGTGACACTCTTAGCCGCCCTTGCCTCCTTCCACGCTCCGGCGGCACACCACTTGGATATGGTTACGCGTGACACCTCCACCTTCTCGGCGATGTCTCCCAGTCCGTAGCCCGCGAGGTATAGCGTGCGTGCGAGGTCTCTCTTCTTTTCATTCTCTACTTTTGTCATAAAGCGCCATGATAAAATGGTTTACACCTGCAAAGGTTGCATTTTCAGGGGAGGTTTCAAAAAAAGTGTGCAATGGTTTCACAGATGTATGCAACCATTTCATACTTTTTTGGAAGTCAGTGGATTATGACGTAATATTGCAACCGGAAAAGCGATAGTCGGCTGCACTCGACATAGCAGGAACGAGTTGCGCTCTGTACTCGTTTGCACGACTATTGCAACCGGAAAGCGCACTAAGCGCATAATACACAATGACAAAACGAGTAAGAATATCGAATGACCGCCTGAACAGCTACGGAACGCGTGTGCTGACCTCAGGCATGGACACGAAGCAGTATGAGCGTAACCCCGTGCTACTGTATATGCACGAACGCGGCAACGTGATAGGCTACGTGAAAGACCTTGAAGTGAAAGACGGGGAGGTGACGGGCGAGCTGATGTTTGACGAGGCGACAGAGCTGAGCAAGCGCTGCAAGAAACAGTTTGAGTTTGGCAGTCTGAAGATGGTGAGTGCGGGTCTTGACATCATAGAGATGAGCGAGGACGGTCAATACCTTGTGGAGGGCCAGACGAGTCCGACGATCACGAAGAGCAAGCTGTTTGAGGTAAGCGTTGTGGACATCGGTGCGAACGACGATGCCATCGTGCTGAAGAAAGACGGCAAGCAGATAACCCTCGGCAGGGACGGCAAGTGTCCTTTGCCATTACTGAACAATAACAATAACCATCAAAAAAGAGAAGAAATGGAAAACAAGACCATCGCCCTGCAGTTGGGGCTGCCGGAAACGGCAACAGAGGCAGAGATTACCGCCAGGCTGACCTCCCTGAAAAGCGCGGAGGAAGAAAAGAGCAAGCTGGAGCTGGAGAAAGCCCAGCTGGAAAGCGCCCGCATCACGGGCCTTGTGGAGCGCGCCATCGTCGAGAAACGCCTGGGCGAGAGCAACAAGGAAGAGTTTATCAAGCTTGGCAAGAAGGTAGGCTATGAAGAGCTGGAGAAAGTGCTGAAGGCCATGCAGCCCCAGACCAAGCTGACGGCCATCCTGAACGGTGGACACGCCAAGGAGGGGGAGGATGTGAAGTATACGAAGCTGAGCGAGGTGCCCTCGACGGAGATACTGACCCTCCGTGAGCAGAATCCTAAGGAGTATGCGCGGCTTTACAAGGCCGAGTATGGCATGGAGCTGCCCGAATAATAAGTAGAACCCAAAAACGACAAAAAGATGAGAAAGAAAACAATCTTGAAAGCAATGACGGCCCTGCTGTTCAACAGCGTGATGGGCATCACGGTGGCCCTCGTGCTTGGTATCAATCCCGTGCTTGGCGCAGTGCTGGCCAATGTAGCAGCTGCCATCCTCGGCCAGTTTGCCCCGCAGGGTGCTTTGCAGGACAGTGTGCTGACAGAGGTATGGACGGGCGAGCTTGTGAAGAGCCTTCGCAGCGGCCTTGAGGGCAGCTGGCTTGACGGCATTCCCGACCAGAGCTCGCTGGTGAACAACGACGTGATTCACCTTGTGGACGTAGGCATCGAACCCGACGTGCTTGTGAACAACAAGACCTACCCCATCCCCATCCAAGAATTGCCGGACGGCGACATCGCCATCGGCCTTGACAAGTTCCAGACGAAGGTGACCCCCATCACGGACGACGAGCTCTACGCTCTGAGCTATGACAAGATGAGCCGCGTGAAGGAGGCGCACGCCAACGCCCTGAACGACTCAAAGTTTGCCAAGTCTGCCCATGCCCTCTGTGCGAACAGCAACACGGCGACCACCCCCGTTCTGACCACGACGGGCGCGCGTGAGGCCTCAACGGGCCGCCTGAGACTGTGCGTTGACGACCTGGTGAATATGAAGCGTGCGCTTGACAGGCTGAAAGTACCTGCCGGCAACCGCCGCCTGGTGCTTTGTCCCGACCACGTGAACGACCTGTTGATGACGAACCAGAGCTTTGAGCGCCAGTACAACATCGACCGCAACACCGGCAAGGTGGGCAACCTGTACGGTTTCGACATCTATGAGTATGCCAACAACCCTGTATACACTACTGCAGGGGTGAAGAAGAAGTTGGGCGAGGCCGGCACCAAGGGCGAGTTTGCCTGCTCCTTCGCTTTCTACACGCAGCGCGTGTTCAAGGCTACCGGCTCTACGAAGATGTACTACAGTGAGGCATCGACCGACCCGCAGAACCAACGCTCGCTCATCAACTTCCGCCACTATTACCTGTGCATGCCTAAGAAGTCCGACGCGGGCGTGGTGATGGCGAGCGGCTACAAGGAGACGGCGTGATGAGCAAGCCGATGAAATATCTTGTAATCCACTGCACCGCCACGCCGGAAGGCCGTGAGGTAAGCTCCAGGGAGATACGCCACTGGCACACCGACCCGGTAAGCAAGGGTGGGCGTGGCTGGAAGCAGGTGGGTTACACGGATATGGTGCATCTGGACGGTAGCGTGGAGCGACTGGTGAAGAACAACGAGGATGCCAACGTGGACGACTGGGAGGTGACGAACGGTGCGGCGGGCTATAACAGCGTGAGCCGCCACATCGTGTATGCCGGCGGCTGCGACAAGAGTGGCAACCCGAAGGATACGCGGACGGAAGCGCAGCGTGAAGCCCTGAAACGCTATGTGCGGGATTTCCATGAGCGTTTCCCGTGGATACGCATCGTGGGGCATCACGATCTGAACCCCGGCAAGGCCTGTCCGAGCTTCGACGTGGCGTCATGGCTGCGGGAAATCGGCATCAGACAATAGTCAAGGTAAAAGTAATATTCAGGACAACAAAGGCAAGGGACCCAAGCGATGGACACGATTATGCAGATACTCCAGTGGGCGATACCCTCGGGCGGCATAGGCGCCGCCATCGCCTGGGTGGCCAACCGTAAAGCGAACAATGCCAAGCAGGCCAAGAGCGTCCACGACACGTATAAGGCTATGTATGAGGACATCTCGGCACTGCTTGTAGAAACCCAACGAAAATATGACGACTCAACGAAGCTCACCGAGAAGCTTGTCCAGGAAAACAACCTTACGCGGAGGGCTCTCAACCGCCTATCGCATGCCATTGAGGCTATCCAGCTATGTCCTCATGCTGGCTCTTGCCCTGTCAGTGGCGAGCTGTCGCTCAGCGAAGACGGTGACGATGGAGAGGGCGACGGCCGCGGCAAGCGCAAGCGACAGCAGCGCAAGGAGCTGGCAGGTGCTGCGGGTGGTGACGCAGGAGTGCGTGAGGGCGGACAGCACTCGTCTGCGCATACCCCTTGACAGCCTGCTGATGCTGCCAGCGGGTGCGAGCTACACGGCACGTAGCGGCAGGGCGCATGCGAGCGTCTCTGTGCGGCGGACGGGAGATGCGTCCCCTTCACAGCAGCTGCATAGTGGCATGACGGTGTATGTGGATGCGGGCTGCGACAGCCTGGCTCGGCTGTGCGCCTACTATGAGCAGGAGAACGACCGCCTCTCGGTGGCAAACACCCATCTGACGAACACCATGAGCAAGAAGGAGCAGGAGAAAAAGAGCTTGCCCTGTGCGTGGTGGGAACTATTAGCGACATTGATAGCCGGGCTGTTGCTCGGCGGAGTAACAATCTTTTTAACAACAAGAAAGAAATGGAAAAAAGTGTTTTAGACGGAACAGATCTCATTCTGAGCGTCAATGGCAAGGCCCTTGGCTTCTCGACGGGATGCAAGGTGAGCACGACAACGGAGACCGGCGAGCGCGTAACGAAAGAAGCATCGAGCGGTAAATGGAAGGAGAAATACGTGAAGAGTTTCTCGGAGAGTATCTCCGCGGAAGGCTGTGTGCTGACTGACGGTGACAGCGATACCCCTACTTACGATCAGCTAAAGGATATGCAACTGGCTGGAGAACCCATCGACGCAAGTTACGGTTTGCGTGACGGCGACAGTCGCACCGGCAAGACCAACGGGGGGTATAAGGGCAAGTATATCATCACGAGCCTTGAGCTTGACGGCCAGGCAGGCGATGATGCCAAGTACAGCGTACAGTTGGAAAATTGTGGTAAGGTGGAAAAGTTGACCGGAATCTTGAGTGAAACGGCAAAAGTGGGAGGATAAGCTATGCTTCGTATTAAGGTAAAAGGCAAGGAATATCCTTGCGAGATGGTGATGGGTGCCTTCCTGCTCTTCAAGCGCGAGACGGGCAAGGACGTGAGCCAAATGAAGCAAGACGATCTTGAGGACTTGCTGATGCTGATGTGGTGCTGTGTGAAATGCGCCACTCAAGCAGAAGGCGGTGAATTCCCGCTTGATTTCGAGACCTTCTGCAACAGCATCACTCCATCGGTACTGAACAGCTGGAACGAGAAAGTGAGTGCCCTGGACGAAAAAAAAAGTCTGAAAACGAAGTAGGTGACGGTGATATTGACCGTTTGCTCGGAATAGCGTTGGGGTGTATGGGCATGGGTATGGATGACTTCTGTCGATGCACCCCCTCTGAGTTTCGGTCGGCATGGGACGCATGGGACGAGATGCGTCAGGCGCATGATCGGGGAGCGTGGGAACGGATGCGCATGGAATGCCTTTGCACATTGCAACCTTGGTCGAAAAAGCGTCTTTCAGCGCGTGACATCATGGAATTTCCATGGGAGGAAAAGAAGATTTCGCATAAAGACGCGAAGATGGGAAAAGAAGAAGTCATGCGGAGATACCGCAAGGCGAAAGCCGCTGCGGGGCTGAAATGAGCATAAAAGGCTATTTCCTCGTCAGCTTATGAAGTCCGACGATGGCACCGACAAAGAAAACCAAAACAGCAATCAGAAATAATACCGTTAAGGTTGTGGCAATAGGATGCTCACTGAAATACTGTAAAATAGGGCTTAAATCTAACTCATCCATCTTCGGATCTGATTGATACGCTGCAAATATAAAAAATAAAAACGAAACGATGGCGAACGAGGTCAGCTTTTTAATAAAAATCCACAGTGATGGCGGAGCAAAACGTGTTACGGCCGATGCCGAAGAGATGGGTCGTGTCATCCGTGAGGTGCAGGACGAGGCGGAAAAGGCGAAGCGCGATGTACTCACATGGGCGCAGGCTGCACAGGCTGTCGATATGCTGCAAAGTTCCATCAGCGAGTTGCAGGCGGCACTGACGGAAATGACCGCCGACTACCAGACATCCGTCGTGGCGCAGACACAGCTGGCCACCATCATGCGGCAGCGCATGGGAAGCACGGAGGAGGATATACAAACCATCAGGGACTTGTGCTCCGCCCAGCAGGAACTCGGCGTGGTGGAGGACGACATCGCAGCGAGCGGCGCCCAGCAGAGACTTTTTTATTATGTACTGCTGACGTGCTCATTCGCATGGACAGCCAGAGGGCAACCAAAGTCTGTGCGGATCACGCCCTGCCGGGCAGCAAGCCGAAAGACAAAACTGCGCGAAGCCTTAGGATTCCGCCCAGACTGGGCAACCACTCCCGGCAGGCAATTTACGCGAAGCCTTAGGCTTCCGCAACCTTTTGGCTGCCTTGGATTGCTCAAAGGCTACTCGACGCCGCGGGGCAGGTCTTCGGACAATATCTCGAGTAGGGCGGGATGCAAAGGGCCATTGGTCGCGACAATATGATGGGTGTCAAGGATGTCCTCCCGGCCTAGAAAATCGGTGATACGCCCTCCGGCACGACGCAGGATGATCGCGCCGGCACTGAAGTCCCATCTGCCCAGATAGGCCTCGCAGTACATATCATAGCGGCCGGCTGCGATATAGCAGATCTCGGCTGCCGCAGACCCCAGCATGCGAATGGCGGCTACACGACCATAGAGCCAGTTGAGCAGATGAGTCCCTGTCTGGCGATAGTCGGTGGCATTGTAAGGCAGTTCGAGGATGGCATAGGCACTGTCGAGACCCAGTGTCGCGCTGACGTGGATAGGGCGACCGTTGAGAAGACTCGGCCCTCCTTGCCATGCGCTGAAGCACTCGTCTCTGCCGACCTCATAGACGACGCCCACAAGCAGCTCTGTCTCTGACCGCAGGGCGATGCTCACGCAGTAGGGATAATTGTCGCGCAAGAAATTGGTCGTCCCATCCAAGGGATCCACCACCCATCGGTAGGCCGCGCCAGACGCGCCGGCAGGGCTGTCCTCGTCGACAGCTGTGCCCTCCTCTGTAATAAATCCGGCCTCTGGAAGCAAGGAGTGGAGTTTGCCGATGACAAACTGCTCGGTCTCCCGGTCTACGTAGGAGACAAAATCGTGGGTGTGCTTGGTCTCAATACGAGAGGCGTCAAAGTTCTCTCGTTCCTGTCTGAGGCGCGCGCCCGCCTCTCGGGCTATCCGTACAGTCGCCTCGGTAATCTGTCTTAGGTCCATCTCTGTGTCTATTAGTTTGCTTGCAAATTTAGGCAAAACGCATCATGTGCAGACAAGCTCACGGGACAAAAAATAAGTTTGCCGTCAGAGAAATATAGCCCTTGCCTAAGACTTGAATTGGCAGCCAAAGGCTGCCCCTCAGACTTGCACAGTTTCCGATTTTGCAGTACCTTTGCCCTTGTCAAGTCAAAGCCTAAGCCATGTCCATAGCCCCTGCCCTCCAGTATCGATACGTCAAGCTCGTGCTACCTGACGGCCAACCGGTCGCCGGCCGCGAGATACTGCTTCACAGTTGCTGCGCGCCCTGTTCGGGTGCCGTAGTGGAGTGTCTGCTGAGATGCGGGGCGAGGCCTACGGTCTACTTCAGCAACTCCAATATCTATCCCTATGAGGAGTATGCCCACCGCCGGGTCGAGCTAGAACGTTTCCTCCGCGACCAAGGGGTGCCTTGGGTCGAGGATGACTATGACCATGAGGCTTGGCGTCATGACATCAGGGGACTAGAACTGGCTCCGGAGCGCGGGGAGCGCTGTACGGTCTGTTTCCGTCACCGGCTGCTCAGGACTGCGCGATGGGGAGTCGCACATGGATTTGAATGGCTGACGACTACGCTCGCCTCCTCCCGATGGAAGGATCTCCAACAAGTCAACGAGGCGGGTGAATGGGCCACGGCACAGACGCCGGGTATCTCCTACTGGCCTCAGGACTGGCGCAAGGGAGGACTACAGCTGCGACGGTCAGCACTTATCAAGTTTTTTCACTTCTATAATCAGCCCTATTGCGGCTGCGAGATGAGCCTGGCCCAGACGAGGGCCCGTATGGCCCAGCGCGGCACGGCCAATCCCAGTTGTCAGGCCTCGTTTCCAGACGATAACGGCGGCGAATAGACGCCATTGACCTTAACCGGCTCCACATGGATACCGATATGGGTAGACGCGCCGAAGCGCTCGCGCAGGCGCTGCTCGATATGGGTGGCATGGAGATGGGACGCATAGAGCGAGATGGCGCCGGGCATACGCAGGTGCATCTCGATGGCAACGTGGCTGCCGATCCGGCGTGTGCGGAGGTTGTGTACCTCGCTCACCTCGGGCTCTGACTCGGCGATGGCGACAATCTCCTGCTCAGTCTGCTCGGGGAGGCTCTTCTCCAGCAGTTCGCCTACCGACTGACGGATGAGCTCGTACGATGTCCGGATGATGAAGAAGCTGACGCATACGGCGGCCAACGGATCAAGTACCGTCCAGCCCTCTCCCAGCAGGATGGCGCCTCCCACACCGAGGGCCGTACCGATAGAGGAGAGGGCGTCTGACCGATGGTGCCAGGCATTGGCCACGACAGCCTGCGACCCGACCTCATAGCCGACCTTGGCCGTAAAGCGATAGGCCCACTCCTTCATCCCCACACTGACTATGGCAGCCACGAGGGCAATCCATCCAGGAGATGCGAGGTGATAACCCTGCCATACATCATAGATCTTCTCCAGTCCATTGAGGCAAATCATGGCGCCAACACCCAGCAGCGAGATGCCGATGAGGGCTGTGGCCAGCGTCTCGTACTTGCCGTGGCCGTAGTCATGGTCCTTGTCCTGCGGACGACTGCTGATGCGCACAAAGATCAGGACGACAAAATCGGTGAGCAGGTCGGAGAGAGAATGGACGGCATCGGCAATCATGGCGGCCGAAGCCCCCATGATACCGGCGACCATCTTGAAGGCGACCAGCAGGAGATTGATCCCACTACCCGCCAGCGTGACACGATATATCCGTTGCTCTCTGTCTGCTGTCTGCATAGTTGTCAGGAGAATATGGGGCGAAATTACGGATAAAACCTTATTACCTACAACTCTTTGTGCAATTATTTTCCTATTCTCTATATTTTCCTATTCTCTAGGGCAAGTATGGCAATAAAAGCGTAATTTTGCATCCGCTCATCGGAGGGTAACGTAAAGGATACGGCACTGGATAAGATGATGGACCTGGCACGTCAGGCTATCTCTCTTATCCAGTGCCTCTTATTTATAGTATATGCAACAAAGAGACGCTATCGATTTTGGCAAGGCCAATGTAGCCAAACTATTTGTACAACTATTTGTACCCACAGTGCTCGGGCTGCTCTTCAGCGCCTTACTCAATCTGGCCGACGGCATCTTTGTCGGCCGCGGTGTGAGCAGTGACGCGCTGGCAGCCGTCAATATCGCGGCACCCGTCTTCATGATCTGCACGGGACTGTCGCTGATGTTTGGCAGCGGGGTATCTGTAGTCGCGGCCATCCACTTGTCTCATGGCAATGTCAAAGCTGCAGACATCAATGTCACGCAAGCCATCACCCTGTCCATGACCTTAATGCTCATCGCCTCGATAGTGGTCATGCTCTTTCCGGCCCTGACCGCACAGCTCTTTGGCGGTTCCCCACGACTCGTTCCTCTATCTGTCGAGTACCTCACCTATGTCACGCCGGGCATGGTCTTCTCCGTACTACTCATCGTCGGGCTCTTCGTACTCCGTCTGGACGGAGCGCCCAACTACGCCATGGCAGCTGAGATACTAGCCTCGCTGCTCAATATCGGGCTGGACTATCTGATGGTCTTCCCCTTGCAGATGGGTATCAAGGGGGCAGCTATCGCCACTACAATATCGCAGGTCGTCGGTGCCACGCTCGTGGCGATATACTTGTGGCGCTTCTCCGACAAGCTGCATCTCTACCGTCCCAAGTTCACCCGCACCAGTCTGCGTCTCACTGCGCGCAATGCGGGATACATGATCAAGCTCGGTTTTCCCAATCTGCTCGGCGAGATGGCCATCTGCTGCACCATGATTGTGGGCAACTACTCCTTTATCTCCCGCCTCCACGAAGACGGTGTGGCAGCCTTCAGCGTAGCCTGTTATCTGTTGCCACTAATCTTCATGTTTGGCAGCGCCATTGCCCAATCGTCGCTTCCCATCGTGAGCTACAACTACGGCCTCGGCCATCACCATCGGGTAGTCCTTACCCTTCGTATCTCAGTCGTGGCCGCCATCGTGTGCGGTCTCGCCACATCGGCTACAGGCATCCTGCTGAGCCAACCCATCATTGACTTGTTTCTTGACGGAAGCCCTGCGGCCTGCACTATTGCCGAGACTGGCTTCCCCTACTATGCCTTTGGATTTGTCTTCATCGGGCTCAACCTCGTACTCATCGGCTATTGCCAGAGTGTGAAGCGTTCGTGCGAAGCCACAATATACATGTTATTGCGAGGCTTTGTCTTTGTCATCCCCTGCTTTATCCTCTTGCCCAGGCTCCTGGGCGACAAGGGACTATGGCTCGCCGTGCCGGTAGCAGAGGGGCTCACCTTGGTGACGATCCTGCTGACCTTTGCCCGACGGCCTCACTCTCTCGTATGATACAAGCTGCGGAAGGGCGCGTCAAGCAGCTCTGCTCCATGTAATCCGTCAAGCTCTATAAAGAAGAGGTCAAAGACCCGATGGGTAATACGTCCGATTAGCTGATTGGCAGCCCTCATTGTGCCGCCTGTAGCGAGGAGGTCATCCACGACAAGCACCGCATCCCCCCTACTGATGGCGTCCTGCTGTATCTCTATCGCCGCTTTGCCATACTCCAACTCATACTCCTGACTGATACAGGGGCCAGGAAGCTTGCCCTTCTTGCGCACGGGCACAAAGGGCACCCCTAGCTCATGGGCGATGGGCAGGCCCAGAAAGTAGCCTCTCGTCTCCAGAGATGCCACCTTGGTAAACTGCTGATCGCTGACGAGAGCCATCATGTCCTTGATCAACTCGTCAAACGCACGGGCATCACCCAGCACCGGCATCCAGTCGATAAAGACGATACCAGGTTTGGGAAAATCGGGAAAACGCCGGATAAGCGATTCGTAGCGCGGGAGCTTAGTGTCTTGCATGTCTTAATATATAGATTGGGTATACCATATTATAATTGTCTCGTACCGGAGCTCCATTGCCTTTGCGGCATGCCCACAGATACACGGTCAGGCCCTTGGATGTCAAGGTCCAACCTCTACTGCCCGAGAAAGCGCCCATCGGCTCACGTCACGGACATAGTCAGTCACAAAGGTAAGTAAAATCAATGAGTATGATGACAAAAAAGTAGGAATTGTGAGACCGATTGCATAAAAGTGGAACAAATGTGCATATTATATGTAAAAGTTATTTAACTTTGCACCGCGAAACACACAGTATCAGATCTTCATGGATAAAAGTTACCTCAAACTACTCTCACAATCCATCCAGCGCAACTGGAATCTCCCTGCATTTACCAATTATCAGGGACAGACATATTGCTACAGCGATCTTGCCCGTCATATCGTCAAAGTCGGGCTTCTGCTGGAGGCTGCACGTGTAGATCCGGGAGACAAGGTAGCACTTATCGGCCGCAACTCGGCCGGTTGGGCCATGAATTTCTTTTCCATACTCTCCAATGGCCGTATCGCTGTGCCCATCCTGCACGACTTCAAGCCTTCCTCTGTCCATCACATCATCAACCATTGCGGTGCTAAGGCCCTATTTGTCTCTGCGGCAATCTGGGAAAACCTTGAGCCCAGCGAGATGAAGGGGGTGGAGATCTTTATCAACATCGATGACCTCTCCATCTTGGAAGCCCGCAACAGCAAGCTGCTCGGCATTCCCCAGCTCGCAGACCGGCTCTTTGCCCGTAAGTATCCGAGCGAGCTGCGCTTCAGCGACATCAAGTTTCACGAGGACCAGCCAGAGGAGCTCGCGCTATTGAGCTACACAAGTGGCACAAGCGGTTTCTCCAAGGGCGTCATGATTCCCTATCGGGCGCTGTGGAGCAATGCCATGTTTGGCATCGATCACCTTAAAGCCATTCAGCCAGGCTCCACTGTTGTCTCCATTCTCCCCATGGCCCATATGTACGGCTTGGCCTTTGAGGTCTACACCGAGGTGGCCATTGGCGCCCATATCGTCTTTATCAGCCGCAATCCGAGTCCACGCATCATCACAGAGGCTTTTCAAAAATACAAGCCTGTACTGATTGTCGCCGTACCCCTGGTGCTGGAAAAAATTATCCGCAAGCGCGTCTTCCCGGCCCTGCAGTCTCCGCGGATCAAACTGCTCACCAAGATTCCCCTTGTCAAAGAGCGCGTCTACAAGCAGATCAAAGAAAAAATCATCAAGTCTCTGGGCGGAAACTTCTACGAAGTCATCATCGGAGGTGCCGCATTCAATAGTGAGGTCGAGCGCTTCCTACACCAGATTCACTTCCCCTACACGACCGGTTATGGCATGACCGAGTGTGCCCCCCTCATCAGCTATGTCTGCTGGGAAAAATTTCGCATGGGATCGGTCGGTCGCGCTGTCGACCGCATGCAGATACGCATCGACTCCCCAGATCCTGAGCACATCGTCGGAGAGATACAGACCCGTGGTGACAATGTGATGCTCGGATATTACCACAACGAAGCCTCAACCAAGCAGTCATTTACGCCAGACGGCTGGCTACGCACAGGAGACCTCGGCACCATCGACAGCGAGGGCAACCTCTTCATCCGCGGACGCAGCAAAAACATGCTCCTCGGCCCCAACGGCCAAAACATCTACCCCGAGGAAATAGAGGACCAACTCAACGGCTGTCCCTACGTGGCCGAAAGCCTCGTCATCTCAAGGGATGAACGGCTGATTGCCCTTATCCATCCCGACCTCGAGCAAATGGACCGCGACGGAGTGACTCAGGAACAGCTGAGCGACATCATGCAGCAAAATATTACCGAACTCAATCAGGAGCTCGCCAACTACTGTCGTCTGAGCAGCTTCCAGATCTATCAGGAAGAGTTTGAAAAGACCCCCAAGCGCAGCATCAAGCGCTACCTCTACCACTAGCCACCTCTCACCGTGCTCTCCTGTCTGCTAGGTGCTGCCGGTATCCTGCTCATCGGCATCTCAGCCATCGTCTACCGTCGCCATCGCAATCGGCGAGCCGCTATGGCCAGCCAGCCTCCCGTCAAACCCGGTGCTGGTCGCACATGGATGACGGTCACTCAGGTGCTGGATGCCTATTTCCCCGTTTTCGACTCCCTTGAGAAAGCTCGACATTATGCCGAGCAGCACGGCAAAGATGCCCAAGCCGTCTACGACACTTGGCAGCTCACCTCCGATCGTTCTCTACAAGTCTCCAAACACTTGCGCAAGCAGATAATCCATTTTCTAAACAATCCCGGATATCAGCCGGACCTTAAGTTCTGTTATAAATCCCCTAATGCCGGGAACAGCCATGGCGAAGTCATCCGACTAGACTGCGAGTGGCAACTCTTCACTGCCTTTCTCAGCAAATACGATCTCCGCCCAGTCCGCATCAATTGGCATCTCAGAGATCCCATCCACGGTATCCACGGCATCGTGGACCTGGCTTGTCTGGGCGAAGACGACAAGCTAGACCTCTACTTCTGGAGCCGGTCATCCCATATCGTGACCGAGATTGATGGAGAGCAACGACTGCAGCAGTCCTCCCCCTTCCATCTCCGTGCGCCCCTCGATGACCTGCCCGCCACACGGTATTGTCGCTATCAGCTCCGTGCCAGCCTGCTTGCTGAGATGATGGAGGTAGATTTCACCCTCAAGGTCGGTCACCTGTGGCTCGTCGTGCTGCATCCCAACCTCACCCAGGCTGCCGTACTCTCTCTCGAGCGCGACCGAGAGCATATCCGCAAACTACTGAATGACTTGCGCTAGCCCGCTCATCTTCCCCTACCCGACCTCAGAAGGCATGCATCCTCATAGACTCTCCTCCGATCTGATAGAGATAGAATAAAAATCTTACAGAGCCCGACGTTTCTCTGCCCTAAGCTATGAACTACTTCGCAAAAGCCCAACCCAACAAGCCCGGCAATCCGCGTCATCAGAAATTCTTAGGACCACACATTTATTATATAAAAAACTGGATTAAACTACTCAGCTCTCCTCCGAATAGGGAAAGGCGGAAATTCTCTCAAATAGTCACTGTAACTCATTGAAAACCAATGAATTGCAAACAATATTTGACTTTCTCGTAACTAACTGGCTATCAAGCGATAATAACTCGCCTTCTAGTTTAAACTAAGTCCGACCTAGTCTAAACTACATCCGACATCGTTGCGCGAACAAGGCGACTTGTTCTCATTACATCGGCACTTAAAAAGCGAGTTTCCCAAATTTGTTATATAAAAAAGTGAGATAAGAGAAACGAAACCCAAAGAAAAAATAACAAAGCGCAACGCCCTTTTGACACTAACGCACATAGAGGATGACCCTACGCTCCCGCCATCTGCTCTCCAAGTCCGCAGACAAGCGGGGACAAAGGCAACGGCGACAGTCTACTGCAGGTGTTGAGGAACACCGGAGAAGGGCTACATACAGACAGCACCAATTTTTCCCGTAGGATAACCTCAAGAAGCCTCGTCCGACATGTCGCGCAGCGGTCAAGGAGGCCGAGCAACTTGCTAGGAGCATGCGGCACAAAGAAGCCGAATGGGCCGGACTATTTTAGTCCGGCCCATTCGTTGTTGCATTGCGAGACATGACTAGTCAATGCTCAGCTTCTGTAATAGCCCTTTTCCAAATATCGCATAGCAACCTTCTGATACACAGGCGCTACGCTTCCGCGTCCGCCAGAAGGCACTGCAGTCTAAGAAACTCTTATTTTCTCTTATCGTCGTGTTCTATGCCGTTCATCTCGCTTTTCCACGACCCCGTAACACTTATTTGCCCCAGTATGCCGCACCGGCAACCTTCGCTGCTGCCAAGAGCAGGTGGGCCATCACTTATGGAGGACAGACTCCCGGTATTGCATCCACCAGCATCGGGACGAACGGCGTCAACGATAATCAGAAGAAGAAGCCAAAGCCTATCTTGAGTCCTACCGTGCTCTTGTCGCTGAAATCGTCGAGACTCATCTTGTAGTATACGGAGGGCTCGATCGCAACATAGTGATTGATATAGAAGCAATAGCCTACCTCTACAGGTATCATCACGTCGTTGCGACTCTTGGTGAAGTGATCAAACTCACCGCCGGCGCCCAGGAAGATGCCATTCTCTCTGAAATAATAGCGCATGCCGAGACCTGCGCTGAAGTCGTCGATATTATCAGTATGACTATAGCCCACGTTGGCCTTGAGTAGGAGCTTGTCTGCAACAAACAGGCCGCCTGTAGCCTCCACGCCCAGACGGAGCTTCTCGTTGGTGCTGTATGATAGGTCGAGGCCTGTCGCTGAAAGGCCGATATACTTTGTGCCGGCATCAAACTGGGCACTTGCCCCTACACAGGTCAAAAGAAGGAGCAGACTTAAAAAAACTTTTTTCATAACTTTATTCGTTTTGATCTTAAATACATTAAGGCGAAACAGGCCTCCAAACAGCCCATTGTCTTGCAAAAATAGGAAAAACTCGCGTATAAAGCCCGGAAAAATGTAATTTTGTGGGCAAATATTTACTCGTGAAGGCTAAATCGCTGATTTTAGTTCTACTAATGACAATTTTTGAGGGAGCTTATGCTCAGCTGAGCCCATCCCCCAAGCACGAAGTCAGAGCTGTATGGCTCGCGACCATTGGCGGTATCGACTGGCCTCGCACCAAGGCACATAGCCCATCCTCTATCGAGGCTCAAAAGCGCGAACTGACGGCCACACTTGACCGGCTCAAGGCGGCCAACTTCAATACTGTCATTCTCCAGACGCGTATCCGCGCCACCGTCATCTACCCCTCGTCCATCGAGCCTTGGGATGCCTGCCTCACAGGCCACGCTAACCGTTCGCCAGGCTACGACCCGCTGGATTTTGCAGTGAAGGAGTGCCACAAACGCGGCATGCAAATCCACGCGTGGATGGTCGCCTTTCCTGCCAATTCGCTACGCGCTGCCGGGAACTTGGGCTCCCGCGCGCTCCATCGGCGGCATCCCGAACTCTGCATGCGGACAGATGACGGCTGGATGCTTAACCCCGGTGTGCCGGCGACGGCCAATTATCTAGCCTCCCTCTGCCGCGAGGTTGTGGAGAGATATGACGTAGACGGCATCAACCTCGACTATATACGCTATCCCGAACAGACGATACACTACAGCGACGCCGCGAGCTATCGTCGCTACGGCGCCGGACGGAACAAGGCCGAGTGGCGACGGGACAATGTCACGCGATGTGTCAGAGCCATCCACGATGCGGTCAAAGCCATCAAGCCGTGGGTCATACTGAGCTGTTCGCCGGTAGGCAAAGCCAACGATTTGCCCCGTCAGTGGTCAGGCGGATGGAATGCTTACAAAGCCGTCCACCAGGACGCCCAGCAATGGCTTAAAGACGGACTGATGGATATGCTTATGCCTATGATGTACTTTACAGCCGGCAAACACTTCTACCCCTTCCTCCTCGACTGGCAGGAACAGAGCGGTGGACGCCCGATCGCCGTAGGTCTCGGAGCCTACAAGCTCTCGCCTGCTGAGGGAGACTGGACACTGCGCACAATAGAGCAAGAGATCAGATTTAGCCGCACCATCGACTGCGGAGGGCAGACTTTTTTTCGCAGCAAGTACGTCACAGACAATGAGAAAGGCCTCTACGACCTGCTACAGCGCGACTTATACCGTCAGCCGGCCTTGCCGCCTCCTCTCCGGACCGATACTGCCGACAGCATCCAGCCGCCTGCAGAGCCGCAAATACAGACCTTGGACAACGGATTCCGACTCAGTTGGTCACGGGCTCCGAGCCAAGTACCGGTAGGCGGGATATTATATAATGTATACAGCAGCCCCACCTATCCGGTCGACGTCAACGATCCGGCAACCCTCAGAACGACGCTACAGGACAGCACTCACTTGCTCATCCGGCTGATGACGGACAAGCGCTGGCTGCCCTACTACGCCGTGACAGCCGTCAACCGATGGGGACAGGAGAGCAAGCCGCTCCCGCTCAACTCGCCAGAATCCCAGATCGTATCCTTCACCACCGACAGTCTGATCTTTCCACTGTACAACGGCGACATAAGACTCCGAAGTGTTGACGGAGCCTTTGTCGAAGTCTGTGATGAAACCGGACGCGCGGTGTGGACACGACATGCAGCCTCTACGCTGCCAACAGCCTCCCTTCAGCCGGGGCTCTATACCGTCAAAGAAATCACTCGTAAAGGACGCACGCACATCTTAGGGCGATACTATAAAAAGCACTGACCGCCTGAGAATCACCGAATGAAATTGGTCTTCTGCCAAGGTTCCTCCTCGGGTAGCTGAAGTTGGCTCTTGCCCAGATGCAGGCTGCGAATGACAAACGAGAGATTGCGGCCCAGCACGCGCATGGTCTGAAGCCCCTCCTTATCCTGCTCGACGTCACCAGCTTGTGCCCCATGAACCTCATTCCAGTACTGACTGCCGACGACAATCATCTGAGAAATGGTGAAGAAGCGGTTGATATCGTCAAAAGTGGCCACGGTACCTGCACGACGGGCACTGACCACGGCAGCACCGACCTTGAACCGCATACTGTACGGGGCGCTGCAGAAGAGACGGTCCAAAAAGGACTTGAGTGTACCTGCCATGCCGGAATAGTAGACCGGGCTTCCGACGACGATTCCATCGGTCTGCTCCAGTTTGGCAGCAATCTGATTGACACAGTCGTTAAATACGCATTTGCCCGTCTCCTTGCATTTGTAACACGCGATGCAACCGTGAATCTGCAGATGTCCTATGTGGATCATCTCTGTCTCGATGCCCTCCTGATGCAAAGTGGAGGCCACTTCGGAGAGTGCGCGGTAAGTACAGCCCGAAGCGTGGGGACTGCCATTAATAAGAAGTACTTTCATATTTATAAACCGATTTTTTAGATAAAAAGATGACCTTTTACTCGGCGATAAGGCAGGCCGTATAAAGACTGTCTGCAAATCGCGGTACCAAGGGCAGACAGCCTTGAATAAGTCTGTAGTCTGCATCCAGCTGCGCCTGAGGCTGAGCTTGCAGCCAATCGGACAGTTGTCGTGGCGTCGGAGCATATCGGATGACAAAGCGGCACCGGGCCACACTATTCGCCAGGGGCTCCAGCCGTATCGCCAGTTGTCCCATCGTATGCCGCAGGTTGATCTCCACGCATGGGTGCAGGACAATTCCTCCCGTCTCCTGGTCTCGGCAAAGCATCATATCGACGCCCAGAGGCCCAACATAGCGCCCGGCAATCTCCCGGCCGATCAGTTCGGTAAGCACCTGTACCACTTCGCAGAACTTATCCCATGAATATTCCGACGCAAACTTCTCCTGCAATCTCGCCTGACTGGCCACCTCATTGGCCACATAGGAGCACCGCCCTGTCGTATGGAAATGGGACAAGCCCCTGTACTCCACGTGCCCGTCGCTGCAGGCCATAAACTCAGCCGCCCAGTCGCTCAGCTTGTCGTACATAGGCTCGACCTCAACGCCGCCCTGCGCAGCAAGTACATTGCGTATCCATCCGACAAGGTAAGGCGTATATCCCTTGGCGCCAAAGCGGACCCCGCGGCCGCTACTGCTCCACGGCGCCTTGAGCATCAGTCGCCCGTCAAACTTGTCCATGAGTCGCTTGATCTCCTCCTCTTTTGTACAAAACCAAGACTCGCCGCACAGACGGCCGTCGAGGACATCGCGAAGGCGGGCCAGTATGCGCACAACCGTTTGGCGCGATGACAACTCCCGTATATTCGCAAGGTCCACGTGACTCGGGAGCAACGGCTCCAGAGCCGGCCGGTCGTATGTCTGACCTTGTACATAACGCTTGAGCGTATAGTCCCACCCCCACGGCACAATAGTCTTTGAGCCTTCGACTGCGCTCGATATGCGGCACAGTTGATCGATACCTGCCCTGACCGTGTCAAAACTACAGCGCACCTTGCCAGCGAAATGCGAGGCATAATACCTCCGACATGCTGCTGCTCTGTCTTCTGCAACCCATACAGTATCACCTGCCTCTGACATAAATGCTGCCAAAGGCCGCAAGTCGCGCTCCATCATATCCACTACAGATGAAACATTGTAGTGGACCATTCCACACGCCAAGGCTAAATCGTGAGAATAATTGAAAATAAAATATTTCACACAGCAAAGATAAAATTATTCAAGCATTTTTAGGTACTGACAATCGGCGAATCTTGATTTTAATTACTAACTTTGTAACCTAAAAGGAGCAAAATGGAAAATTTCTTTCAAAGACACGCCTATTTAATTGAGCACACAGACACGACCCAGACACGTCCGCTGATGAACGAGATTGACTGGAGCTATCGCATGATAGGTATTAAAGGCCCGCGAGGCGTCGGCAAGACCACCTTCCTGCTGCAGTATGCCAAACTCAACTTTAATCTGTCGCTGGAGCGTTGCCTCTACATCAATATGGATAGCTTCTACTTCCAAGGACGAGGCTTGGTAGACTTTGCTGAGGAGTTTGTCAAGCGCGGAGGCAGGACACTCATCGTCGATCAAGTCTTCAAGCAACCAGGATGGCGCGACGAGCTATGCGAATGCTACCACCGTTTTCCGACACTTCACATCGTTTACTCAACGACTACCGTGGAGCGCCCCAACACAGAGCTTCACGAACTTAATAAAATAAGCAAGGATTATGTGCTTCACGGATTCTCCTTCCGCGAGTACATCAATTTGCAGACGCAGGCCAACCTTCCGAGATACACCCTTGAGGATATACTCTACAAGCCGGAACAGACACAAAAAGCCATCCTACAAAAAGTCCGTCCGTGGAACTATCTGCAAAGCTATATGCATCATGGATACTACCCCTTCTACATGGAAAATCACAACTTCACTGAAAATCTGCTGAAGGACATTAACTCCATGCTCGAGGTCGACATCCTCTTCATCAAGCAAATCGACGTCAAATACTTACCGCGCTTGAAGAAGCTCCTCTACCTGCTAGCGCTCGGATCAGGTGGCTCACCCAACGTAAGCAATCTGGCTAAGGAAATACAGACATCCCGTGCTACGGTGATGAACTACATGAATGCACTGGAAGAAGCACGTCTCATCCATCAAGTATTTCGCGCCAGCGGCATAGCGCCCAAAAAGCCCGCGCGTATCCTCATGCACAATGCCAACTTGCTCTACGGTATACTCAATGAGGCCCCGAGTGACCAGGAGGTGATGGAGACATTTTTTACCAACAGCCTATGGCGTCACCATACCGTTGAGGTCAGCAAGAAGCCGGGGCTCTTTGTCATCGACAAGGATACCAAGATCTGCGTTTGCAGTAAGACCAAGAAGAAACGCAAGGAGCCAGGCATGCTCTACGCCCGCTACAATACAGAGGTAGGCAGAGACAACGATATTCCTATCTGGCTCTTCGGCTTCCTCTATTAGGAGGCACTGCATCTATCATCCGATAACAACGAACCTACAATTTATATATCATAACAAACAAATCATTCTGAAGTAATGGCAAAAGAGAAAAAATTTATTACGTGTGACGGCAATCAAGCAGCAGCCCACGTAGCCTACATGTTTTCAGAGGTGGCAGCGATTTATCCCATCACTCCGTCTAGTCCTATGGCGGAGCATGTCGATGAATGGGCAGCCCAAGGCCGCAAAAATCTCTTTGGCGACACAGTCAAAGTACAAGAGATGCAGTCCGAAGGCGGTGCCGCCGGTGCAGTCCACGGATCGCTCCAGGCAGGTGCCCTCACGACCACCTTTACTGCTTCCCAAGGCTTGCTGCTCATGATTCCCAACATGTACAAAATAGCCGGAGAGCTGCTCCCCTGCGTTTTCCACGTCAGCGCCCGTACCGTAGCAACCCACTCCCTGTGTATCTTTGGAGACCACAGCGACGTCATGGCCTGCCGTCAGACAGGATTCGCCATGCTCTGCGAGGGTAGCGTACAAGAGGTCATGGATCTCAGCGCCGTAGCCCACCTTAGCACTATCGAAGGCCGTGTACCGTTCATCAACTTCTTTGACGGATTCCGCACATCCCATGAGTATCAGAAAATAGAGGAGATTGATCAGGAAGACCTCCGTCCTCTGCTCAATCAGGAAGCCCTCAGCGCCTTCCGCAGCCGAGCCCTCTCCCCCGAGCACCCCGTCGCCCGCGGTATGGCTGAAAACCCTGAGACTTTCTTCGCCCATCGCGAAGCCGCCAACAAGTATTATCAAGCCATCCCCGGCATCGTAGAGAAGTACATGGCTGCCATCAGCAAGATTACCGGCCGCGAGTACAAGCTCTTCAGCTACTACGGTGCTGATGACGCCGAGGAGATCATCATCTGCATGGGCTCCGTCACCGAGGCCGCCCGCGAGGCTATCGACTATCTGACCAAGCAGGGCCGCAAGGTCGGTATGGTCAGCGTACACCTCTTCCGTCCCTTCTCTACCAAGCATCTGCTCGCCGCAGTGCCCAAGACTGTCAAGCGCATTGCCGTGCTCGACCGCACCAAGGAACCCGGAGCCGAGGGAGAGCCCCTTTACCTCGATGTCAAGGATGCCTTCTATGACCAGCCCAACCGTCCGCTTATCGTCGGCGGCCGCTACGGTCTCGGTTCTTGCGACACTACGCCAACCATGATCATCTCCGTCTACGACAACCTCGATCTTCCGGAGCCCAAAAATCACTTCTCTCTCGGCATTGTCGACGATGTCACTTTCGAGAGTCTGCCTTTGGAGAAAGAGATGGCTCTCGGCGGCGAAGGCATATTTGAGGCCAAATTCTACGGGCTCGGTGCTGACGGTACCGTAGGCGCTAACAAGAACAGCATCAAGATTATCGGTGACAATACCGACAAGTACTGCCAGGCCTACTTCAGTTATGACTCCAAGAAGTCCGGTGGTTTCACCTGCTCCCATCTGCGCTTCGGCGATACACCTATCCGCTCCACTTATCAGATCAAGACCCCCAATTTCGTCGCTTGCCACGTACAAGCCTATCTCCGGATGTACAATGTTCTCGAGGGACTCCGCGACGGCGGAACCTTCCTGCTCAATACTATCCATGAGGGTCAGGAACTTGTAGACTTCCTTCCCAACGATGTCAAGCGCTACTTTGCCGAGCATAACATCACAGTCTACTACATCAATGCGACTAAGATTGCACAAGAGATTGGACTTGGCAACCGCACAAACACCATTCTGCAGTCCGCCTTCTTCCGCATCACAAAAGTTATCCCCGTTGATCTTGCTGTCGAGCAGATGAAGAAGTTCATCGTCAAGAGCTACGGCCGCAAGGGTGAGGATGTCGTCAACAAGAATTACCAGGCCGTAGACCGCGGCAACGAGTACAAGAAACTGCCCGTCGACCCGGCATGGAAGGATCTCCCCGCCGATCCCAAGCCAAGCTACGACGAGCCCGCATTCGTCAGCGAACTCGTACATCCTATTAATGCTCAGCAGGGCGACAAGCTGCCTGTCAGCGCTTACAAAGACAGCGTCGACGGTACTTGGGCTGCTGGTACAGCAGCATACGAGAAGCGCGGTGTAGCTCCCTTCGTTCCTGTATGGAATATTGAGAACTGTATCCAGTGCAACAAGTGTGCATTTGTCTGCCCCCACGCAGCTATCCGTCCCTTCGTACTTGATGACGAAGAGGTCAAGGGCTTCCAAGGCAAGACCATAGAGATGAAGGCTCCTCTCGCCATGAAAGGCATGCACTTCGTCCAGCAAGTAGATGTACTCGACTGCCTCGGCTGCGGTAACTGCGCCGACGTCTGCCCCGGACTCAGAGGAAACAAAGCACTTACCATGGTGCCCCTTGATAGCCAGCTTGGTGAAGCTGCCAACTGGGATTACTGCACCAAGAAGGTCACCAGTAAGCAGAATCTTGTCGACATCAAGTCCAATCCCAAGAATTCGCAGTTTGCTCAGCCTCTCTTCGAGTTCAGCGGTGCATGCTCCGGCTGCGGAGAGACTCCTTACGTTAAGCTTGTCAGTCAGCTCTTCGGCGACCGCGAGATGATAGCCAACGCCACAGGTTGCTCCTCCATCTACTCTGGTTCTATTCCTTCCACTCCTTACACCACCAATGCCAAGGGCCAAGGCCCTGCTTGGGCTAACAGCCTCTTTGAGGACTTCTGCGAGTTTGGTATGGGTATGGTACTTGCCAACAAGAAGATGCGCGCTCGCCTTGTCGACCTCTTCCACAAGGTTCAGATGTGCGACTGCGCCAACAATGAGATGAAGCAACTCACCCAGGAGTGGATTGACAACAAGGACGATGCCGCAAAGTCCCGCGAACTGGCTGATAAGATTACGCCTTACATCCTCGCCGGCGCCGAGCAGGGCCACGAGCTCGCCAAGCAAATCAAGGAGTTGCTCCACTACCTGCCCAAGCGTTCCCAGTGGATCATCGGCGGTGACGGTGCCTCTTACGACATCGGCTACGGCGGTCTCGACCATGTCCTCGCCTCCGGCGAAGACGTCAACATCCTCGTACTCGATACCGAGGTCTACTCCAACACTGGCGGTCAAGCTTCCAAAGCAACGCCTATCGGTGCCATAGCTCAGTTTGCCGCAGCCGGCAAGCGGGTTACCAAGAAGGATCTCGGTCTCATGCAGACCACTTATGGCTATGTCTACGTGGCTCAAGTAGCCATGGGCGCCGACCAAGCCCAGTGCCTCAAGGCTATCCGTGAGGCTGAAGCTTACAACGGACCCAGCCTTATCATCGCCTACGCTCCTTGTATCAACCACGGACTCAAGATTAAGGGCGGTATGGGCCGCAGCCAGGCAGAGGAAGGCCGCGCCGTAGAATGCGGTTACTGGCACCTCTGGCGCTACAACCCTGAGCTGGCTAAAGAGGGTAAGAATCCCTTCATCCTCGACTCCAAAGAGCCCCAGTGGGATAAGTTTCAGGATTACCTCGACGGTGAAGTTCGCTTCCTGTCTCTTAAGAAGGCACTGCCTGAGCAGGCCGAGGAGCTGTACGCCGAGACCAAGAAGGCTGCTCAGCGCCGCTATGCCTCCTACGTACGCAAGACCAAGGAGGACTGGAGCGACAGCATCTAGTCTTATTCCCTATGACACAATACCCGGCAGGACAATGATCAGATAAGAGCGTTTATTCTGCTCCATCTCACTCCTCCTACACATCTTTTACGAGACCCGGACCTTAAATTGTTCGGGCCTCGTTTTTTTTTACTTGTTCTCATCAATCCAAGTCGGGAAATGCCACTCTCACCAAGACGAGAAGCAACGATAAGCCGCCACACAAAAGGGCTCTTGTGCGGAAGCGTCTCTGACAAATGGGCTTACAGTGAAACCAGCCGCTTTTCACGACTCAGAAGAGTGGCAGAGGTAAAGGGCATAATGCTTATTCTTCCGTCTAAGTAGGAGTTCGGGTACCTGTAGCGCCTTTCTGATAAGTCAGAAAGAGCCTTATCCTTGCTCGGTAAGGATCTTCCACGGTGTTTGAGTCTAGGTGATTACACAGGAAGAGGGGAACGGTGTTGTCATCCTACCTCCAAAATCGTACAGACGTGATGTCGGGCTGTGTCACTCCGACCCTCTCAATCTTTTCGAGCCGCCCAATTCTTGCCTGTAGCACGGCCTCCTCAATTGTCTTCTTCGGAGCTGGACAATATCCTTTGGACAAATCCTACGCGAGGAAGGACACAGTCTGACTACAGCCCTTGTCTCCACATGATCCTCAAGCGTATGACTGCTTCTTATTTATTCTAGATAGGTCGTCGTTTTTTATATAATAAATTCGAGATACCATTTCAACAGGTACCGATGTTGTAAGAACAAGTCGCCTTGTTCTTGCTATAAGGTCGGATGTAGTTTAAACTAGGTCGGACTTAGTTTAAACTAGAAGGCGAGTTGTTATCGTCTGATAGCCAGCTAGTCACCAAAGTGTCAAATATTATTTGTAATTCGTTGGTTTTCAATGAGCTACAAGAGCATTTTTTAGAGCAGTTTTCAACTTTTGCTTTCGAGGACAATCCGAGAATCTCATTCCAATTTTTTATATAAAAAATTAATTATCTTTTCAAATCATTGATAGACTGGACAGTCTTAACAGATAGGCTGAGGGCTTAGGGAAATATTTTGGTCTGGTACAGAAAGGCCTCCAGAGAAGAACAGAACGGCAGGGAAGGCTACTCACTAGCGAGAATAATTGAAACGCGGGAAGCGCGATTGAGTTAGCAGCAAGAGCTATCGAGGCCACGGAGAACGCGATTGACTTAGCTAAAAGAGTAATCGAAGCTACAAGGAAAGCGGTTGGGGTAGCAAGGAGAGTTATCGAGGCTACGGGGGAGTGTGATTTGAAAGTAAAAACCGTGATTGTCGTAGCAAATGGAGGCTGCAAATTTTTCTTCAAATCCCTCTAAAAAGTCAAGGAAGTGAGATAGTGGAGTCACGGCGAATCACTAATTTTGTAGGAGCATACACTTTCTGATTTTACCATGAACTGTCCACGCGCTCTACTGCCCATTATACGCTCCGAACTGACGCTTAAGAGTCTCTGTCCACTTCTGTTTATTATGCCCCTGCTCTTTACGGCTTGCAGCAAGCGGCCGTCTAAGCCTGCGCCAAAGACTGAGAAGCACGTCATCGTTCCAGACCGCCAACTGAGCCATCGTCTTGACTCCGTGCTTCATCGTATAGAATGGGGCAACCATGTAGCAGTCTATATCTACGACATCACGGCTGACGCACCGCTCTTCGCCTTCAGAGCAGACTCGCTGATGCCGCCAGCCTCCTGTCTCAAGCTGCTCACGGGCATCGCCATGCTCAAGCGGATGGGACCTGAGTACAGCTATGCCACAGGACTGTATACTCGAGGCAAGATAAAAGGCGACACGCTGCAGGGGGATCTGATTTTTCGCGGGTCGATGGATCCCGTATTCAAGCCCGAGGAGTTGCACCTCATCTTCCGCCCGATGCAGAAGCGCGGCATCCGCCATCTGACCGGTCACCTCGTCATCAATCTGGCGCATGACGAGTTTCCTACTCCTGAGCCTCATTGGTACCCGGGAGACCTGGCAATGTATCAATACGGCCTCTACTACCAACATCGGGATAAAATCAGGCGCCTCGTCAAGGCGGCAGCCCGCAGCTACGGTCTCACCGTAAGAGATAGCGCTGTCGTCTTTGGCCCACTGCCTCGCGACAATCACAAGCTCTATGTCTTTAAACGGCAGATGACCTTCAGCCTGCGCCGCGCCTGGAAAAATAGCAGCAATACCGTAAGCAACGGACTCCTCTATACCCTCGGCACAACGCAGTACGACGGCAAGTCGTATCGCCAAAGCGGAGTCAGGGTGCTTCGTCAGTTTGTCAAGGAGGAGCTCGGGGACACGACCAGCAGGTATGTCATCCACGACGGCTGCGGGCTGTGTTCGCAAGACCGGGTAACGCCCGTCTTTCTCGTCAATCTGCTTCGCTATGCCCAGCGGGACAAGAAGTTGTACGCTTACATGCTCCATTATTTACCCATATCAGGGGTCGACGGCACACTGCGCCGACAGATGCCAGCTCCAGCGACTCGCGGCAAGGTAATAGCCAAGACCGGCACGCTCTCCCACCCCTACGGTATCAGCACGCTGGCTGGCTATGTCACTGGAGCAAACGGCCACTTGCTCGCCTTTGCCATCATGAATGCTGACATGTCGGTACTCGATGCGCGTCCTCTGCAAAACAAGCTCTGCGCTGAGATGGTAAAATAGATTTTCACCTATTATTATAATGAGAGGCCCGACCTGGTTGTTGCCAAGTCGGGCCTCCATCGTCAAGAGTCCGGTCTACGCAGCCGCGTGTCAGAGATTGATATCCAGTTCTACCGGGCAGTGATCGCTGCCAAAGACATCGGTCAATATCTTTGCATCCTTCAGGCAGTCATTCAGGCGTTTGGAAGACAGAAAATAGTCGATACGCCATCCTGCATTGTTGTCCCGCGCATGAAAACGGTAACTCCACCAGCTGTAGATGTCCTTGCGGTCGGGATAGAAGAAGCGGAAAGTATCGGTAAAGCCGCTCTCCAGCAACTGTGTCATTTTTGCACGTTCCTCGTCCGTAAACCCGGCGTTGTGACGATTGGTCTTGGGATTTTTTATGTCAATCTCCTCATGAGCGACATTCATGTCGCCGCAGACGATGACGGGCTTCTGCTTATCGAGGTCCAAGAGATAGCTTCGGAAGTCGTCTTCCCACGTCATGCGGTAGGACAGGCGGCGCAAGCCATCCTGACTATTAGGCACATAGACGGTGACGAGATAGAAGGTGTCGTACTCCAGCGTGATCACACGCCCCTCATGGTCATGTTCCTCGATGCCTATGCCGAGCCGGACGCTCGACGGTGTGTGACGCGTGAAGATAGCGGTGCCGGAATAGCCTTTCTTTTCGGCATAGTTCCAGTAGGACGTATAGCCGTCAAACTTGAGGTCGAGCTGGCCGGCTTGCATCTTGGTCTCCTGCAGACAGAAAAAGTCGGCATCGAGTTGCTTAAATATCTGACTAAACCCCTTGCCTTCACAAGCTCGAAGGCCGTTGACATTCCATGAGATAAATTTCATCGTAGGTAGATTTTTTGCTAACGAAAGACGAGGCAAAAGTAGTGCAAAAAGTCGAATCAGTGGAGAAAAGGGCTGACAAGTTCATTCTGAGCGTAATAAAATTGTTATTTTTGCACTCAAATGAAAATCACATTCACCCTGAAGCGCCTTTTCCTTCTCTCGCTGCTGTTTTCTTCAGCCATTGCCTCCACCGCACAGCTCGAAGTGACGCCCCGCATGTTGGATCTCGGCGAACTCCTCCTCTACACGACCAAGCAGGCCACCGTCACCCTTACCAACCGCGGGCAGCAGAGCATCACAGTCACTGAAGCCGCGACCTCTGCCAGCTGCCTCAGCGTAGATGGCCCGATGCCTACGATTGCCCCAGGCGGATCAGCCGAGGTCAAGGTCTCCTTCAACGCCCAACTGGTGGGACATTTTGACAAAGCTATATACTTCCACACCAACGACACAGCAGATGTCGCCATCCTGCACCTGAGCGGCAGTGTCGTCATGCAGCCCAGCGTCGCCAAGGACTCCAGCGCCTTTCCCTACCATGTGGGCAAGATATGGCTAAGCAGCGACAACCTCGAGTTTGACGAGGTAGGCCGCGGCGACACACCGGTGCAGACCTTGCAAGTCTACAATGCCGGCACAACGGTATACCGTCCCGAACTGATGCATCTGCCCTCGTACCTCTCCGTCGAGGCTGTACCGAAGCGGCTGTTCCCAGGGAGAGCCGGTCAGCTCAGGGTTACGCTCAATAGCAAGGCCATCACAGACATGGGGCTCACCCAAACAGCCGTCTACCTCAGCCGCTACCCCGGCGACAAGGTAGGTGAGGACAATGAGGTGACCATCGACATCGTCCTCGTACCCGCTTTTGATTCTCTATCAGTTGTTCAGCGCGAGCTGGCCCCACACCTTGACATCAGTACCACCCGACTCAATTTGCCGGCCTTCAATGGTAAGAGCAAAGTCAAAGGCGTTGTGGAGCTCCGCAATACCGGCAAGTCAAGTCTTAAGATAAGCGCGTTGCAAGTCTTCAACCCCGCCGTCGGCGCGGACCTCAGTTCGGTCAAGATTGCTCCGGGACACAAGGCCAAGCTTAAGATTACGGTACAGCAAGCCTTCCTCAAGCGAACTAGAGGACGCCTGCGTGTGCTCATGATCACCAATGATCCCGCGCATCACAAGCTCATTCTTAATATTCAGGTCGGAAATAAATAGCCATGGTCGGAACCATTGTCAATACAGGCTCCATCATCGTAGGCACACTCCTGGGTGCCCTGCTCCACCGCGGCATCAAGGAGCGCTACAGAAACGTACTCTACGACGGACTCGGCTTGGCGAGTCTGGCCATCGGCCTCAATGCCACCATCAGTCATCTGTCGAAGAGCCAGTATCCCGTACTCTTTATCCTCAGTTTGGCTATAGGAGGCATCATCGGCGTTGCGCTCGATCTCGATGGGCGCTTCAGTCGTCTCATCTCCCGTCACTCTAAGGGTCAGGAGGGTTCGCGCCTCGCTCAGGGGCTCTCTCTGGCCATTCTACTCTATTGCATCGGGCCGTTGTCCATGCTCGGGCCGGTCATCAGCGCGCTCAAGGGGGACAACACCTTTCTTTTCACCAACGCCACCCTAGACTTCGTCAGTTCCACCGTCTTTGCCTCGACATACGGCGTCGGTATGGTGCTCGCAGCTCCCGTGCTATTCCTATGGCAAGGCATGTTTTACCTCATCGCCAGCCTCAGCAGTTCCGCTATCAGCCCCGCACTGATGGATGAACTTCTTATTGTCGGCGGTCTGCTCATTACCGGCAGCGGACTTTCCCTGCTCAAGATCAAAGACTGCCATGTGCTCAATCTGCTGCCCTCGCTGCCGGTCCCCGTCATTTGGTTTGCGATAAAGGCTCTCCTAGGGTAGAACTCCTAGAAGCGCGAAATTGAATATTCAGCCTGTTTTTCCGTCTTTTTGTAAAAATGCAACTCAATTGCGAGCAATTATAGATATATTTGCATCGCAATGGGAAAATATCGTAACACGCTGCAGCTTCTGTTAGTGATGATGGCCGTCTGTTGCCTCGTCGTCTTCAGCACGCTGCCCCACCATCACCACAGCGACGGCAACATCTGCTTCCAGCTGGAACGCTGCCTGCTCGATGGAGGTCTCAACGATACGCACACAGCTCACCACACATCAGATGACCAACCCGATGATTGCGGCTGCAAAATGAAGGCCGACAAAGCCGGATGGCATCACAAACTCCACCTCCTCTCCCATCGCTCAGACGCTCACTTGCTGTCTCTGCTTATGTCTGCAGGACTGCCCGCAAAAGCTTTTGATTACCTATTTTATATAGAGTCGGGACATCAGTTCACGGCGACCAGTTCTAACCAAGCCACACCTGACTTTATCCGCTCCTCTGGCGGTCTAAGAGCTCCCCCTTGCTATCTCGCCTAGACGAGACTTGAGACAAGACTACTCAGACAGCCGCGGGACTACAGTGCCCGGGGCTGTAGAGAGGTCCGTATATACCATCATAACAAGGGACTTAGATCCAACAGTGTCAATGATTAACAAAATCATAAATTTTTCCATACATCACAGACCAGCTATCGGCATTATGCTACTGGCCATCATTGTCGGCGGGCTCTATGCTCTGCGCACCATAAGCGTGGATACGACGCCCGATATCACTGACAATCAAGTACAAGTTATCACCGTATCCCAAAACCTCGGCACACGCGACATCGAGCAGTTCGTCACCTTTCCCGTGGAACAGGTCATGGCCAATCTGCCCGGCGTCACAGACATCCGTAGTGTCAGTCGCTCGGGGCTGAGCGTCGTCACCGTAGTTTTCAGAGACGACATGGGCACTTACCTGCCCCGCCAGCTCGTGCAGGAGAAGCTCGCCGAGGTCAAGGAACAGATTCCCTCCCAACTGGGCGAGCCCGAGATGGGCCCCATCACGACCGGACTGGGTGAGATCTTCCAGTACACGCTCGTGCCCGATGACACGGCAGCCTATACTCCCATGCAGCTGCGCGCTATCCAGGACTGGATCGTCAAGCGACAGCTCAACATGATTCCAGGCGTGGTCGACATCAACTCCTTCGGCGGTAGCATCAAGCAGTACGAGGTCGCCGTTAGCCCAGACAAGCTTCGCAGCATGCACGTAAGCCTCGGTGACGTCTACGATGCCCTGAAGCGCAACAACGGCAACGCCGGCGGCGCCTACATAGAGAGAGACCACATGGCCAGCTTCATACGCGGTGAGGGGCTCATCAGGTCTGCCGAAGACATTGGCAATACTGTGATACGCACAGAGGGAGGACATCCCATCCTCATCCGAGACGTAGCCGACAGTGTGAGCATCGGGCACCAAGTGCGCTACGGCGCTTTTACCCAAGACGGGCATGAGGCCGTCGGAGGCATGATCCTGATGCTCAAGGGAGCCAACTCGCGCAAAGTCGTATCAGATGTCAAGAAGCGCATCGCCGAGGTACAGCACACCCTACCCCATGGCATCAAGATTAAGCCTTTTCTCGACCGCTCAGAGCTCATTAGCCGCACCACTTCCACCATCGCACGCAATCTCATCGAGGGTGCGCTGATTGTCATCTTTGTGCTCGTCTTGCTCTTGGGCAGTCTTCGGGGCGGACTGGTCGCAGCCTCTGTCATCCCCCTCTCTTTGTCCTTTGCCTTCATTCTGATGCGCATCTTCGGAGTCTGGGTCAATCTGATGAGTCTCGGAGCTATCGACTTCGGCATCATTGTCGATGGAGCCGTCATCATCGTTGAGGGCACCGTCAGTGTCCTGCAGCGGCGACTACCGACGCTTACAGCTCCACCAGGACAAGCTTCGCAGTCAGACTCCATGGACCAGATCGTGTACCGAGAGGCATCGACCATGATGCACTCGGCCTTCTTCGGACAGCTCATCATCCTGATTGTCTTTGTCCCCGTCCTCTTCCTCACAGGAGTGAGTGGCAAGATGTTTCAACCGATGGTTTTCACCTTCATGTTTGCCCTGCTGGGAGCCATCCTGCTCTGTCTTACCTACGTCCCCGCCGCCTGCTCCTTGCTGATGAGACCCCTTAAGCAGCCGGACAGCCTCCTGGCGCGCACAGAGGCTCGCCTGCAGCGACTCAACCGCAGCATCATGCACGCCCTCTACCGGCTGTATGCGCCCGCACTCCGCTATTCGCTCCGCCATAAGCGGCTCGTCGGCTCGATAGCCGTACTGCTTTTCGCAGTCGCCGCCCTAATCTTTAGCCGTATGGGAGGCGAGTTCATCCCGAGCTTGGACGAAGGGGACATCGCCATGCAGACCTTCCTGCGTCCCGGTAGCTCGCTCTCGGAGACCATTAAGCGCGAGGAGGAAGTCGAGCGTCTACTGCTCGCCTCCTTCCCCGAGATCAAGACTGTCTGCGCGCGTATCGGCGTAGCCGACATACCGACCGATCCCATGGGATTTGACTTCACTGACAGCTTCATTATATTGGAGAAGGACCGCAGCAAATGGACCTCGGCCAAGACCAAGGAGGAGCTGATTGAGAAGATCAAGCAGCGCCTCTCCGTACTGCCGGGGCTCAACTTCAGTTTTAGTCAGCCTGTCGCCTTACGATTTAACGAACTCTTGACTGGCATCCGCGAGGACGTGGCCGTCAAGCTCTACGGCGAAGACTTGGACACGCTCAACGTGCTGGGTGACCAGATGGCTCAGATCATCAGCAAGATACCCGGCGCCGAGGATGTCAACATCGAGCGAACCTCCGGACTGCCTCAGATGAGCGTCAGCTACGACCGGGACAAGCTTGCCCAGTACGGGCTCGACATCAGCAAGATCAACGACTACATCAGCGCAGCCTTTGCCGGCGGCAAAGCGGGTGTCGTCTTTGAGGGAGAGAAGCGCTTTGACCTCGTCGTCCGACTGTCAGATAGTCATCGCCAGGACATCAGCGATCTCCGGCGTCTGCCTATCGACCTGCCCGGCGGCGACCAGATACCACTGGAGGAAGTGGCCGACATTCACTATCAGCCGGGACCCATGCAGATCTCCAGGGACAAGGCTTCCCGCTTCATCTACGTGGGTGTCAACGTGAGGACGCGCGATGTACAGTCACTCGTCAAGGAAATCCGTCAGCGTCTCTCCGATCAGATTACCCTCCCGCCGGGCTACAAGGTGGTCTACGGCGGATCATTTGAAAACCTGCAACAAGCCAAGAGCCGTCTCGCCATTGTATTACCCTTGGCTTTGGTCATCATCTTCCTGCTGCTCTACCTTGCCCTGCGCTCTGTCCGTCAGTCGCTCATGATTTATGTTGCCATTCCCCTCTCTGCCATCGGCGGAGTGCTGGCCTTGGCTGTCAGGGGCATGCCTTTCAGTATCAGCGCAAGCGTAGGATTTATCGTACTCTTCGGCGTCGCCGTGCTCAACGGCTTGGTGCTCGTCAACCGATTCAACAGCCTTCGCCGACAAGGGCTGCCGCTCGACCAAGTCATCGCCATAGGCACGCAGGAGCGGATGCGCCCCATCCTCCTCACGGCGCTGTCTGCCATGCTCGGCTTTATGCCGATGGCCGTCAGCACCTCTGCTGGAGCCGAAGTGCAGCGGCCGATTGCTACCGTCATTCTCGGCGGACTGATCAGCGCCACGCTACTTACGCTCATCATTTTGCCTCTACTTTATTCCTTTGAAGAAAAAATGAAATCACATCATCACAATACCCCTTCCAAGCCTAAGGCTGCGCTCTCCGCATCGGCTGGTGCCAAGTCTCTGTTGCTTTTGGCGCTCACACTTCTCATCGTCCCAGCCGCGCAGGCACAGCCCACGATATCCCTGCAGCAGGCCATCGACAAGGCACTTGCCAACTATCCAGCGCTCAAGGCGGCACGCCTCCAAGTCAAAAGCCGGGAAGCTCTCCGCCCCGTCGCTTGGGATATCGGCACCACGCAACTGTCTACAGGCGCCGAGGAGGTGGGGCATGGCGACAAGGGCACGACAACGCTCTTCCAGGTGCATCAAGACCTCGATATACTTGGCATCGGTGCCCGCAAGCGGCTACAGCGTGAGCAAGTCGCCGAGGCACAGGTCTCCGAGCGCCTCTCCGAGCTCGAACTGAGGCACCGCGTCAGCCTCGCATATGCCCAGGCTTTCATCTGCAAGCAGCAGTACCAGCTCTACCTGCATCTGGACTCCGTCTACAAGCATTTTGAGCAGGCCGCCAAGCTCCGCTACGAAACCGAGGAGACCTCCCGTCTCGACTATCTTTCGGCAGTCAATGCTGCCCGCCAGATTACCCTTGACCAGAAGCAGGCCCGCCGCGACTACGAGACCTCCTGCATGAGTCTCAGTCAACTCATGGCTTCGGATACACTCTACACCGTGGACGACGCCATGGCCCAATTGCCGCCGCTCAGAGACACCGAGCCGGACTCTTCACTCAATAGCCATCCGCAACTCCTCCTCAAGCAGCAGCAGATACGACTGGCGGAGGCCGGTATCGGCGTAAGCCGCAGCGAAATGCTGCCTAAGTTCTATGTGGAGTACGGCAGTCAGAAGATCGGCTCGCGTACTGGTTTCAATACCTGGCAGATAGGCCTCAGCATGCCTCTCGTATATGGGGCGCAAAAGGCCCGTACCCGTTCGGCCACCATCGAGAGAGACATCGCCGTACAAGACCTCAGCCAAGCCCGCCTCGACCTCTATAGCCAATACAACACGCTCCGGCAGCAGTACGACAAGTGGTACGCCTCGGTCCAGTACTACCTCAAGGAGGCGCTCCCCGTCGCCCACGAGCAGCAGCAGGCCGCCCTGCTCTCCTACCAGGAAGGGGCCACCGACTACCTCAGCTTCATCGAGAATATGCGCCATGCCGTCCGTACCCAACTGGGGTACTGGAACGCTTATGCCCATTGCCTTCAGACCCGGTTTGATCTGGAATATTGTCAGCCAGACTCCGGCGTAAATATCAAATAGGCCCAACTTCTCTTGTCACTTCCTATACAACCACATAAAAAATACCACTATGCAATATCCATATCTCATCTCCTCCCTGCAGACCGCCTCTCTCAGTCTCCTGCTGCTGGTCATGACGGCCGGATGCGGTCGCAAGTCGGCCTCATCCGGAGAGACGGAGGCCGCAGCCCAGCCCTCTGAAGTTCTGCTAGCCGACAGCCAGATGCAACGTCTGTCCGTCACCGTAGGGTCTCTGGAGCAACACCCCTTTGAAGGCGCCGTCGAAGTCACAGGGCAGATTGCCTGCGACGCCAAGTCCAAGGCCAGCGTCACCTCCTACGTAGGCGCCAACATACAGTCCATACTCGTCACCGAAGGACAGCAAGTCGCCAAGGGCCAGCCCCTCGCCTGGATCTCTCACCCAGACCTCATCAGCCTGCAGACCCAGTATCTCTCGGCCTACAACAGACTGCAGTATCTCTCCAAAGACTATCAGCGCCAGCAACGTCTGTACAAGGAAAAAGTAGGCTCGGGCAAAAACTTTCAGAAGACGGAGAGCGACTACAAATCCCTGCTCGGCGAAGTCCGTGGTCTGGAGTCGCAGATGCGACTACTGGGCATCAGCGTAAAAACCGTCAGAAGCGGCAGGACAGTCAGTCGCATAGCGATCGTAAGTCCCATCAGCGGCACCGTAGAGCGTATACTCGCTGAGACGGGGCAGTATGCGGACCCGCAGACTCCGCTCTTCCACATCGTCAATACGCAAAATGTCTACGCCGATCTGCTTGTCTATGAGAAGGACTTGACCAAGGTCAGGGCTGGACAGACCGTGAAGCTACAGACAACGTCCTCAGACGATGCATTCGAGGCCCGGATATACAATGTCGGATCCCAATTTGAGTCAACCCCCAAGGCTGTCCATGCCCGGGCCAAGCTCCTACAGCGGCCATCAGGTCTGACGGACGGCATGTACCTCAAGGGAACAATTCTCACCGACCACGCCCTGCTTACGTCTCTGCCCGACGAAGCCATCGCGGAAGACGGAGGCAGCTACTTTGCCTTTGCCGCTCAGCATACAGCAAAGGGATGGGCTTTCAAGCCGGTTGCCGTCGAGCGGGGCCGTCAAGAGGGAGGATACACCCAAGTCAGCTTCAAATCGGCCCAACCAGCCTCTGCCCGCTACGCTACCTCCGGAGCCTACTATCTCATGAGCGAACTCAAGAAGAGCGAGACAGGAGAGGAATAACCCGTTCTCCCAGCGATATCAGCAATCCGCTGGGCATATAGGGCGGCCCCGCACACTGTCGGCCTTCTCAAATAGCGACCATGTTCCCGAGCGGCAGCCATTTATCCAATGGCGCCCCATCAACTTCCGACTCTAAACTGTCCTTACCTGCTTTCTGAGGTCGGTGGAATTCCTGTGACACAAACAAAGGCTTTCTCACCGTCCCATGAAAGCGGGTTTGCTACTGCGTCCATAGAACTCAGACAGCCCGCCCCATCACCAAGGGCCGAGAAAAACGGCTATAAAAGTTTTATAATAAAAAATTGACTTGGCGAACCCAAATTCTCTTCAAGCACAAAAAGACAAAACTTCTCTCAAATAGCCTCTGTAACTCACTAAAGACCAACGAATTAGAAGTAAAGATTTGGCGTTCCAGCAACTAACTGGCTATCAAGTGATAACAACTCGCCTTCTAGTTTAAACTACATCGGACCTAGTTTAAAATAAATCCGACTTTGTTACGCGAACACGGCGTCTTGTCATCACCACATCGGCTCTTGTACGAGGCAGGCTTCCGAATTTATTATATAAAAAAAGAGGTTAGTTTTACAACTTGAGAAGTATTCGGAGATAAAGGGCGGCTGACAGACAGTGACGTCCTCGTATAGGATATTTCAAAGCAGGCTCTAACGGATTCCTCAGGAAGAGAAAGGACCAGACAGCATAACGAACAATGAGCCCGTCTGAAAGGGTCCAATATCACGGCTACGACATCATGGAAGCACAGTGAACTGGAACCTTAACTTCTAGTTTCTCAAGCATCACGGCAAGTACTCCCCTACCAGACGAGGCTTTTCATTCCCATTTGGAGACGCGGAGGACAAAGGCGCCTTCTTTTCCCCAGATTCGCCGACGATATGTGCCCATTCTCAACCATCTCTCTGCTGACTGCGATAAAGTTCTGCAAAGGCCGGACGTCGGCTGCGCATACGATATTGCTATCCCCCACTATGAGGCATAATAGGGGAAATACTATGAGGCGTAATAGGGGAAATAGATGAGGGACTGTATAGACGGGGAGTCTGTGGGCGTCAATCAGCAGCAGGACTGCCAGAGACTGCGCGGATTATCTATTAGCTACCTTAACCGTCTTAGCGGGATTGGACTGCTTAATCAGCTTCATATTGGCTTCGGCGGCGGTCACATAGTTGCGTACATAGGCGGAACGTCGGAAGCTGGGTTTAGACTTCTTGATGATACGCTGTATCTGTTCGGTCATAATAGGATACGGATACTGGCTGCAGAGCATCATAAAGTAAGTCGAACCGAGTATATTGTCGCTATTGTCAGCGATGAAGCGTGTCTCCAGTTGTTCAAGGGAGGTGTATAGTCGATTGTTCTTCTCCGCCAGATGACTATGCGCTGTCATCGGGTCAATGCCGGAGAGGATCATATTGGCCTCCTCATTGGAAAGATTCATGATCTCGTCCTCGATATGCGATTTGGCCTCCAGGAAGCGGTAGAGACGGCTATTGAGCGCTCCGCCGACCACCCGTTGCTCCGTATTGTTGATGAGGATGGAAATATTACCGTTCTCGATGACGATAGGCATGACGCCCTCGTTGTCCATATAAATCTCGCCCATTGTGGTCGAGTCCATCATGCCCATAAAGTTGAACTTGCCGTGCACAACTTCGCAAGAGTCAATATTGCACATGTCATCGTTGGACGTAAGGGCTTTAAGATAAAGCATACGGCCATCCAGCGTCGACACAGATGAGTCGCCGGAGATATTGTACTGCTCGGAGCACGATGTGAGTCCAAGCAGCAGACCTCCCATACAGCACAGACGCTCTATGCTGCGAATGCTACATCTGACAAATCCTCTGATGATATCCATCAATTATCTTGAATATTTGCTCTGTCTCCCAAAAGACGAGACAAATATACAACACGTCTCGCGAAATTTGCAAGCGATTTAATGCAATATAAAGAACTTTAAACTTTCTTACGGCTCAAAGTTGTTAAAAAGCGTGCCAGCAAGACGTTAGACGTTAAATAGTCTCTATCTACCCGTTTTTTAGTCCTTTCTTTTGAGCTCGTAAGGAATACGAAAAGCAGTATAGCACTCGAGCATCGCCGCCACCGCAAGTACGGCCATCCACTCGTGGTGCTGGAGTACGCCTAGATGCATACGCTCCACAATCATAAGCACTCCTGTCAGAACCAGACACAAAGCCCCTAGCAATTGCTGCCTGCGCAGACGGCGCAAGACGATGCTTCCGCCCTCATATCGCTGACAGAACTGCATGACGCAGACGGCTACCGCCCCCACACAATAGAGGGCTACCGCCCAAGACTTGCCCGTCGGCCACGATACTAGACCAGCCAGCACCAGGATACCTCCCACGCCGTATACGATTGTCTGACACAGAGATAATTGCTTCATTACTGCTCCTTAAACACGTAAATATCCTCGTTGGGCTTCTTCATAAAGTAGCGTTCGCGGGCCACTTTTTCTATCGCGCGGGGATTGGCCTCGAGCTCCTTGAGCGTCTTGGTGTCCCGATCGTACATACTTTGATAGTTGCTAATCTCATCCTGGAGATGTACGACCTCCTCATGCTGCAGATAGCGGTGGTAGTAGCTGTTGGGGTCCAAAAATCCCACTACCACCACGAAGATAAGGATGGTAACAGCATAGGCGTGCTTGCTGATGAAATGCCAAAAGTCGCGTATACTCTTTCTCAATGCTCTGATAGATGAAACTGTTGCAAAGATAGTGTTTTGGTCTGATATAAATCGACAGTACACCCATATTAATTTTGTAGTGGCCCTGCAAACGCTCACTTTGACCGACTGGCCCGCGTCATCGGGAGGAGAATCCCTTTCAACGACAAATTTCCGACAACCGTCGTCTTATCTACACTTTGTTCCGTATCTCTTACATCTATCCCGGGTGAAGCAAAGAAAAAGCCGGCCGGCGACTTTTAGCATTGGACACAAATATGTATCTTTGTAGGGCTAACTTATATCTATCCTGTCAACCGTCATGATATTATCTCCCTCGCATATACTTCGTCCCTTGCGCACTACGCTTCTAGTCACACTGCTTGGGCTGTCCGCGCTGTCAGCATCCGCTCAAACGCCGACCACTCTCCATGTGGATACCAAGCAGGTCATAGGCAGGCTGAGTCCCTTGCTCTACGGCACATGTCTGGAGGATGTCAACCATGAGGTCTATGGTGGGCTCTATGGCCAACTGCTGTACGGCGAGAGTCTGGAAGAGGCTCCAGAGATTACCCAGTACGCAGACTGCTTCAGCAACGATGCGCCGTGGCATCTCGACGGTGACGAGATATATGTCAATGCAGCTCCCGTGGCCAAGCTCACCTACCAGCGGGCTCAGGTCAACGACGGATGGGCTGAGACGGAGATACGCTGGGACGGCCTCAGCGGAAAAGCCGGTCTCGTAGTCAGAGCGCTGGGAGTGGGCACCGGCGCAAATACTTACCGGGGCTACTACTGCGCTCTCGATGCATGGAGCCACAAGCTCACCTTTGGTAAGCAGGACAGCGTATGGACTACGCTCTATGAGCAGACGCTGGACTTCCAACCCACAGTGCAGTGGACCAAGATGCGCCTTGAACTCAACGGCAACCGATTTGGCATATACATTAACAATATACGGGTCGCCGAGGTGATAGACAAAGTCCATCCTCTCACGACAGGACGTATCGGACTCCGCGCCGAGCAAGCGATGGTCGCCTTCAGGCACCTCAAGGTCTATGACGGCAAGGAGGAGAAGGAAGCTTCGTTTGCCAACGATAACGACGGCGTAAGCGGGATGTGGCATCTCTACAAGCACGGCACGCCCGGAGTACTCTCCATGGATAGCACGACAAGCGTCACAGGACGCTACTCGCAACGAATAGTCAACTATGGCAGCGGCCCTCTGGGTATCGACAATATGGGGCTCAACCGCTGGGGACTAGCACTCAGACAGGGACAGGCACTCAATGGCTATGTCTATCTCAAGGGGCAAGTCAATGCGGCCTATATCCAGCTACGAAGCGCCGATGACCGACGCGTCTATGCCTCGGAGCGCATCAAGGATATCTCGCCTGAGTGGGAGCGATACGACTTCACGCTTACACCGTCCGCCAACGATGACTCTGCAAAACTGGTCGTCTACATTGATAGCCGCGGCACGCTCTGGGTTGACCAGGCCTGCCTTATGCCAAGTGCAGAGCAGCAGTTTAAGGGTCTCCCCTGCCGCAAAGATTTGGCAGAAAGCCTACAAGGACAAAATCTTAAGATGATACGCTACGGAGGCTCTATGGTCAACAGTCCGGAGTACCGTGTCAGAAATATGTGGGGCGAAGTCGACCGACGCCCTCCCTACCGCGGATCGTGGAACCGGTACAGCAGCAACGGATTTGCCATCACTGAGTTTGTCAGGATGGCCAAGTCTATCCACGCCGAGCCGTGCTTTGCCATTAATATCGAGGAAAATCCCGAGGATGCAGCCCTGCTAATAGAATATCTCAACGGCAGCGTTGCTACCAAGGGAGGCCAGATGCGCATGGCCAACGGCCATCCAGAGCCTTACGGCGTCAAGTACGTTGAGATTGGCAACGAGGAAGCAATACAGTCTGACTCTCGCGAACTCTACGACCACTACATCGAGCGCTTCGGCATACTGACCGACGCTATGCTAAAGGCAGACCCGCATTTGCAGTTCGTCTCCGCAGCCTGGTGGCGAAGCAACTCACGATATATGGAGCATGTCGTCAAGGCACTGGCTCCCAAGGCAGCCTACTGGGACCTCCATCCGTGGGTAGACGACATCGAAAGTGCCAAACGACTGGACGGCACTCTAAGCCGCATGAAGGAACTTCTCCACAAGTGGGCCCCGGAGCATAACATCCGCTGCGTCATCTTTGAGGAGAACGGCATGCACCACAACGTCGGTCGGATGCTGGCCCATGCCCTTGCCTTCAACGCCGTAAGACGGCATGGAGACTTCGTCATCACTTCCTGCCAGGCCAATGCCCTACAGCCTTACAAGCAGAACGACAACGGATGGGATCAGGGACAGATCTTCTTCACTCCTGCCCAAGTATGGTATCAGCCAACATACTATGCCGTCCAGCAGGCTTCCCGCTACGACCAGCCGCTATGCGTGGCCACTAGCGCCGGAGATGACCCAGACATCGACTTGACCGCGACACGGAGTGACAATGGCAAGACTGTCGTGCTTCATGTTGTCAACTCCTCAGCAGAAAGTAAGGCCGTCGACCTCGACATCCAAGGCTTTGGCCGATCATACACGGTCAAGACGGTCTCTCTCTCCGGAGAGCTCCAAGCAGACAATACAGCGGAGAAGCCCGAGCGCATCAGCCCTCTCGAGCATCTGACAAAATACAAATCAACTCAGTCCTTGCAACTGCAAGGCCATTCTTACACCATCATCATCTGCACAAAATAATTGACAATGAAACAGATAAAGACTATCGCATTTGATATGGGTGGAGTCATCTTTACCATGGACTGGACTCAGGCCGTAGCCCGATTTGAGGAAATCGGTGTGTCCGACGCCGAACACCTGCTGGATCCCTATACTCAGCGAGGCATATTCGGCGATATGGAGGCCGGACGTATCTCTGATGAAGACTTCCGCCGCAAGCTCTCTGCCTACATCGGCAAGGAACTGACCTGGCAGCAATGCCAATATGGATGGAAGGGCTACGTAGTCGAAGTGCCCAAGCGCAATCTCGACGCTCTGCAACAACTGCGCAAGCAAGGCTACCGACTTGTGCTGCTGTCAAATACCAATCCCTATATGATGAGTTGGGTCTTCAGCCCTGAGTTTGACGGCCAGGGACACTCTCTGCGCGACTACATGGATGATTTTTATCTCAGCTACGTGTGCAAAATCATGAAACCGGATCCCGCCATCTTTCAGCTCGTCGTCGACCGCGAAGGCCTTGATCCGAGCGAGATACTCTTTCTCGACGACAGCGCCGCCAATATCCGCGCGGCACAAGGAGTAGGCTTGCACACCCTGCAACCACAAAACGGCGGAGACTGGACACAAGAGATCTACCAGCACCTCAATTAAAATATTTCCGCCGCTGCCTGTATATAATAAATTACTGATTAACAATCTACAAGTACGACACAAGACAATCCTCAAAGCTTTTCAGACATGGATAACTTCATAGTTTCAGCCCGCAAGTACAGGCCTCAATCCTTTGACAGCGTAGTCGGTCAGCACGCCATCACCGATACTCTCAAGCGTGCCATTGTCAGCCACAAACTTGCCGGAGCCTATCTCTTCTGCGGACCGCGTGGAGTCGGCAAGACTACCTGTGCCCGTATCTTTGCCAAAGCTATCAACTGCCTCAACCCTCATGAAGACGGAGAGGCTTGTGATGAGTGCGAGAGCTGCAAATCATTTAATGAGGGGCGCTCGGTCAATGTACAGGAACTCAATGCTGCAGCCAACAACAGCGTAGAGGACATCCGCAACATCATAGACCAAGTGCGCATCCCGCCACAGCTCGGCCACTACAAGGTCGTCATTCTCGACGAGGTCCATATGCTCTCTGCCGCAGCCTCCAATGCTCTGCTCAAGACCCTAGAGGAGCCGCCTTCATATGTCATCTTCATCCTTGCCACGACCGAAAAGCAGAAGATACTCCCTACAATTCTCAGCCGTTGTCAGATCTTCGACTTCAACCGTATGGGCGTGTCAGATATTGTCGAGCAACTCAAGATGATTGCCCAGCGAGAGCAGATACAGTATGAGGAAGCCGCACTCAATGTCATCGCCCAAAAGGCTGACGGAGGTATGCGCGACTCACTGTCTATCTTTGACCAAGTCACGAGTTTCAGCAACGGCAATATTACCATGGACAGCGTACAGCGCTGTCTCAATGTACTCGACTATGAGTACTACTTCAAGATGACCGATGCGCTGCTGACTCACAATGTAAGCCAAGCCCTGCTGATATACAATGATGTAGTAACCAAGGGATTTAATGGCGGCGTCTTCATCTCTGGCCTAGCCAGCCACCTGCGCGACCTGCTTGTGAGCAGACAGCCTGAGACCCTCTCTCTGCTCGATGTCGCTGACAGCCTACGCAGTCACTATACAGAGCAAGCCGCGAGGTGCAAGCCCCAGTTCCTCTACCAAGCCATTCCGCTCTGCGACCGCTGCGGAAATGCCTACAAGACGGCCTACAACAAGCGGTTGTCTGTCGAGATATGTCTCATCCAGATCTCACAGCTCGACGTGTCCGATACGCCGGATGCTGCGGGGCTTGGCCCTACACAGACAATAAAGCCCCTATTTAAGAATACGCAGCCGCGCGCTGCCTCTTGCGTGCCCCAGGCCGCCCGTCCCGCTACACCCACATCGGCACCCGTCTCCTCTGATTCGGGTCAAGGTGCCGGCACACCCATCCAAACGGTTCCCAGCTCCCAATCGCCAGTATCCGCAGCTTCTCCCACAGTCCCCAGCACTGCCTCTAAAACCTCTGCTTCATCTACGCCAACCGCCAAGCCGGCAACAGGGAATGCCAGTAGCATACTCCGCCACATCGGTAGCGTATCCATCAAGCTCCATAGTACAGGTCAGACACCCGTCTCCCCCTCAGCGAACGAGAACGGCGCGTCGTATCAGCCATCACAAGCACACACTGATGCTTCTGCATCGCAAGCCGAGTCCGAAGTACGGGAGGAGGCTGCATTTGATGCAGCTCAACTCGCCGTCAGCTGGCGCCGCTTTGCCAATAGCCTTCCCCAATCAGAACGGGCGAGTCAGGGACGTATGCTCGGCATGACTCTCGATCTCGAGCAAGGCAATCGTGTAATCGTCAATGTCAACAATGAAGATGTCGTCAAGAGCATGTCCGCAATATTTGCTCAGGCTCAAGATTTTCTCCGTCACGACTTGCACAACTCGAGTCTCACCCTTACGCCCAAAATAGTCATTTCGGAAGAGAAGCAAGTGATTTACGACCCACGTAAACTCTACACACAACTGGTTCAAAAGAACAAAGCATTTGCACAAGTCGCCAAACATTTCCAGCTTAAGATTGACTAAACTTTGCATGGCTTCTCTCCTTTGCTCTGTCCGGGCCTGAAATCAGAGAAACGCTCTTGGGCAGAAGGAAACCGATACCGAACAGAGGCCATCTGACTTATTTCACAGACAAGGTCAAGCATGGATTCACCCAGGTCCGACCTTCTTAAAGCTACACGCCGTCTTACCTTTTCTCTCGCGCCTACAAGTGGCGCCAAAGTCTGACGTCTTAGTCCAGACTACAACCTATTGTGATGCGCAATCCGGTCAAGCAATTGATCACAGGCATTCTCAATAAGATCAAGCGCGAAGTCAAAATCACGGGGTCCTCCATAGTAGGGATCCGGAATGACTTGTGGACCGCCAAAGTGAGTAATATAATTGCCCAGATACCTGACCTTATCCATGTCATCGGACGTACGAGCCAGCGAACGAAGATCACTGTAGTTTTGCTCGTCCATCACAAAGATATAGTCAAAGCGGTCAAAGTCTGTCTCCTTATCAAATTGGCGCGCTCTGTGAACAAGATCATAGCCCCGCTGTGCCGCATGCTTGCGCATCCGGCTGTCAGGCAACTGCCCCACATGCCAGCCTCCGATACCCGCTGAGTCGATGGTAAGTGCTTCATCCCATCCGCGCTCGGCGGCTTTCAGGTGCATGATACCGTCTGCTGCAGGCGATCTGCAGATATTGCCAAGGCAGACGAAGAGGAGTCGAAGCTTTGAGACGGTCTGTATATCCATGAGAAAGTCTTTGCGAAGTAACTAGGAAAAACAAGACGGACGGAGATGGGTCATCAACAGACGACATACCTCCGCCCGTCACATTAGCAGGAGTCAAACAATCAGTTAAAGGCTCTCTACCTGTTTATAGGCTTCCTCTATCTCCTTGACAACTGGATCTCCTGCCTTCAGACCCGTGTACTTGAGGATTGTGGTCTCAAGTCCGGCATTTTTGATACTGTTCTGAATCTCTACACTCTGAGGATCTTCAGGATTGTTGAAATGGAGGGCACCTGCGATGGAGAGCAGTAGCTTATCATAGGGGAGTCCAAATCCTTTAGCGGTCTCCATAGGCAAGATGAGGCGGTCGTTGGCTGCAAGTTTTCGGCCCGGCTCTCGTCCTACACGGTTGACATCGTCCTTAAGATAGGGGTTCTGGAAACGCTTCAGGATCTTCTCAATATAAGCATAGTGCTTGTCATGGTCAAAGCCAAATTTCTTGATCAGGCCGTCGCCGCTCTGCTGCATAGCGCCCTTGACGATAGCGTAGATCTCAGGATCTGCGATGCTCTCTCCAATGGTCTGATAGCCCTTGAGCTTACCCAGATAGGCTGCAGTGGCATGGCCGGTATTGAGGGTAAAGAGCTTGCGCTCGATGTAGGCTTCAAGATTGTCGACAGGCGTCATACCTTCAATCTCGGGTACAGCACCTACAAAAGAAGCACGCTCCACATCCCACTCAAAGTACTCCTCGACGGCGACATCCAGAGGCACTTCGCAGTGGACGGGGGGAACGATACGGTCGACAGCGGCATCAGGAAATCCGACATGCGTCTTAGCCCACTCTGCGGTCTCGGCATCTATATGCGAGAGCACCAACTCCTTGAGCTGGCTGGTGGCACGAAGGCCATTTTCACAGGCAATAACCTGCAAGGGAGCCTCGTTGCCGGCTTCCTTGCGTGCCTTGAGGCCCTTGGCTATGGCCGGAGCGACAAACTTGAGAATGCGCAGGCCGACAGCCGTGGTAATAATTTCTGCATCCGTGATCTCCTTAACGACATCGTCGCTTCCGGAGTTGACAGCGCGGATATTGCTGATCTCCACATCACGCTTGTTGACATCGGTGACATGTACTGTGTACCCCTTGCGGGCATTGATCTGCTTGATAAGATCCTCTACGACGTCAGCAAACACGACTTCGTAGCCAGATTGGCTGAGTACCGCACCAATAAAACCGCGGCCGATATTACCAGCGCCAAATTGAATCGCTTTTTTCATGGTTTATATTTTAGAATGTTATTCGTCAGTATTTAGATACAGGCTCCGTTTTCTTCGTCTCATCCTCATCGTGAATATAACCATCGCCCTTCAGGTTCCACAAAGTGGCGATGACGAAAGTGCCGATGACGGCCACGCCGGACATGATGAGGAAGAGCTTGTCCCAGCCGAAATGGTCGGTGTAGATACCGAGACCTGCGCCAGTGAAGATGACGCTCACGTAGCTCATCAGGCCAATAAGTCCAACGGCAGAGGAGGCTGCCTTCTTGGTCGCCTGATTGGAAGCAACGACGCCCAGAAGCGCTTGAGGCCCATAAAGGAGAAATCCGGCAATCGCCAGGAAAATAAGGATAAGCACGGGATTGCCACAGTTGCGGATAAGATACAGGATAATGAGACAGACAGCCACGAGTGCCATCTCTATGGCGCAGACGCGCTGGCTCTTGCTATGGAAGACATGGTCGCTGATCCATCCGGCGAAGAGCATACCCAGACAGCCTGCCACCTCAAAGATGCCGACTGTCCAGCCGGACAACTCTTGCGACAAGCCGCCTTCCTGAAGGAAGGTCGGTCCCCAATCGAGCACAGCGAAGCGTACAATGTACACGAAGAGATCTGTGAGGGCCAAAATCCAAATGACAGGATTCATAAACACCTTCTTGCGGATAAAGGCCCTGAAGGCCTTGGGATCTTCTTGCTCATCCAGTTCCGTCTTGGTATTGGGCAGTTCAGGCAGGCCGACGGATTTGGGCGTGTCTCTCAGGGTTGCTATGATGAAAAAGACGCCTACAACAGCGATAGTCGCCGGTACCCAGAAACAGAGCTTCCAGTCTGTCAAATAGCCGCAGATGATGGAAGCACCAAAAGCGCCGATGCTATGGCTGGTGTTCCAGATGGACATCTTGGTCGCCAGTTCGGTAGGCGGCACCCAGTTGACCATTAAATGATTACAGGGCGCGAAGCCACAACCTTGGAATATATTATTGATAATCAGCAGCACGGCCATGACTACTACCATGATATTGATAAAGTCCGGCCCGCCTGTCTGACCAGTAATCTTAGCGCTCAGCACATCGCTGAAGCCAAAGATATAGTTGACCAGTGCACAGATACTCAGTCCGAGGACAAGGTGCCAGCGGGCGTTGGTGCGGTCCGCAATAATGCCATTGATAAACTTGGAAATACCGTAGATAATGCCGACCAAGGAAAGAATGATGCCAAAACTCGTATTGGAAATACCGTACTCTTCCTTAAGAAGCGGCATGGCAAAAGAAAAATTTTTCCTCACAAAATAAAAGACAGCGTACCCCAGCATCGAACAGATAATGACGCGCCACTGCCAATAATGAAAGCTATGTTTTGTTTGCATATAGAGTATATTGTGTTATGTAGGTTTGACGTTTCAAACGGCAAAGGTAAACATTTTCAATTAAATTGCGTTGCTAAACAGGCACATCTTGCCCAGTAAGATTTAAAAATAGTTGACTCTATACCTTAGCTTTCTCTCAGATAAATTAAATTTGTAAGACGATTAAAATCAGCCTCAACTCTATCTCATTTGGCAGCAAAAGAATTATACAGAATGACACAAGATGAACGATGGCTGCAGATGTGGCAGCAATACATGGACTTCATGGATGAGCATAAACGCAGACCATCAAAATACTATCTGGAAGAACACAAGCTCTACAACTGGTCCAAGCACAATCGGAAGCTAATCAATCAAAACAAGTTTCCACAAAGCCGAATAGATCGGTATATTGAATTGAAGACAAAAGAGAAAAAATTTCAACGCATCAATCAGCATAGCTATATTGACGGCTCCAGCACCCGTCATTCCCATCAAGGCACAGTAGAAGAGCCCGTACTGGACTTGTTTCAATAGCTCTAGGTCACTTCGAGTGAGGCATAATATCATACTAAATGCGTACGCGCTGACATTATCAGCCTTTATGCAAGTGTTTACGCCTAAGCGACGAGGCCTGCTATACTAAGAAGTGCTCACCGCATACCTCGCACGAAGTATCCTTAGACTGTAACATAAGCTGAGAGCTCTCGTAAAGCAGACGCAAAAACTCCGTGACCGCCTTGCGCTAGTATATACCTGAAAGCGAGAGGATGCTAGCCGGCAATAAGATATCTTTTTGTAACGATATGCGCGCAGTACCGCGTACCGCCAAGGTCGCAACATCGGGCAAAATGCTTATCCAGCGACCTCCACGTACCATATATATAATATGAGAGAGGTCATCTATCTCAACTGCAGGCTGCAACGTAACCCCTTGTTCTCTGGCTGCTGCGTCAAGCCGTTGACGGACGATAAGCTTGTCGCTCGGCAGTACAAGAGACTGGTGCGCCAATTGTGACAAAGAGATTTCTGTCTTGTCACTCAGCACATGATGCTCATTGACAACGGCACAAAGACGCGTGGCGAAAAGCGGTTGTTCCTTGATGTCCTCTTGTTTTTCCGATTGGGCGAAAGTCATGGCGATATCAATGTCGTGCTGTCTCAGCATATAGGGGAGATGCGACGCCGCAGCCTGAAGTATGCACATCTTGACGTGAGGATACTGCTTGTTGTACTCAGTCAGTACCTCAGTAAGCAGGCCTGAGAGACCGAGGCCCAAGGCTATACCAATATTAATTGTACCGCCTTGCAACTGGTTGAGGTCGGCAAGCCGCTGCAAGCTCTGTCGCTCGTCTTCCAAAATCTTCTGGGCGTCTTCCCAAAACAGCTTTCCCTCCGCAGTAAGCTGAATGTGCTTCCCCAGACGGTGAAAGAGCAGCACTTGAAGTTCTGTCTCAAGCTGCTTTATCTGTTGCGAAAGTGTGCTCTGCGTAATATTTGAAAGCCTGGCGGCTTCCGTGAAGTTCAGTGTCTTGGCTGCATTGACGAAATAGCGAAGTTGCCTTATCTCCATACCTTCTAATAATCTCCTGCAAAAATAATATATTTCATTTATCCATCGATAAAACCGACTGAAACTATTGAAAAGAACATTGCATTTCGATATATAGGCAAGACATCACCTCGTAATTTTGCAGCGTAAAACAAAAAGATTAACAGACATGAGACCATTATCCAAAGAAATGACCGTCGGTGAGATGGTTGCCAATGACTTTAATAGAGCAAAGGTTTTTGAGCACTTCGGTATAGACTATTGCTGCCATGGATCTGACACGCTCGAGACAGCATGCAAGAAGCAGAATATCAATCCCGACAGCGTACTCAATCGTTTGAACAGGACTCAAGAGACTGAGGGCGGTGCACCCGATTTCTCCGCGTGGCCTTTGGACCTGTTGCTCGACTATGTGCTGAAGAAGCATCACCGCAACTTTCACCTCCATCATCAAGAGTTGCAGCAACTGATTGAGAAGGTCGCCAGCGTGCATGGAAAGCACCATCCCGAGCTGTACAAAGTACGGGATGCCGTCGTAGAGTCGTTTGAAGAGCTGGACAGCCACTTCGCCAAGGAGGAGCAAGTACTCTTTCCCCATCTTTACGAGATGTACAACGCCCAACAAGAAGACAGAGAGCCTGCGCCCTTCCACTGCGGCAGTATCGCCTACCCTATCCGCCAGATGATGCTGGAGCATGACACTGCCGGCGAGACATGGCAGCACATTGCTGATCTTACAGAAGACTTTACCACTCCCGCCGATGGATGTGCTTCATACCGCCTGATGAACCGACAGCTCTACCAATTCTTTGAAGACCTGAAGGAGCACGTGTCTCTGGAAAACAATCTCATCTTCCCAGGATTTTTGAGAATGGAATCTGCAGAAAAGGACTTTTAATAAAATCAAAATAAAATATGGAACAGCAAATGTTTTGTTTCCAATGCCAGGAGACGGCTTTTGGAACAGGTTGTGTCTTTCGCGGCGTATGCGGCAAGCAGCCGTCGACAGCTCATTTAATGGACTTGCTCCTATACGCTCTCAAGGGCGTTGGAACAGTAGCTACTGCCCTTAACAAAGCGGGCATCGCCATGCCGGAGGAAACGGCATCCGTCATCGTAGACGGTCTCTTCTCTACCATTACAAACGCTAATTTTGACAACGATAGCATCTCAGAGAAGATTACGTCAGCTCTTGAGTTAAAGAGAAGCCTGCTGGCTCTTGCCAAGTCTCACAATGTGGTCCTTCCCAAGGCTAATGCGGTGACGCTAAACGTTGTCCCAGCCGACTATGAGACGACCGGTAAGCAGGTAGGCGTACTGATGGAGCCCGACGTCAATTGCAGATCCCTCAAGGAGCTGGTCATGTATGGTCTGAAAGGCATGGCGGCATACTACGAGCACGCCAGCAGGCTGGGCCACGCCGACCCGGAAATTATCACCTTTATGGAGAAGGCACTGGCCATGACTGCGCAGACATCTGCCACAGTAGAAACGCTTACAGCCCTGGTACTTGAGACCGGAGAATATGGTGTAAAGGCCATGGCATTGCTTGACAAAGCCAATACAGAGAGCTATGGTAACCCTGAAATCACACACGTCAACATCGGCGTAGGCAGTCGTCCCGGCATTCTCGTCAGCGGACATGACCTGCGCGACATCGAGCAGTTGCTGGAGCAGACCCAAGGAACAGGCATCGACGTGTACACACACGGAGAGATGCTTCCCGCCCATTATTATCCCAAGTTGAAAAAGTACAGCAACTTGGTAGGCAATTACGGAAACGCTTGGTGGAAACAGAAGGAAGAGTTCTCCCACTTCAACGGTCCGATTGTCTTTACCACCAATTGCATCGTGCCGCCCCTGCCAAACGCCAATTATCGTGACAGAGTCTTTACGACAAATTCTACCGGCTATCCCGGATGGAAGCACATCTCCTGTAATAAATCCGGACACAAGGATTTCTCCGAAGTTATACAGTTGGCGCGCCAGTGCAAAGCTCCGGAAGCTATCGAGCAAGGTGAGCTCCTCGGTGGATTTGCCCACAATCAGGTCTTTGCCTTGGCTGACAAGATCGTAGCTGCCGTAAAGAGCGGCGCTATCAGGAAGTTTGTTGTCATGAGCGGCTGTGACGGTAGAATGAAAAACCGCAACTATTATGCCGACTTCGCCAAAGCATTGCCCAAGGACGTTGTCATCCTTACATCGGGCTGTGCTAAATATAAGTACAACAAACTGGGACTGGGCGATATCAATGGTATTCCCCGCGTACTTGATGCCGGTCAGTGCAACGACAGCTATTCATGGGTCGTAGTCGCCTTGAAGCTTAAGGAAATCTTCGGCGTAGAGAGCGTCAATCAGTTGCCCATCGTCTTCAACATCGCTTGGTACGAGCAAAAAGCCGTTATCGTACTATTGGCCTTGCTTAGTCTCGGCATCAAAAATATCCATATCGGTCCTACCCTTCCAGCTTTTGTCTCTCCTGATGTTTTGAAAGTGTTGCAAGAGAACTTTGGCCTAGGTACTATCACAACTGTGGATGAAGACATCAAGAAGATGATTGACTAAACCTGCATCTATATCGTTCTGGCCTTTCTCAAGAGAGACAAGCCAGAACGATGCTTTTACTACTCTAGATGTAACTGATATGAAGTACGTCAATGATGCCATACGCCGACAAGACAGGCTGATGGATGAGGAGAGAGCGCTAGAGCTTCTGCGCCATAGTGAGTTCGGAGTGCTCTCCATGCAAGATATAGATGGTGGGGGGTATGGTGTACCTCTCAACTATGTGTGGGACGGAGGGAACTCCATATACATACACTGTGCACCGGAAGGACACAAACTGCAAGCCTTGGAACGCAATCCCAAAGTCAGCTTTTGCATTATCGGGAACGTACATCTCCTTCCCTCCAAATTTACCACAGAGTATGAAAGCGTGATTCTCAAGGGCATAGCCCATATCCACCTCAGTGAGGAGGAACGCATGGGAGCTCTCCATATGCTGGTAGACAAGTTGTCTTCCCAATTCAAGGCCATCGGTTACAAATACAGTGAGAAGTCGTTTTATCGAGTTGCCCTCATACGCGTAGACTTCACCGAGTACAGCGGCAAGTGCAAGCATGTTGCTACACACGACCAGACATCAATATAAATAATTATGGTAAACATACAATTAAAACGAGTATATGAAGCCCCTTCTGAGGATGACGGAATGCGCATCCTAGTAGACCGTATGTGGCCACGCGGCATCAAAAAGAGCGACCTGCAATATGATCTGTGGGGCAAGGACCTGACACCGTCCACAGAACTTCGCAGATTTTTTCACGAGGCACCGGATGCCAACTGGGACACCTTCAGCCAAAAGTATCTTGAGGAATTGATGCACAACGAGGCTTTGGACAACCTGGCCAACATAATCAAGCAGAGCGGAGTCCCCACTGTCACCCTGCTTTACGGCTTCCGCAATCCCGTCAGGAACCATGCTGTCATATTGCGCAACGCTCTGTTGATGAAGATAAGCGAGAAATAGAGCCAATCTATCGGATATTGCACTCATCTCTATCGTATATGCAGCCTGTAGAGATGCGTGCAATTTATCTGAGAAACCGTATTTGTCATGGGAGACAGATGCCTACTCTGCACTCCCTAGATTGTTTTTCTTCTGTAGAATGCGGCATGTCTCAGTGTGGGCCTTTGGCCCCCACCCAAGTCCGTTATATGTTCGACAATCGGCACACAAAAACTTGTCACATTCTTTTTTCCGACACTATTTCATCTCTCCGACGTCTTATCATCTGGAAAAGTATGGCTGCTGTCGCGCTGAATGAAGTTTGAGCCTCTTTCAGCTATTCTTTTCGTGCTCCAACGCGTTGTCAGGCACCACTTAAGAACCTCAGCAATTCAAATAAACGTTTTAGTGAATGAGGTTGACAAAATTAAAGGTCAAAAAAGAACTATTACCACTCTATGAAATAAGAAAAATAAGACATTCTTGAGCTCATATTGATTACTCTAGAGTTAAATATCTCTAAATATTTTGAAACTTCATCTATTTCAAAATTATTTTGTCCCCAAATCAGCCACAAAGCATCTTGAAATAAGTAATTTTGCACGCGTTTTAGATATCCGCTCAGTACTTAACTATAAACATATCAGGTAACAAGATTCCCCATTGCACCCTGAGAATGAAAAACACTAAGAAATATTATAATTAAAAACAAGCATATCCACATGAAGATGCAGACAATCAAGAGCATGATGCCGGCCGTATTGCTGGCAGTCAGCGCAGTTCTGGTCACCTCCTGCGGCAACAAGCAAGGAGGTCTTCCCCAGAGTAACGAATTCCCTGTCATGAGCATAGGGACTACCAGCACGCAACTCGACGACAGTTACCCCGCTGTAATCAAGGGCAAGCAGGACATCGAGATCCGCCCAAAAATCTCAGGCTTTATCACCAAAGTACTCGTAGACGAGGGCAGCGTTGTACACGCTGGCCAAGTACTCTTCACCATCGACGACGTGACCTACCGGGAAGCCGTCAATGAGGCCGTAGCCACCATGAACACAGCCAAGGCAGCACTCGCCACCGCTGAGCTCACCTATAAGAACCGTCTGGAACTCCACAAACAAAATATCGTAGGCGACTACGACCTTCAGACTGCCCACAACAGTCTGGTACAGGCCAAAGCTCAGCTCGCCCAAGCTCGCGCTGCAGTCGTCAGCGCAAGGCAGAATCTGGCCTTTTGCTCTGTAACCAGCCCAAGCAATGGTGTAGTAGGCAGCATACCCTACCGTGTTGGAAGCCTTGTCAGTGCCAGCAGCGCTCAAGCTCTCACCACAGTCAGCAACATTGAGACGATGTACGTATATTTCTCCATGACAGAGAAGCAACTGCTCGAGCTCACACGCCAGAGCAACGGCAAAAATGTAGCAGCCTCCTTCCCCGCCGTCAAACTCCAATTGGCTGACGGCAGTGAGTACTCACAGCCCGGACACGTCAAGACCATAAGCGGAGTCATCGACCAGAGTACAGGTTCAGTAAGCGTCAGAGCCGACTTTGCTAACCCCAACCATCTGCTCAAGAGCGGTGGTACAGGCTCTATCATCATTCCGCGTCACGCTACCGATGCCATTATTATCCCGCAAAATGCGACGACAGAAGTACAGGACAAGATCTTCGTCTACACTGTAGGCAAGGACAACAAGGTAAAGTATACCGAGATCAAAGTAGATCCCCAAAACGACGGTCAGAACTACATCGTGACCTCTGGTCTTAAGGTCGGCGACCGCATAGTTACTACCGGACTTACTAAGTTGTCTGACGGTATGGAGATTTCCCCCATCACCGAAGCACAATATAAGAAGAATATTGAGAACGCTGAGCAACTGGGTAAAATCCAGGGCAACTACAAGGAGATGAAAAAAGCCTTCAGCAAGAAGTAGCAGTTTCCTTAAGCTGCGGTCAGCCACCGGGGCATCACCCGTAAGATGGTGAAGCTTCTGTCTCTTTGCTTCCGTTTCCCTTTCCAACAGGCAAAGATAAAGTTCTGACCACAGACAGGCATTCACACAACGCACAACAGACAGACAATGACATTTACAAACTTTATAAAGCGTCCGGTACTCTCGACGGTAATCTCCATCCTTATCGTCATACTGGGTGTCATCGGACTGCTTTCCCTCCCTATTGAGCAGTACCCCAACATCGCTCCGCCTACCATTACAGTCTATACGACCTATACAGGTGCCGATGCCCAGACAGTCAAAAACTCTGTGATTGCCCCGCTGGAGGAATCCATCAACGGTGTAGAAGGCATGACCTACATGACCTCCTCTGCCGACAACTCCGGTATGGCCAATATCACCGTCTACTTTAAGCAGGATCAGGATCCTGACATGTGTGCCGTCAACGTACAAAACCGTGTGAGCCAGGCACAGAGTCTCTTGCCGGCTGAAGTCACCCGAGTCGGTGTCACAGTCGTCAAGCGTCAGTCCTCACAGGTTATCATGTACTCCCTGACCAGTGAGGACGGTAGATACGATGATGAGTTCCTCACCAACTATGCAAACATCAACATCGTCCCAGCCCTTAAGCGTGTCAATGGCGTAGGTGATGTCCAGAGCCCTGGTATGAAGACCTACTCCATGCGTATCTGGCTCAAGCCCGATGTAATGAAGCAGTACGGACTCATCCCTTCCGACATCTCCAATGCCTTAGCCGAGCAGAATATCGAAGCTGCTCCGGGTTCCTTTGGTGAGCAGAGTGACAAAGCCTATGAGTATACCATGCGTTACAAGGGTCGTCTGAAGACCGCTGAGGAATTTGGCAATATCATTCTCACCAGCACCACAACCGGCCAGACACTCAAGCTCAAGGATGTAGCCCGTGTCGAACTGGGAGGTCTGCAATACAGCGTCTCTATGCGCAACAACAATCAGCCCTCCGTCATGGGTATGGTCCAGCAGGTAGCCGGTAGTAACGCCAATGAAATCGCTAAGGACTGTAAGAAGGTGCTCGAAGAGCAGGCTAAGAACTTCCCGCCCGGACTTGAGTACAAGATAGAGTACGACGTGACCGAGTTCCTCTACGCATCTATCGAGGAAGTCGTCAAGACACTCATCATCACGCTCATCCTCGTATTCCTAGTCGTCTACATATTCCTACAGGATGTCCGCTCCACCATGATCCCGCTGATTGCGGTGCCGGTATCTCTGATAGGTTCATTCTTCTTCCTCAAGATTTTCGGATTTACCATCAACCTGCTGACGCTGTCCGCCTTGCTCTTGGCCATAGCCATTGTGGTCGATGATGCCATCGTGGTCGTAGAGGCAGTGCATGCCAAGCTCGATCAAGGGTATAAGAGCGCGCTCAATGCATCCATTGACGCGATGAACGAGATATCGGGCGCCATCATCTCCATCACCCTTGTCATGGCAGCCGTATTTATCCCTGTATCTTTCATTGGCGGTACAAGCGGTACCTTCTATAAGGAATTTGGTGTGACGATGGCGGTCTCCATCTTCATCTCGGCGCTCAACGCCTTGACCCTCTCTCCCGCCCTCTGCGCTATCCTCCTCAAGCCTAAGAAAGAGGAAGAGACAACAGAAAACAAGAGTTTCATCAGTCGCTTCCACGCCAACTTCAATAGGAACTTTGAGAAGATGACCGACAGATACAAGACCCGCGTACAGTGGGTTATCAAGAAGCCTATCGTAGTCGTAGTCGCCATCATCATAGGTATCGTCGCCCTCGTTGTTGCCATGAAGACGACCAAGACAGGCCTGGTGCCCGATGAAGACACCGGTACGCTCTTCTGCACCATCTCCATGCCGCCGGCTACCAGTCAGAGCCGCACGCAACAGGTCATCAACTACGTCGACTCAATGCTCGCCGCCAATCCGGCCATCAAGAGCCGCGAGCAACTCGTCGGCTACAACTTCCTCGCAGGAGCCGGCAGCGACCAAGCCACCTTCATCATCAAGCTTAAGCCCTTCGGCGAGCGCAATATGGCACAGAGCGCCACAGCCGTGCTCGGCATGATCTACTTGCAGACCGCCAATATCAAGGATGCGCAAATCCTTGCATTTGCACCGCCTATGATTTCCGGTTACTCAGCTACCAATGCGTTGACACTGTCTATGCAAGACAAGACAGGTGGTGACTTAAACAAATTTTTCACTACCACCCAGTCCTTCTTGGCCGAGCTCAACAAGCGTCCCGAAATACAGACAGCCATGACATCATACAATCCTAACTATCCCCAGTACATGGTCGATGTAGATGTAGCCAAGTGTAAGCAAGCCGGCATTTCACCCTCGACCGTCATGACCACGTTGCAGGGATACTATGGCGGACTCTATGCCTCCAACTTCAATGCCTACGACAAGCTCTACCGCGTGATGATCCAAGCCGAGCCCTCTAGCCGTATGACGCCAGAGAGTATGAAGGACATCTATCTACGTACAAGCTCCGGCATGGCACCTGTCAGTGAGTTCTGCTCGCTGCGCCGCGTCTATGGTCCGTCTACGATCAACCGCTTCAACCTCTTCACCAGCATCAACGTCAATGTGACGCCCGCCGACGGCTATTCGTCCGGTGATGCCATGAAGGCAATCAGCGAGGTCGCCTCGACCAACCTGCCTCAGGGATACAGCTATGAGTACTCCGGTCTGACCCGTTCTGAGGCCGAGTCCAGCAACTCTACGGCGCTCATCTTTATTCTCTGTATCATCTTTATCTACCTTATCTTGAGCGCCCAGTACGAGAGCTACATCCTGCCGTTCTCCGTCATCTTGTCCGTACCCTTCGGTCTGGCTGGAGCATTTATCTTCACCCAACTCTTCGGGCACAACAATGATATCTACATGCAGATTTCGCTGATTATGTTGATTGGACTTCTGGCCAAAAATGCCATCCTCATCGTGCAGTTTGCTCTTGAGCGCCGCCAGCTCGGTATGGCCGTGACCTACAGTGCCATCCTCGGCGCTGGAGCCCGTCTGCGTCCTATCTTGATGACTTCGCTCGCCATGGTCATCGGTCTGTTGCCAATGATGTTTGCCATGGGAGTCGGAGCCAACGGTAACCGTACGCTCGGCGCGGCAGCAGTCGGCGGCATGCTCATCGGTATGATTTGCCAGATCTTCTTAGTACCCGCCCTATTCGTCTTCTTTGAGAAGCTGCAGGAGAAGATCAAGCCTCTCCACTTCAAGGGTCTCATCACGGGTAATAACGATAGTGAACTCAAGCAGTACACTCACCCCTTCGACCTCAAATTTCTAAATGATAAAAAGGAGGAAACCAAATGAAAAAGACACTCTTTGTCATCCTTGCCGCTGCATTGACACTCAATAGCTGTGGCATCTACAAGAAATACCAGCGCCCCGATCTCAAGACTGACGGTCTCTGCCGCGATACGGCCAGTCTCGCAGGCACGCTTGCCTCGAGCGACACTACTACACTGGGCAGCACACCTTGGCGTGAGATCTTCACAGATCCGTATCTCCAGGCCCTCATTGACTCAGGCCTCAACAACAATACGGATCTCTTGACCGCAGCGCTCTCTGTCCAGCAGGCCGAGGCCATGCTCAAGGCCGCCAGACTGGCCTTTTACCCCTCATTCCAGTTTGCCGGCACCGGTACGTTGTCATCCTGGGACTTTGGCAAGGCCACCAAAATCTACTCCCTGCCTATCCAGGCCAGTTGGAACGCCGACATCTTCGGTTCGCTGACCAACGCCAAGCGCGCTCAGCAAGCCGCACTTCTGCAGAGTCAGGACTACCAGCGTGCTGTCAAGACGAGCCTCATCGCCAATATAGCCAACTCCTACTACTCCCTGCTCATGCTCGACAAGCAGCTTGAGATTACCAAGAATACAGAGCAGCTGACCAAGCAGACATGGGACATGATGGCGGCCCAAAAGCAGTACGCCGGAGCCGACGAGAGCAGCGTACAGAGCGCTAAGGCCAATTACTACTCGGTAAAGGCTAGCATCCCCGAGCTGCAACGCCAGATACGTGAAGCTGAGAACAGTCTCTCCGTCTTGCTCGGCGAAGCTCCTCACAGTATCCCCCGCGGCAAGCTGGAGAACCAGTCACTGCCTACCAAGTTCAGCACCGGTGTCCCCTTGCAAGTACTGGCCAACCGACCCGATGTCCACGCCAAGGAGATGAATCTCGCCAACTGCTACTACAATGTCAATCAGGCCCGCGCTGCCTTTTACCCAAGCATCAACATCACCGGGCAAGCCGGCTGGAGCAACAACAATGGTCTAGTCAATCCCGGCAAAATCTTGGCTTCCGCTATCGGCAGTCTCACACAGCCCATCTTCATGCGCGGCCAGCTGACTGCACAGCTCAAGGTGGCCAAGGCTCAGCAGGAAGCCGCCTTCCTGGCATGGAAGCAGAGCGTCATCGATGCCGGAAGTGAGGTGAGCAATGCTCTCATGCTCTACCAGACGAGTACCGAGCGCGTCAATCTGCAGAATGTCCAGATCGCCAGCCTCCAGCGCAATGTAGAAGTCGCTCAAAAGATGTTTAAGATGGACAGCAACTACAATTATCTCAACGTCATCAGCGCTCAGCAAAGCCTGCTCTCTGCACAGCTGAGCAACGTGGCAGACCAGTTTTACAAGATGCAAGCCGTCGTCAACCTCTACTATGCCCTTGGCGGTGGTCAGCAATAGTTGTCAAGTCCAGCTCTATATACATTAAATAATAAGATAAGCAATCCTATGGCAAGCAATATAAGTCCCCAAGCCCACATAGACCCTAAGGCCCAGCTGGGCGACAATGTCACCGTGATGCCTTTTGCCTACATAGAAGGCGATGTCGTCATCGGCGACAACTGTAAGATTTATCCTTTCGTAAGCGTGATGAACGGCACGCGTATGGGCAATGATGTAATCGTACATCAGGGCACCGTACTCGCCGCCCTCCCACAAGACTTTGAGTTTACGGGCGAAAAGACCGAGCTCATCATCGGCAACCGGAACATCATTCGCGAAAACGTAGTCATCAATCGTGCCACCCATACCGGTGGACAGACGATTATCGGCGACCGTAACTTCATTATGGAGGGTGTACACATCAGCCACGACACACATATCTTTAACAACACCGTCATCGGCTATGGTACCAAGATAGCCGGTACCTGCGAGATCCATGACAATGCCATCCTCTCCAGCAATGTGATTGCCAATCCTAGTGTCCGCGTCGGCCGAAGTGCCATGGTACAGGGCGGATGCCGCTTTAGCAAGGATGTTCCTCCCTACATCGTTGCCACCCACAACCCCATCGAGTACGGTGGCGTCAACAGCACGATCCTCACCAACGCGGGCATCGACATCAAGATCCAAAATCATATTGCCAATGCGTACCGTCTGATCTTCAACGGCCAAGTCAGCCTTTTTGACGCGATTAATCAGGTCATCGAACAGGTACCTGACAGCAAGGAGATACAAAATATCATCAAGTTCTGTCGCGAGACCACACTTGGCATTATCACCAAGGACCGCTAGGCCTTGCTCCCAGACCCATTACAACCCGGCAGTTGTCCCGCAAAACAGCTGCCGGATTTATTTTATTTGCCCAGTCTGTTCCTAGGCCCACACCTGAGCAGGTCGGCTAAGGTTCAATAGAACATCAGCGGGAGCAAAGCCTCTTTCATAGCCAGCTGAATGTCTGGCAATTACCCGCCTGATACAACTTTCACCGATAATCGGCAAACCTGTATCCGTGGCAAATACAGTCTGAGCGGTCAAATAGACAGAGTGGGACCAAAGATGTACCCATCAGGCCCCTTTACTACTAGATACCTCTCCCCGCTACTCCTCTTTAGACGGAAACCTTATCTGTACTTCACCGGAAGTTTCTTCGCGCGAGCAAATCCCAATAGGGCAGGTTCCCGGTTCAATAAGAGCGTAAAGGAGCAATCCTTTTTTTATAATAAAAAGGTAGATTGAAATCTTCAAATAGTCTTCGAAGACGAAAAGATGGGAACCTTCTCAATTATCCACTATAACTTACTGAAAGCCAATGAATTACAAACAAGATTCCATACTCTTGTAATTAGCTGGCTATCAGACGATAACAACTCGCCTTCTAGTTTAAACTACATCCGACCTTGATTAAACTACATCCGACCTTGTTGCGCGAACAAGCCGACTTGTTCTTACCACATCGGCACCTATTCGAGGCAGAATTCCGAATTTATTATATAAGAAAAGACGAGCCATCAAAAAAAGGGGGGGATAGCACCTGTACTGGCTGAGCCGTCCGCAACAGATGAGCGCAAACAGACTGCATCCACCCAGCACTACATACTATCAGACGTCAGCATCACTCTCTAATCCCATTTTATCCTCTCCACAGAAGCCTTGTCTCAAGATCCAGTCACCTTATTTGATAAGCAGGTTGTACCTAATTCAAACCGGGAGCGGCCTTGCCTCGCACCGCTCAAGATTTCCTATCCAAAGGCTTGTGAAAGATCGGACGGACAGCATACTGTCAGAATATCCAAGCACTCTTACAGCATCCGGCCAAAAGGAAAAGGCGAAAGAAAAAGAACCTAAAATTTTGGTCATTAGACCCAACTTACACTATCTTTGCAGATTAATAAGTAAAAAAAACATTTGCATGGATATCATCAATCGTCTTATCGCGCGCGCCAAGTCTGACAAGCAGCACATCATACTGCCCGAAGGCACTGAGCCACGTACACTGCAAGCCACAGACCGCGCACTTGCCGACGGCCTTGCCCGCCTCACTCTGCTCGGCCATCGTGCTGATATACTCGCCCTCGCAGCCAAGCTTCAGCTCACTCATATCGACCAAGCCGAGATCATCGATCCGGAAGACAATCCCAAGGCTGAAGAGTATGCCCAACTCCTGGCCCAGCTACGCCAGAAGAAAGGCATGACTATCGAGCAGGCCCGTCAGCTCGTCAAAGACCCGCTCTATCTCGGCTGCCTGATGATCAAGCGTGGCGAAGCCGACGGACAACTCGCCGGTGCACGCAACTCTACGGGCAATGTGCTCCGTCCAGCGCTGCAGATCATCAAGACTACTCCGGGCATCTCCTGCGTAAGCGGCGCCATGGTACTCTTTACCAAGGCCCACCAGTATGGCGAGGACGGTGTCGTCGTGCTGGGTGACATCGCCGTGATGCCACAGCCCGATGCCGCTCAGCTTGCCCAGATAGCAGTATGCACAGCTGAGACAGCCAAAGCCGTAGCCGGATTTGAGCAGCCCCGCGTAGCCATGCTGAGCTTCTCCACCAAAGGATCAGCCAAGCATGAAGTCGTCGACAAGGTCGTCGAAGCCACCCGCCTCGCCCACGAACTCAATCCCGCTCTCGACCTCGACGGAGAGCTTCAGGCCGATGCCGCTCTGGATCAGACAGTAGGCCAGCTCAAAGCGCCGGGTTCGCCTATCGCCGGAAAAGCCAACGTCTTGATTGTGCCCAACCTCGAGGTCGGCAATATCGCCTACAAGCTCGTACAGCGTCTGGGCGGTGCCGATGCCATCGGGCCGGTACTGCAGGGTATCGCCAGACCCGTCAATGACCTCAGCCGCGGATGCAATGTCGACGATGTCTACAAGATGATCGCTGTCACCGCCAATCAGGCCATTTCGCTCAAAGCCAACGAAAACAAATAATTCGCCCCGTATTTTCCCCAACATTTACCCCGTCAAATTATGAAAATCCTTGTCCTCAACTGCGGCAGTTCCTCCATCAAGTACAAACTGTACGACATGGACACCAAGGCCGTCTTGTCAGCCGGCAATGTAGTCCGTATTGGCCTGCCCGGAGCTCATCTCAAGCTCAAGGTACCCTTTGAGAAGAAGGTCTACCACGACATCCCCAATCACGAAGTAGGACTCGAGCTCGTCTTTAGCCTGCTCACTGACGAGGATCTGGGCGCTATCCGCACCCTTGACGAGATAGATGCTGTCGGCCACCGCATCGTGCATGGCGGCAAATTTACCGAGAGTGTCGAGCTCACCCCCTCCGTCCTCAAGGAGTGGAAGGAGTACAGCGACCTTGCGCCCCTGCACAATCCCGCCAGCCTACTCGGCATAGAGGCTATCAGCAAGAAGCTGCCCCACCTGCCCCAAATCGGAGTCTTTGACACCTCCTTCCATCAGACGATGCCTGACTACGCCTACCGCTACGCCATACCCACCAAGTACTATGAGCGATACGGCATCCGTCGCTATGGATTTCACGGCACCTCCCACCGCTATGTTCTGCATCGCGCAGCCGAATTCCTGGGATTTGACCCGGCGGAGAAGAATGTCATCTCCTGCCACATCGGCAACGGCGCCTCCGTATGCGCCATCAAGCACGGCAAGTGTGTCGACACGTCGATGGGACTCACGCCGCTTGAAGGACTCGTCATGGGAACGCGCAGCGGAGACATTGACCCGTCAGCCATTCTCTACATCATGGACAAGGAGCGCATGACGCCCCGCGAGGCCAGCGACCTGCTCAATAAACAGTCGGGCATGCTTGCCCTGAGCGGCGTCTCCTCTGACATGGCCGAAATCGGCAAGGCTGCCCGCGAGGGCAACAAGCGTGCACGCATGGCCAACAAGATCTACAACTATCGCCTGAAGAAGTACATCTGCGCCTATATGGGCGTACTCGGCGGAGCCGACTACATCCTCTTCACAGCCGGTGTAGGCGAGCACCAATGGGATATGCGCCGCGATAGCGTGGCCGGACTCGAGTTTATGGGTATCAAGTTGGACGATGAGCTCAATCGCGCAGCCTTCGGCACCGAGGCTATTATCTCCGCTCCTGACAGCAAAGTCACAGTCGCCGTCATCCCCACTGACGAGGAGCTCCTCGTGGCAGAGGATACGCTCCGTATCGTACAAGGTCTCTGATCACCATCAACCTATCTGTAACCTCTCTATCCATGCCCCAGAAGATATACATTATCGCCGGATGCAACGGTGCTGGCAAGACCACAGCCTCCTATACCATCCTGCCCCAGATACTGGAGTGTGAAGAGTTTGTCAACGCCGACGAGATAGCCAAGGGATTGTCCCCATTCCATCCCGAGCGCGTGCCCATCGAGGCAGGGCGCCTCATGATCGAGCGTATCCGGGATCTCATGAAGTCGCGCACCACCTTTGCCCTCGAGACCACGCTCTCCACCCGCTCCTACGTAAGTCTCATCCAGCGTGCCCACAAGGCTGGCTACACCGTCGAGCTCCTCTTCTTCTGGCTCAGCAGTCCCGAGGTCGCCATCCAGCGCGTCGCTAAGCGAGTCAGTGAAGGCGGACACAACATCCCCGAGGATGTCATACGGCGCCGATATGCAGCCGGTATAAAAAATCTCTTTAATATCTACAGCCACGTCGTCGACCGGTGGATGCTCATTGACAACAATACGGGCCGCTCCGTCGTACTCGCTGAGTCAAATGGCGGCGTGACCAAGATATATGACTTCGAGCGATTTAAGCTCATAATGGACTACAGCCATGATGGGAAGTGAGATGTCTGACTATGCACGGCAAATACAGCACGGCCTCGCCCTTGCCAACCGGCAGATGATGGAGCGTCACGCCAAGCTCGGCCAGTCCCTCATCATCGGCGCACTCGACGGCACCTGGCAGGAAGTCGACGCCGGGGAGTACCTGCAGGAGTCCAAGTCTACCCCATGGTGGAACAAGCACTTCTCTGACTGATCCGACAGCCATACTCGCGCTACCGTTTCTACCTCGATAGCGAAGCGTGGCTCCTTTTTCTTCTTCAATATTTCCCCATGCCCGCGTAGATTAAGTCTATGCCAGTCAGTTGTATCTGCCAATAATTGCCTTTAGCAGGCGCAGTCTGTAGCTAGAGACAGGCTCTGCCCAGCTATAGACCGTAAATTTATGGGGACCGCGCCCGATATGGCTTCAGCCACGTCCACCCATGTCCCTTGCAAATCGCATGACGCTTTTATCCATATTCTGCCTATTCTTGCGACAGTCCCGCCTCCACAGCACAAGATCATACGGACAAGCCTCTGGCTACAATCCATTATTTATAGTTCGCCACATTCTCCACCTGCCAAAAAAGGTAAATAGATCACATTTTGCAACAGATGGCGCATTTTGGCACGCAGATTGTACTACACTTAGCGCAGTCGCATGACTGCAACAAACAATTAGAAAAATAACAAATAAAAAATACATATCATGAGTAAGATTATTGGTATCGACTTAGGTACAACCAACTCCTGCGTTGCCGTATGGGAAGGTAACGAACCTGTGGTAATCGCCAACTCTGAAGGCAAGCGCACCACCCCTTCTGTAGTTGCATTTGTAGAAGGTGGTGAACGTAAGGTCGGTGACCCCGCCAAGCGTCAGGCTATTACCAACCCTAAGCGCACGGTATTCTCCATCAAGCGCTTTATGGGTGAGCCCTACGACCTTTGCCAGGATGAGATCAAGCGTGTGCCATATACTGTAGTGCGCGGCGAGAACAATACGCCTCGTGTTGAGATTGACGGCCGTCAGTATACGCCTCAGGAGATCAGCGCCATCATTCTGCAGAAGATGAAGAAAACCGCTGAGGACTACCTCGGCGAAGAGGTCAAGGACGCTGTCATCACCGTACCTGCCTACTTCAGTGACTCACAGCGTCAGGCTACTAAGGAAGCCGGCGAAATCGCAGGCCTCAATGTGCGCCGTATCGTCAACGAGCCTACCGCCGCAGCCCTCGCCTATGGCTTGGACAAGAGCGACAAGGATATGAAGATTGCCGTATTCGACCTCGGTGGTGGTACATTTGATATCTCCATCCTTGAGTTTGGTGACGGTGTATTTGAAGTGCTCTCCACCAATGGTAATACCCACCTGGGCGGTGATGACTTTGACCAAGTCATTATCAACTGGCTTGTAGATGAGTTTAAGAAGGATGAGGGTGCAGACCTTACCCAGGATCCTATGGCCATGCAGCGCCTGAAGGAAGCTGCCGAGAAGGCAAAGATTGAACTTTCCTCCTCTACGACCACTGAGATCAACCTGCCATACATCATGCCGGTAGGTGGCGTGCCCAAGCACCTCGTCAAGACATTGACACGTGCCCAGTTTGAGCAACTCGCTCATGACCTCATCCAGAAGTGCCTCGAGCCCTGCCAAAAGGCCATCGCCGATGCCAAGCTCTCTACCAGCGATATCGACGAAGTTATCCTCGTGGGCGGTTCCAGCCGTATACCTGCCGTACAGACTCTCGTACAAAATTACTTCGGCAAGGTACCCTCTAAAGGTGTCAACCCCGATGAAGTAGTAGCCGTCGGTGCCAGCGTACAGGGCGCCATCCTCAACAAGGAGAGCGGTGTTGGCGATGTCGTACTGCTCGATGTCACACCTCTGTCTCTGGGCATCGAGACCCTGGGCGGCGTAATGACCAAACTCATTGACGCCAACACGACTATACCTTGCAAGAAGAGTGAGGTATTCTCCACCGCAGCCGACAACCAGACCGCAGTGACCATTCACGTGCTCCAGGGTGAGCGCCCAATGGCCAGCCAGAACAAGAGCGTCGGCCAGTTCAATCTTGAAGGCATTGCTCCCGCACGTCGTGGAGTGCCTCAGATTGAGGTCAGCTTTGATATCGATGCCAACGGTATCCTCAAGGTAAGCGCCAAGGATAAGGCTACCGGCAAGGAGCAGGCTATCCGCATCGAGGCCAGCAGCGGTCTGTCCAAGGATGAGATTGAGAAGATGAAAGCCGAAGCCCAGGCCAACGCCGAAGCTGATAAGAAGGAGCGCGAGCGCGTAGACAAGCTCAATCAGGCTGACTCTATGATCTTCCAGACAGAGAACCAGCTCAAGGAGCTCGGCGACAAACTCCCGGCCGACAAGAAGCCCGCTATCGAGTCTGCCCTCCAGAAGCTCAAAGACGCCCATAAGAGCGGTGACGTAGCCGCCATTGATGCCGCCATCAGCGAGCTCAACAATGCATGGCAGGCAGCCTCCGCACAGATGTACCAGCAGACAGGTCAGGCAGGCCCGCAAGCCGGAGCAGGTGCCGGATTCAATGGCGCAGGCCAGCAGCAAGGCTCCGCAAACGGCGCCCAGCAAGAACAGTCCGGCAAAGACGACATCCAGGATGCAGACTTCGAGGAGGTCAAATGAGACGCATAAGTAAAGACATAACAAAACACTATCAAATGGCGTGTAGCTCAATGAGTTACACGCCATTTGCTTTTTATG
>ONCK01000001.1 GCA_900316315.1 uncultured Prevotellaceae bacterium
CTTGCAGAATATGAATGATATAAGATCAAGTGTTTACGCTCAGAAAGTAGAACTGCTACTCCGTCTTATTCCGATAGTGATGGAAGAGCATGTGTTTGCAATACATGGAGGTACTGCCATCAATCTTTTCTTGAAAGATTTGCCACGTTATTCTATAGATATTGATTTGACCTATATCCCGTTGGCTGACCGTCAGACAAGTTTGGATGACATCAATTTGCATCTAAAAACCATTGCAGATAAGGCAAAGAAGGCTTTCAAAGGAATGCATGTTGTACCCAACTTCAGTACCTGCAAGCTGTTGTGCGAGTATCGAGGCAAGCAGGTGAAGATAGAGGTTAACCAGACCAAGAGAGGAATTATAGGTGGTGATGTTCAAACAATACCATTGAGTGAGAAGGCACAGGAAGAGTTTTCTCTCTTTTGTGAGGCAAGCGTTGTGCCCCTAACTCAATTGTATGGTGGCAAGATTGCAGCAGCTCTATCACGTCAGCATCCTCGTGATCTGTTTGATGTAAAATACATGGATATTCCATTGAGCAAATGCCGTGAAGGACTCATTTTCTGTTTACTTGGTAGTGACAGACCCATCCATGAGTCTTTTGCTCCAAGCATGATTGATCAGCGAGAAGCAATGGAAAATCAGTTTGCAGGTATGACGGATATTCCTTTTACATACGAGGAATTTGAAGAAACTCGTGCAAAACTCATTATTGATGTAAAGTCGTTGATGACGGAAGCGGATAAGAAGTTCCTAATCAGTTTTGAATTAGGACAGCCCGAATGGGATGGATACGAATTTGAATACTTCAAAGAATATCCATCAGTACAATGGAAACTCCTCAATCTGAAGAAACTTACCAAGCAGAATCCACAGAAGTTGCAGGAAGAAGCGGAGAAACTTTGTGCCTTTTTTCATAAAGAAGGATTTTTATAAGTAGTCAGTAAACTAATAAGAAGTAAGCAATGAATACAAAAATCATTTTTCAAGGATTAAAACAAATCTTGATATTCTCAGAAGAATAGGTGTTAAAGTTCCAGATGGTGATTTTCTTTGCCCAGAGTGTTTTTCACCATTTAATGAATATGAAATATCAAAGCTAACAGAAGAAGATGTTCCCCAAGCATCTCTTGGCGGCTCTCGCATAACCTTAACATGTAGAAAATGCAATAGTAATTGTGGTGCTTTGATAGATGTTCATTTGCAAGAGGCTTTAAAAGCTCGTGAACAACAGGAGTTTCTTCCTAATACCAATCGTAAGGTGTCTGTGAGGGTAGACGGTCAAAGATTGAATGCAAAACTGGAAGTGGGAGAGAACAAAGACCTTAAGTTGGTTGTTGACACAAAACGTAACAACCCAAAAGTATGGGATGATTTTCGTGAAAACAAACTAGTTCCTAATGCCATAGTTGATTTGCAAGATGCTCCACTGAAACATCAACAAGAACGAGTTGAAGCTGCAATCATTAAAAATGCTTATTTGTTGTTGTTTGCCCAAACTGGTTTTACGCTATTAAGCCATAGTTACTATGATTGTTTTAGAAACGTGATATTAAACCCTGATAATAATCAGTTGCCCGTAAGGTTATGGACAATGCAGAATGTTTCATGTCCAGATGGCGTTTTTATGTCAGAAAATGAGGGACTTAAAGGGTTCTTTGTTTCATTTACCTTATCTCTAAAAAAGAACTATAAATATCTTGTTTTCATTCCACTTCCAAAATGTAATTATGATGAAATAAAAAATTCTTTAACTAATATCGTATCAGGAAAGAAAATAAAGCTTATTCCATTTGATACTCATAAAGATTATCTCACGGATGAAATTGTAATAAAAGAACTACGTAAGTGGTGTGGTTTAGATGACTAATAGAAAATGATAAAGGATGGTGCAGGAATCAAAATTACTAGCTCAGACGGGTGAAATTATTCTTCTAAATGCAGAGAATATACTTCCTAAGTATTTTGCAATCTATAAATATTTGGAAAGTAAGGATTGCTCATTAATGCAGCCACAAAAAGAGTTTTGTATGCAAATAGTATGCATACAGATGTTTGTGAACTATTTCTATTCTGTTTATTTGGTTTCTTTGTCGGGTGCATTAAAGGCTACAGATAGAAGGGAACAACAGGCTCATCTCAAATATGTAAATTCTTATATTATTGAAGGCTATAAAGCCCTTTGGGGCTATAATAAGCAGGGAAGGAGCATGTGGGGTAAATTTATTAAGAATTATCAATTGGTTAAAGAAAATGATGTTTTCGACAATGATATTGAAACCATCACAAATAGACTTAAAGAGTATGCAGAAAGTTCTATCACTGATAAAGATGAAAGGGATTTGACTATGCATTATCAAATTGATAAAGGGGGTAATCCTCGCGAATTACTAAAACTTGAGGAAATCACCATTGAGAAAGAAGTTAATCGATATGAACTGTTCGGGATTATCTTTAGAATGATGGGAAATTGCATTACTGAGATACTGGATTATTACTTGGTTCAAAAGAAAAGGAACGAGTTGATGAAACTACATCCCATACTTCCACCTCTGTTTTCTTTTGATCAATATGTATGGGAAAGTAAATTGGCAGAAATGAATGTGGCAATGACAAGGAATATTGCTAGTCAATCTAAAACTTTTGGCGATTGTAAAGAACAATTATTGAAATGGCCAAATATTCTCAAGAAAATCCAGGCAGAATATAAGATAGATTTATCTGATTGTTATGATATATTAGCTACTTCAGAAGCCATGCTTGCTATTACATATATGTCGTTAGATTTATGTAGTACACTTAAACTTTATTTCAACTCTTCACTTCCACTTGAGCGAGCTATTGCATTGTCAAGAATGAATACTATTTGCTATTCCATTATCGATAGAGTATACGGATATACTTCAAGGATTGGCTCTTATTGGGAGAGATACCTAACAAAGCCATATGGAGAGGATGCTCTTCCCAATGTTTTATTAGAGATAAGGGATGTAATAGAAACCTGTATAAAAACCAATCTTTACTCCAACGAAAAGCGATTGGCCTTTGTTCATTTGAAGGAAGAAAACTTTATATCTGCTATTAAGATGTTATATACACAAAATCCTTTAAAAGAGATTGAGAATAGTATAGCAATAGTTAAGGTGTTGCCAGAAATTCAAAGAGCAATAAAAGAGAGTTTGGCTCAGATTGATAAGAATATTAAGAAATGTAACGCTAAGAAGTATCATTGGGTTGACGGGTACATAGAGAAGTTTGCACCTTACAAAGACAGGCCAGGAATGAACACTATTTATCTATCTCTTCTTGAATTGAAGAAAGGAAATATGATAGAAGCTTTGGATATTGTTAAGAAAATGGCTACCGTAAACTAATAATGATTCACTTTAAACAAGATGTTATCCCATAATATGAATATTATAGACAAACTTCGCCAGTTAATGAGTCTTGATACTGGTATGAACACTGCCGAAATAGAGTTACGCTTTGAACAAATAGCAAAGATGCTGTTTGAAAGTTTTGCTATCCAAAAGGGTGAGAAGAAGTATCTTTTTAAGGAGATTGAATTTTACTTCTACAACAAGAATCATCGTGATATCATCACTCATCCACGAGTATCAAAATCTTTATGCTGGTATGTCAACGACTTTGGAGGCATAGACCTTAACTTTGCTAGTAGTATTAAACGTGAAAACAGAGTAAATAGCAAGAGAAAGAATATTGAGAAATATGTACTGGATGATAGTGCATACTTTGGTGGAATTCTAATTCGTCAGTTGATAAGTGAAGATGGCAGTGCGATTTTAAGCGGTCCAATTGCTTGTGCAGAATTATTTAGATGCCATGATGCTACTGGTGTTGATTACGAATTTCCTATTCTCGTGGAGCAGAATAATGACGTGATGAGTTTTATTCGTAAACCTCGTGTTAATCTAATTAGATCAAATCAGTCAGTTGAAGCTAAAGTCAATAATATTCTTTACCCATATCATGATAGTGTACAACTTGACAAGGATACTTTATACCAAGATTTCATTAACTTCAAAGATAAACCATATGGATATGAACAACAAATTGCTTCACGATAAAAATACAAACGTAGTATTTCTATCTCCTTGTTTGAATACTAAAAAATATGGTAATCCTAAGTTCTATAAGGAGTTGATGACCATACTAAAGGAAATGGGTATAGAAACAAGAGAACTTAAGTGCACTCGCGATTATTGGGCTCGTGACTATATGCCTATTCAATTGGGCGAAAATGAGTTCTTGAAGTATCGCTATTATCCTGATTATCTTGTGAAGAGCAAGAATAAAAAAGATATTGAGACAATTACTGATGCTACCAAAGTGTTAAGAGGTATGGGTATTAACTGTCGTTCTACCTATTTAATCATAGATGGTGGCAATATGGTGCCATGCGGTCCATATATTGTGATGACAAATAAGGTGTTTTCAGAAAACAGTATCTCTGTCTGATTCATTAATTGTTACATTTATAATTGAAAATGGTTGTTGCAATTGTCATTAGGGATTTCGTGGATAGAGTCTTGAGATTACAAATCACAAATAGGCTTGAGCTTGTTTGCTCCATATAATGCTTTTGTTTCACTATAATAAGCCATTACTTCTGGAATTACGTCAGGGACACTACCATGAGTTTTCTTCTTTAATTCGCCCTCATTAGTTTTCCACCACTCATTGATAATATATACGTTGTTGATAGGAGGCTTTTTATTTGTCTTGTTTTCTAAATTTCCTTTACCTACACCTGCCTCACTTGCTAATTGGCTAGTAATCATTTTTTCACATATTCTAACATCGCTCTCTTTCGCTTTTTTATTAGCTATGGTTCCAATCCATATTTGGATTAATTCTGTTCTGTCCTCAAAATCATGAATATGGTGGTCGTGGTTGTTTAATCGATTTCCAACTGTTTGCTTATACGTCATTCCACAATAATACTTATCTTTTTTGCTATTTTGTTTAGCTTGAAAAGCGTACAAATTAAAGCGAATAGGAAGGTGGCTGTCTTCCCATTCCTTTATTTCTTCTTTAGTTGAGAATGGACCGTACCATTTTATAAGATAAATATTAGATAATTTCATAATAGTCGTGATTTCTAAAAGATTACTTTCCCACGCAAAACCTACTTTCCGACGCAGAAGTGAGCAAATATATTATGGATGACATCGTCGGAGGTCACTTCGCCGATGATGTCGGAGAGATGGTCGATGCACTCGCGCAGGTCCTGGGAGATGAGGTCGGTAGGCAGATTGATGTCAAAGCCGTGCAGTACCCGCTGAGCGGCTTCCCCGGCAGCTTGGAGCGCTTGGTAGTGGCGCAGGTTGCTGACGATGACTCCCTGGGTATCGTCTGTCGGCGAGGCGAAGTCCAGCAGCAGGTCGGTCAGCGCTTGCAGCCCTTCGCCGGTCTTGGCAGAGATAGCGATGACAGGATGTGTGGTCGAGGCCTTGCCGCCTGTGAGCTGTTCTATCTGGTCAGGACGGAGGAGGTCAGCCTTATTGTACACGGTGACGAGTTGCTGGCCTTCCGAAACGGGCACTTCCGACACGGAGGGTTGAGTAGCGTCGACTACGTGCAGGATGATCTGCGCCTGGCTCAGGCGGTCGAGCGCCCGGCGGATACCTATCTGCTCTACAGGGTCGTCGGTGTGGCGCAGGCCGGCGGTGTCGATGAAGCGGAAGAGATGGCCTCCGATATTGACCGTATCCTCGATGACATCGCGGGTAGTGCCTTGCACGGGGCTCACGATGGCGCGGTCCTCGCCCAGAAGCTGATTGAGCAGCGTGGACTTGCCGACATTGGTGTCGCCAACGATAGCCACGGGGAGGCCTTGCTTGATAGCGTTGCCCAGGCGGAAACTGTCGGCGAGGCGATGGATGAGGCCGAGCACCTGCTTCAACTTGTCACGGACCTCGCTGCGATCCACAAATTCAAGCTCCTCATGGTCCCCAAAGTCCAGTTCGAGCTCCATCAGAGAGGCTATATGCAGCAGAGCATCCCTCAGTGAGCGGATAGCCTGGCTGTAAGTGCCCTTCATCTGCTGGATAGCGAGGCGGTGAGAGGCAGATGTAGTAGAGGAGATGAGATCGGCAACTGCCTCGGCCTGAGAGAGGTCCATCTTGCCGTTGACAAAGGCACGCTGGGTATACTCCCCGGGGGCGGCCAGACGGCATCCGTGACGGCTCAGCAGGGAGCAGAGCGTGTGTAGCACGTAGGGAGAATTGTGACAGGAGAACTCTATGCAGTCTTCGCCCGTGTACGAATGGGGGGCCCGGTATACCGAGACCACTACATCGTCGAGCGTCTCTCCGTGGTCATCGACGACTGTGCCGTAGACCAAGCTGGACGACGGGCGCTCAGACAGTGGCGTGTGACCACAGGGCTTAAATACGGCTTCTGCCGCACTGATGCTGCCGGGGCCCGAGAGTCTCACGACGCCGATAGCTCCGCCTGTGCCGGTAGCAATGGCGTAAATCGTATCAGAGGATATTGCTGAATCTGCCACTTGTATAGGATTTATCAGATGCGGTCTATCACGAGCTGTATAAGGTCGTCGATGCTCGCCTTGTAGCCTGCATTGGCGGTACCGGCGCGACGGTTGGCAATGACCATGCAGCAGGTCATTGCCTTGTGACCCAGCAGGCGCGACATACCGGCTACGGCACTGCTCTCCATCTCGTAATTGGTAATCTTGAGACCTTGATAGCTGAAGGACTCTACCTTGGCATTTTGGTCGGGGTCTGCAAGCGGTATGCGCACTTCGCGTCCCTGCGGACCGAAGAATCCGCCACACGAGATTGTAATGCCTCTCACCATGTCATCGGCTGCGATGCGGGAAAGCAGCTGTGGATTGGCATCAATGACGTATGGTGCGCAGAGCTGCGGATTCCAGTGCATATGAGCAGTAAACTGACGCTCCAACTCCAGGTCGCAAACCTCATTGCGTCCTTTGTAGAAATTGAGCAGGCCGTCAAATCCGATGCTCTTCTGGCTGGCGATAAACGTACCCAGCGGCGTCTCGGGCTGCAAACCGCCGCAGGTACCTACACGTACGATTTCAAGCGATGTAAGCTGGGGCTTGACCGTGCGCGTCTCAAAGTCTATATTGACCAAGGCGTCGAGCTCAGTGAGCACAATGTCGATATTGTCACACCCGATGCCGGTAGAAAGCGCAGTGATACGCTTACCGCGGTACGTACCCGTAATGGTATGAAACTCGCGACTTTGCACCTCGCACTCCTGCTGGTCAAAATGGCTGGCCACGAGGTCTACGCGCGACGGGTCACCCATGAGAATGACCTTATGAGCCACCTGAGAAGGCTTGAGATGGAGATGAAAGATACTGCCATCAGGATTGATGATCAGTTCAGAAGGGGAAAATTGCTTTTTCATGACCTTAATACGATGTATATAGGATTTTGGAGAGTATGGGATAGCCGGTGTTGAGTCTCGCTCTGCCTCTGTATCTATCGCGGCACGTGCCGGATGGGTGACATCCAGCTCAGGGCTTTAAGGTGACGGTCTCTGACAATACAGGCGGCGATTGGAGGTGTCTGTCGCGGTCCGTCACTTATTGGCACCAATTCTGCTCTGTTCCTCGTAACGGATATTCCATTCGAGGTCCTGTATGGCGTCATCGAGCTGTTCGACAGCCTGCTCCTGCTTGAGGATCGTTGCCTTGAGGGACGGTTGGTTGTCAACCTTGGCGCGGTTTTGCCTCAGCTCGGTGAGGAGGTTGTCGCGCTTATGTCTGAGGTCTTTCCAGTTGGAGGCCAGCTGCTTGGCCTTGGAACTCTTGAAGTCGCTCAGCCCATGGTAGATGATGCCATTGTATACGACGAAGTGCAAGTCATCGGCCTTCTGCTGCTTGGCCAGACCGCTCTTGAGCAACTGCTGATACCGTTGGCGGGCTGCTGCCACGTACTTGGCATCCGTCTGAGTGGACTTGATATCGTGTATCATGGCTTTGAGACGTATGCTGTCGGCGTTGACGGCCGTCTGCTCGTAGACCGTACGGCTCTCCTCGGGAACAAAGAGGTAGATGCAGGCTTTGCCTTCCGGCTGGCGGCGGTCTGTGACAAGCCAGCCCAATTGGTTGACCTCGTCAATAGCGAGCAGATAGTCGTTGGCAGGGCTGGAGAAGGGCATGCCCATGTTTTCTGGCTTGAGATAACTGTTGTCGTCGGTCGAATAGCGCGTCACGTAGAGGTCATATCCGCCTAGTCCACCGGCACGATTGGAGGCAAAATAGAGTGTCACGCCGTCTGCGAGCACGTAGGGATTGGTATCCCCATCGGTGCTGTCGCCCAGTCCGTCGAGAGCGGCAGGCGCAGACCAATGGTCGCCCTCCTTGTACCTCACAAAGAGATGCTGATGCCCGTCGCCTGCTGCATTGGCATAGTAGAGTTTGTCCTTAAAGTCATTGGTGTACGTGGTAGAAGTGGCGACATCGCCTTCTGTCTGTCCCATCTGGCGGAAGACATCCTTCCAGTAAGCCAACTGGCCGCAACTAGGGTCGGTATGGATATGCTCCAGCACGCTCCCCTTGTCTACTACGAAGCTGTCTATGAAAGTGACACGTTGAGTTGCTGAAAGCATATTGATGCCTGCCAGCGCACGGGCGGCATCTGCCTGCAGCATGCCGACTGGTTGGTGTGCTTTGCGCGCTTGCGCAAGACGCTGCTGGGCGATGTGAGCTGCCTGGCCGAACTTATAATTGTCTATCAGGGTCTTGATATCGTCCGTTGTCGGGGCCTGCGCAGTCTGGTGCTGGCCTGCGGACGACACGTTGCGCCGGTGCTGGCCATAGGTCAGCGTCGTAAGGCACGCAAACAGTAGGAGCAAGATATATCGGGGCGTCTGTGTCATGAGTTTCAAATTTGTTATTGCGCAAAATTAGCAATTTATCGCCATAGACAGGAGGTCAAGAGTGCTAATTATTTGATATCATGTCGCCGTCATACCTCAAGAGCCTATCGTCCGGTCTTCACAATACTGCAGCCGACATACTTTCTGCGCCCGTACTCTGCGCAACGCTCAGATGCTTATGCGGAGATAGGCGCGGTCATCGTAACTGTCGGCACCGACAGCCAGTCCTTTGGTAGAGGGGCAATCTCTGATGAGAAGGGGATCTTGGCGCAAGAGATCCTCTAATTGCCGCTCAGAGGCTGCCAGCGTATCAGCGAGGTAGGGATAACCGTCGCTGGCAAGCACGAGTTGGTGGATGTCGGGGGCAACCGCGATGCTCGACCATCCTCCTTGCCCATCCGCCGAGTCTAGCGAAGACGATCTCATCACCTCAAAGCCGTCAATCACCGGATAAGCATAGGGACAGCAGGCAGGCGAAACATTCTGAAATCCGCACTGGTCTCTCAGGGCTCCCATGATGATCTGCCTGCCTAAGTCCTTGCGGCGCAACTGGTCCACCGTGTAACCATGAGACAGGAGGTAGCGGTCTGCCTCAGCGCGTATACGACTGAGTACTTCGTCTATGCGTTTGACAGGATGCAGGGTACGTCCATCCACACGGCACTGACAATCGCCTATCCACCATATCTCGCGACGAGAGTCGCTATAGATGACCACACTGGCTGTGATACGCTCCTCTGGATGCCGCGCGACACGGTCCAGCAAGCCGTGACTGAGGTAGTAGGAGCGAATCGCCGAGGTCAGCAAGCTGGTTGCCTCTTCCAGGGTCGCCTTGCTGGGCAATGCCCTGACGGATTCTGCCACCAGTCGCGCTGCCAGCAAGCCCGGAGCCATTCCGTCGTAAGTACGATCCGTCTTGGCGGTACTTCCATCAATGACAGCGCAGTAGTCAAGCGTCGTAACGATACTGTCCTGACAGGGCTGTGCTGCTGACTTGCCGCGTACAGTCTGCTCTATGACACTATATGACATCAGTAGTGTACATCCCTGTCGTCACTACTACGGGCAGCAGCAAGACAGGGCGGTGGACTTATTGCGCTGGAACGGGCTGCGGATCTGTATCGTCGGGTTCCTCGGGCTCGTCCTGCAGGGCTTCCCACTGCTTGTACACATTGATGAGCTGCTGAAGGCCGTATGCCTTCATCTTGGAGTGATAGATCACGTCGATGCAGAGATCCAGCAGGTCGGTGGCTTTGCCATCGCTATTGGCAATCAGGGAACGGATGTTGTACTTTAGCTTGGTGAGCACCGACTCGTCGACGATACCGTTGCTGTCGACGAGGTGTCGAAAGAGGGCATACTTGCGTATCGTCTGCAAATTGTCCTCTGTGATTTCCAGCGTGTGTGTGCCGGAGGCATTGAGATGGATGTCGTAGTACATGACGTTTATATAGTTGTATTTACTGACTCAGTATTTTGTAGCCCTCATCTCGGCAGCCGCAGGCCTCGCCTATCAAGCAGCCGAGCAAATGGCGTCGCTACTCGGTGAGAAAGCGGCAGGCCATCCGCATCACCTGACTGCGCTTAGCCGCATCGGCTATCTGCTCGAGCGGGAAGCCGAGTGCCAACGTACGACTTCGGCTGCCCTGCCAGGCAACTGCCGCGCTGGTGCCGTCACTGTAGGTAAACGAGGTGAAGGCTTGGTCGACAGGCGTCAGGCGGTCGTAGTGACGCAGTGGCAAGGCGGGATTGCTCTGAAGGGCGCAGGCAATTTGGTTAGCGCGGATGCTGTCTCCTCCAGCGCTTCCCCCAGCGGCCACATCTGACGAGCCATACTGATAGTGAAGCGTCGTAGCCGTAAAGGCGGCCTCCTCGGGCGACTGCATGTCGCTGGCAATATAGCTACCCGAAACCAGCAGACGCCCTCCCCGGCTCAGATAGTCAGAGAGCAGACGTTGCAACGCGGGGTCAAAGGTCTTATAGCGGCGGATGCTGCTCTCTCCGCAGTCTCTCTGACTGCCGAGGATGAGATCCAACATCTGGTACTGTCTCAGGGGAGTATCGGCCGACAGAGCTTCACGGCTGATAGAGGAGAAACTGACATCCGCCATCCCGGCCAGGGCCTGACCGTGCACATAAGGGTAATCAAAGGTATTGCCCTCCAGCTGAGCGCCTACAAGTTCGTCTCCCGACCGGCCAAGACCGTGCCCCAAGTCTGTACGGTCCATATCTGTCTGACGGCCACAGTACTCTGTCGTCGACTTATAAGGCACGCCCATGTCACGGTCGAGGTCAAAGCCGCACCGCTCCTCGGTATCCACCACCTCGGGGCCGCTCAGACGCGTGAACGCGTTGATCAGGAGCACTTCCTTGCGTTGTCTGCTGCTGTGGCGCACGGAGAGCACCTCGCTGTCAAAACTCTCTCCTCCCTGATTGACGGCTGTAACCTTGAAACTGACGGTCTTGTCGTCGGGGATGCTGACTAGACAGGTGGTTGTCCCCTTGACGAGTGTGCCGTTGTCAAAGTCGCCATCGCCCTTGCGGGTATAGACGATATAGGCATCGGGCTGTGAGGAAGCCTCGCCCTCCTCTGCCGTCGTATCCTGCTGCGGACTCCATGAGAGGCGTACCTTGCCTCCCTGCTCGAGCAGAGCACTCAGATGAGTCACCGGCAGTGGCTGGTAGACGTAGTCTGTGCGGTGGACCTCGGCGATGTACCGCACGATGGCCTTGTATGCACTACGGGCGAAGGCGAACTTGAATACGGGGTCGTGACCTAGCTTCATGTCTTCGAAGTGCTGGTGAGACATGGTCTCGAGTATGCCCGATGGCACCAGGGGCTTGCGCGACTCGCTGTAGTCGCGGTAGTAGTGCTCGCGACGTGTCCATGTCCGGCCGAGCAAGCGTGTCAAGTCGCCGCAGATCTGGGTCTGCAGCATAGTGCCCAGGTCTGACGACATCAGACGTGACTGACCGCAGGGCAGCGTCGTGCGGGCACTGTCGTCGTATAGCGTAGTGACGACCAGAGTACCGTAGGTGTCATTGCCGTAGCGGTAGCCCGCGTCGCTGTGGACTGCGAGTGAGAGCTCAAAGGGGACGTGCCCTCCCTCGCGCCCGGGTAAGTAGACGGAACCTCCGCCTAAGTAGTTGAGGGCATTGGAGCGGCAGTTGATATCGTCTGCGTAATCATTGTGACCGTCTTTGGTATTGTATACGCCCTGTGGCAAGCCGGCCCATTGCACATAGTAGCGGCTCCCCTCCAGATAGCGCGGCAAGCCGCTGACGACGCCGTCTCCGCCGTCTTCCTCACGTGCCATATTGCCCATGCCGCCGCCGAAGCGTACTGCATCTGCCGTCACCACGCCGCGGGCTGCCGAACTGGCATTGGAGAGACTGACGCAGTTGTCCTTGCTCTGCCCAGCCGCAAAGCTGTAAGTACCCAGATAGACCCAGGTTCCACCACCCATCTGCTGGTTGACACGGACCGGTGTGCTGAAGCCTCGGTGATGGACCGTGTAGTGGGCATCGTCAATGCTGCGCGACAGGGTCTGGTAGCTCACGTAGACAGCATAGTCACCTGCCTCCTCTATATTGGGTATCCAGTATATTGTGGAGAGACCTGAGCGCTGCGTAGTCGTAGCGGCCACGCGCGCTGTGCCCTTGACGGCTGAGGGATGCTCGGATACCTCAGCGCCGGTCGAGTCGACGAAGGTAAATCCCCGACTTGCGTGCCACGGGCTCTCACCGCTCAGGTAGGTTGCCTGACCGTAGCGAAAGCCCTCCAGGCCTGTATCCTGCCAGCCGGCCTCGCCGGCGTACTCCTCGTAGCGTCCTGTGGCCAAGGCGCCGTCATTGTCGACGATGATCTCGTGGCGCTGCCAGTCTCTCTCGCGCGGCGTATAGCAGACAGCTCCGCTCCGCTCGAGCATAGGTAGCAGAAAGGGATAGACCAGAGATTGGGTGAAGAGGTCCTCGCGCGTACAGTAGAGCGCAGGACGCTGCCATCCCCAATGGGCGCCGTTGCTGAGCCAGTAGCGGCCGTGGCTCGCCCAGATACAGAGATGGCGGCCGGAGAGTCCCTTCGTGATAGCGTAGGGGCGCTTGGGATAGCTCACCCAAGGCTTGCCGGTATAGTCGGTCTTCCCCCAGAGACGCGTGGAGTCCTTAGGGGAGAGATAGGTATTGGGAATCATCGTGGAGATCTCTCCCTGATGGCCCATAATCGAGAGTTTGTACGACTTCAGCGGCGTGGGCAACAAGCGGCTCACATCTTGGTAGATAGTCTTAACGAGAGAGGGGGTAAAGTTTTGCGAGCTGAAGCCTTCGCCTGCCCATACGGTCAGCGTGCGCGCCTTGTCATCGACGCTAAGGCTGTCCATGCGCATCGCCATATTGGGCTCAAAACCGCGAAGGCGGTAATTGCGGAAGTAATCCTGCAAGATAGGTGTAAGGGTATCGGGGAGTGCCGCGAGCGAGTCGGATACCGGACTCTCGGAGGTGGCGACTGACTGAGCGCGGCCTTGCTCTATGAGAAATCCGGAGAGCAACAGAAGCAATATGATCTTGATGCGATGACTCATTGGGCAGATGGTATGAGGATTATCGCCGTAAAATTAGAAAGAAAAATCGGATTGGGCAACCTTGGCCCGAAAACTTTGCCTCGCCTGCGGCTTTTAGAGAGGTCCGGGAGGGTGAAGTGCAACATTCTTTTGTATCTTTGCAGCGGCTTCGCCTCATCCAGCAAGCCCATGCACCATGTCTGATCTCACACCTCAAGACACTCCGTCTGCCAAGCCCTCTGTACGCCACTTTGTCTGCCTAACAGGGGGCGTCGTACTGCTGCTAGCCGCCATCGTCTGCTTTGCCGCGGGCTGGAGCCTCGGTCCTCTGCCCATCGGGCTGCTTCCTGTGGTGCCTGCTATCTTTCTGCTGGTCGAGGCCGTGGGAGGCAAGAGCCGTCCTGCACCTTCTGTCAAGACAGCCCGCCGACGCTTTATCGCCTCAGCAGCCTCCTTCGCCCAGAACGAAGGCATGCAGGCCCTCAGCGACAAGATGCAGAACAGCATAGCCACCTTCACCGGCAAACGAAATCCACGGAGCAAGCTCCCCGTGCTCCCGGCGGGCGCCGTAAGTCTGGAACGCTATACAGAACTCTGCACGGCCTGCATGGACTGTGTCCCCGCGTGCCCGCAACATCTGCTCGAGCCACCACTTAAGCTCACGCTCAATCTACAGCCCTCCCTCTCCTACCGCACAGGATGGTGCCCGACGGACTGCACACGCTGCAATGACGCTTGCCCTACGGGGGCGCTCCAGCCACTGACGCCGGCTGAGAAAGCTAAGGTGCAGACGGGATACGCCGTGTGGATTATGGAAAACTGTATTTCCTACAATGAGCACGACTGCAGCGCATGCGCTGAAAACTGCCCGCAAGGCTGTATCCAGATGTACCGCAACGGACGCAAACTGTATCCCGTCATCACCAACCGAAACTGCACTGGATGCGGCGCATGTGAGAACAACTGTCCCGCCATGCCTCTCAAGGCAATCTATGTCGAGGCTTATGGCAAACACCGCGTGCGACAGATCTCGGAGTCCGAGGTCCCGACAGACGCAAACACCCCCTCCAACACGGTACAAGCCGCGCCGGAACCGTCGGCATCCTCCCCTTCTAATGAAGCCCCCGTCTGACCGTCACGTCTGACTGCCCGATATACAGCAACCGGCTCTCTGCACCCATCCAGGCTGCACTTCCTCCCGCTGGCAAGCCCGCTATCAGAAGAACAGACGCTATACATTATTAATTAATATCCACTTCTCACTCAACAGCATAGTATGCGCGCCGTACTAAGCGGCACAGTCTCTGATACAGGGCCGGATGTAATTTAGACAAGGCCAGATGTAGTTTAGACCAAGTCCGACCCTGTATGATGCCCACACGAGCTGCGTCGATTCGCGTGCCGACAAAGGGGATTGCCAACGGTCTCCCGCGCTTTACAGAAACGGTTGGCTCAAAGATTAACAGCGGCGAGCGGACCTAAAAGGAGGAGTATTTGACAGACACGTCGGCATCATCATCGGGCAATACGGTACGGCTGTCGGGCTTGAGCACGACACCGCGACTATGGCGCCCATCCATAAGCACACAGATGGGCTTTGACAGAGTGACGAGGCGCAGGTGTTCGTCTTCGTAGGCTGCCGGCTGTTCGTTGAGCCAGTCCTCATCGTAGAAGCCGCCATCCTGTACTGTCAGGGTGAAGTATCCCACACCCAGGGAGGTCAGGTTTTGGAAGAAGTGGGTACCCTGACTCGGCTCGATTGAGGAACCCTTGGTCATACGCTCGCAGATGACGGCAGCGCCCGAGATGTCGGTCCACTTGACTGGGATGCCGAGCCGGCTGTCCGAACTGCCCCAGCGCCCCGGACCGATGAGCACATACGACTGTTGCTCTCGGATCAGACGGGTATTGAGGTCGTGTATCCGGCTCGCCAGACTCACATTGAGCGAAGGCTGGTAGCCGGCGCTCTTGACGTAGAGAATATGACGGATATCCCTGATGCGGCCATGTCCAAGCACGCTGTTGGAGGCTATCAGCTTGTCAGCATCGTCTATATGGGAGAGGCCGATCTCCATGTCCTCGTCGTTGCCGACGATAGGCCTGATCTGCAGCAAGTAGAAGGTACCATTGCGGCATCCCTCGTCAAAGTTGACTGCGAACTCCATTTCTACAGGGCGCCCCATCTCACGCTGTCCGATGTCAAGCAGACGGTGGAGAGTGGAGGCCAGAGGAAGCTGGTTGTGTTGCAGGATATTGGCAAAAGAGATCACCTTGCGTCCGCCCGGATAGCAGCCGTCGTAGATCATCTGACTCTCAGGCTCATAAGTAGAGGAGATATACTTGAGCATACCATCGGCCTCGGCATCCTTGAGACCGAGATGCAGCAGATTAAATCCGTCATCGACACTGAAAGGCTCAGACCCACTCTTCAGATCAAGGGCATAGTATTGGGTCTGGGTGTCGCGCAGGGCCAGCCGAAGGGTACTCATCTGCAAGACCTTGCGAGGACGTACGGGCGAGAAGTGAAGCGTCTTGCCTCCGTCGACGATATATTTGCCCAAGCCTAGGGCGATATCGCAGATACCCTCCTCGGCACGCTGCTCATCGAGAGGATAGTAGTTGAGAGAGCGGGCCACGCCCGATATATTGGGATAGAGACGGCTGCCGATCACATGGCCGACGACCTCCTGCAGGATAACGCTCATTTTCTCCTGCTCAATGAGATTGCCGGTCGCCCTCATGTAGGTTTTGCTCTCCTCATAGAAGGTAGAGGCGTAGACCGCCTTGATGGCATCGGCGACCCGGCTGACGACATGGCGCTTGTCCCCAATATTGGGCACCATATAGGTAGCATAGACTCCGGCAAAAGGCTGATAGTGGGAGTCCTCCAGCAGAGAGGACGAGCGGATGACAAGTGCGCCGCGGAAGAGGTCGGTCAGAGCTGAGATGTCGTCGAGCAGACTGTCGGGCAATGCAGCGCCGAGAAAGGCCTGCAAGATCTCTTCATCGGATGCCCCGCTGAGCGCAATGGGATAGAGATGATTGAGCGACATGAATTGGTCAAACACATCGGTGCAAACGACGACAGACTTGGGGATGGTGACATGCAGATTGGGCGCGTCGAGCTCAGGATGCCACTTGATCATCGAGCCAAGGAAGGCCAGTCCTCGGCCCTTGCCTCCGAGCGAGTCATTGCCTATGCGTGCAAAGTTGCTGTACTGGTCAAAACGGTCACGCTCGTAGATAGCGATGGTGCCTGTGTTTTTCATCCGTCGGTACTGTACGATAAGATGAAAGATGAGCTGACGTGCTTCGTCCATATCGCGATAGTCGCTGACCTTAACTCCCTTGAGAATGTCGGCAGGCGGAAACATGGCACGACTGTAAAAGAACCTGGAAAAATGATTCTGACTCAGATGATACGCCAGCGAGGCGTCCGGTATATCAAAGATCTTATTCTGTAGATCCTTGAGGTCCTTGATGCGCATGATTTCCTGCCCCGTGTCGGGATTGACTATGACAAAGTCGCCAAAGCCGAAGAGCCTGCTCACCTCCTGTCGGAGCTTCTCAGGATACTGTTTGGAAGCCTTGAGGATAAAAGCGGCATGTATCTCCCTGGCCAAGGCCTCGCTCGCCGCATCGCTCGACTCGAGGATCATCGGGATGATGAGGCCTGTCCGGCGTACGTACTGGCCGAAGCGGTATCCGGCATAGGGATCCTTGTTGTGGCTGAAGGTGATGCTCATGTCTGAGACAATGCCGAGGATATGGTCTCTGTACTTGTCAAAGATGCTGACCGCCTCCTCATAGTTGCGGGCCAGCATAATCTTGGGACGGCCGCGCATGCGCAGTGTCTTCTGGTGGTCATTGAGCGTCTCCTTGGAAAATTCCTTGCTCTGCTCCAGCACAAACTGGTAGAGATGAGTCAGCGCCAAAGAGTAGAAGCGTACGCTGTCCTCCACCAGTAGGATAATCTGCACGCCGGCCCGCGCCGTGTCTTCCTCGGCATTCATCTTGTCCTCTATGAGTTTGGTAATCGTCAGTATGAGGCGGGGATCTCCTTGCCAGCAGAAGATATAGTCAATCGCCGACATATCGCTCATCGCCACGCGTTTGCTCACCTCGCGGCTGAAGGGCGTAAGCACCACGATGGGAATATGGCTGTATCGATGCTTAATCTCCGTCGCAGCAGCAAAGATATCGCGGTGATCCATATTGGGCATGAGGATGATCAGCTCAAAGTTGCGGCGGCTCAGTATCTCGAGCGCTTCCTCCTCTGTCGAGACTTGAGTAAAACGAGGCGGACTGGTAAGGCTCAGCGCAACGTACTCATTGTATATCTGCTCCTCTATGCGCCCGTCTTCCTCCAAGATGAAGGAGTCGTAGTGCGTCGCTACAAGCAATATATTGTAAATGTGACGATTCATCAAGTCGTCAAACGCCGTGTCCTTCAGCACCAATTTGTTGATATCGGGAACTCCACTCATAAGCAAGGTATCTATGTCGCACAAAGATAAATAATCAAGCACAAAAAAAAGATACTGAAATAATAAAAAAGAAGCCTCACGCACTTGTAATTGATTTACTTATTATTACCTTTGCTCTATACAATACAGATCGTGGCCCAACACCGCGCCCAACAAAACATAATCATGGACATTGACAAATTGATGCTGCAACTTCAGCAGCTGCATCCTGGCGAAACCGAGTTTCACCAAGCCGTCAAGGAGATGCTTCTCAGCATTGCTCCCGTGTATAATGAGCATCCCGAGTTTGAGAAAGCAAAAATCATAGAGCGCCTGCTCGAACCCGACCGCATCGTGTGCTTCCGCGTCGTATGGGAGACCGATGAGGGAGAATTCAAGATCAACCGCGGATGGCGCGTGCAGTACAACAATGCCATCGGCCCCTACAAGGGAGGTCTGCGCTTCCATGCCTCCGTCAATCTCTCCATCCTCAAGTTTCTCGCCTTCGAGCAGATATTTAAGAATGCCCTCACCACGCTTCCCATGGGCGGAGCCAAGGGCGGCAGCGATTTCTCACCCGTAGGCAAGAGCCAGAGTGAGATCCGCCGCTTCTGCCAAGCCTTCATGCTTGAGCTATGGCGCAACCTCGGCCCCGATACCGACGTACCGGCTGGCGACATCGGCGTAGGCGGCCGCGAGATCGGCTATCTCTACGGTATGTACAAGAAGCTGACTGGCCAACATACCGGCACCTTCACCGGCAAGGGCCTCGAGTATGGCGGTAGCGTGCTCCGTCCCGAAGCAACTGGCTTCGGCGCACTCTACTTCGTCAACCAGATGCTCCAAGACAAGGACATCGATATTGCCGGAAAGACGATTGCGCTATCCGGATTTGGCAATGTCGCCTGGGGCGTCGCAACCAAGGCCTGCCAACTCGGCGCCAAGGTGGTCACTATCTCCGGCCCCGACGGCTACATCTACGACCCCGACGGCATCAGCGGCAGCAAGATCGACTATATGCTGGAGCTTCGCGCCAGCGGCAACGACATCGTTGCACCCTATGCAGAGCGCTATCCCAAGGCCACCTTTTTTCCTGACCGCAAGCCCTGGGAGCGCAAGGTCGACATCGCTCTTACCTGCGCCACGCAAAACGAGCTCAACGCAGCAGATGCCCAGCAACTTATCGACAACAAGGTCAAACTCGTCGCCGAAGTGTCCAACATGGGCTGCACCGCCGAAGCCACAGAAGTCTTCCTTAAGAACCGTATACTCTTTGCCCCTGGCAAGGCCGTCAATGCCGGCGGCGTAGCAACAAGCGGCCTCGAGATGAGCCAAAACGCCATGCACCTCTCCTGGCCTCAGCAGGAGGTGGACCAGCGTCTGCACCACATCATGTCTACTATCCACCAGCAATGCCTACAGTACGGCAAAGAACCTGACGGCTACATTAATTATGTCAAAGGAGCCAATATCGCAGGCTTCATGAAGGTAGCCAAAGCCATGCTCGCCCAAGGCGAATACTAGCCGGCGCCGCCACACAGACTCAGCGTAGCACAACTATAGTGGCCAATTGCGGCCTCACCTCGATAAGGGCTGACCTCCGTTACAGGAGATCAGCCCTTATCATATGCCCAGCCCAGTCTACCTGCGGCAGATAGCCTTCAGACAAGGCTACTGCGCCGTCTCACGCCTTCCACAGCCAACACAGGCAACTGGCACAACGACACAGGCAACTGGCACAACGACAAAGCAAGACGGCTGCGCCATCCGGTAGATGACACAGCCGTCCGTATTATGTCTGAAAATCTATTTACTTGAGTATATCCAACTCCTTGAAGACCTTGACCAGGGCATTGACGCCGCGATCTACCTGCTCCTTGGTATGGGTAGCCATCAGCGCAAAGCGTACAAGGGTATCCTGAGGTGCACAAGCAGGAGGTATCACAGGATTGATGAATACTCCTTCCTCAAAGGCGCGCTTAGTGACATAGAAGGTCTTCTCCGTATCGCGCACGTAGAGCGGAATGATCGGGCTCTCGGTATCTCCGATCTCAAAACCCTCCTCGCGGAAGCGCTTCAGAGCGTAGTTGGTGACCTCCCACAGATGCTCGATACGCTCGGGCTCGCGCTGGATGATGTGGAGGGCCTCCATAGCAGCAGCCGTAGCGGCCGGAGTGTTGCTGGCACTGAATATATAAGTACGGGTATTGTGCTTGAGCCAATTGATTGTGTACTTGTCTGATGCAATAAATCCTCCGATGCTGGCCAGACTCTTGCTAAACGTACCCATGATGAGATCTACCTCGTCCGTGACACCGAAGTGGTCGCACACGCCGCGTCCCTGTCTACCAAAGACGCCGATACCATGAGCCTCATCTACCATGATGGAGGCATTGTACTTGTGCTTGAGGCGTACGATCTCAGGCAGATTGGCAAGATCTCCCTCCATGGAGAATACGCCGTCCACTACAATCAACTTGATGGCCTCGGGCCGGCAGCGCTTGAGCTGACGCTCGAGATCCTCCATGTCATTGTGCTTGTACTTGAAGCATGTCGAGAAGGACAGACGCCGACCGTCTACGATAGAAGCGTGGTCGCGGTCGTCGCAGATGATGTAGTCCTCTCTGCCCGTCACGCAGGCGAGCACACCGGAATTGACACTGAAACCCGTCGAAAAGGTCAAGGCCTGCTCCTTTCCCACAAACTCAGCAATTTCCTTCTCCAACTGCACGTGCAGGTCAAGGGTACCGTTGAGAAAACGGGATCCGGCACATCCGGAACCGTATTTGTGGAGTGCCTTATCGGCTGCTTCGATGACGCGGTCGTCATCTATGAGGCCCGTATAAGCGTTGGAGCCAAACATTAATATATCCCTACCTTCCATATTGACCTCCGTGCCTTCTTTGCCTTCGATCTCGCGGAAGTAGGGATATATCCCTTTCTTCATAAAGTACTGCGGGTCGGTATACTTCTTGTACCTTTCTTGTAGCAATCCCATTTCGTGTTCTTAATTTTTAATTAGAGTGCAAAGATACGCCAACTTGTGAGATTGGCAAAGCAAACTCTATCATTTTTTAGCATATCAAGGACGCAAAGACTCCATTTCTTCACCTTTCCGGGGTGGATACTGCCTTCGGCCTTTTGGCCGAAAGTTCCTTCAGCACGCCATCTGGCGGACACAAAACCGATACTCTTGTTCGCATATCCGATATTACATTTTTAAATAATCTCCGACAGGGCGCACTTGTGATAAAAAGTACTATCTTTGCACTGCCTTATCGGAATCTGCCGCCACATATACCGGACAAAGCGGCTTATCAGCCGGGGCCGACCTCATCTATGACCACACGCAAGCAAGCCTGGTTTATCATCAATCCCATCTCGGGAGGTACCGCCAAGGGACTCATCGTATCATTAATCAATCAGTTGATGGACCGTGAGCGCTTCGACTGGCGTATTCTCACCACGCAGTACGCGGGCCACGGCTCCGTGCTCGCTACCATGGCTGTCGAAAACCACATTGATCTTGTTGTCGCCGTAGGAGGCGACGGCACCATCAATGAGGTAGCTCGTTCGCTCGTCAATACGCCCACCGCCCTGGGCATCATTCCCTGCGGATCGGGCAACGGCTTGGCTCGTCATCTACACATTCCCCTTGAATATCGCAAAGCCGTCGAGCTCATCAATACCTGTCATATCAAGGCCATCGACTACGGCATCATCAACCAACTACCCTTCTTCTGTACCTGCGGCATGGGCTTTGACGCCTACATCAGCGCCGTCTTTGACAAGTCTATCAAGCGCGGCCCGATGACTTATCTGGAGAATGCCGTGCGCGAGATTATTAATTACAAGCCCGAGACCTACACCGTCGAAGACGAGACGGGATCCCACACCTACAAGGCCTTTCTCATCACCTGCGCCAATGCCTCCCAGTACGGCAACAACGGCTACATCGCGCCTAAGGCTTCGCTGGAGGACGGACTGCTCGACGTCACCGTCATCGAGCCCTTCAATTTCGCCGAAGCGCCTCTGCTTGCTATCCAGCTGCTCAACGGCACGCTGCCCAACAAGGGCAATGTACGCATGTTTCAGAGCCGCAAGCTGCGCATCATCCGCGAAAGCGAGGGCTGGCTTCACCGCGATGGTGACCCCATGTGGGGAAGCCGCGAGATTGATATCCGGGCTGTACCCCACCAGCTCCGCGTCGTCATCAACAGCGCAGCCACCATCAAGCCCATCTCTCTGATCCAAGCGCTCTCCATCGTCTTCCGCAACAAGCTCTACGCCAATACGCTGCTCGGGCAGACCATTGCGCAGAGCAGCAAGGAGATCCTCGATCACCTCAATCTGCACTAGACTCTCTCCGCCGCATACCCGCGACATCGCCGTTGCCGGGGCGCATTCCCCAACCTCTCTTTACCCTCGTCGTCTGCCTCCCGCAGTCGCCGAAAGCTCATTTTACCAGTATCCGCAGCACTCTCACCCTCACGAGGAGAGTAACTCTCCATCAAGAGGGCCAATGCACTCGCCCCATACCTCAATCGTCTCTGTAAGAAAGCCTTCTACCTATCGGCGGAGTCCTTTTTCCGCGACTTGGGCTGCTTGCAAATACTCTCAAGAAAAAGTCTGAACCCCATCGGCGCACTTTTTTCTCGCCGAAGACGGACAGACAGTCATTCTTTTTTCCCTCAGATAAGCGACAAATTAGCACTTAAAGCTGACAAATAGTGTTACAAACATACAAAAGTGCGCCTTAAAACACTTTTTGACGCATTTTTTATGCTCAAAAGCATACGTCGTAATGAAAAAGTCCGTATCTTTGCATCGCAATTCGGAAATGAAAGACTTGCTGAATTGCAAGATGCTGTGACAGCATCGCTTACATAATTTCCTCATACACATACATGTTTTGGCGTGTCACCTTTTTGTGACACGTTTTTTTGTTTTTATACCCCTCTCAAGCCATCCCTCATCCCCCATACACCATTTAGCAAACGCCAATGCGCCAATAGACGATACGAATGACTGTATATCAACAAAAATAGCTAGTCATTCGAAAAATAAAAAATAGGGAAAGGAACTTCCCCATCTGCCCCCAAATGTCGGCCAAGGGCTCCTCTCCACCGCTTGTCTCCAATCAGCCGCTACACATCCCGACAAATACTATCCGATTGGCAGACTAAACGAAGCATGGCGGACGATGCACCGACTCCATTCCCTGCAGCCCTTACTACATCGGGAGCCAAACTGTCAGCATCGTTTCCAAACTGTGCAATCCCGGTTCTGCCGACTCTTCTTCGCCAGCATTCTTCACACAAAAGGCGAGCCTACGGATATCAATGCTTACTTCTATTATAAAGACACGTGGAGTAATTTCTTTTATAATAAAAAAAATTGAGCTGAGTTTCCCAGTTCTCCTCCAAATGCAAAAAGGCAAAAAACCGTGCAAACGCCTCTGCAACTTGCTGAAAGCCAGCGAATTACAAGTAAGATTTGGAATTCTCACAACCAGCTGGCTATCAAGCGATAACAACTCGCCTTCCAGTTTAAACTAAGTCCGACCTGGTTTAAACTACATCCGACCTTGTTGCGCGAACAAGGCGACTTGTTCACTCCACATCGGCACCTATTTGAGACTGTATCCCGTATTTATTATATAAAAAACGCAGGCAGCCGTTCGCTTCTGGGAAGTATCCTGCTTTGAAAGCCGCCTACAGCCTACGACCTCCCTTGCATAGGATTTCTTCAAAGGATAGCGTCAAGGATACCGCGCGGCTATTAAGGAGTGGGCGGGACAGCGAAGGGATAAGGCCAGATTGAGAAGGCTCAATATCATTGCCTCTGGGTCTCAAGAGCAAGACAGAAGTTTTGTTCTCCCTTCCCGTATTCTGTCCGTACCCTAGCGGCTACGGCATAGGCAGCCCACGCCAGGAGAAAGAGCTTCGGCGCCCATCTGATCGGCAATGCCCACAAGGGATGCCCTCCTTATCAAGTCGCTGAATGAGCCCCTTGACTCCGCACGCTTCCTGCTGATGCGCAAGAAGGTGTCTGCTGTTTTGGCGACATCCCGGCCCAGCTTGGCAAGATCATTTCTTTCAGCGAGCGGCGCCGAAATCAGCGGATTCGGGTCAGACGCTGTCTTGACAAGGTCGGATATCGTTGAAGCGGGGATCCGAATCGCATGCCCTGCAAGCCATACCGCCTTTTCCGGACAAATTGAGAGATGATACAAGCCCCACCTTTTGTCTCAGCGGCGTGAAGCAGGCGCGTCAGCGTCTGTTTCTACCCATCAGAAGCCGGCATTTGGCCGGTTGCTGTCCGGCATAGCCATTTTCTACAGCCTCACAGCAAGTTAGCGCTCGAATATTCCGTCTTTTACATCAAAAAAAACAAGGCCATCCCTTGCCACTTCGGATAAAAGACGTAACTTTGCACCCAGTTTGTCGCCAGGGCTCAAGAGAGAAGGCTCACAACGAGACTCGCCCCGTGGGGAAAACGCTAACAAGCTTATATATAAATGTACGCAATCGTAACTATCAACGGACAGCAGTTCAAGGTAGAGGAAGGCAAGAAGATCTTCGTTCAGCACATCAAGGATGCTGAGGCCGGACAGTCCGTAGAATTTGACAAAGTGTTGCTCGTAGCCAATGACAACACTGTGACCGTAGGTACTCCGACCATCGACGGAGCCAAAGTAACCTGCGAAGTCGTTACCCCACTGGTAAAGGGTGACAAGGTCATCGTCTTCAAGATGAAGCGCCGCAAGGACTCCCGCAAGCGCAACGGCCATCGTCAGCAGTTTACAGAAGTAGAGATTAAATCTATTACCGCTTAACAACTAAAAATCTAGAGAAAATGGCACATAAGAAAGGTGTAGGTAGTTCTAAGAACGGACGTGAGTCACACAGCAAGCGACTCGGTGTCAAGATTTGGGGCGGTCAGGAATGTGTAGCCGGCAACATCATCGTTCGCCAGCGCGGTACTGTACATCACCCCGGCAAAAACGTCGGCATGGGCAGCGACCACACGCTTTACGCTCTCGTTGACGGCAAGGTAGAGTTTCATCACGATGGCCGCGAGCGCAGTATCGTCACCGTTGTCGAGACTGCCGAAGAAGCCAAGGCTTAATCTAGGCAGGACAGTCGGCTCCGAGGCCGGCCCACAAGAGATAAAGGCGCAATCCTTCAAGCGAAGGGTTGCGCCTTTTGGGTATCCCCCACTCCCCGTCACAACATCGACAGCCACAGCCGGCTCCGCCGCCCGCCTTCAGAGCGGGCAGGTATACGCCCCTGCCTCACGCGCGACGCCGGAGCGACGCCTCCCCTTCACCGTACAGTTCTACGTCTGCAAACGGGCCGATATCAGCTACTCAAGACGTCGGAGAGGGCAAAAAGCGCGGCCGCACATTGGGTAAAGTGCTCATTTTGTCGTAACTTTGTAGCACAAACAAATCACCACAAGCCAATGTTTGAAATCGTAAGCAAATACAAGTTTTCCGACAAGGTATACAAGCTCGTCGTCAAGGCGCCCCAGATAGTCAAGGTGCGCAAGGCGGGCCACTTCGTCATCATCCGCGTAGATGAAAAGGGCGAGCGCATACCCCTCACCATAGCCCAGGCAGATCCTGAGGCTGGCACCATCACGCTGGTCGCCCAGCGTGTAGGCGTCAGCACCGAGAAGCTGTGTGCCATGGAGCCGGGTCAGTCGCTCCACGACGTAGTGGGACCTCTCGGCCAAGCCACTCATATCGAACGCTACGGCACAGTGGTCTGCGCCGGCGGCGGCGTGGGCGTAGCTCCCATGCTCCCCATCATCCAGGCGCTCAAGCGCGCAGGCAACAGAGTCATCTCCGTACTCGCAGGTCGCAGCAAGGACCTCATCATCCTGGAGGACGAGGTACGCGAGAGCTCCGACGACGTCATCATCATGACCGATGACGGATCTTACGGCAACAAGGGGCTTGTCACGGCGGGCATAGAGGAGGTCATCAAGCGGGAGCACGTAGACAAGTGCTTTGCCATCGGCCCCGCCATCATGATGAAGTTTTGCTGTCTCCTGACCCAGAAATACAATATCCCGACCGAAGTCTCCCTCAATACCATCATGGTCGACGGCACCGGCATGTGCGGCGCCTGTCGTGTGACAGTGGGCGGAGAGACCAAGTTTGTGTGCGTCGACGGGCCCGAGTTTGACGGCCACAAGGTCGACTTTGACCAGATGATGAAGCGCCAGCGTGCCTTCAAGCCCGAGGAGCAGGAGGATCTGGCCAAATATGAAGCTTCGCTTCACGCATCAACTGACGACGAAGGGCGCGATGCCGAGTGGCGCGTCGCCCTGCGCAAGTCAATGACGGCTAAGGAGCGCTCCGCCATCAAGCGCGTCAAGATGCCCGAGCTCGAGCCCGCTTACCGTGCCCACAAGCTCAAGGAGGAAGTCAACCTCGGCCTCAACCCAGAGCAGGCTATGCAGGAAGCCAAGCGTTGCCTCGACTGCGCCAAACCGGGCTGCGTAGAGGGATGCCCCGTCAATATCGACATTCCCCGATTTATCAAGCATATCGAGCAGGGCGACGTCGATGCCGCTGCCGCTGCGCTCAAGGAGTACAGCGCCCTGCCTGCCGTCTGCGGCCGAGTCTGCCCGCAGGAGAAGCAGTGTGAGAGCAAGTGTATCCATCTGAAGATGAAGGACGAGCCGGTTGCCATCGGCTACCTCGAGCGCTTTGCCGCCGACAACGGACATACCGCCAAGCAGGTCGTCACTCACGTCAGCGGCACGCCGACCAAGGTGGCCGTCGTAGGCAGTGGTCCCGCCGGACTCAGCTTTGCCGGCGACATGGCCAAGAAGGGATACGACGTGACAGTATTTGAGGCGCTCCACGAGATAGGCGGTGTGCTCAAGTACGGCATTCCTGAGTACCGACTCCCCAATAGCGTGGTAGACAAAGAGGTACAGGGACTCACCGAACTGGGCGTCAAGTTCCAGAAAGACACCATCATCGGCAAGACTATCACGGTGGACCAACTACAGGAGGACGGCTACCGCGGCATTTTCGTGGCCAGTGGCGCAGGCCTGCCCAACTTCATGAATATTCCCGGTGAAAACCTCATCAATGTGCTCTCGAGCAACGAGTTCCTCACCCGCGTCAATCTGATGGACGCCAGCTCGAGCAAGAGCGACACCCCAGTGCCTCACGGCAAGCATGTCATCGTCGTCGGAGGCGGCAATACCGCAATGGACTCCGTACGCACCGCCCTGCGCCTCGGAGCTGAGACCGCCACCATCGTATACCGCCGCTCTGAGGCCGAGATGCCGGCGCGTGCAGAGGAAGTCAAGCATGCCAAGGAGGAAGGCGTCCACTTCCTCACCCTCCATAATCCTATCGAGTATCACGGCGATGAAAACGGCAGGGTGACAGAGGTCGTACTGCAGCAGATGCAGCTCGGCGAGCCCGACGCCTCAGGACGCCGCAGACCGGAGCCTATACCCGGCGCTACGGAGACGCTGCCTTGCGATCTTGTCATTGTCAGCATCGGTGTCTCACCCAATCCCATCCTGCCCCGCTCCGTCGAAGGACTGCAACTGGGCCGCAAGGGGACTATCGCCGTCGGCGACAATATGCAGAGCAATATTGCGACTCTCTTTGCAGGAGGTGACATCGTTCGCGGCGGAGCTACCGTCATCCTGGCCATGGGTGACGGACGCAAGGCCGCAGCCAATATGGACCAGTACCTCCGCCAGCAGGCTTAGCCTCCGGACATACAATAAATAATGCGGGGCCCGGCAGTTGCCGGGTCCCACATTATTTACTCTGCCTGCCTCGCCGCTTGCCTTAGGCCCCACAAAGCCATACACAAAGCAGCCCGTCTCTGAGGAGGCGGGCTGCTTTGTAAAATATTAGAAAAGGGCTAGTGCTTACGGCTAGCGAACTTGTCGACGAAAACCTTCATCCAGTGGCCACCAACTACGCTCCGGGCAATGAAATGCTCGTACTTGGCTGTCTGGCTGTCGTACCAGTCACTCAGCGGCACCCGGGTAGACGTCTCGTTGACGTATCTCCATAGCGGTGTGACAAACTTGCGGAAGTCCTTGTCGCTTGTCGCCATGGCAGCGGACCACATAATCCAGTCGCTCTTGGTATAGTCTTTGCGTATATCCAAGGGCAATCCGTACGGATTCTGCTTGGTCAAGTAGTACTTCACCTCACGCTCCATCGTACCCTTGGGGAAGATATGAGTGCCCCAGATCTTGTCCCAAATCATATTGTACTTTTGGCTCCAGGTACCCGGTTTGTCAAAGGCGAGTCTGTAGTGGTCACCGTCGCGAGCATCCTGCTCCCACTTAGCCGCCATCTCGCACGCCTTGCGCTCATACTTGTCGGCCTCAGCCGTGAGTCCCTTCATACGGGCCATGCGACTGTAGCCCAGCACTCCCATGATGGCCTTGACAGAGAGGTTGCAGTTGTGCGCCCAGTGCCCGGCGAAGTCATCTGTACAGAGCTGGTTGGCTGGGTCCTGGCCATTGTCGGCGAGGTATCCCACCCACTTGGTTATCAGGTCCCAGTAGGGATCTACCCAGTCCGTACGGCCGTCGAGCTCACACAGAGTTGCAGCGAGCGTAAGCATATTGCCACTCTCCTCGAGCGGCATGTCACCGCCGTAGGTCTGGCCGTTGGCCTTGGGATACGTGCCCAAGTCATGAGCGGCAAAGGGCTTGATCCAACGACCTGAGAGACTGTAGTCAAAGATACTGGTCATCATCGCCTTCTGAAGCCCCGGATTGTAAGAGAGGAAGAGCGGCGACTCCGGATAAGTGAGGTCGACGGTATTGACTGAGCCATTGGAATTGTTTTCCTTGGAGAAGAAGAGGAGTTTTCCCTCGTTGTCCTCAAACAGCTTGTGGGCTGCGATGCACTGGCGGTAGGAGGCACAGAGGAGCTCGGCATACTGCTGTCCGCCAGCCCGATAGCCATCGTCGTAGATCTCTTTGTCTTGCGCGTAGCACTGCTTCATGATGTCAGCATACCCGCGCTGCATCTTATTGAACGCATCGTAAATCGTCACCTTACCCTGATGAGCCCAGTAGCCCTTGTACCGATGATACATATACTCGATATCCTCCACTTCGTCGTAGCCTATCATCGCGTAACTAGCCTGCGGAGCGGCCGCTACCTGACCGAAGTCATGGCAGTAAGCCAGCGCAACCATGTCGCTCGCCTTGCGCGAGACGATACGTGAGGACTGGGTGAGTATCTTGCCGTTGCGGACAAAATACTGCTGCATATCGCGGTACGGAGCTATGCCTACAGTACCATTAGCTCCCGAGAGATAGAGATAGCCCCAGTCGATGCAGACGCCGTCTCCCTTCTTGGCCAAGATAGGCTGCTCCAGCGTACCGGTTTTGGCGTAGCTGATACCGTCATGTTCCTCGACAGTACTGACAGCTGGAACGATGCCGCACCCCACATTGTCCATACCAATCTCCGGTGTGGCGGAGAGATAAAGCTGGACGTCGTGCTGCCGGCCGTCGGTGGCTTTGACTTGGTACGAGATATAGTTGACAGGCGTCGAGAGCAGATCCAGATCGCGGATGATCATCGGTGAGGTGAAGACCAAGTCGATTTGTACCGGCCCACACTGCATCTCATAATACGTGCTCGTAGGCATGACGCTGACGCTCAGTTGGCGGGCTGTGTCGATGCCGGCTGCATTGCTCGAGAGGCTGCGATAGAAGCCGAAATCGAGATATGCGCCGCCTGTGGTATTATGGCAGTGGGCTGCGATCAGATTGTCTCCGGCCTTGAGCCAACTCCGCTGCTCGTCATTGAGATGTAGCGTCTCGCCCCAGCGCCATGTCATGCCCGTATCGACGAGCTTGTGGCCGTTGAGATAGAGTTCGAATACGTCGTCGTGACTAAATTTTAAGACAAAGGCATTGTTTTGCAAATCCTTCTCGTCTAGCGTAAAACTGCGTCGCACGTAGTAGTCTGAGTTCTCCTGACTCCACATCGTACCAACGGGCCTGCGCGCATCGCTGCCAATAGCGCCGATCACCGTGTGCCATCCGGCGGGGTCGTAGTCTGGCATCATCCAGCGCGCGTCGGGCTTGGTCTGAGTCGCCAGGGCCTGCCAGCGGATCTCATCGGCCATGGGAAGTATCGTCTCAAGCACGTCGCGGTCGTCGCTGCCCATGAAGCGGTACGTCTTGCCGTCTACGCGCAGCAGGCCGAGGAGCGGTTTGTCCGCCCCGGTCCAGTGTCGCGTAGCGCCGTCGGTCAGATGGTCGTAGGGCGACCATACGGAGAAGTAGGGGTCGTTGAGTATCAAGGGGACGGCTGGCAGTCGCAGCGCATTGGCTCGGTAGGGCTTGAATATCCCGTCGGCCGACGAGGGAGAGGCGCCCTGTGCTGTCGTGCTCCGTACTACGGACGGCATGCATGGTCCAGCGGACGATGCAGTCCGACCTGCCAAGGCCTCGCTCCGTCCTGCGAGCGCCAGTATCAGAGCCAGTATGAGAGATTGCGGTATCTTCATCTTGTCAAGGCTATTTGATCTTCATCGCAAAGCCTCCGCCGGGAGCGAGGTGCACCTTGAGCTGTCCGTCAGCTGGGATGGTCACCTCCTCCTTGGCATAGTCTTGAGCATACTTCTCGGCATTGACGCCGTCTATGAAAATCTCGGCGCTCCGTCCTCCGGCCTTGATGGCTGAGAGGTCTAGGGTGAGGTCGCGCGGTTGCCAGTTGGTGATGCCGCCTACGTACCACGTATTGCCGCTGCGGCGCGCTACAGTCACATACTGGCCTACGCGGCTGTCAAGAGGCAGGGTCTCATCCCATACCACAGGCACTGAAGCGATAAAGTCGGTACACTCCGACTCGGCAAGATAATGCGTCGGGCTGTCGCAGAGCATATTGAGCGGCGAGAAGAAGACGATGTACTCGCCCAACTGATGGCAGCGCGTGCCCTGGCTCATCGGTTGACTGTTGCTCCGGTGGTATGTGGCCTTCGTCCCATTGAGCATAGCGCCCTGGGTATAGTCCATCTGCCCGGCGAGCATGCGTGTAAATGGGATCTCGGTATCGTACTGCACTTGGTCGTAGGTTTCTATCGTGCTCCATTTGTTTTGCTCCAAACCGGCGACTCCCTCAAAGTTGAGCACATTGGGATATGTACGGTTGAGACCTGTAGGCTTATAGGTACCGTGGAAGTCGACCAGCAAGTGGTACTTGGCACACATAGCGGCGGCGCGGCTGGCGAAGTCTACCATCTGGGCGTCGTCACGATTGAGAAAGTCAATCTTAAATCCCTTGACGCCCATCTCACTATAGGTCTTGCACACTCTCTCCATGTCTCTGTCAAAAGCATAGCAGCCCGCCCAGAGTATGATACCGACTCCCTGCTTGTCGGCATGGCGTATAATCTCTTGCAGGTCTATCTCGGGTACAATCTGGAAGAGGTCTGCCTGCTTGTTGACGGCCCATCCCTCATCGAGGAGGACGTACTCGATGCCATAGCGGGCGGCGAAGTCGATATAGTACTTGTAGGTCTGCGTATTGATACCGGCCTTGAAGGGCACATGGTAGAGGCCCCAGTCATTCCACCAGTCCCAGGCGACCTTACCCGGCTTAATCCAGTCGGTAGCTGCGACCTTGGAGGGCTCAGCCAGGCGGTAGACCATGTCGTTGGCAAGCAAGTCCTTATCGTGTGCGCTCACGCTGATGATGCGCCAGGGCAAGCGTTGGCCGGGCTTGACCTCGGCGATATAGTCCTTGGCGCTCTTGACCAGAAGCTCGAGATTGTTGTAACCACCCTGCTCCACCTTGTCAGGCATCGGCGCAAAGACACCACGCAGCGTGGTATTGCCGTGCTCATCATTGAGATACATGCCAGGGTATCCGTCCAAGTCGCTCTCGGTCACCGATATCTTGACACCATCTCCGGCCTTCACGAGGATGGGCAGGAAGATGAGCTTATCCTTACTGAGCGCGGAGAGACGGCCATGGGTATTGGTGTTTTCAAATGAGTTGCTGAACTGCTGAGTAAAGTCGCCCTTATCTTTGACATAGGGTGTCAGCGCTTCCCAGTCCTGAGCAAAGGCAAACTGGGCAACTTCGCTCTTGACCTGCACAGCTCGGGGCTGCTTCAGCTCGAAACGGTAGGCCACGCCCTCGTCGTATGCGCGCCACTGGATGGCAAATCCGTCGCCGAAAGTCAGCAACAGCTCATTGTAGTCGTCGGCCACGTTGGCCTTCTTGTAAAAGAGAGCCTTGATATTTCCTTTGTGCTTCAGGCGCTTGGCGCCCTTGAGCTTGCTTCCCTCGCCCAGTGTACGTCCGTCCTTGAGCCGGAGGGCAATAGTCGACGGGCTGATGAGACGCTGTCCGGCGCGCGAGACTGAGTACTTGACCTGCTTGCCTACTGTCACGCTGACGCTGAGTTGTCCGTCGGGCGAAGTGACGCTGTAAGCGCGGTCTGCCCAAGCGGGAACGATGCTGATAAGGGCCATCGCGAGCCCCACAATAGTTGATTTCATCTGTGGTATAGTTTTGTTATGATTTTACTCATGTCAAGTCCGGTGCCGCTTCTCACGGCTGCCTCTCCGGCCTGCCGGGACCGCCACCGTAGTCATCGGCCCAGGTAGCGCTCCAGATATTGCGCCAAATCCTCACGTGCCGAAGCGAGCTTGTCAGCCCAGGCTTGGACACTGTTTTGTCCGACTACATCAGTGATATACTTCAGACTGATGTAAGGCACCCCCATCTCCTGACAAACCGTCGCTTCGGCAAAGGCTTCCATGTCTATGGCGTCGGCACGCCATGCAGAGCCGCCGGCCGGGGACGTCGTATCAGCGGCTGTGACAAAGTCGTCGCCGGTCGAGACGATACGGTCACCCTGCCACTCCTCGTGGCCCCCGATGACCGATGGCAAGACGGCAGACAAGTCGCAGGAGAGGCTGATCTCATAGCCGATTCCCGGGAGGCGAAGCCTGGCAAAATCACGGTCGATGAAGTGGGTACTGACTATGATGTCTCCGGCAGCGAGGCTAATCGTGCCCGCCGTGCCGACATTGACCACCAGATGGGGCCGATGCTGCAGGACAGCGCGCATGGTCTCCATCGCAGCCCGCGTTTTGCCCACGCGGGTTATTACGGGTATCGTCTCGTAGCCAGGCAGACTGACCGATACGCTCTCCTCGGGCAAGGCTATCAGTACAAGTGCTCTCATCTTCATACATTTTGTGAGGTTGCAGGGACTGGGCATTTATGCGGAGGCAAAGTTAAGACATTTCATCCGTACAGCCAAGGCCACAAAGTACTTTGCCCAAACAAAAAAAAGCCCTCGCACCCGTATGCATGGAGATTTTTCAGCAGACAAGTACGTGGCAAACCAAAAAATAGAGGCCTGAGACATGACGCCCCCCCTCCTGCTTGAACGACATCAGACCTAATCAAAACTACATCGGACCTTATCCACACCACATCGTGGCTCGTGTAGATTAAGTCTCACCTTGTCACTCAGACAGATGCGTCTTTTCTCTCCGAAGTATGAGGGTAGTTAATGCAGAGGACGTCTTGCGCTCTCACGACAAGACTCGCGAGGGACTGCAGAGGGGGTGGAGACTGTCGGATCGGGGCCGGTGCCTCCCCTTACTCCGACGCTATCTCTCCGCTCCCGATGCAGCGGTCTCCCTGAGCGTCGTAGATTACCCCAAACTGGCCCGGAGCAATACCCTGGATGGGCTCCGTGCTCTCTATGTGCCAATGGCCGGAAGCGTCGAGAGACATCGTGCCGGCGACAGGGCGTTCCGTATGGCGCACCTTGAAGCGTATCAGATTGGGGGCCAAGGGATCGAGCGGATCTTGGGTAAGTATATGAAAATCGGCCAGGGCAAAGCTGTTGCCGTACTGGAGCCGTGTATCGTAGCCATGAGCCACGTAGACGATATTGCGCTCTATGTCCTTGCGGATGACGAACCATGGACCACCACCCAGCCTCAGCCCCTTGCGCTGTCCGATGGTGTGAAACCAGTATCCCTTGTGCTGACCCAGTACACGGCCTGTCTCTATATCTACGATATCTCCAGTGCGCTCGCCAAGAAATCTGGATATGAATTGGGCGTAGTTGATTTTACCCAGGAAGCAGATGCCCTGGCTGTCCTTACGGTGCGCACACGGCAGATGCTCGGCCTCGGCAATCTCCCTAACTTGCCGTTTCATCATACCTCCGAGGGGAAAGATGCACTTGCGGATCTGGGAAGAAGACAACTGGGAGAGAAAGTCAGTCTGGTCCTTGACCAGATCGACGCCGGCGCAGAGCCAGAGCTGTCCGTCGCGATCTACCTTGAGCTGGGCGTAGTGTCCGGTGCAGAGATAGTCGTAGTCTTTGCCGACACGCTGCTCAAAGGCGCCAAACTTGACGAGTTTGTTGCACATGACATCTGAGTTGGGCGTCAGACCACGCCTGACGCGGTCGACGATGTAGCCGACGACGAGGTCCCAGTACTCCTGCTGTAGGTCGATGACCTGTAGTTTAAGGCCGTACCTGGCGGCTATGGCCTGCGATAGCTCGATGTCCTCCTCGTGGGTGCATGACGAGTCTTCGCCCTCCATGCCTATCTTGATATAGTAGAGGTCTGGGCGCACGCCGCGCTGATAGAGCAGATGCAAGGCCACGGCACTGTCTACACCACCCGAGATGAGCAGGGCAGTACGTCCGCTGGGTAAGTAAAAGTCTGGGATTTCCATCATGTCAGATCCTGTATCTTGTATTTCAGGATGCAAAGTTAGCGCTTTTTGATGAGACAGAGGAGCTGACAGACAACGAGGAGCAAATCCCACTTGGGATTTGCTCCTCGTAAGATCTGAGTCAGTCTCTTCCCGTGGCCTTAATGGCGATATAGCGGTCGGTCTAAGTCTGCCGATATGGCTTGGCATAAGCCACCCGTCCGTCTCGCCCGCAGGTCGACCGGGAGTCGACGTAAGGAGTCGGCTTACTGTGGGTCCGTGAGCTGGATATTGTACTTGGCGATGAAGTCCTGACCCGACATGCTGCCGTCTATGACTTTCTTCATATCGGCTTCACGGTTTTTCATATCCTCCTTCTGCTTGCCATCCTGGAGATTGTAGTACACATTCTGGAGGCTGTAGCCCCATACGGAGGGTTTGTCGGGAGCAAGAAAGAGCGCGTTTTCAAAGTAAGGCTGTGCCTTGCGATAGTATTCGCGCGCCTTGGCCATATCTGCGTTGTACTTATCCACCTTTGAGCGGTCAGTGGTAAAGTTGTCCTTCTGCTTAATCAATTCGTTGACATAAGTGACGCCCTGATTGAACTGAGCAGAGGCAAACGTCTTGTCGAGCGAGATAGCCTTGGCAAAGGCCTTGTGAGCCTCGGCGTAGTTGCTATTCATATAGACACAGCCACGTGCATACCAGGCACCCTTGTTGTCGGGAGACTTGCGCGTGAGCTCATCAGCCATGGCCTCGGCCTCCTTCGTCATCTTGTGGCTGTCATAGTACTTGAGGAGATTAGTCAGGTTGCCTACCTCTTCGGGCATGTCGGCGATGGCCTGCTTGGAGGTCTCGACCCACTTAGCGGTGTCGCCTTTCTCAAGCAAAGCATTCATCTTCATGAGATAACCGTCGTGCATGGAGGTAGAATCCCTGAGGGCGAAGTCGACATACTTAATCACGTCGTCGTAATCCTTGGCCTGGTAGGCGAGCATCGCTGCGTAGTAGCCTATCTTATCATAGGACTTGGCATTCTTCTTATAGATAGAGTCGCTCTCATGCTTGGTGAACATGGGATTTTTAGGCATGTCCATGTATTTTACAAAGTACTTGTAAGCCTCCTGGGGGCGACCGTTGCTATTGGCGAAGCCACCGCTGTAGGCATAGTATCCGAGCATGTCTAACATACGTCTCTTGTAGCCGGGATAGGGAGTGATGCCGTTTTCAAACTTATCGGCGTATTCCAACTTAACTCGGCCCTTCTTGTCTGGCTTGCAGTCCTCCTGATAACTCTTGGTGAAGTAGTCGACTGCTTTGTCAAGGGCTGTATTGAAGAGGAGGGTATCCAGTGGCTGGTGATTTTGAGCCTTGCCAATCTCCTCGTTGAGTACGCGGGTCTGGATCTCACCTGCCATAAAGTAGGCCAAGGCCAGCTTGCTCGTCTTGGGATTGGCAATGCATGCGTCGATGATCTCTGAAGCGGACTTGTAGTCCTTTTCTTCCATTTTCTCCTCTGCTTTGAAGATAGCCATATTCTGTGCGAATGTCATGGAAGCTGTGAGGAGCGCCACCATTGTTAGGACAATTTTCTTCATGTCTAATAAAAATTTAGAGTTGTTCTGCGTTTTAATAATCAGTTCTTTTGCGCCGAGAGCAAGTGAGTCTGTACTCACGAGCTCTTCTGGCTGCAAAGATACGATTTATTCTGTGGGTTGTTCTTCTGAATCAGTTTTTTCTATATCCGATGCTGTATTTTCTGCGTCCGATGCAGTATTTTCTGCGTCCGATGCAGTGTCGTCAGGGCCTGCTGCGGGTGCGTCGGAAGCCGATGTAGCAGTGGCGTCATCGGATGCCGGTGATGTCGGCTCATCGTCCGTGCCGCGCTCGGCCTGAGGCTCGCTTTCGTCCTTGACGACTGAGCATACGCTGCTGATTTCATCGTTGCGCTTCTTAATATCAATGAGCTTCACGCCCTGAGTAGCGCGGCCTATGACGCCGATATTGGCGATACTGGTACGGATGGCGGTGCCACTCTTGTTGATAATCATCAGGTCGCGCTCGTCGATTGCATTGATGATGGCGACAAGTTTTCCAGTCTTCTCAGTGATACTAAGCGTCTTGACTCCCTTGCCGCCGCGATTGGTGATGCGGTAGTCATCGACAGAACTACGTTTGCCGTATCCATTCTCGCTTACGACGAGGATAGTATCCTTTTCGAGATTGTATATGCAGACCATTCCGACTACGGCGTCGTCGTCTCCGTCGAGCGTCATGCCGCGTACGCCGGTCGCGGTGCGACCCATGCAGCGTATATGCTCCTCGCTGAATCGGATAGCTCGGCCATTGCGATTGGCCAGCACGAGCTCGTTGTGTCCATTGGTCAATACTACATCGACTACATCGTCATCCGGACGGATAGTGATGGCGTTGACGCCGTTGGTACGGGGATGTGAGTACTCGCTGAGACATGTCTTCTTGACGATTCCCTGGCGTGTGCAGAATATGACGTAGTGATTTTGGCAGAACTCGGGATCTGAGAGCTTGCGTATGGTGAGGCAAACCTTGACGGAATCGTCTGGGTCAATATTGAGCAGATTTTGTATTGCCCTACCCTTGCCTGCTTTGGCTGTCTCAGGCACATCGTAGGCCTTGAGCCAGTAGCAGCGTCCCTTGCGGGTGAAGAAGAGCAGCGTATTGTGGAGGGTGGCGGGATAGATATTCTCTATGAAGTCAGCATCTCGGGTAGAACTGAGACGGTGTCCGACGCCGCCGCGATTTTGGCTCTGGAATTCGGTGAGCGAAGTGCGCTTGATGTATCCCAGATGGCTGATGGTAATGACGATGGGGTCATTGGGATAGAAGTCCTCGGGATTGAAGCTGCTGTCGCCCTCGTACTTGATCTCGCTGCGTCGGGGATCGCCCCACTTCTCCTTGACCTCGATGAGCTCGTCCTTGACCACCTTCATGCAGACCTTCTCGTCAGAGAGAATGGTGTTGTAGAAGTCGATCTTTTTCGCCAGTTCGTCGTACTCAGCATGGAGTTGGTCTTGCATAAGTCCGGTAAGCTGTCTGAGGCGCATGTCCACGATAGCCCTGGCCTGGACGTCGTCGAAGGAGAAACGGGCCTTGAGTTTGTCAACAGCCTCCTGCGGGCTCTTGGCTGCGCGTATGATGTGTACGACTTCGTCTATATTGTCACAGGCGATGATGAGGGCGTCAAGGATGTGCTGGCGGTCTTGTGCCTTCTTGAGGTCGTACTTGGTACGTCTGATGACGACGTCATGACGATGCTCTATGAAGTTGACAATGCAGTCCTTGAGCGAGAGCAGTTGAGGTCTGCCGTGCACAAGAGCAATATTGTTGACGCTGAAGCTGCTTTGCAGAGCCGTCATCTTGAAGAGCTTGTTGAGTACAACATTGGCATTGGCGTCACGCTTTATGTCTATGACGATGCGCATACCCTCGCGGTCGCTCTCATCATTGACATTGCTGATACCCGATATCTTCTTCTCATTGACGAGGCGGGCGATATCCTTGATCAGCTCCGACTTGTTGACGCCATAAGGAATCTCTGATACGATGATGGCCTGATGGTCGTTTTTATCGGTCTCAATCTCTGTGCGGCTGCGCAGGATGACGCGTCCGCGTCCGGTCTCGTAGGCCTGACGCACTCCGTTCATACCATATATATATGCACCTGTCGGGAAGTCCGGCGCCTTGATATACTGCATGAGTCCGTCTACGTCGATATCAGGATTGTCGATGTAGGCTACACAGCCGTCGATGACTTCGCCCAGGTTGTGGGTCGGCACATTGGTGGCCATACCTACGGCGATACCGCTGGCTCCGTTGACGAGCAGATTGGGAATGCGAGTCGGCAAGACTGTGGGCTCGGGAATGGTATTGTCAAAGTTCATCGTCATATCGACGGTATCTTTGTCAATATCCTGCATCATGGCTTCGCCCAGAGGCGTCAGACGCGCCTCTGTGTATCGCATAGCCGCTGCACTATCGCCGTCTACGCTACCGAAGTTGCCTTGACCGTCTACCAGCGGGTAGCGAAGGCTCCAGTCCTGCGCCATTCTGACAAGCGCTCCGTAGACTGACGAGTCGCCGTGGGGATGAAACTTACCCAGCACCTCACCGACGATACGCGCGCACTTCTTGTAGGGTTTGTCGTGAGTATTTCCGATGCCCATCATACCGTACAGGATGCGGCGGTGCACAGGCTTGAAGCCGTCCCTCACATCCGGCAAGGCGCGGGCAACGATTACACTCATCGAATAGTCGATGTATGACGACTTCATCTCTTCGCCGAGATCGACTTTGATGATTTTGTCGTCCTTTATCTCTTCGTTTTCGTCCATAGTTTGATTGTGTTGCTATATAATATGCCAAAATTACGCATTTTTCGCAAAATACGAACTCATCCGACGGATAATTTTTTGATTAAATGCAAAATAAAGCCATTTTAAGGCCTTCTAAGGCTGTCAAGGCTTCTCTTCGATGGGATGTCGACCGGACATAGTCTCACCGTCAACGGGCTTACATGAGCCAACAGGCCACTTGCGACGAATTTAAAGAGGTAAAAGCTATGCCGACAAGGCACCACTAAGCGCCAAAGGGTATTCGTTGCACGCTGAAGAAGCGACGAAAAACATTGGCAAAGCACCACGCCATGGATGCGAGACGCCACAGAACAACAAAGGATGGTCGAAAGACATTGAAATGGCACCACGGGGTACATGCAAGTCAGCTCGTGGCGCAGAAAAGGGTTAGCAGTGTACTGAGAAAGCGACGAAGGATGCGGACAAGGGTATGCGGAGCGCTGAGGAGGCGGACAACGATTTCGCGCTCCTTGCCAGAGAACAAAGCAAGAAATCCTGTCTTTTTCTACATCTCACCTCCAGCTCCTTGATTACCAAATATTTACAACAAAATCGGATACTCTCATAACTAACTGGCTATCAGGCAATAACAACTCGCCTTCCAGTTTAAATTACATCCGACCTTGTTTAAACTACATCCGACCTTGTCAGGAAAACATCGCGACTTGTACAGACAATATCGAGGCTTAAATTGACGACATCAAGACTTATTCAAACGAAACAGGCTCTTCGCTCAGATTGCATCGCGATTAGCTTAGACCAACAGACGAAGCGGCTGCTCTTTCAGGCATGCCGCTTCTTAAGCTTCCCCGTCATCGTACCCACACGTCTGACAGACTAGCTTCGGCCACACACCTGCACCGCCACCCAGGGCGTGCCGCCTTATTTACCCGCCTTATGCGAGGCCTTGGCGGCGTCGTAGATATAGAGATTGTGGATCTCCTGCGTATAGCCAGGGTAGAAGCCGCGCGGCATACCGAGGATAATGCGGGCGCCGCGGTTGGACATCACGACGAGTTGCCCATTGAGCGGATTGTAGGTTAATCCCTCTATCTCTCCGGTCAGGATAAAGTCGTCCATCGTGCGCCAGAGCTGTGTCTTGCCAGTCTTGAGGTCTGCCTGATAGAGATGGTCAGGCTGATGAAACTCGGCGTCACCGTCGTCACAGCTGATCAGCATCTTGCCATTGAGACAGTAGATGCCCTGCTGTAGCTTGGGTGCCGGCGAGAGGCTGAGTTTGCGCTTGTAGCGGCGGGTTTTGAGGTCATAGCAGTAGAGCTCGTGCCCCTGCACCCAGTCGGCCATCCACACTTCCTGCCGGTCTCTGTCCACAGCCAGCCCGCAACACTCCACCTGGCCCGACTTGGGCTCCCACGGGATGGAATACTTAGGCTTGAGCGTCTCGGCGTCATAGACCACGACCTGTATATTGCGCCCCTGGCCGTCCATGAAGTATTCGCAGCCGGCGTACAGTTCGCCCTGATAGACGTCTATATCGCCGATATGGTTACATTCGCGCTCCAGGCCGGTAAAGGGATGGTCCTGGGTGAGAAGCAGACGTCCCTGCATGTCGTATTTGTAGAGCGCCGTCGACCCTGATACGTAATAATAGCGGCCGTCGGTAGCCACACCCTGACGCCCCTCGACACGGAGGGTGTCTGCAAGCCGATAGCTCTCGCCTGAGACAAGGGAGGCGGTCTTGCAGGAGGACAAGAAGGCGGCCAGCGGCAGCAGCATGAGCATGAGTCTCATCTTGAAACAACGCATAGTAGATAAACTTTGGATTTTGATGGGGTAAAATTACGCATTTGTATTCCTACCGCCAAGTCTTGTCCCAACAAAGTGAGACATTAGAACTTTTTGTTCCACGACTCTTGAGCGTACAGGCGCACAATCGGTTCAAGCGTCCGGCTTACCCCTGAAGACGTCAGAAGGCAATCAAGAATATATGGTTTTTCGCTGTTTCCAGTCCAGTTACAGAGCCGTTTATCCCTCGTCTTTACAAAGAGAGAGAAGGGAGCGCGCTATCGGAGAATGCGGTCGTAGAGCGAGCGTATGACTTCGGGAGAGAGACGGACGGGATTGTTGCGGAGACGAAGGGGATTGACCGACGCGGTGAGCACATCTAGCTCAGTTTGGCGATTTCCTGCGGCCGGGCGGATGAGTTCCATCTCCTTCATCATGTCGCGGTAGCGCGCGATAGCCTCAATGGGAGTCGATGCACCCATGGCTTGGGCAATCTGATAAAAAGTCTTGGTGACATAGGTAGCCCCCCTCGGGTCGATACATTGGTCCGGGTGGGCAAGCATGTAGGTCCAGATCTCCGGCAAACAGACGGCGACGGCATGGCCATGGGGCAAGTAGTAAAGCGATGTAACCTTGTAGCTCATAGCATGGGCCGCGGTCGTCTGAGACAGGTTGATGGCGCGTCCGGACAGGTTGGCGCCCTTCATGACGCGGGCCGCAGCGTCATCGGAGTAGTCAAAGATATACTCATGCCAGCTCTGCATCACTGTCGTTAGGGACTGGCGCGCATAAGCACGGCTCTCCTCGGTCGACTTGACCGACCACCACGACTCTATCGCCTGGCTGACAGCATCCATCAGGGTGCAGCGCTTCTGATACGGCGGCAAGCCTCTGAGCACTGAGAGCTCGAGGATTGCGGCATCGGGCAGGAGACCGTCATGAGCCACTGTCTGCTTGACGCCTTGCCCATACATCACCGCATTGCGCGTCGACTCGCTGCCTGTACCGGCTGTCGTTGGCACAGCAAACAGGGGCATCTGCGTGCCGTCCATCTCCAGCGGCTGCGAGACGAGAGGGGGATAGAGCGCGGACTTGCCCTCGTGCGTCAGTACGGCGCGCTTGATACACTTGGCCACGTCGATGGCGCTGCCGCCTCCGACCGCGAGCAGTCCGTCACAGCCCTGGCCAGCAAAGAGATCAATGCCGGCACAGACTTCTTCAAACTTGGGATTGGGAGAAAAACCGTCAAACTTGACCAATTTTACGTCTGGTAGCGACTCCACCTCTCTGCGGATAGGCAGGCGGGCGAACGAATGCCCGCAGACGAGCATCAGCCGGTGGCAGCCGGCATCGGCAATGAGGGAGCAGAGATGAGAGATACCCTCAACGACTGTCTGGTCTGACATAGGCTACTCGGAGAGGAAGTGTATCAAGGCTTGCTTGTTTTCAATTGGCGTAGTCGTGGGGCGTCCCAAGTCCTTGCGGTTGCCCTTGCGCACCTTGACCTCTAGGAGTACGGGGCCTTCTGGTTTCAGATCCTTGATCTTGGCCAGCGTATCGGCAAGAGTCTGCTCCGTATCCACGCTGTAGACATCGGCATAGCCCACAGCGCACGCTATAGCCGGTATATCGATGTACAGGCCCTCCGTAGGCTGTCCGCCTACGGAGTCGTGAGCGCCATTATTAAATATGGTATGCACCAGATTGGCCGGATGCTTGCTTGCCACAATGGCGAGGCTTCCCATGTGCATGATTGTCGCTCCGTCGCCGTCGAAACACCACACGCGGCGGTCAGGCTGCTGGAGCGCAATGCCGAGAGCTATCTGCGAAGCGTGGCCCATGGAGCCCACAGTGAGGAAATCGCGCTCGTGGCTCTCTCCCCGTGAGGCGCGGTACTCAAAGAGTTCGCGGCTGGTCATACCTGTAGTCGACACGATGGCATCCCGCGGGCCGACAGCGCCGGCAACCATCTGGATAGCCTGTTCTCTGGAGAGCGTAAGCCGGTTCTCCTCAGTATGCTGCAAGGTGTAGGGCTCAAAGGTGTCCTTCTCAATGACAAGCGCATAGACTCTGCCGCTATGCAGGACCGAAGCGGCCTTGGCAATCTGGCGGACGGCTGTGTCGGAATCCTTGCTGAGCACATCGTAGTCAATGCCCATCACGTTGAGCAGGCCGGTAGTGACTTTGCCCTGCTTGCCGTGTTGCGGTTCATCGTGGACGCCGGGCCGGCCGCGCCATCCTATCAGCAGCAGCACGGGGATAGCGTAGGCATCACCGTCAACGAGCGATGCCAGAGGGTTGATGGCATTGCCCTCAACGGAGTTTTGCATATATACGACGCCGGTCTTGCCTGTCGCAAGGTGATATCCTGCGGCAAGGGCGACAGCTGCGCCCTCATTGGCGGCGATGACATTATGACAGGTGTCAAGATGATCGGCGATATAGGCACACATGTACTTCAGGAGGCTGTCGGGTACGCCCGCGTAGAAGTCCATTCCTTGTGCGGCCAACGTATCGACAAATAATTTGGGACTTAGCATGATATTATTCTTCAGGGATAAGCGTGATAATCTCTTTGATGGGCATACACATGGCATCGCACTCCTTGGCGCGGTGATGCTCCAAAATCGAGCGTGCGGCTTGCTGCATGGCGGGGAAGCCAGAGCGTGTCAGCTGGTTGGCGTAAATGACGACATTGACGCCCCGTTGCTTAAATTCATCTTCGGTGACCGAGTTGCAGGAGGTTGGGACTACCACTATGGGAGTAGTCTTGTCCTGAGCGCGGAAACGCCCGACAAACTCGAAGATCTCTGCCGGATCCTTGCGGCGCGAATGGATCATGATGGCATCTGCGCCGGCACCGACGAAGGCAAATGCCCGCTGGAGAACATCCTCCATGCCACGCTCCAAGATCAGGGGCTCAATGCGGGCGCAAATCATAAATTCCTTGGTCTTCTGTGCACGCTTGCCGGCGGCTATCTTCTCGCAGAAGTGCTCTATGCTGTCCTGGGTCTGCTTGACGGAGGTGCCGAAGAGAGAGTTTTTCTTCAGCCCGGTCTTGTCCTCGATGATAACCATAGATACGTCCATTCGTTCGAGGGAGCGTACGGTGTAGACGAAATGCTCGGTCAGTCCGCCGGTGTCTCCGTCAAATATGATCGGTTTTGTTGTCACCTCCATGATGTCGTCGATGGTACGGAAGCGGGACGTCATATCCACAAGTGCGATATCAGGCTTTCCCTTGGCCGTGGAGTCGCAAAGGCTTGAGATCCACACAGCATCAAACTGGTATGTCTTGCCCTTCTGGAGCACCTTGGTCTTCTCCACTATAAGGCCTGTGATGCCGGAGTGAGCTTCCATAGCGGTCATGAGGCCCTTCATATTGATCAGCTTGCGGAGGCGTCCTCTGCGGACATCGGGCATAGAGAGCTCGGCCCGATGGGCAGCGTCGAGCTCCTTGTACTTGGGATCGCTGGAGTAAGGATATTCTACCAGTTGGCCGCCGTATCCGGCCAAGACATCGATGACCTCCTGACGGATCGGCTTCTGGAATCCCTCGCACCAGTCATCGCCGTGGACAACGTAGTCGGGCTTGAGGCGGCGCAGGTTGTCGGCATAGCTGAGTGTCTGCTGCTCGACCACACGCTCGACGCCCTCAATATTTTCCATGAGCGTCTTACGCTCCTCATAGGGAATCAGCGGAAAGCGCTTGTAGCTGGCGACAGCCTCATCCGACAGTTCGCCGATGATAAGGCGTCCGAGACGTCTCGCCTTGTTGATGATGGCGATATGACCGAAATGTATGTACTCCGTGGAGAAGCACATGTAAACCGTACGCTCACTTACCTTGCTCAGGCGGGCTTTGACGGTCTCGAGGTCCTCAGGCGTATCAATCTCGGCACAAAGCCTGTCCTTACAGTCCAGGGGACGGAGGTCCATGAGGTCAGACACCTCGTTGAGCGCACGCTCTGCGTAGCAGTTGCGCTCGCCGCGCTCGCAGTACTGCTCAATACGTCCGAGCCATACAGCCCAGTCTTCGCGCTTCAGCTTGTAGAGCGGCTGGGCTGCGACGGCATGGTCAAAAAAATCAATGCCGACCTGCCGGATACGGACTTGCTCAACGACAGCCTTGAAGTCCTTGTCGGGCAGCGGAGCCGTCGAGCTCACTGCCATACAACTCGTGTCGCAGTCGAGAGCAGCCTCGAGAACAAGATTTTCAAAGACGAGGTCGCCATGCATCAGGAGGATGTCATCATCACGCAGGGCCTCGCACGCACAATAGATGCTGTAGATATAGTTGGTCGAGGCGTAGTCGGGATTGTTGACAAACGTGAACTTGAGCGGGAGGTGGAGCGAACGGCAATAGTCTACGAGTATCTGGTCGTAGTAGCCTGTCGTGATGACCACGTCGAATATGCCGTAGGCCACAAGCTGGCTGAGCTGATGACTGAGGATGGTTTCCTTGTAAGAAACCTCTATCATACACTTCGGATGCTCACTGGTGATTGCGCCCATCCGGTGCCCAAGACCTGAATTGAGTATCAATGCTTTTCATTTCCAAATGTAGTTTTCTTGTCAGCGCGACACCGGTCCTCATGGTCGGGGTCCTCATCTGATCAGCTATTATGCAAAGGCACAACATTTTGACAATCGGGCAAGCAAAGACAAGCTTGTTTAAAACATATTTTATGCACTCCGCCCCTTACTGCGTGCACAGCCGGTCAGGTCTGATATCGTAGGGGTAAGGCCAGATGCAGTTTTGATCTGAATGGAACTTGTCAGAAGAGAAAACAGTCTTGTTCTGCTCCGTTCCCATTTCCCCACTGATGTGTCCGAAGCGAAGGGAGTAAGATGAAAATACGCAAGTACGGCGTCTGATTTTTCACCTTTTAATGTCAGTCATATAGCAAAGATTTTCTAACTTTGCTTTTTGCAAACTCTGACCTGCTGGTCACCCAACAAGACAAAACCATTATCAATATGAACATAGCAGTAGCAGGCACCGGATATGTGGGCCTCAGCATCGCCACGCTGCTCTCCCAGCACAATCATGTGGAGGCTGTAGACGTGATACCGGAAAAAGTAGAACTCATCAACCAGCGCAAGTCTCCCATCCAGGACGACTACATCGAGCAGTATCTGGCTACAAAACCGCTTGATCTACACGCCACCCTCGACGGACGCGCGGCTTACAGCGATGCTGACTTTGTCGTCATCGCAGCTCCGACCAACTACGACTCCCAGAAGAACTTCTTTGACACTTCCCATGTCGAGGAGGTCATAGAACTTGTGCTCGAGGTCAATCCCGATGCCGTCATGGTCATCAAGTCTACCATCCCCGTGGGATATACGCAGTCCGTGAGGGAAAAGTACAGCCGCCGACAGCCTCTGTCTGACGGCACAATGGGTGTTGTCAAGCCCAAGATCATCTTTGCGCCCGAGTTTCTCCGTGAGTCCAAGGCGCTCTATGACAATCTCTATCCCTCACGTATCATCGTGGGCTACGACCACGCCGAGCCCGATCTCGAGCAAGCCGCCCACACCTTTGCCAGCCTCATCAAGGGAGGAGCCCTCAAGGAAGATGTGCCCGTACTCTTCATGCGCACGACCGAGGCCGAGGCCGTCAAGCTCTTCGCCAATACCTACCTCGCCCTGCGCGTGAGCTACTTCAACGAGCTCGACACCTACGCTGAGATGAAGGGCCTCAGCACACGGGCTATCATTGACGGTGTATGTCTCGACCCCCGCATCGGCACCCACTACAACAACCCCTCCTTCGGCTATGGCGGATACTGCCTCCCCAAGGACACTAAGCAGCTGCTCGCCAACTACAACGATGTGCCCGAAAATCTCATCCAGGCCATCGTAGACAGCAACCGCACACGCAAAGACTTCATTGCGGACCGCGTACTGCGCAAGGCAGGATACTATACCTCCAACAGTACTTATGACGAAGCCTCGGAGCATCCTGTCACCATCGGCGTCTATCGTCTCACTATGAAGTCCAACTCCGACAACTTCCGCCAGTCGAGTATCCAGGGCGTCATGAAGCGCGTCAAGGCCAAGGGCGCCAAGGTCATCATCTACGAACCGACGCTCGAAGACGGCACCACCTTTTTCGGCAGCCGCGTGGTCAATGACCTAGACCAATTTAAGGCACTCAGTCACTGCATCATCGCCAACCGCTACGACTCCGCGCTTGACGATGTCGAGGACAAGGTCTACACGCGTGACATCTTCAAACGCGACTAAGCCTCTATGGAACGAATTATCGTCACCGGCGCAGCAGGATTTATCGGCTGCAACCTCGTACTCCGCCTCCTCGAGTGGGAGCCCCAGGCCCGCATCCTCGGCATCGACTCCCTGACCGACTACTATGACGTGCGTATCAAGGAGTATCGACTCCGGCAGATCGAGCAAGCCGACGGCCACCGCCGCTGGACCTTCCTCAAGGGCGACATCGCCGACCCGGCATTGATCAACCGCGCTTTCGCAGACTTCAAGCCTGATACTATCGTCAATCTGGCGGCACAGGCAGGCGTCAGATACAGCATCAGTCATCCCCAGTCTTATATCGAGAGCAATGTCATCGGATTTTTCAATATCCTCGAAGCCTGCCGCCACTCCTATGACGGCGGCCAGCCGGGTGTAGCCCACCTCGTATACGCCTCAAGCTCAAGCGTGTACGGAAGCAACTCCAAAGTACCCTACTCCACCGACGATCCTGTCGACCATCCCGTCTCACTCTATGCCGCCACCAAGAAGGGCGACGAGCTCATGGCCCATGCCTACAGCAAGCTGTACGACATCCCCTCGACCGGGCTCCGCTTCTTCACAGTATACGGTCCCGCCGGGAGGCCCGATATGGCGTACTTCGGATTTACCAACCGCTTCGTCAAGGGAGACAAGATCCAGCTCTACAACTACGGCAACTGCCAGCGCGACTTCACCTACATAGACGATATCGTCGAGGGCGTATATCGCGTGATGCAGCAGCCTCCCACGCGTCGCAAGGGCACCGACGGACTGCCTGTACCGCCCTACCGTCTCTACAATATCGGCAACTCCCACCCTGAAGACCTGCTCGAGTTTGTCGACATCCTGCAGCAGGAGCTCGTACGTGCCGGTGTCCTGCCCCCTGACTACGACTTCGACAGCCACAAGGAGCTCGTACCGATGCAGCCGGGCGACGTGACCGTCACTTACGCCGACACGGCACCCCTGGAGCGCGACTTCGGCTTTTGCCCCCGTACACCGCTGCGTGAGGGTCTCAGAAAATTTGCAGAGTGGTATCGTGACTTCTATATGGACCACCACCAAGCAGCACAACATCATACATCACCTATATGAACCGTCGAGATTTCTTTAAACGCATCGGACTCGGGAGCGCGCTGATAGCCACTTCGCAGCTACCAGCACAGGCCGAGGACAATCCAAGCGTCTTCCCCAAGCGTGGAAGATTTGAGCGATTATCACTAAGTATGGTCACCGTAGAGATAGGCTTGCCCAAGCCCTTCTCCGTTCTCCACATTTCAGATACCCATCTGACCGCCGCCTATCCCCATGAGAGCCAGAAGAAGCAGAAGCTCCACCAGCTCCGCACACAGACTTTCGGCGGCCGACAGGAGGAAGCCCTGCAGGACTCACTTGCCTGGGCACGCCAACACGTCGACTATATCGTCCACACAGGCGACCTCATCGACTGGCAAAGTGAGGCCAACTATGACCTGGCACGCAAGTACTTCGGACAAAGTATCATCGGCTGCGTCGGCAACCACGAGTACTCGCCCGACATGTGGCTCAGCGAGCCCAAGGAGACCGCGACCGAAGACTCCAAGGCCCCATACCGCGAGCAGCTGCAGCGGGCTTATCCCTTTGACATCAGCTTCTATGCCCGGGAGGCCGGCGGAGTCAATTTCGTAGCCCTCGATGACGTCTTCGGCACTGTGACCGAGCAGCAGGTAGAACGCTTCCGGCAGGAAGTGGCCAAGGGCCTGCCCATCGTGATGTGCTTGCACGTCCCCCTATTTACCGACGCCATCTATCGTGCCAACCACCATTTTTGGGCAAAAACCGACCTACGCTTCACCAACGGTGCCATACCCAGCGTCACAGGCGACTATCTCAAACAGCAGACCGACCCTGTGACCGCCGACTTCATCTCCTATCTCAAGCAGCTCCCACAGCTCAAGGCCATTCTCTGTGGCCATCTCCACTTTACGACGCAGGATCGCTTTTCTCCCACAGCTATGGAGTACGTCGTGGGAGGCAACTTCCTCTTCCACGGGCAAGAAGTTCTCTTCGTCTAATCTGAACTCACAAGCCTGACGCTGTCTCAACGTCTGCGCTGTCTGAGATCATAACAACCTCGGATGATGCGCTGACAATATCTGACCTTGCCAACACAACATCGGACCTTGTTAGAACAATATCGGACTTTGTCTGAACTAGGCCCGACCTTGTTGTGAAAATATCGCTTTCGCTGTCGCGTCCCTCGCTTCCCCCCTTATTTTCACAGCCGGTCTCCGCCTGTAGTCCGCCAGAGGTGTACTATATGCTGTCCGTCCCGTCGCGCGCAAGTGAGGAAGCATTACAAAACAGAGCTTGACACCGGAGTGTCAAGCTCTTCCCTACTTAAAACAAATGAAAAAACTAATCTTCTGTGACGAAGACTATGACCGATTCACATCGGATGCTGTATCTATTACCTGCGACCGACAGGGAGCAGGCTGAAGAAGTCGGATTGTGGTTTGCCCTTATTATTTTATTTGCTACAAAAATACATATATTCAAAGTCAAGTCCAAGCAACCGGCTGACTTTTTGTGACAGAGAATTTGTCACACTAGACGAATGCCTTCGTCGGATATCGTGATGACGCCCTGCTTGTAGAGAGAACCAACAGCACGCTTAAAAGTTTTCTTACTCACCTCGAAGCGGCTGTATATCTCGTCTGCCGGAGTAGCGTCGCCGACCGGCAAGAAACCGCCGGCTTGGCGAAGGGCTTCAAAGAGTTGCTGGGCAAAGTCGTCGACATGGCGCTTGCCGTCAGTCTGAAGCACGATGTCGAGTTTGCCGTCCGGCCGTACCGACTTGACGTATGCATCGAGCTTATCTCCGATGTGAAGCGGCTGAAATATCTCATTGCGATAGACAAGGCCGGCATATTTGCCGTCTACGATGACTTTAAATCCCATCGGGGTCTGTTTCCAGACGACGACCTTGACAGCCTGTCCTACACGGTAGCCGTCTGTCTGGGTCTGCACGAACTTGTCAAGCTTGCTGCTGGCTACGATGCGTCCCGTCTTGTCGTCTATGTAGATATAGACCAGATAGCTTGCGTCCTTGACCATACGCCGCCACTGCTCGCGGTAAGGTACGAAGAGATCCTTGGTAAGTCCCCAGTCGAGGAAGGCGCCGTACTTGTTGACCCAGGCAACCCGGAGAAAGCAAAACTGCCCTACCTCTCCGCGGGGCTGCTCCAGTGTAGCCACCAGGCGGTCGTCTTGGTCGAGGTAGACAAATACGCGCACCTCGTCGCCGGTCTGCAACTCCGGCGTCACATATTTACGCGGCATAAGGATTGTCTCTCCGTCGCCGTCAAGGAGTGCGCCGTGGGAGGTGAAACCTGTGATGCGCAAGGTATTGTAGTGTCCGATCTCCATAGCAGTAGGTATTTACTTATCCGCTTGTATGACGCCGTCTCTCATATGTATCGTGCGGTCAGTCAGACTTGCGAGCTGCTCGTCGTGGGTCACAATGACGAAAGTCTGGCCTATCTTGTCCCGCAGGTCAAAGAAGAGTTGGTGGAGCTCAGCTTTGTTGCGCGAGTCGAGACTGCCGGAAGGTTCGTCGGCGAGGATGACTGAGGGTTCGTTGATTAAGGCACGCGCTACGGCGACGCGCTGATTTTCTCCGCCGGAGAGTTGACTCGGACGATGATCCTGACGGTCGGCAAGTCCCATGAAAGAGAGCAATTCACGGCCCCGCTCCCGCGCAGCCCGCTCACTCTTGCCGGCTATAAGAGCCGGAATGATGACATTCTCCAAGGCGCTGAACTCTGGAAGCAGCTGGTGAAACTGAAAGACGAAGCCGATGCGGTCATTACGAAACCTGGCAAGCGCCTTGCTGCCGAGCTGACCGACGTCCTGGCCATCCAATACGATACGGCCGCTGTCAGGGCGGTCGAGAGTACCGATGATCTGCAGCAGCGTCGTCTTGCCGGCGCCGCTAGGTCCGACAATACTCACTACTTCCCCCTTGTCTATATGAAGATTGATGCCTTTGAGCACCTGCAGGGTGCCGAAGCTCTTGGTAATATTCTCAATGTCTATCATGTGTGTCCGATTGTAATCTCTGCCGGGGCCCAAGGGGACATACCACATCCCCTGTACTGTCGGCCGGCCGGCAACCGATATCTGAGGCAGGCCGATCTACCGATCGCCGCATAGCGGGAGAGCGCTACGGTGCCGGATGGGGCCAGGCCGCTATCAGCAGTTAGCGATTGCCATACATACTCTCGTAATATTTCTGGTAATCTCCGCTTGTGACTTCGTCCATCCAGGCCTGGTTGTCGAGATACCAGCGCACCGTCTTCTCAATTCCTTCCTCAAACTGCAGGCTGGGTTCCCACCCAAGCTCTCTCTGCAGCTTGGTGGAGTCTATTGCATAGCGCAGGTCGTGGCCCTGTCGGTCGGCGACGTGGGTGATGAGGTCGAGGTCGGCACCATCGGAACGGCCGAGCAGACGGTCGACAGTCGAGATGAGGAGATGAATGATGTCAATATTCTTCCACTCGTTGAAGCCTCCGATATTATAGGTCTCTGCCACCTTGCCCTTGTGAAAGATCAGGTCGATGGCCCGCGCGTGGTCCTCTACGTAGAGCCAGTCACGGACATTGTCGCCCTTGCCATAGACGGGGAGAGGGCGGCGGTGCCGGATATTGTTGATAAACAGGGGTATCAGTTTTTCGGGGAACTGATACGGGCCATAATTATTGGAGCAATTGGTGACAATCGTCGGCATGCCGTAGGTATCGTGAAAAGCCCTGACAAAATGGTCCGAGCTCGCCTTGCTCGCAGAGTAGGGAGAGTGGGGCTGATATTTTGATGTCTCATGGAAAAATTCCCTTCCGTAAGCGTGATGATGGGCTGAAGAAGCCTTGGTCGTGAAGGGGGAAGGGATGCCTTCGGGATCTGTGAGCTGCAGAGCGCCGTATACTTCGTCGGTAGAGATATGGTAAAATCTCTTGCCTGCGTAGCCCTCCGGCGTAGACTCCCAATAGACCTTAGCAGCCTGGAGCAGGGAGAGCGTACCCATGACATTGGTCTGTGCAAAGGTGAACGGATCCTTGATCGAACGGTCTACGTGGCTCTCAGCTGCGAGGTGGATGATACCGTCCACATGCTGCTCGCGCAGGAGACGGCTGAAGCCTTCATAGTCACAGATATCCATCTTGACAAACCGGTAGTTGGGCTTATCCTGTATATCCTTGAGATTGGCAAGATTGCCCGCGTATGTAAGTTTATCCAGATTGATGATGAGATAGTCAGGATACTTATTGACAAAGAGACGCACTACGTGACTCCCGATAAAGCCCGCACCGCCCGTGATGACGATGACGCGCTTGTAGGTCTGACTGTTGGCCATGATGTATAGAGTTGTTATATTAAGTACTGCCTGCAAAGATACGCTATTTGCCGTAAATGGAGGTGGTAAGGGCAGGCAAAATTTAGTAAGTCAGACACCTGCGGCCGGCAGGTCTGGTACCGACGGCACACCCTCTTAAGTCCTCATACGCAGAGTGAGTCCAGCCAAGGCTACCGCCTTCTCCGATGCGGTTCAGACCCACCCAGTCTTTACCGCCTCCAATCTGTCTCTGTCACAAACAGTTTTTCGGCAATGAAAGGGCTGTACTCGCGCATCACACAACTCATGCTCCCCATCTGGGTCGCGATGGTTGGATCGGCCGACCTCGTATAGCCGTCGGACAGAGGCCTTCTGAGTCTCGCAAAATTGAAATTTTGACCTACAGCCTTGGCATTGTAGCGATTTTGCCCTATCTTTGCCCTATCATATATACAATATTTTGAGATAAAATCAGTTTATTAGATGCACTTATCCCGCATAGAAATATACAACTCATGAAGATATCACACATAGCCGCCGTCCTGATGCTAGGCTTCGCACCACTCGGGGCACTGGCCCAGACTTCCTCGATGACAGACCAGCAAGTGATGGAATTTGTCGTCAAGGAGCACAAATTGGGAACCTCCCAGTCACAGATAGCCACCAAGCTCATCCAGCGCGGAGTTGACATACAGCAGATCCGACGCGTCCGCAAGATGTACGACCGGCAGATACAAAACCAGGGCCTGGGTACTGTGGTCGACGAAGCCCAAAGCAATGTGGAAAACCGCATGCGCAAGAGCAACGACAACGTCCGTACCCAGCAACAGTCCACAACCCAGCGCGTCGGCAAGGCACCTTCATTCCGTAACAGCTACGGCGAAAACGACCCAGACTTCATGCAGCTCCAAAACGAGCTGGGCTATTTCATATCAGATGACTCCCTGACAGAAGAGAAGTCAAAGGTCAAAGTGTTTGGACGGGACATCTTCAATAACAAAAACCTTACCTTCGAGCCCAGTATGAATATTGCGACGCCGCAAAACTACCGTTTGGGCCCCGGAGACGCCGTCATCATCGATATCTACGGTGTCTCGCAAAAGACAATCCAAGCCACCGTCTCGCCCGACGGCGATGTCAACATCCCAGACTTCGGCCCCGTACAAGTAAGCGGCCTCTCCATTCAGCAGGCCAACGCCCGCTTACGCAGCCAACTCGGCGCGCGCTATCAGAATAGCAAGGTAAGACTTACTCTGGGCCAGACGCGCACCATCACCATCAATGTCATGGGCGAGGTCAAGGCACCCGGTACTTACACCCTCTCGGCCTTTGCCTCCGTATTTCACGCCCTCTACATGGCAGGCGGCACCAACGATATCGGTACGCTGAGAAACATCAAGGTATACCGCAACGGACGACAAGTAAGTCAAGTCGACATCTACGACTATATCCTCAACGGCAAGCAGAGCGGCAACATACGCCTCGCCGATGGCGACGTGATCGTAGTAGGGCCCTATGACTGCCTCGTCAACATCACGGGTAAAGTCAAGCGCCCCATGTACTATGAGATGAAGAAGACCGAAAGCGTCAAGACGCTTCTCTCCTACGCAGGCGGATTTGCCGGCGACGCATACACCAAAGCCGTCCGACTCAACCGCAAGACCGGCCGCGAATACAGTGTGTACAATATTGAGGAGTTTGACATGGGCGCTTTTCACCTCGCCGACGGCGACTCGGTCAGCGTGGATAGCGTTCTGCCGCGATATGCCAACACCGTAGAAGTCAAGGGAGCGGTCTTTCGCCCCGGCATGTACCAGCTGGGCAAGTCTATCAACAGCGTGCGCACGCTCGTAGAGCATGCTGAGGGACTCACAGAGCAGGCTTTTACCAACCGGGCCGTAATGCATCGTATGAAGCCGGACCGCACACTCGAAGTCATCAGTCTTGATCTCGGTGGCATCATGAGCGGAGAAGTCGCAGACATCCCCTTGAAAGAAAATGATGTGCTCTTCGTCCCCTCAAAACAGGAGTCGCAAATCAACAGGACCATTACTATACATGGCGAAGTGCTCTACCCCGGCATCTATGAGTATGCTGACAATGAGACGCTCGAGGACTTCGTCCTCCAGGCCGGAGGTCTTAGAGAGACGGCCTCGACTGTCAAGGTCGATGTGGCCCGCCGTATCTCCAACCCCAAAGCGACAAAGACCGACAGTATCATCGCGCAGACATTTACCTTCGCCCTCAAAGACGGTTTCGTCGTCGACGGCAAGCCTGGCTTCACCTTGATGCCCTACGACGAGGTCTACGTGCGCAAGAGTCCCGCCTACAATGCCCAGCAAAACATCACAATCGAAGGCCAAGCCATGTTCCCCGGCGTATATACGCTCTACAACAAGAAGGAACGACTTAGTGAAGTCGTACGCAAGGCAGGTGGAGTCAACATGCGCGCTTACGTCCCCGGCGCACGCCTTGAGCGTCGCTACACCCCCGAGGAACGTCTGCGCACCAAGACGCTGATGAAGGCCATCAACACTCAGAGCGGCAAGGACTCCATAGATGTAGAGAAGCTCGACTTGGGTGACACCTACTATGTCGGCATAGAGCTCGACAAGGCCCTGGCCCATCCGGGAGGAGACGCCGACATCATCATGCGCGAGGGCGACCGACTTATCATTCCGGAGTACAATGCTACGGTCAAGATCAGCGGTGATGTTGTCTATCCCAATACCGTCGCCTTCCAGAAGGGGAAAAATGCCTCCTGGTACATTGATCAGGCCGGCGGCTGGGGAAACGAGGCCAAGAAGAGCCACTCCATCATCATCTACATGAATGGTACAGTTGCCAAGGTCAGTCACGGCGCCAAGGTCATGCCAGGCTGCGAGATTGTCGTGCCGAGCAAAGCCAAGTCCAGAGGCAATCTCGCACAGACGCTCGCCATCGCGACTTCTGTAGCTTCATTCGGCACAATCATCGCTACGCTGGCCAATATACTCAAGTAGCCTCTCCGTCCGACAAATGCTCTCGCAGACCCGTGCAGAAGTGCGAAAGGGGGCAAACGAACTCAGAAGAAATCCCGCTACAAGCGATACTCAGGATACAAGGCGAGTTGTCAGACCGACAGCTCGCCTTTCTGTTTTTAGACAGCTCGGCTTCTTACAGCTCAACAACCATCAGCGGGGCAATCCAATCGTTTAGTGACTTGAAAAAGGAAGGCCCACTTTAGCCACGGCGCTTCTCTGACGCGCACAGAAGCGCCTCACACTTGCCCCAAAAAGGCCCGCCACTGCATTTGAGAGACAGTGATTGTACACAAGGGGGGGGGAGCCTCCCTTCGTAAGGCTTTCCCAATACAGCCACCATGGGGCCAGGCCACTGTAGTCTGGGCACTCGACCGCAATAGGCTACTCAGCCCTTGCTCGCAGGACGGCTTCCTCGATGAGGTCCTCTGAAAGAAATCCACACTACGCCCCCCGCCGCTCGTATCCGGCCTCCCTCTCCAGTGACTCCCTCAAGCGAATGGGTGTACAATTATTTTTTATATAATAAATGCGGGATACTGTCCCATACAGGTGCCGATGTCGTGATGACAAGTCGCCTTGTAAGCGCTACAAGGTCGGATGTAGTTTAAACTAAATCGGACTTAGTTTAAACTGGAAGGCGAGTTGTTGTCGTCTGATAGCCAGCTAGTTGCAAGAAGGTCAAATTTCATTTGTAATTTATTGGATTTCAGTAAGTTACAAAGTCATTCCGGAGACATTTCTATCTTTTCGTCTTCAAGGACAATCCCGAAATCTCGAGCCAATTTTTTATATAAAAAATTTATTCCAGCTAGTTTTAGAGCATATTGAGCTGTCAGTATCTATAGGTTGAGCCCTTGTGGAGAAGCTTTCGGCGGAGGAGAGGCCTGCGGAGGAGAGTACCAGAAGCACCTGCCGTTTTTACTCCTCATAGTTTCCCGCTCAGAACCTATTTGTCACGGGCGCTTGCCTGCAGAACGGCAGTGAGAATCACGCACGCGTCGTCAACTGATATCCAGCAGGCGAAGAAGAAAGTTTTGTTCTTGCTCTGATTTTCTACTAAGTCTTTTTTCCTGAGCAAAACCGTTTGCAGTTTATGCAGGGCGGCTTACAGCAGAGTCCGTAAGCCAAATTATTGCTGTTGAGAGCCGCCTCTTAGTCTTGAGGTCGGTCATCTGTCAAACAGTATAGTCTCAAGTCGTTACTTGGAGGCATCACACCTTCTGCACTTGCCTTAAAGCCGTAACTAAGTAAGGCTAGTTTTGCTGCATATCGGGACGACTGCCTCTCAGCGCTCGTCCTCCGTAGGCAAATCTCGTTGCTACCAGATTTCAGTTTGGCCTATTCTTTCCACAAAGCCTGCCCAGATAATCGGTCAGGCATCGGGCGGATTTTCCCTTCCCTGCAAAGCGGCAGGCTGCCCCTTTAGCAAGTACACTATACGCTAGGCAAAGACTGGCCATTGATCTTGCGATAGAGATCAAGGGCGTAGACATCGGTCATGCCGCTGATGTAGTCGAGCACACCCTGAAGGCGGAGCGACAGGAGAGGATTTTGCACATCATACTGCTGAGGCACGCGGCGCAAGAGCAGCTGGCTGTAGGCGGTATCGGGATGTAGCACGGCATGGGTCATCAGATGGAGCAACTCAAGGATGATGTGGTGGCCCGCAAGTTCGATATCGAGCACCTGCCGGTCGCGGTAAATCTGCTCACCAGCCAGCTTGACACACGTCTCAAAGGCCTTACGCCGCTCCGGACTGATACTGCCAATAAGTGTGCCGCAAAATTGTCCCGCCATAATCTCTTCCTCGTGGGCGAAAAAGGCTTGTACGCACTCTTGCTCGAGACAGTTGATCACGCAAGCCCGCAGATAGATAATCCGTTCGTTGGGGTCGGTGACATCAGGATGCGCCTGCAGAATATGCTCCCGCTGCCCCTCGCTGAAGAAGTTGAGGAAAAGGCTTTCGGTCTGCTCTGTAGTAATGATATGCAGCTTGTGCGCGTCCTCTATGTCCATAATCTCGTAGCAGATATCGTCGGCCGCTTCGACGAAATAAGCCAGCGGGTGACGCGCATACTTCGCCCTGTACCGTCCATCGTCCTCCTGGCGAAGCAGACCAAGCGACTTGGCAATGGCGCGATAGGTATCCAGTTCACTATGGAAGAAGCCGAACTTTGGCTTCCGCCCAGCCAGCAACGAGGAGAAGGGATACTTGACGATGGAGGCCAAGGTAGAATATGTCATGACGTAGCCTCCGCGACGGCGTCCCCGATACTGATGGGTCAAGAGGCGAAATGCATTGGCGTTGCCGTCGAAGTGGGTCAAGTCGCTCCAATATATCTCAGCGGCCTCGGTTCCCAATTCCTGCTCAATCAGTGGCCGTAGCTTCAGCCCTTCTCCATCAGCAAAATAGCCGGCAATGGCACGCTCGCCGGCGTGACCAAAGGGCGGGTTACCCAGATCGTGGGCCAGGCAGGCGGCAGAGACGATGATACCCAACTGCCTTAGCGGAGAGCGGAGCTCGGGATAACGGTGCGAGAGTTCACGCGCCGCGTCGGTGCCCAGAGAGCGTCCGACACTCGACACTTCCAAGGAGTGCGTGAGACGGTTGTGTACGAAGATGCTACCGGGCAAGGGAAACACCTGCGTCTTGTTTTGCAGACGGCGAAAGGGGGAGGAGAAGATCAGTCGGTCGTAGTCGCGCTGAAAATCCGTGCGATATTCATCGACCTCGTACTGCGGAGTCTCCTGGCCGAGACGTCGGCTGGAGATGAGGCGGGACCAGTCCATCAGATGGGGAGACGGCATGATATAGGACGTATTGGGCAGATTGATAATCAGATGGCCGGCCGCAAGGCCGGTGCTAATAGGATGTGCAAATGTAACCTAAAAAACGGACATCTGCCAGTATTTTGACTTGAAAAGCAGGAGTATATTGGCTAGAAATGCCTATTTTTGCAATAAAATAAGACTTCATATGAAGATACAGGTAATCAATCGCTCCCATCACGCTCTCCCAGCCTACGAGACAGCACTCAGCGCCGGCATGGACCTGAGGGCATCAATCGATGCTCCCATCACGCTCAAGCCTCTCGAGAGGCGCCTCGTGCCCACCGGACTCTACATCTCGCTGCCCGCCGGCTTCGAGGCGCAGATACGCCCCCGCTCCGGACTGGCCCTCAAGCGCGGCATCACACTGCTCAATACTCCGGGCACCATAGACGCTGACTATCGCGGCGAGATAGGAGTCATCATGATCAACCTCTCACAGGAGGACTTCACCATCGAGGACGGCGACCGCATCGCTCAGATGGTCGTCTCCCGCCACGAGAGAGTGGAGTGGCAGCCCGTCAGTCAGCTCGACGAGACCGAGAGGGGCGCAGGCGGATTTGGCCACACTGGTAAAAAATAATCCTACTCCGACCTCCCTATCTCGTACCCGCGCGATGCCGCGTCCGGCAACCGCGCCACAAGTCACCACCCGATCAACACATCATCCAGTCTATATCCATCCAGATGCCACACGATACACGATCAACCGCCGTCAGGAGACTCCGCAAAAGCCTCCGGGGATTGGCGTGTCTGATGTGCGCGATCTGGAGTTTCTCCTCTTACGCTACCGACTCCGTCTCCGAGCACAAATACCGTATCTACTACCTCGAGTCTGTCGTCCAGCGCGAGGCGGGACACTACGGGGCTCAGCAGATGCTGCTCTCCAAGGCCCTGCAGTACAAGCCCAACGCCGCCGAAGCCGTCTTTGACCTCGCGGAGGTCAGCTCGCAAAATCCACTGTGCTCCGAGGAGCAGGTAGACGCGCTCTACCGCAAGTCCATCCGCCTTTGGCCGGAAAACAATGAGTACCGCTGGCAATTTGCCAAGTATCAGATCGCACATGCCCGGCTCGACTCGGCTATCGTCCTGCTTCGCACACTGACAAATGACGACCAGCGTCGATACAGCGCCTATTCTCTACTCGCCAACATCTATGATCGTCGCGGACAGGACTCCCTTCTGCTCCAAGTCCTCCGCGAGTGGGAGGGCGACGAAGCCTCCGCAGAGACCATCGGCCAGATGAAATATCGTGCACTGTCCCGTATGCACCGCTACGATGAGGCACTTGCTTGGGCCGACACGCTGGCCCATACCTACAGGGACAATGACTACTACCTCGCCCTCCGTGCTGACGCGCTCCTGCAGCGGGGCGATACAGCGCAGGCCCTGGCCGCCAACAATCAGATCATGGCAGAGTCATCCGACAACAGCTACGGACAGCTTTTCCTCGTGCGCTACTACCAGTCCAAGGGCGACCAGCGCCGTCTGGAACACGAGATCGAGCAAGTCGTGCTCAATCCCAAGCAAGATACCGACGTGCGCGACGACTTTTTCAAGACCATCATCAAGACATATAAGGGCAGCGACCGGCAAGGTCTCATCGACAGTCTCTTTGCCCGTCTGCTCGACCAGCCTATGGACGACACTGACTTGCTGGATACCTATACGTCGTATCTCACGTCGCTTCATGCGCCCGACAGTGCCTATGCTGACGTCATGGAGAAGTATCTTGAGATAGACCCCTCCGACAGGCAGAATCGACTGCGCGAGGCTTGGGCGCTCTTCAAACGCTTGGACTACCCCAAAGTCATCGCCTCGTGCAAGCAAGGTATTGAGTACCATCCCGAGGAACTGATTTTCTACCTCCTCGGCGGCAATAGTGCCACGATACTCAAGCAGCGCGACACGGCCATGTCCTTCTTTGAGTCAGGCAAGTCTCATGTCAGTGGCTACAAAGACGCTGACATACGGTCCGACTACTACTCTGCCTACGGCGATCTCCTGCATGAGGCGGGCAGACTCAAGGAGAGCTACGCGATGTACGACTCCAGCCTCGTTTGCAACCCCGCCAATGTCTCCACGCTCAACAACTACGCCTACTTCCTCTCGCTGGCAGACTCAGCCATGGACAAGGCGCACGAGATGGCGGCGTTGGCCATCAAGTATAGCCCTGACGAGCCGACCTTCCTCGACACCTACGCTTGGGTACTCTTCGTCCAGGGCGACTATAGCGGCGCCAAGGTCTACATAGACAAGGCCCAGCAGCGGCTCAAGACCTCATCGCCACAGGACGCCAGCCTCTACGAGCACGCAGGCGACATCTATAGCCAGCTAGGCGACACCCAACAGGCTCTGCAAGCCTGGAAGAAAGCCCTTAAGATGGGCAACGCATCCAAAATCCTCCGACAGAAAATCAAGTACAAAAGATATATCAAGCCATGAGACGCATCCCATACTTACTTTCCCTCCTCTCCCTCATCATAGCCCTGACGCTCGCCAGCTGCGGCAGCACCAAGGGTCTGCACAGCGGCACCTCCGACGCCACAGGCGACGCTTCGGCCGTACGCTATGCCCGCCAGGTCATTGCAACCTCTCCCTCTGTCAAGGCCATCACGGCCCACGCCAAGGTCAGGCTCCAGGCTATGGACAAGGACATCACGCTCAACGGCAACTTGAGGATGATGCGCGACGACGTCATCCAACTCTCCGTCAGTATGCTCGGATTTGAGATAGGCCGCATGGAGTTTACCAAGGACGAAGTCCTCATCGTCGACCGCGCCCATCGGCGCTACGTCCGCGTGCCCTACTCCGAGGTAGACTTTCTCCAGTCCACCAGTCTCGATTTCTCCTCTCTGCAAGCCATCTTCTGGCATCAGCTCTTTGCGCCCGGCACCCAGGACGTATCAACAGCGCTTTCCCTCTTCACCAAAGCCGAGAGCGGCGGACACACCCTGCTCTCCCTCAAGTCGGCTCCAAAACTGGAGTACGCATTCCTGACCCAGACCGCCTCACAACTGATTGACCGCACCACTATCTCGCCTAAGAGTGTCACAGAGTCAGGCGAATTTGTATGTAAGTACGGCGCCTATACAAAACTTGCCGGCAAGCAATTTCCCACCTCCCTTGAGCTCTCCTTCAAGGGCGAAGGCAACACTGCCAAGCTCTCCCTCCAACTCTCCAGCCTTGGCACCAAGACCGACTGGCCCACTCGTACGGAGCTCTCCTCCAAATATACCCGGATGGACGCCCGAAACATTCTCAAGAAGATCATGTCTGAATAATTACAAGTCATGCGTAGTATCCTATATATTTGTTTTCTCTCCTTTCTACTCCTGACCCCTGTCCCCTCGACGGCGCAGACGCGCACCCGTAAGCGGGCCTCCACCACCCAGAAGTCCTCCTCACGCCACACTACCCGCACGACCTCGTCATCGGCCAAGACCAAGCGTAATACTCCCGCCACCCGCAAGCGCACCACCCGCGCCACAAAAGCCAAGACTCCCTCTGTGAGCAGCCTCAGGTCCCGGCGCGACCAGCTACAGCGCGAACTGCGCGCCAACGAGGCGCGTCTCCGCTCTACCGACATGGATGTGAAGCGCCAGCTCTCCGACCTTGCCGTCATCAATGGCAAGATAGACAAGCAACGACGCGCTATAGACGACATACAGTACCAGATTGACTCTCTCAATCACCATATTAACCGACTCTCCAACGACTACAGCGTCCTCAGCAAGCAGCTGCAGGACCGCCGTTCCAAATACCGCCGCTCCTTGCTCTACCTCTATCGCAACAAAGGCCAACAGAGTAAACTTCTCTTCATACTCTCGGCTAACAGCTTCAGCCAGATGCTCCGCCGCTACCGGTATGTGCGCGAGTACGCCAAATACCAGCAGGCGCAAGGCCGACTCATACAGAAGAAGCAGCAACAAGTAGCCCAAGTCAAAGGACTCCTCGTCAAGACCCAGAGCGACAAGTCATCCGCCCTCCGGCAGCAGCGCAACGAGAACACACTCCTCACCCAGCAGCAAGGAAAACAACAGGAGAGTGTCAAGCAGCTGCAAAACAAGCAGCGGCAAATACGCAACGTCATCGCAGCCAATAAGAAAGAGATGGCTCAGCTCAATGCCCGCATCGACTACTATGTCAGACTAGCCATCGAGCAGGAGCGCAAGCGCCGCGAGGCGGAGATACGGGCCCGCGCCGAGGCAGCACGCAAGAAGGCGCTCGCCGAAGAGGCAGCGCGCCGCAAGGCACAGGCTGCCGCCGAGTCCCGCACCAACAGCAGCTCTAAGTCTTCCACTGCCGCTAGGGAAACTCCTTCCGAGACCGGCAGAGCGAGTTCCGAGTCCCCCAAGACCGCACCCATGGAGTCGTATCGCACAAGCAGCACCGAGTACGCACTCAGCCAGAACTTCGCTTCCAACAAGGGCCGTCTGCCCATGCCTATCACGGGCAGCTACATCATCACAGCCCATTACGGATCTTACAACATGGAAGGCCTGCACAACGTACAGCTGAGTAACAAAGGCATCAACGTCACTGGGCACCCCGGAGCCGCGGCCCGCTGTATCTTCCCGGGAGTTGTGAGCTACGTATTCTCCCTCGGGGGCATGTACAACGTACTTGTCCGCCACGGCAGCTACATCTCCGTCTACTGCAACCTCTCCTCTATCTCCGTAAGCAAGGGCCAGCACATCAGTGCCCGCGCTACCATCGGCCGCATCGCCAATGATGCCTCCGGCCGCCCAACCCTGCACTTCCAGCTCCGCAAGGAGACCTCCACGCTCAATCCTGAGTCCTGGCTGGCCCGATAGCATATCGCCTAAGCCCTGCCGGCTGCCGTACCGACGCCCATCGAGGCCTGCCAGCCAAGACCTATTCCTACCTAAGTCCGACCCTGTCACAACAAGGTCGGACTTAGTCTAAAACAAGATCTGATGTAATTTAAATTAGGTCTGATGTAGTTTGGGCTGCAAAACATCTTGCCGTTGCGCCCCTCCTATCCGCTTTTTCGGTTCAGCCTGCTACATCTCTGTCGTTGCCGCCCGTTCACTACAGGCGGGCAGCCTGCACAGCCAGTCCCTTATCTCATATCACACATCGCCAGACTCCACGTCTCCTCCAAGCCGTCTTGTCACATGCCTACGACGCCAAATCAGACGACTTCGACGAAAAAGTGAACAATAAACACCCAAATTTTCACTCCGAGATCTCTCATTATTTTTATTAACTTTGCATCTGACACCTTCATAAGCGGCTCTGATGAAATTTGCGTCCCTCCAGGTCCTCCTGCTCCTCTGTCTTGGCCTACTCAGTGGCTGCGACAAGTTTGAGTATCACCCCTACGACGCCCACATCTCGGGTTCGCAGGGTCTGACCGCGCGCAACATCGAGCAAATCCAGAGCCAGTGCGCAGGCAAGGACACCCTGCGTGTCGCGCAAATCAGCGACACGCAACGATGGTACGACGAGACACAAGCTCTCGTCGACGCCATCAATGCCAGAGGCGACGTAGACTTTGTCATCCACTGCGGAGACCAGAGCGACTTCGGACTTACCAAGGAGTTTGAGTGGCAGAGAGACATCATGGCAGGATTTAAGATGCCCTGGGTCTGCATCATCGGCAATCACGACTGCCTCGGTACCGGCGAGGACGTATACCATGCGATGTACGGCAGTGACGATTTTGCCTTCAACGCCAGTTTTCTCCACGTAGTCTGCCTCAATACCGTCGCCTTCGAGTACGATCACTCCGCCAACGTACCCGACTTCACCTTCATCCGCTCTGATCGCGACAGTCTCCTGGCTACCGACAGCTTGGTCCTGACCAATACCATCGTGGCCATGCACGCTGCGCCGGGCAACGAACAGTTTGACAACAATATCTCAGACTTTTTCAACTACTCCCTGCGCAAGTACCGCGGGCTCCTCTTCTGTCTCTGCGGGCACGACCATCATACGACAACCCTCTATCCCTATGGCGACGACCTCCCCTTCTACATGGTCGCGTCGGCCAACCGCAAGACCTATATCCTATATACCATCACCCGCAACAGCTATGAGCGCGAAGTGGTCCAACTATAGCCTACCCCTGCGCCTTGCCGCAGGCCTCTGCATCGCCCTGCGTACCGTCCTGACGGCATACGCAGAACCCGTGACGCTGTCTGCTATCTCGCAGGTACCATCGGACACGATACAGTATTTGCTCCCCAAAAAGATGACCCGTGACACCGCCAGCCTGGCCAACGAGCGCTACCGACACACTCTGGAGAGGATCAACCGATTTTGGACCAGCCTCACACCCAATCAGGTCAAGATACAGTACGCAGGCGACATGGGACTCGTCTCGATAGGACCAGGGTGGCACTACGGGCACGACCGCAGAGTATGGGAAACCGACTTGATGTTTGGCTATCTGCCCGCGTACCACACACATCATTCCAAGCTCATACTTACTTTGCGCCAGACTTACGCCCCCTTCCGCGTAAGGCTAGGAGACAACGTCAACATCGACCCACTTGCGACTGGGCTCTATCTGACTACGATATTCAGCGATCAATTTTGGGCTAAAGAACCTGACAAGTACCCGAAGAAATACTACGGCTTCTCGACCAAGATACGCGCCAACGTATTTCTGGGGCAGCGGCTCAGATATGAAATACCGCAGATGAAGCGTATGCAACACAAGGCGGTCATCTTTTACTACGACGTCTCGACCAATGACTTGTATCTTGCCAGCTGTGCGACCAACAAGTATATCAGTCTGTGGGACATCCTGGTCTTTGACGTAGGGCTCAGTTTTGAATTCTACTAAATCCCGCCTGCAAGCATCTACGACTGTCCCGCCTCACCAAAACCTGTGCACTAAAGACCCGCAACGGCATAATACACAACCGCTCAGCTTCCCCATGAGAAACTGAGCGATTGTACTATCGTGCAGGCCTTGCCGGCACACTACTGTATCTCTACCTGTGGCTTGTCAAGTTGGTACAGGCGGTTGCGGTTTACTTGGAGTACGCCTTTGACCCCTTTGAACTTTTCGATTGTCTCATCCAGCGTCCATTTGTCCGGCTTGCGAAGTGCCACAGCTGGGAGAATCGAGTACGTATATACCACTTTGGCGCCCCACTTCTTGGCCGCCTTGAGCAGAGATCGCTTGCCCACCTTCTCATCGTAGTGAATGATCAGCGTAGAAGGGTCGTAGAGCTTAGCGTCCAGACTGTCGTGACGCGGCAAGCGGATATAGGGACGCGAAAAGAGCTGCCGCAGTGAGTCTGCCTTGCCCTGATTGACTGAAGACCGCATCAGGGCATGGTCTTTGTGGCAAGTACCCTCGCCCTGACCACAGGCTGTACCTTTCTTCTCGCAAGTCATACCTTCTTTCTGGCAGGCCGTGCCCTTCTGGCCACACGCTGTACCCTTCTTCTCGCAAGTCATACCTTCTTTCTGGCAGGCTGCGCCCTTCTGATGGCACGCTGTACCCTTCTTCTCGCAAGTCATGCCATCTTTCTGGCAGGCTGTGCCCTTCTGGCCACACGCTGTACCTTTCTTTTCGCAAGTCATACCATCTTTCTGGCAGGCCGTGCCCTTCTGGCCACACGCTGTACCTTTCTTCTCGCAAGTCATACCTTCTTTCTGGCAGGCTGTACCCTTCTGGCCACACGCTGTACCTTTCTTCTTGCAAGTCATACCATCTTTCTGGCAGGCTGTGCCTTTCTGATGACAGTTTGCAACTTTTTGCTGACAAGCAGTATCGCCTTTCCGGCATGTCGTATCACTCTGATGGCAGGCCGTTTCGGCGCCACAGGACTGGCTCCATCCCAGCATTGGCAGGGTAAGGAGCATAAGGCTAATTATCCATTTCATCATGCCGCAAAGATAGTCAGTTTGTGCGAAATGCGAGTGTCAAAGTCTCTTTTTAATGTAAAGAGATGAGAACTAAATACAAATGAGGTCAGACTCGGTTGATACCCTGTCTGACCTCCATCCTATTATAAAGGATACGATTACTCACGCTGACCATCCCCTGACACACGATATTTGATACAGCCTGTACAGGGTATCGACGGCAAGCCGCTATGCCTTGTCGAGCACCGCCAGGATATCGTCTGCGATCTGCTCGTCCAGCAGGTGGTTGTCCTTCATCAGCTGCTGTACGTCGTAGCGGTCGTAGAGTGCCTTGCGTACGCCAAAATTGATCACGCGCATGGCTGTCGGTCCGTAGTAGCGGGCGATGCGCTCACCGAAGCCGCCGTCCAGGCTGCCGTCTTCGAGCGTGGCAACAACCTGGTGTCCGCTCTCCAGCGACTGGAGCATTTGTTCGTCTACGCCGCTCAGATAGCGTGGATTGATCAAGGTAGCATCGATGCCGCGGGCGGCGAGCAGTTGCTTGACCTTGAGACCTTTCTGATAGAAGTCACCGACGGCGATGATGGCGACTCGGCTCCCCAGATGATCAAGTTTGAACTTATTGATTTCATCATAGTCCTTGTCGACCTCTTGGTCCGTATGCAGAACGCCCCACTCGGGCACACGGATAGCTACAGACCGCTTCTCCTGCCTGATAGCCCAGGCTTCCATGGCGATAAGTTCCTCGTAAGTCGTGGGAGCAAGGTAGATCAGATTGGGAATATGGCTTAGCATCGGTATGTCGAAGAAACATATATGCGTGAAATCGCTCATGCCGTAAATAGAGGAACCGATGACGTTGATCACAGCGGGGTTGCCATTGACAGCGAGGTCCTGGCTGATCTGGTCGTAGGTGCGCTGTAGGAAGGTGGCATAGGTACTGTATACGGGGTGGGCGCCGCGCTTGGCCATGCCGGAGGCGAGTGCGACAGCCTCCTCCTCGGCGATGCCGACGTCGATGTATTGTTGTCCAGCCGCCTTGCGCTCTTCGGGGCCAAAGCCTATGGCCGCGGGCACAGCAGAAGAGATGCAGACCAGCTTGGGGTCGCGCTTGATCTCCTCGCGGAGCCACTTACCCAGCATCAAGGGCATATATTCGCCGCCCCGAGACTGATCCCGCAGGCTGCCGTCCTCGATGTGGAAGGGCATGCTCCAGTGCCAGCGCTCCTTATTCTCGACTGCGGGCTGGAAGCCGTGACCCTTTTCAGTATGGATATGGACTACGATGGGGTGGCCGGTATCCTTGACGCGCCGGAAGGCCTGGACCAGCTGCAAGACGTCGTTGCCCTGCTCCACATAGAGATAGTCGAGGCCAAAGGACTTGAAGAAATTGAGCGGACTCTGCCCCTGGGTCTCGCGGAGCTGGCGCAGATCGCGGTAGAGGCCTCCGTGGTTTTCGGCGATGCTCATCTCGTTGTCATTGACTACGATAATCAAGTTGGTTCCCAGCTCCGAGACAGTATCAAGTCCCTCAAAGGCCTCACCGCCCGAGAGGCTACCGTCACCAATTACGGCCACGATATTCTCATGTCCGCCCATCACGTCACGGGCTTTCATCAAGCCGCTGGCAAGCGAGATGGAGGTCGAAGTATGTCCGATTTCAAAGTTGTCATATTCGGGGTTTTCGGCCGGAGAGCTGTAGCCCGAGATGGCGTCCATGCTCTGCGCGTCGATAAAGCCCTTGGCGCGGCCCGTAAGTATCTTGTGAGGATAGCTCTGGTGGCTTACGTCAAATACTATCTTGTCTGTAGGAGCATCAAAGACGTAGTGTAGAGCCACCGTGGCCTCGGTAAATCCGAGATTGGGGCCGACGTGTCCGCCGTGGATGCTTACGCGGTTGAGCACGGCCTGACGTACTTCATCTGCCACCTGTGGCAGGTCGGAGAGGGCCACTTGGTTGAGGTCCTTGGGGCTGTTGATTTTTTCGAGAAACATAGTTTGTTGTATGATAAGTCTGAATGTCTGATTTCGGGTGCAAAGGTACTGCCGGCCAGTTGGCGGGGAGGTATATCTATTACGGGTATAGCAACCAGATTTACGGGTGGCAGACCGCACATGCGGAAGCCAGTCATCTCCCCACGGGGACAGAAGGGCCGGCTATCGGCTTTTTCTCAATAACTATATCAGAGATGTGGGCCACAGGGTCCGCCCCCACTCAGAGGAGGCCGGACCCTGTAGCTACACAGAGGCGATGGGCTATAGGCTGAAGTTGTGGTAATGGGGACCGAAGCGCTTGTAGGCTGCTTCGTCCAGCATCACGCGATCATCGGGATGGGCGATGGAGGTGAGGAGCTTGGCTCTCTCCTCGAGCGAACGGCCGGTGAGGTCGACGGCCCCGTATTCGGTCACGACCCAATGGGCATTGGCTCTCGGCGTGACCACGCCTGCGCCCTCGTTGAGCACAGGTACGATCTTGGAGACACCTTTCTTGGTACGTGAGGCAAAAGCTGTGATGCTGCGGCCTCCCTCGCTCTGCTCTGCACCTTGGACAAAATCCAGCTGTCCGCCCGTGCCTGAGTAGATGCGGGTGCCGATGGAATCGGCGCAGATCTGCCCCGTCAGATCCACTTGGGTGGCTGAGTTGATGCAGACCATGCCCGGATTTTGCGCTATCACCGACGGCGCATTGGTATACTTGATGTCCTTCATCAGGACTGCGGGATTGTGGTCTATAAAGCTGTACACCTCCTGCGATCCCAAGAGGAAGGAGGCTGTAATCTTGCCCGTGTCGATACGTTTACGGCTGCCGTTGATCACGCCCTTCTTGATAAGGCGCAGCACTCCGTCGGCAAACATCTCCGTATGGATGCCGAGGTCGCGGTGTCCGTCCAGCTGCGAAGCGAGCGCGTTGGGCAGCGCGCCGATACCCATCTGAATACATGCGCCGTCGTCGATGAGCGCCGCACACTGCTTGCCGATAAGCTTTTCCTGCTCTGTAGGCTCCATAAAGCCCTTGGTGATAAGCGGCGAATCGTCTCTTACGAGGTAATCAAACTGATCCAGACTCACCAGGTCGCCGTAGGCGAAAGGGACATTAGGATTGACGACTGCTATAGAGACGCGTGCCGTCTCGATGGCGGCGATGGAGCAATCGACAGAGGTCCCCAATGATACGCGCCCCTCACTATCGGGCTCGGAGACCTGTACCATTGCGCAGTCGAGCTTGATTACGCCTGACCGGTAGAGACGCTGTGACTCACTAAGATGCACTGGGATATAGTCGGCATAGCCCTGATTGACGCTGGGGCGAACATTGGGCCCGATAAAAAAGCCCTGGTCAAAAAAGACTCCCTCCCACTTAGGATCAGCATAGGGAGCAGGGCCTTCCGTATGGAAATGATGAAAGTGCAGATCGGTGACATCGCCGGCCTCGGCCCGACGCTCCAGCGCCTGAATCAGCACTTGGGGCACACTGGCTACGCTACTGAGATGGATATGGCCGTGGCTGCGCACGACGGAGACGGCTTCATCAGCCGATACATAGTGGGGATGTTTGCTCATATTGAGATGATGGCAGCGCGGGAGCTGTTCTGGTTTTGGCTACAAAGGTACAAACAAATGCACACTCTGCAAAACTTTGAGCCAAAATGAAATATTGTGTAAATAAAATTTCCATTCGATCCTCGTCCGACGCTTTTCGCAACCCTCCGCATGCCGTCTGTCGGCCATCGGATCCCCTACCGCCCCGACAAGACGCCTTCCCGATTTGGAACAAGTCTCTTGTAGTCTAGGCCAAGTCTGATGGAGTTTAAACCAGGTCCGACCTTGTTGGTGACAAAGTCGGACCTGGTATAGTGTAGATGAGATGTGTCCCGCGGTTTCTCGCGTCAGCTTACCTGCTACAAGGCGGCCGGTACGTACAGCATCTACTCGATGCCGCGCTGATTGAGTGCCTGGCTGTACTTGGCGGCATTTTGCAGATGCTCGGCGTAGGTACGTGCAAAATTGTGGGTACCGCTGAAGTCCTCCTTGGCACACATATAGAGGTAGTCGTGATGTACGTAGTTGAGCACTGCATTGATGCCAGCCACGGAGGGGATGCGTATAGGACCGGGCGGGAGGCCGATGTTGCGGTAAGTGTTGTAGGGACTGCGGACAAAGGTCTGGTTGGTATAGATTCGTTTCAGGCCAAACTGCTTAAGGGAAAACTTGATGGTAGGGTCAGCCTGTAGCGGCATGCCCTGCTTGTAGCGGTTGAGGTACATACCGGCTATCATGGGCTTCTCCCCATTGTCAGCTGTCTCCTCGTCGACGATGGAGGCCAGCGTGAGTACCTGAGTGGGCGTCAGGCCGGCAGCGCGTGCCTGAGCGCGACGTGCGGGTGTCCAGAAGGCCTCACTCTCCTGCTGCATACGCTTGAGAAACTTGTCAAGCGGGATATTCCAATACATTTCATAGGTATTGGGGATAAAGAGACAAAGGATCGTCGCTGTATCACAGTCGTAGCGGGCACATACTCCGGGATCGCGCAGCGCCCGCAGAATCTCAGTGCTGTCAAGCATAAGTTTGTGAGACAACTGTCCCGACAAATCTTCCACCGTGCGCACGCTCGGAATCGTCAACTCAATGGGTGTCTGCATCCCGTTGCGGAGATGGCGGACGGCGCGCAGGGCTCCTTCCTTCCGGAACTCATAGTGTCCCGTACGGATGTGGCTCTTATACCCCATGACGGCACTGGCGATGCGGAAGCCGAGCATCTGTACGGCGCCTGTCTGAGCTGAGACTTGCTGCATGACTCCGGCGACATCGTCAGAGGGACGGATATCGACCGAGACGGCCTTGTCGCCCTTGGCCAGAGAGGCAAAAAAGAGAGCGTAAATGATAATGATGGCTGCCAGCACGGCCGCAGCTGAACAGATAAGCACCTTGTGACGATACATAAACTAGCGAATATGGATGGTATTTGATTTGTCAATGCGAAGGTAGCAAACTATTAAGGATTAAAAGGCGCTATGAAGGAGCTTTTTCGCTGTTTTTAATAAACTTTTATCCTCCGGCGGCTTCGTCGCCCGTCTTTTAAAAGGAGACAAGTCGCGAAATATTTTGACAAGATTGGCGTTTATCAATTTAAATCGGTACTTTTGCACTATTATGCTCTATGTAGTTCCTACGCCCGTTGGCAATCTAGAGGACATGACGCTTCGCGCCATCCGCATCCTCCGAGAAGCGGATCTCATACTGGCGGAAGATACACGCACGTCGAGTATTTTGCTCCACCACTTTGATATCCACACGCCGCTGGAGTCGTACCATAAGTACAATGAGCACGACAAGGTAGCCCAGATCGCCGACCGCCTCTTATCGGGCGAGCAAATGGCACTCATCAGCGACGCCGGCACGCCGGGCATATCCGACCCCGGATTTCTCATCGTGCGGGAGTGTGCACGCAGAGGCGTCGAGGTACAGTGCCTGCCCGGACCTACAGCCGTCATCCCGGCGCTTGTGAGTTCCGGCATCCCCTGCGACCGATTTGTCTTTGAGGGCTTCCTGCCGCAGAAGAAAGGCCGCCAGACACGCCTCGCCGCCCTCGCCGACGAAGAGCGCACGATGGTCTTCTACGAGTCGCCCTACCGCGTTCTCAAGGCGCTGGAGCAGTTTGCTCAGACCTTTGGCGAGGAGCGCCAGATGGCTGCCTGCCGCGAGATATCCAAGGTCCACGAGGAGACCGTGCGGGGGACAATCCCCGAGGTCAGGGCCCACTTTGAACAGCAAGCGCCGAAGGGCGAGTTTGTGCTCGTCGTAGCCGGCAAGGAGCCCGCCCCGCGCACCAAGAACAAATACAATAAATACCAGAAATCTGATAATGACAATTAAACCCCTTAGAAATATGAAAAAGATTATCTTAGCCATCGCTTGCATGCTGGCTGTCGTCTCCTGCCAGCAGAAGAAGAACGAACAGGAAGCTGCTGCCATCGACGCTGTCCGAGACTCTCTCAATCAGATCATCAATCAGAAAGACTCAGAACTCAATGATATCCTCGGAACCTTCAACGACATCCAAGAGGGCTTCCGCCAAATCAACGAGGCCGAGGGCCGCGTCAACCTGGAAAGCAACAATCCCGAGAAGATGAACCACGAGGATGTCGTAGAAAACATCTCCTTCATACAGCGTACGCTCCAGCTCAACCGCGAGCGCATCGCACGCCTCAATCAGCAGCTCAAGAGCAGTTCGCTCAACACCTCAAAGCTCAAGGCTTCGCTCGACGACCTCACCAAGCAGCTCCAGGACAAGGAGGCCCAGATCTCGCAGCTCGAGACCCAGCTCAAGGAAAAAGACATCAAGATAGAGGAACAAGGTAAGCAGATTTCCTCCCTCAACGACAACGTCTCCAGTCTCACGGCATCCAATGAAGCCAAGGCCAACACCGTAAGCCACCAGGACAGGATGCTCAATCAGGCATGGTACGTCTTTGGCACGAAGAAGGAGCTCAAGGAGCAAGGCATTGTCAAGAGCGGCGACGTCCTCAAGACGGCGACCTACAACAAGGACTACTTCACCAAGATCGACATACGCGTCGTCAAGTCCATCAAGCTCTACTCCAAGAGCGCACGGCTCCTGACCTCGCATCCCTCAGACTCTTACCGGCTCGAGCAGGACGCCCAGCACCAGTACACGCTCTTCATCACCAATCCACAGCGCTTCTGGAGCATCAGCAAGTATCTCGTCATCCTCGTCAAGTAGCCCGTCCAGTCCTCACTCATCGCCACCTACATGCTACGACCTAAGTTTCGCCTCCTGCTACTCCTCGCCCTCCTGCCCCTCGTCGGCATACGCGGGCAGGTGCAGCGCGTCCAGTACCGTCCCTATGTCGACTTGAAGAAATTTCATTACGGATTCTTCATCGGCCTGCACGACGAGAGCCTGCGTCTCATCAACAATGGCTACGTAGATCCCGCGACGGGGCGACAATGGTTCGTCGACAATGATCAATTTAATCCCAACTTCACCGTAGGTCTCGTAGGCGAATGGCGACTCTCCCAATATTTTGCCCTGCGTCTGCTCCCGACAATGCACTTCGGCAACAAGCATCTCACCTTTCGCGATCAAGTCAGCGGAGACCAGCAGTATCAGGACCTCAAGTCGACCTACATCGCCTGCGGCGTGCACCTCAAGTTTACCCCTCCCCGCATCAACAACTACCGTCCCTATCTCACAGCCGGACTTACGCCCATGTACGATCTGACGGTGAAGGACCAGGAAAACATACAGGTCAAGCCCTTCAACCTCATGCTCGAGCTCGGACTGGGCCTCGAGCGCTACCTGCCCTATTTCAAGTTCATCCCGGAGATCAAGTTCTGCTTCGGCCTGCTCGATATCCTAGAGAAGGACCGAAGCTCCCTGCGGGACGAGAGCAAGAAGATCTTCACACAGTCCGTCGACAAGGGCAAGACAAATATGGTCGTGCTCTCTTTCTACTTCGAGTAATCGCCTCTACGAGCGTCACGCGCTATCCCGGGCGAGGAGCAAACAGACATCAAGTCCGGTCTTGCAACGACAAGGCCGGACTTACTTTTTCATCCAATGCCTTCTGCACTTACTCAGAAAGTTCCCGCGCTGACTCCTTTAGCTATATTTCTCTTTCCTCTTGCTTCTCTCCATGCACCTACCCAATCTGTTGCTGGCGTACCCGCCTCAGCTCGCGCCACGTCGCAGTCGGCTGAAATCAAGTGGGAAACAAAAACTTCATGACCATTCGCCGAACGTCTGAAAGGCGACTCTCCCCCTGCCCTCATCGCCTCTCAGCCGGCACACGACCCACAGAGTATGCTCTGATCGGCCCAGCGGACTGAGTAGGACAAACAAAGTCGCGATTACCCCACTCAGCTGTTTCTCTTCAAGCGGTATTCGAGCCTCCTTCCCCGAAGCCATTTCCACTAGGTCCGGACCTATCTGCACGGACGTCCGTTTAGTCAAAAACACGAAGAGGAAAAGATTTTTTTATAATAAAAAATTGGATGGAGATTCTCCCATTGTCTCCGAAGACAAAAAGGAGCAAAATATCTGAAAGTGCTTTTACAACTTACTGGAAGCCAATTGATTACAAAACAAGTTTCGACATTCTCATAACTACTGGCTTTCAGGCAGCAACAACTCGCCTTCCAGTTTAAACTAAGTCGGACTTAGTTTAAACTACATCCGACCTTGTTGCGCGAACAAGGCGACTTGTCATCACAACATCGGCTTCTGTATGAGACAATGTCTCGATTTTATTATATAAAAATGATATGGAGGAAAAAAGAACGCCGCAGAAAAATGACAAATCGCATCCGCAACCCGACGATGACGCTCTCCATCAACTGCCCATGCGCTCCCCTAGTCAGCCGCTCCGATACCAGGCAGTCTAGTAGGCCGGGCGGTAGCGGTCCTCGTCTTTATCGCCGAGCATACTCAGATAGGCCTCGTAGCGGGAGCGGGCTATGCGGCCCTCCTCCACGGCCTGACGTACGGCACATCCAGGCTCCTCAAGATGGAGACAGTTGGAGAACCGGCACTGCCGCCCCGTCTCAAATATCTCGCGGAAGTAGCTGGATATCTCCTCGGGCTCAAAGTCAAAAGTGCCAAAGCCCTTGACTCCGGGAACGTCGATGACAGCACCGCCACCGGGCAAGTCATAGAGCTGGCTGAAGGTTGTCGTATGCGTGCCAGTATCGCGTGACTCAGAGATAGGAGCCGTCTGAGCGTGGGCGGTAGGGACAAGCCAGTTGAGCAGTGCGCTCTTGCCCACGCCGGAATTGCCGGCGATGAGGGTCACCTTGTCATGGAGCATGCCCGTCAGTAGGTCGAGTCCCAAGCCTTGCGTCACCGAACCGATGAGACTCGGGTAACCGATGGACTCGTAGAGCTGTGCCAGTTCGCCGACACGTCGGCGCTGGTCGGCATCGAGGAGGTCCACTTTGTTGAAGAGGAGGACACAGGGGATGCGGTAGGCCTCAGCAGAAGCGATGAAGCGATCGACAAATATGGTCGAGGTCTCCGGATGGGCCAACGTGACGACAAGCAGAGCGGTGTCGATGTTGGCAGCCAGGATGTGGCTCTGCTTAGACAGGTTGGACGCGCGACGGATGATGTAGTTGCGTCGCGGGAGCACCTCGCAGATGAAGGCAGTATCCTCCTGGTTGAGTTGGATCCTGACCTGGTCGCCGACAGCTACGGGGCTGGTGCTGCGGATACCCTTGAGGCGGAAGTTGCCCTTGACCTTACAGGGGACAAGGCGCCCGTCCTCGGTACGCACTTCGTACCAGCTGCCTGTATTTCTGACTACAAGTCCATCCATCGCGGTCCTAGGCTATTATATATAGGATATAGACAATACCGGAAACAGGATGCCAGGCTCCGGAGCCCGCATCCTGTCTGCCGGATCAATGGTGTGCAAGCGGTAGTGGCTTGTCAAGTCTATACGGTCATGAGTTCCTTCTCCTTCTGCTGGAGGAGTTGGTCCACTTGCTTCATATATTTGTCATGGACCTTTTGCAAGTCAGCCTCGGCGTCTTTTTCGTTGTCCTCACTCAGCCCATCCTTGATGGCCTTCTTGAGCTTGTCGATGCCGTCGCGGCGTATGTTGCGTATGCTCACCTTTGCAATCTCTCCCTCCTTGCCGCACTGCTTGGCAATCTGCTTACGCCGGTCCTCGGTCAAGGCCGGGATGCAGAGACGTATGACCTCGCCGTTGCTCTCCGGCGTGATGCCGACATTGGAGTCGATAATGGCCTTCTCGATGACGGGAAACATCGTCTTATCCCAAGGCTTGATAGCTATGGTGCGCATGTCGGGTGTCGTAATAGCGGCCACATTGTTGAGAGGTACGGTGGCGCCATAAGAGTTGACCTTGATACCGTCCAGGATATGGACATTGGCTTTGCCGGCTCTGATCTGAGAAAGCGTTTCCTCGAGGTGCAAGGCTGCAAGCCGCATCTTCTCCTCACAGGTGTTGAGACAGTTTTTTACATCAAACATGGTGGTATATATTATAAATGACTTATTTCACACTATATGCTGCCAGCTATTTCAAAATGCAGTTTTCGGAGATAGGGATATACGGCCCGTCTTTGCACTCAAAGATAATAGAGCCTCTGTCCAGCACTTCGATGGTATGCCATTCGCCCTTGTCAATATGTCCTCCGTATATGCCCTTGCTAGGATCGATTATGCTGCTCATAAGCGGCATGCGGTTGCTGCTATATATGACCACCTTGATACGCCCACGCAACACAACGTAAGTCTCTGAGGTATGGAGATGACGGTGTATCGGCATGATGGTACCAGGCTCGACAGCATTGATAAGCCGCTGGCTTGGGGCGGCGAGAGAGTCGTGAAAGTTGTAGTTCATTCGCAATCTGGGCGACTCTTGTGCCCGTGATGTAATTGTATCCAGCAAAAATGTATCGATGAGTCTCATGGATTATAGCATTTCCTCTTTCTTGTGGTTACAAGAGGTTTTGTTAGCACTGGGCAAAGGTAAAAACATTTTTACACTCCAACAAGTTCAAACGGCAAATATCTTGAGCACGGGAGCAATTATCCTGCATTTTTTCCTTCCGTCATCCCTACAGGCGCCACCACCCCTTTGATGGAGGCAGTACAGGCCCCACTGACGGCGGCAATGGCGATGCCTCCTCCATCTCAGACAGCATGTTCTCAGTACATGGCCGGATGCCATTGATGCCTGGCCAGATGCTGTCTTCATTCGGTCAGATGTGGCTGTAAATAGCCCGAGCACTGTCTATACTAAGGCCGACGAAGTCCACTCAGGGTCAGATGGGATTTCGACGTGGAGTCATCCGGTCATGCCACCTAGGCTTATGCGCAGCTGCGGATGCGCAAGAAGAGCCCGTTTGCCAAACCCACTTTGCAAAAAGACTGCCGATTGAAATAAAAAATTCTCCATCTTGTTCCCCTATGCCGCACGGAAAGTAAATTTGGATGGCTCGGTGACAATTGTAGGAGAAAAAGGATAATTTTGCATACAAGACATCAATCATACCAAGACAGATCCAGAAATGAATGTAGCAATTGTAGGCGCAAGCGGCGCCGTCGGACAAGAGTTGATGCGCATCCTGGCGGAGCGCAAGTTTCCCATTGACCATCTCACGCTCTTTGGCTCTAAGCGCAGCGCGGGACGCGAATACCTCTATGAAGGCAAGCCGCACATTGTCAAGGAACTCCAGCACAACGACGACTTCAAGGACATCGATGTAGCCTTCACCAGTGCCGGCGGAGGTACTGCCAAGGAGTACGCAGAGACCATCACCAAGTATGGTGCCGTGCTGATTGACAACTCAAGTGCCTTCCGCATGGATGCCGATGTGCCTCTCGTCGTACCCGAAGTCAATGCCAAGGACGCACTCGAGCGCCCGCGCAATATCATCGCCAACCCCAACTGCACGACTATCATGATGGTCGTTGTACTTCAGCCCATCGAGCGGCTAAGCCACATCAAGCGCATACACATCGCCTCCTACCAGAGCGCGAGCGGCGCCGGAGCGGCTGCCATGGCCGAACTGCAGCAGCAATACAAGGAACTCGTCGAGACAGGGTCAGTCAAGACCATCAACAAGTTTCCTCATCAGCTCGCCTACAACGTGATCCCCCAGATCGACGTCATGACTCCCAACGACTATACCAAGGAAGAAATGAAAATGTACAATGAGACGCGCAAGATCATGCACAGCGATGTGCGCACAAGCGCCACCTGCGTACGCGTGTCTTCGCTCCGAAGCCACTCGGAGAGCGTGTGGTTTGAGACAGAGCGTCCCTTGACAGTAGACGAGGTGCGCCAGGCACTAGCCAGCGCGCCCGGCGTCACGCTGGAGGACGACCCGCAGCACTATGTCTACCCCATGCCACTCGAGAGTGCCGGCAAGGACAACGTCTATGTGGGCCGCATCCGCAAAGACCTCGCCAATGACAACGGCCTCACCCTCTGGCTCACCGGTGATCAGATACGCAAGGGCGCAGCTCTCAATGCCGTACAGATAGCCGAGTATCTCTATCAGCAAGGAGACCTCAAGTAGCCACCAGCGTCCATCCACTTATAGCAAGGCCGCAGATGTATTGCTTCATCTGCGGCCTTATTGTTGGTCTACTGCCGTCCGACGGGTGATTTTTCCCGTGATGCAGTTTTCGCGTTGCGATATGGCCTCACGTTATCCGGCCCCACCATCTGAGGCTCGGACTTATGCTGTAGTCCTGCCGTCTGGTGCAGCGTGCAAAGTAATCTTAGGCTATTTTTTCGTCCTCCGGTTACTCCGGCCACTGAGTGTAGGGGCAGCGGGCGAGGTAAGAATTGTAGTAGCGCTCATCCCCCGTCACCTCCTTGCCGATGAAAGGCGGTTTGTCAAAGTCTTCGTCAGCGCGACTCACCTCTACTTCCGCCATGACAAGCCCTGCGTTGTCACCGGCGAACTCGTCGACTTCGAATGTGTGTCCCCGCCACGGCACGAGGTAACGTCGCTTGTCGACTACGCCGGGCAGGCAGAGCTTCATCAGTTGCCAGGCATCGCCAGCGCTGATCTCGCGTTCCCACTCAAAGCGCTGCAAGCCGTCAGCCGTCGACTTACCTTTGATAGTAATGTAACCTTTGTCGTCACGGAGGCGTATGCGCACAGTGCGGTCAGCATCCCGACAGAGGTATCCCTGGACGATATGCGTGCTGCTGGCGGCTAGTGAGCGGTAGTCGCCTTGCACGAGATACTTGTGCTCGATTTCGAGAGACATAAGGAGGTCAGATCGGTCGGCAGGCGCACACACGAGCCGCGCGTCGGGACGCTGTCAGCGCTGAGAGAGGTCTGCCATCGCATCAGCCTAAGATGCCAAAGCAAAGTAGAGGATCAATGCAATCACCATCACGGCTATTAAGCCGAAGAAGATGCCATTGACGACGTTGCGGGCTTCCTTGTCCGCTTTCTCCTGACGTTGCTTAGCGCGAATCTTGCTTTTTTCACTCATATTCTGATATGTTTTATATTGTTTTGGGATGCAGTCTCTACTGGGCCTTCTTTGCGCCGCCGTACTCCATAAGATAGGCCTTGATGAAGCCGTCCAGTTTGCCGTCCATCACACCCTGTACGTCGCTGGTCTGATATCCGGTGCGATGGTCCTTGACTCTGCGGTCGTCAAATACGTAGCTGCGTATCTGGCTGCCCCATTCTATTTTCTTTTTGCCGGCTTCTATCTGTGCCTGCTTGGCTTGCCGGCGCTTGAGTTCGCGGTCGTAGAGCTGAGAACGCAGGAGGCGCATGGCATTTTCCCGGTTCTCAAGTTGCTTACGGCTTTCTGTATTTTCGATCAAAATCTCTTCCTCTTCACCCGTGTCGGGATCTGTGTACTGGTATCTCAGACGTACACCCGTCTCCACCTTGTTGACGTTTTGTCCGCCTGCGCCTCCACTGCGGAAGAGGTCCCAGCTGATCTTGCTCGGGTCAACCTCTACCTCAATTGTGTCGTCGACAAGCGGCGTCACAAAGACACTTGCAAATGATGTCATGCGCTTGCCCTGCGCGTTGAAAGGGGATACGCGCACCAGACGGTGAACTCCGTTTTCTGACTTCAGATATCCGTAGGCGTCCTCTCCCTCTATCTCCATCGTGACCGTCTTGATGCCGGCCTCGTCGCCATTCTGTAGATTGCTGATGCGCGTCTTGTAGCCGTGAGACTCGGCGTAGCGTAGGTACATTCGCATCAGCATCGCCGCCCAGTCCTGACTCTCAGTACCGCCGGCGCCGCTGTTAATCTTAAGCACGCAGTCCATCGCGTCCTCGTCCTCACGCAGCATGTTGCGAAGCTCGAGCTGCTCGACGGCATCGATAGCCCGTGCGTAGTCGGCGTCGAGTTCTTGCTCCGTGACGAGTTGCTCCTTGATATAGTCAAAGGCCAGAGTCGTCTCGTCGGCGAGTTGCCTGACTTTCTCGTACCCCTTGATCCACTTCTCGAGGCCTTTTACCTTTTTCATCTGAGCCTCGGCGCGCTTGGGGTCGTCCCAGAAGTCGGGAGCCTGAGTACGTATTGTCTCTTCCTCAAACTGCATGCGCTTGCCCTCGATGTCGAGATACTGATAGAGCTTTTGGACACGCTCGTTGAGGTCTTTTAGTTGGTCTGCGGTAATCATGTGTTGCTAATTCAGCGTAAAGTTACGAAAAATCCGTATTAGCAACGTCTTTTGCCGGCAAAAATTATACGGGGTCCCCTTTTTCTACGATTTGTAGAGACTCTCTATCGTGCGGATGTGATGGTCAAAGATTTTGTCGCGCCTCATCTTCATTGTGTTGGTAAGTTCGTCCCGCTCGATACTGAAGGGGCGTGTCAGAAGAGCAAAGCGTTTCACCTTCTCGTAGTCTGCCAGTCCCGTCTGGAGACGTGCGATGCGCGCCTCGAGGAAAGCGTGAATCCGGGGCGAACTGCAGAGCTCCTGTCTGTCGGCGCATGGGATACCGTGGCGGTCGGCGTAGCGCTTGAGCAGGGCGTAATCGGGCACGATAAGGGCGGAGACAAACTTGAAGCGGTCGGCTATCACCATGACCTGGTCTATGTATCTGTCGACGACGAGTGCGGACTCGATGAGCTGAGGGGCGATGTATTTGCCGTTGCTTGTCTTGTACAGATTCTTGATGCGGTCTGTCAGGAAGAGTTCTCCACCCTTGAGGTAGCCGGCGTCTCCGGTGTGGAACCAACCTTCGCTGTCGATGGCCTGGGCCGTCTCGAGCGGGCGGTGATAATATCCCTTGGTGACGGAGCCTCCGCGCACGAGTATCTCGCCGTCGGGCGCGATGCGCACTTCCAGTCCCGGTATGACACGACCCACGGAGCCCATGGTCACACGCTGTCCCCGCTGATCGATGGATACGGTCGCCGTAGTCTCGGTCAGTCCGTAGGCAGCGACCATCGGTATGCCGCAGGAGTGGACAAAGATCTCCACAGACGGCGACAGGGCAGCCCCGGCTACGGGGAAGAGACGCGGTGTCCCCAGCCCGATGCTGCTGCGGACCTTGCTGAGCACTGCGCGGTCGGCGATACGATATTGCAGGCTGAGCCCTGATGATGGCTGTCTGCCTTGCAGGATATGATCCACCCAATAGCGCCTTCCCACATTGAGGGCGAGGTGAAACAAGGCCCGTTGCCGGTTGCCCCGGATATTGACTTGGTGCATCACATTGGCGTATATCTTCTCCCACAGACGGGGCACTGCGCTCATCGCATTGGGATGTATCTCGCGCAGGGCCTGAGAGGCTTGATGGGGATCGCTATTGACAGCGAGCGTGCAGCCTTTGGCAAGGCACAGGTAGCCCCACCCGCGCTCGAAAATGTGACTCAGGGGCAAAATCTCCAGTACCACGTCACCCTCTCTCACATCCAGACAGTTCCAGTTGTGCTTGAGCGCGGCACTATACATGCTGTAGGTCAATATGACTCCCTTGCTCCGTCCTGTAGTGCCGCTCGTGTAGAGAATATCTGCGATGTCATTGGGCGAAGCCAGCGCCTTGCGCTGACTGAGCAGGCGTCCGATGGGCTCGGGGGCGCCGAGGCGCATAAACTCGTCAAAGTAGAGAGAAAAACTGTCAGTCGGGTGACGCTTAACCTCTGGGTTGATGATGACAAACTTGTGGAGTGAGGGCACGGTAGCAAAGAGCGGAAAGGCCACGTCGTACTGCTGCTGATTGCCAACAAAGATGATACGCACTCCGGCGTCGCGCAGCATAAACTCGACCTCGGCCTGACTGCTGCTGGGGAAGAAGGGCGTCGTCACCACGCCGGCCTGATAGGCACCGAAGTTGATATAGTAGTACTCAGGACAATTGGGTGCAAAGACAGCGACCACCTCGCCCTTCTCCAGTCCCGCCCCGATGAGCGCGCGACTCACCTGACCAGCGCTGTGAGCCAGTTCGGGCCAGGCGATGTCGGTCCACGACGCCCCAGGAGCCGACTTGTACATCAGCGCCGTGCGTCCTGCATATTGCTTGGCGAGTCGGGGCAACAGCCGGATGAAATCGAGATCAGACGGTACCGTACTCATATATTACCAAGACAATCCCAAAAGGTCTTAGGAAGCCATACATTGTCCAGCTTACGCGCCTCGCAAAAGAGCGGAGCTATCTCGCTGTCTCTGAAGCCTGCTATGCCGCAGCCGATGCGCGTCACGAGAAATTTGAGCTCAGGGTGCTGACGGGCAAAGTCTGTGAACTGATCGACATAGGGGCGTATCGTCTCCACGCCGCCCTGCATAGTGGGTATGGCATACGACTGTCCTTGCAGCCCAACGCCTTGGCCCATGACAGCCCCAAACTTCTCATAAGCCACTCGGGCTGCCCCGCCTGCGTGCATGCCTTGCAGATTGCTGCCAAAGACGAAGATCTCGCCTGGCTTGAGACTCGAGATGTGTTCAGGAGAGACGCAGGGATATGGATCTTTCATAGTAGTTTCCCTCCTTCAGGATGTTTGACACAAAAGTAAGAAAAAAATTAATCGGCAAAGCCTTCGAGTCAAATTTATTTGTCTTCGGGTGTCTGCAGTCTGGCGACGGCGTCCTTGACCACGAGACCTGCGAGCGTGAAGCCGAAGATGGCGGTGATGTGGGCCAGGGTTCCGTTGATCTGGGCCTTGCTCGAGCACCACTCATGATTGAGCAGCGAGGGGTCGCCCGGCCCCTGCTTAGCCTTGGGACACATACAGTGCTCCGTGCCACAAGTCTTGTTGGCTCCGCGATTGGGTAATAACTCATCGCTGTAGACACATAGAAATTTGCGGGCGGGTCTTGTGTGCGTGCGCTTAAACTTCTGACGCAGCGCACGAGCCAACGGGCAGCCTTTTACATGCCAGAATTCGTCTACTTTGACGCGTGTAGGGTCCATCTTGAGCGCTGCCCCCATCGCTGAGAAGAGACGTCCGCAGCTGCGGGTCGCCAGTTCGATAAGCAGTGCCTTATCCTTGAGCGAGTCGATGGCGTCGATGATATAGTCGTAGTCGTCCAGTCTGAAAGTACCGGCCGTCTCTGCCGTGAAAATCTGCTGCACGGCCTGGATATCGGCTTGCGGGTTGATCTCCAGCAGACGCTCGCGTAGCGCCTCCACCTTGACCTGCCCCACGGTGCGGGTCGTAGCCATCAACTGTCGGTTGATGTTGGTGATACATACGCGGTCGCTGTCCACAATTGTGAGATGGGAGATACCACTGCGGACCAGGCTCTCCGCCGTCCAAGAGCCGACACCGCCTACTCCGAAGATGATGACCCTAAGCGCCTCCAGGCGCTCCATGGCCACGTCGCCGAGCAGGAGCTGCGTGCGGTGGGAGATTGCTTTGCCTATACCATTGCTCATAGTAGATACCTTGTACAGCCTATAGCTGCTTTGGGGATGCAAAATTACACATTTTTTGCCCGCGCAAGCCTTTTCGGGCCGTCAAAGTCTGTTTCTCTGGGACTGCACTCCCGTCAGACACTGGGTAAGCGCCCAATCGTCAAAGCAAAACGGCCGGTCGCACAAGAAGCAGCGCGATGTCGCTTTGATGAGGTGGGATGTTGTCGCCGTCAGGTCCAGCCTTGCATCGCCGATATCAGGCCGACAGACATGATACGCCCTCCCCGGAACTGCAGCATTGGCAGCAATCACTTCAGCATCATCAAGATGCTGCCGCAGGTGATGAGTACGGCGCCCGCGATGACCTTTGGTGTCACCTGCTCGTGGAGCAGCAGCGCCGCAATCACGATAGTAAAGACCACCGACAGTTTGTCGACCGGCGCCACGCGGGATACATCACCCAGTTGCAGGGCCTTGAAGTAACAGAGCCATGACAGTCCTGTCGCCAAGCCCGAGAGAATCAGGAAGATCCAGGTCGTGCGACTCACATCCTTCACCTCTTGCAGATGGGAGCCGAAGATGACGATACCCCAAGTGAGGAGGAGCACCACGCCCGTGCGGATGGCGGTTGCCAGATTGCTATTGATCTGTCCGACGCCCAGCTTGGCAAGGATAGCCGTGAGCGCGGCAAACAGTGCTGAGAGCAAAGCGTAAAATTTCCACATATTTGTCTCTTTTATTCCTGCAAAATTACACCATACCACGCTATCCGTCGTCATGGCAAACGCACTTTTTATACGGCATGCGCATTGTGCCGTATAATAAACGATTTTCAGCTTTTTTCCTTGCTGTCTTTTGGCACACTTGGCCGTTCCCGCCCCGCCATATCTAAAGGAGGAGTCCGCCCTTGCGGTCCATCATCTACACCGCCGCACCTCGCCGCTTCCCACCCGGCACCAGCTCCCGTCTCCCGGCACTACGACCAACACGTGCCGTTTGCAGGCGCCACATGGTCCCGAGTCGCGGGAAGAGTAATGGAAGAAGTATGCTTTTTCCTCATTTTAGTCGTAAATATCAGAAATATTGTCGTACCTTTGACCACATCAAAAACTGTCTACATCCTTATCTATGGACATCACATCACTATACCATATCTATCAGGCCCATCCTATAGTCACCACGGACAGCCGCCATTGTCCGCAGAACTCTATCTTCATCGCACTCAAGGGGGCAAGCTTTGACGGCAACCGCTTCGCTGCCTCCGCCCTCAGCCAGGGATGTGCCTACGCTGTAATCGACGAGCCGCAGTACGCCGTCCCCGGCGATTCGCGGTATATCCTCGTTGACGACTGTCTGACGACGTACAAGGAACTGGCCCGCGAGCACCGACGCCAATTTGACATCCCCGTACTGGGTATCACCGGCACCAACGGAAAAACGACAACCAAGGAACTTATCTCGGCTGTACTTGCCACCAAGTACCGCGTGATGCACACCGAGGCCAACTTCAACAACGACGTGGGCGTACCCCGAACGCTCTTGCGCCTGACGGCTGACGACCAGATCGCAGTCGTTGAGATGGGAGCCTCCCACCCTGGCGACATCAAGCGCCTCGTGGAGTATGTGGAGCCGACCTGCGGCCTCATCACCAATGTCGGCAGAGCCCACCTCCAAGGCTTCGGCTCCTTTGAGGGCGTCAAGCGCACCAAGGGAGAGCTCTACGACTACCTTAAGGCCAGCCCCGCCACACAAGTAGTGTGGATCAATGCTGACAGCCCCGATCTCCTCGCCATGGCCTCCGAGCGCGGCCTCGACAAGCTGCACCGCTACGGCACAGAGAGCGACGACGTCGCTGTCAAGGGTGAGGTGACCGGCTGCACGCCCTATCTCTCCTTCCGCTGGAACTTACGTCGCGACGACGGTACGCGAAGCGAGTGGCACGAGGTACATACCCATCTCATCGGCAGCTACAATGTATCCAACATGCTCGCCGCTGTAAGCGTCGGCCTCGACCTCGGCGTCTCCGAGGAGCAGGTCTGCCAGGCACTGGAGGCATATGTCCCCACCAACAGCCGGTCTGAGCTGCGCGAGACGGCGCACAATCGTCTCATCGTCGATGCCTACAATGCTAATCCTTCCAGCATGATGGCCGCCCTCCGCAACTTCGTCCAGATGGACGGCGATCACAAGATGGTCATTCTTGGCGACATGCGCGAGCTCGGTGAAGTGAGCCTCCAGGAACACCAGCAGGTCGTAGACTACCTGAGCCAGCAGTCCTCCATCGAGACCGTATGGCTCGTAGGCGGAGAGTTTGCCAAGGCCCGTCACTCCTTCCGCGCCTTTGGTGACGTAGAGGAGGTCAAGCAAGCCATCCTCGCCGACCCGCCTCTGGGCCGACTCATCCTTATCAAGGGCAGCAACAGTACAAAGCTCTGGCAATTGCCCGATATCCTCTAATACATACAAAACCACACCCACTATGGACAACTTCATCCAAGCCCACAACATCCGCAAAGCCTATGGCGAGCATGTCGTACTTGATGATGTAAGCATCGATGTGCCGCGCGGCAAAATCTTTGGCCTACTAGGCCCCAACGGAGCGGGCAAGACGACTCTGATCCGCATCATCAATCATATTACAATGCCTGATGAGGGCTCCGTCATCTTTGACGGACATCCGCTATGTACCGATGATATGCTCCATATCGGCTACCTGCCTGAGGAGCGCGGCCTTTACAAGAAGATGAAAGTCGGCGAGCAGGCCATCTACCTCGCCCGGCTCAAGGGACTTACCGCCCGCGAAGCCCGCACAAGGCTCAAGGCGTGGTTTGAGAAGTTTCAAATTATGCCCTGGTGGAACAAGAAGCTCGAGGAACTCTCCAAGGGCATGCAGCAAAAGGTACAGTTTGTCATCACCGTGCTCCACGAGCCGCCCTTGCTCATACTGGACGAGCCTTTCAGCGGTTTTGACCCCGTCAATGCCGAACTGCTGAAGCGCGAGATCCTGGCCCTGCGCGACAAAGGGCACACGATCCTCTTCTCCACCCACAATATGGCTTCCGTAGAGGAGATGTGCGACCACGTCGCCCTGATCAATCACTCACGCATCGTGCTCCAGGGTGCCGTTGACGACATCCGCGAGCGGTACAAGGACTACACGTACAGCGTAGAGGTGGCCCCCGATGCTCAGCTGGACGGCCAAATTGATATTGTCAAGACAGAGGAAGGTCCCAAGCGCAAGGTGCTCATCGTACATAAGCCTCAGGACGAGACCAACGCCTCCCTACTCTCACGCATCGCCGCCCAGACTGAGGTATACGCCTTCTCCGAGATACTGCCATCGATGAATGATATCTTCATCCGGGCCGTACAAAACGACGAACTTCATTAGCCATCCCCACATCCAATCCACTATGCATAAACTCTGGATCATCATACAGCGAGAGTTCGCTGTCAAAGTGAAGAAGAAGAGCTTCATCATCCTCACTATCCTCATGCCCTTCCTAATCGCCGGACTCATCTTCGTCCCCGCCTTTCTGGCGCAGATGAACAGCACCCGGCCAAATCGCGTCGGCATCATTGACCAGCAGCATCTGCTCCCCGACACGCTCATGCGGGATACGGCGCAGATCAGCTTTGTCCGCCTCTATACCGGTCAGGGCGCAACCCTCTCCAAGTCCCATCTCAAGCATTTCATCTCCAAAAATCTCAGCGATGACGCACTGACCACATACGACGCCATCATGGTCGTGAGCGACAGCATCACATCTGCCAACTCCGTCACGCTATACAGCACCTCTGAAGTGCCTCAGGAGGTCGAGACCTATGTAGACAAACGGCTCACGGAGGCGCTCCGCGACCACAAGCTGCGCAACTATCACGTCAAGGACATCAACCGTCTCATCGAGGACGCCAATGCAGAGTACACCGTCCGTACCGTACGCCTCGACAACGCAGGCAACGAGACCATGTCCTCGGCTGAGATTGCCGGCTTCATAGGCATGATCCTCTCGCTCTTCATCTACATGTTCATCCTCAGCTATGGCGGCATGGTGATGAGCTCCGTCGTCGAGGAGAAGGCCAACCGCATCGTCGAGGTCATGGTCTCCAGCATCAAGCCCTGGCAGCTGATGGCCGGTAAGATGATCGGTACGGCGCTGGTCGGACTCTTCCAGTTTCTCATCTGGGGACTGATGATCACCAGTCTCTTCATGATAGCCACAGGCCTGCTCGGTATCAGCCAGTCTCCCGCTACGGCGATGCCATCGGGCATGGACGCCGGACAGATACAGTCCATAGTCGGCCAAGACAGCGGTCTGGAGTTTCTCCAAGTGCTTCAAGGCATGCCCATCGCCGAGATCATCGTGCTCTTTGTGCTCTACTTCATCGGCGGATACCTACTCTTTGCCTCCATCTTCTCAGCCATCGGTGCCAGTGTCAATGAGCAGGAAGATACGCAGCAGTTTATGATGCCCGTCATCCTGATCTTCATCTTCGCGCTCTACGCCGGCATGTTCTCCATGCAAAATCCGGACGGACCGCTCGCCATCTGGTGCTCCTACATCCCCTTTACGTCGCCCATTGTCATGATGGTGCGCATACCCTTCCAGATTCCGCTGTGGCAGATTGCCCTCTCACTCCTGATACTCTACGGCTCGGCCATCGCTATCCTCCTCTTGTCGTCCAAGATATACCGCGTGGGCATCCTCATGTACGGCAAGAAGCCGACTTTCCGCGACATGATACGCTGGCTTCGCTTCAAGTGAGGCGTCCTGTCCCCGTCCCACCAACCCAGTCCCCTATCCCACTCTACCAGGCCTGTCCCGCTTCTCCCGCTGGTCAGGCCTGGCTGTCTATATGAGCGGGCAAGGAGCCGCGGAAGCCCCCTCTGCAAGTGCTCAGTCCATCTAAGCAAAATGCCTGCCTCATTAAGGACGCTCAGAGAAGGGAAAAATATTTTTTATAAGAAAAATGCGAGGCAGATTTCCCGGCCTCTGTCCGAAGGCGAAAAACAAAATTTACTCAAATCGCCTTTGTAACTTACTGAAAGCCAACGAATTGCGAACAATATTTGACATTCTCGCAACTAGCTGGCTATCAGGCGATAACAACTCGCCTTCCAGTTTAAACTACATCCGACCTAGTTTAAATTACATCCGGCCTTGTAGCGCGAACAAGGCGACTTGTCATCTCTACATCGGACCTATTTCGAGCAGCATCTCAGATTTATTATATAAAAAAAACAGCTCATTCGTTCCATTTGGATATCTCCGACGACAAAAGGTGGCCTATGAGCGAAATCTCTCGGACGTAGGATTTCCTCAAAGTACGTCTCCTAGAATGACGCGTGGCGGGCATGACGCAGACGACCTGTCGGTACAGCTCAGAAGGCGAGTCGGATTTACCACACTTGTGCGATTGCGACACCGACAGGCTCGGCGTAACTTTGCATCAAGATAAATCCATAAGACATACAACCTATGCAATTTTACGTCCAACAAGCTGTACTTGACGCCGGCGTCAAGATCCTCTTTGCCACCATCGAGGGGCTGGACAATCACGGCAGCCATCCCGAATGGGACACCCTGAGAGAACGCGAACTGACCTCGCTATTCCATAAGTACGGGGACCTCGATGTACACCAGGACCCTATACTCGAGGGATTCAATCTGCTGCACGACAAAACAGGTGTACGCCGCCGCAAAAACGTGCCCGCGAGTGAAAACCTTATCAAGCAGCTCTTGCGACACGGCCACATGACCTATATCAATCAGGTCGTGGACATCTACAATCTCATTTCGCTCGAGAGCAAGCTTGCCCTGGGCGCTCACGACATAGACCGTGTGGATGGCAACGTGACGCTGCGCTTCACCGAAGGCACAGAGCGCTTCCAGCCTATCGGACAGTCTGAGCCGCAGACTGCGACGCCTCACGAGTACTCCTATATCGATGACGCGGGTGACGTACTCTGTCGCCTCGAGATCAGACAAGTGCAAAAGACGCTCGTCACCGAGGCGACCCGCAATGTATTTTACATCATCCAGGGCAACGAGGCGACGCCCGATCAGCTGCTCCGGGAGACTGCCCAACAGATCATTGACACCACGACCCACTACTGCGGCGGACAGGGACACTTCATCGAGCCGCAGGTCATCGAGTCGGAGCGCACAGCAGCCTGCTGATCAGCCCACCGTCCCTGCTCCTCCTCTCTCCTGCCCTCGGTCTTCCCCTTCAGCCGCTTCTATCTCCGGCAAGTTGCGGTTTCGCCGATAGGCCATCCGTTACGGTCCGTAAATACCGGCTGTGCCAGTATCGAGAGTCCGCCCGGGCAAAAGAGTAAGTCCGGCCTTGTAGGTAACAAGGTCGGACTTACTCTTTGATAGTGTCTCGACTGCTACTTGCAGACGTGCTCCAGACGCTTCATAATGCTCATCATGAAGACGAAACTGATGAGGCAGAGGGCGATAAATACGCTCCAGACGACCCACAAGGGGAGGTCACCCCAGAGATAGCCGCTTACACTCACGAGCTTGTTGCCTATCGCCGTAGCGACAAACCATCCGCCCATCATCATACCCTTGTACTTGGGCGGCGCAACCTTGCTGACAAAGCTGATGCCCATCGGAGACAGCAACAGCTCACCAAAGGTGAGGATCAGGTAAGTACCTATGAGCCAGTTGGGCGACACCAGCGTAGCAGAGGCGCCGGCCTGCTCCTGCTGATTGGGGGGAAGCAGGCCCATTGAGGCAATCATCATCACCACAAAGGCGACGGCAGCTACCAGCATACCGTAAGCAATCTTGCGCGGCGCACTGGGCTCTTTGCCCTTCTTGGCCAGAGTGCTGAAGATGGCCATACTTACCGGCGTAAGGGCGACTACATAGAAGGGGTTGAACTGCTGGAAGATCGGCGCGCTGATCTCTACCGCACCGGTCTGATGGGTGTAGTGGATCACGAGGACGGCTGCCGAAGCCAGCACGACCAGTCCGGAGATGAGCTTGCCCCGCGAGGTCTTGCTCTGGAAGAGGGAGAACAGGGCGTAGACGATGAAGACGATCATCACGAGATTGGTGACGTCAAAGGCCATACTCTCCACACCCGATACGCTCTTGACGGTATACTCATCGGCGAAGTACGTCAGCGAAAGCCCGTTCTGGTGAAAAGCCATCCAGAAGAAGATGACAACTGCGTACACGAGACACAGAGCGACGATGCGCTCACGCGTCTCCGCCTTGCTGATAGGAGCAGCCTCGGCAGCTTGAGCCACCTGTTTGGATGTCTTGCCCTCCGTGTGGCGGAAGGTAGGACGGAAGACGTAGTATATCGCAATCGAGAGCACCAGCGAGGCACACGCGATGGCAAAAGCGAAATGGTAAGAGTCATTGACACTCACGCCCATGCCCTGCGCCCACTCCATGATGCGGACGGCAGCTGTCGGAGCAAAAAGGGCGCCAATATTGATGGCCATGTAGAAGATGGAGAATCCTGCGTCGCGCTTGTCAGCATAGGCCGGATCGTCATACAGATTGCCTACCATCACTTGCAGGTTGCCCTTGAAGAGTCCGGTGCCAAATCCAATCAGCACCAGCGCTGCAAGCATGACGAGCAGGGCCACGGTATTGCCGCCCAGAGGCACAGACAGCAGCAAATAGCCCAAGAACATGATAATGATGCCCAGCGTCACCATCTTTCCGAAGCCGAATTTGTCGGCCAGCATGCCGCCAAAGAGGGGGAAGAAGTAGACCAGCATCAAGAAGTCGCTGTAGATCTCGCCTGCCCAGCCTGCATCGAGGTTGTAGTTGGCCCGCAGGAAGAGCACGAAGACTGCTAGCATCGTGTAGTAGCCGAAACGCTCACCTGTATTGGCCAGCGCGAGCGCAAAAAGTCCTTTCGGTTGTCCTTCAAACATTGATTTATAAATTTATGATTGTGACGAAATTAAGATTTTATCGGACAAAATTACACATAATTGGGCACTTTTCCAACCTTGAAGCCTACAAAATGCGCATTGTGCCGTATCCGCCGTCGCCCGAATAAGGCTTTGGGAAACTCTCCGCACCTCGTCTCCGACGCCGACCAAGGGCAGTGCTGTACGGTATCAGACATGGAGAGACACATAGGTGAGTCCGCTTCGCTCAAGGTCAGATCCAACTGAGACAAGGTCAGACTTTGTCAAGTTTTCTCCGTCTCCGGCACCGTAAGATACACAGAAAGCAACGCACTGTGCACCCCAAAGCGCTTGTCTGTCAGAAAGTACAAAGGACGGCGCACTGGATGTGCAAAAAAATAGGGATAAATACCTGCTTCAAGTACACAATTCAACAAAAAGATGTAATTTTGTAACACTAAAGCCTATTATGACAGACCAAAAAAGTAAACTTATCGACATCGATCGCATTATTGATCAGCGAGCAGGCGATAAGGCTGCATACATACCCGGATTCGTACGCTCTTGGCTCAAGAAGACAGTCCACCAAGATGAAGTCAATCGCTTCATGAGCGAGTGTGAGGGCGAGACAGGCGTGACCTGGCTCAAGCACTGCGTGAGATACCTCCAACTCAACCTGAAGCTCGTGGGCGAAGAGAATTTTCCGCCTGACGACGGGCGCAGGTACACTTTTGTAAGCAACCACCCGCTCGGCGGAGGCGACGGCGTAGCACTCGGAGCAGTGATCGGTGAGCGATATGACGGCAATATACGCTATCTGCTCAACGACTTGCTCACCAATCTCCCGCCCCTCAAGTCACTGGGTATCCCCATCAACAAGACAGGCGCCCAGAGCCGCAATCTGCCTCAGATGGTTGACGCGGGATTTCACTCTGAGTACCAGCTGCTGCTCTTTCCTGCAGGACTTTGTTCTCGTATGAGAAACGGAGTAGTCAGAGATTTGCCGTGGAAGAAGACCTTTATCATCAAGAGCATCGAGACACAACGCGACGTGGTGCCTATCCATTTCAGCGGATCCAACTCCAAGAAGTTTTACCGCATCGCCAATATCTGCTCGGCGCTGCACATGAAATTCAATGTCGCCATGCTCTTCCTCGTCGACGAGATGTACAAGAATGTGGGCAAGACCTGCGAGATACGCATCGGCAAGCCTATCCCTTGGCAGACCTTTGACAAGTCACGCAGCGCCTACGAGTGGGCGCAATATGTGAGAGACATCGTCTACAAGCTCTGACCGTCATCTCATTAGCCAAACCACAATCATCAAGAACCCCCTACGGACAACACAAGATCACTCCTAATGGAAGAAATCATCAAACCAATCAGTCGCGAAGTCCTAAAGGCAGAACTCACGCCCGACCACAAACTCCGCCATACCAATAAAAGCAATAACGATATCTACGTCTGCACCTGGCAAGACAGCCCCAATGTACTCAAGGAGATAGGGCGTCTGCGCGAGATAGCCTTTCGCACCGCAGGAGGCGGCACGGGCAAGAGCATGGACCTCGATGAGTTTGACACTTGCGAGCATCCCTACCGGCAGCTCATCGTCTGGAATCCCGACAGCGAGGAGATCCTCGGCGGATACCGCTTCTTCCCAGGCGACGAAGTGGAATACGACGCACAGGGCCAGCCTATACTGGCCACAAGCCACATGTTTCACTTCTCCGACAACTTCTTGCACAACTACATGAGCAAGACCATCGAGCTGGGCCGCTCCTTCGTCACGCTGGAGTACCAGAATACGCGCTCCAAAGCCGCCAAGAGCCTCTTTGCCCTCGACAATCTCTGGGACGGTCTGGGCGCGCTCACCGTAGTCATGCCCAATGTCAAATATTTCTTTGGCAAGATGACCATGTACCCCTCCTTCAGCAAGCGGGGACGCGACATGATCCTCTACTTCCTCAGAAAGCACTTCGGAGATACCGAGCGCCTCGTCTACCCGACCGAGCCGCTGCAGCTCGAGACACCTGAAGTCGAGCTCGGTGCCCTCTTTACCCACGACGACTTCAAGGAGGACTACCGCGTACTCAACTCAGAAGTACGCAAACTGGGATTCAACATTCCCCCGCTGGTCAATGCGTATATGAGCCTCAGCCCCACTATGCGCGACTTCGGCACGGCAATCAATGACACCTTTGGTAATGTCGAGGAGACGGGTATACTCATCGCTGTCAACGAGATTCTGGCCCAGAAAAGAGTGCGCCACATCGACTCCTTCGTCGCCAACCATCCCAAGACCTTTGAGGAGCTGCGCAAGCTCCTGACCATCCCGCCTAAGAAACACGCCTAGTCTCTGCCGGCGGCTATTGCCGAATGTTACGGACTCATCCACCTCTTCGCGGATGAGACATTAAACTTTACCTTTCGCATCAAAAAAGGTGGACTCGGCAGTTGCAAGCTGTCTACTTTTGTCTACCTTTGCATGGAGCGGACTTTGGTCTGCCAGTGTGACACGGCCTACTGCAGACGCCTCTCACTGCATACATTTATCCCCAAAATATCCCAACTATGCGAAGCAAAAAACTTCTGACAGCGGCCTGCATCCTCTCGGGCTGCCTTGTGATGAATTCTTGTGTCGGTTCATTTGGCCTCTTCAACAAACTGGCGACGTGGAACAAGAAAGCGACTAACAGCAAGTTTCTCAACGAGATCATCTTTCTGCTTATCTCGCCCGCCTATGCCGTATGTGGCGCCGTCGATGCCTTGGTGCTCAATTCCATAGAGTTTTGGAGTGGCAGCAACCCCATAGCTTCTGTCGGAAAGACACGCAATGTCGTCGGCCAAGACGGCAAAATCTATGCGGTCAAGACGCTTAAAGACGGCTACGAAATCACGACTCCGAACGGCAGGGTGCTCAACTTTGAGTATGACAAACAGACGGATGCGTGGTCGATGGCCGAGGGGGGTGTCAAGAAGGAAATTTTCCGCTTTGACAAGGACGGCAAGACGATACAGGCGATGCTCCCGAGCGGACAGCCCCTGCAAGTGTCGCTTAACGAGGCCGGTGTCTACCAGACACGTCTCGCTGTCAACGGTGGCGTCTACTTCGCCGCACGCTGACACGCCCCTTACTCTTTACCGGGCCTGATACCATCAGTATTAGGCCCGTTTTTGTTTACAAAAGTCCGAATAGCACGTTCACCAAAGACTTACGCAGCATCAACAAAGCTTCATATGAAAACAAATAAGTCGGACTTGACCATGGTCAAGTCCGACAAGCTATGACTGCTGTTTTACCCTGCTTCTCGCCACATCCGACCTCAATCAGACTTCATCGTTGCCCGAGAAATCTGCAAGGGAGACGAAGCGCGAAGAGGCTACTTCTTGATATTGGGCTCCTCGAGGTGGTAGCCGTACTTGCGATCAGCGGCCTTAAGCAGACAGCCTACAATCAGCGAGAGCACGGCGATAAAGGTGAAGATGCACATCGGAAGCGTGTAGTTGTACTCGTTGACTGTCAAGCCCTCGACTACGTGGGTACCGACGACGCAGTACTTGTCGAGTACGTGGCCTATGAGCGCCGGAATGCCCCAGAGACCTATATTCTGAATGAAGAAGATGAGCGAAAAGGCTGTGCCGAGCTGCTTGACCGGGAATATCTTGGCGACACTGGGCCACATGGCACTGGGCACAAGGCTGAAGGCGACACCCAGGATAATCATGAGGCCGATAGCTATCCAGGCTTCGTGGATGAAAGGCAGGGCATACATGCAATGGACAAAGATCAGCATCGCCGAACCCAGTATCATGATGCTGGCAGCATGGCCCTTACGGTCGATTACACCGCCGAAAACAGGCGTCAGCAGCAAAGCGCCGAGTGCCGGTAAGCCAGCTATGGTACCAGCAAGATTGTCGCTGACGCCATACTTCGTTGTCATGAGCTCAGTGGCAAACTTCTGGAAGGGGAATACACAGCTATAGAAGAGTACACACAGGAGCGCAATGAGCCAGAAACCGGGATTGCTCACCACAGCCACGACATCCTTGAAGGAGAATTTGTCCTCTTCACTCGTAGGCTGCGCAATCTTGACCTGAGAGTCCAGTTTCTTGTCAAAAAAGGCGAAGACAACAAATGCCAAGAAGCCACCCACCAACAGACATGCTCCGATAAAGAGCGGCATGGGCAGACCTGCACTCTTGGCCACAGGAATAGCGATGGCATAAGCGGCCTGACTGCCGATACGGGCCAAGGCTACCTGAACGCCCATGGCTAACGCGAGTTCCTTGCCGGCAAACCATTTGGCGATAATCTTGCTCACCGTGATACCGGCCACTTCGGCGCCGACGCCAAAGACGCTGTAGCCCGCCGAAGCGAGGAATACGTCTTGCTTGAAGCCGAAGATCATCGTCTGCGTGCCTCCGAAGCGCGTGATGGCGATATACTCTGTCACCGTACCTCCGACCATGAGGAGTGTAGCAAGGATGCCGGTGAAGCGGATGCCGAACCTGTCAAGGATCAGGCCGCCCCAAATGAGCATCAGCAAGAAGACATTGAGAAAACTATAAGCACCTGTGTAGGTACCAAACTCGCCGCTGGTCCAATGGAGCTGCCCCTCAAGCATACTCTTAAGGGGAGCCATCACATCATTGACGTAGTAAGCCGCCATCATAGTGAAGGCGACGATAAACAAGGCGGCCCATCGTATGACGGGGCTGTCGTTGAGCTTGCGCTGGATTGCTTCTGACATATTATATATGGTATTAGATGAAATAACCCTCAGACTTCCTGACTCGGAAATCTGAGGGTATATTGTAAATAACTTATCCTACCGTAAAATCTATGGATGTGGGATTGCTGTCCTGTGTGGCTTCGCCGGACGGAGCGCTGCCCACAACGGCACTAAGCTTGTCTGACTTGCGCTGGATGCTCTTCAGTGTGTCAATATTGCGCATGTAAGTCGGCTTAGTCTCGACCATCGAGATGATGTCGTCGTCATCGAGGCTCTCCTGACTGAAAGTATAATAGAAGACCGTACGGCGAGGCGGCATCATACTGCCCTCTTGCCCGTAGTAGTTTCCTCGGCGTTCCTGGTGGAGACGGTCTATCTCGAGATCGTCGGCGGTCTTTTCCTCGGTGACGTCCTTGACGCCGAAGCCGGTAGCCAGGATGGTAATCTTCACTTTCTTGCCCAGCGTGGCGTCAGTGGCAAGTCCCCACTTCACCTCTATATCCTTGCCGAACTGAGACATGAACTCGTCCACCTCATTCATTTCGTCCATACGCAGGGAGTCTCCCTCCTCCTCGGCACTGAAGGTGATATTGAAGAGAATCTTCTTGGACTTAAAGATATCATTGTTGTTGAGCAGCGGGGAGTGAAGTGCCTCGTGTATGGCCTGAGTTACACGGTGTTCGCCCTCGCCGTATGCCGTGCTCATAATTGCGACGCCACCATCCTTGAGAACGGTACGCACGTCGTTGAAGTCAAGATTGATCTTGCCGTGGAAGGTGATGATATCGGCTATGCTGCGGGCGGCAACACTCAGCGTGTCGTCGGCGCGGGAAAAGGCATCATCGACAGTGAAGTCTGGGAAGATGCCGCGCAGACGCTCGTTGTTGATAACAAGGAGAGCGTCCACATGCTTGGCCATATTGTCAACACCGTCAAGAGCTTGATCGATCTTGCGTACGCCCTCAAAGCGGAAGGGGATGGTCACGATGCCCACGGTCAGGATGCCCATGGCCTTGGCCTCGCGTGCGATGATAGGAGCAGCGCCTGTACCGGTGCCACCTCCCATACCGGCTGTGATGAAGACCATGCGCGTACCGTCGTCAAGCATCTTCTTGATATCCTCCAGGGACTCCTCTGCTGCAGCAGCCGCCTTGGCGGGCTTGTTGCCGGCTCCGAGGCCTTCATGGCCGAGCTGGAGGCGATAAGGCACAGGGCTGTCGTTGAGTGCTTGGCTATCAGTATTGCACACTGCGAAAGAGACATCATGGATACCCTGATCGTACATGTGGTTTACGGCATTGCCGCCACCACCTCCGACACCGATGACCTTGATAATGCACTTCTTCTGCTTAGGTATCTTAAAATTGACCACCTCGTCCCGAGTGATGAATGGTAAGTGATTGGTAGTATCTGGCATATCTGATATTGTTTGAATATAAATCTGAATGAGTTATTGCAGAATCTGATATGATTTGTGTCATACCTGAACGCTTTATGGGTGCGACCGATGCGGCGTTTTCAGCGTCTGACGACTGAGTGACCGGGCGCGGTGTCGCGATGATGAGAGTCGGTATAAATCAGGCCGAAATGCGTCTCGTTTGCACCACCCTGCGGTCTAGCGCCTACTCAGGCCAAGAGGCGCTTGACGATGTCAGATATTGTCTTGCCATCGGCCTGACCTGCCATCTGCTTGGAAGCACGTCCCATGACCTTGCCCATATCCTTGATGGAAGTAGCTCCCACCTCGGCAATGATAGCCTTGACCTGCGCCTCAATCTCCTCAGTACTAAGTGCCTTGGGAAGGTAGCTCTCAATGACTTCAGCCTGAGCGGCTTCTTCCTGAGCGAGCTCCGTGCGGCCGTTGGCACTATAGAAAGCGGCAGACTCCCTACCCTGCTTGGCGAGTTTGGAGAGTATCTTGAGCGCGTCGGCATCGGAAAGCTGGTCGTCCTTGCCTGGGGCTGTCTTAGCCTCGATAAATACTTTCTTTATGTTGCGAAGAGCCTCCAGGCGTACTTTGTCCCGCGCCTTCATGGCTGACATGATGTCTTTGCTTACTTGATCAAATAGACTCATCTCTGTATTTATTTTTTGTATTTGCTTAGTTGATTTGTTTATTCGTCTTCACCGACTATCTGGTTGCCAATGCCCTTGAGCCAGTGGCCAAACTTTCGGATCTTGGAAGGACCTTTTCCTGTTCTCTTCCCGCCCTCATTGGCATCCTCTTCGGTTTCAGCGCCGTTTCCGTTAGGGGAATTGCCTGCAGCACCGCCCTCAGGCGTGGCAGGAACTGGATTGGGAGCGGTTCCGCCTAAAGCAGTTTGGCCGTCAGGGCCGCTGAATATATCGCCATGATTTTCGCCAAATTCCGGACCGCAACAATTTTGGACGCCACCGTCTATCAAACTGATGGCTGCAACGAGACGGTCCTCCGGAAGCTTAGCCACAGCATTTTTGGCGAAGTGTACGGAGCTCACAGTCTTGGCCTGGCGGATCTGAGATATGCCTGTAGCCTTGGTAAAGGCGGAAGCGAGATTGCGCAGGTTGCTTCCTCCTCCTGCCAGCACGGCACCTCCGATAAGCGAGGTTTTGTCCATTCCGGACTCCTTGATTTGCTGTGCGACATTGATGAGAATCTCATTGGCACGGGCCTCGACGATCTCACAGAGTTTCAGTTTAGTAAGTCCCGTATGGTCAGGCAGCTGCGCGACAATCTCTTTGCCTTGATCCAAGGTCATACCCTCGTTGTCGGCGCTACCGATAGAGATCTTAAGGTGCTCCGCCTCGTTCTCATCCAGTTGGCAGCTCATGAGATCCTTTGTGATATTGGCACTGCCAAGCGGAATGACTGCGATATAGCGCAGGATATTGTCCTTGTAGATTACGACAGAGGTAGTATCGGCTCCGAAGTCAACAAATACACATCCCGAGCGCTTCTCTGCCTCACTGAGCAAGAGGTCGGCCTCACTGATAGGGATAATCTGATATCCGGCTACGTGGATGCCAGCTTGGGAAAAGCAGGCCTCAATATTGGTCTTGAGCGAGTTGCGGGCAATGATATTGAGATAGCGACCCTCGAGACGGTCTGCGATAATGCCGACCGGATCGTTGCTCTTCTCTTTGCCTGCCGTATACTCCTGAGGTACGACGTCGAGGATGCTGTGGTTACCCAAGTCCACGTTGAGGTTGTCGTTGAGGAGCTGATCTACTTGTTCCTTGGTGATGGGCACCTCGCCACCGAGGGGCATTGATACAGTGTTGACCATAGACCGCAGACTCTGGCCGCCGTATCCTACATAGACTTGTGTAATGTTGCGCTTTAAGCGGCCTTCCAGGCGCTCTATGATGGACTTTACTGACTGCGCAGACTTGGTCAGATTGAAGATCATCCCACGTCGGATAAACATGGGCGAGGGCTCTTGTACCACAGTCTGGACGCTGATGGAACCGTCGGGCATCCTCTTGCCCGCGATGCCCGTTACGTTGGAAGAGCCTAGCTCTATCGCAATAATGAATAGGTCTTCTGTAGTCATTATATTTGTTTTATTCTGTTTTTGTACAAATTATCTGGTTGTTGTACTCCATATTGATGCGGCTGTATTTGTTCCAGCCGACGCGCGCAAGCACTTTTTGGTAAAAGACTTTCAGCTTTCGGAGTTTCAAGGGCAGGTCTTGCGGGGAGCCGAAGTAGACCACGTGATTGCCGACCCGGGGTATCATCTCAATAGTACCGTCTCTGAGCACATTGAGTTGCTCGATCTGGTAGTTCCAGAACTCATCCCGCTGGAGTATTCTTCCGATGGGCGCAAGCACCTTCTGGCAGTATTTGGCCGAGATGGCACCCGTGGCGACGATGACGTCGGCCGGATAGTTGACATTGGCTATCTTGTTGCCCTTGCCATCGATGAAGTAGTTGCCGCCCCGCGCAGTCATGACGCGCATCACGGGTAGGCGCTGCGAGACATCGACGTGTACGGTATTGTCGGCAGTCTTGTAACATTGGGCATCGAGTACGAACTTGTGGCCCTTGAGTGTCGCCTCTATTCTGCTGAGATCAATCTTGTTCATCGGTTCTCCGACCGGGTTGAGGTGCTTTTCCTGCAAGAGAAGCAGGATATCGCGCGTGCTCACGAAGCTAGCGCGGCTACTGTCCAGTACGCTGATAGCCAGTCTCTGACATGGCTTGGTATTGGTCCAGTCCTTCTCCTTGGTAAAGGCGTATGCGATGTAGCCGACCAGGACAAGTGCCACGAGTATCTTGAGCAGATTTTTCATGGGCGTATCGTCTGTTGTCTGTTTAGGATCTAGGGCGCAGGATATCAGCCATCTGCGGTACGAGGTCGTCCATATTGCCAGCACCGAGCACTACGAGCACGTCGAAGTCGTGATTTTTGACATACTCGAGCATATCTGCTTTGCTGACCATGGCCTTTTGCACGCCTGGTTCCAGATTGTCATAGATGAGCTTGCTGGTTACACCGGGGATAGGCTGTTCACGTGCCGGATAGATCTCGCTCAGGATTACCTCGTCGAAGAGTGAGAGACTCTTGGCGAAACCTTGATAGAGATCTCTCGTACGCGTGTAGAGGTGGGGCTGGAATATGGCCGTCAGCTTGCGGCCGTTGAAAACGCCTCTCAGGCTCTCTGCGCAACGCTGTATCTCCTTGGGGTGATGGGCATAGTCGCTAAGGAGCACAAGCCGGGGCGTCTTAATCGTGATATCAAATCTGCGCACAACGCCTTGGAAGCTCTTCATCGCATCTCTGATCTCGTCTTCGTCGGCTCCGCACATCTGTGCCACAGCCATGGCGGCAACGCCGTTTTCTATGTTGACGTCGACAGGAACTCCGAGTTGGATACCCTTGATCTGGCCCAGGGGAGAAAAGAAGTCAAACTCTATCTCGCCGCCACCGATATGTATATTTTCAGCATGGAAGTCTCCATTGTCACGGCCATAGGTAAGCAGGCGTACGCCAGGCTTGAGATCGGGCTTAAAGGCGAGTCCAGTATGCACGATCAAGGCTCCGTCGGACTTGATGAGAGAAGTATACTTCCGGAAGCTCTCCAGATAAGCGTCGTAGGTACCGTAGACGTCGAGATGGTCGGGGTCTGTCGCCGTGACCACGCTTATGTAAGGCCGGAGCTGATGAAAGGAGCGGTCAAACTCATCTGCTTCGACTGCGACGTAGTCGCTTTGGTCCGTGTACAGATAGTTGGTTCCGTAGTTCTTGGATATTCCGCCGAGGAAGGCACCGCACTTGACGTGACTCTGATTGAGCAGATGTGCAATCATGGTCGTGGTGGTCGTCTTGCCGTGTGTTCCGGCGACGCAGAGGCCTTTGCGGGTGTTGGTCAAGGTACCGAGCACTTGTGCGCGCTTCTGTATCTCGAATCCGCCGTTGCGGAAATAATTCAGTTCTTTATGGTCATCCGGGATGGCGGGCGTATAGACCACGAGGGTACTCTTGGGCTGCTTAAACTGCTCTGGGATCAGTTCGGGGTCGTCTTCGTAGTGTATCTGGGCGCCCTCCTTGACAAGCTGTTCGGTCAGATGGCTCGGCTGTCTGTCGTAACCGGCAACGGGTACCTTCATCTCGAGAAAATAGCGCACTATGGCACTCATGCCGATGCCTCCGGCACCTACAAAGTATACTGTCTTAATGTCTTTAAGCTCCATGGCTGTAAAATATGTCTGATATTGTTGCTTATGTTAACGGGGCTGGTCTGCTCTTTTCAGTTTGAGGTATGATGGCTGTTGCAGCAGACCAGGCGATGTCCGGTCTCAGAGTCCGTGCTTCTCGCTGTAAGCCACGGCGAGGCGATATACCTCATCGGCAATCTGCTTAGCGGCGTCAGGATGGGCGAGTTGTGCTACATTTTGGCTGAGCACGGTGAGCCGTTCAGGGTCTCCTACCGTCGAGACCGCCATGGGAATCAGCGACATCGGCGCCTCGGAGTCGACAACCATAATGGCTGCATCCTTGGATACGAGGGCCTGCGCATTCTTCGTCTGATGGTCTTCAGCGACATTGGGCGAGGGCACCAGGATACAGGGCTTGCCAAGCAAGCAAATCTCCGAGATGCTGCCTGCTCCGGCTCTACTGATGACCAGGTCGGCTGCGCGATAAGCCTTGCCCATCTCCTTGATGAAGTCGCTCACATACAGATTGTCGGGCTTGCCGCGCTTGGCGAGCTCGTCGGCTATCTGCTGACTATAGTATTTGCCCGTCTGCCAGATAAACTGGACTCCACTCTGTGCGATCAGGCTCAGGTGAGACAGCACGCTCTCGTTGATGGTGCGTGCACCGAGGCTACCACCGATGATAAGCACTGTCTTGCACTGCGGATCGAGCCCGAAGCTCTTAGCAGCCAGTTCGTGGCTGATCTTGACGCTCAGCAATTCCTGTCTGACGGGATTTCCGGTAATCACAATCTTGCTTTGGGGGAAGAAGCGCTCCATGCCTTCGTAAGCGACACAGATCTTGTCAGCTTTCTTCGCCAGCAATTTGTTGGTCACTCCCGCGTAGCTGTTCTGTTCTTGCAGGAGTGTAGGTATACCGAGAGACTCTGCAGCGCTCAGGGTCGGTCCGCTGGCATATCCGCCAACGCCTACTGCCACCTGGGGAGCAAAGTCCTTAATGATCTTCTTAGCTTGCAAGCGGCTGGCAAGATAGTGATACACTACCTTCACGTTTTTGAGCATATGCTTCCGGTCCAGTCCGCTCACGCGCAGTCCCTTTATCTCGTATCCGGCTTCCGGTACGCGCTGCATCTCCATACGCCCGATGGCTCCCACAAAGAGTATCTTGCAGTCGGGATGTGCTTGTCTGAGCGCGCCGGCTATCGATACCGCAGGGAAGATATGTCCCCCTGTACCGCCGCCGCTGATGATGACTCTCAGTTCTTTCATGGTCTATAGTCTGGAAAGATTTGTCTAGTACGCAAAAGTAACTCTTTTTTATCAAATTGAGTCTCTCGCAACGCCAAATCTTTTCAAAAAAATAGGGATTGTCTTTTTTGCCGGCTTCGACGTCGGCAGCACCCCTCGGATGGCGGCTGTAACAAGCGCCTTCCGCGGCTTTTACAATAAGGGCAAAATGGGCACACTCCCCGCCCTTCACGGTCATTCGGCCATCGAGAGCATTCTCCTTAAGGAGCAGAACTGACAAGGCCGTAATCTCACGTCGGCTTATCTCCTCGCCAAGGGCCAATTCTCCCTATGGCAAGCCTCTGAAACGGGGCGGCTACTTGCTGGCCAAGGATTGCTTCTGCTCGCGACGGTCGCGCTTGCCCTTGAGGGTGAAGTGGTAGGTCAGATGAGCCATCACATAGCGCGGCAGCGTGTTGCGATAAGTCTCGTATCGGCCCTGACCGTTCATCGTCTGGGTGATGTTGGACAGTTGTCCGAGGATGTCAAAACCGTCGACCGCTAGCGTCACTCGGCCATGCATCAGCCGCTTGGCCAGACGGGCATTCCATACGAGGTCATTGGTATTGGAAGCCGGATTGTCGTACCCGCGCCGACTGTACATCAGGAGGTCTGTCGATAGCTGCAGGTCCCAGGGCAAGGTAGTCGTAGCGGTGAGGCCGTAACTGAAGTCCCATACATGCTCGCCGGCAAATCCCTCGCGCCGACTCTGGGCCTGCGTCCACTCCGCGCGGCCCGTGGCACTGACGGTGGTCTGCTTGAGCTTGTACTGGAGATCCAGCTTCTCCACGAGGTTGGTCGTGTGTACCGTACTGCGGGCTATGCCGCTCCAGCCCGCATCGTCCACTGTCGTCGTGCCGATGAGGTCGACGCTCTGGCCGTACTGGGCATACGAATGCGTCTTGAACGTCAGTCGCTTGGGCTTGTCGAGCGGACGCTCCCACTTGAAGGATGCCGTCAGCTGGTAGTTGCCGTTGACATTGTCGGGCTTGTAGGCGTGTACACCGGTCGAATAGTTGTACAGATAGCCATACGCTTGGGCGTTGGTCTTGATGTTGTAGGACAAAGCGGCAGTCCAGGCTAGCTGGGTCCGCTTGATATTGGCCGACAACGAGGTTACCAGCATATGGTTGTAGCTTCCCTTGAGTCCCGGGGCGCCATAGTAGAGATTGAGCGGGTCTGCGCTGTTGACAAGGTCGATCTCGCTGGCCATATCCGAGGGCTCGTAGCTGCCGTTATAGGAAAACCCCCAGTTACGTTGGTATTTGTCCCACTGATATTGGTATACAGCCGTCGCGTCCAGGTACAGGAGGTTGCGGTGTCTCGTCCCGTCATATGATGCCCGCCGATAGCCCATCTTCTGCTGGGACAGTGTCAGCTCCAACTGGGCATACAACGACTTGTATTTTCCCTTGGCGTCCATTGAGAAGCTCTGGTTGTACGAAGTCTGCAGCTTCTCCGATGTCGACACGTCGTGTCGCCAGAGACTGTTCTGCACATCTGTACAGCGGAGTCGGTACGCGGTAGCCGAGGGGAGCTCGCCGATGGCATGAGCATCGTCTGCGCCCCATCCGTCGAGGCTGTCGAGACGATAGAGCGGGTTGGTCGTGGTCTTGCGATCGTGGCCAATGATGATTGTATTGGCCAATGTCGACTTATTAAGAAATACAAAAGCGTAGGTGAAGGCTCCCCAATATTTCTGGGAATACTCCCCCAGACTGCGGTACTGTCGCCGGAAGTCGGTGGTTTGGGCAGGTGTCTGCGGATAGTCGTAGAGGAGATTGCTGAAGGCATCCTCGCTGCGTCCTGTCAGTTCTGTAGAGGCGGTGAGCAGGATGACGTCGTCGGCAAATCCCTTGAAGCTTATTTGCGGATTGATACTGAAGTCGTAGGAATGACCTCGGGAGAGCGACTGGCTCAGCTGGCGGTTGATGGCGAGGCGTCTCAGCAGGCTGCCGGCCTGAGGGCGGCGGATACTGTCGAGAAGGGCGCTGCCATAGGAGAAGGGTGACTGGGAGAAGGTGGCACTCGCAGCGTCTGCGGCGCGACGCCAATGATGGTAGTCAAAGTCTAGGTTGATGCTGTTCCAGACGAAGCTCTTGCTTTTAAGACTCCATTTATGGCTGGTGTTGAACTGTGTCTCCTGGCTGCGTCCCGTCTCCTCGCCGCACTGATAGGTATTGCCGCGGGTGAGGAAGTTTTCGCCCGTGGTACTGCTTAGGACGTCCTCATCGGTATGCAGGAGTTGCGCATCGCCGGTCAGGGTATAGGTAGACTGACGGTCCCCGATGGAGTAGGTGCCTCCAAGCAGACGGGTGGCCATGCGTCCCGACGGCATCTTTTCGGGCGTCCACGAGGTCTCCTGTCCGGGCTCGCGGGTATCACTGAGATTGTTGGCGCTGCCGAAGAGGCTTACCGAGGAGTGGTCTGTCGTGCGCAGGGCAAAGAATCGGGTGAGATACCTCTCCTTGGAGCCGGAGCCGGCTTGGACATTGACCAGCCAGCCGGCATTGTACTCCTTCTTGAGCCTGACATTCATAGACAGCTCGCGCTGGTCCAGATCATAGCCCAGTGCCTCGGAGCGCTTGGTCTGCTTGCGATAGACCTGGACGTCCTTTACGGCATAGGCGGGTAGATTGTCGAGCATGAGCTCGTTGTTCTTATTAAAGAAGTCCCGACCGTTGAGCAACAGATTCTCCACCTTTTGGCCATTGATATAGATCTGGCCGCCTTCCCTCAGCTCTGCACCCGGAAGCTGGCGTATCAGTGCGTCGAGCATAGAGCCTTCGGCCAGATTGAAGGCGTCGGCATTGTAGACGATGGTGTCTCCACGATTGTAAAACTTGATTTTGGTAGCCTTGACCACGGCTCCGCTCAGCATGACGTCCGCCTTATGTCGCTTGAGCCTGACATCTGGCAAGTGATGGAGCAGATTACGTTTGCCAAAAGGCGGTATGTGCACTCTCTGAGTCAGGGTATCATAGCCCTCGGCCTCAAAGCGCAGGAGATAGTCGCCTCCCTCACCGGACACCTTCAGAGCATAACAGCCTCTGATACTGCCTATTGTATTGCCTTCGTCGACCGTAGCAGTATCTATGGCGATGCTGTCAAGGCTAAGCTTGATCACTTTGCACCCCGTCACGTTTTTACGGGTCAAGTCATTGAGTACAAAGCCGTAGACAAGGCGGTCGCGGTCTGCAGCCCTGACTTGCGAGACACAGAGCAGCACGAGGACGGTCAGGCACATCCATCGCCTTATCGCAGGGCGGCTCATGGCTTTACTTGCCCCCCCCAAGTATCTCCGCGCTCAGTATCCGCACATCATCGATGGGACGGTCGGCATAGTCGGTCTGGACGCACTGGATCTTGTCTACGACATTGAGCCCGTCGACCACTTCTCCAAATACCGTATAGGCGCCGTCGAGCGACGGGGTACCACCATGCTTGTAGTAGTCCTTCTTGACTTCCTCAGGATAGTCGAGCTGACGGCCCGTATCCTCTGCTATCGACTTGAGCGTCGCTTCCAGTTCCTCCGTAGAGTAGTCATGGCCCCATACGATGTAGAACTGGCTGCCGCTTGAGCGCCGCTCAGGATTGACCTGGTCAGCTGTGCGGGCTGCAGCCAAGGCTCCACGCTTGTGGTACAACTGGGGAAACTTGATCTCCGCGGGGATTGTATAGTTGGGACCGCCGGCTCCGAGATGCTGGCCGGGCTGGGCATGACGTGATGTAGGATCGCCGCTCTGTATCATGAAGTCCTTGATGACGCGGTGGAAGAGCAGGCTGTCCAGAAAGTGGGTCTGCACAAGCCGGATGAAATTGTCGCGATGCAGAGGCGTCTCGTTGTAGAGAGCCAGCGTGATATCGCCCTTGGTAGTATGGAGTACGACGTGAGTACGACCGTCATCCTGCACCTTGGCCGCGAGGCTCAGCGCTATGAGGAGCGAGAGCGTCAGGAGAAAATAGCGTTTCATATATTGCTGACCTGGATAAAATTTGACTAATAAAATGCAAAAATAGCTCTTTTTTCGTCTTACCCACCCCAAGAAGCCATTAAAAATTTATCCCCACTCCTCATGCTCTGCCTAAAGTACGCAGCAGGAGCGACGGTATGGGAGGCAGGAGCAGCGGCACAGGAAGCAGACGGCGGCGGCTCGCGGCTATTCTCCAGCACTCTCAACACGCAGCGGTGATGCTCGGCTGCACGCTACCGTTTTACTCAGGCAGAGACCCCTTAAAAGGAAATTTACCCCACGCGCCGAGTCCCCATGTAGACGGCATCTGACGAGGGGTATAACAAGGCCGCTTCCTGTTTTAACAAGGTCGGATGTAGTTTAAACTAGGTCGGATGTTGTTTTAACTAGGTCGGATGTTGTTTTTGACCACGTCCGACCTTATCATCATGACCTCGGTTTTTCCGCAGAGCCAAATCAGAATAATCGCCACAAAATCGCTTCAACGCCACACGCAAGCCATCTCCGTCCATAGCACGCGGGACCAAACGCTCTCTGTACGCCAGCAGCAACTGTCTGCCCGATTTACCGTACCGACTAGCACAAGGGATCTGTCGCGAGCGACACTGCCCGTCCCTCTCACGCCGCTTCCTGCCTCTGCCAGTCGGATACTTTAGCGCCGCCCTTACGGCACAATCGTCCCGGCAGAGAGAGAACTGCCCACTCACCCGGCCCTACTGTCAGCGTATCATCCCCCTATTTGTCGGCCTGAGACCGATGTGAACAGGCCTTTTATCCCCATTTCGACCCTTCCGATGCAGCCTTTGCTTGACGCACTCGCATCTTTCCTCTCCCTTATCTGTTTGTAGGTCAATCATTATCAGTAAAAGTTCTTACAAGGTCAAATCTTGGATTTATTCCCCACCATTTTATAAAATTTATATCTCACTCATATACAATTAATTACAAAGTTCAAAAAAGTAAAAATAGACCTTAAAATGAATTTTCTCACAAAAAAGTGGGGATTTGTGGTGAATAAGTTGTACTTTTGGAAGTCAAAGTATCATTAGGAAGCATATGAGACTTATCGGAACGGTAGACGGCAAGGTCGATGCCAAAGGCAGAGTGTTTCTGCCCGCCATCTTCAGACGCGCCCTCGGCGACAAGGAAAGCGCCAGTCTGGTGATGCGCAAGGACATCTTCGAGAACTGTCTCGTACTCTACACCGAGTCCGAATGGTATGAGCATCTGGACGAACTCCAGCAGAGGCTCAACCGATGGAATCGGGAGCATCGGGCACTCTTCCGCCGCTACGTGAGTGACGTCGAGTGGCTGACGCTCGATGCCGGCGGCCGATTTCTCATTCCCCGGCGCTATCTCCAGATGGCCGGCATCCGACAGGAGGTCACCTTTGTAGGAATGGACCGCACCATTGAGATATGGGCCAAGAGGGACAAATCCGAAAACGATGACAACCAAGGCTTTGGCAACAAGCTCCAAGAGCTGATGGCTTGAGCCTCGCGCGCGTACATTTTATAATATAGATACAGTCACGACAATATCCGACAGACTAACATGAACGTGCCCTACCATATCCCCGTACTTCTGGGTCCCTGCATAGAGGGACTCGACATCAAGCCCGCAGGCACCTACTGCGACGTGACGATGGGCGGAGGAGGACACAGCAGGGGCATTCTGCAGAAACTCGGTCCACAAGGCCGGCTCCTAGGATTTGACCAAGACGCCGACGCTATAGCCAATGCGCCTGATGACGAGCGCTTTACCTTCATTCGAAGCAACTTCCGCTATCTCTCCAATTGGCTCCGCTATTATCAAGTTGAGGCACTCGACGGACTACTCGCCGACCTGGGCGTATCAAGTCACCACTTCGACGAGGCCGAGCGCGGATTTTCCTTCCGACAAGAGGGGCCGCTCGACATGCGTATGAACCAGCAGGCCACCAAGTCGGCTGCCGACGTCATCAATACGTATGACAAGCGGACGCTGAGCCATATATTTGAGCTCTACGGCGAGCTGCGCAACGGCCGCCGTCTCGCTGATGCCATCGACAGGGCACGCAGCAGTCACCCCATCGAGACCACGCAGCGACTCGTCGAAACCGTGGAGCCACTGCTCGGCAAGTCGAGAGAGAAGAAGGACTTGGCCAAGGTATTTCAGGCGCTCCGCATCGAGGTCAACCACGAGCTCGACGCCCTCATCGAGATGCTACAGGCCGCCATTCTGGCCCTCAGGCCAGGAGGACGCCTCGTCGTGCTCACCTACCACTCTCTCGAGGACCGCATCGTCAAAAATATCATACGCAGTGGCAATGCGGGCGGTGTAGTCGCCAAGGACTTCTACGGCAATCCGCTTAGCCCGCTACAGGCTGTCAACCGACAAGTCATAGAGCCCAGTCCTGAGGAACAAGAGACCAATCCGCGTAGCCGGAGTGCCAAACTGCGCATCGCCGTACGCACTGACATACAGCCACAAGCGCTACAAACTGCCATAAGATGAGAACCGAGAAGCATCCCAACAGCCCGCAGGACGAGCAAGGCCGAGAACAATTGGATCAACTCCTCGACCGCGCACAGGCAGACGCCGAGCAGGACCAGGCCATGCCCGACAGTCAGGACAATAAGGCCCCTTCCGCACCCGACACAGACGAAGCCGATAGCGGCGAGGACAAGTCTTCGGTCATGAAGATCATGGAGTCCTTCACCTCTGACGATGGTGAGGAGACCCATGTCAACTGGTCGCTGCGCACAGTGCTGGGCGGCGACATCTTCAGCGCGCGATGGTTTCGTCAGCATACGGGGCTCATTGTGCTTATCCTCTTCTTCTGCATACTCTATATCAGCAACCGCTACGCATCCCAGCAGGAGCTCATCAAGATCGACTCCCTCAAAAAGGAACTCGCCGACAAGCGCTACGATGCGCTCTCCCGCTCCTCGCAACTCATGCAGCGCTGCCGACAAAGTCATATCATCGAGTATCTCAAGACCACTAGCGACAGCACCATGGAGATCTCAACGACACCGCCCTACGTCATAACGATACCACATCAATGAAGACATTTCCTTACAAACAAATACTGCGTCGCTACCGCGTCCTGGCCTTCATCTTTACCCTTCTGGGAGTGATGATCATCGGGAAGGCTGCGTACATCATGTTTGTAAAACGCACCTTCTGGACTGAAGTGAGCGACAGGTTTGTCAGAGAGGGTATCGAAGTGGCTCCCAAGCGTGGCAACATCTTCTCCGCCGACGGTCAGCTCCTGGCTACGTCGCTGCCGGAGTACAAGATATTTATGGACTACAAGGTCTATGACCGCGACAGTCTGACCCGCATCGAGGCGCAGAAGAAGCGCGACTCCCTCTTTCTCAGCAAGCTCGACAGTCTCTCCGAGGGACTTAATCGCATACTCCCTGACAAGCCGACAAGCTGGTACCGCCAGAGACTCAGAGAGGGATTTGACAAGCGTTCCCGCCACTGGCTCCTCTACCCGAGCCGTATATCCTATATGGACTACAAGGAAGTACTGAAACTTCCCTTCTTCAATCTCGGCAAGATCGCGAGTGGTTTTCACGAGGAGACTTACAATGAGACCAAGAAGCCCTTTGGCTCCCTCGCCTCCCGTACTCTCGGCGACATGTATCCGGGCAAAGACTCCGCACGTAGCGGTCTGGAGCTCGCCTACGACACTATCTTGCGAGGGAAGCCCGGTATCATCCACCGGCAAAAGGTGCGCAACCGATACCTCGACATCGAGGACATCGCCCCCGAGGACGGAGCAGACATCGTCACCACTCTCGACGTTAAGATGCAGGACTTTGCAGAAAAAGCTCTCGTGGACAAGCTCAAGGAGATTGGAGGCATACACGGCGTAGTACTACTCATGGAAGTTGCCACGGGAGACGTCAAGGCCATTGTCAATATGTCTCGTTGCGCCGACGGACAATATCGTGAGATCAAGAATACCGCAGTCAGCAACCTCATGGAGCCTGGCTCCGTCTTCAAGCCGATGTCCTTCATGGTCGCCTTTGATGACAACAAGCTCAGCATGAATGACCGAGTCAACGTAGCTCCGGGTATCAGAGTCATGTACAATCGCAAAATGAAGGACCACAACTGGCATCGAGGAGGCTACGGAGTACTGACCGTGCCAGAATGTCTCGAGTATTCATCCAATATAGGTGTCAGCGTGCTCATTGATAAGATCTACCACAACCATCCTGAGAAATTTGTCGACGGACTCTACCGTATCGGCATCGCAGAGGATCTCCATCTAGATATCCCAGGCTACGCACGACCACGCATCCGCCGTCCCCTACCCGACCACAGCAACTGGAGCAACACCGCCCTGCCGTGGATGAGTATCGGCTACGAGACACAGGTGCCGCCCATCAGCGTGCTCAACTTCTACAATGGCGTCGCCAACGGCGGCCGGATGATGCGTCCGCGTTTTGTGACCTGCGCGATGCGCAACGGAGAAGTAATCCAAGAGTATCCGCCTCAAGTCATAAGGGAGCATATGTGCTCGCCCCAGGCACTTAAAAATATCCAGACCTGCCTGCGCTGGGTCGTCAGCAAAGGTCTTGGCAAGAAGGCCGGCAGTCGCAACTTCTCCGTTTCGGGAAAAACCGGTACGGCCCAAGTATGGGGCACCGGAGGCTTCTCTCTGGACTACCTCGTCTCCTTTGCGGGCTACTTCCCCTCAGAAGCGCCCAAGTACAGCTGTATGGTAGCCATCATCAAGCACGGTCTGCCGGCCTCAGGCGGTGGCCAGTGCGGTCCAGTCTTCAAGCAAGTGGCTGAGATGGTGATGGCATCATCTATAAAGCCCAGCCTCGTCGACGCAAGTGACACGCTGCACAATCACCTTCCCCTCGTCAGTTACGGCAATCTACTCTACGCCAACAAGGTACTCGAGGACATGAACCTCAGCACCGTGGCCGACTGGACCAGCGCCAATCCCAATGAGACAGTATGGGGACGCGCCGTCACCACCGCCCGCGAAGTGATGCTCAAGGCACAGACCATCGACCCCACCCGCGTGCCTGATGTACGCGGCCTCGGAGCCCGTGACGCCGTCTACCTCCTTGAGCGCCTCGGCCTCAGGGTCACCATCAGCGGATTTGGCTACGTGCAGCAGCAAAACCTACCCCCGACACATATCATTCTGAAGGGTGAGCACATCCATCTGATACTGGGCATGAAAGGATTTGACCCCAACGACTTCCTCCTTGACGACAAGCCTGCGCCACCACTTCCTATCACCGGCGAGCCTGATGCCAATGCCTCCTCTTCTTCATCTGACAATGGCGCCACCCAAGCCGCGACCAATCAGGGTACGACTTCCGCCTCCACAAGCCGCGATGTCAAGGCACAGGGGGAAAGCACCAAGATGCAAAGCGAGAGCGCTAAAGCGCAAGGAGAGAATAACAAGGCTGCCAAAAAGCACAAACAAACCGCTACCGAACCCTCGTCGACATCTACTGCCACCAAGAGCAGCGCTAAAACGAGCAAAAGCGACTCCAAAGCCAATAAGAATAAAGAGAAAGCCGAAAAGAGCAACGCCAAAGCCGACAAAAAGGCAGAGAGCAAGACTCCCAAGGGTTCCAAGGCCGCTAAGAAGGCTGGACGAGCCAGCAGCAAGTCCTCCAGTACTTCTGCCAAGTCTGCAGAGGCCAAACACGCAGCGCGCATCGGCACAACATCAAAGCGCCACAAGGTCTAAGACATCATTAACGAAACACATAAAATACAGAATCATATGAAACTATCACAAGTCCTCACCAAGGTCAGCTCCTACGAGATCATCGGACAACCGGACCTGGAAATCACGGGCGTCAACATCGACTCACGCAAAGTAGCACAGGGCGACCTTTTCATAGCCGTCAAGGGCACACAAGCAGACGGTCACAAGTTTATCCCCATGGCCATCGAGCGGGGCGCAGTAGCCATTGCCTGTCAGGATGTACCCGCTGAGCGGGCCGAGGGCGTCACCTACGTGCGCATAGCCGACACCGAGGAAGCCACAGGGCAGATCGCCACGCAGTACTACGGCGACCCGACATCGCGTCTCAAGCTCGTGGGCGTCACTGGCACCAATGGCAAGACGACCATCGCCACCCTACTCTACGAGATGTTCCGCAAGCTGGGCTACAAGTGCGGTCTGTGCTCCACCGTGTGCAACTATGTCGAGGACAAGGCCTATCCGGCTACCCAGACGACGCCTGACCCTATCACACTCAACGAGCTGCTGGGACTCATGGCCGACGCCGGCTGCCAATACGCCTTCATGGAGGTGAGCTCACACGCCATCCACCAGAAGCGCATCAGCGGCCTGCACTTCGTAGGAGGCATCTTTACCAACCTCACACGCGACCATCTGGACTATCATAAGACATTTGAAAACTACAGAAACGCCAAGAAGGCCTTTTTTGACGGACTTACTCCTGACGCATTTGCCATCACCAACGCCGACGATCGCAACGGCATGGTCATGGTACAGAACTGCAAAGCACAGATCAAGACATACTCCCAGCATACCATGGCCGATTTTCATGCCAAGCTGATTGAGATGTCATTCCACGGCATGCAGCTCGACATCAACGGCAGAGAGGTCCACGTCCCCTTGGTCGGGAAATTCAATATCAGCAATCTGCTCGCTATTTACGGCGCGGCCATCATGCTCGGTCAGGATCCCGATCGGACACTTACCGTGCTAAGCGGCCTGCAGTCAGTCAGCGGCCGCTTTGAAGCCCTGCATAGTCCGCGCGGCTATGTAGCCATCGTCGACTATGCCCATACTCCCGACGCACTGGTCAATGTCTTGACCGCTATACATGAGGTCCTGCGCGGACAAGGTCAGATCATCACCGTATGCGGAGCCGGCGGCAACCGAGACAAGGGCAAGCGGCCACAGATGGCCTACGAAGCTGCCAAAGACAGCGACCGCGTCATCATCACCAGCGACAATCCCCGATTTGAGGAGCCCGCAGATATCATCAAGGACATGCTTGCCGGCATCACCGAGGAGCAGCAAGGCCGCGTCGTGGCCATAGTTGATCGGCGTCAGGCCATACAGGCTGCTTGCATGATGGCCAACAAGGGCGACGTCATCCTAGTAGCTGGCAAGGGACACGAGACCTATCAGGATGTCAAGGGTGTCAAACACCACTTTGACGACAAGGAGGAGCTCCGTAAGGTGTTTAAGGCTGAAGAGGCTGCGCTCTAAACTGTAATGTACCCGATATGATTGACCCTGCAGCTCACCTCAGCATGGTAAAGTCCGGTCTGACCGACATCAAGCCCCGCCTTACCCGTACCACATCCGGTCCCTTGGCAACCAGATCTCATCTGATCAGCGCTAAGTCCAGGTACTACATCCTGTCACCTCTGACCCAACGACCCGCAGTCCTCAGCTGAGCGCTACACCATCCTATTCACCCAAAGTATTATTAGACATGCTGTACTATTTCTTCCGATTCTTAGGCAACTTCGGCATACCCGGTTCGGGCATGTGGAGCTATATCTCCTTCCGCTCCCTCCTGGCATTTATTCTAGCCTTGCTCATCTCGGCATGGTTCGGCGCCCGTTTCATCAAATATATGCACCGGCATCATATCAGCGAGACACAGCGTGATGCCAGCATCGACCCCTATGGTGTCAAAAAGAAGGGCGTACCCTCCATGGGCGGCATTATCATCATCGTATCCATGCTCGTGCCGGTACTTCTATTGGGCCGACTGCGCAACATCTACCTTCTGCTCATGATTGGTACGACAGTATGGCTGGGCATGCTGGGATTTGCCGATGACTACATCAAGATTTTCCGACACAATAAGGAGGGGCTCTCCGGCTGGGTCAAGATTGCAGGCCAATTTATCCTCGGCCTGGTCGTCGGACTTACGCTCTACCTGAGCCCCGATGCGGTCATCAGGGAAAACGTAGAGGTCGTACGCAACGGACAAGTGACCTACGTCGCCCACAAGAGCCAGGAGCAAAAATCAACTATGACCACCATCCCCTTTGTCAAGGGCAACGATTTTGACTACAGCTCCCTCTTCGGCTGGCTCGGCCCCTACAAGCAGGCTGCAGGTTGGATATTCTTCGTATTCATCACCGTATTGGTCGTCATGGCCGTGAGCAACGGCGCAAACCTCGACGACGGCATGGATGGTATGGCCGCGGGCAACTCTGCCTTCATTGGCATTGCGCTAGGTGTGCTGGCCTATGTCTCCAGTCACATCCAAATGGCCGGATACCTTAATATTATGTATATACCCGGCACACAGGAGCTGGTCGTCTTTGCTTCGGCATTTGTCGGAGCACTTATCGGCTTTCTCTGGTACAATGCGTACCCCGCACAAGTCTTTATGGGCGACACGGGAAGCCTTGCCATCGGAGGCATCATCGGTGTGCTCGCCATCATCATCCACAAGGAGCTGCTTCTGCCGCTCCTCTGCGGTATCTTCTTCGTAGAGAGTCTGAGCGTCATCCTGCAGCGCTTTTACTACAAAGCGGGCAAGCGCAAGGGCAAGAAGCAGCGCATCTTCAAGCGTACGCCTATCCACGACAACTTCAGAGTGCTCAATTCGCAGCTCGACTCTGACTGCACCTATGTCTTCCCCAACTGGCCGCGCAAGTGCTTCCATGAGTCCAAGATCGTAACCCGCTTCTGGATTGTCACGCTTATACTCGCCGCGGCCACAATCATAACGTTGAAAATCAGATAAACAATATACATAATCGCCATGAAAAGAATCGTAGTCATAGGTGGTGGTGAAAGCGGCTGGGGTGCAGCCGTTCTGGCCCAGAAAAAAGGTTTTGATGTCTTCCTCACAGACTCCGGGATACTGAGTCCGAAATACAAGGATCTGCTTGACCAATACCATATCCACTGGGAAGAAGGTCACCATACGGAGGAGCTCATCCTCAATGCCGACGAGATCATCAAGAGCCCCGGCGTGCCCAAGGAGGCTCCCATCATTCAGAAGCTTATGGCACAGGGCACCCCCATCATCAGCGAAATAGAGTTTGCCGGGCGGTACACTGATGCCAAGATGGTCTGCATCACTGGCAGCAACGGCAAGACGACGACGACCTCCCTCATTTACCATATACTCAAGACCGCCGGCTACAATGTAGGCCTCGCCGGCAATATCGGACGAAGTCTCGCTTATCAGGTTGCAGAAAAGCACTTTGACTATTACGTCATTGAACTCAGTTCGTTCCAGCTCGACAACATGTACGACTTCCGAGCCAATGTCGCAGTACTACTCAACATCACGCCCGATCACCTCGACCGCTACGACGGAAAGATGCAGAACTACGTCAATGCCAAGATGCGTATTATACGCAATCAGCAAGCGGACGACGCCTTCGTATACTGGATGGATGACCCCATCATCCAACGTGAGCTCCAGAAGTACGGTATCAAGAGCCATCTGTGCCCATTCAGCGAGCTCAAGAAGAAGGGCTCTATCGGCTACATCGAGGACGGACAGTACAAGATCGAGTATCCCACTCCCATCAACATGGAACAGGAGGACTTGGCGCTTAAGGGAAAGCACAACCTCTATGACTCGCTCGCCGCGGGCATATCCGCCGACTTTGTGGGCGTAGACAGCAATATCATTATCAAGTGTCTGCACGACTTCAAGGGAGTGGAGCACCGACTGGAGCGTGTGACGACCGTCGACGACGTACTCTATATCAACGACTCCAAGGCTACCAACGTCGACGCCTGCTACTATGCCCTCGAGAGCATGACTTCCCCGACCATTCTCATACTTGGAGGCAAGGACAAGGGCAACGACTACAATGAGATCAAAGACCTTGTCAAGCAGAAGTGCCGCGCCCTCGTCTACCTCGGAGCAGACAATACCAAGCTCCATGCCTTCTTTGACTCGTTCGGCCTGCCCGTACGCGACACTCACAATATGAAGGACTGCGTCGAGGCCTGCCATGCTCTGGCCCAGCCCGGCGACACAGTACTGCTGAGTCCGTGCTGCGCAAGCTTTGACCTATTTCACAATATGGAGGAGCGCGGCGAAATGTTTAAGGACCTCGTGAGAAAACTATAATAACCCGTAGCTGCATCATGTCTTCCGCCACATCACAAAAGTTGAGGGGCATCCTCCACGGCGACGCCATCATCTGGACGATTTTTTTCCTGCTCTGCGCCATCTCCATCATTGAGGTATACAGTGCGACGAGTTCGCTGAGCTACAAGGACGGCCGTTACTGGAGTCCCGTGATGCAGCACGCGCTGTTTCTCCTCTTCGGCTTCTTAATCGTCTGGTTGGTTCACAACATCCCGTGCCGCTGGTTCAAGCTCTACCCCCTGGCTGTACTGCCCCTGTCATTTGCGCTACTGATCCTCGTCATGGTGGTCGGGAGTACGGTCAACGGCGCCAACCGCGGCATCGACCTCTTCGGCATCCATTTCCAGCCTTCAGAGCTAGCCAAAGGGGGCGTTGTCATTGCCGTTGCCCTTATTCTCTCTGTGATGCAGACGCCCAAGGGAGCCGACAAGCATGCATTCGGATACATCTTGTTTGTCACCTGTACCTTCTGCGCATTAATTGCCCCCGAAAATCTGTCCACGGCCGCCCTACTCTTTCTCGTTGTTATGATTATGATGTTTATCGGGCGCGTCTCGCTCGTACAGATCAGCAAGATGCTCGGTGTATTGGGCATCATCGGCGCCATCGCAGTAGCAGCTGTAGTCGTCATACCTGAGACTGCATGGGACGCCATGCCGGGTACTCATCGCGTCGTTACCTGGAAGCACCGACTAGAGAAGTTTAAGTCACGCACAGGCGACTCCGAAGTGACACCCAAGACGTATGACATTACCAACAACAAGCAAGTCACCCACGCCAATATCGCCATTGCTTCGAGCAATATCATAGGCAAGATGCCCGGCAACTCAATTGAGCGCGACTTTCTTAGTCAGGCTTACTCCGACTTCATCTACGCGATTGTCATAGAGGAGCTCGGACTCGTCGGAGGCGCCTTTGTTGTCATACTATATCTCGTCCTGCTCTTCCGAGCCGGCAAGATAGCCAAGCAGTGTGAGCGCAATTTTCCTGCATTTCTCGTCTTGGGGCTCTCACTTCTGCTTGTCACGCAAGCCATGGTCAACATGTGCGTTGCCGTTGGCCTTATTCCCGTCACAGGACAGCCTCTGCCTCTCATCAGCCGCGGAGGTACATCGACACTGATCAACTGTGTATACATCGGCATGATACTTAGTGTAAGCCGCTTCGCAAAGAAGCGCGAAGACCCCCCTTCTGCTGCCTCCCATACGGCAGACGCGCCCAATGAAAGCGAGTTTCGCAATGCCGTGGGCATGGCTTAGCACTGTCAGACTTCATTTATAAAGACATACAAGCGCTATGGCAAAAGACAAAGTCATGTATGTATGCGACCAGTGCGGCAAAGAGTCGTCGCAGTGGATAGGCCGTTGCCCCGCCTGCGGAGCGTGGAACAGCTTCAAGGAGATCCGCGTGCCCTCTACGGCACCCAGTCCCTCCAAAGTGCCGGCCGCCCGAGGCATCACTCCCCGCGAGAGCCACGTCAAGCCTCTGGCTTCCATCCAAGCCACGGCCCAGCCGCGCATAGACACCCTCGACCCCGAACTCAACCGCGTGCTCGGCGGCGGTATAGTGCCCGGCTCACTTATCCTCCTGGGCGGCGAGCCCGGTATCGGCAAGAGTACACTGCTGCTCCAGACTGTAATGCGGCTGCGTGAGCTCAAGGTTCTCTACGTCAGCGGCGAGGAGAGCGAAAATCAGCTCAAGCTGCGTGCCGACCGCCTCATGGAAGGACAAGGCGAGACCCCGTCGCCCAATTGCTACGTACTCTGTGAGACCTCTCTGGAGCAGATCTATGAGCAAGCTCACCAGCTTGCCCCCCAACTGATGGTCATCGACTCCGTCCAAGCCATTTCGTCCGAGACAGGCGATGCCTTCCCAGGCAGTCCTTCTCAAGTGAGAGCTTGCGCCGTATCTCTCCTACACTTTGCCAAGGAGACGGGAATACCCGTCATCCTCGTCGGTCACATCACCAAGGAAGGCTCGCTGGCCGGTCCCAAGATATTAGAACATATCGTCGACGCCGTACTACAGTTTGAAGGCGACCGGCAACACTTCTACCGCGTACTGCGCGGCCTCAAAAACCGTTTCGGCAGCACCGATGAGCTTGGCCTCTATGAGATGTACTCCGGCGGGCTTCGCCCCGTGACCAATCCGTCCGAACTCCTGCTCTCGCGCAATTCCGACGGCATGTCGGGCGTAGCCGTTGCCAGTGCCATCGAGGGCGCACGTCCGCTCCTCATCGAGACGCAGGCGCTCGTCAGTTCGGCGGCCTATGGCACGCCGCAGCGATCCTCGACCGGATTTGACACGCGCCGGCTCAATATGCTCCTCGCCGTGCTCGAAAAGCGCGTCGGTTTCAAGCTCATGCAAAAGGACGTCTTTCTTAATATCGCCGGCGGGCTTCACGTCTCCGATACCGCCATCGACCTAAGCGTCATCGTGGCCGTACTCTCAAGCAATGTTGACAATCCTATTCTTGCCTCTACCTGTCTTGCAGGGGAGGTAGGACTGAGCGGAGAGATACGTCCTGTCACGCGCATCAGCCAGCGCATCTCCGAGGCCCAGCGTCAAGGCTTCCGACGTATGCTCCTGCCCGCTGCCAATCTGCGCGGCATCGACGCAAACAAGTTTAAGATTACCCTTATCCCCGTCGGCAAGGTAGAAGACGCCCTGCGCCATCTCTTCTCCTGACCCCCTATCATCTCTCCACCCATCATGACCCAAGACCTACAGCTCCGCGTTGACCCACGTACGGCCTGCACTCTGTCTCTGCTGATCCACCGCTGCGCCAACGAGACCGGTATCGACCCGGGACGCATCCGTCACCTGCGCATTCTCAAGCGGAGCATTGATGCCCGTCAGCGCGACATCTACATCAACCTCACCGTGCGTCTCTACATTGACGAGGACGCTCCGCAGCTGGACTACGAGCCCATCGCATATCCTCATGTGGACAATTGTCCCGAGGTCATCGTCGTCGGAGCAGGTCCAGGCGGCCTTTTCGCCGCCCTGCGTCTCATCGAGCTTCAGCTGCGCCCTATCGTGCTCGAGCGCGGTAAAGACGTCCACGCCCGCCGCAAAGACATTGCCCGCATCTCTACCCAGCACATCATCAATGACGAGAGCAACTACTCCTTTGGTGAAGGCGGGGCGGGAGCCTACAGCGACGGCAAGCTCTACACGCGCAGCGTCAAGCGCGGCAATGTGGACAAGATCTTACAAGTCTTCTGCCAACACGGAGCCTCCACTGATATTCTCGCCGATGCCCATCCTCATATCGGCACCGATCGCCTCCCCCAAGTGATTGAGGCCATGCGCCATACGATACAGGATCATGGAGGCGAGGTCCACTTTGAGACACGCGTCGACTCGCTGCTGCTTGACAGCGAAGGAGTGGTACGCGGCGTAACAACGGCAGACCAACGTCAGTGGCAGGGGCCCGTCATCCTGGCCACAGGGCACTCAGCCCGCGATGTCTACCGATTTCTCCATACTCAGGGCATCACGGAAGAAATCAAGAGCCTGGCCATCGGCGTCCGACTCGAACACCCCGCCACTCTCATCGACCAGATCATGTACCACAACCGACAGGGACGCGGGGCTTATCTGCCAGCTGCAGAATATCGCATGACAGCCCAGGTCGACGGCCGCGGCGTATACAGTTTCTGTATGTGCCCGGGCGGCTTTGTGATTCCTGCAGCCTCGGGTCAGCGGCAGATCGTCGTCAATGGGATGAGCCCCAGCGGTCGTAACTCGCGCTGGAGCAACTCCGGCATGGTCGTAGAAACGAGAGCCGAAGATCTAGACGACCCTTCCATCCGGCAACTTCTCTCCCGCGCGATGCAAGATGCCGACTTTGCCCAGCGCAATTCCGATATTGACGACCCGCAGTCGCCACTACGCATGATGTATTTCCAGGAAGCACTCGAGCAGGAGTGCTGGCTGCAGGGCGGCAGACGGCAGACCGCTCCCGCACAGCGCATGACCGATTTCGTCAACGGCCGTCTGAGCGACCGCCTACCCGTCTCGAGCTATACCCCTGGCGTCATCGCCAGCCCGCTCCACTTCTGGATGCCTCGTTTTCTGACCTCGCGCCTCCAGCAGGGCTTCAAGACTTTTGGACATCGCTACCACGGATTTTTAACTCAAGAAGCTCTCATGCTGGCCGTCGAGACGCGCACTTCCAGCCCCGTACGCATCACTCGCGACCGCTACACCCTGCAGCATGTCACCGCCCGCGGACTCTTCCCCTGCGGAGAGGGAGCAGGCTATGCCGGCGGTATCGTCTCAGCCGCCATCGACGGCGAGAGATGCGCCGAGGCTGTCAGTGCATATCTCGCCTCGTAGTCACCCGCAGACTCCGATTGTCTTCCACCTCTGATAGGCGTATAGCCTGATCTGCCCTGCGGCATTCCGCAAGTCAGATAGTCTAGACAACAACTTGCCGTCACCCTCCAGCATTCCGCTATATTCTACCAGAAGTCCCGCCACTTCCAGCAAGGAAGTGGCGGGACATCCGCATATCGAATTACAAGGGCAACGCGTCCTAATTGCCAGCCATTACGATAAGCGCCAGACCGACAAAGAAGGCAATAAACATCGATAGGAGCAGGAGATTAACCGTCTTGTTGCTGCCTTTAAATTCCTTCCAAATGAATATGCCCCACATGGCTGCGATCATAGGCGATCCCTGTCCGAGGGCGTAGGAAATCGCTGCACCTGCCTTACCCGAGCATATGTAGCTGAGCACCGTACCCAGACCCCAGATACATCCACCCAAGACACCGACCAGATGGGTCGGCAGGCTGCCTTGGAAGTACTCCTTGTAAGTGACCGGAGAGCCCTTGATAGGTCGCTTCATGGCCACCGTATTGAATACAAAGTTGCTTATAAACACACCCACCGCGCAGAGGAAGAAGGCCACATAGGGAGTTGCCTTGCCCGGAACGGGCGCCTCAAAATTGTCAAGGTCCATCGCATAGGCCACAAAGGGGTAAAAGACACCCATCAATACGCCTGCTACGACACAGAGCGTCAGGCCTTCCTTAGTAATGCCGCGGCCAGAGTTGCTGGAGTTCTTGCCCGTTGCAATTCCATTGATGATGACCGACAGCAGAACAAATGCCACACCGAGGAAGAGCAGTACCGGATCTCCCTTGGCGCCACCCAGTACGAAGTAGTTGAGCAATACGCCCAGCACAAGAGCGATACCCAGACCGATAGGCCAGGCAATAGCGAGTCCTGAGATGGATACTGCCGCCGTCAGGAGGATATTGGCGAGGTTGAAGATAATACCGCCTACGATAGCGCTGCCGATGGCGAGCGAGGAGACCTGAGACAGATTGTCCAGGAAGGGCACGCCCTTGGCTCCGTGGCTGCCCAGTGTAAAGCCGATGACGAGCGAGAAGATCAGGATGCCGATTACATAGTCCCAGTAAAACAATTCGTAACGCCAACTCTTGCTGGCCAGCTTCTGGGTATTGCCCCAGCTACCCCAGCAGAGCATCGTGACGACACAGAGTATGACTGCGAGGGCATAACTTCCTACAATAAACATATACTAATCTGATTTTTGATTGATAATTTCTGATTGACAATTTGCCCACGCTGTTCTAGAGATCTTGACCAAAGACCTCGTCAGCCGTAGGTACGGAGGGCTGTGCCCCCATGCGGGTGACAGAGATGGAGGCCGCCTTGTTGGCCCTGCGGATAGCCTCCTGCAACTTATACCCCTTGCTCAGCGCTACACAGAGTGCACCGCAGAAGGTGTCACCTGCCGCCGTCGTATCCACTGCCTTGGTCGGAAACGTAGGTATGGTGGCCAGTTGTCCGTCGAGCATTGTCGCGGCGCCGCGTTTGCCCACAGTGATGATCACCTGACCCACGCCTCGGGCCTGTATGGCCCTGATGGCGGCAAGGACAGAAGCGTCATCGGTCACCTCTATCCCGGTCATACCCTGTGCTTCTGTCTCATTGGGGATGATAATATCCACATGGCGTAAGAGCTCCTCGGGCAATGGCTCCGGCGGAAAAGGAGCCGGATTGAGAATCACCAGCACACCGGCCTCATGGGCCACCTTGGCGGCATAGATAAGGGCCGGCAGGGGGGTCTCAAGCTGCATCAGGAGGATAGCAGCCTGCTTGATGTCAGCCTCTGCCGCCTTGACATCGTCGACAGAGAGGTGGGCGTTGGCGCCGGAGGCCACAATGATCTCGTTTTCTGCCTTATCATCCACAGTAATCAGGGCCACGCCACTGGCCACGCCGGGTGTTGTCTTGACATAGCGGGTATCCATCCCCTCGGCCTTGAGGAGCTGGAGCGATCGCTTGCCGAATACGTCATCACCCAAGCGCGCTACAAATATCGTATCGCCTCCCAGACGAGCGGCAGCTACTGCCTGATTGGCACCTTTGCCGCCTTGGGCAGTCATAAAACCGCTGCCGAGCATCGTCTCTCCCGGCTTGGGGAAATGTCCGACGCGTACGACCATATCTGTGTTGCTGCTTCCTACAACAACTATCTTGTTTCGCTTGTTCATCATCTTATTTACTTATGAGAATACACATGTTTTATACAGCACAAAGGTACATAATTTTGATATAAGTGCATATTTCAGAGCAAAATATTTAGTCTCGTGATATCCCGTCCCCGACTGCTCACGCAGATACAGATATCATCTACAGAAAGTCTCGGCCAATGTATGATTTACAACATATTAGAAGCGCCGGAAGGGGTCTTTTCACGCGTAAAAGCGACAAAAAAGTGGAATAATGATTTTTATTATCCACTAAATACCAAAAATATCTAACTTTGTCAAGACCTCTTGTAGAGCATACGGCACGCACTATCGTGCTGTCTCCCGACACTGCCCTGACAGGCAGATTTCGGATGCGACGGGAGGCGATGTATAACCACATAAAACACTTCTTCAACGATGAACATTTTTGTTTCCAACCTCAACTATCAGGCTACCGACAGCGACTTGCAACAGCTCTTTGCACAATATGGTGAAGTGACATCTGCCAAGGTAATCGTCAACAAGCTCAATGGCCGTTCACGCGGCTACGGTTTTGTCGAGATGGCAACCGAAGACGAGGGCAACAAGGCTATTGAGGCACTTGCTGGCCAGGAGTTCCAAGGCCGCACACTCAATGTAGCACCTGCCAAGTCGAGCGGCGCCAAGGACACGACGACTGAGCCCGCCGCTGCCGAGTAAGCGCCTCGCCGACACTCCGGGAGGCCATTTGCCGCAGCAGTTCTCCCATCTACCTCTCCACCTTCCGACACAAGGGATGTGGAGGGGTGATTTTTTTCATGCCTACTACCTCCTCTTTATCGTAACAAAGGGCTGTCGGCTTCCCCCTACGGAAAAGTCTTGACATGTCTTGACCTGACGCCACCTCCACAGAGGACAATTTACCGATTGCCTTGAACTAACGATACCTCTGCACGAGGAATACGTCGTCTGCCCCGCCTCTCAGACTACTGCATAAGCGGACTATAAGAGAACAAGTACCATTCTTGTCCTGCATCTCCCCGCCAGATTGGCTTACAAGTGGCGCTACAGGGACTTAAATACTGATTTTTGTCACACAGACTTTACAAAGCGTACAAAGCTGAGCATTTTGTAAAGTTTTAGAGCCAAAAAATTACATTTCTGCTCATTTTTCGATGCACAAACTGATATTTTGCGCTATCTTTGTATCGAAAAGAAAGAACAAAGTCAGCTTGGCCTAACACAAAGGGTCGCCAAGAGCAGACTGTAAGGTTTGAATTTAGTTACATATTAGATAGTTTGAGGTTCGTTAATGACGTACGCTTTGTAGAGAGTACACGGGTGCGTTTGTTATTCGCTTCTTTTTTAAATCGGGAACGCTGCTTGGCGTTCTCTTTTTTTTCTCCGTATTTTCAGGCCGCTCTATGCCCGTCGAAAAAAGCTTGCTTCGCCGGTCATATCAATTAAAAGCGGTATATTTGCAACATGTTGCTGCAACTAAGCCCCTCTTGGGCAGCCCATTTGGGATCCGAATTGGACAAGCCCTACTACCGCGCGCTCGAGTCCTTTGTCAATGAGGCGTATGCCTCGACAGAGTGTTACCCGCCGCGCGACAAGATCGGCGAGGCCTTCAGGCTCTGTCCCTGGGAGGCTGTCAAGGTCGTCATCCTCGGACAGGATCCCTACCACGAGCCGGGCCAGGCGATGGGGCTCAGTTTCTCCGTACCCGCGGGAGTCAAATTGCCGCCCTCGCTCCGCAATATTTACAAGGAGGTGACGGCCGATACCGGCAAGGTCATGCCCGAGAGCGGAGACCTCACGCGATGGGCAAGCCAAGGCGTGCTCCTACTCAATGCCACCCTCACGGTGGAGCGCGGCAAGGCCGGTTCGCATGCCCACAAGGGCTGGGAGCAATTGACAGATGCCGCCATACACACACTCTCCTCTCAGCGTGAAGGCCTCGTATTTCTGCTTTGGGGCAACTATGCCCGACAGAAACGCCTCCTCATCGACGCCGGGCGCCATCTCATCCTGGAGAGTGCCCACCCCTCTCCCCTATCGGCATGGCAGGGATTCTTCGGCAACCATCAGTTTACCCGCGCCAACGCCTATCTCGAGGCTCAAGGCAAAACAAGCATCGACTGGTAATGGATAAAGACAAACTCGGGATGAACATCATCCAAGTCGGCGACGTCATACTCTCTATGGACATCCTGCGGCAACAGTTTTGCTGCGACTTATCGCGATGCAAGGGCGCCTGCTGCATAGAGGGTGATGCTGGAGCCCCAGTGACTGATGACGAGGACCAAGCCATCAGCGATATCCTCCCCACCCTAAGGCCCTACCTCTCGCCAAAGGCTCTGCAAGTCATTGATAAGCAAGGCACAAGCTATCTTGACAGAGACGGCGAGCGAGTCACCAGCATCGTAGACGGCAAAGATTGTGTCTTCACCTGCTACGATGACCAGGGCATCTGCCTCTGCGCCATACAGAAGGCACAGATGGAGGGCAAGATCTCCGTTTCCAAGCCTATCAGCTGTTCTCTTTACCCGATACGTGAGAAGCGCTTTGCAGGAGGTCTTGTCGGCCTCAACTACAATCGCTGGGACATCTGTCTCTGTGCCCGCCGGCTGGGACGCAAGCGCGGTCTGCCACTCTACAAGTACCTTCGTCAGCCACTCATCAGCCGATTTGGCAAAGCCTGGTACGAGGAACTTGAGCGTACGGCCGATTTGCTCGCCCAGGAAGGCTACTTGTAAATTTCCCTTCTGAGACCACATTCAAAACATGATCCTATATGAGACGATTTCTTTTTACCCTGCTACTCCTCAGCCTGCTATACCTCCCGACAGCCAGCCGTCTCGCCGCACAGACTGACTCCACGCTGACGCTGCGTCTGATGACCTTCAACACTCATCACTGCCAAGGCACGGACAATGTGCTCAATATCGCCCGCGTCGCCGCCATCATCAACCAAGTGCAGCCTGATGTCGTCGCACTGCAGGAGCTCGACAGTATGTGTACGCGCTCACACAAGGTATTTCAGCTCGGCCAACTCGCAGCCCTGACGGGCATGCATGCTACCTACGGCCCGACAATCAACTATCAAGGTGGCAAATATGGCATCGGCATACTGAGCAAGGAGAAGCCCCTCAGCAGCTATCAGATAGCTTTGCCGGGCAAAGAAGCCCGCACCCTGCTCGTATGCGAATTTGACAACTTTGTCTACGCCGCCACCCACCTCGCCCTGCAGGAGGAGAACCGTCTCACATCCGCCACGCTCATTCGGCAGGAAGCCGCCAAGTGGGACAAGCCCTTGTATCTCGCAGGTGATTTCAACGCCCAGCCCAAATCAACCTTCATGTCGACACTGAAGAAATACTTCAAAGTGTGCAACAAGACTGATGTCGGCACTTATCCCTCTAATACTCCGACCGAATGCATCGACTATATATGCAAGTATCGCGTGACAGCCGATGTCGCAAATGCCGTCGTCATTACAGACTCCATGGCCTCTGACCACCGACCACTCTATGTCGACGTGAGAGAGCGCCTCACCGGTATTCACAAGACTAAAGCTGATGTCGCTCAGTCGCACTCTGCCTACTACGATCTCCAGGGACGCCGCATCAAAGCGCCGACACAGGGCCTCTATATCCGCGATGGCAAGAAGGTGTGGGTGAAATAGTCCGCCGACACCATCTCCCGCCTCTACAGACGGCTCATCCGCTGAAACGGAATCACTTTTTCTACCCTTTAAAGGTATGAAACACACAGACATACTTTTACTAAACAATCAATACAAGCCCCACATGAAACAACATTTCTTTTCCTCATTATCACTGCTGACAGCAGCAGTCATGGCACTTATTTTTTCTCTTCCGACTGCCGCCCAGAAGACGACAGATACATCCTCGCGCATCAAGGTCGTCAGTTACAATATCCACCACGGTGCCGGAGTGGACGGTCAACTTGACCTCGGCCGTATCGGCCGCCTGATTGCTGAACAGCAAGCCGATGTCGTTGCCATCCAGGAGCTGGATAGCGCGACACAGCGCACAGGTGGTGTCTATCAGCTCGGAGTACTGGCCGACCAGCTGCAACTCCATGCTACCTACGGCAAGACTATCGACTTTCAGGGCGGCGGCTACGGCATCGGCATCCTGAGCAAGGAGAAGCCTCTGAGCGTAAAACGAATTGCACTGCCGGGAAAAGAACCGCGCATGCTCCTTGTCTGCGAATTTGACCGCTATATCTTCGGGTGCACGCACTTGTCCCTGCAAGCCGACAATCGGATGAAGGCACTGGACATCCTGAAGGCAGAGGCACAACGCGCCCATAAGCCTTTTATCGTAGCAGGAGACTGGAATGCCAAACCGGACTCCAAATTCATCACATCACTTAAGAAGGACTTCCGGATAGTCAGCGGGGAGAAGCAGCCCACATATCCTGCTGTATTGCCCAACGAACGCATCGACTACATCGCCGCCCTCAAGCACGGAGGTGTCGTCAGCCAGAGCCATGGCGTCATCGATGAACCGACTGCATCCGACCACCGTCCCATATGGGCCGTGCTGCAACTCAAGAAGTAGCCTTGACAAGCATCCGGCCCAGACAAGACACGACGGACTATAACTTTACAGCCATATCAAAGCCGGTAAAGCCGCTTTAGGGACAATCCCGATATCTTGCTGCCAACGTAAGCCAACAGCAGAGCAGACTCTACTGTCCTGCGAAGGGATTCTTGGCTCTGTACGATACAAGTGGGGGCGAGCGAATCGTTTGCATCTTGTGGAGTGCCAGACTTTTGGGGTCTACGATGCCTATCAGACAGCGCTGGAAGTACTTCTGTCCTGCACGGGGAAGCTCTGCCACAGCATGTGAGGCTGGGCAATCATACAGGTGGAGGCAAATATTTTATCTTCATGCTCCCTGGGATGAAACAGCCATGACCTTGAACCATTGCCATCCACTCTCCTCGACTTCACCGTACCATCCAAGCCTTGCTCATAGCGCAGTCTCCATGACAGCATCCTTTGGAGATTTTCTGCGCAAGGAAGGCATCATCCTGGTGCGGCCTCCTGCACCGGAGACACCCAAAGTCAAACCTCTGGACCGGCGTTTTTTCAAATAGCGCATCATTTTTTATATAATAAATCAGGAATATCGTCTCATAGAGGTGCCGATGTTGGCTTGACAAGACGCCTTGTTCGCACAACAAGGTCGGATGTAGTTTAAACTAGGTCCGACTTAGTTTAAACTAGAAGGCGAGTTGTTATCGTCTGATAGCCAGCCAGTTGCGAGGACGTCAAATATTGTTTGTAATTCATTGGCTTTCAGCGAGTTGCCAGAGCAATTTGAGCAATTTTTCATCTTTTCGACTTCGAAGAAGAAACGGAGTACTCAGTTCATTTTTTATAATAAAAAAAATATCGTTCCTTCAAATTCTTGACAACTCGGAGACCTATACAGCCAAGCTTGACTCTCGTGTAAAATCGCCTGATGAAGTGCAGATAAGCTTTTGGTAGAAGTACAACTGACAGAGGAGGGCCATTAGTCTGCTAGGAGCATCATCGTGCTGCAAGGGAAAGAGGCTGAGGGCGTGCGGTTTTCCATCGAGCAGCAGTGAAAAGTGACATAAGCTACAGAAAGGATAATCGGATACAAGGGCGAGGGACTGGGGCTGCAGAGAAAGTCATCAAGCAGCAAGAGGAAGTAATTAAGGCTTAATCTGTTACACACCACTTAGTTGGCCGCTCAGAAGTTTGTTCGCCACAGATATATGCCTGCAAGCCGGCGATAGGAGCGACACACAAGCTGCCTACTGAGCCTCAACCGAAGAGAAAGAGGGCCTTATTCCCGCGGATTTTCTTCTGAGTCAAATATTCGCGGGACAGTCAGCACTGCAGCGAACCGCAGAAGCCGTTGGACAACAGTTGGAAGGACATTCGGACCCTCCAGCCCACGACAATTTCAGCCGGCATAGATTGTCACCACGAGATAGCCTCGGGCAAGTCTATACAGCTCCAAATATAAAATGAGGGCCGCTCCTTGTAAACAGGAATGGCCCACTTATTGTCGTTTTACGCAGAATTGAGGTCTGGTCTATTGTCCCCTATGCGTCAATATTGGCGTAGGTGGCATTCTTCTCGATGAAGTCTCGACGCTGGTCGACGTCATCTCCCATCAACATGGAGAAGATATGGTCAGCCTCAGCGGCATTGTCGAGCGACACCTGCTTGAGCAGGCGACGGTCGGGGTCCATGGTGGTGGCCCAGAGCTGCTCCGCATTCATCTCACCAAGACCTTTGTAGCGCTGGGTATGGATGCCTTCCTCCGATCCGTCACTATACTTCTCGATGAAGCGCTGACGGTCGGCGTCGGTATAGCAGTATTCCTCTATTTTGCCTTTGCTGCACTTGTAGAGAGGGGGCGTAGCGAGGTAGACGTAGCCCCGCTCAATCAACTCGGGCATGTAGCGGAAGAAGAGGGTGAGAATAAGCGTGTCAATATGAGAGCCGTCGACATCGGCATCGGTCATGAGAATAACCTTGTGGTAGCGCAGTTTGTCGAGGTTGGCAGTCTTGGAATCATCGCCGTCGACACCGAAGCGTACGCCCAATGCCTGTATGATATTATTGACTTCCTCGCTTTCAAAGGCCTTATGCCACATCTGCTTCTCAACGTTGAGGATCTTACCTCTCAGAGGCAGTATGGCTTGGAAGGCACGCTTACGTCCCTGTTTGGCCGAACCGCCGGCCGAATCACCCTCCACGAGGAAGATCTCGCACTGGGCGGGGTCCTTGTCTGAGCAGTCGGCCAATTTACCGGGGAGACCGCCGCCGCTCATAGGGCTCTTGCGACGTACACTCTCGCTTGCCTTGCGCGCTGCGATACGCACTGTGGCAGCCAGGATGACTTTGTCAATGATGATCTTGGCTTCGCGCGGATGCTCCTCGAGATAGGTGTTGAGCGCCTCGCCCACGGCTTGCTGCACGGCACCGGCAACCTCGCTGTTGCCGAGCTTGGTCTTGGTCTGGCCCTCAAACTGAGGCTCCTGAACCTTGATGCTGAGCACAGCAGTCAGTCCCTCGCGGAAGTCCTCGGGAGAGATATCCACCTTAGCCTTCTCAGCGGCCTTGCTGTCCTCGGCATACTTCTTAAGCACGCGGGTCAGCGCCGTACGGAAGCCTGTCAGATGAGTACCGCCCTCGACGGTATTGATATTGTTGACGTATGTGTGGATGTTTTCGCTATATGAATTGTTGTACATGATAGCGGCTTCGATGGGGATGCCTTGCTTTTCTGTCTTAAGGTAAATCACGTCATCGAAGAGGTGAACGCGGTTGGCGTCAATGTAGCGTACGAATGCCTTGAGCCCGTCGTGGCTCTGGTAAACCTCCTGTTTGGTCTCTCCGGTCACAGGATCGGGACGCAAGTCGGTAAATGTAATCTTGAGGCCGGCGTTGAGGAAGGCCAGCTCGCGCATACGATTGCTCAGGATCTCATACTTGAATGTCGTGGTCGTAAATATCGAGCCGTCGGGCCAAAACTGCTGGCGCGTGCCGTGCTTGTCGGTCTCGCCAACCACCTTGACAGGGTACAGAGGCTTGCCCTTGGCGTACTCCTGCTGGTAGATCTTGCCGTCACGGAAGACCTGTGAGATCATTCTGGTCGACAGCGCATTGACACAAGAGACACCGACACCATGAAGTCCGCCGGAGACCTTGTACGAATTCTTATTGAATTTACCACCTGCGTGAAGCACGGTCATGACGACCTGCAAGGCGCTCACATGCTCCTTGGGATGAATATCAACGGGGATACCGCGGCCATTATCCTCGACCGTGATGGACCCGTCGGGGTTGATCGTCAACTCTATATGGGTACAAAATCCAGCCAGTGCCTCATCGATAGAATTGTCTACCGTCTCGTAGACCAACTGATGCAGACCCTTCTCACTGATGTCACCTATGTACATCGCGGGACGCTTTCTGACGGCCTCCAGTCCCTCCAAGACTTGAATGTTGCTGGCTGAATATTTAGCTTCTGCTTTTTCGATATTATCCATGTAGTTTTTTATTGTTTTCTTTACCTACAAAATTACTTATTTTCGCCGACATGGCGGCCTTTTCCCGAGGATAAATTTCATCATTTTTCGCATTTTTATTTCGGTTGTCTGAAAGAAGGTCGACAGAGCCGAATATCGCCCGCCAGAGGCTGCACTCAGCTCCTGCCGTACAAGGCTTGGGATCAGTCAAAAGGCTCTCCGCACGGCCGCCAAGACTGTCTATCTGCCGCAGACCTGAGCTATGCGATACGGCAGGCTAATACGGTCTCGCAACAAGCGTCCACGGCGCTCACGATAGCATTTACTGTAAACAGCCGGACGCATCGGGCAAAAGAAGGAAGCCGGTCCCAAGCTGCCGTACCAGGAACGGCAGGGTTACAGACAAGGATACGAGGGGAAGCTGTCTGATGTTGTCCCTTGCTCACTGGCAATCCAACGACAGAGGGCCGTGCTGAAAATATCAGCACGGCCCTCTGCACAGGTAACTTATCCGTCTCACCCGCCTAAGTCGGTCTCAGGCAGCATCAGACCGGATCAGCATTACAATTAATGGATTTCCCAAGTATCGCTGGTCCGCAGGAGTTCGTCGAAATTGTGATACGGCTTGCGCGCACTCACCTCCTTCATCTGCTGCATGACTGCCTCGTCGTAGGTAGGCGCTTCCACGTCGCGGATAACGCCGAGGGCTACGGGGAGCTCGGGACCTTCCATCAAGGCAAGCTTGAGCTGCAGGGTATGGTCGACGGCGTGGGCATCGTGGACCAGTATGTCTTTAAGCTTCCAGCCTTCCGGACCGTCCACCTTGACGACACGCAGTTCAAAGCCCTTGCGTACGATGCCGTACTCCTTGTTGGGGCCAAAGAGCATAGGCTTGCCGTGCTCGAGATAGAGAGCATGGCGCTTGCGGCCCTCAGCTGTGTAGATGTCACCGTAGGTTCCATTGTTGAAAGTGACACAGTTTTGCAGCACTTCGACGACGGATGCGCCCTTGTGGTGGGCTGCGCTTGTCAAGACGTCTACCGAAGCAGGTCCGTCCGTCGCTACGCAACGCGCAAAGTAGGTAGCCTCAGCCCCAAGAGCCAGTGCTCCGGGACGGAAGGGGTCCTCGACGGTACCATAAGGAGAGCTCTTGGAGACAAAGCCTCGAAGTGAGGTCGGTGAATACTGACCTTTGGTGAGTCCGTATATGCGGTTGTTGAGCAAGATAATGTTTAAGTCGACATTACGTCGGAGGGCGTGGATAAAGTGATTGCCTCCGATGGCAAGACAATCGCCGTCGCCAGTGACGACCCAGACATTGAGCTTCGGATTAGCGATCTTGCAGCCAGAGGCTACGGCAATGGGACGACCGTGTACGGTGTGGAAGCAGTAGCTCTTGACGTGGTAAGCCATACGAGAGCTGCAGCCGATACCACTGATGAGTATAGTCTGATCGGGAGCCGCTCCTACAGCTGCCAAGGCGCGCTTTAGGGAGCTGTGAAGTCCGAAGTCGCCGCAACCAGCGCACCACTTACCCCTCACTCCATTGGAGAAATCTTCGGGAGTATACTGATTTGTTTCCATTAGATTTGCTTTAGATAGTTGGTTATCTCGTCTACGAGCTCGTCGACGATAAAGGGCTGTCCCTGGATGCGGTTGACTTGTCTCACTTCTGGCAGGTGCTGATAGCGCATACGCAAGTAGGCGGCCAGCTGTCCGCAGTTGAGCTCACAGACTATGATTTGCTTATAGCGACGCAGGACTTGCTCCGTATTGGAAGGCAGCGGATTGATCCACTGAAGGTGAGCGAAAGCCACGCGGGAGCCATCTCGATTGATGCGGTCGACAGCTTCTAAGATGTGGCCGTAGGTTCCGCCCCACCCGATGACGAGTGTGTCAGCATCAGCTGCGCCCCTGACGCTGAGCTGTGGGATGTCGCGGTCGATCAGTTCGACCTTGCGCCGACGAGCCGAGATCATGCGTTCATGATTATCGGGATCGTAGCTGATAGCTCCCGTCTCCGCATCCTTCTCCAAGCCGCCGATGACGTGGCAGAAACCGGGTGTACCTGGCACTGCGCGGTATCGGGCCAGCGTGGCGGGATCGCGTCGGTAGGGCGTCCACACTGATGCCATCTCGGGGGTGACGTCGTGAGGCGCGATGGGAGGATATTTGCTGAGGTCGGGGAGTTTCCAAGACGCGCTGCCGTTGGCGAGGAACGCGTCGCTTAACAGGATGACGGGGGTCATATGCTCAAGCGCGACCTTGGCGGCCATGTACGCGCACTCGAAACAGTCTGCCGGCGTGGCGGGACTTACTACGGGCACAGGGCTCTCGCCGTTGCGGCCAAAGAGGGCCTGCAGCAGGTCAGCCTGCTCTGTCTTGGTCGGTAGTCCGGTAGAGGGGCCACCGCGCTGGACATCGATGACTACGAGTGGGAGCTCGGCCATCACAGCCAGGTTGAGCGCTTCACTCTTCAGGGCCAAGCCGGGGCCGGAGGTGGAGGTGACGCCCAGATCTCCCGCATAAGAGGCACCGATAGCCATGCAGATACCCGAGAGTTCGTCCTCGCACTGCACAGTCTTGACGCCCAGCGATTTATGTTTGGCCAATTCATGGAGTATATCGGTTGCCGGAGTGATCGGGTAACTACCCAGGAAAAGTTCGAGGCCGGCCTTCTCGGCTGCGGCTATGAGTCCGTAAGCCGTAGCACGGTTGCCAGAGATTTCCGTATAGGTCCCGGGGGTCTGGAGCTTGGGTTCTATCTTGTATCTGACAGAGATGGAGGCATGCACATTGTGCCCGTAGTTGTAGCCGTCCCTGAGTACACGAATGTTGGCCTCGGCTACTTGGGGCTTGGAGGCGAACTTCTGGCGCAGCATCTCCTCTGCGTGCTCCAGTGGCCGGTCGTATATCCAGCAGAGCAGTCCCAGCGCCATCATATTGCGGCTCTTGAGCTTGACGGGCTGAGGCGTGTCGTACTTGGCGAGACTGCTGAGGCACATCTGGGTAAACGGTGCGGCGATGACCTCATTGTGTATGCCGAGCTCCTCAAATGGGTCTTCGGTTGTGTACTCTGCTTTCTTCAGCTCGGCAGGTGTAAAGGTGTCCACGTCGATGATGACGATGGACTGGGGAGTCAGCATGTGGCGCTCGCGCTTAAGGGCTGCGGGATTCATGGCCACGAGCACGTCGCAGTGGTCTCCCGGCGTCAGGACGTCTTTGCCGGCGTGTACCTTAAACCCTGATACGCCGCCCAACGTACCTTGCGGGGCGCGAATCTCTGCAGGATAGTCGGGAAACGTACTGATGTCGTCTCCGAGCACGGCGCATAGCGTGGAAAACATATTTCCGGCCAACTGCATGCCGTCTCCTGAGTCTCCGGAGAAGAGGACAACAAGATCCTGTATGGTCTTGACGACCACATCTCTGTCTGTGTCTGTATTCATATTGAGTTGATAGTTTGTAGGTTCGTCGTTGTGAGTCACAGGTCTGGCAACGCATTGCCATCACCTAACAAAACAAGGCCGAACTCAATGTTCGACCTTTTAAGAGTACCACTTATGCCTTACGTTGTGAAGGCATGACCGCCAATTAAGCCAGTTTGTTGACCTGAAGCTGGAGGCTGGACTTAAGATTAGCTGCCTTGTTCTTGTGAATGAGGTTGGTCTTTGCGAGTTTGTCCAACATTTTCTGAACTTTGGGAAGCAGTTCCTCAGCCTGAGCCTTATCCGTTGTAGCGCGCAGCTTACGTACTGCATTGCGCATGGTCTTTGCGTAATACTTATTGTGCTCTGTACGCGTCTTGGTCTGGCGGAGACGCTTAATGCATGATTTGTGATTTGCCATTTGCTGTATTGAGTTATTTCTAGTAGCCCGAAGGGGAATCGAACCCCTCTTTAGAGAATGAAAATCTCTTGTCCTAGCCGATAGACGATCGGGCCTCCCGCCTCTAAATAAGGCTTTTGGCAGTTCCCAAAGGGGTGCTGCTTATTTTTGCGGTGCAAAGTTAGAGGTTTTATTTCATCCAGCAAAACTTTTGCTTGACTTTTTTATCTCTACGTCCCCTTGTCGCTAGTCCTTATAGTATATGATACGGTACGATCCGCTTGTGAGTTCGACAGGCTTTGACGGATCCTTGGACTCGATGGTCTGCTGGTCGGGCATTCCCTTTTGCGTCTCGTTGTAGATAATACCTTGCCGGATATGGTTGGTCGTCGGGATCTCCACTCTCGAGGCCTTGAAGGGCACAGTCAGCGTAGCGGTAGTGCCAGCCGGCACCACAACCTTCATGTCCAGGACTTTGTCGGTTTTATTCCAGTCCACAGTGATATTGCCATAGGGGCAGGGACGCGTGACCCGGACATAGCTGACGCCATCCACGGGCTGAGGATGAAGATAGAAGTGCTTGTATCCTGGCTGGGACTCATCCGGCACGATGCCGCCCAGAGCCTGATAAAACCATGAGCCGATGCCGTTGTAGCAGTTATGGATGCGGCTACGCGTAGCCTCCCAGTGCTCCCATGTCGTCGTGGCCCCGTTGTCTATCATATAGAGGTAGCCCGGATAGCTGCGCTGCTTGAGCAGACTGTAAAAGAACTGCGCTTCTCCGGCCTCGGTCAGCCACTGCGTAAGTATGGGAATGCCTACGAGACCCGTGAAGAAGTGGCCGTCAAACCGGTTGGCAGTGACATCCTTGAGCGCTTGGTTGACCTGGTAAGTGAGCCCGTCGGGCGTAGCGCCTACTAGGAGCGGAAAAGCCAGGTCCAGCTGCAATCCACCCGCGTAAGTATGGTCTTGCGCATTGTAATAGGTCTGATGGATACGCCGGTTGATGGCCTCATGCTTGTGCTGGTAGTAACTGGATTCGTCCTGCTTGCCCAGCACATGGGCTATCTTGCTCATCATACCGTAGTACCAGCTCATCGAGCAGCTGTTGACATCGTCCACACTGACCTTGTCCAGCTGATGTTCCTCATTGGGCAGAGCCCAGTCGCCCAGAAACCAGTGAGAGTACCGGCTGTTGGGCCAGCGGTGGTCCAGAGTCAGCAGACCATCGGGCATGAATTTATCGGCATAGGAATCAAATCGCCTCATATAGGGCCAATAGCGCTCCAGCATGCGCTTATCGCCGTATTGGAGATAAGTTTGCCACGGTGCATTGGCGATGAATACGCACCAGAATGGGCCTCCGCCGCACGGAGAGGGATTAGGGCCAATGTGGGTACCCTCGCCGTGAGGTCCCTGAGCATCAGCATAAGCCTGTATCCAGTTGCGGTAGAGCGGATAGAGCTCGTACATCGTCTGAGCAGAGAGGATACTCGCATTGCCATCGCCTCCGTAGCCCTTACGCTCAAGGTGAGGACAGTCTACCATGTATCCGCCAAGCGTCAGACAGGGAAAGGTATAGTGCACCATGTCGTGTATTGCATTGAGGTCGGCGTCCGAACTGGTAAAACTCGACTGGGTGTCATAACCAGTATAGATCAAGTAAGCGGCAATGTCGTCGTAGGAGGGCTGATGTCCGAGGCCGTATATCTTGAGATAGCGGTAGGCGTGATAGTTAAACTTATTCTCAAACGTCTCTTGCCCCTCGCCTCGCGCAAAGTAGTTGTCACTGTATCTCTCCGACTCAAAGTCGCCGTCCAGTCCGAGCATATCGCAGTAGGAAAGCCGTATGTGCTGTCCCTTGCGCAACTTACCGAACTTTACCTCGGTCCAGCCCACGACGCTGCGGCCCATGTCAACCATCCAGACGTCATCTCCAAATCGCTTGATGCTGACTGGGCGAAGCTGAAGCTGCACCTTGTTTGGCTCACACATCATCGGAGTAGCCTCACGGTCAGGTATTGTCGGTTCTATAGCGCTTGTCCAGGTAGCCGTATCAAGGGCAGCCGCGGTGAGGTCGGAGAGCAGTTGATCAGCCCTCACATCTTCTCCGCGAAAGTCCGACCCGCCCCATCTTCCGGGCCGATAGTAGCCGCTGCAGCGCGCATGCCAGCTCTTGTCTGTAGCCACCAGAGGGCGCCACTTCCCGTCCTTGAGCTGGTCAATCTCAGCTCTGACATAGGGCCCGTCCTTAACTACTCCCGGACAGGAGGCGTCGTACCATCCCTTGCCCAGCCATATCACGATATCGTTGCGCCCCTGACGGAGCATAGAGGAGACATCGTAGGTCATAGACAGGCTCCGCTTGGGATACTCTGCGACTGCAGGCACGAGCACATCCGTCCCGACACGCTCTCCGTTGATATAGACCTCGTGATAGCCCAGGGTATTGATCTGCAGCATGGCGGGCTGTCCCGTCCGTGAGCAGTCAAAGCGTTTCCAGAGCATAGGGGAGGCTGTCGTGTCCTGACGCTGCATACCGATATACCGAGCATGCCAGTCAGCAGATCCGAGCAGGCCGATACCAAAGTGGGCCACCTCACTCCACGACGAGACCGCGCCCCGCTCATCCCACACTCTGACGCGCCAGTATACGAGGTCGCGACTCCGGAGCGGCTTGCCTGCATACTTGATCCACTGACTCTGTTCACTGGCCACGCGACCGGTATTCCAGAGGTCAGCCTTGTCCTCGCTGAGCCAGTCAGGGCGGCTGGCAGCTATGATTTGGTATGCGCTCTGGCTGATGCCATTGTGATCAAGCCGTATCTGCCAGCCCAGAGCCGGCGCGACTGTATCTACGCCCAAGGGGTTGGTCAGCATCTCGCAGCGCAGCCGAGTCGTACGTATGGCTAGCGACGGCAGCAGACCGGCCAGCAACAGCGACAGCACAAGCAGCCGTCGGGAGAGAAAGGAAAAAGTAAATTTCATGTTTTGTAATAATGTGTATTAGAAACCGATAGAGTGTTCAAAGGTACCATTTTACCGCCACAGCGCCAAACCTTGTTTGCAATTTTTGCCTTTCTCCCCGTATTTATCTCCCCGACACATACCCGAATATTCCGGAAATACTTAATTTTGTCTGGAGAAGTCATTACCACCATGCTCGTCAGATCACGCGCTATCGTACTCGGCAGAGTCAAATACAATGATACGTCTGACATCTGCACCCTCTTTACGGAGCAGATGGGCGCCGTGTCCTTCATCGTGCGCATTCCCAAGACGCGTCGCGCCGCCGTGCAGACCATACTCCTCCAGCCGCTTACGCTGCTCGAGGTAGAGTGGAATCAGCTCGAGGCCCGTCACCTCCACCGACTGACCAGCGCCGTCTGCATCCACCCCTACAGCACACTCCCCTACCATCCCGTCAAGGCAGCTCTGAGCCAGTATCTCGCCGAACTGCTCTACCATGCCCTCCGACAGGAGCACGACGGCACTAGGCTCTATCCCTACCTCGACACCTCCCTACGCTGGCTCGACGAGGCGCCGTCGGGATATGCCAACTTCTACATCGTCTTCCTGCTCTATCTGGCCCGCTTGCTCGGCATCGAGCCCAATCTCACAGACTATCGTGACGGAGACTGCTTTGACCTGCAGAGCGGATGCTTCGTCGCCTCCAAGCCCCTTCATCCTTACTATATAGAGGGTCGCGAAGCCCGCCTTGTCGCTCTCCTGCCGCGATGCAATCTCGAGACCATGCGATGCTTCCGCTTCACCCGCGCCGAGCGCGGACGCCTACTCCAGCTCATGGGCGACTACTATAGACTTCATATCCCGGGATTTCCCCAGCTCAAGTCGGTCGAAGTACTCCGCGAAGTCTTTGCCTAGAACCGACAGTGCCATAGCCGCCTGCTAGCAGTCGGTCAAGCCCGATCTCACCTCCCGCTACCTCTCCGACCCCTTATCTACCGCTTCCCAACTGCGACAGATCCCCTCCCTTTACGTCCCGCAACAGCTATGTCTGCCACCATCTCCTACCTCGGGCGAAGGGCTTGAGACAGCAATGTTCCATATCGGTACGCAAATGGCTTATTCTTTCTTTTTTAGTTGGTTGACATTACTTTTTGAATAGCTTCAGGCGGCTAAAGTTCCCAAAAAGTATGCGATAAGTGAAAAAATGAGCCTTTTTAGTACACCCTATTAGGCGACTTCAATGATAAAAGCGTACTTTTGCTCACAGCTTGACCCATGTAAACCAGACAAGATGCTACATACCAGAAGTCCCCTGCCCCTCATTCTGCTCGCGGTCACACTTTTTGCCGCACAGACGGCAGCCGCACAACGCACACTTAGCCTTGACTCATGCCGCAACCTGGCACTGAGCAACAATCACAAGCTACTGGCCGCCGAGGACCATATCTCTGCCGCCACCTACGAGCACCGAGCCGCCAAGACCAACTATCTGCCCAAGCTCTCGGCTACGGCCGGCTACATATACAATGCCCGCCGCACACAGCTCCTCTCCAAGGACCAGCGCAACACCCTCAACCATCTCGGAGACCTCGCCGGCAGCCGCCTGAGTCAGAAGGCACAAGAACTCGTCCAGCAGTTTCCCGACCTGGCTCAGCTCATCGGTAGCCTGGGTACGCCCAGCTTCCCCACGCTCAACGCTCTGGGCAAGACTATAACGCGGGCCTACTCCACAGATACCCACAATCTATTTGGAGGCGGCCTCGTACTGACGCAGCCGCTCTATATGGGTGGCCGCTTGAAGGCGTATGACAAGATCACGGACTACACTCGTCTGCTCTTGGGAAGCACCCGTACCGAACTACAGCAGCAGACTATCCTCGAGACGGACCAGGCCTACTGGCAGGTAGTCAGTCTCAAGCACAAGCAAGCCCTCGCGCAGAGCTACCTCAAGATGCTGCAAAAGATAGACAGCGATATACAGAAGATGTACCAGCAGGGCGTAGTCAACAAGGCCAGTACCCTCAACGTCAGGGTCAAGCTCAATGAGGCCCAGCTCGCTCTTACCAAGGTCGACAACGGACTCAGCCTTTCCCGCATGCTGCTTTGTGAGATCTGCGGTCTGCCTATCACCGACAATATCCGCCTCGCCGACGAAGACGATGCCGACATCAAGACCAAGCCCTCCAGTCTGGCCGCCGATACGACTACCGCATTTCTCAACCGGCCGGACCTCGAAGCGCTCAAGTTGGCTACCGACATCGCCGACCAGAATGTCAAGATTGTCCGCAGCGCATATATGCCCAACATCGCCGCCTTTGGCAGCTACTATCTCACCAATCCCAATGTCTATGACGGATTTCGCAACAAATTTGGCGGAAACATGAGCATCGGCGTGGCTCTCCACGTCCCCATCTGGAACTGGGGAGAATCCAAGTACCGCATCCGCGCCGCCAAGGCCGAGGCAGACGCCTCACGTCACAACTACCAGCAGGCCAAGGATCTGATCAACCTGCAAGTCAATCAGGCGCGCAATCAGGCAGAAGAGGCCCAGAAGCGACTCGTCATCGCCCAGAACAATCTGGCCAAGGCCAACGAAAATCTGCACTACGCCGATGTCGGATTTCACGAGGGAGTCATCTCCACGAGCGACCTCCTCGAGGCACAGACCGCTTGGGTAGAGGCCCAGTCTCAGAAGATCGACGCCCAAGTCGACGTCAAGATCACACAGGCCACCATGCTCAAGGCCATCGGCCGTATCGGTAACTAGACACATCATACTTATATAGACACACTTAGCACTATGGCAAAAAATAAATCGGAACTGAGTATCATCCTCAAGCCTATCATCTTCATCACCATCATCGTCCTCATCGTAGGAGCCATTGGCTACTTCACGCTGGGTAAGGACGCAGAAGTCATTGAGGGACAAGTAGAAGTGACAGAGTACCGCGTGTCTAGCAAAGTCCCCGGCCGTATCCTCACCCTCTACGTTCAGGAAGGTCAGCAAGTCCATGCCGGCGACACTCTGGTACGACTTGATGCGCCCGACGTGGCAGCCAAGATGGAGCAGGCACGCTCTGCCGAAGACGCCGCCCAAGCCGTCAGCAACAAGGCCAACAACGGTACCCGCAAGGAGCAGATACAGGGCGCCCTCCAACTCTGGAAGCAGGCACAAGCCGCGGTCACCATCGCACAGAAGACTTACAAGCGTATGAAAAATCTCTACGATGAGGGAGTCATTCCCGCCCAGCGCCTCGACGAAGCGACCGCCAAGCGTGACGCAGCCGTAGCCAGCGAGCAGGCCGCCCACTCACAATACCAGATGGCCGTCAACGGAGCACGCCAGGAAGACAAGGAGGCTGCACAAGCCATAGTCAACCAGACCAAAGGCTCTGTGGCAGAAGTCAAAAGCTATATCAACGAGACTGTCCTCACGGCCAGCGCCGACGGAGAGGTATCTGAGATCTTCCCCAAGGTGGGAGAACTCGTCGGCACCGGATCACCCATCATGAATATCTCGGAACTGCAAGACATGTGGGTAACCTTCAACGTACGCGAAGACCTCCTCAAGGACCTGAAGCAGGGCGCCGTCGTACGGGCCTTCATCCCCGCCTTTGGCAATCAGGAGATCAGCCTGCGAGTATACTATATCAAGGATCTCGGATCCTATGCCGCATGGAAGGCGACCAAGAGTACCGGACAGTACGACCTGCGTACATTTGAGGTCAAGGCCCGTCCGACCAAGCCGGTCAAGGACCTGCGTCCCGGCATGACCGTTGTGCTGAAGCGCGACACGAAGTAAGGCTCCGGCCTCCCGCCCCGCACCGACAGCTGAGCATCCTGTAGAGGCCGGCTCCGCTCCCCTGCCTGCCAAGTACACGTCACTGACCAGCAAGCCATGACGCAGTATCATTTATATTAAGAATACAAATCACCAAAATAAAGCCTCACATCATCTAAAGAGAGACCCATCATGCGCAATCCCTACAACTGGATAAGATGCTTTTGGGATGTGTTTCGGCGAGAACTGAGACGCATGACTTCACGCCCCATCTACTTCTACTGTATCGTGGTGGCGCCGCTATTTTGTCTCTATTTCTTCACCTCCCTTATGAGCAGCGGCCTGCCCAAAGAGATGCCCGCCGGCGTAGTCGACTTGGACAACAGTTCCAATTCGCGCAACATCATCCGCACGCTCGACGCGATGGATCTAGTCGAGGTCAAGCAGGTCTATTCCTCCTTCTACGAGGCACGCGATGCCATGCAGCGGGGCCAGATATACGGTTTTCTCTACATCCCGAGCCATTTTTCCAGGGACTTGCAAGCCTTCCGTCAGCCCAAGCTCACCTACTACACCAGCTACACCATGCTCGTGCCGGGCTCCCTCCTGTACAGCAACTTGCGCAAACTGACGGAGCTCGTTTCCGGCGCTGCCGGACGTTCCCAGCTCTATGCCCGCGGTGCGACAGAGGCTCAGGCAATGGCCTTTCTCCAGCCTATCGTCATCGAGAGCCATGCCCTTGACAACCCGTCGCTCAACTACTCCATCTACCTTAGCAATCTCCTTATCCCAGGAGCCTTGATGCTGCTCATCAGCCTCATCACCGTCTATGCCATCGGCAGCGAGGTCAAGCGAAATACCGCCCGCGAGTGGCTGGAGCGCAGCAATCACTCTATACTCCTTGGCTTGACAGCCAAGATACTGCCTTATACGATTGCCTTCATGGGCATCGGCATCTTCTGCGACTGGTATCTGTACGGCCACCTCCTCTTTCCCAATCACGGAGGCACAGCCCTGACGCTCCTGCTCACGCTCGGCATGGTGCTGTCGGCGCAGGCGCTGGGCATCATCTTCTTTTCCATCGTGCCGACCCTGCGTATGGGCCTCAGCATGTCGTGTCTGTGGGGCGTCGTCTCCTTCAGCGTCTGCGGCATGTCGTTTCCCTATGCGGCCATGCCGACTCCCGTGCAGGCCCTCTCCCATCTGTTTCCCTTGCGCTACTACTATCTCGTCTATGTCAGCCAGACGCTCCACGGCAACGGGCTTGCCTACAGTTGGCTGGGCTACCTAGGGCTCGTGCTCTTCATACTCGTACCCTTTGTCCTGATGATAAGGCTCAAGAGAGAACTTATTCACTCCTTCTATATCCCCTAGTACGTCGCAAGTCATGAATCATCTACTCCATATCTTATGGCGAGGCCTCAAGGAGACGCTTCATATCTGCCAGCTCGAGCTGAGCGTCATCCTGCATGACCAGGGCGTATTTATCTTCGCCATTCTGGTACCTCTCGGATACCCTCTCCTCTATAGCTATATCTACTCTACGGAGCTCATGAGGGAGGTCCCGATCGCCATAGTCGACCAAAGCCACTCCGCCCTCAGCCGCGAATTTGCCCGCAAGATGGATGCAAGCCAGTGGACGCGGGTCAAGGGCTACTGCAGCGACGTCGCCGACGCCCATCAGCAACTCAAGGAGCAACGCATCTACGGATTTATCCTGCTGCCAAGCGACTTCTCCACCAATATCCAGACCGGACGCCAAGCCTACGTCGGAGCGTACGCCGACATGGCCGGCATGCTCTACTACAAGGCCGTTCTGCTCGCCGCTACCGACGTCTCGCTCGACATGAACAAAGAAATCAAGATTGCCCGGGCCGGCAACTATACGGACAGAGAGGATGCCGTGACCGCTTACCCCGTACGCAGTCAAGAGGTAGCCCTATTCAATAGCACGCAGGGCTTTGCCTGCTTCCTCATCCCCGCAGTGCTGATGCTCATCATCCAGCAGACGCTCCTCCTGAGTATCGGCATGTCAGGCGGTACCGCCGCAGAGGACGGACGCTACCGCGACCTCATCATCACAAGTCGGCGCAACCGCGGCACGCTCCACATCATCACGGGCCGAGGACTCGCCTACTTCTTCGTCTACTCGATTACAGCAACCTACATCGCCTGCGTGGTACCCCATATCTTTGACCTCGTCGAGATAGGCCGCCCCTTTGATCTGTTCATCTTCCTCCTGCCGTACATCCTGTCGTGTATCTTTTTTGCGCTTACGCTCTCCGTGCTGATGCGCAACCGAGAGATGAGTATCCTCATCATCGTTGTGACGAGTGTGCCCCTGCTCTTTGCCAGCGGTATCTCTTGGCCCGAAAGCGCCATACCGCCATTTTGGAAAGGCGTCTCTTACCTCTTCCCCTCTACCTTTGGCATCAACGGCTACACCCGCATCATGACAATGGGAGCCCGTATAGAGCAGGTGCTGCCTGAGTGGTACGCGCTGTGGATTCAGACCATCGTCTATTTTACTACAGCCTATATCACCTGCCGCTACCTTATCCATCGGGAGGAAAAGGAAGTAAAATAGTCCAGAAGGCTTAGTCATTTTTTTATAATAAAAAATTAAGCTGATTTCCCCAAATTGTCCTCGAAGGCAAAAAGGAGAATAATCGTCCCAACCTCCTTTATAACTCACTGAAAACCAATAAATTACGAATAAGATTTGGCTTTCTCACAACTAGCTGGCTATCAGGCGACAACAACTCGCCTTCCTGTTTAATCTAAGTCCGACCTAGTTTAAACTACATCCGACCTTGTAGCGCTTACAAGGCGGCTTGTCATCACTACATCGGCACCTATTTGAGGCAGTATCCCGAATTTATTATATAAAAAACTATTGGCTAGTCTAAAGAATGACAGTCTGCGATACGCTTTAAGTACTCTTCGAAAACAGAGACTGCGTACAGGCATTGTTCTCCTTCGCTTAGGAGATTTCTCAAGCAATGGGGCCATATAGAAGCCGCGCGACAAGCAATGATGGGGTGGCCCAACAAAGCTAGTAAGGTCGGACCGAAATCGCTTTTCCTCATGGTTGCTGTATTCCGTAGGCTTACCCATGAAATCTCCTACATTACCTTTATCATCATGGACTCCCCTTTGCCGAGACAGGGGGCGCCTGTATGATTATGAAGCACTTCCAAACAGGTCTGAGTGGCGCCCCAGAGGACAAAGGAGCCAACTTACCCCATTTGTATTCCAATTTGCCCTTCCCCACCGTTATGCCACCGAACCGATACCACTCCGCGGCGGACAAATATGACTTCGCGACAGACCACAATCATACCATAAAACGACAGTTCCCCGCTCTCACATGGAGGGCGGGGAACTGGTATGATGGCCGTCACACCTGGGCATAGCCAGGCGCAGCTTGATTAGTCGGTGATGAGGTCTTTGCCGGTCATCTCCTTAGGCTGTGGCAATCCCATGATATGCAGGATGCTCGGGGCCACGTCTGCGAGGATGCCGTCTGTGACCTTGGCGTGCTTATTGGCTGTCACATAGATGAAGGGCACGGGGTTGAGCGAATGGGCCGTGTTGGGCGTGCCGTCATCGTTGAGGGCGTGGTCTGCATTGCCGTGATCGGCGATGATCAGCGTCTCATAGTCCATGGCCGAAGCCGCCTCGATGACCTCGCCTACGCACTTGTCGACAGCTTTTACGGCCTCCTCGATAGCAGCATAGACGCCGGTGTGACCGACCATGTCTCCGTTGGCAAAATTGACGACGATGAAGTCGTATACATTCTGCTTAATGGCGGCGACGAGCTTGTCCTTGACTTCGTAAGCGCTCATCTCGGGCTTCAGGTCGTAAGTTGCCACTTTGGGAGAAGGCACGAGGATACGGTCCTCGCCTTCAAAGGGAGCCTCACGTCCGCCGTTGAAGAAGAAGGTCACGTGAGCGTACTTCTCCGTCTCGGCTGTGTGCAGCTGGCGAAGGCCCTTGCTGCTGATATACTCGCCCAGCGTCTTTGTCACATTCTCTTTAGGGAAGATCACATGCAGCCCCTTAAATGTCGGATCGTACGGCGTCATGCAGAAGTACTGGAGTCCGGGGATCGTGTGCATACCCTGATCGGGCATGTCCTGCTGCGTGAGCACCGTGGTGATTTCCTTTGCGCGGTCGTTGCGGAAGTTGATGAAGATGACAGCGTCTCCCTCCTTGATGCGGCCGTCTACGTTGGCATTGACCAGAGGCTCCATAAACTCGTCGGTGTCCTTGTGGTCGGGCGTGTCGCTGTCGTAACAGTCCTGCATGGCCTGTACAAGATCATCTACCTCCTTGCCTTTGCCCGATACGAGCTGGTCGTAAGCGATCTTGATACGATTCCAACGCTTGTCGCGGTCCATTGCGTAGAAGCGGCCGATGACCGATGCTACAGCGGCGCCGTTGGCCTCGCAGGTCTTGATGACGTCTGCTACAAAGCCCTTGCCGCTCTTGGGATCGGTGTCACGTCCGTCCATGAAACAGTGTACGTAAGTCTCCTTGAGACCGTAGATCTTGGATATCTCAATCAGTTTCTTCAGATGGTCGAGGCTGGAGTGCACGCCGCCGGTTGAGGTCAAGCCCATCAGATGCAGAGCGTGTCCCGTCTCCTTGGCATAACCGTAAGCACGCTTAATCTCAGGATTTTCCAGGATGCTGTTGTCCTGGCATGCGCGGTTGATCTTGACCAAATCCTGGTAGACAATGCGTCCGCCGCCGATATTAAGATGGCCGACCTCGGAGTTTCCCATTTGGCCGTCGGGCAGACCGACGTTTTCGCCACATGCGAGCAGCTGGGCGTGAGGATTTTCAGCCGTGATACGGTCGAGATTGGGCGTAGGTGTGTTGTAGATCACATCAGCCTTGTCATGATGGCCGATACCCCAGCCATCGAGAATCATAAGAAGCGCTTTCTTTGCCATAGTGTATGATATGCTTATATTTTTTCCGGCACAAAATTACAAAAAAGCCGGCTACCATACTTTTCCTCTTCTCCTTATCTTGCTGCAAATCGGCAAAATATCCTCTCCGGAGTCTGATTTTGCTATCTCTTGCAGCGCCTTTGCTACTCTCAAATGGCAAGCGCGGAGATAGGCCCCGCATCTTGTCCCAACGGATAATGGAGCCGACAGCAAAAGACCTCACTTTCGCAAAATTTCATCGGGGCTTGACGGTGTCAGGTCAGACAGCGCATCGACCGGCGGGCGGTCTGTCTCTTTTCAGCAGTTCTCTGTCTCTACAAATCCTGCTCTCCTCTGTGCAGACGTAGCCATTTAGCTTCACTATCGCCTTCCAGCGATACGCCGCCGGACAGCAGTATCCATAGGTTCCCCCGTACTGTGCACGTAGCGGGATATACGCATAAAAAAAGGCCGGACCGCAAAAGATGCGGCCCGGCCCTATAATGATTAAGATGGGTGGTGTGACATATCGTGTCCCGTCCAGTCGTCAAGCAAGCGCTTACTCTCCTCTCCTACCCAGATTGCGGCACTGCCAAAGGGCAAGCGCGGTCCAGCAAAGCAGGACCGAAAGCACCGGCAGGCTTACCGGTCCGAGCAAGAGCAGACAGGACGAAGCGAGTTGCACATGCAATATCCTGAGCGTCTCAGCCGGAGTAATCTCCTGCTCCATCACACGTGAGTAGAGGCCACTCACACTGTCGAGGAGACGGTTGTGCATAATCTTGTGGAGAGCTACTTGACACAGTTGCTTGACTCGGCAGCTCAGTGAGGGAGTTGCCACCATGTTGCGCTGAAGTACTATTTCCTTTTTCATCTCTAGTAGATTTTTTCTCTGTTTGTCGATGCAAAGGAACGGTACTTGAGTGACAGAATACGTCACTCTGATAATTGTTTTGTTAAATCTTCTGCTTTTTCTTTCAGATATTGCAGAAATTTGTCATCGCCCAGCGGCTTGACATCGCCGGGCAGTCCGAGGCAGAAGCGCCCCACGCCCTTGTAGCTGCATACCTGTGTCGACAGGATCCATTGCTCGGGCGACTCGCGCTCGAGATCGGGCAGAGAGGCGGGAAACTCCTCAGCCAGGAGCTGGGCTGCGCGCAGATTGAGCCGCAGCTGCACAAGATATCTCCTGTCTCCGCTGAAGTGGAAGGCATCGGTATAGACTGTAGAGTGGGCTGCTTCGTGCGCCCAGCGGAGGGGAACGATCTCCACTGCGTCCATGCGGGAGAGCCTGAAGGTCTTGTTGGTGTCCGTCGGAATCTCGTAGCATCTTACGCTCTCATTGCCGTCAACAAAGCAGTACGGCTCTACCGTACGGTCGGTGATGGTATCACTACGTAAGGAGCGGTAGTTACGGATAACCACTATCTCGTGCTGGCGTATGGCCTCATAAAGGTTGCGAAAGACCTGGGCATACCGTTCGTCGACCTTGACAGCATCGAGCAGGCGACGATCCGTCAGACGCGCGAGTTTGTCACGCAGATGTTCGAGTTCGCTGCTGCGCTGTTCCTTAGCATCAAGCACATCGAGGAGGGCCTCCGCCTCCTCGCGGGAGAAGTGGACACGCTCCGAGACCTTGAGCAGAAAAGGTGAGGCTGCGCTCAAGCGATATCCGTCGCGGTTGCGCTCTACCAAGAATCCGTTGGTCCTGAACAGGTCCAGGTAACGAAAGAGCGTGCGCCGCGTAATACCAAGCTTGTCGCAGATAGCCTCGGCACTGACATAGCTGCTGCCTGCCAGCGTCTCAATCAGCCGTAGCTGACGCGCAAAGATACTCAGTTGCATAGTCTATATCGTATATACCGGATAGTCGATTGGCGAAGCCGCATAGGATAGCCATGAGGTCGGATAGAGCCTTGGCAAAGCCGTATAAAGGAGTTATCAATCCGGATGGCGAGTCGAAAAAGCCAGAAGAAGCGGTTTCCATTTCTTTCCCTGACAGTTGAACGTCCGCTCCTGCGCCGACAGTGTTGCGCCGTCTGGGCGCAATCACTCACCGAAGGGCAACTCGGGCTCCTCTATTCCAAGCAGATTGAAGGTCATGCGGTGGTAGGGCGTAGTGCCGAGTCGCCGTATGGCTTCGCGATGCTCGCGGGTGGGATATCCCATATTGCGGTCCCATCCGTAACCGGGGTATTCCTCATTAAGGCGCTTCATATAGTCATCGCGGTAGGTCTTGGCCAGGATGCTCGCAGCCGCAATCGGGAGATACTTGCCGTCACCCTTGACGATGGTCTGATAAGGCAGGTCCCGGTAGCGCCGGAAACGATTGCCGTCGACGATGACAGCCTGCGGGCGCACACGAAGTCCGTCGAGCGCGCGGTGCATCGCCAGGATTGAAGCATTGAGAATGTTGACGTGGTCGATTTCCTCGGGTGTAACGACACCTACAGCCCATGCCAGCGCGTCACGCTCTATCTGCTCACGCACTACATACCGCTTGTGAGCGGTCAGCTGCTTGCTGTCATTAATCAAGTCGTTGTGGTAATCCTTGGGAAACACTACCGCTGCCGCATAGACGCTTCCCGCGAGGCATCCACGCCCGGCCTCATCACATCCAGCCTCGATCAGACCCTCATAGTAACAGGACTTCAACATGGCAGCTGGCTTACCGTCGTGAGCGGTCAAAACATTTGTCTGACGCGGTCAATACCTTGCGCCAACGCGTCGATTTCTGCGCGTGTATTGTACAGGGCCAGCGATGCTCTCACGGTTCCCTCTACGCCCAAGCGCTCCATCAGGGGCTGCGCGCAGTGATGTCCAGTGCGCACAGCGATACCCAGCCGGTCGAGCAACGTGCCCATATCCAAGTGATGGATATTCGCGACGAGAAAGGACACGACGGCGTCCTTGTGGGGCGCAGTGCCGAAGATGCGGATGCCGTCTATCGCCCCCAGAGTCTCCATGGCGTAGCGCGTCAAGTCTGCTTCATAGGACTGTACCGCATCCATGCCGATATGGCTCACATAGTCGAGCGCCACGGCCAAGGCGTGGCTTCCTATATAGTTGGGTGTGCCGGCCTCAAACTTGAACGGCAGTTCCTCAAACGTCGTCTTGTCAAATGTAACTGAGGCAATCATCTCTCCGCCTGCCTGATAGGGTGGCATACGGTCGAGCAAATCCTCACGTCCCCAGAGCACGCCGATACCGGTCGGCCCATAGACCTTATGGCCACTGAAGGCGAAGAAGTCGCATCCCAGTTCCTTCACATTGACCGGCATATGAGGCACGCTCTGCGCTCCGTCGACGAGACAAAGTGCACCATGCGCGTGAGCCATCGCGGCAATCTCCTTGACAGGATTGATTGTGCCAAGCACATTGCTGACCTGAGTGACGCAAACAAGGCGTGTACGCGGGGTGAAGAGACGCTCCAGTGCATCCAGTCGCAGTTCTCCCTCATCGGTTATGGGGATGACTTTGATGACAATGCCGCATCGGTCACGCAGCAACTGCCAAGGCACAATATCAGAGTGATGCTCCATCTCCGAGACGAGGATCTCATCCCCTTCCTTGAGGAGTTGGCCATAGGAGGAAGCCACCAAATTGATGCTCTCCGTCGTGCCACGGGTAAAGATAATCTCGCTCGTCTTAGCGGCCCCGATGAAGCGGCGCACCGTATCACGTGCATTCTCGAGCAAGTCGGTTGCCTTTTCTGACAGGTAGTGTACTCCGCGATGCACATTGGCATTGCTCGTAAAATACTCCTGCTCTATCGCGTCCACCACGCAGCGGGGCTTCTGCGTGGTTGCTGCATTGTCGAGGTAGACCAGTTTGTGACCGTATACCTCAGTGTCGAGAATGGGGAAGTCGTGCCTTATCTTGTCTATGTCGTACATAGTATTTTCCTTAGTCTGATATCATCTCTTTTGTGCACAGAGATCGCAGCCCTCACAGGACTTGAGTTTGTAACGGAAGCGTCTCTCGGCCATCTGGGTCAGACGCTCGCGCAGCGGCTCGAGGGTGATATGGCGTATTGCCTCGTCCAGAAAGGCTTGCTGCAGGAGCAGGTTGGCCTCGTCCTCGGGTATACCGCGCTGGGCCATATACAGGAGAGCCTGATTGTCGAGGCGGCCGACAGTAGAGCCGTGGTTGCACTTCACATCGTCGGCGTATATCTCCAGCATCGGCTGCGTATACATGCGTGCCTGAGGCGACACGCAGAGGTTGGCATTGGTCTCCTGCGAGTCGGTACGCTGTGCATCCTTTCTCACAAGTACTTTACCCGCAAATGCGCCGACGCTCTGTCCGTCCAGCACATACTTGTAGAGCACATCGCTCTTGCACTTGCCGCGACGGTGATCTATGAGCAAATTGGTGTCGGTATGTTGTGTGCCGTCGCCTATCACTCCGCCGTAGACCTTGGCCTCGGCGCCTTCGCCCTCAAAGGCTTGGCGCAACATCCGACGCGTAACGCCGCCGTGCAGGGTAAAGTAGCCTACGTCGATACGGCTGCCAGCCTGCTGGGCAATATAAGTATTGTCTATCAGTGTATTGCCTGAGTGGGTCTCCTCTATCTCGCAGAGACTGAGGCTTGCACCCTTTCCGACGAATACCTCTCCGACCTGAGTCGTCAAGTATCGACTGCGGTCCAAATTGTGATCACAGAAGAGCAACGTGGCGATTGCGCCATCTCCGATGATGACCATCACACGGCGGTTGGTCATGAGATCTATGTCGCTCTTGCCCAGATTGACTACCTGTATAGCATTGTCGAGCTTAACCCCTGGAGCGACACGGATGACGACTCCGTCTTGCGCAAGCAAGGTATTGAGCGCTGTGAGGCTATCTTGTTCTGTCTGAGCCAAACGGCCGTAGTGTTCGGCCAGTTGTTCCGGATAACGGGCGGCGAAGTCGGTCATACTGCCCACATATACACCATCAGGCAAGACGGGCTGATCCTTACGAGCAGGACAGAGACGGTCGCCCATCATATAGTAAAGCGAGGTACCCAGCCCCGGCACACTGCACTTGTAGGCCTGGTAGGGATCGGCTCCTATAGCGAGACGACGGAGGTTGACTCCGTAGTCAGGAGCCAGTACCTGCTCGATGTCAGTATACTTGTATTCCTCCACCTTACGGCTTGGCAGGCCATGTTGCTCAAGCCGTTGCAACGCCAGGGGGCGCATGCGATTCATCGGCTCGCAGCTGCCTGCATCTATCAGCGCCTTGTTGTCGCTGTAGAGCTCTATGTATTGTCGTAAACTGCTTTCCACTGTATCGTATAAGTGAGCATTGATCTATTGTCAGGCCTTTGCCTCGGCACCAGACCCGGTCTCGGTCCTGATCCAGTCAAATCCGTCACGCTCTATGCGGTCGCCGAGCTCTGGACCACCCGACTTGACGATACGGCCCTCCATCATGACGTGTACCTGCGTGGGAGCCATGTAGTCGAGCATACGCTGATAGTGCGTGATAATCAGCGCACTCATATCTGGGGTACGGAGCTTATGAAATCCGTCGGCAACGATGCGCAGCGCATCGACATCCAGACCAGAGTCAGTCTCGTCAAGTATGGCGAGCTTGGGCTCCAGCATGGCCATTTGGAAAATTTCGTTGCGTTTCTTCTCACCGCCACTAAATCCCTCATTGACACTGCGCCGCGTAAGTGCGGCATCGATGCCGACAAGCTTGCGCTTATCACGCATCAGCTTGAGAAAATCGGCTGCGGAGAGCGGTTCGAGCCCCTGATACTTGCGCTTGGCATCAATAGCTGCCTTCAAGAAGTTGACCATACTGACTCCAGGAATCTCAACCGGCTGCTGGAAAGACATGAAGATGCCCTCGTGGCTACGATCCTCGGTCTTCATAGCGAGCAGGTCCTTACCGTTAAAGGTAATTGTGCCTTCGGTGACCGTATACTGCGGATTGCCTACGATGACATTGCTTAGCGTGCTCTTGCCGGAGCCGTTAGGGCCCAGCAGGGCGTGTACCTCGCCATCGCCAATCGTGAGATCGATGCCCTTAAGTATCTCTTTGCCTTCTACAGAGGCATGTAAATTTCTGATTTCCAGCATTTCGTTGTCAGTTAGTCTCGTCCGGCTGCGCCGGAGCTAGTTTAAGTCATGCAAAGTTACGCTTTTTTATCCTATTGGCCAAGTCCTTAACTGGCTATCCCTGGCTCTCTCCTCCGCCTTTTTTTCTTTCTCTGATACCCCGCCGCCACACGTACGTGACAAGGCCTGAGCTGAGAGAAACAAGGTCCGATGTAGTTTTAAACTAGGTCGGATGTAATTTAAACTAGGTCCGACCTTGTATTTCATATACATCGGGTTCACCTAAAATACGTGTGAATTCCATGTACAGCGACCGACTCCGAGCAAGTCTGTCTCCGGGCTGTGTGCTTCCTTCCAGAGCCCTTATTTGTCTGGCTGAGTCTTGGCAGCCTCTGGCTGACGGCGAGTGACGAGTAACTTGTCAATGCGGTTTCCGTCCATCTCAACTACGCGCAGGTCAAAGTGCTGCCAGTGCGTCGTGTCGCCGACCTTGGGAATACGGTCGAGGAGGCGGAGCACCAGACCCGCTATCGTATTGAAATCGGGCTCGAGGTCTGTTGATTCGTCAAAATAGTCGAGGAAGTCAAGGAAGCTACATTGGCCGCTGACTACCCAGCTGTTGCCGTCTTTGCGCTCTATGATGTCTGGGTCCTCCGTCTGGTCCTGTATATTGCCGACCAAACCCTCAAAGATATCGCGGAAGGTCAAAATACCCGTGATGGCACCGAGCTCATCACAGATGATGGCAATATGGTAATGAACTTTCTTGAGATGCTCAAGCGCCTTGTAGACAGAGATGGTCTCAGGGAGATAGATGGGCTTCTGCAGGTTGGTACGCAGAGAGAAATCGGGCTTGTAGAGGCGCATCACGAGGTCCTTGAGCGAGATGAAGCCAATGACATGCTCCATGTCTCCGTCGACGACGGGATAGTTGGCGAATGGGGTATCACGGATGACATCTTCCACAGCCGGCGCCTGCATGCCAGCGTCGAGGGTGACAATGTCCGTGCGGTATGTCATCAGTGTGCTAACGGGCAGATTGCCTAGAGCAAGGGTACGCTCCATGATGTCCTGCTCGACCTCCTGTACCTCGCCGCTCTCCGTACCCTCCTGGATGACGCTCTTGATTTCGTCTTCGGTGACAACGTTGGCCTCCTTCTTGAGATGAAAGAGACGGACGAGCAGTTGCGTATTCTGGGTCAGCAGCCAAACGAATGGCTTGGTGATCCGGGCAAAGAAGATCATAGGAGGAGCACACAGGCGGGCTGCCGCATCGGCCATATCGATACCGATACGCTTGGGAAAGAGTTCACCGAGCTCGCACTGCAGATAGGTGGCCAAGATGAGAATGGCCGTCGGTGCGACAAAGGCAGCTGCCTGTTGTGAGAGCCCCAACGAGATGAGCCAACCGGAAAAGTCATCGCTCAGGGAGGCTCCCGAGTAGATACCAGTCAGGATGGAGACAATGGTGATGCCGATCTGCGCTGTCGAGAGGAAGAGGTCTGGATTTGACTGCAAGTCGAGTGCCATCTGGGCCGCGCGGCTGCCGTGCTTAGCCTCTGAGGCAAGACGCGTCTTGCGGGCAGAGATGAGCGCCACCTCAGACAGAGAGAAGAAGGCGTTGAACAGTATAAGGATAAAGATAATCAGTACGTGAAGCATGGAAAGAACTTGTATGTATACTGCGCTGCAGACAATAGCACATCCGCTCTAGTCTACCAGCAAATCTGACCTTGCGATGGCGGCAGAGCAGAAGAAGCGTCACACTACCCTACAGATCCCTCCAGCGAGACAGAGAGGAGTTTGCGGGCCTCGACGGCGAACTCCATAGGTAGCTTGTCGAGCACTCCGCGTGCATATCCGCCCACGATGAGTGCCACTGCGTCCTCCTGAGGTATGCCACGCTGATTGCAGTAGAGGAGTTGGTCCTCCGAAATCTTGGATGTAGTGGCTTCATGCTCCACGACCGCATGATCATTGTGCACATCTATATAAGGGAAGGTGTGGGCTCCGCACTTGTCGCCGAGAAGCAAAGAGTCGCAGCTGCTGTAGTTGCGCCCGCCAATGGCCTTGGGACCCATCTTGACGAGACCGCGGTAGGAATTTTGGCTATGTCCTGCCGAGATACCCTTACTGACGATTGTGCTACGCGTATTGCGGCCGAGATGGATCATTTTGGTACCGGTGTCGGCCTCTTGGTAGTGATTGGTGACAGCGACTGAGTAAAACTCGGCCTGACTGCGGTCACCGCGGAGCACGCAGCTGGGGTACTTCCACGTGATGGCAGACCCCGTCTCCACTTGCGTCCACGACAACTTGCTGTCTGCGCCAGCGAGGAGACCTCGCTTGGTCACGAGATTGTAGACGCCGCCCTTGCCATTCTCATCTCCAGGGTACCAGTTCTGCACCGTGGAGTATTTGACCTCGGCCCCTTCGTTGACCACGATTTCCACAATGGCAGCATGCAGTTGATTTTCATCGCGCATAGGAGCTGTGCAGCCTTCGAGGTAAGATACGTAGCCCCGGTCGTCGCATACAATCAGTGTGCGCTCAAACTGACCGGTATTCATAGCATTGATGCGGAAGTAGGTTGAGAGCTCCATCGGACAGCGTACGCCCTTGGGAATATAAACAAAGCTTCCGTCGCTGAAGACAGCGCTGTTGAGGGCAGCAAAAAAGTTGTCGCGCGGCGGCACGACGGACCCCAAATACTGGCGTACGAGATCTGGGTGTTCCCGCACGGCTTCGGAGATCGAGCAGAAGATAATCCCGAGCTCTGACAGCTTTTCCCGAAATGTCGTTTTGATGGATACGGAGTCCATGACGGCGTCTACAGCGACACCACTCAGGACTGCGCGCTCCTTGAGGGGAATGCCCAGCTTGTCAAAGGTCTTCTCAAGCTCCGGATCCACTTCCTTGCGGCCCTTATCGGTTTTGCCGCGCGGGTCGGCGTAGTATGAGATCGCTTGATAGTCGATAGGCGGCACATGAACGTGACCCCATGAGGGCTGCTTCAGCGTCTGCCAGTACCTGAAAGCGTCCAGACGGAAGTCGAGCAGCCACTGAGGCTCTCCCTTCTTGGCTGAGATGAGCCGGATGACGTCCTCATTGAGTCCTTTGGGGATAACTTCGGTCTCGACGTCGGTTGAAAATCCATAAGCGTATTTCTGTTGCGCTATCTTTCTGACTATATCGTTGCTGCTTTCTGGCATGATTATTTCTTATCGTGATGTATTTCAATCCAGGTCGTGTCACTTTGCACGCTGTCGCCTTGTTGGGCGTCATCGGCGGGACGCGCCTGATTGTCATGGTGAAAGACTTGGTCTCCGGCAAGAGCTACGGTATTGTAGAGCAGGGAGGCGTCCTTCTTCTCCTGACTCAGTATATGCAGGGCGTCCATGGCACCAAAGACAAAGCTGAGCAGGATATAAAACTTGAGAGCACCAACCAGTAGTCCGAGCATCGAATTGGGGAAGCCGAGGCGCAGCCCCTTGAGCGTCTTGGTCAGTACCGTCGCCACAAGACCCAGCACTATCGGCACGACGACCCATAGGATAATAAAGGCCAGTACCCTGCCAAAAACACGACCTACACTCACATTGCCGCTCAGATGGGGCGCGAGCCACTCGCCAAACACGCCGTAAAGCTCATAGGCGATAAAGAGGCCCACAAAAAATCCCAACATGGAGACGACTTCTTTGAGCAAGCCGTTTTTCCATCCACGGTAGGCTCCCCATACGAGTGTCAGGATGATAATAAAATCTATTTCGGTCATATCAGTGACAATCTCTATCCTATATGATTATGGTATAGCGTAGATCCCGCAGCCTCTGCTACAGTGTCTGCTTAACCTCGACCTCACGGAAGGTCTCGATAATGTCGCCCTCGGCGATATCATTGCAGTTGGTGAGGCTGATACCGCACTCAAAGTTGACGCCAACTTCCTTAACATCGTCCTTAAAGCGCTTCAAGGCATTGATCTCACCGGTAAACTTGACGATTCCATCGCGGATAAGACGGGCCTTATCGGTCCTGTGTACCTTACCATCGGTCACAAAGGCACCGGCCACAGTTCCAACCTTACTGATATGGTATACCTGGCGGACTTCAAGCGTCGCAGTGACTTCCTCCTTGAGAACAGGCTTAAGCATGCCCTCCATAGCATCCTTGACGTCGTGGATAGCGTCATAGATGACGGAGTATATACGGATATCGACGCCTTCCTGATCAGCCACGCGCCGTGCGTCTGCACTCGGTCTCACCTGGAAACCGATGATGATGGCTTGCGAAGCAGCGGCCAAGGTAACATCTGTCTCGTTGATCTGACCTACACCCTTGTGAATGACGTTGACAGCAATCTTCTCCGTAGATAGTTTGATGAATGAGTCACTCAGAGCCTCGACAGAACCATCTGTATCGCCCTTGACGATGAGGTTGAGTTCCTGGAAGCCTCCCAAAGCAATACGTCTGCCCAGCTCGTCGAGCGTAGGCAGCTTATGAGTACGCAGTCCCTGCTCGCGCTGGAGCTGGAGGCGCTTGTTAGCGATTTCCTTCACTTCCTGCTCGGTGTCCATCACGTGGAAAGTGTCGCCGGCCTGAGGTGCACCGTTGAGACCGAGGATGATAGTGGCGTGGGCAGGACCCACATCATTGGTGTGCTTGCCTCGTTCATCGCCGAGGTCCTTGACGCGGCCGTAGCAGGTACCTGCGATGACATTGTCACCGATATGCAGGGTGCCGTTGCTTACGATTACAGTTGCCACGTAGCCTCGTCCCTTGTCGAGGGAGGACTCGATGACCGTACCCGTGGCCTTGCGGTTAGGATTGGCCTTCAGCTCGAGCATATCGGCTTCGAGCAGCACCTTGTCGAGGAGTTCCTTGACGCCAATGCCCTTTTTGGCCGAGATGTCCTGGCTTTGGTATTTGCCGCCCCAGTCTTCAACCAGCAGGTTCATGGCTGCGAGCTCCTCCTTGATTTTCTCAGGATTGGCTCCCGGCTTATCTATCTTGTTGATGGCAAATACCATCGGCACTCCTGCGGCCTGAGCATGACTGATAGCCTCCTTGGTCTGCGGCATTACGCCGTCGTCGGCTGCAATGATGATGATAGCGATATCAGTAACCTGAGCTCCACGGGCACGCATGGCGGTAAATGCCTCGTGACCAGGAGTATCGAGGAATGTGATGTGACGTCCGTTGGCCAAGGTCACGTTGTAAGCGCCGATGTGCTGGGTGATACCGCCCGCCTCGCCTGCTATGACGTGAGTCTTACGGATATAGTCGAGCAAGGAAGTCTTACCGTGGTCTACATGTCCCATCACGGTCACAATAGGATCGCGCGGCTGGAGATCTTCCTCGTTGTCCTCTTCTTCATGTACTGCTTCGGAGACAGATGCACTGACGTACTCCGTCTTAAAGCCAAACTCGTCGGCGACAAGGTTGATGGTCTCTGCATCAAGACGCTGGTTGATACTCACCATCATGCCTATGCTCATACAAGTTGAGATAACTTCGGTCACAGGGACGTCCATCATCGTGGCAAGCTCGTTGGCTGTAACAAACTCCGTGAGCTTGAGCGTGCGGCTCTCGCCGGCTTCGGCGTTGGCCTGCTGCTCCATATTAGCGCGAACGAGGTCTCGCTTCTCACGGCGGTGCTTTACGCCAGAGCCAAAGGCCTTCTGCTTATTGGTGAGGCGTGCCAGTGTCTTCTTTACTTCCTTAGCTACGTCCTCATCGCTGACCAACTGCTTCTGGGCCTGCTGCTTCTTGTTTTTCTTCTGTCTACGGTCTTGCAGTCTGCCATTGTTGCCTTGCTGTGGGCGCTGTCCACCGCCCGGCATGGGCTGCCAAGTCTGTTCGGTCACCTTGCGTGCTTCTGAGGCGATATCTACACGGTCTCCCTGTATACGGTTGCGCTTCTTGCGAGCGGCATCCTGGTGCTGCTGTTTGTATTTCTCCTCACGCTCCTTGCGCTTCTCGTCTTTGGACTTCTTGTGAGGGCGTGTACTCTCGTTGATAGCAGAGAGGTCTATGGTGCCGAGCACCTTGGGACCGCTTATTGTTGCCTGCGGATGAAGCGTAAAGATCTCTGGCTCCGACGGTTTCTGTTCTGGCTCTGCTGCCGGCTTTTGAGCCTCCGGTTTAGCCTCGGCTTGTTTCTGCTTAGCAGATACGGCCTCCCTCTGAGGTGCCGGTTTCTCTGTCTTGGCAGGTGCAACTTCTTTCTGAGCAGCTGAATCTTCAGGCTTGGACGGTGCAGTAGCAGCCTGAGGAGCCTCAGGCTTTTTCTCAGTCTCTACAGGGACCGGTGTAGCTGCAGGAGTCTTCGCTTGCGCAGGAGATACTACCGGCTTTTCGACTGCCGGTTTAGCCTCAATCTTGGGCTCCGACGCGACTGTCGGCTGCTCGACGTGAGTTTCCGGGACTGCCTTGGGAGTCTCTGGCTGCGCCGTCGGCTGGGCGGGCTGCTCGGCCTTGGGCTGTGCCACAGGGGCTTCCTCTGTCTGGGTGGCAGGGGCTGGCGTAGCAGGCTTGTCGAGGTCTACCTTGCCCAGTGTCTTAAACTTGGGCATGACATCCTCGGGGATAACCGTCTTGATCTCCTCTACTTTGCGAGGAGCGGCTGGTGTCTTCTTCTCCTTCTCTTTCTCCTCCTGCCGATGGGAGATAAGTTTGTCGGCTTCGGAACGCAGAAGCTTATCCGTGCCAAACTTTTCCCTGACAACCTGATAGGCATCGTCAGAGATCTTGGCATTGAGGTCCGCCTCCACAGTAAAGCCCTTCTTGTCGAGATAGTCTACAACTGTCTGCAGACCTACGTTGAATTCCTTAAGTACTTTGTTCAGTCTTACTCCCATATATTTATTCTTTCTCAAATTCTGCATTAAGCACCTTGACTACATTGTCAACCGTACTTTCCTCCAAGTCGGTTTCCTTAAGCAGCCGGTCACGATCAGCAGCCAATACTTCGCGTGCAGTCTCATATCCTGCATGCTTGAAGGCGTCGATTACCCACTGATCAATCTCGTCATTAAACTCGTCAAGGTAGATGTCGTCGGACTCACCGCCCTCCTCGGTCTCACGGAATACGTCTATGGTATATCCTGTCAGCATGCAGGCAAGCTTGATATTGACGCCACCACGACCGATAGCCAGAGAGACTTCCTTGGGCTTGAGGTAAACCTCTGCCTTATGGTTTTCCTCATCGAGAAATACGCTCGTGATCTGGGCAGGGCTGAGGGCGCGCTCGACATAGAGCTCCTTATTGGTCGTATAGTTGATGACATCGATATTCTCTCCGTGCAGCTCGTGTACAATGCCGTGGATACGGCGTCCGCGTACGCCCACGCAAGCTCCGACAGGGTCTATGCGGTCATCATAGCTCTCCACGGAAATCTTGGCCCGCTCGCCTGGGATACGGGCAATGTCGTGTACGGTGATCAATCCGTCGTTGATCTCTGGCACTTCTTCCTCGAGCAAACGGCGCAGGAAGTCGGGGCTCGTACGACTGAGGTAAATCTTAGGATTGTTGTTGTCGTTGTCCACACGAAGCACAACAGCACGAATAACCTCTCCCTTGCGGAAGAAATCCCCTGGTATCTGCTCACTCTTGGGCAGAAGGAGTTCATTGTTGTCGTCATCTACGAGGAGCATTTCCGATTTCCATATCTGGTAGACCTCGCCTGATACGATCTGGCCGATCTTCTCCTTGTACTTATTGTAGAGATTGTCGTGCTCAAGCTCGAGTACTTTGCTTGCGAGCGTCTGTCGTAGTGTCAAAATGGCGCGACGGCCGAACTTAGAGAAGTCCAGATTTTCGCTGACCTCTTCCCCTACTTCGTAGTCGTCAGCTATCTGACGTGCTTCGGTAAGTGTCATCTCCTTATTGGGGTCCTGTACTTCGCCGTCGGGCACTACGGTACGTGTGCGGTGGATTTCGCAGTCGCCATTCTTGGGGTTGATAATCACATCAAAGTTTTCGTCGCTTCCAAATTGTTTTGCAAGCACACTGCGAAAACTTTCCTCAATGACACCTACAAGAGTTGCTGCATCTATATTGCGGTCCTGTCGGAAATCCGCAAAACTTTGTGCCAAGTTGAGCACATTAACTGGATTTTTAGGCATGATATATTTATTTCTTTTTTGTTCTGATAGGATACAGCGCCGTACGGCTTGTGTCAGCTACTTGAAATTGATTGCGTAGCTCACGCTCTTGAGCTCATCCATGGGATACTGCTCTTCGACCTCGACGATTTTGGCCCGTTTGGCACCTTCTGGCTTGACTCTGCGCTTGACCTGCAGCGTCACGCCCTGTTCATCGGCGGCCTTGAGCACGCCTTTAAACTTTTTGCGGTCCTTGAGTACGACGTCCACCTCGTCCCCGATGTGGTTGACGTACTGCTGCATGACCTTAAAGGGTTGTCCGATACCTGCACTGCCGACTTCGAGCTCGTAGTCCTCCTCATCGCGGTCGAGGTGCTCCTCTATGTACTTGCTGAGCGCTACGCAGTCGTCTATCCAGACACCTTCCTTGTCGTCTATCTCGACCACTATGCGGTCGTCCTGATCTACTGTCAAGTCAGTGAGGAAGTAGCGCTTGTCAGCCAGCCACTCATCGACAATCTCTTTGACTTTGTCTTTGTCTATCATGATGTATCTTGCAAAGGGTTAAAAAAAATGAGAAGCTCTTGCGGGCCTCTCACTCCTTACTGGTTGCAAAAGTACGACTTTTTCTGATAATAAGCAAGGGTATGCTCTTTTTTTTCTGTCAATCAAGCGATTTGTCACGTTCTCTCACCTTGGAGAGCACACAAATGCCAATTTACATCAAAAAAATCAGACATTCTCCCACGTCCGTAACCTCCATACAGTCCTCAGCGACAGCGCTGCAAGAGACTCCGACGGGCTCTGTAGCGCCTCGTTCCGGCGGCCAAAACACAAAAGCCGGCTTTTGGCGGATAACAAGGAAGTCTTGCTGACAAAAGCGGCGGGCCGACTTGCCTTGACCATATACTGTCTGGGACGGGATACTGTCGACGGGGAAACAAATGTACTTCTCACGGGCCCATCTCCCATTGTGACGACTCGCTTATGGGTCACGCAGGCCCAGCGCGGCTAGAAGCGGATAGTATAGGGGAGCTTATTGTGCTTGGCCCGCGGCTTCCAAAATTTGTAGCGGGCCTGTAGCACAAGGCGTTCGCAATAGTCAGGATCAGCTCCGCGCTCTTGGGCATAAGCTCTGGCCAAGTAGCGGAACCAGTCGGGCTGCCCCCACAGGCGGGCGAAGTTAGCACACCCCTTCTCGATGCTCACAGGACCAAAGCGCATGCGATTGATATCGACAATAGAGAAGTGCCATGTCCCATCAATCTTGTCAAACAGAATATTTCCCGGCGAATAGTCTCGGTGCAGGATGCCGGCCTCATGGAGGCCTGCCGTGAAGTGAGCAAAGGACTTGAGTATCTCCTGGCAGTCTTGTACACGAGCGCCGCCAAACTCGTAAAAGCGGCGTTCGTACTTGCACTGTTCGCTGACGAAGTAGCTGTATGACAGTAGGCCTAGCTGCCGTTCCTCCACGTAGGCTATGGGCGCCGGGGTCTCGTATCCTGCCGCCAATACGCGCTGTGGATACTCAAACGCCCTGAGTCCCTTGGGCTTGCGCAGCCAGGTGTAAGCGATGCGATTGATCCAGTTGGGTTTATGATAGCGCTTGACATTCCAGACTCCGAGACGTGTCGTAAAGGTCTTGATACTGTTGCGGCCGAGATGCACAGGCGCACCGTCGGAGGAGAATCTGTCTATGATTTCCTCGACAGTTTTGCGACAATCTTGGTAGTCTGGGGCCAGGAGTATGTGTCGTGTAGTCATCTGGTCTCAATGGGTGTGTCACTGATGGGATGCCCGTCGACGATGGTTGCCTTCCACTGTTCAGGGGCACGCGGAGAGGTACGTTGGCGTTTCCATCTGTCGTGCGTCCAGAGCCACAAGTAAGGCTCAGCCTGGATCTGCTTTTCCAAGTCATGCATATAGATGCGCGTGATCTCGTTGGGGGCAAAGTCGGCCGGCGTATCCGTCAGTTTGGTATAGGTACAATGGTAATAGCCTCGCTTGGGGCGCGTATGGTGAGCGATAAAGATGGACGCTCCAAGCTTCTTGGCAATGCGCTCCGTGCCGGTAAAGACAGGCGTATCCTGATGCAGGAAGGGAACGAAGAGATGTATATTGACCCAGCGGGGCCCTTGGTCGGAGATAAATCCCACTATCGTCTTCTGATTGTCGTGCCGGAGATGGATAATCTCGCGAATAGACTCGTTTTTCTTGATATTGGCATTGCCGAAGCGGCTTCTGATCTTGAGAAAGAGGCGGTCGTATACTTTGCTACGCAGAGGCGCGTAGATCTGGGCACACTTGACATCCGGCGAGACCCACAGTTGCAGCGAAGTAATGTATTCCCAGTTGCAGTAGTGTCCCAGCAAGATAAAGGCGAACCCCGTCTTCTCCGCACTGCGCTCCAGCTCCTCAAAGCCCTCCATGGTCATGCGCCGCATCAGCTCTGACTTACTGACTGATAGGAGCTTGATGGTCTCTAGGAAGTAGTCACACAGATAATGATAAAATTTGACCTCAATCTTCCGAAGTTCTTTCTCCGACTTGTCGGGAAAGGAGTTACGCAGATTGCGTCTCACCACGTGGCGACGATAGTGCGCCACATGATATATCAGAGGATATATAATGACATCCGAGATGACATACAGTATCCTGTAGGGCAGGAGCGACAGCAGGTAGCTGAAGACATAGACCAGAGCGTACGCTATATTGTTCATCGCAGGTCTGATTGACGTTTGCACACATCGGTCACCGCTTCTGCGACCTCCTCCGGAGAGATAGCCCAGAGACATTCATATGTCCCCTTGTAGCATTCCTTATTGCCAAAGATAGAGCACGGGCGGCACGACATCTGGTGTTGCAGGATGACACTCTTCTCTGGCTGCAGTCCGGCGAAACCGGCATAAGGGTGAGTGGCGCCCCATATAGACACCGTGGGCGTCCCCACGAGTGAGGCGAGATGCATATTGGCCGAGTCCATTGTCACCATTACCTGGAGGCGGGAGATGATTTGTAGTTCTTGTTGCAGGTTGAAGTGGCCCACAGCAGACACCACATTGGAGCGGACTGCGGCATGCTCCTCACACCATTGCCGCTCTTCTGCACCGGCTCCGAAGAGGTAGATCCTGTTGGACCGGTCGCTGGCAAGCCGCTGTATCACGCCATCCATCTGCCGGAGCGGATAGATCTTGCCCTGATGGCGGGCAAAGGGAGCTATACCGATACGGTATCCCGTATTTTGGCCGATGAAATCGGACATTTCTGGCGTCATGGCCGGCTCGTAGTCTTCATAGATGGACTTAAAAGTCAGAGTGAAGGGATATCCGAGTTCCGCCAGCACCGTCTGATAGCGCTCTATACTGCTCTGCATCGGCGCCAGCCGCTTATTACGACTGCGGGTCAACGCCCGGCGATCTCCACGCGACTTGTTGATATAAGCGACTGGATAGCCCTGTGTATGCATTGTCATCCGGATATACTTGGAGCGCAATACGTCGTGCAAGTCAGCCACAGCGTCGTATCCGTTTCTCTCCAAATTGCGTACCAATCGGGCAAGTCCGACGACGCCGCGGTAATCATTGAGATTGACGCCAAGGAAGTGTACGTTGGCAGGCATCGTCTGAAAGAGTGTGGCGGCGCTCTCGCGACTCAGGAGCGTGATTTCATGCTGCGGATACCGCTTGGCAAACGACCAAAGTACCGGCACCGTCATGGCAATGTCGCCCAATGCTGAAAATCGAATTCCTAAGATATGAGCCACGTCGGCTTATGTTGATTTTTTTCGGACTTCAAAGATAATGCAATCTCGCGAAGCGACAAAGTCAGAGACCGACTATTTCTCATAAAGTCTTGTCTGACCGCTCCAACCGAGACCGCAAAAGCATCAAGAATCTGCGATAAAATGGAAATTTATTATTCCGTTACCTTCTACCCCGTCAGTCGGCATGATGAATGGTCATCTGCGGATATGGGAAGTTGATGTGCTGCTTATTAAACTCGTCGTAGATAGCCCGGTTTCCGTCGTAGAGCACACGCCAGTAGCTCTCTGTCGGCGCCCAGACTCTCACTGTAAGGCCCACGCTGTTGTCTCCGAGCTCACGCACGGCGATATAGGGCGCCGGATCCTTGAGTATACGATGGTCAGCGGCCACCACACGCTCCAGAGCGGCTTGCGCACGACTGACATTCTCTCCGTAGTCAATGCCGATCCGCCACTCGACCATACGGTTCGGTTCCTTGCTGTAATTGGTTACCTTGTTGGAGCTCATCAGGCTATTGGGCATGTACACTTGATTGCCCTGATACGTACGGATGATGGTGTGAAGCATCTGGATAGCGATGACGGTGCCTTCCTCTCCCTGCGCGCCGACATAGTCTCCGACCCTGTACGGACGAAAGAGCAGGATGAGTATTCCTCCAGCAAAGTTTTGCAAGTTACCGCTCAAGGCCATACCGACGGCAACGCCAAATGAGGCCAGCAAGGCGGCAAACGAGGTCGTTTCGATACCGAGTTTGTTGACTACGGCCACGAGCAGCATGACCTGGAGAATGACATTGATAAAACTCTCCAGGAAGGACTTCACGCTGGCATCGACTCCACGCGCATTGAGTATGCGCTTGATCAGACGGTTGAGGAGCTTGATGACAAAGCGGCCAATGAAAAAGATGACCAAGGCCCCTATGATGCGCAGTCCGAGGCCGACGCCCCAGTTGATGAGCTGGCTCACCAGTTTTGAGAGCCTGTCTAAGCCTTGTTCGGTCGTGACATCGGTGACAATGGTCTTGGCAATGTGGCGGGCAGTGTCAATCTGATTGCCCACAGAGTCAGGCACCCGAAGCGCCTGAAGCAGAATAGTGGCAAGTAGCATGGCGGGTATATGTATTTGCCGGCAAAGTTACGCTTTTTATCCGGCTCCACAAACTGCCGCCATACAAGAAGGGCGCCTGCATCTCACGATGCAGGCGCCCTCATGTCAATCAATCAAAAACTATAAACTGAAAAAGTAACTATTACTCTTTATTGTGGTTATTCTATTGTGATAGCGTGTGAAAGCTGCTTCTTGGCCTCTTCACCCATCTTAGGAATGTTGATGGTCAGAACGCCGTTTTCCATCTTCGCGCTGATTTTATCTTTCTCTATGTCATCGGGCAATACCAACGTCTGCTCAAACTTTGAGTAATTGAACTCGCGGCGCAGATAGCGGGCATCCTTCTTTTGGTCTTTGGACTCTTTGTTGTCTTCCTTGTGTTCCATCGAGATGACAAGGTCATCATCCTGATCAAGATTGATAGTGAAGTCACTCTTAGACATTCCGGGGGCGGCAACCTCAACCTTGTAATTCTTCTCATCTTCCAAGACATTGATGGCAGGAGCCGTAGCCTTAGCGGGCATCAACCAATTGTTGTCAAAAAAGTCATTGAATACATCTGGTAACCAATTCTGATTTCTTCTCATAGGTGTCATAATCATATCCTCCGTTTAGATTTAATTGTTGTTGCGTTTAAGTTTATCTTTGCGGCCTTCGGTTTCCTTGGGGTCATCCCCCGCGGATTTTCCAACCGCGTTCGCCTGATATATTGCAAGGGTCGTGCCAAGACTTTTTAGCGCGGTTGACGCCCTCGCAGAACTGATATTTTGTCACAAATACTGCCATTTTGTCCGATTTTGCACCTTTCTGTAGCTTCTCACACGTGATTTTCATTCACGAGAGCCCAATGCTGGCGGAGCAAGCCGTCCTATATACTGGGCCAATCCGCCTCCGGTATAGCACAGGCCGGGCACTGCGGGATTTCCGCCGTACCTAGATAAAGTCGTACGAAGTGTCAGGAAAGGGCCTTCCGACCTGCTCAGAAAAAGGTCTGATGGGATAAAGACAAAGGCGAATATACCAGGAGACGTTCCCGCTCCGATTTATACGAAGTCGACTCTTCCGATGGACGACCTCTCATCCGAAAGGGGTCCTCCCCCATATTTCCTGCCCGGCGACCGCATCTCTGGCATCCACATCGGGATACGCATTGCCTCGGCCCCATGACCACGTCGGAGGATGAAGAGTTGTCCTTCTGTTTCGCCAGCCGCTACCCGCTATGAGCTTGGTACAGCAGAGGGCATCACTTAATGACCTTATAATACTTCTTAGCTGTCGCGCGGCTGACGTAGTTGAAGTGCCACCACTCCGTACGCAGTGCCCGGAAGCCCGCATACCGCATCACCCGGCGCAGAAGCTGGCGGTTGCTTACCGCTTGCTGTGTCAGCCGTCCCCGTTTGACGAGTTGCGCCTCGCGGTCTATATGGGCCTTGGCTCCCATATAGTCCACCTTCGTTCCCATCGGAATCGTATCACCCTTGGCATTGCAGATACTGATATCGACGGCCATACCATAGTTGTGAAGGCCGCCGCCATGGGCTGGGTTGCTGACGTAGATATCCTTTGACGTACCCTTGACGACATCCCACATAGATTGCTGCACGCGCATGGGCCGTGCCGCGTCAAAGACGATCAGGTGGAGCTCAGGGCGCAGCTTGTGCAGATACTGCTGTGCCCGCTTGAGCGCAGCCGCCGCCTTGGGATGCAGGTAAGCGTGGTGCAAGTCAGTATAGAGCACCCGCCCTGTGAAATTGTCTGCCCTGCCGTACATCAGGCTCACTCTGACGCCCGGACAAGCCGATGTCACCTCGACCATGCCTTGTCTGAGAATAGAGCGCTCGAGGCGGGTAAGTTTCTCTGCCCCGGCCGAGACCATCACCATCTGCCAGATAAGGGCCAACATCAGCAGCCGGAGCAGCAAGGTCATATAGTGATTTTTCTGTTTCATATACATTTTAAATAAAGAGAGGTCCTCAAGCGTGTGGCTGAGGACCTCCGATATACAGGTTTACTTGTAGAGTATTTTGCGTCCGGCTATGATATAGATACTTCCCTTTACCATTTTGTCGGGAGCAATACGGCGTCCCTGCAGATCGTATACAGTACCTTGCAGAGTGGACTTGTCAACGGCGACACCTCGTATAGCAGTGAGATCATCGACGATTCGGTCCGCATAGTTCACCCATACCTTGGCTGACTTGTAGGTCTCAGCGGTACCCTTCGGCACATGGATCGGGCAGTCATTGGTCCTGTTAAATGCACTAGAGCTCAGTGTAGGCGGAGTCACGCCTTCCATATAGATATTTTGGAGACCTGTGCAGCCGTAGAAGCTGCTGCGTCCGATTTCCGTCACACCGGCTGGGAAATGAACTTCGGTCAGGCCCGTGCAGCCGTAGAAGGCGCGCATGCCAATCTCAGTCAGAGAGGCCGGGAACGTGAGGTGAGTCAGCCCCGTCGTATTGTAGAAGGCATTGGCAGCGATGCTTTGCAGTCCGGAGCCAAAGTTGACTGTCTCCAACTGGTCGCAGGCGCTGAAGGCATAGTTCTCGATAGTCTTGCATGCGTCGGGAAGCGTCACCTCCTGCAAGGAGTCACAATGGAGGAAGGTCTGCTCACGGATAACCGTGAGGCCCTCGGGCAAAACGATGCTCTTGAGACCGCGACAAGCGTTGAAGGCATCACGCCCTAGGGTAGTTGCCTTGACCGGCAGCGTCACGCTCTTGAGATGGCCACAGCTCATGAAGGCAGAGTCGGCAATTCCGATGACCTGATAAATCTTGTCATTATGCGAGACCGTATCGGGGATGACGATATCGCCCTTGTACATGCGCGAGGTCACTGACCGGCTCGTCGAGTAGGCTGTGACGCGTGCCGTCATCGTAGAGTCGTCGTAGACATACTGGAGCAGTCCTTCCTTGGTGTCCGACGGAGATTTGGACACGACGTGCAGCGTATCGGTATAGCCTAGATAGACCGTGCACTGGGCACCGGCGCTGGTCGCAGCCTTGACTCTGAACGTATAGTTACCAAACGGCATAGACGAAGGAACGGTGTAGCTGAGCGACTTGGTGGGATAGAAGTATGCGGAGCCCAGACTTGTCGTGGTATAAAGCGTGCTGAGCTTGGTCTCCTGACCGGCTGAGTCGACGATATAGAGGTCTATGCTGCCGGCAAACGTATTCTGGTTGACATTTTCTACCGTATCAATTTTGATCTTCATGGGCGAACCCGGCAGCGCATAGGTCGTATCGACGAGGTGCACTCCCGTACATCCGATAACCATAGGCTTGTCAACACCGTCATCCGGGGTGAGATCGACGATGATGGCGTTGGAATGAGAATAGTTGCTCTTCGAACCACCTATGCCGGCTTCTGATGGTTTGAGAAGGGAGGCCAGGAAGTAGCCGTTGCTGGAGCCGCCCCATCCCCAGTTGACATGATAGTAAGGGGTACCGTCTTGGAAGCGGTAGCCATCGAGTACGAAGGCATGTCCCCCGCCTGTCTCGCTCTCGCCACGCATGATGACCGGACGCTTTGCCCGAATCTCCGACTGGAGTTGGGTATGCCAGTCACGGGTCGAGAACATGCTCGCCGGGATATACTTGGCGTCCTTATCGTATCCGAAGTGGGTATTCATCGCAAGGGGCACTCTAGACACTGAAGCCGAGCTAGAACTGCCGTACTGCATATTGACCGACACACCGGCGGCATACATGAGCCCCGCGATGGCATTGGCTTGGTCAGAAGAATACTGGCAGGCGAACATAGAGCCGTCTATCGTATAGTTGCTTCCCTCCTTGGTCAATGTGAGGTAGTCTTCCTCCAGATGAGTCGCGTCTACGCTCCATGGCGTTGCGCGTTTGGCATAGGTCCAGACGCTCGTACCCTTTTCGCGCACGCCAAGATATATTCTGTAAGTACCGTCAGCCATACTGCCGGGCATAGAGTGCAGGATGCTGCGGCGGGCGTAGCTCTTCTTAGACGCCAGCGAAGAGAGCGTATACCGCGTCCCAATCGGACGGATAAAGTTGCCGTTGGCATCGGCCAGGATAAGTTGATAATTGCCTGCGAAGGTCGTCGAGTCAAGATTGAGCAAGCTGTCCACGACGATGTATCGCGTAGTGGTGGGATTGAGATACATCCGCGCAAAGACGAGGCGCGTCGCTGCAGATGTCGTTTCCTCGTCAGTATATTCCGTCTCGGCTGTCGTATAAGTGTCGAGCATGTTGTCCCAGTCAAACTTGGTCTTGGTGAAGTCGTACTTGATCGTATCGGGCTTTGTCTTGGAGATATAGTTGTTGGTTCCCTTGCAGTAGTCGGTAGGATATTGGTAATACTTCATCACCTGCACCATGGCAGTGGCGACACATCCTGTCACCGAGTGCGAACTTGAGGTGCGCATGGGGCAGAGCAGATTGTACGGTGTGCCTTGATTGTACTTGATACCGCCGAGCAGCGGTTCTACACTGTCTGTCAAGTCATTGTCAGCCTCAGCAAATATATCGCTGGCTTTAGCTGTGCCCGCGTCAATGGCCTGTAGGGCGAGCGCATACTCCTCCAGCATATACTTAAGGCCGTCGGGAACATCCGTAGGGTCAAATGTCTCATCGTCGCTCATACCCAGCACTGCAGGCATACGGTCGTCGCCCGACACGATGACAAATCCGCAGACGCCACTGTCTTGCGGACGGCAGATATAGAAGGCCTCACCTGTCAAAGGCAGCACCTCCCGACTCAAAACCTCGGTAGAAGCGGTCAGGGTGAGACGCTGCACCTGTCCGAGCAGGGCTTTACTGTTGGCCGTCGTACGGCGGAGCAGTACGCTGCGGGCTACATCCTCCACTTCACTCTCTGAACGCTGACGAGCCTGTACGGGCAGCATCATGATCAGTGCCAGCAGGCTCACAAGGGTAATTTTCCAATTCAACATCAGTACATATTTTTATAACATTGTGGCAAAAATACTAAAAGTCTTCATATAGTCAGCCGATTAACCCTAATTTTTTTTAACCCATCCGGCCGCCTCAAACCCAGGCGCGAGAGCCAGCTGCCAAAGCACCGGCACAGCAGTCAGCGACCCGATGCCGGCAAGACTGGGAGGCATCTGCTGTAGCCATAGGAGCAAGTAGCGCTTCGGCCGCACGGCGCAAGTCTGTTCTCCCAGGCCAACCGAAAGGTAAAGAGAGAAATAGGCCCCTCTACGCTGCCTGCTAAATGTCAGCCAATGGCCTCTCCTCTGCACCCACCGCCAGTCTACAGCCACACGTCCGCGACAGGCTCTCCTCGGTTGGCCAATCGGATGGTCAGGTAGCCCCCAATGCCTTACCACGCGTTACCTACCACGCCTCCTTCACCCACGGTTTTTCCGCGAGGGTCATACCAATCTATAGAGGGAGCCGTTTTCATCAAAGGTCCATGGGAAAAATATTTTTTATAATAAAAAATTGAGTTGAAAGTTCCCGCTTGTCCCCAAATGCAAAAAGATGGAAATTCCCTCAAATCGCCTTTGCAACTCACTGAAAGCCAATGAATTACAAATAAGATTTGGCTTTCTTGTAACTGACTGGCTATCAAGCGATAACAACTCGCCTTCTAGTTTAAACTAAGTCCGACCTAGTTTAAACTACATCCGACCTTGTTACGCTTACAAGGCGACTTGTCATCACTACATCGGCACTTATTTCAGACAGCATCCCGGATTTATTATATAAAAAAACGGAGGGCTATTGCCCTCTTTGAGGCATCACCGAAGTCAAAGGCCGAATATGGACGGCGCCCTCCTCGCGTAAGACATTTTCAACGGACACTGTCAAGGAAATCCACGAGACGGAGCCCATTCCGAACGACGCGGCAAGGCCAGTCGAGCCGGATTGAAATGCCCCAGCCCCGTAGATGCTGCACCTCGGGAGCATATTGACAGAGCCTCAACTCTGCCTGCCCCATCACCAAGCCTCGCATGCCGTAGCGAAATTTCCCCTTGCAAAGACTGAAGCGTCTCCTGACCCGTCTGAGAGGCGCCGCAGACAAAGAGTTCTCCTTATCCCCATCGCAAAAAGGCATGCTTTTTCCCGTCGATAGGCAGCTGGCCCATCTTCTCTCTCACCCCACCGCAACAGGGCCCCGGAATAAGGGTCGTCTTAGCGATGAGAAATAAACAGTCCGGGCTACTTAGGCCATGGGAACAGGGGCACAAAACAAGACGTCCCGTCTGCCAGATGACAGACGGGACGCTTGACTCACTGTGGCGCTTCAAGATGGGCTTGAACCAACGACCCCCTGATTAACAGTCAGGTGCTCTAACCAACTGAGCTATTGAAGCATTGAATAGGCTGTAAGTTGTGGCGCTTCAAGATGGGCTTGAACCAACGACCCCCTGATTAACAGTCAGGTGCTCTAACCAACTGAGCTATTGAAGCAGTCTTGCAAAAACTTTTTATTGCTTTCGCGGTGCAAAAGTAGCGCTATTTTTGAAAATAGCAATAACTTTGTGCAGAAAAATTGGACTTCGCATGCAAAAAATCCTAGGCATCGGCAATGCTCTCATAGATATATTGATACAGGTCAGCGATGACAGCCTGCTCCGTCAGCTCTCGCTGCCCAAGGGATCCACCCGGTTTGTCTCCGACCAAGGCTATCCCCGTCTGTCCGCCGCTATCGCTCATCTGCAACGGCAGATCACAGCCGGCGGGTCTGCCTCCAATACGGCCAAAGGGCTCTCTATGCTCGGCACGCCTGCGGGCTATATCGGCAAGGTGGGCAACGATGACTACGGACGCCATTTCTGCAACGCGCTGGAGACCCATGGCGTAACTCCGTTCCTGACCGTACACCCCAAGGCGCCGACAGGTCTCGCCACGACACTCATTACACCCGACGGACAGCGCACTTTTGCCGACTACATGGGTGCCGCCTCGCTGCTGGAGCCGGCAGATATTGACCATGCCCCGCTCGACGACTACGACATGCTCTATGTAGAGGGCTACCTCGTACAGAGTCCCGATCTCATCGAGCATGCGATGTCGCAGGCCAAGGCCCATGGTCTCCGGGTCTGCCTCGACCTCTCCAGCTACAATATCGTAGAGACACAGCGTCCCCTCTTCCAGCATTTGCTCCACGACTACGTCGACACGGTCTTTGCCAACGAGGAGGAGGCCGCCGCCCTCACCGGGGGCGATGCCGAGGCGTCTGCCACACTTATGGCCCGTTTCTGCCAGACCGCAGTAGTCAAGCTCGGTGCACGCGGAGCCATAGCGTGCAGCCAAGGCCAGTGCTACCGGGCACCGGGTCTCTCGGTCGCCCAGGTCATCGATACGACAGGAGCCGGCGACAGTTTTGCCGCAGGATTTCTCCATGCCCGTGCCAACGGCTGGCCGCTGGACCAGGCCCTCTCACTGGGCAATCGTATCGCTTCCCACGTCATACAGCATATCGGTTCCAATCTGCCGGCTGCGGAGTGGCACCAGCTGAAGGCCTCCGCCGGCGATGCCTGACCTCTCCGCTGTCTGTCCGCTACGACCATATCACATGCCGTTCACCTATTTTCATTGACTACATCCTATCCACTTATCCATGAAGCATATTTCAATCCTCCTGGCGCTGACCCTGACCATGACACTCTGCGCTCCCGACGCGACAGCCCAGCGGGGACACAACTACCAAGTCAGCAAAAATCTTGAGATATTCAATCGCGTGTACAAAGTACTCGACGAGTATTACGTTGACACGCTGAGCGCAGACACGCTCATCCCCGACGTCATCCAGTACATGCTCGAGGGCCTCGACCCCTATACCGAGTACATCCCCGCCGACGACACCCGCAACCTCGAAGCCATGACTAACGGAAAATACGCTGGCATCGGGGCCATCATACACTACGACAAGTCAACCGACAGATGCGCCATTACAGAGCCCTATGCTGGTGCCCCGGCGGCCACAGCGGGTCTGCATATCGGCGACGTCATCCTGAGCATCGACGACAAGGATGTCGGCGTCAAGGGCAAGGCTGACGTGGGCGACTACACGCAGCGTATCAGTAATATGCTCCGCGGTGACCCAGGCACCAGCTTCACCCTCGAGGTACAGCGTCCCGGCGAGTCCAAGCCTCTCCGGTTTGTCATCCACCGCGCCAGCGTCACGGTGAGCGCCGTGCCCTACTACGGCATGGTAGACGGCGACGTGGGCTACATTCTGCTGACCACCTTCACCCGCGGCTGCTCCGACCAAGTGCTAGAAGCCCTGCGGCAGCTCAAGCAACAGGGCGCGCGGCGCCTTATCCTCGACCTGCGCAACAATGGAGGCGGCCTCGCTGTAGAAGCCGTCAATTTGGTCAACCTGTTTGTACCCAAGGGCCAGCTTATCCTCAGGATGAAGGGCAAATACAAGACCAGCAACATGCAGTACTTGACCCGCAACCGCCCCGAGGACACCCAGATACCTCTGGTCGTGCTCGTCAACGGGCTGTCAGCCTCCAGTTCCGAGATCACCTGCGGCGCACTGCAGGATCTCGACCGCGCCGTCATCATGGGGACGCGTACCTACGGCAAAGGGCTCGTACAGCAGCCTCACGAGCTCCCTTACGGCAATGTGCTCAAGCTGACTACCAGCCACTACTACATCCCTAGCGGACGTTGCATCCAGGCCCTTGACTACAAGCGGCGCTCCAGCGACGGACAAGCTTACCGTACGCCTGACAGCCTCACTCATGTCTTTCATACAGCGGCCGGCCGACCGGTGCGCGATGGCGGCGGCATCACCCCCGATGTGCCCCTCGCCGAAGACACGCTCCCCAATCTCATCTACTATCTGCGTCAGAGTGACGCCTTCGCCCACTTCTGCGACCTCTATCGCAACCGGCATGACTCTATCGCGCCCGCGGACCGCTTTGTCCTCACCGATGCAGAGTACGCCGCCTTCAAGGACTCTCTCAAGCAGAGCGACTTCACCTACGACCGCCAGAGCTACAAGGCGCTCCAGCAGCTGCGCAAGATAGCCAAGAGCGAGGGATACGCAGAGAGCGCTGCGGCCGAACTGGACGCCCTCGAGCGCAAACTGACCCACGACCTGGGCGACGACCTCGACCACTTCAAGCCGCTTATCCTCGATGAGCTCAATGCCAATATCGCTTTGCGTTACTACAACCGCCGTGGCTACTATGCCTCTCTCCTGCCCCATGACAAGCAGATTCCTCAGGCAATCAAGCTACTCAAGGATACCTCCCGGTACAACAAGATACTGCGCAAGTAGCCTCCGCTCCCGTATCAGCTTTTCCCTCTCGGGACGGCACCACCCGCATCCCCGGCACAACACATCTCAGTCCGGCAATTATTCGCTGGCACATCGCGCCCCGTTTTTTTACCCTGCGTTGCCGTCCGACAGCCTCGACGGGCTATGCAGAGCATACTTTGCACCGCCGGAAGACGAGTTTTACGAAAAAGTTTCTACCTTTGCATCATCTGAAACCCATACTATCCATACACTATGAGCAGCAATGACTTCGTAAGCAGCACCAAGCAAATACCTTATCCCCAAGAGACCGTCTATGACAAGCTCCAGGACCTCACCCATCTGGAGCAACTGCGCCAACGCCTCAACACGCCTGACTTTGAGGAGAAGATTGCGTCGCAGATCGGCGCCGACAAGGCACAGGACGTCAAACAGCGTCTGCAGAGCATGACTTTTACGTCCGACAGCCTGAGTGTGCCGTCTCCGCTGGGCGAGATGAGTCTGGAGATTGTGGAGCGCGAGGCACCCAAGCTCGTCAAGTTTGAGGGCAAGGGCACTCCGGTCGCCGTACACCTCTGGATACAGCTTCTGCCCTCCGATGAGGGGAGACAGAGCCTCATGCGCGTCACGCTGAGAGCTGAGCTCAATATGTTTATCCGCAAGATGGTGGAGAGCAAACTGCAAGAAGCCACGGAGCAGGTCGCCAATATGTTGGCACAGATTCCCTATGGCAATGTGGAGTAGCCGAATCGCAGCCGTCATCTCACTTGCTGCAGGTCTCCTCCTGTTCTCGGGATGCTCAGGCGATGACGTACAGAATGAATATTCCCGCCGCCATGCCTACTTCTCCTATTCTCAGGTGATCACCACGCAGCCGCTCTATTCCGCCCTCACAAGCCCCGGCCTCTACTGCTTGATCTATCAGAATGGCGCCAACCTTGTCTTTGCCTCACTTACCTCCTCGCTCAGCGTACCCATCACGGCCGTCGCGCAATATCAGCGTTTTCAGTCTGTAGACGGCTTCATCGTCGGCCAGAGCAACGAACTAGACATGAAGACCGGCCAGATGACCATCTATTGCTTTGACCGCGCGTGTCCCAACTGCTACCGCGACGACGCCGTGACCCGTCCGCTCGCGCTCAAGGAGAATGGATTTGCTTACTGCAGCCGATGCAAGCGCACCTACTACCTCAATAGCGGCGGGCTTATCTATTCAGGAGACAAGGGGGTCAAGCTTGACCGCTACCGCATCTACTACACGGGATCCAACACCATGACAATCTCCAACTGATCGTCTCTACGCACCTACCGCAAAGGGCCCTGTCTCCGCCATGACCGAGGGCAAGAAGGCACGCAGACTTAGTATGAAGACAACATCAGACCCTGGAGAAATGGAGTTAGATGTCATTTCAACCAGATACGATGTAAATTAAATTAAGTCGGACTTCGCTGAAGCTGCATCCGACCTTGTCGTGAGTACATCGCCATCTGTCTCTTCGGCTCCAGACAGAGCTTAAGTCGTTCCCGCGATTTTTAGATTACCAAAGCTGCAGCGCTTGCAGTTGTCCTACAGATAGAACTCAAACAGCGGTCTGCGGCCACCATGACCGGCACCGCAAACGGCTCAGACAGATACACTAGAAGCTCGTACACGGTTTTTTTTCACAATATTTGTCTGTCTGAATAAAAATCTCTACTTTTGCACCATACTTCCGAAGGCGGCAGCCATAGCATTTGCGGAAATAGCTCAGTTGGTAGAGCACGACCTTGCCAAGGTCGGGGTCGCGAGTCCGAGTCTCGTTTTCCGCTCCACAATATCGCCTTCCGAAGCGCTCGAATGGTGGAATCGGTAGACACGAGGGACTTAAAATCCCTTGACCCGGAAGGGTTGTGCGGGTTCAAGTCCCGCTTCGAGTACACTTCTCCTGTTTCACTCGTCACAAGAGAGCAATATGACAAGACAAGGTCTGCATCTCCAGCCATCGGTTGAGGATGCAGACTTTTCTTTTGCGCAATTGGAAGTCGCGCACACTATCCGACAGCTGTCATAGCAGTTATTGGTCAGGATCTTCCCGTACAATATAGGGCTCATAGCTCATGTCGTATTCGCCTTCCTCGTCGTCGGGCGGGCTATAGGGCATCATGCTCACACTGACGCCCATGCCCAGCGTCAAGACACTAAACTTGATTTCTCCTGCGCCCATCAGCGCCTGAGCACAAGCGACAAGCGTACTACCGGTCGTGACGATGTCGTCCATGAGCAGCACATGCTTTCCTCTAAACTGCTCCGGATGATCAGCGACAAAGATACCTTTGACATTTTCCCACCGCTCTGCACGATTGAGACGGGTCTGCGTGGGATTGGACACGACACGCCGTACGGCATCAGTCAGCACCGGCAATCCCGTTTCCTGACTTACGCCTTCAGCCAAGAGCAGAGCCTGATTGTACCCGCGCTCACGCATCCGCTCTGCGGCGAGCGGAATCGGCACGATCGCATCAATACCGTCAAACATGCCGTAAGGCTTCATCGCCTTGGCCATTTGCCGGCCCATAATCTGTCCCAGTTCCACGCGACCGTGGTACTTGAGCGCACTGAAGAGGCGGGCGCTTTGTCCTCCCTGACGATAGGCGATATAGGCCGCGGCACGCTCTATGGGAATCAGGCCCCAGAAGCAGCACTCCACACTGTTGCCGGGCTGGCCGTGGATATGGGTGTACGGAAGCTTGGACAGACAGGAGAGACACAGCCCTTCCTCATTGGGGCCGAGCGAACAGCCGCATATGCAACAGAGGTCGGGGACCAGCGTGCGGCGTATAGAGCGGAGCAGACGATGAAGTGATCTCATCAGGTAGAACTAGGTATCTTATTACCACGACTCCGGCACTAGTGAAGCGACAATCGGCTCCGCCAGGTCGGACTCAAAGCCATGCATATAGGCATGACGCATGAGCTTGGTCCAACGTTGGTAGTCACTGGAGGCGCGCAGCTGCTTGTCGTAAGCCGTCAGTAGCTCGCGTAGCACCTCCCGGTACTCACGGGGAGAGATTCCTTCCAGCGCCGCCTCGATATCCTCATCACGGAGTTGCTTGCGCCGCATCTCCCTGCGCATGCGCAAACGTCCCCAATGGGCAAAGCGAAGCTTGTCACTGACGTAGGAACTGCAGTACCGGCGCTCGTCGATAAATCCCTGGGATACCAGCGCCGCGATGACAGCGTCGATATCCAGCTCGTCCATATGCTGGCGTCTCATCTTCAGTTTGAGATCACTGATGCAGCATTCCTGACGAGCGCAGAGCGCGCTGTAGCGTGCCAGAGCCTCGTCAGGCGTAGGAATCTTGCTCACTTTGTACATACTACAAATCGTTTTTTACCATATCGGTCTTGTCTTACCTCTGCCCGCGTCAGACCTATGCCGACCAAGAGATGCGCTGTGTCGTCGGCCAGTGCCTCGTTGACCTCGCAATAGAGGCGTCCACCGGGCACAAGTACCCGTCGAGCCCATTGTCCCAGCCATCTATAGAAGCACAAGGCATCGGCGTCGGGCACGAAAAGCGCCATCCGGGGCTCATAGTCCCTGACCTGATCGGTCATCTGCGCCTCCTCCGACTGGCGGACATAGGGAGGATTGCTCACCATCACGTCCAGCGGAGCGCCAGGAAGCGACTCGGGATGACTCAGGTCGCCGCCGTAGAGCTCGACATCGGCTCCCAGCCTCGCAGCGTTGGCTCTGGCAATCTCCAGAGCCTCTTCTGAAAGGTCAAAAGCACTGACGCTGGCGGTAGGAAGGCCGAGTTTGAGGCTCACAGCAATGCATCCGCTGCCCGTACAAGCGTCACACAGTCGGGGCGCAGGCGCATCTTGCGCATAGGCGTCGATGACCAGTTGCACCAAGTCCTCAGTCTCCGGCCGCGGAATCAGTACTGCGGGCGACACGGCAAAGACGTGCCCCATGAAGGAAGCCTGCCCTGTCACATACTGCACGGGCTCGCCGCTCCGGAGGCGCGACAGCGCTTCGCTAAGTCTCCCCCGCTGACTGACAGACAGGCGGTCCATGCCGTCGATGAGCATATCCGTATAGTTCAAGCCCAGCATATCCTCGCCCAGGATGCGTGCGACGGCCGTTGCCTCCGACCGCGTATATACAGCCGTCAGGCTTTGCACTATGCTGTGAAGGATATTGGAACTGCTCATGGGGAGATGTCGCGATAATTTCTGACAAAAGTAATACATTATTTGCACTTTTTCCTAACTTTGCAGAAAGCGAATTGATATGAGCGAGGATGAAAAATGGATGGCCCGCTGCCTGCAGCTCGCAAGTTGCGGCCGCTACGGCGCCCCTCCCAATCCGATGGTCGGAGCCGTGATCACGTATGAAGGCAAAGCGATTGGAGAAGGCTACCACCGCCACTGCGGCCAGGGGCATGCCGAGGTCAACGCGCTGGCATCGGTCCGACGTACCGACTTGCTGGCTAAGTCAAAGATGTACGTCAGTCTTGAGCCTTGCTCTCACTACGGGCGTACTCCGCCATGTGCTCAGCTGATCATCGACAAGGGCATCCCCGAGGTCGTCGTCGGCTGCATAGACCCCTTCGCTCGCGTCCACGGTCATGGCATCCAGATGCTGCGCGACGCAGGCGTCAAGGTCACCGTCGGCGTTATGGAGCGCGAGTGCCGCCTCCTCAACCGCCGCTTTATCATCGAGCAGAAGCTTGACCGCCCATACGTCCTGCTCAAATGGGCCGAGAGTTGCGACGGATACCTCGACCTGCTGCGCGAAGGAGGACGCCCGACCCACCTCTCCACTCCACAGTCGCAGCTACGTGTCCACCGCCTGCGCGCCGAGTGTCAAGCCATACTCGTCGGGCGACGCACCGCGATGCTCGACAATCCCCAGCTCACTGTACGCCTCGTAGACGGGCCTCAACCACTGCGCATCGTGCTCGACCGCCGCGGCATCCTGCCCGGCACACTCCGTCTCTTTGACACCTCAGCCCCGACACTCGTATGCGGCGCCACCGACAATCCGCACCGCCCACACAGAGAGGGCTGCGAATACCTGGAGATGGACTATAGCCATGGGTCTATCTTGCCCCAACTCCTCTCATACCTCAAATCTCGCGGCATCCAGTCACTACTGGTCGAGGGCGGACGCAATCTGCTCCAGAGCTTTATCACAGAGGGTATCTGGGACGAGATACACCGCGAAATCTCGTCCCGCGCACTAGGCAACGGGCTCCCCGCGCCTCAGGCTCCTGTCGGTGACCGCGGCGAGATAGAGACCGTATTGGGGACGACCTTCTGCCACTATTACAATCGCGAGAGCGAGCGACTGGTACTGGAGGACCAATAGTCCGTCGTTCCAACGTGCACTCCGGCGCTCCTCTGCCGACATGCCGCCAGAGGGCAGTCAAAGCCCTTATGGGCAGTCTCAGGCAAGACAAGGTTGTCTACAAATCATTGTATAGCTACACAAGGCCCGGCTTGGCATAAGTCAAGTCGGGCCTTTGTCATGTTTCTGGCGATATGGCGATGACCGCCTGCGCTGTCGCGGGTCTAAGGCTTCCAGCTGAGATCTGCCCAGAGCAGATTGTGGTCAGAGAGGTAAATCCCGTCGGACTGGGCACTGGTTTCGATAGAGGCGCGCCGCACCTTGACGCCGATGGAGGTGAAGATGAAGTCGACGATGCGCTTTTGGCCGGCGTCTACACGGCCCAGTCCATTATAGGTATTGGGCACGCCTTCGCGCTGAGTCGCTGCCGTCCAAGCGTCCTGCATAGGAAAGATACGCGTAAGCAGAGTGCTGTAGGAGATATCCCGACTGGTGATATTGAAATCGCCGGCCAGGATAACGGGGATGCCGTTGCTTATCTTGCCCAAACAGGTCTTGGCGAGCATCGAGCTCTCCAAGTGAGCCTTGTCATTGCTCTCGTCGTACAGCGTATTGGCGAAGATAAAACTGCTACGGTCCTCGATATTTTGCAGTATGGTCCAGCATACTGCGTAAGGGCGCTGATTGCCCCAGCCAGCCGAGGGCACCTCTGGCGTATCGGACAGCCAAAAATAACCTCGCTCCACGAGCTTGTACTTGTCCTTGCGGTAAAAGATGGGTACGGTGCCCAAGGTACTGTCGGCCAAATCCCACGGAATAGAGGCGACGGCATAATCGGGCAAGCCCTGAGAGAGATCGGTGAGCTGGACAGGCGTGACTTCCTGAAAACCGATGACATCGACATCGAGTTGATGCATCTGCATGCAGATGCGAGTGCTGCGCATCTGCCAGGGCAGTACGCTGTCGGCCATCACCTTACTCATCACGTTGTAGGTGGCTACCCTGATCCGTGTGGCACCCTGTACCGACTGTCCCGCACTAAGCAAAACAGCCGCCAGGAGTATCACCGAGCAGAGATGATGACGATATGATTTCATGGGATATGATTTATAATGTATCGGGGGTAAGACGAAGCGTCACAAGTAGGGCACGTCGCTGCTGCTTCCTGCGATATTCAAAGCTTCCAGCTGACGTCAGCCCAGTGGACATTGTGGTCTGAGAGATACTTGCCTCCACCGATGGCACTGTCGTGGATAACGGCACGCTTGACCTTGATACGGGGCGAGAGGAAGATGAAGTCAATCTTGGCCTTGGCCGTATTGGGCGTCTTGCCCCAGCCATTGAAGGTCGCCGGCCCGCCCTCGCGCTTCTTGGCTACGTGCCACGCATCACTATACGGGTAAGCATAGTTGCAGAGGAGAGAGTATGTTTCTTCCTTTTCATTGGTATTGAAGTCTGCTGTGAAGAAGGTAGGCAAGTCACCTGCAATGTCCTTAAACTTGTCCTTGCACAACTTGGCGGACTCCATACGTGCCTGGACGCTGATGTGGTCGAAGTGGGTGTTGCAGAAGAAGAAGCGGGCCTTTGTCTTCTTGTCTTCAAGCACGGCCCAGCTGGCGATACGCCGACAAGCGGCATGCCAGCCGAAAGAGGGGACATCGGGAGTCTCGGAGAGCCAGAACCATCCCTTGTCAATCAGGTTGAATTTGTCGCTCCTGTACCATACGGGGCTGTATTCTCCCTTCTCATGTCCGTCATCGCGACCGACACCCACATAGCTATAGCCCGGAAGACGCTTCTGAGCATCGTCGAGCTGAGGCTTGGTGACCTCCTGCATGCCAAAGATGTCGGGGGCCACCTGCTTGATATACGCACAAAGGGGATCGCGGCGGTCCTGCCAGAGATTGAGCGGGCCGTCGGCCTTGGTCAACAGGCGCACGTTGGATGTCAGTATACGCAGTTTCTCTGTCTTAGCCTGCGCAGTGCCGCATACAAAAGCCAGAGCTAGTGTCAGCAGCAAAGAGATACTTGTCTTTTTCATCTTATTATTCGTTTTTGTTATTATTTATTGAGACCATTGTTTTCTTGATTCTTGGACAGCGCGTCCCAGGTCTACTCCTTACCCATCATCAGCTCCACGGCGCGCTGCAGCTGGGTGTCATGACCCGACAATTGGTCAGCCGGTGTAAGTTGTACCTCAATATCGGGATCGAGTTGCTGATTTTCACAGGGTCTCCCCTTCATGTCAAGGCAATTGACCTCAGGCAAGCCTTCGACCAATTCGGGATCTATCTCGCGCTCCCACCATACGGCGGTCATCGTGCCAGCCATCGGCGCTCCTACGAGTTTGCCAAGGCCGAGTGCCTTGTACATCGACGGAAATCCGTTGGCATTGGAGTAGCAATCCTCGCAGACGAGTACGCAGTTGGGCCGATACCAGCGTGAGTAGGGATCGGGGCCGAGATACTGTCCGCGGCTGGTGTATGTCTGAAACTGCTTGCCGCTCAGCAGCACGGCGAGATCATCATGGAGCCATCCGCCTCCATTGTGACGCTCATCGACCACGATGGACTTGCAGTTGCGATATTTTCCAAGCATCTCTGAGTATACTCTGCGGAAACTCTTGCTATCCATATCCTCGATGTGCACGTAGCCGACCTCCCCTTTGGAGTAGTCCTTGACAAAAGCGGCATTGCGGTCGACCCAGCGCTTGTAGAGCAGCTCGGAGAGTCCGCTCTGGCTGACTGGCTTGACATAAATGTCACGCGAATGCTTGCCCTTGGCATCGGTCACGGTCAGGAGTACCCACTTACCGGCCTTGCCTGCCAAAAGCGGGTAGTAGTCTTTGCCGGCCTCTATCTGCTGATGGTCTATCTGCCGGATGATGTCACCCTCCTTCACCTGGTGGTCGGGCAGGTCAAGGCTGCCGCCCTTGACAATCTCGCTGATCTTGAGCCCGTCGCCCTGATAGGCAGCGTCGTAGAAGGCAGCGAGGTTGGCAGTCTGCTTCAGATTTCTACGTGGCTGGTACTTGAGGCCTGTATGTGAGCAGTTGAGCTCACCGAGCAGCTCGCTGACCATCTCGCTCAAGTCCCGGCTGTTGCCGATACTGGGCAAGAACTCCCGATAATGGGCGGCATAGGACTTAAAGTCGACACCGTGGTAATCAGGGTCACAGAAGCGGTTGAGTATCTGGTGTACACAGTGGTCGTAGATAAAGGCGCGCTGAGTGGCCGTCTGACCTTCTGTCTCCGCCTTGAAGGGAAGGTCCTTGCGGGTGCCGGACGCCAGATCCAGTTTGCAAAGCGTACCGTTGCAGATATAGAGATTGTTGCCTTTGGCGTCGGGTATCCAGTCACCACGACCAAAGCCCTTGCAAAGTATCTTGGTCGTATTCTTCTCCAAGTCGTGAACCCAGAGGTCATAGCCTCCTTCGTAGCGCGAAGCATAGTAGAGCTTGGTGCCATCAGGAGAGAGGTACATGTTGGACAGGAAAGAGGAATTGATGGTCAGTCTCTCTATGCGGTCCTCGCAGTCATCGAAGTCCAGCTTGAGAGGCTTGATACTGTCGGTCTTGGTGGAGTCGGTCTTGGCGGCACCCTTGCCTTTGGACTTGGAGCTTGAGGCCTTGGACTTACCCTTGGACTTACGGGCTGCATTATCCTGGTTGCCGCTCTGCGTAGAGTCGGCCTTGGCACGCTCATCATAGAGGGCACGGTCCTCCTTACTGAGCTTGGAGCGCAGATAGGCATCTCTGTCAAGATACATGATGAAGACGTCGTCTTCCGTTCCCCAACTGCCATGACTGCGATAGCCTGCACGGTCACTGCCCCAGATCACGGCCTTGCCGCCAAGGGCCCACTGCGGTGCGCCGTCGGTGTAGCCGCTCTTGGTCAGATTGACGGTCTTGCTGCCATCGGCCTTGACAGCGGCAATGTCCATGCTGTTCCATCCGCCCTCGCCCATGTAGCTCGTCAGGAGCCACTTGCTGTCAGGACTCCACTCAAAGCCGATGTCGCCATCGGAGTAGGAAAAATTGTACTTGGCGGGCAAGACGGTCTTGACGGCCTTGGTCTTGACGTCCATCACACGCAGCTCGGTCTTGTTGGCAATGAAGGCAATCAACTTGCCGTCGGGGCTAAACTTGGGCAAGATACAGGGCTCCTTGCCGTGGGTCAGCTGCTCCTCCTTGAAGTCTGTAGCATAGGAGAAGAGCTTGTCGGACTTGTTGACCAGCCGTGTCCAGTAGAGCTGGCGCATACCGTCGCGCTCGGCACAGTAAACGATGGTCCTGCCATCGGGGCTGAAAGACGGCGACTCGGCTGCCAGTATATGGGTGATCTGCTTGGTCGTCTCATAGTCCATGGGCTTGGTGTAAATATAGCCGTTAAGGGCAAAGGCAATCTCCTTTTCATTCTTGCTGACCGCGTAGCTGCTGATGCCGGAGCTTACGGTGCGGGGTTGATTGTAGTCCTCGTTGTCATCCAGCGTGAGCTGGATATTTACCTTCTGGGGCTGCCCGCCCTCTGTCAGGGTATAGAGACTGCCGTCCCAACTGAAGCACAGTTTGCCATCGCGGGCTATCGAGAGATAGCGCACGGGATGCTTGTCAAAATGGGTCACCTGATGCTCCTGGCCTCCTACGGCATCTACGCGGTAGACATTGAGCGTGCCGCTCTGCTCGCTCAGGTAGTAGTAGCTGCGGCCGTCGGGGGCCCAGACGGGACAACGATGCTCACAATTGTCGGTCGTCAGCTTACGGTAAGTGCGGCCCTCGGCCTTGAGCTGGCTGAGGTAGATATCGCGCGTGATGGGAGAGCGATGGTGCTTGCGCCAATAGTCCTCGTATCCCTTCATATTCTGATAGAGCATCTCTCCGCGGCCATTGACGCTCATGCGCTCCATGGCGAGAGAGGAGAAGAGCTGCGGACGATGGGCTGCCGTATCGACTTCCCACACTTGTCTGAAGCCTGAGGGATACTGTATGTCTTGCTTGTCGGCTTGTATTGCCGCGCTGTAGAGTATACGGCCGCCGTCAAGGTAGGCTTGCACAATCTCATCCTGAGAATGGGTCGTCAATCGCTTGCACCGGCCACCCTCACGGGGGATGATGAATACATCGAGACTGCCATAGCGGTCGCTACTGAAGGCTATCGTCTTGCCATCGGGGCTCCAACGGGCAAAACCGTCATAGGCGCTGTTGCTGGTCAGCCGTGTGGCACGGCCGCCTGATGAGGGCACAGTGTACAGATCACCTTTATAACTAAAGACGATGGTTTGCCCGTCAGGGCTGATGGCATTGTCGCGAAACCAGTCCGCGCCTTGCACTGCCCCCGTGCCCAACATACATAGCAGAAAGAGGCCGGTCACCCTCTTGACCCGATGACTCAATGAGGTATTCATGATTTACAGATTTTACAGGATATATGATGCCTATAGTATTGCAAAATTAAGTTTTTCTTGTCTAATTTCATACTTTAGCTACAGATTTATTACCAACTGGAAGCAAAAAGCCTCCTATTTGAACACGATTTGTCAAAATATGGACTCTGCAGAAAAACACGTCATGGCTCATACGACCCTACAAATGGCGCCATCCTCACAAGAGGGAGACAGCGGGATGCTCCCTTACAGCCCTCTGTAACAAAGTGCGACAGCTGCGCACACAAGAGGAGGACCGCGGCACGCTTCCTTAAGGCTACCATATAGTGAGCCTGTCACAAGCTATCCCCCGCCCGAGACGGACCCAAGGTTGATCTCCCCTACTACACTCCATCCCTACACCGTATAGTGTCTCGCGCCGTACCGAGGAAAAGGACATATCCCGTCTGCATACCGGAGTATGCCCTCCTACGACAAAACAGCAGTACCGGGGCAAAAGCAAAGGCGGCCCGCAGCTTATTCGCTGCGGGCCGCCTCATCTGTATCGTCGGTCAGAGACTATCTCACGGAGACTTTCTCCTTACCAATGATGTATATACCCTTGCTTAGGCCCTTCTGAGCCTCGCTGACCTTGACATTGCGCTTCAAGAGCTTGCCGTCTACACTGTAGACATCCACTCTCTGCTTAGCCTGGTCGGCAGCATTGATGACCTTGACCTTGTTGAGCAGGCCGTCTACGGTAATCGTAGCGTCAGCTGCAGCTGTCGGATCGGGATCGACTACCTTAGTAGGATCGATGTAACCGGTCTGGCCGTCGATGAAGACGTTGGAGAAGGTCTGGCCGGAGATACGCAGTCTACCGGTAGAGAGCTTGCTCTTACCCTTGTAGCGGCTGTAGATACCAGTGGCCTCACTCAGCGTATACTGACGCAAATCGCTCTGGAAGTAGCCGAAGCTGTCCGTCTTGAGCGTATCCTTGTCAAGTACACCTACAAGACCATTGACCGTCAAGCCCTCGGTAACATAAGTATCGGTCTGAGACGGGGCTACGTAGAGCGTGATAGAGTCGGATACACCGGCTGCATGAACACCTACGCCGTCGTCGGCCGTCTTGCCGGTAGCAGCGCCGTCACCTGTAACCAGGATGAAGGGCTGGCCAGCCTTGATCTCCTGACCCGAGATGTCGGTCAGTTCCAATGAGGACTTACCGGTTGCCTCGTCGATCTTGATACTCTTGAGAGAGTAAACGCCCATGTTGCCGGAAGCAGTAGCCAAACCGTCTGCAGGAATGTCAAACGGCAGGGTCATGATACGAGTGTCGTTGTCCAGAATCGGGAACTCGAGGTCGTTGTCCAACGGATCCTCTACAGGTACGAAAGTGAAGGAGCTACCGGTGTTGCAGCCGGCCTCATTCTTAGTGTTGGCGCCCCACCATACCATGTGGAAGTCGGCTCCCTGCAGGTGCAGAGGCTGACCGATATCACCACCCGTCGGGCTGTAGTTGGGCTTTGTATCCGTGTTGCTGGCGTAGTTGGCTGAGGTAGAGTCGACCGGCATAATCTCATAGTTGTTGCGGCCGATGAGATTGATGCTCAGACGTACCGGAACGGGTGAGGTCGTGATGGCATTGCCACCTGCCGCGCCCTGAGAGTCCTGACGACGGCCAAGGTACCAGCCGGTCGCACGGTTCTGAAGAGCGTACAGGCTGTCGCCGACGCTGACGATGCGCCACTGCAGATACGGATTGTTGGGGTTGTCAATGCTTCCGCCGTAGTAGCCGTCGAGGGTCGTACCCTGCTTGCCGCTGACCGGCACTTTCAGTGTGCCGTCGTCGGCGGTGAAGCCTACATAGTGACCCCACCGTACCTCGTCGCCGTAAGCCTGCTGCTTGCCGCCGAGCTCTTGGGGCTGCTGGGTGTTAGGACCGGCCACGTAGACGTACTGCTCACCACGCCAGGACGGATAGTAGGTCATACCCTGACGATCGTTGGAACCGTAGTTCTGACGCTCGGTGGACTTGATGTAGTACCACTTGTTGGTCTCAAACTGTACGCGCTCAGCCTTTACCTTGTCGATGGCGGCTTGCAGAGCATCGTAGGCGCTCTTTACACCCGCTGCGTCAAGATGAGCAGTAGGACGATCGGCAGCCTTAGCTGCTTCGATGGCAGCCTCAAACTCGGCCTTCTGGTCGGAGGTAAGGTCACCGTAGTAGGTACCGGTGACGGCAATGCCTGCGGGATCGTAGATCCACGTGTCACCCTCAACGTGGGTGGAGTCGTTGAGGCGCTTGGCTTCCTTGAGCTTCTCTGTCAGAGGTATCGTATCGGGGGCGATGGCATTGACAGCGTCAATGGCAGCCTGCAGATTGTCGATAGTAGTCTGGGTAGCATGACCGGCAGCAAGCTCGCTCTTGGCGGTGGCAATGTAGCCGTCCAGCGCATCAGCTGCAGTGCCGATAGCAGTGTTGTATCCACGAGGAGAGTTTGCACTGTTGTAAGTCACAGGGTAGAGCTGCAGTTCTCCTACTGCAAAGCTCGGGTAGCCGTTGACTTGGTGGCGGGTTGCATTCTGATTCATCTCAAAGCGGATGTAGCGGTAAGGCTGGTCCATGACGACTGCAGAGGGATAGTAGGTGCGGATATCAGTATCCTGCGACCAGTTGTCAATGTACTTCACCTTCTTCCAGGAAGAGGCATCGGCTGTATCATTGGTGGCGTAGATGGTCATCTCGGCCGGACGGTACTCATGGCCATAGTCTACAGTATACGCGGAGCTGTAGCTTCCATCGTAGAGCTTGTAGCGCGGATTCTGGGGCTGGCCCTCGTTGGACGAGAAGGCGACACCGCGGAGCTGCCACTTGAAGCGGAAGGCCTGCTGGGGCTTGTCCTTGAGGTCTACCTGCAGGTAGTGGTATCCATCGACGAGCTTTACGCCGCCGGAAGTATTGTAGCGGGAGTGGAAGTAAGTCGTCGGATCATTGTCGATCAAGGCGGCGTAAGTACCCTCACTCATCTGCTTAGCATTGGAGCTGACCTGGCAGTTGGCGGAGTCGGCATCGTCGGCGTTGGTGATCAGAGGATTGTTGAAGTCGATGTCGTACGTCTCGGTCTTGCTCTTGGCCTGCTCGGCAGGATCCATGAGGCGGGACAGGTTGTTGTTGAGGGCGTACTGTACACCGGCGGCCTCGAGGGAGTCAATCAGCGTCTGGTCGGTCTCCCTGATGAGGTAGTTGTTGTTGAACCATAGCGTGTTCCAACCCTCCATATAGCTGCCGGTATTCTGTCCGTTGCCGTGATTGTAGGGATGGATGCAGCGACCATTGGCCGTCTGTATCTGAATATAGCCCTTGGACGGCTGCATACGAGCAGTATTATAGTTGTCGTGATTTGCCGAACCGGAGTTTTCAAACTTCTGCTGGGCATAGTCGCTGGTGACAGTAATCTCTTCAGGAGTACCGGAGAGCAATACCTCTGTGGACAAACTCGCGCTAGAGTTGATGTACTGCTTGGTCTGAACATTCTGGATATACCACTTGCCGTCGCCGGCCTTGGTGAACTTGAAGAGCTGGTGACCGTCGGTCTTGTCCTCGCCCTGGGTAGACCATCTCAGGATGCCGTCGTCTGTTGCATAAACATATGCATTGGAGCCCTGGAAATACTTGAACTTGTCTGTAGCAATCTGTATGTGATAGTATCCCTCCTCGACAGGATTGAGGATGGACAGCGTATCGCCGATAGCGGCCTTGAAGGTGGCCTGGGCGGCCTGCAGCTTCGTAATCATGGCCTCGCAGTCGGCGTCACTAGGACTGCCGGCGTAGAGGGTACGGGCCTCGGCCAGCACGCTCTGGAGCGGAGCAGCGAGAGAAGTCTTGACAAAGCCGGGGTTGTCACCCGGAATGAAGTCAACGAGATAACCACCGGCGTCCGTGATGGCCTCATTGAGGCGCCACTTGGCGGTGATGCGGCTCTCGGGGACCGTATTGAGCAGGTAGCAGGCATACGTGATGGAGTTGCCGGGCCAGGTCGTCGTGTAGCGGCGGGTACCTGCATTGTAGTGGCGGCCGTTGGTCTGGTTGGCCACAATCATGTGGTAGATGTTGGCGCCGCCGTTGGTCATCTTGACCTGCATGCTGGGAGTACCCTTCACGAAGAAGCGCATCCATGCATCGTTAGACTTAACATTGCTGTAATACGTAGAGTCACCGGCCACGCTCTCCTCAACACAGTTTTTGATATACCATGTGCTGTCGGTTGCAGCGTTGAAGCGCCATACATAGTTGGGGCTTACTTCGGCAGGATCATTGCTGGAGCAGGCGGGGATGTTGAGCGAATAGACTACGCCGTCGCTTGCTGTGATACCGTCGGTCACATGCTGATGGCCGAACCAGAAGGGGCAGTCATAATAGCCTTCCCCGTTATCAATACCCGGTATGCCGTTGTCGGCTTGGCTGGGCGAGTCGTAATCATTGAAGATCGTCTGTAGCCAATAAGGCTGCAAGCGAGTAGCAATGGTGTAGTGGCCGCCGTCCACGATGCCGATGAGCTGGGCCTCTACGGCCTGCTGGGCAGCACGGAGTTTGGTCAGCTCTGCCTTGACCTGGTCGACGGTATAGAGGGAGCCGTCGTCTATCATGGACTGGGCATTGGCCATCTCCTCGTCCAGGGCGTCCATCACATCCGTAGAGGATACACAGCCGGGGTTGACGCCCACTGAATAGCTGGCGCCGGACACGTCTGTCATAATCTCATTGAGCTGCAGGAGGGCCATCGTCTTCTCGTCAAGGTCTTCTACGGGAGAGAACCACCAAGAAGCCGAACGCGTATCGTCTTTGGAATTACACTTCACACGGAAGCTGCCGCCCGGGCGGAAACGCCACTTGCCCATGGTCGCACGGATAAAGAAGCGGCCGAGCTCGGCCTTGTCCTCACGTGTGCAGTCTCCTTCGCCACCACCACTGATGGAGGAAGACGAACCGTAGTCCTGCGTGTAGAACCGGTACGCAGTCATCGGACGGCCGGTACAGTTGATGTACTCGGACTGACCGTTGAAGTGCAACGGCAGAGGATAGGTCAGCGACTGCGTGCCGCAGTTTTTCATCGTG
>ONCK01000014.1 GCA_900316315.1 uncultured Prevotellaceae bacterium
GTCGAGGTAGCTGTCTGAGTTGCTTGAGGCTTTGGCCTTGGTCAGCACCTTGTAGAACATACTGTACTGGGCTGTATCGGCCTTGATGAAGTCCATTACCGACTGACCTGTAAATGTGTAGATATCTCCCTGGTCTACCGAGTCCGAGCACGAACCCAGCATACCTAGAAGTGCCACTGACAAAGGCAAAGCCTTCATCCAGCTGAGACTAAACAGTTTGCTTTTCATATTACAATGTTTTGTCGTTGTATAACCCTTATTCATGACGCCGCCGGGTCTGATCATTGGCTTCCCCGGTCTGACGTGTATCTTTCCTCAGTGACAATTATCAAAGTCCGGCAGGCGAATGCTGCCGGTGAAAACCGAACTTACGTCTGCGAGTCCACCTTATCGGCAAACGGGGACGAAGCTCGATTCAATATTAAAAAGTTTTTTCCTCCTAATGTTCCTCTTTTCTATAAAGACAATTGATTTTCAAAATTATTTCCTCAACATATTCTCCGGAGAGTCGTACTCTCTACTGAAATTTCAGGATTTGGCCCTGACGGAGGCGCGAGCGGCTGGAGATGCCATTGAGAGCACAGAGCTTGTCCACGGTTAGTCCTACGCTATGGGCGATAGAATAGAGGGTATCGCCGTGCTTGACCTTATAAAACTGTGCTCTGGCGCCGTCGGTAGCCGGTTGTGCGGCTGCAGTGATGGACTTGGCGATTTCTTCCTCGGATGTTGTCTTGTGAGTCTCGGCCAACCGAGTGTCGCCATCGCCATTCTCGTGGTGGTAGACATAGTAGTCTCCTGTCACGTCCTGATTGGGGAAATCAAAGAGTAGCTCCGGGTCGATCGCCTCACCCAGCAAGCGGGTTTCAAAGTGGAGATGTGAACCTGTAGAACGGCCTGTGCTGCCTCCCAGGCCAATAGGCTGACCTGACGTGACGACTTCGTTTTCAGCTACAAGCTGCTTGGAGAGATGTCCATATATGGTCTCGAGACCGTTGGGGTGGCGCAGCACTACGTAGTAGCCGAAGCCTCCGCGGTCGTAGCTCACGATGCGTGCCTTGCCGCTGAAGGCTGCGTAGATGGTGTCGCCGGTATAGACCTTGATATCGAGGCCGGAGTGCTTGCGTCTGAAGGCCGGGCGGTATCCGAAGTGCGACGTGATCTGACGGCTCGGCGTGGGCATGGTGAAGTTGCGCAGATCAATCTTAAAAGTAGCGGGCTTGGGTACCTCGCGGTAGGCGTTGACATGGTCGTGGGTCCAGTTGGGATAGAGGGAGGACACATATTGTGAAGTTTCCTGGCGGATGGCTCTCTCGAGCGACACAGAGTCTACTGTCTTGAGCTGACGGTCTATCGGCGCCTGGCGGGCCATGAGGTCCTGGGCTTGCCCCGACAGACACGTGCAAAGGCTTACGGCTGCTGTGAGCAGCACATTATATAGTGTATAACGCATAATCGTATGATGAGAGGGCGGAGATGTCCTCTTTTTTGATTGATAACGTTACAAATGTAGCAAATATTGTGCAATCTACAAAGCAAATTGGCACCTTAAAAACAGTTTTTAAGAAATCTCTGACCAATTTACATTTGTTTTACGCCTTTGGGCAAGCTGAGCCCATAGGACCTGATTTTGGGGTAAGTTCTTGTCGGGGTCACTCTTGACGACCTGCGTCGCCGCCTCTCTGGCCTCCTCGAGCAGATCGCTGTCCCTGATGACATTGGCCAGCTTGAGGTCAAAGACGATACCGCTCTGCTGCGTACCTTCCAGATCGCCGGGGCCACGAAGTTTGAGGTCTTCCTCTGCAATCTCGAAGCCGTCGGTCGAATCCGTCATGATCTCGAGACGCTTGCGGGATGTATCAGAGAGTTTGTAGCCAGTGACAAGCAGACAATACGACTGTTTGGCACCACGACCTACCCTGCCCCGCAGCTGGTGAAGCTGTGCGAGGCCGAAGCGGTTGGCATTTTCGATGACCATCACGCTTGCATTGGGCACGTCGACGCCCACTTCAATCACAGTCGTAGAGACGAGGATCTGGAGCTCGCCTCTCTTGAAGCGGTCCATGATTGCATTTTTCTCCTCGTCCTTCATTTTGCCGTGCATCTTGCCCACCCTCATCTCGGGGAAAAGTTCGCAGACGCGCTTGAAGCCTGCCTCCAAGTCTTTTAGGTCTGACTTCTCGCTCTCCTTGATCAACGGGTAGACGAAGTAAGCCTGACGCCCCTCCTCCAGCTCGTGTCTCACGAGATTGACCAGTTGTTCGGTCGAATTCTCATAGACATGACGCGTCTCTATGGCCTTGCGTCCCGGAGGAAGCTCGTCGATGACCGAGACGCTGAGGTCGCCGTACACTGTCATGGCCAGAGTGCGGGGGATAGGCGTGGCCGTCATCACCAGAACGTGGGGAGGGTTATCATTTTTGAGCCACAGTTTGGCACGCTGCTCGACGCCGAAGCGGTGCTGCTCGTCTATGACCGCGAGGCCCAGATTGCGAAAGACCACCGCGTCATAGAGAATCGCGTGCGTACCTATTATAATATGCACACCTCCGTCGGCGATGCCCTCGATGATATGCTGTCGACGCTTGCCCTGTATGGCACCCGTCAGCAGTTCGACGCGTATGCCGAGGTCGTGGAGCAGACGGCTCACGGTGGCGTAGTGTTGCTCCGCGAGGATTTCCGTTGGAGCCAAGAGGCAAGCCTGATAGCCGTTGTCCAGTGCGATGAGCATCGTCATCGTAGCCACGATCGTCTTGCCGCTGCCCACGTCGCCCTGGAGCAGACGATTCATCTGTATGCCGCTGCCCAGGTCGTGGCGGATCTCGCGTATGACGCGCTTCTGAGCACCCGTGAGCTCAAAGGGCAGGTTGTGATGGTAAAAGCCCAAGAACTTGTCGCCAATACGAGAGAAGACAAAGCCCTTGTAGCGGCGACTGCGCTGTGCAGCATAGTGGACAATGTCGAGCTGGACGTAGAAAAGTTCTTCAAACTTGAGTCTCCGCTGCGCCTCGGGCAGACGCTGCATGTTTTCGGGGGAGTGTATGACGTGCAGGGCCTCGTCAAGTCCCATCAAGTGGTGGCGGGTGATCAGATAGGGAGGCAATGTCTCGGCTATCTGTCCGTTTCCGAGTCGACTGAGCGCCGCCCCGATGATTTGCTCCATGACGTTGGACGTCAGTCCGACCGACCTCATCGGCTCCGTGATGCTATACACCGGGCGCAGCTTGGCATAAGACTGGAGATCGGCGGTCTGCGTGACCGACGTCATCTCGGGCTGTACGATATTGATCTCGTGGTTAAACACCGATGGCTTGCCAAAGATGAGATAGGGTCGGTCCAGTTGCAGATGACGTCGGATATAAGTCACGCCACCAAACCATACCAGTTTGACCACCCCCGTACCGTCGTCGCAGAGGGCCTCGAGGCGTCTCTTGCGGCCGCGGCCCTCCTCGTTGAACAACTTGATACGCGCCACCACTTGCACGGTGGCCATACCCTCCTGCAGCTCGTTTATCCGGTAGATGCGCGAGCGGTCGATGTACTTGTGGGGAAAATAGTACAGCAAGTCCTTGAGCGAACTGATGCCCAGCTCCTTGTTGAGTACCTTAGCTCTATGGGGCCCGACGCCCTTGAGATACATCACGTCCTGTGAGAGTATGTCGTACATGAGTCAGTCTCCGTATCTGCGCAGCAGCACCTCTGCGAGCTCCATGTCCCGCGGAGTCGTGAGTTTGATATTGTCGCGCGAGCCTTCAACCAGATGGATAGGCTGTCCCATCTGTTCTACGACCGACGCATCGTCGGTGAAGCGCTCGCAGTAGGGTTGTCGGTAGGCGCGCTTGAGGAGCTGGAGGTCAAAGACCTGAGGCGTCTGGACCAAGTAGCAATCGTCACGGGGATAGAGGCGCGTGGAGCCATCCGCCTTACGCAATCTCACCGTCTCCACCGGAGTCACGGCGGGTATCAGAGCCCTTTTCTCTGCGACTTGATCAAAGAGTCGGCTTACCAACTCAGGCGTTACAAAGGGCCTCACGCCGTCGTGAACGCCCACGGCGCCCACAGCGTCATCGGGTATCAGACGGAGTCCGCTGGCCACCGAGGCAAAGCGTGTCTCGCCGCCTACGGCGATCTCATGGGGCAGAGAGTAGTCGTAGCGGTCGCAGAGCTGCCGCCAGTCATCGAGATGGTCGGCCGGCAACACGAGTATAAGACGTGCACTGGGGCGACATCGGCGGAGGCGGCTCAAGGTATGCATCAAGACAGGACGTCCGCCCAGCAGTCTGAACTGCTTAGGCACCTCGCCCCCCATGCGCCGTCCCTGTCCGCCGGCTACCACAATCAGATAGTCCATCGCCGCAAGTCTACTGTAAGCAGGCGAGGTAGCGCCTGATGGTCTCGTGGAGACCGAGATAGAGCGCATCGCATATCAAGGCGTGGCCGATGCTTACCTCGTCGAGCCAAGGAATCTGCTGGTGGAAGTACTGCAGATTCTCCAGGCTGAGGTCGTGGCCCGCATTGAGTCCTAGCCCCACGCGTCTGGCTTCCTCGGCCGCCTTGACGAAGGGTGCTATCGCCGCTTCGCGGTCAGCCTTGTAGCCCTCGGCATAGGAGGCCGTATAGAGCTCCACCCTGTCGCAGCCTGTACGGGCCGCATAGTCCACCATCTCGATGTCAGGGTCGACGAAGAGGGAAGTCCGTATGCCCGCCTGCTTAAATGTCGTCACGATGTCCGTCAGTTCGTCCAGATGAGCGCGGGTGTCCCATCCGTGATTGCTTGTCAGCTGGTCGGGAGCATCGGGTACAAGGGTCACCTGGGTAGGTTTGACCTCGCAGACGAGATTTGTGAAGCGGGGGATTGGGTTGCCCTCGATATTAAACTCGGTACGCAGAGCCGGCTTGAGGTCCCTGACATCCTGGTAGCGTATGTGGCGCTCATCGGGACGCGGGTGTACCGTGATGCCTTGGGCGCCAAACATCTCGCAGTCGAGTGCCACGTGGAGCACATTGGGATTGTCGCCGCCACGTGCGTTGCGGAGGGTAGCAACCTTGTTGATATTGACACTAAGTCTGGTCATAAGCTGTCAGATTTGAATATTGTACAAAGGGCAGAGTGATTGTTTCTAGTACAAAAAGCGGCCGGAATGCTTTCAAATTCGGCCAAGTTGCACTACCTTTGCCTTAATTAATTGCAAATTTACGATTTTATCACTCAAGTATTGCCCTAAGGACAATTAAAAAAGTTGTCATGCACAGTACATCGCCCAAATTTGCCATCTTCGGCAACACCTATCAGGTTGAGAAGTCTGCCAGCCTCATCAAGCTCCTGGTCACACTGCAGAGTTTCTCGGCGCGTATTGCCATCGAGGAGACCTTCTATGATTTCATCCGTGACACGCTGCCTCTGACCTTCACCCCCGACGAGACCATCCGTACCACAGACTTCACCGCCAACTTTGTGATCAGTCTGGGAGGCGACGGAACCTTTCTCAAGTCGGCTGCCTATGTCGGCAGCAAGGGTATCCCCATCATAGGTATCAATACCGGTCACCTCGGATTTCTGGCCGATGTCGCCCCTGATGAGATCGAGGAGGTCATAGACGGCCTCTTCAAGGGCCGATATACCATTGAGCGGCGCAGCGTGCTCCGCGTTACTGTACCCCACAAGCGTCTCTCTGTCTACCCCTGCGCACTCAATGAGGTCGCCATCCTCAAGCATGACAATTCGTCCATGATCAATATCCGTGCCTACGTCGACTCCAACTATCTCAATACCTACAAGGCCGACGGACTCCTCGTCACCACGCCCACAGGCTCCACAGGATACAATCTGAGTGCCGGCGGCCCCATCGTAGCCCCCAACTCGCGCTCCATTGTGCTCTCTCCTGTAGCCGCCCACAGCCTCAATGTGCGTCCCGTTGTGCTCAATGACGACTGCACCATCAAGCTTGAGACCGACAGCCGCAACCATAGCTACCTTATCTCCATAGACGGACGCAGCCAGAGCCTGCCCGAGGGAGCCACACTCACCATCCGCAAGGCCCCCTACTCCATCTACGTCGTCAAGAAGCCCAACAGCCAGTACTTTGACACACTGCGCAACAAGCTCATGTGGGGTGCTGACAAGCGTCTCTAGCCCCTGCTCCTGTTCCGGCTGCATTCTCATATCATCCTCTGCCCCACACTATGCCCCGCCACCGATACCACATCCCCTATACCAAGCCTACCCGCGCCATCATCCGCTGGATATGGGGCGAGCTGCGCGACAACCGACGCCAAGCCCTGCTCAATATGGTACTGGGTGTCGCCATGGTACTGCTGGACCTTGTCTTCGTATGGGGCACCAAGCTTGCTATCGATACCGCCACGGGGCAGGCCCATGGCGCATCACTGGCTGTCGTCTCGGCCCTGCTTGTCGCCATCATCCTCTGCCAGATAGCGATTGGTTTTGCCAGCAAGTGGGTCCACGCCCTTCTGGGTGTCAAGGCGCTCAATGGGATGCAGCGCAAGGTCTTCGGCCACATGATGCAGTCGGAATGGAACGGCCTCGACCGGTATCACACCGGTGACGTGCTCAACCGCATCGAGAAAGACGCCACCCAAGTCATCAACTTCGTCACCGAGAGCCTACCCTCGCTAGTCACCGTCGTGGTCCAGTTTTGCGGCGCCTTCATCTTTCTCTTTCTGATGGACCATATGCTCGCCTTGGCCATCGTCATTCTGCTCCCCACCTTCATCCTCATCAGCAAGATGTACATCCGTAAGATGCGCAGTCTCAGCCGCGAGGTAAGGCAGAGCGACAGCCGCATCCAGAGCCTTGTGCAGGAGAGTATCCAGCATCGTACTGTCATCAAGACGCTTCAGCGCACCGAGTCCCTGCTCAGCCGTCTCTACCTCGTACAGGAGACCATGCGCAATCAGGTCAAGTCGCGTACTAAGTACTCCGCCGTCTCGTCTACCATCATGAATATCGGTTTTGCAACCGGTTATCTCTTCACCTTCATCTGGGGCACTTACCGCCTCGAGGCTGGCGCCATCACCTACGGCGCACTGATGGCCTTCATCCAGCTCGTCGGCCAAATACAAGGTCCTGCCCGCAGCCTTACAAGCTATATCCCCGTCTTCATCAACACCTTCACCTCAGCGGAGCGCGTGATGGAGCTCGAGGAAATTCCGCGCGAGACCGTAGACCAGACGCCCGAACTCACCGCGCCCTTGGGACTGCGCCTCAGCGACGTGAGCTACAGCTACCGCCCGACCGACGGCGGCGATTCCGCTCCCACTACTGTCGTCAGCCACTTGAGCTACGACTTCCAGCCCGGCACTGTGACCGCCGTCATGGGCCCCACAGGCGTCGGCAAGACCACTCTCATACGCCTCATGCTAGCCCTTGTACACCCCGAGGCAGGCCATGTCAATCTCTACGACGCCACACGCAGCGTCGAGGTCTCCCCTGCCACGCGTGCCTACTTCGCCTACGTGCCCCAAGGCAACACCCTGCTTAGCGGCACTATCCGCGACAATCTACTGCTCGGCGACCCCAAGGCCACGGAGGAGCAGATGAAGCAGGCTCTCCAAATGGCGGCAGCCGACTTCGTCACCGAACTGCCACAGGGTCTCGACACCCTCTGCGGCGAACAGGGTTACGGGCTCTCCGAGGGCCAGGCGCAGCGTATCTGTATCGCCCGCACTCTCCTGCGTCCCTGTCCCATTCTCCTGCTCGACGAGGCCACGTCTGCCCTCGACATCACCACCGAGCAGCAAGTGCTCCAGCGCATTGCCGCCCAGTCCGACGGCAAGACTGTCATCGTCATCTCCCATCGAGAAGCCATACTCGACTACACTACCCACATCCTGCGTCTCGGCTGACCGTTCTCCCCCAGCCTCCGCCACAGCCCGTCAGCAGCCCGACGCCGAGAGTCCGGGACAAGGTCCGACCTTGTCGCGACTACATCCGACCTAGTTAAAACTACATCGGACCTTGTATCAACTACATTCCACCTTGTCTTTCACCATGCCCGCCCCTTCGTCTTGCATCTTCGCATATGCGGCCGGAGTCAGCCTCGCAGCGGGTACCTGGTCCGGCTGTCTGCCCCACGCCTCCGTACCGCCGCTCCCCTACGCCCGCCCGTCCGGGGCGACATGGGCTCGACGAACGCCATCATCGTCCGCCCCCACGGAGGGACCCTGAGAGTTGCCGCGCCCAGGCGCCCCGCCAGGGTGGAGTCCGCGGGATGGCCGACACCAGGCAGCGTCCGCCAGGCGACAAAAGGCCTTGAAGCAGGCCGTATGTCCGATATTATTCGTATTTTTGCCCTGCGGTGTCCTCCAGAGGCCCCCCTGTCCTCATGCCACCTCCGGCGATCCCGTTCTCCCCGCCTGCGCAACAAGGCGTCACGACGGCCCTGCGCGGCAATCGCCCGTCCGCGCCACGAGGCGTGCCGGCTATCCATTTCCCAACACACATCCCATGACCACCCTATCCGACACCACCCCCTCCATCCTCCCGCCCACAGCCGCGCAGCCGGCCAAGAAGCGTCTCCCGTACATAGACACAGCCAAGGGCATCCTCATGATCTGCCTGCTTTACGGCCACATGCACATATACGCCGAGATGGTGGGCTACCACAACGAGGGCATGAAGCTCATGCAACAGCTCGTGCCTCTGTATGCCTCCTTTTTCATGCAGACCTTCTTTGTCATCACCGGCTATTGCTCCACATTCCGCATCGGCCTCAAGCCCTATGTGTGGAAGAACGCCAAGACCCTTATCCTGCCGGCCGTGGTCCTGGGCATCGTGGGAAGCGTCTGCGACCTGCCCTTCGATGGAGTCAAGCCGCCGGAGGAGCTCCTCACCGGCCTGCGCTCCTGGCTGGTCGACAAGGGTCCGTGGTTTGTCTTCGCACTCTTTTGGGCGAAGCTCGCGTACTGGTTTGTCGGCAAGCTGCGCGGCGTGCCGCAGATCCTCATCCTGGCCACGCTGTATCTCGCGGGGATTGCGCTGGAGCGGTATACCGACTATCCCAACTACCTGTACCATCGGCACGCCATGGTCATGCTTCCCTATCTGGCCCTGGGCGCTTGGCTCAAGGACAAGGCCCCGCGCGTGGAGAGATACCTCGGGCCCGCGGCCCTGTTTTTTGTCCTCTCCATCAGCCTGCAGTGGGTGCTCTGGATCAACCATCTGTCCTTCATCCCCATACAGGACTACTATATCAGCCTATCCCTGAAGTCCTTTCCTCTCCACATCGTCAACGCGCTGAGCGGTACGGCCTTTGTCATCTACATCGCCAAGCATGTCGGCAACCACAGGCTTCTCCTCACCATGGGATACGGAAGCCTCTTCGTCTACCTCTTTGATGAGCCCGTACAAAAGGGTGCCGCGCAGATTGTCCTCGGCTCTGGCATCTCCGGGTCTACGGCGACCATGCTGCTGGCCGACCTTGCAGCGTGGATAGTCAGTGCCGTCATCTTCTACCTGCTTATCAAGATTGTCTACCGCAACAAATGGCTGTCGTGGATGGTGGGCAAATGGTAAGCGCCTCCGTCCTGTCGGGTAAGTGCCGCAGGCCAAATGACGACATAGGCAGTATCACACGTGACGGTCCCACTTCGCAACGTCCATTGTACCGCTGGCAGGCGGAAGAGCGGAGTTGTGCCATCTGCCAAGGGCAGGAAGAGCACAAAAAATTGACCTTTTTGCATTGCTCTCCGACCAACTTGAACTAACTTTGCACATATGAAAATATACAATGCTATTGAAGCCAAGCGCCTGGAGGCCTACGTCACCGAGCACGACGGCATCAAGCCCATCGAAATCGTAGAGCAGGCTGCCAAGACACTCTACGAAGAAATACAGCGTCTTGTAGAAATCAGCCAGTCTGTCAAGGTCTTTGCCGGACCCAACTACAATGGTTGCATCTCCCTGGCCCTGGCCCGCTACATGTCCAAGGGGGGCTACGGCGTCGAAGTCTATCTCTTCAATACCGCCGGGCAGCTCAGCCCGGAGTGCCAGACCAATCGCGACCGCCTCGTACAGGGCGCACCCCAAGCCGTCTTTCACGAGATTACCCAGAAGTTTGAGCTCCCTCATCTCACTGAGGACGATGTCGTCATTGACGGTCTCTTCGGCATCGGCCTCTCAGAGCCGCTGACAAGCAGTTTTGCCCTGCTCGTCAAGTTTATCAACAACAGCCCCTCCCGTACTATCTCCGTCGATATCCCGTCGGGACTGATGGCCGAGGACAATACGCAGACGCTGGGTAGCCCCATCATCCGCGCCGACTACACCCTGTCGCTGCAGGGCGTCAAGCCCGCTTTTCTCATGGCCGACTGCCAGCCCTACATCGGCAAGTGCAAGATACTCGACCTCGGCATTGACAGCCTGCCCGACGATACGCCCGCGCTCTATACCCTCGACGAGGAGTATGAGATGCAGCTGCTGCTCAAGCCCCGCGATCCTTTTGGCAATAAAGGCACATTTGGTCACGCGCTCCTCATCGCCGGTAGCTACGGCATGGCAGGTGCCGCCGTCATCGCCGCGCGCGCAGCCATGGGATCTGGCATTGGCAAACTCACAGTCCATACCCCGTCGCTCAACAATACGATCCTGCAGACCGCCGTCATGGAGGCCATCATACACAATGACGACGACAACTTCCGCTTCACCACCCCCGAGCCTACCGACGCCTACGACGCAGTAGCCATAGGCCCCGGACTCGGCACCAAGCAGGAGACGGCCGTTGCCTTTATGGAACAAATCAGCCACACCGTCAAGCCTCTAATCATCGACGCCGACGGCCTCAATATTCTCTCCGAGCACCGCGGCTGGATACAGCAGATCCCCAAGGATACGATTCTCACCCCGCATCCCAAGGAATTTGCCCGTCTCTTTGGTCAAAGCACCAATGATTTTGACATGATCAATCAGGCACGCGAGCAAGCCCGTCACCAGCAGATCTACATCGTGCTCAAGGGCCACTATACCGCCATCTGCGCTCCCTCGGGTCACGTCTACTTCAATACTACCGGCAACTCAGGCATGGCTTCCGCAGGCACCGGCGATGCTCTGACCGGCATACTTCTCTCCCTGCTTGCCCAGGGCTACACGCCTCTAGACGCCTGCCGTCTGGGATGCTATCTCCACGGCCTCGCAGGCGACCTCGCCGCCGACGAGCTCTCAGAGGAGGGCATGACAGTCAGGGACCTTGTCCACTACCTCCCATACGCCATCAAGCAGCTCAAAAACGCATAATACCATATCCATGAAGCGAACACTTCTGTCCCTCCTCGCCCTCGCCAGCCTGAGCCTCGCCAGCGCTCAGACCAGCGTACTCCCCTACACTCCGGGCATTCATCAGGAGGGCATCACTTACTATCTTCCCAAGACCGCACTCAGCATCACCCTCACAGCCACCCGCACGACCAAACGCCCGGGTGACTTCCACCAGTATGCAGCCCGCTATCTCCGTCTGCCCGATGTCACCGCACAGGAGGAGACTACGTGGACCCTCGACCGCGTCCAAGTGACTCCTTACGGCCTTCCCGACACCGCCAAGGTCTATACCGTACAGCTCCGCAAAGGCACTCTCGCCCCGCTAGCCACACTCACCAAGAGCGGGCTCTTGCTCTCCATCAATGACAAGAGCGACGAAGAGCCTCTACCTGCCGACCCTGGCATTGACAAGATTGAGAAGTCCAAGCTCAATCCCCGCGACTACATGTCTCAGGAGATTCTCATGGCCGGCAGCAACGCCAAGATGGCCGAGCTTACCGCAGCTGAGATCTACGACATACGCGACAGTCGCAGCCAGCTCTCCAAGGGGCAAGCTGACAATATGCCCAAGGACGGCGAACAGCTCAAGCTCATGATTCAACAGCTCGACACGCAGGAGGAGGCTCTTCTCCAGCTCTTCAAGGGCACCGTCGAGCGCGAGACCAAGTCGTACACCTTTACCCTCATTCCCGCTAAAAGCGAGCGTAAGGTCATCCTCTGCCGCTTCAGCGACCAGTTTGGCCCTGTCGACAAGGACAATCTCGCCGGCGAACCCGTCTACATTGACATCGTAGACCAGAAAAGCGTACCCTCAGAGCAGCCCGGCGGCAAGAAGAAAAAATTGGACGAACAAGCAGTAAGGTACAATGTGCCTAGCGATGCCGATATACGCGTCTACACTCGCGAAAACAAACTGGCACAGCTCACTACTCCGGTCGCACAGTTTGGACATGTCGAAATCCTCAGCAGCGATCTTTTCAACAAGCGCACTTCTACCAAGGTGTACTTCTACCAGACGACCGGCGGCATCAAGCAGATCGTCGACGATGCGCAGGGCAAGTAGCTATACATTATATTATAGGTAATCCTGCATCCCGCTTTGCATCTCCCATATCCTGTCCGCTATGAAGCACATCATGTACAAGACCCAAGGCACCTGTTCCCAGTATATTGACCTCGAGGCTGACGATGACCAAGTCATCACACGTCTCAATGTCATCGGCGGCTGCAATGGCAATCTCCAAGGCATTGCCGCCCTCGTCAAGGGGATGAAGCTCGAGGACGCCCGCCAGCGTCTCCAGGGCATCACCTGCGGATTTAAGCCCACAAGTTGTCCTGACCAGATCAGTATCGCCATTGGCCAGCTGCAGCAGATGTATTAACTCCAAGCTGTTTTTTCTCTATACCCAGAGCCCCGCAACACTTCCGCCGCGGGGCTCTGGGCCTTTTGTAGCCTCCCGTTGCTCTCCAGCGCGAACCTGCTCCGCACCCACGCCAGTTATCTCACACAAGAGTCCGCTTTCCCCCTAGAAGTCGCCACACTTCTCCACAGCCTTCCCATGCTGCCAGTTTCCAGGCCCCGTCTCCGACTTCCGCAGTCCATTCTGCTGCATCGGCTAAGGGCAGGATGTAAAACAGGAACGCGGGAATGGATATACGAGAAGGGAACTCTCTGTTGACTGAGGGAAAATCGTATAGCGAGATAGTATAGCCCAATAGTGGCAACGTGAGATTGCACAGCCGCCAGCCGAGGGCAGGCAATAGCAGCGTGAGCCTTCAGTGTGAGGAGGGCTGCCACAAGACAAAGAGCCGTGCCTACCCGCAGGAGGGTAGGCACGGCCCCTGATAGGCTGAGACCTGGATTAGTCGAGGTTGGCCAGCTTGTTGTCGCTGCCCAGCACGTCGGTAATCTTGTGCTTGTATAGCTGCTCCATGTACTCGCGAGCCTTACCGCAGTACTGACGAGGATCAAAGTACTCGGGATGCTCAGCAAGCGTCTCGCGGACACCGGCGGTGAAGGCCAGACGGGAGTCAGAGTCAATATTGATCTTGCAGACAGCACTCTTGGCAGCCTTACGCAGCTGATCCTCGGGGATACCTACAGCATTGGGCAGTTTGCCACCGTAGTGGTTGATGATGTCCACATACTCCTGAGGTACAGAGCTTGATCCGTGAAGTACGATGGGGAAGCCGGGGAGTTTCTCCATGACAGCGTCCAATACGTCAAATGCCAATGGAGGAGGAATCAGACGGCCCGTCTTCGGGTCGCGTGTGCACTGCTCGGGCTTAAACTTGTAAGCGCCGTGGCTTGTACCGATAGAGATAGCGAGGCTGTCAACACCGCTGCGAGTAGCAAAGTCTACGACTTCCTCGGGCTTGGTGTAGTGAGACTCTTCAGACTTAACCTCATCCTCTACACCAGCGAGCACACCCAGCTCACCCTCAACGGTTACGTCAAACTGGTGGGCGTAGTCTACTACCTTCTTGGTGAGGGCGATATTCTCCTCGTAGGGCAGTGCGCTACCGTCAATCATAACAGAGCTGAAGCCGAAGTCTACGCAGCTCTTGCAGAGCTCGAAACTGTCACCGTGGTCGAGGTGAAGGACGATTTCGGGGTGATTGCAACCCAGTTCCTTGGCATACTGTACAGCGCCCTCGGCAAGGTAGCGCAGCAGTGTCTGGTTGGCATACTTGCGGGCACCCTTGGATACCTGCAGGATAACCGGGCTCTTCAGATCAGAAGAGGCCTTGATGATAGCCTGAAGCTGCTCCAGATTGTTGAAGTTGAATGCCGGAACAGCCCAGCCGCCGTTGATGGCTCTCTTAAACATAGCTCTCGTGTTTACGAGGCCTAATTTTTTGTAATCTACTGCCATAATGTTGTGATTATTTGAGTTATTGAGTATTCCACATGCAAAGATATAAAAATACATCTCAACTCGCCATCCAGGGACAAGTCTTTTTTAGGTAGATTCTCTTAAATCTTGTTTAACCTTAAGCCCTTAGCCGTCCATTTGCCTATTCCACTTGTCAGATTGCCTCTCTGGCTCCTCAGCAGTCCATCGACAAAGCCCATTTTCCCTTCCAGCGCAGGCGGCACCGCAATCGGTCCGTCCCATATCTGCCATGCCCGGCCGTCCGACACCTGCCACTGCTCCCGTTTCCCCTGAGACCAGGTGCCGGAGGGCAGGTAGGGGCGATAGCGGCAATGGGCAAATAAAAAAGGGCGCCTCGCAGCATGGGATTGCCCAAAAGTACGTATATTTGCAGCAAAGCTACTCAATAGAGAACAGCAGAAAACAATACACACCGCCTATGTTACTTTCCATGACGGGCTATGGCAAAGCCGAGGCCATAGTCGGCGACCGCAAGATCCACGTTGAGATCAAGTCGCTCAATAGCAAGAATATCGACATCACTACTCATATCGCCACCACCTACTTTGCCAAGGACTTGGAGATACGCGGCTATCTCACCAAGCGGCTCTCACGCGGCAAAGTCGACTTCAATTTGTGGACAGAGTCCGTCTCCGGCGCCCAGGCAGCGGGTATCAATACTGAAACGGTCGGAGCCTACGTCGACCAGATCAAGTCCATCAGCAGCCAGCTCCATATCGACGAGCCCCACGACTGGTGGAGCGTCATCAGCCAGCTCCCCGGCATCACCCAGCAAGCCCCCGCCGAGGAGGTCAGCGACGAGGAGTGGCAGCAGGTCTCCGACATCATCACTCAGGCCACCGACCGCCTCATCGACTTCCGCAAGCAGGAGGGCGCAGCCGTCAGACTCAAGTTTGACACCAGCATCGACGCCATCGCCCAGCTGCTTGCAGAGGTCGCCCCCTACGAGAAGGCGCGCATCGAGCGCATCCGCGGTGAAATCGTCGCCGGCCTCAAGCAGCTCGACGGCGTGGACTACGACCACAACCGCCTTGAGCAAGAGATGATCTACTATATTGAGAAGCTCGACATCAATGAGGAGAAGCAGCGCCTCGCCAACCATCTCAGATACTTCCGCCAGACTATGGACGGTGATCCGGGGCAGGGCAAGAAGCTCGGATTTATCTCCCAGGAGATGGGACGCGAGATCAATACCCTCGGCAGCAAGAGCAACCAGGCTGACATGCAAAACCTCGTCGTTAAGATGAAAGACCAACTCGAGCAGATCAAGGAGCAGGTACTCAACGTGCTCTAGCCTCATTCTCCCTTATCCACGTCTCCCCTAACCTCCCATCCTATGCAAACAGGCAAGATTCTCGTCTTTTCCGCCCCCAGTGGCAGCGGCAAGACCACCCTCGTCCATTACCTTATGTCCCAAGTGCCCGGACTTCACTTCTCCATCAGCGCTACAAGCCGCAGTCCCCGTCCCGGCGAGGTAGACGGACGTGACTACTACTTCCTCTCTCCCGACGAGTTCCGTCGCCGCATCGCCGCAGGCGATTTCATCGAGCATGAGGAGGTTTATCACGACAAGTTCTACGGCACCCTGCGCAGCGAGGTAGACCGCCATTTGGAGGCAGGCCACAATGTCGTGCTCGACATCGACGTCAAAGGGGCGCTCAACGTCAAGCGCATCTACGGACAGCAGGCGCTGCTCGTCTTCATCCAGCCACCCAGCATCGAGGCCCTGCGCGAGCGTCTCATCCACCGCGGTACCGACAGTCTCGAGGTCATCGCCGACCGCGTCGGCAAGGCCTCCTACGAGATGACCTTCGCTCCGCAGTTTGACCAGATTGTCATCAATGACAAGCTGGAGCAGGCCCAGAGTGACATCGTCCGCGTCGTCACCACTTTTCTCCGGTCATAGCCGGCCCGCCGTCACTTCATCCATGATACGCACCGGTATCTTCGGCGGCTCCTTCAACCCCATCCATCTCGGCCACACGGCCATCGCTGACGCAGTGGTCGCCAGCGGGCTCGTGGACCAACTCTGGCTCATGGTCTCGCCGCAAAATCCGCTCAAGCGCGACCGCCGTCTCCTCGACGACCAACTTCGTCTCCGTCTCGCCCGTCTCGCCGTCGAAGGCCATGAGGGGCTCAGTGTCTGCGACCTCGAGTACGAGCTCCCACGTCCATCCTATATGGTCCACACCCTTGAGGAGCTCTGCCACAGATGGCCTGACCGTCTGTTTAGTCTCGTCATCGGGGCGGACAACTGGCTTCACTTCGACCACTGGTACCGTCACGACCTCATCCTCGCCCGACACGGCATCATCGTCTACCCCCGTGAGGGCTACCCCATCCGTCCCGATAGGTTGCCCACAGGCGTCACCTATCTCGACATGCCGCTCTACCCCGTCAGTTCCACGCAAATACGCCAAGCCCTCCGCGATGGCCAAGACTGTTCCCGCTGGCTTGATCCGCGCGTTGAGACCGCGCTCCGCGAAGCCCTCAGCAAGGGAGAAACCGACCTCGGCCAGTGATTTCCACGGCCGGAGATCATCAGCTCCGATGAGATAATAAAGCTCCGATTTGCTTATTCAAAATACGGATAGGTCAGACCTGTTTTCCTCTAAGTCTGACCAAGTTTGCGTATAGTCCGCCCCTGTCTGAAAGAAGTTCCGCCTCGTCCAAGTGAATTGGGTGGAAATTGGCAGAGGCAGGCCGTTCGTTGGGCCCATCGCAAAACAAATTGTTACAGAAGCGGCACTTTTCCGACAGCTGCGGCAGGGGAACTCTCCGCATGAGGAAATTTCTCCTCAACATTCGGTGAACAGCCTTATAGAAAGGTAATACAGCTCGTCGTCATGCTCCTGAAAGTCGGTCACCATGGGTCCAGAGGCTTTCAGTTCGGTCCGGTCGGCCTCAACGTACCGCCCATGCTCTTGACCGTCGCCCCACCTTCTTCATCCGGAGACTTGGCAACTTGACGGCATGCCTTGAATACGACCTCCAAGAGGAAATACTCCGTCTGCATACGGTCTCTGTCTCCGAAAATGCCCCAAAGCATTCGGCAGCCCCTCAATTTTTTAAGTCACCCATCAGTTTTATATAATAAATTCCGAACTCTGCCTGAAACAGGTGCCGATGTAGAGATGACCAGTCGCCTTGTAAGCGCTACAAGGTCAGATGTAGTTTAAACTAGGTCGGACTTAGTTTAAACTAGAAGGCGAGTTGTTATCGTCTGATAGCCAGCTAGTTACAAGAAGGTTGAATATTATTTACAATTCATTGGCTTCCAGGGAGTTACAAAGGCATTTTGAGCGAATTTTCATTTCCTGCGCTCGGACGCCAGTTGGAAACTGCGTCCCGCATTTTTTATATAAAAATTATTTTTTCTCTTTCGGCAGAGTTCTGATGAGACAAGCTGCCGGCATCTATAGGCATAGTTCGCGCAGGGAGGCTATCCATGAAGCAAGCGAAGGCCTCCGGCACCAAAGGAACGCGGAAAGAGGAAGTCAGGGCGCCATTCACCCCACGCTGCTGGATTGGTCGCTTAGAGAACGTCCGTGCCGAGTATATTCGTAGTCGCCTATTCCCTGCTTACCGGCCGCCCGCGACGAGTTGAGATTGGGCAGAGACGGCCAATGATGAGGTCTGATGGTCAGGATAGGCGCCTGACAATTGATAGCCCGTCACCTCGCGTATGCCGCAGACGCCGAAGTAGGTCTCAAGCTGGCCTCTGATGATGACGCGGGTGTGCCACAGAGCGGGATGGTCGGAGAGGCTGAGCGCCGAGCGGGCCTTGGTGCCCGAGGCCAGCCGCACAGGGAGCACATAGTCCGTACGTGTCTCGTCAGGACGGTCAGCCAGCAACAGATTGGTCGATCTCTCGAAGGGCGGTCCAAACCGTGCCTGGGCCGTAAGGTTTGTGCCCGCCACATCGCCCACGATATATGCGCTCAGCTTGACTGGCTGGTCGCTCCCAGCGGCATAGAGGATCTGCGCCTGAGCCACAGTGATGCCTGCCGTGTCCGTACAAACCACAGTTGTATCAGTACCCGTGGTCCCTCCGGACTTGTCCGGCAGTTCGTCGGTGAAGTTTTGCTTCTGACACGAGGCGACCAGCAGGAGCAGAAACAGGTAGTACAGGAGTCGGGAAAGCTTCATCTCTCTACACATCGGTTTGTGCAAAGATACAAAACTCACTCCGGAGTCGCGCACCGAGATACTAAAAAACGCGCGCAGTACTCGATAATTGTGTTGATTTGACTACTTTTGTACGACATTAAGGCTATAGAGATGAAGATCATTGTTGTAGGAGAATCGGAGGGCATAGACAATAAATTGGGCTGTCCCGCGTTTTATATCAAGCCGGACTCTGCGCTGGTCAAAGGCGGCAAGCCCTTCTTCGTACCCGACGGCACGTCGCGCTGCGAGGCCCGCTACCACTGGGTAGCACGTGTGAGCCGCCTGGGCAAGAGCATTGCCCGCCGCTGGGCCGACCGCTACTACGACGCGCTGACGCTGGGCGTCACCTTCACGGCACAGGACATCGTCACGCAGCTACAGGACCACCGCGAGCCCTGGGCGCTCGCCACGGCAGCCGACAACAGTGCCGCCATCGGCGAGATGGTCGAAGCCGACCGCCTGCGCCTGATGACAAGCCCAGCTGTCTGCACGCTCAATGGCAAGGCTGTGGCAACGGCATCTCTGGAAGGTCTGCGCGACCGCGTGGCCGACGTGATAGCCTGCCTCAGCCTGCTGATGACCCTGCGTCAGGGCGACCTCATCTATCTCGGTCCGCTGACAGAGGGCCTGCCGGTCAAGCCGGATGACCATCTGGCTGCCACAATAGGCGACGCCCGACTGCTCGCCTTTAATGTGAAATAAATGATATGAAGCATCTGCTCCGATATATCGCGATTGGGATACTCTGGGCCCTGTTGCCGTCTTCACCGGCCGGGGCCGCAGGGCATGTACGCGTGACCCGTATCTTTGACGTGGCCAATTCCGACACGACCTTTACGACCATCTCATGGCCAGATGGGACGCTGACCGAAGTACCCCGCGAGCAGCTGGTCTACAGAGTAGGTCCTGACTACGCCGCCAGCCGCCTGACTGTGCGCATGACCTATCCCGAGTATACGGAGGTCTCGGCTAGCGACAAACGGGTGCTCCGCCGTCTGGGCTACATGCCGGTTGACTCAATACAGTATGAGACAGAGATGGGCGTATCGCGCAAGGAGGGAATCCTGCACGTCGGTTTTGTCCCCATCATCCGCCGCGGCAACAAGTGGATGCGCCTTACGAGCGCCAAATTCTGCGTAGAGCGTCGCGACAATATCGGAAGCCTCTCGCTGCAACAGGCCTCCTCGACCACACAGCGCTACGCCGCTCACAGCATACTGGCTTCGGGCCGATGGCTCAAGGTGAGGGTGAGCCAGGAGGGCGTCTACGCGTTGACCTCCAGCCTGCTCTCTGCCTACGGCATGTCTGACCTGTCAAGGGTCAAGGTCTATGGCTACGGCGGCAGGCCCGAGAATGACGTAATCAGCTACGGCACCCGCGACGGCGACTACGACGACCTCGAGGAGATACCGCTGTACCGCAGGAGCGGAGACGTGCTCTTCTACGCCGAAGGAACGCGCCGCTGGTCGTCCTGGACGTACTCTGACGGTGTGCCGGTGGCGACTTACACCAACAATCCCTACTCCCGATACTCCTACTACTTCATCACGCAGGGCGACAGCGCGATGACGATGGAGACAGACTCCTCCGCTGTCACGCCACTCGACACGCTGACCTCTTTTCCAGAGCATGTAGTGATCGACAATGACGAGTATAGCTGGTACACGAGCGGACGCAATCTCTACGAGAACTACAACTACGGTGAGTCGGGCGCCACACGCAACTACACGATGGCCACTCCAGGCTGCGACAACTCGAGCAGCTGTCGCGTGAGCATCAATTTTACCGCCTTCTCCTCATCCGTCACACGTGCTTCTCTGAGCCTCAACGGCAAAGAGCTGGGGTCCTTCAATCTAAGGGCCTCGGGCGAATACGACCACGCGATAGCAGCAACACGACGCTACACCGTGACCGGTCTGCAACCTAGCAATACGCTCACCGTGCAGTCCACGAGCGGACACGACGCCCGCCTCGACAATCTGGAAATACTCTACATGCGGGAGATGGCGATGACAGGCAATGTGATGCCCTTCAGCCACTACTCCACAAGCGCTTCTCTCTGCCAGATGACAGGATCCAGCAGCAATACCCAGATATGGCGCATCGGCACTCCGGGACACCCCATGCAGCGCATCCCCACGACCCTAAGCGGAAGCCGTCTGCAATTTGCCTTGGCGGACCCCAGCCAGCGCTACGTCGCGGTCAACGTCGCAGCCAACTACTCCACGCCGCAGATTGTCGGCGAAATCTACAATCAAGACCTCCACGCCGACTCAGCCGCCGACATGGTCATCATCATCCCCGAGAGCGGCAAACTGGAAGCTCAGGCCCAGCGGCTCGCAAACTACCACAAAGAGCATGACGGACTGCGCGTGAGGGTAGTCAGCGCAGACTATATATACAATGAGTTCTCATCGGGTACCCCCGACGCGGGAGCCTACCGCCGCTACCTCAAGATGCTCTACGACCGGGCGGCGACGGCCTCCGACATGCCCCGATACCTGCTGCTCATGGGCGCTTGTGTATGGGACAACCGCATGATTACCTCCGAGACATCGGGACTTGATCCCGCCGACTACCTGCTCTGCTACGAGTCAGCCGCCTCGCTCAACGAGGTGGATAGCTACGTGACCGACGACTACTTTGGTCTGCTCGATGACGGCGAGGGAAGCAATATCCTGCGCGAGTCCATCGATCTCGGCATCGGCAGACTGCCCGTGACGACCGCCGACGAGGCCAAAATCATCGTCGACAAGATCATCGCTTACGCCGACAACACGGCTGCAGGCGCCTGGCAAAATGATATCTATATGCTCGCCGACGACGGTGATGCCAACGAGCACATGAACGATGAGGATGAATCGGCCACAATGCTTGAGCAGCGCTATCCTGAGATGCATGTCAAGCGCATCTACTGGGATGCCTACCCGCGCGTCAGCACAGCTACAGGCCAGACTTACCCGGAGGCTGCCGCCGATATCAAAAACGCTATGAACAAGGGCGCGCTCATCGTCAACTACTCCGGCCATGGCAACCCCACCCAAGTATCCCACGAGCGCGTACTCGAGCTGGCCGACTTTGAGGCCTTCTCCTCCGCCCGCGTCCCCCTGTGGGTCGTGGCCTCATGCGAGATCACGCCTTACGACATGCTCGAAGAGACCATCGGCGAAAGCGCCCTGCTCAATCCCAAAGGAGCCGCCATCGCCTTCTACAGCGCTGCCCGCGCCGTCTACTCCAACTACAACAGTATGCTCAACCGCTACTTCATGTACTACGTACTGGGCCAGGACGACTCGGGACGCCGCTACACACTCGGCGACGCCGCAATGATGACCAAGGTCAACCTGGTAAGCAACACGGCATTTGGCACGCAAAAGGACTATAGCTACAACAAAGTGAAATATGCGCTCATAGGTGACCCCGCCCTCACCCTGTGGCGTCCCACCTACCGGGTCGTAGTCGACAGCATCAATAGCAAGAGCCTCAGCGCGGACTCTGTGCCCCAGCTCAAGGCGGGCAGCGTAGCTACTGTCTCGGGCCATATCGAGGATGCTCAGGGCACAGCGCTGCCAGACTTCTCCGGCACCATATCACTCACGCTCTACGACAGCCAGGACACCATCACGTGCCGCAACAATGACGGCTCAGCCGACGACCCCTTCGTCTACGCCGAATACACCAAGACACTCTACTCCGGCAGTGACTCCGTAAGGGCCGGCAGGTACCGGGCTCAGATACCCGTGCCCCTTGACATCAAGTACACAGGCCTTAATGGACGCCTCAACCTCTACGCTGTCAACGCCCAAAAGACGATCACGGCCAACGGCAACACGTACTCCTTCACCGTAGGCGGCACGGCGCCCGACGCTACCGCCGACAGCCTCGGTCCCAGCATCTATCTCTATCTCAACAACCCCGATTTCCAGGACGGAGGTACCGTCAACAGCACGCCTTACTTCTTCGCCAACCTCTCTGACTCCGACGGCATCAATGCCACAGGCAACGGTGTCGGTCATGATATCGAGCTCATCATTGACGGCGACGAATCGACCAGCTATGTCCTCAACGACTACTACGCCAATGACTTCGGCAGCTACACCAACGGCACCGTCGCCTTCCAGATACCCTCCTTGTCAGAGGGTCGGCACAGCTTGTATTTCCGCGCATGGGACATGAAGAACAATTCGTCCTCACGCAGACTCGACTTTGTCGTCAAGCAAGACCTTAAGCCCTCGATTCTGCGCGCTTACCTCAGCCAAAATCCCGCCTCGACCTCTACGACATTTATCATCAGCTATGACCGTCCGCTCACGGAGACAAACTTTACCATCGATGTCTACGACTGCTTCGGCCGCCGCTGGTGGCACCATAGCGAAAGCAGCTCCTCCAACGGCATCTATACCATCCCGTGGAATCTGTCTACCGACGGCGGCATCGCCCTACCCGACGGCCTCTACCTGTACAGGGTGCGCATCTCCACAGCCGACAGTAAACAAAGTACAAAAACAGAGAAATTAGTCATCCACAGACAATAAATCAGCAATAAATCGGTTGTATAATAAAATAGAGCAGACCTATTGGCTCCTGCCATTTCCCAATCGCAACATACCAGATGAAGAAGATAATCCTTGTCTCAGCCCTGCTGCTTGTCACCCTCTCCGCCTGGGCCGAAGACATCAAGAGCAAGTTTAATCCCGTCCAGACCGCCGTCGCCTCTCAGTTGATAGCGCCTGATGCCCATGCCGCCGGTATGGGTGACATCGGCGCCGCCACCGAACCCGACGCCGCTTCGCAGGCCTGGAACGCCGCCAAGTACCCTTTTTGCATCAGCAAGGCCGGTGCCTCCCTCGACTACACGCCATGGCTCCGCCAACTGACCAACGACATCGACTTGGCCTACCTCGCAGGCTACATGCGACTCGGAGACCTCCAGGCCGTGAGTGCCTCGCTGCGCTACTTCTCCCTCGGCGAGGTCAGCTACTACTCAACATCTACCTCCAGCGAAGCTCCCTCAATGACCTTCAAGCCCTATGAGTTTGCCATAGATGCCGCTTATTCCCGTATGCTTAGCGACAAGTTTGCTGCAGCTGTCACCTTCCGCTACATCTACTCCGACTTGTCGGGACACTACGAGGACGGCTCGGAGCCCGGATCTGCCTTTGCCGTAGATCTCTCCGGCTACTTCAATACTTATCTCAACGTGGGCAATCGTGAGTGCCAGCTCGCCATAGGCGGTGGCATCTACAACCTGGGTAGCAAGATCAACTACGGCGACGACTACTCCTACTTCATCCCCACGACGCTACGACTCGGCACCAACTTCATGGTTCCTATCGACGAGTACAACCGTATCTCCTTTGCCCTCGAAGCCAACAAGCTTCTCGTGCCTACTTATCCCACTGATGAGCAGTGCGCCAAGGCGCTGGGCTACGACACTCAGGACGGGCAGGACCATACGGCCGAATATCAGACTTACCGCGAGGAACACTTCTACAATATCTCTCCCATCAAGGGTATCTTCAAGAGCTTCAGCGACGCCCCCAACGGCTTCAGCGAAGAGCTGCAGGAGATCCAGTGGAGCGTAGGCGCGGAGTACACCTACAATGACAAGTTTATGATCCGCGCAGGCTACCACCACGAGAGCGAGAATAAGGGTAACCGCAAATACTTCACCGTGGGCGCAGGCTTCAGGATGAATGTCTTCTCCCTGGATGCTGCCTACTGCATCTCCACCGCTGCCTCCAACCCTCTGGACCAGACCCTGCGCGTCTCGCTCGGCTTCGACTTTGACGGCATCAAGGATCTCTTCACCCGCGGCCGCTAATCCCCATTCCCTTATCCCATGAATATCCGTGTAGGCTTAGGCTACGACGTCCACCGTCTCGTAGAAGGCCGCCAGCTCTGGCTCGGCGGCATCCTCATCCCCAGCCCCGTCGGACTGCTGGGCCACAGTGATGCCGACGTACTCATACATGCTATCTGCGACGCCCTGCTCGGTGCCGCCAACCTGCGCGATATCGGCTACCATTTTCCCGACAGCGACCCTCAGTATAAGGGCATTGACAGCAAGCGACTGCTCTCCGAGACCGTCAAGCTCATCCGCCAAGCCGGATATGCCGTAGGCAACATCGATGCTACCGTCTGTGCCGAAGCACCCAAGCTCAATCCCCATGTGGAGGCCATGCGCGCTACGCTGGCTCCCCTGCTCGGCGTAACACCTGCCGACGTGTCCATCAAGGCTACGACCACCGAGCGCCTGGGCTTCACCGGGCGCCGCGAGGGCATCTCTGCCTATGCCGTAGCCCTGATAGAGCGCATCGCCTGAAACACTGTCTCACCGCCTGTCCCCACGCTCTTGGGATAACTCACAATGTATACGATACAAGGTCTGACCTTGTTTAAACTAGGTCGGATGTAGTGAAGACTAGGTCTGATGTTGTTTAGACAAGGTCCGATGTTGTTTCGGCAAGGTCTGATGTTGTTTAGACAAGGTCCGATATGAGTTTAACAAGCTCCGGTATGGCCTTGGGAGTGTCAGATATTCTGCGTGCAGTCTTCCCTCCTCCATCACCAGAGATCTGTTTGTCACCGGCGTCTTACCGAATCGGAGTGTTCCTCAGCCGTATCACACCAAACGGATGGCATCCCCGACCGACTATCTTCCCCGCGGATACCATAGCATTTGTTATCGCAAGAAGACACTGGAAACTCAAATCGAAAGGCAGGCAGAGACGCCGAATGAAACAGCCAATCAGAATTTGGGCTTCTTGGATAGTCTGCTTGGCGCGCCGCCCTCGATGTAGGGCCAGCCGTCTGCCGTCCACTGCACGAGGTCGAGTAGCACCATACGCCCGACGCTTGGACTTGTCTTGCTGTAGGCGTGGTAAGGAAGCCACGTGGCGCCGTTGGCATCCTCGATCAACTCGGCATTGTGGCCCGTACCCGCCCAAGCACTATTGCCTTGTACCAATGTCTCGTACTGATTATTCATCAGCAGGCCGCCGCGCTTGTTGACATAGGGTCCGAAGAGCGAAGTCGAGCGTCCGTAGACGACACGATAGGTACTGTTGGCCCCCTCGCAGCAAGTGCCCGTGGAGCCAAAGAAGTAGTAATAATTGCCGCGCTTGTAGATATAAGATCCCTCGTAGGCCGTGCCTACTAACTGCTGCTTCTGGGCGCCTGACTTGATACTCAGACCGTCGTCGCTCAGCTCGATGATATAGATGCCGTAGAAGCTTCCCCATACGCAGTACTTATGACCTGCGTCCTCGATATAGAAGGGGTCAATGCTGTTGCGCACGCCTATCTCGTGGCTGACGAGGAGTTTGCCCGTCCCGTTGACGGGCATGAAAGGCCCGGTCGGACTTGCTGATGTGGCCACGCCGACGCCGCAACTGTCGATACCTCCCCACTTGGACAGGGCGAAGTAGAGGACATACTGGTCTCCAATCTTGTTGATATCAGGTGCCCAGATGCGGGTCACGCCCGGGACAAAGGTGGGCTTATGCAGGTCGTCAAAGACAGAACCTACGTAGCTCCAGTCGACGAGGTTGGAACTGCGGAAGATCTTGTTGCCTGTACTGTAGAGATAGAAGAAGCCGTCGTCAGCCTTCATCACGCTAGGATCGGGCGCATCCTGATTGATGATAGGATTGGCGTAAGTGTCGCTCTTGTCGGGTACGGCTGTCGCCACCTGAGCACGGGTCTGGGACACAGAAGCCAGCCCGGCTACCATCAGCAGGACGCTTAAGACTGACTGGCGGGTCAACTGAAATATTTTGGCTGTCATAAAATAATATGTATATAATTGATCATTTTTTCTCAAGAAGCAGAGCTATCTGATAGCCGGACGCTTGCTGCGCTCACTAGGTGTGCCGCCCTCCACATAGGGCCAGCCGTCGATCCACTGCACACGGTCCAGGAGCACCAAACGTCCGAGGCTGGGGTTTGTCTTACTGTAGGCGTGATACATGATCCACCATTCTCCATCGGCGTCCTCCGTAATCTCTGCGTTGTGGCCCGTACCGGCCCACTTGTCATTACCCTGTATGAGGATGTCAAACTGGTTGTCGAGCAATCGGCCGCCCGCCTTGTTGACATAGGGACCAAGCACATTTTTTGAGCGACCGTAGACGACCTTATAGGTACTCTCCGCACCATTGCAGCAAGTGCCATTGGAGCCGAAAAAGTAGTAGTAATCGCCATGCTTCATGATATAAGTACCCTCATAAGCCGACCCGCCAACTTTAACCTTCTGTGCGCCCGGTTTGACAGCAAGTCCTGTGCTGTCTAGCTCGATGGCGTCTATTTCGTGATAGCTTCCCCAGAAGAGGTACTTGTGCCCGTCGGCCTCGATATAGCAAGGGTCGATGCTCTGGGCGACGCCTATTGTCGAACTGAGGAAGAGTACACCCCGCTCATCCTCGGGCGTAGCCGGATTGTCATAGATTGCATAAGGGCCGCCCGGCGTGTCGGAGGTGGCGACTCCGATGTAGAAGTCATCTCCCGTGCCTCCCATCTTGCCGACAGCAAAGTACATGACATAGCGGTCGCCGATCTTGTTGAGCGAAGGAGCCCAGAAATAGTTGGGGCCCTTATACTCCGGATGCTGGCCGGCGCCAAATGCCGTGCCTATCTGACTCCAGCTGATCATATTGCTACTACGCCACATGCGCTCGCCGGTTGCACAGAGATAGAGGTAGCCGTCGTCGCCACGGATATAGCTCGGGTCGGCATTGTCACTGGGGATGACCGGATTGGTATAGGTATCGTTGCTGCTGGCTGCGACCGTGACGACCTGGGCCGGCAGAGAGGTAGCGGCCAACAGGAAGACGAATATGACAGATAGGATTTTGACACGTTTCATAGCGGGAATGAATATGACAGACAGGACTTTGGCACGTCTCATAGTGGGAAGGATTATTGATAACTAGGATACCGGCAAGCGGGCAACCGTGACCGGACTATCTCACACTGACCTTGAGCGTGCGTCTCGGCAGGCATACGAGATAGATGCCGCGCCGGAGCGTCGCCGAGGGGGAGAGCTCACGTCCGTCCAGTGTGTAGACATGGTAATCGCGCGTGCCGTATACCGAGATACTTCCGCCGATCACACTGACACCCATCCCGTTGTCAGTAGGCTTGACCTCCTTGACGCCATTGAGAACAGCGTAGTTCTGTATATCCCATGTGAAGCGCGTCTTGCGCATTTCGAGTTTTTCCGAACGGAAGTTGGGCAGCGAGATAGCCGTCGTATCCGTTGCATGGAGGTAATAGCGCACTCCATAAGCATCCACCGCGCTGATGAGGTAGTAGCCGTTGCTCTGGCGGGTGATGTTCCAGGGTTTGGACGCGCTGCGGGAGAGTACACGCAGGGGAGTATAGTAGTTGCCCTTTGCCTCAAAGGCACCGCTGACGTAGTAGTGCGTCTTCTGGTTCTGGATATAATAGAGCGTGGAGTCGCTTGCATCGCTCGCGGGCAAGAGGCGCCAGCGCTGGGCCGAGACGGTGCTGTCGTAGTCGGCATATGATAGCGTGAAGCCCGAGGACAAGACGCTGCTGCGGTTGTCCTGGAGACAAATATTGGTGAATGACTTAAAAGCACTCATCATGACGTAGCTCTCCGTCGAACTGAAGTCTTGAGCCGCAACGCTGCCGCCGGTCACAGTCAGAAGGGCAGACAGAAACAGAGGGAATATTGATTTACGCATAGCTGTGGAAAAAGCATGTTTTACTCGCTCTTAACATACTGTGTCCCATCGCCGTGCTCTCGCGTCGGAACGTACAGTCTGCTTAGTTTGACAAAGGTACAACAAATATTCAATTTCATGACTGGCGAGCCGCCTTTTTTACATTCTATTTTTCTTCTTATCGTCAGCCGATCGCACTTTATGCGCGGGAAAGTCTGCTCCGGAAGGCGCCATCTTGTGATGTCTACGGTGAGGGGGAGTACAAGTTTTTTGCATCCCGCAATCCCTCATCCGGAACAAACTCACTATCTTTGCACTAAGCAACCCATCCATGAGCCTATGCCGTCTCATCCGCACCACGCGGGACCTCCGGATGAATGCCGCGAATGGGGGAACAAGGCTGTGCCTGCCAAACAATACTGTGCTGCGTGCAGGCGTCTTAGATACAGATTATCCATTTATATCATCACATAAAATGAGAAAAAAAAGCTTATTGTTGGGATTGGCCTTTGTAGCTACAGGAGCCTTGGCCCAGTCCCATCTCTCCTCGGGCATTGACTTGAAGAATCTCGACACTTCGGTGAAGCCCGGCAACGACTTCTATCACTACGCCGCTGGCGGCTGGCTCAAGACTCACCCGCTTGATGCCGAGCACACAGAGAACGGCGCGTTCACCGACCTTTACGAACAAAATCAGAAACGCATCCAGGAAATCATCCTCCAGTATGCCTCTAAGCCACAAAAGCAAGGCACACTGGAGCAAAAGATAGGGTCACTCTACAACCTCATGATGGACAGCGTCCGTCTCAACCGTGAGGGCTGGGATCCCATCAAGCCGACGCTCGACAAGATTAAGGCCATCCGCAATCGCCGTGAGTACCAGCTCGTGACCGCGCAGCTCGACCACAACGGCGAGTCGACGATGATGTTCGGTATCGGCGTAGGAGCCGACCAGCGCAATGCCGACTGGAACCTCGTGGGCATCGGTCAGGGCGGCCTCGGTCTCGGCACGCGCGACTACTATCTCTCCGACGATGCGCAAAACAAGCGCGTACTTGAGGCCTACAAGACCTATATCAAGAATCTATTCCAAATGACTGGCGCTGACGAGGCTACAGCTGAGAAGAAGATGCAGGCAGTACTTGCTATTGAGACGCGCATTGCCAAGGCTAGCTACGACCAGGTGAAGCTGCGTGACGTAGCAGCCAACTACCATAAGATGCCCTACGCCCAACTCGTCAACGACTTCCCGGGTATCGACTGGGGCAACGTGTTCCTGGCAAGCGGATTCCCCGCCTTTGACTATATAGACGTGGGCCAGCCCGAACCTATCCACGAGGTAGAGAAGATACTGGCCGAGACGCCGCTCGACGACCTCAAGGCTTATGCTGAAGCCAAGGTTATCTCGGGTGCTTCGAGCCAACTAAGTGACGCATTCCGCAAGGAAGCCTTCAAATTTTCGAGCGTGCTGACCGGCGTCAAGCAAGACCGTCCCCGCTGGAAGCGCGCTGTCAACTTGGTCAGCGGCACACTGGGCGAAGCCATCGGCAAGCTCTATGTAGAGAAATACTTCCCCGAGGCCAACAAAAAGCGTATGTTGGAACTCGTCCACAATCTGCAGACCGCACTCGGCGAGCGCATCAGCGAAGCCACGTGGATGAGCGCCGCTACCAAGGCTCAAGCCAAGGACAAGTTGGCCAACTTCATCATCAAAATCGGTTATCCTGACAAGTGGAAGGACTATACGGGCCTGCAGGTCAACGATAGCCTGTCGCTCTACGAGAACCTTGCGCGCATCTCCCGTTGGGCGACCGACGATGAGATTTCCCGTAATGTCAACAAGAAGGTAGATAAAAGCGAGTGGGGCATGACGCCGCAGACCATCAACGCTTACTACAACCCAACGACCAATGAGATTTGTTTCCCCGCGGCCATTCTGCAGCCGCCCTTCTTTGACATGAGCGCAGACGATGCCGCCAACTACGGCGGTATCGGCGCCGTAATCGGACATGAGATGAGCCACGGCTTCGATGACCAGGGCGCACAATTTGATAAGTCCGGCAACGAACGCAACTGGTGGACGGAAGCAGACAAAAAGAACTTCGAAGCCCGCACTAAGGTGCTGGCCGACTATTTCTCCCAGTTTGAGGTGCTGCCCGGCGTAAAGGTTAACGGCAAACAGACTCTCGGCGAGAATATCGGCGACAATGGTGGCCTGAATATCGCTTTCCGCGCTTTGCAGAACGCCATGAAGGAGCATACGCTCGGTGTCAAGGATGGCTTCACGCCCGAACAGCGTTTCTTCCTCTCTTGGGGCCGCATCTGGGCCGGCAACTCCACACCCGAGTACGTAAAGTATTTGCTCACAGTTGACGTTCACTCGCCCAACTACGCCCGCGTCAACGCAGCGCTTCCGATGATCGATGGCTGGTACGAAGCCTTCAAGGTAAAGAAGGGTGACAAGCTCTTCGTGCCCAAGAGCAAGCGCGCACACATCTGGTAATTATTAATTCTAGAAAATAAAGAAGGTGAAAAAGTATTTCGTAGGGGTAATGCTAGCCGCAGGACTGACGTGCCAGGCCCAAAGCCTCGATGGCTCATGGATGGGCACGCTCGATGCCGGCGCCCAAAAGATGACGATTCAGGCAAAGGTCAATCAAGCCAGCCGGCAAGTAACCGCCACCATCACAGAACTTGGAGCCCCCGAGCAGGCGCTGGATGTCAATTATCTGAGCGCTGACTCGATAAGTGTTGCCTTCGAGCCATTGGACATCACGTATCAGGGCAAGCTACAAGACAATGTGGTCAAAGGCATCTTTGTGCAGCGCGGTTTTCGCCTGCCCCTAGACCTTACGAGAGGCGATGTGACTTACAATCGCCCCCAGGAGCCGACCGCGCCCTACCCTTATCAGACCGAGGAGGTGACGTTTGCCAACAAGGCAGCCGGCGTTACGCTGGCCGGCACACTGACCTATCCCGTCGACTACAAGGCCGGCAACAAGGTACCCGTGGTGCTGATGGTGACAGGCAGCGGACCGGAGAACCGCGATGAGGAACTTTTTCATCATAAGCCGTTTCTCGTGATTGCCGATTACTTGGCGCGCCACGGCATTGCCTCTTTGCGCTACGACGACCGCGGTACGGCCCAGTCAACCGGCGACTATGCCTCAGCCCTGACCACTGACTTCGCCGCCGATGCCGAAGCCGGCCTCGCCTATCTGAGACAGCTGAAGAAGTTCGGCAAGGTGGGACTGCTCGGCCACAGCGAGGGCGGCCTCATCGGCTACATGCTTGGCAGCAAAGGCAAGACTGACTTTATCGTAAGCCTCGCCGGTCCAGCTTGCAGGATTGACACGATGCTCATGACGCAACTCAACGCGCTGGCACGCGTCCAAGGCTACAACGGAATGCTCGTAAAAGACGTCGCTTCGGCCAAGCAGTATCTAAACGCCGGCGACAAGTCAGCGTGGATGAAGGCTTTTCTCGAGATGGACGCCACGCCGTTTGTCAAGGCCACAACCTGTCCTGTGCTGGCCTTGGGCGGAGAGAAGGACCTCAACGTTCCGGTGAGCATCAACAATCCGAGTCTTGAAGCTCGTCTGAAGAAGCAGCCGAAGACTCAGATCAAGGTTTACCCAGGGTTGAGCCATCTCTTCCAGCACAGCGCCACGGGCAATCCGATGGAGGCTTCCAAGATTGAAGAGACCGTTGCGCCCGAGGTACTAAGCGACATCGCCACGTGGATCAACAGTTTGTAGTGTCGCAGCGACCGCGCAGCAGCCTTCTTTTCCCGACCTTCTCTTGAGAGAATCGTGCTGAGAGCAGGGATAGACGCCCCCGATAAGAAGTTTAAGCGACTTCCTATCGGGGGCTTCCTTTTTGGGATGGTCTTTCCGCCTCGGCTCTCTTTTTTCCAGACTAAGCTATCATCCATTATCCGCAGATAGTTTGTAGCCCATCTCATGATTGTCCCCATTTGTCTCTTCCTCCTCCTGCTTGTGCGGATATAGCGCGAGGAAGAGGGCAACTGCTCCCGTAATCAAGTGCTTCGCTTTTTGCTGGCAAGGGAATATCGTCAAAAGCAAATACGAGAAAAATCCGTTTTTTTGCGTCCCGCGATCCGTCATACGGCACAATATCACTACCTTTGCGCTAAATAATTCAGTCCGCCTCTCATGCCGTCCATCCGTCATCTGTTTGGTCTCCTGCTCGGTCTACTGCTGTCACTTCCAGCGCTGAGTCAGCCGCTCACGGAGGCCACAGCGCGTCAGCTGGCCGCCAGCCAACTCAGCCGGTGCGGCGCACTGTCAAGGTCGTACCGCCCCACTCAGTTGCAGCGTGCGCCCCTGCCCGATGACATCAGCGACTATCTCTTCACCACGTCCGACCACCAGTTTGCTATCGTGGGAGGCAGCGAGTCACGTCCCCGTCTCCTCGGCTACGGCACGGCCGCCGGCACCGCGCTACCCACAGGCCTGACCGACCTACTGCGCCTCAGCGCTGGCAAGACGGCCAGTACGCGTGTCTCCACCGCAGCCGTGACACCCGTCACGCCATTTATCAAGACTATTAGGAGACAGGAAGCCCCCTTCAACCGCATGTGCCCCTACTATATCTCCGACAGCGGTGTCCAGAGTACCGAGCACACGGTCGTAGGCTGCGTTGCCACCTCGCTGGAGCAGGTGCTGACCTACTACCGCCGGCCAAGTGTTCTGCTAGCCAACCTCCCAGGCTGGACAACCAGCCACTACACCATCGACACGGTGCCCGCCGGCAGCACGATAGACTACGACAAGATCCTCAATGTCTATGCGGACAGTGACTACACCCAAGCTCAGATTGACGAGGTCGCCCGTCTGAGCTACTGGTGCGGCGTGGCAGCCCATATGAACTGGGGACTGTACTCCTCCGGCGCCAGTCTGGCGACGCTGGTGAAGCCCATGCACGAAGCCTTTGGCTACTCCTACGTGCGTCATATCTACTCCTCCGACTTCAGCGAGGCCAACTGGCAGCGCGTCCTCCGAGGAGAACTGGCCGCGGGGCGACCTGTGCTCTTTGCAGGCTACACGACCTTTATCCAGGGTCACGCCTTCCTCCTCGACGGTCTCGACAGCGACGGGCTATACCACATCGTGTGGGGATATGGCGGCGACTACGACGGATACTTTGACCTCAATGTGCTCAATACCTTTGAGTCTGTCAATGACACGACACCTTATGGTATCATCACGGGACACTACTGCAATCAGGAGGCCCTCTTGCTCTGCCCCGACAGCGTCAACTACTCCACCTCCGATACGCTCCCCGCGCAACACCGTCTGAGAGTCGACACGGTGACCTTTGACCGGCAACCCGACCTGAGCGGCTATGTCGCCGCACACCTCCATGTCAGCAATATCAGCACCGACACGCTCACCTCCAGTTACCTCCTGATGACTTACGACCCAGCCGATACCACCATCTACACCACGGCCGACGAAGTGTCGCTCGCAGGCTGCGTAATCCCACCGGCTACCGATACAGTGCTGACGGCATTCTGCGGATTTAGGCAGGCTGGACGGCGTGTCTTCTCGGTGAGCACCGACGACAGCGCCCACTGCTACCTCGACACTATCGAAGTACTGGAGACCAAGTTGCCTACGGTGAGCGTCAGCCTCGCTGACAGCACCATCGGCAGCACAGAGGCGGCCTTCGTATTCAAATACTCCAATCCCTCCGCCGAATATTGGGCCGGCACGTCCATCACCTACTGCCTCTTTGAAGGCGATTTTGATACAGACAAATGCGATCTGCGCCACTGGGGCCTGCTTAATGTCCCCCCATTGTCGGACCAGCAGGACAGCACCGTCTTTGCCCACCTCAAGGAGGGCACACGCTATACGCTTGTCGTGCGGTGTCAGTGGAAACAAGCGCTGACGGTCCAGTTTGAGACACCCACCACGACCTCCATACGTTCCATTCTCACCGACACAGCTCCCGATGCCATCTACGACTTGCAGGGACGGCGCATCGCCAAGCCCCAGCACCGCGGCATCTACCTCATTCGCCGCAATGGGCAGACCTCTCTCCGCTATCTGCAACCCTGACCTCAAACTTACCACCATGCAAACTATACAGATCATTGACCAATACTACTCCGACAATCCGCCTCTCCGCCAGCTCCTGCTCACGCATAGCCGCCAGGTGATGGACTGTGCGCTGCAGGCCGCCCGCAAGCATCCCGAGCTGGGTGCCGACTTGCAGGTATTGGCCGACGGGGCCATGCTCCACGACGTGGGCATCTACCTCTGCCATGCGCCCTCCATCTACTGCCACGGCGACGCGCCCTACCTGATGCACGGCTACCTCGGCGGCCAACTGCTCCGCGAGCTCGGGCTCCCCGTTCTGGCGCGTATCTGCGAGCGTCATACGGGGGCAGGTCTGACCCGCGAGACCATCATCGCCCATCAGCTCGACATGCCTCTGCAGGACTATCTGCCGGAGACGCTGGAAGAGAAGATCATCTGCTGGGCTGACAAATTCTACTCCAAGTCTCATCCCGACCGGGTGCGCACTCCCCAGCAAGCGTATCAGAGCCTGCTGAAATTTGGAGAGGAGGGCGCCAAGCGCTTTCTTGACTGGCAGCACCTTTTCGGTTAAATAATTGTTTCAGAAGTTTTTTCTTATTACCAACAATTCTTCCCGTCATAACAGTCCGGCTTCTAAGGCCTACACCCCATCAGCCGTGCCACTCTGCCCGCTGCCGGATTTATCGTGTATCCATCCGACAATTTGCCGGCAGCTTTGGCAGACAAACCGTTTCCCATACGCAGCTGACAGAGTGTGCGTTGCTCGATAGCGGGAGAGAGGAAGGGAGACGTCCAAAGGACAATCTCGACATCTTTATGCCTTTTTAAATCGATAGAAGGGGATTAGAAGTACAGATTTGCTTAATTTTGCAGCTAATTAGACTCATTGTCTCCGTCTTGAGAAGCTTCTTACTCTGCATACTTCTGCTCTGCACCACCGCCTGCCTCGCCTTGGGACTGATGCGGGTGATGCCTGTGCCTGCCTTGTCGGCTGAGCGCACGAGCCAGGTGGCTCCCCGTGACACCACGGCCAAGGCCTCCCGCCACCACAAGACGAAGGGCAAGGAGCAGACGCCGTCAGCAGTCCACGACACGCTGAGCAACGGCACCCCCATCGCCTTCCAGACCGACTCTACGGGGCGCAACATCACCTTTGCCCTCGACTCGACCGCCACCGACTCGACCCGTGCCGACTCGGCGCACAAGAAGGACGGCCTCGACCAGCCTGTGGCCTACGAGGCCAATGACTCCTCCACCTACATCGCGGATACACGTCTCACCACCCTCTACGGTGACAGCAAGGTCAGGTATCAGGACATGACCCTCAGCGCCGCGCGCATCTCCATGAACAATGACAGCACACTGGCCCACGCTTACGCCGACCGAGACTCGACCGGTGAACTGATAGGCAAGCCCGTCTATACCCAAAACTCCGACAACTACGAGAGCGAGGAGATGAGCTACAACTTCAAGACCAAGAAGGGATTTATCAAAAACGTGTCTACGGAGCAGGGACAGGGATTTCTCAATTCCCAATCGTCCAAGCGAGCCAACGATGGCACGCTCTTTCTCCAGCACGCCAAGTATACGACCTGCGACGCGGAGCATCCGCACTTCTACCTCGCCCTTTCGCGCGCCAAAGTCAGACCTGGCAAGGAGGCCGTCTTTGGCCCTGCCTACTTGGTCGTAGAGGATGTTCCCCTACCCCTGGCCATACCGGGCGGCTTCTTCCCCTTTACCCGCAAGTACTCAAGCGGATTTATCGTGCCCAGCTACGGCAGCGAGACGTCGCGCGGATTTTACCTCAGAGACGGAGGCTACTACTTCGCCATCAATGACCGCATAGACCTCACCCTGCTTGGCGAGCTCTACACCAAGGGTTCGTGGGGACTCAATGCCTCCTCGACCTACAAGAAGCGCTACAAATACTCCGGTTCATTCTATGTCAACTACCTCAACACCATAGAGGGAGAAAAGAACATGCCGGACTATAGCAAGACCACCTCGTTTAAGATCCAGTGGACGCACCGCCAGGATCCCAAGGCCTCCATGTTCAGCCAGCTATCGGCAAGTGTCAACTTCGCCACCCAGAGCTTTGAGCGGAGCAACCTGGCCAGCCTCTACAACCCTACAGCCTATACGCAGGCTACGAGAACCAGTAGCGTCAGTTACAGCCGCACGATCCCCAGCCTCGGCATGACGCTCTCCGCCTCGACCAACTTGAGCCAGAATATGACGGACAGCACCATCGCCCTCTCCCTGCCCGAGCTCAACATCTCGGTTTCGCGCTTCTACCCCTTCCGTCGCAAGCATCAGGTCGGCAAGCAGCGCTGGTATGAGAAGATTGCGATGACCTACACAGGACAGCTCAGCAACAGCATCACGACCAAGGAGAGCAAGCTCCTGCACAGCGATCTCATCAAGGACTGGCGCAACGGCATGTCCCACTCCATCCCCGTCAGCGCCTCGTTCAATCTCTTCAAGTACGTGACCGTCACGCCCTCCTTCACCTTCCGCGACCGCATGTACACCAACAAGGTCATGCAGTCCTGGGATACCGACCGGCAGAGCGTAGTCAGAGACACCACCTACGGATTTTACAACGTCTACAACTGGAATATGTCCGTCTCGGCCAATACGACGCTTTACGGATTCTACAAGCCGTGGAAATTTCTTTTCGGCGACAAGATTATAGCCGTGCGTCATGTGCTCAAGCCCTCTGTCTCTTACAGCTACGCCCCCGACTTCGGAGCAAGCAGATACGGATATTGGGACAGCTACGTCAAGACCGATGCCCATGGCAACGTATCCACCGTCACCTACTCGCCCTTTGCGGGATCCCTCTTCAGTGTGCCCGGACGCAGCAAGACGGGTAGCATCAGCCTGGCGGTCAGCAACAACCTCGAGATGAAGGTCAAGAGCGACAAAGACTCCACCGGCGAAAAGAAAATCAGCCTCATCGACGAACTCTCCGGATCCATTTCCTACAATATGGCCTCTGCCACCCGCCCGTGGAGCGACCTGTCCACACGACTCCGCCTCAAGCTCACCAAGAACTACACCTTCAGCCTCGCAGCCGTCTTTGCGACATACGCCTATCAGTTTGACAAAAACGGAAACGTCTACGTGGGCGACCGCACGGAGTGGAGCTACGGACGCTTCGGCCGCTTCCAGGGTATGTCGCAAAATCTGTCGTACACGATCAGCAACAATACGTTTAAGAAAAAGAAGCGGACCAACTCTTCATCCGGCAAGGGAAATACCAATACTGACAACGATACCGATGAAGCCAACGAGGAGGGCGACACCAACGTAGACCCCGACCTCAAGGGCGGAAATGCACCTGATGAGGGGGGCGAATCTCAGTCACAGGTCGGACCTGACGGCTACCTCAAGTTCTCCCTGCCCTGGTCACTCACCCTCAGCTACGGCATAACCATGAGGGAAAACACATCCGCCCGCATCAACCCCCGTACGATGCGCTACCCGTACAAATTTTCCCAGACCCTCAACTTCAATGGCTACGTCCGGCTCTCACAAGGCTGGAATATCAACTACAACTCCGGCTACGACTTCAACTACCATAAGCTCTCGATGACCACGGCCTCCCTTTCCCGCGACCTTCACTGCTTCTCCATGACCTGCTCCATCGTACTGAAGCCGTACACCTCCTTCAACTTCACTTTCAGGGCCAATATGTCTACCCTCGCCGACCTACTCAAGTGGGAGAAACGTAGCAGCTACAGCTCCAATATCGAGTGGAAATAGTCGCACCTCACGACCTGTCTGCATAGCAAGCACTGCTATTTATCAATCAAGCTTTTACATTTCACATTGCGAACCGGGCTTTCATGTTCGCTCGCCTTGTTTTTTTGCTTGAAAGCCGTTCTATCCGCGCGACGAACCCAACTGTTTCGCTGACAAGCCTCCCCCTTCTGCACAGCAAAAGCGCCTTTTTTAGCAGTAAACCTTTCTGTTGAGCCCATAGATAATCCAGGGGTGCGAACAGGCCGTTTTTTCTCTCTGACAGGGCTTCCGAGAGCCGCAGGATGCCACCCACATCAGTCAAAACAAGCGTCTGCTGAAGGCACCAAGCCATACGCAGCAAATATTTTTCCCAATTTAATACGTAAAAACTTGGAAGGGATAAAACTTGTTAGTATATTTGCCGCAGAAAGATAAGGTCCGCATCGGTTTGACTGGGATACTCATCAATTTCTTTCAGAAAACCGAGCAAAGTTCTCCGCCGTATGGCGCGCTGCCCTCCGGGGCAGATTACAGAAAGCGGGGGCAACTCAAATCCTGTTACTAGGAGTTTTCATCGTTCACCCGATGCGGCCTTTTTAGATATACCTCCTTATCCTACAGAGGTCTGACCCCATCCCGCCGGGTCAGACCTCTTTTTTATATCTGCAAGGCCCGACACACGCGGCCTCCGCATTCTGAGACAGAGCTAGTAGGAACTCGACAGAACGGGAGCTACTGGCTAGCCCTCGGGAGGAGGCAAGAAGCTCCATTGGCAACGCCTCATAGAGGGGCGCGGGAAGCGACCATCCCTGCATTAGAAGATCCCGCCTCACCCCCCCCGGCCGACAAACAATACTGCGGGAAGGAAGGCCTCCCTATCGCGCTCTAGGGATACCTCCACCTTGGGGTCACACGATTGCCGTGCCGCCCCGCCCTCTGCCGTCGTGCGATATCCTCTGCAGCATCCTTTGTAAATTTCCTGTGCAAGGGAGGCTTCATCCTAGCGCGGCCTCCTGCACCGGAGACACCCAAAGTCAAACCTCCGGTCCGGCGTTTTTTTTAGATAGCCATTCGTTTTTTATATAATAAATTCGAGATAGCGGCTAAAAAGGTGCCGATATAGTGATGACAAGTTGCCTTGTAAGCGCTACAAGGTCGGATGTAGTTTAAACTAGGTCGGACTTAGTTTAAACAGGAAGGCGAGTTGTTATCACCTGATAGCCAGCTAGTTACAAAAGTGCCAAATCTTGTCTACAATTCGTTGGCTTTCAATAAGTTACAAAGGCTCTTGGGGCCATTTTTTCATTTTTGCGCTCAAGCCTCAGTCAGGAATAGCGTCTCGCATTTTTAATATAAAAAAAGTTTTTACCCATTCTCGCAAACCCTTGATAAGACGAGCTGGCTATAGCTGCGTGCCGAGTGCTCGCGCGAAGGCCTCCGGTAAGGGAAGAAGCAACTGCGGAGATCCATCAGTGCGCCCTTTTGCCCACACTAGCGGAGGGGCCGATCAGAGTGCGTCTGCCACGGATGCCTAAACGTCGGCCGACCATAAAAGCAGAGGCAGAGCAGCATGTTGGCATTCGGCAGACGGCGAAAAAATCTATCCTCACTACTTTCTCACCGTCTCACAAGATGCCACAGGGCGACTAAGTGAAGACTCAAGGGCAAGCAAAAGCGACAAAATCGCGATTTTAATTGCTTGGATGCCTCCGATTGGCTACCTTTGCAACAGTTTGGTCGTTCGACCCCGCGACTACGCCCCACGGCATCACCTCCGCATCGGCCGACCAAGTCTATTAAACTCTACACAACATTTTTACTATGCACAAGACAGCCCGTCATCTTACATTTATCTTCACCCTCATCACTGCCATGACCGTTCTGCACGCGCAGGCAGCCCAGGACCTCGTTCTCACGTCGGATGCTCTGCCCGACTCGGCCAGTGTTGATTTCAGACACAAGTCGTGGAAACTCAGCCACACCGGCACCCAGGGCATGGACACTTACGGCAACTACCTCGTAAGTCTCAAGGCAGAAGGTATATGTCAGGTCTACTCATTTGACGGTAAGACCTTGACCGCTCTGACCAACGACTTCCATCTCGGTTCATACGACCCTATCAATCACGCCAACCTGGCCAGTTTCTCCAATCAGTTTTACGCTGACGGCGACAAGCTTCCCCTCGTCTACATCTCGCGCACCAGTTGGAACCGCGACGAAAAGGGGTACAGCAACTATTGCTTTGTGGAGCGCATAAACCCCGACAACTCAACTTCGACTCTCGTCCAGACCATCATCTACAAGGACTGGCAAGGCTCAGGCCAGTGGATGATCGACCGACAAAACAACTATCTCTATCTCTGGGGAAATACTGTCGGCAACAAGAAGACGGGCAACAAGCACTACGTCGTCAAGTTTAATATCCCCGCGGTAAGCAAGGCCGGCGCAGACACCGTCTATCTCGGCAAGGAGGACGCCCTGGAGAATTACCTTTGGGAAGACACTTATTCTCAAGGCGCCGTGGGCGTCATACAAGGCGGATGCGTCTACGACGACATGATGTTTCTGCCTACAGGATACGGCACTGATGATGATCCGAGCGTCATCTGGATTTGGGATCTCAAGAATAGGACGATGGTGTCCCAAAAGAATTTTTCAGGCATCCTAAGCGGTGAGTTGGAGGACATCTCCATACGCAACAACAAGATTGTCATTCAGACCCACAACGGCTATATCTACCAGCTCAACTACAAGAAGGACGCCGTCAAGTACTGGTAAGCAGTCTTGTCTCCCATACCGTCACAACACCTTCATATCCTATGTATCCCCTCTCTCTCCATGTACTCCTGCTGAGCAGTATGCTGTGCTTGTCGGGCACTGCCCAAGGAGCGCCGGAACGCATTGCGTCTGCTTCGAAGCCCCTATCGTCAGCTTCAGTGCCGGCCACGCTGTCCCAGCTCCTGACCGAGTGGGACTTCAGCCTTGACAGCGCCTCGTGGCAAGGCGTCAAGGTGCCCCACTCCTGCAACGCTATTGACGGACACTCCCCCCACTACTACCGTGGCAAGGCCTACTACCGTCGTCACGTTGTCCTCACCCCAGCAGATACCACCCGCCCGATCTACCTCCTGATGGAGGGCGCAGCACAACAGGCTTCGGTCTATATCAACGGGCGTCTGGCAACCCACCATATGGGAGGCTACACCCCCTTTGTCGTACCACTGCACGGCCTGGTGGCTAGCGGGACCAATGAGATTGCCATCACCACCGACAATCACGAGGATCCGGACCTCATCCCCGTATCCTCTGATTTCAACAAGAACAATGGGCTCCACAATCCCGTACACCTCCTGCGCATGGCCCCCGTCTATTTCTCGCCCGAGGCTTATGGCATGTACCGCCTCCATGTCTCGACGCCCTTTGTCAGCGACAGCAGCGCCCAGATCAGGGTTGAGACACGCGTAGTCAATGCCGCGGGCCACGCCGTACAGGCCACGCTCCGTGTTGTCATGACCGATGCCAAGGGCCAGCCCGTCTACAGCCACGAGGAGCCGGTCAGCCTCGAGCGCGACGGCAGTATCGACTACAGGACGGCCTTCTCTATCGCCCGTCCCCATCTCTGGCAGGGCACGCGCGACCCTTATTTATATAATGTAGACCTCACGCTGACCGACTCCCAAGGACGCCCGTTCGACCAGGCACGGACCAGGACTGGTCTGCGCTACTATCAGCTCACCTACTCCAAGGGATTTCTACTCAACGGCCACCCCTACCCCCTGCGCGGCGTCGCCGAACATCAGGATATGCACCAGCGCGCCTCGGCCGTCACCTCGGCTGACATCAACCGCGACTACGCCATCATCAAGGAGCTCGGGTGCAATATGCTGCGCCTCGCCCACTATCCCCACCGCGACTATGAACTGCGCCTCTGCGACTCGCTGGGGCTCATCGTCCAGACAGAGATTCCCTGGGTCAATGTCTGCGGCGCCAATGCCACAGACCGCTACTTCGACATCATCCGCCAGCAGATGGAGGAGATGATCTGCAACCAGTACAACCACCCCTCCATCATCTTCTGGGGCATGTGGAACGAACTGGACAGCTGGGGCAACACAGCCGAGCTGCAAGGTAAGCTCGACACCAAGCGCGTCGTGCGCGAGACCGGCCGCCTCTACGACCTGGCCAAGTCGCTCGATCCGTGGCGCCTCGTCGGCTTCACCGACTGTAGCCGCTTCAGGCACACAGACTACGCCTACCTCAAGGCAGATTACTACTCTGAGAACCGCTACAACGGCTGGTACACTCATGTCGGCGACTTTGACCAGTTTACCCGCGACCTCACCGATATCCATTCCCGCATGGGCATCACCAATGTCGCAGAGTACGGCGCCGGCATCAACCCCTACTGCCACACCACTGACACCACAATCTCCGTGCTCCGCAACCGTGACGACAAATGCCACTACGAGGAGTATGGCAACTTAATCCATGAGAGCCATGTCAGGCAGATACAGCAGATGCCCTGGCTCAACTTCACCACGCTCTGGATTCTCTTTGACTTCCCCGTGGCCAACCGCACCGAGGGCTACATCGACACCGACGATGGACACCACTTCGTCGAAAACGAAGCCCGCAAATATATCAACGACAAGGGTCTGGTCACACGCGACCGGCAGACCAAGAAGGACGTGTTCTACCTGTACAAGTCGTGGTGGAACCATGACGAGACTACCGTCCATATCACTAGCCGCCGTCTCCGCTACCGCGATGCCGACAAGCCCTTCTACATCAAGGTATACAGCAATGCGCCCTCCCTCAGCCTCACACAAGATGGACGTCCCCTCACCCGGCTCGACAGTTGCGCCGACCCGACGGGTATCATCTGGACCTTTGGCCCCGTCAAGCTCCAAGGCAAGCGAAGCACCTTCCGCGTCATCGCTCCCGATGGCACAGCCGATGAAGTCACCTGGGCAGCCCGCAAACCGTAAGCGCCTCATCACCTGACCAAGGCCGCCGCACGACACACTCAGGATGCAGGCCATTGTCCGCAAATAGCGGCTTAGGCCCACTCATTCCCCTGAAAGCCCCTCCAAAGTCACACGCCAAGCATCCTGAAAAACAATATTTTTACACTAAATCCGCAAAAAAGTTGACATAATGCTTGGAAGCAACTGAAGAAAAGTGTAATTTTGCAGCAAAATCAGATAATCATGATACAACGTACAGCTAACTTTTGGTGGTGGCGTAACTCGAAATCAGACATTTTGAGTTCGCTTGTCGTATGCCGGAAATTCTAGCTGATACAAGCCACAGAAATATAGGGACCTGCCGAACTCAATTTCGGCAGGCCTTTTTTTTTACTCACAAGTACAAGATCACATAAGACTACATCCAATATGAGAAGTTACAACATTGACCAAGACGGTTATTACGGAGAGTTTGGCGGCGCCTACGTGCCGGAGGTGCTCTACAAGTGCACGCAGGAGTTGCGCAAAGCCTATGTCGGTATCATCGAGAGTCCCGACTTCCAGGCAGAGTATCGCAGTCTGCTGCGTGACTACGTGGGCCGTCCGTCACCCCTCTACGAGGCCAAGCGGCTGGGAGAGAAGTACGGCGCCCATATCCTGCTCAAGCGTGAAGACCTCAACCACACGGGCGCACACAAGATCAACAACGCGCTCGGACAAGCGCTCCTCGCCCGCCGCATGGGCAAGACGCGTATCATCGCTGAGACCGGTGCCGGACAGCACGGCGTTGCCACCGCTACAGCATGCGCCCTGCTCGACATGCCCTGCCGCGTGTACATGGGCAAGACCGATATCGCGCGCCAACAGCCCAATGTGGAGCGCATGAAGATGCTGGGAGCTGAGGTCTACCCCGTAAGCAGCGGCAACATGACGCTCAAGGACGCTGTCAACGAAGCCATCCGCGACTGGTGCTGTCACCCCGCAGACACTTTTTATGTGATGGGATCAGCTGTAGGACCTCACCCTTATCCTGACTTGGTGGCTCGCATGCAGAGCGTCATCAGCGAGGAGATCAAGTGGCAGCTCAAGGAGAAGGTCGGGCGTGACTATCCGGACTATCTGATGGCCTGCGTGGGCGGAGGAAGCAACGCCATAGGCACCTTTTATCACTACCTCGACGAGATGCGCACCCACCTCGTGCTCGCCGAAGCCGGAGGTATGGGCTACGAAACACCGCAGACAGCGGCCACCATCCATAGCGGCAGCGTCGGCATACTACACGGTAGCCGCATCCTGGTCCTGCAGAATAAAGATGGTCAGATCCTGGAGCCCTACTCTATCTCCGCGGGACTCGACTATCCGGGCGTGGGACCCGCTCATTGCAATCTCGCCAAGACCCACCGCGCCGAGGTATTCTCCATCAACGACGATGAGGCCCTGCGCGCCGCCTACGAGATGACCCGTCTCGAGGGAATCATCCCCGCGCTGGAGTCGGCCCACATCCTCGCCGCCCTGCCCAAGATGAAGTTCCAACCTGACGACATCGTCGTGCTTACCGTCAGCGGACGCGGCGACAAAGACATGACCACTTACCTCAAACACGTCAACGAGTTCTGACCTGTCCATCACAACCGTCATATTCTATTTACCATGTACCACATCCACGTCACCAAGCGCACCATCCTCGCCGACAGATACACTCCCGTCAACGCCTACATGAAAGTCCGCGATCTCTATACCCAGAGTTTTCTGATGGAGAGCAGCGACTACCAGAGCGAGGCCAATGGGCATTCCTACATAGGCTTTCACCCTCTCGCCAGCATCGCTGTCAATCACGGCAAAGTCCTCATGAAGTATCCCGACGGCCAGACCACAGAGCACGACATCACCGACCAGTACCCCGTAGAGCAGGCCTTCAAGGACTTCTTCTCCCAGTATGACATCACAGGAGACGATGCTGGATACTGCGGGCTCTACGGCTATACCGCCTTTGACGCAGTCAAATATTTCGAGCACATACCTGTGCCTGAGGAAACCGCTGAGCGCAACGACGCTCCCGACATTCTCTACATCCTGTACCAGAATATTATCGTCTTCAATCACTTCGGAGACACCATGGACATCGCCCAGCTCCTGCAAGACGGCGAGTCCGACAGCCTGGACCGCATCCAGACCTTGCTCAACAGCCCCAACGGCCCTACCTTCCCCTTCCACGCCGTCGGCCCTTGCACCAGCACGCTCACCGACGAGCAGCATAAGGCCAACATACGCGAATGTATCAAGCACTGCCTCCGGGGTGATGTCTTCCAGATCGTACCCAGTCGGCGCTTCATCCAGCACTACGAGGGCGATGACCTCACCCTCTACCGCGCACTCCGCAGCATCAATCCGTCGCCTTACCTTTTCTACTTCGACTTCGGCGGCTTCCGCATTCTGGGCAGCTCGCCCGAGACCCACTGCCGCATCCAGGGCCGACGAGCCTACATAGACCCCATCGCAGGCACTGTGCCACGCACCGGCGACCAGGAGCAGGACCATCAGAATGCCCTCTACCTGCGCAACGATCCCAAGGAAAACGCAGAGCACGTCATGCTCGTCGACCTGGCCCGCAACGATCTCAGCCGCAACTGCCATGACGTCAAGGTAGAACGGTACAAAGAGATGCAATACTACAGCCATGTGATCCACTTGGTCAGTCGCGTGAGCGGCGAGATGGACCCTGAGGCCGAGGGTTTCAAGACCTTTGCCGACACCTTCCCCGCCGGTACACTCTCGGGCGCGCCCAAAGTCGAGGCGATGAAGATCATCTCGCGCCTCGAGCCTCACAGCCGTGGCGCCTACGCAGGCTGCATAGGCTATATGGGACTTGACGGCCAACTCAATCAGGCCATCATTATCCGCAGCTTCGTCAGCCGCAACGGAGAGCTCTGGCTGCAGGCAGGCAGCGGTGTCGTCGCCAAGAGCAACGAGGAGTACGAGCTGCAGGAAGTCAACCACAAGCTCGGTGCCCTGCGCAAGGCCATCCAGCTCGCCGACCAAGGCATATAGGCCGGCACACAGATCTAGTCAACATCTCAACCTATAGCGACATGAAGATTATCATCATAGACAATTACGACTCCTTCACCTACAACCTCGCCCACCTCGTCAAGAGCCTTGGCGCTGAGGTAGAGGTGCTGCGCAATGACAAGTTTGAGCTCCCTTACCTGGAGCGCGCCGACAAGCTTATCCTCTCCCCGGGTCCAGGTATACCCAAGGAGGCCGGACTTACGCTCCAAGTCATCGGAGCTTACGCCGGCCACAAGCCGATCCTCGGCGTCTGCCTCGGACACCAGGCTATCGGAGAGTACTACGGCGCACGACTGGTCAACCTCTCGACCGTATTTCATGGTGTCCAGACACCTGTCAGGTTGCAGGGAGATGACTACCTCTTCAGAGGCTTGCCCGACACTATCCAAGCCGGACGCTACCACTCCTGGGTCGTCGGCACGCAGGGTCTTCCTCCCGAGCTCGAGATCACAGCCCTGAGTGATGAGGGGCAAATCATGGGCCTGCGTCACCGAGACCTCGATGTGCGCGGCATCCAGTTTCATCCCGAGTCGGTCCTGACTCCGCAAGGCAAGGACATTATCTACAACTGGCTAAATCATTAAAAATACAAACAAGATATGAAAGAAATTCTCAAGCGCCTCGTCGCAGGCGGACAAAGCCTCAGCCGAGAAGAAGTCAAGCAACTGATGCTCGGCATTACTCAAGAGAAGTACCCTACAGAACAAATCGCCTCACTACTGACAGCGCTACAGATTGAGGGAATCACGGCCGACGAACTGCTGGGATTTCGTGACGGTCTGCTCGAGACCGGTCTGGCTGTCGACCTGTCGCCCTACAAGGTGCTCGACATCGTAGGAACAGGCGGCGACGGCAAGAATACATTTAACATCTCCACTTGTACATGCTTCGTCGTCGCAGGCGCAGGCTACAAGGTCGCCAAGCACGGCAACTTTGCCGCTACCTCTGTCTCCGGAGCCAGCACCGTGCTGCAAAACCACGGCGTCAAATTCACCAACGACGCCAGTCTGCTCTGCAAGAGTCTAGAGGAGTGCAACTTTACCTATCTCCACGCACAACTTTTTGCCCGAGGAATGAAAAATGTAGGCCCTGTGCGCAAGGCGATGGGCATACCTACCTGCTTCAACCTCCTAGGCCCGCTGATCAATCCCAGTCATCCGACCTACCAGATGCTCGGCGTCGCCGACTTAGCTCAGATGAGGCTCTACCACAGTGCGCTCCAGCGCATCGACGTCGACTACTGCATCGTCAACAGCACCGATGGATACGATGAAATATCGCTTACTGGTCCCTTTAAGGTGCAGACGCGCGACATCGAGAAGGTCTATACTCCTGCCGACCTCGGACTGCCTGCCACCCAGCCCAGCGATATCTACGGCGGAGAGACCAGCGAGGAGGCCAAGGCCATATTTGATCATGTACTGGAAGGCACTGCTACGCCCGGCCAGACCAATACGGTCCTCGCCAACGCCGCCTTTGCCATCCATCTCATCGACAAAGACAAGTCGCTCTCCGACTGTCTGGCCACAGCCCGCGAAAGTATCGAGAGCGGCAAGGCTATTGCCACCCTGCGCAAGTACATAGAGATCAACAGCTAGCCATGAGTACCATACTGGAGGAGATCTGCGCGCGCAAGCGTCATGACCTGGAACTCGTCAAGGAGCGTCAGCCCGCCCGTGAACTCTACCGCACCGTAGAGCATCTGATCGAGGACGGCCCAGACAGCCACCACTCGCTGCCTGAGGCGCTGCTCAAGTCGGACAGCGGTATCATCGCCGAGTTTAAGCGCAAGTCGCCGTCGCTGGGATGGATCCACGAGGACCTACAGCCCGAAGACGTCGTACCAGGCTACGTCAAAGGCGGAGCCACTGCCCTCTCCATCCTCACCGACGAGCCTTACTTTGGCGGCAAGCCCGACTTTGTCAAGCGCATGCGGCCGCTCGTCGGCATTCCCATCCTGCGTAAGGACTTCACCGTCGACGAGTATCAGCTCTTTGAGGCCCGACTGATCGGAGCCGATGCCATACTGCTTATCGCAGCCTGCCTCGGACGCGACGAATGCCGCACGCTGGCTCACACGGCGCGGCAGCTGGGACTCGATGTCCTGCTCGAACTGCATCAGGAGCGCGAGGTCGACTATATCAGTGACGATGTCAACGTCGTAGGCGTCAACAATCGCGACCTGCACGTCTTCCGGACCGATCTGCAGACCTCCTTCCGCCTCTCGGCACTGCTTCCAGACGACCGTGTGCGCATCTCGGAGAGCGGACTCAAGACCGTCGACGACGTCCGTCTGCTCCGCGCAGCCGGATACAGAGGCTTCCTCATGGGCGAGCGCTTCATGAAGAGCGACAATCCCTCCGAAGCCCTCCAGCGTTTCATCCTTCAACTCCAACAAGCATGATTATCAAGGTCTGTGGCATGCGTGACAGCGTCAACATCCGTCTCGTCGATCAACTCGGCGCCGACTGGATGGGTTTTATCTTCTACCCCAAGTCGCCCAGGTACGTCAGTCAGGTGCCAGCCTACCTTCCCCATCACATGCGGCGCGTCGGCGTATTTGTCAATGCCGATCTGGACTTCATCTGCCGCCACGTGGCCGACTACCGGCTTGATCTCATCCAGCTACACGGGCAGGAAAGCGTGGAGCAGTGCGCCCTTGTCAAGCGAGAAACCGGCTTGCCCGTTATCAAGGCCTTTGGCATCAAGGCCGATACAGACTTCAGCCGTATCATATCCTACTGCGGCACCGTGGATTACCTGCTCTTTGACGCCCACACGCCGGCCGCAGGCGGCAGTGGCCGATCATTTGACCACTCGCTCCTCTCGCAGTACAAGGGGGACACCCCCTTCTTGCTCAGTGGCGGTCTGGGACCCGACTCGGTCGCAGAACTGCAGACCTTCAGCCATCCTGCGTGGTGCGGCATCGACCTCAACAGCCGCTTCGAGATGAGTCCTGCGCTCAAGTCGGTAGGACGGTTGCAGACCTTCCTGGCCGGGCTGGGCCGATAGGCAGACCGTCCGCTCCACAAGCCGCTCATATCACACGAAAACAGCATCATCACATCATCTATCCGCAACAAACACCTACATCCTATGAATCGCATCAACCAACTCTTTGAGCAGAAGCATGACCATGTGCTCGATATCTACTTCTGCGCTGGCTATCCCCATCTGGACAGCACCCTGCCCACCCTGCAAGCCCTGCAAGACGGCGGCATCGACATGGTCGAGGTCGGCATTCCCTTCAGCGACCCCATGGCCGACGGCCCCGTCATCCAGACTGCCGCTACGCAAGCCCTGCAAAACGGCATGTCGCTCCACAAACTCTTTGATCAGTTGAAAGAAGCGCGTCCTATGGGCATCACTATGCCTATCATTCTGATGGGCTACCTCAATGTCATCTACCAGTACGGTTTTGAAGCCTTCTGCAAGAGCTGCCAGGAGTGCGGCGTCGACGGCGCCATCATCCCTGATCTGCCCTTTGACATCTACATGCGGGACTACAAGGCCACAGCCGACCGCTATGACATCAAGATTATCATGCTTATCACGCCGGAGACCCCGCCAGAACGCATCCGCCTCATCGATGAGGGAACCGACGGCTTCATCTACGAGGTATCCACCGACGCTACGACTGGAGCACAGCGCGAGTATGGGCCCAAGACGCTGGACTACTTCCGCCGCATCCGCGACATGAAGCTGCAGCATCCGACCCTCGTCGGATTTGGCATCTCCAACAAGGCCACCCTCACCGCCGCGCAGCAATATGCCGCCGGTGCCATCATCGGCAGCAAGTTCGTGCGTCTGTCGGCTGAGAGCGCCACGCCCGCCGAAGCCCTCACCAAGCTGCGGGAAGCCTTGCAGCAGGTCTGCCCAAGTCCTATCTCTTCCACTCTACTGCCTACAGATCTCCACCATGCCTATTATCCCCATCCACTCCCTTGACGACGAGGCCTTGGCCCCCTTTGCCAGGCTCACCGAGGCTCAGCTGCGCCATCAGAGCGAGACGGCGCAGGGCATCTTCATTGCCGAAAGTCCCAAGGTCATCGACGTTGCTCTGAGGCAGGGAGTGAAGCCTGTCGCCCTGCTCTGTGAGCCCAAGCACATCACCGGCGATGCTGCCAGCATCATCGCGCGTGCCGGAGACATACCGGTCTATACCGGCGAGCGTCAAGTGCTGTCCCAACTGACCGGCTACACCCTGACACGGGGCGTGCTCTGCGCTATGCAGCGTCCCCAGCTGCCCACCCCGGAGTGCATTCTGCGGGATGCCGGACGCGTAGTGGTCATCGACGCAGTAACCGACACAACCAATATCGGCGCCATCTTTCGCTCGGCCGCCGCACTGGGTATCGATGCCGTGCTCCTGACACCTGACAGCTGCGACCCGCTCAACAGGCGGTCCGTCAGAGTCAGTATGGGAAGCGTCTTTCTTGTGCCCTGGACCTGGCTACCGTCCGGCGACGTGACGGACACGCTCCACCCGCTGGAATTTAAGACCGCTGCCATGGCGCTCTCCGACGACTCAATCTCGCTCGACGACCCACGTCTCAAGGCTGAGCCACGACTGGCTCTGATCATGGGGACTGAAGGCGACGGCCTGCCCAAGACAACCATTGGCCAAGCGGACTACGTGGTCCGCATCCCGATGAGCCACAACGTAGACTCACTCAACGTGGCCGCGGCCTCTGCCGTAGCCTGCTGGGAACTGCGTCGCCGCTAGGGGCGTATACAGCCCGGTTCTCCCGTTCTTCTGTCGTCTTTAGCCGCAGTGTGCCGGATGTATGAGGCAGAAGAAAGGCCGATGGTGCATGTCTGTTTACAAGAAAGCCCCGACGAAACTATCCGCCGGGGCTTTTCTGTATCTCTAGGGCTGATGTGAGACTGGCTGCAGCCTACTTGGCGCCGACCAAGGCCGACGCCTGATCTAGCAAGGCCGTCATGCGGTCAATCGTGGCACAGCGGAACTTGCCTTGCTCCTTATAAAACTTGTTTTTCTTCTTATTGATCGCCATCTCGTCGGTGATCAAGTCCTCCGCCTTAAGGTTTTCTCCCCCCGTCTCGCGGCCTATCTCATAGCTGTACTGGATATTATTCAGGCGAAGCTTGACTTGGCCATCTGCACACTGGGCCGAAACGATGTAGTAGAGGCCGGCGACATCAGTAAGCCAAGGCTTCTTGACAAAATACAGTTGCTCACCGATTGTAGCTGCGACCTGGCCGGCATCGGTCGCCTGATCGTCAAAATGGGAGATGATCTCGTTGTGAGAATCCGTGATCAGCTGTTGCTCAAATCCGCGCATGATTTCCTCCAGTTGGGACTGCGTCTTGCCGGGCGCCGCGATAGTACGCTCAAAGGTCACCTTGCCGTCCACCACAGGCACCTTGCCTACCCAGTACTTGGGGTCATAGGAATAGGTCTGAGTCTTAGTCTTTCCCGCTACAACAGTGGTCTTGGTAACCTGCTTCTCCTGAGCCTTCTTGGCGGCCTTGCGCGCGAAACGTCGAGCCTGGCCCTCATGGAGCAGGTCATCGTTGGAGTTTTGCGCCATCGCGGGCATTGCCAGTACGAAGGCGAGCAGGATAAGGGGATATTTCTTCATGGCTAAATGGTTTTGCATAAGATGTAGCAAAGGTAAAAAGATAAATCGAAATAAGCCTGTATCATGCAGGATAATTTTGTCTCACTTCGCGCCGGTACCCTACAGGCCGCAGCCGCCCTCCCGCCGGAGGCAACAGGGAGGGCACAATAGAGGAAAGCGGCAGACGAAGTGCGGCATCCGGCAAGACGGACAGCCGGACGAGTCTATGCTCGCGTGAAAGAGTTGCCGCAAAAGGCGTAAGCGACGTTTGCGCAACAAGGTCGGATGTAGTTTAAACTAGGTCCGATGTAGTTTAAACTGGAAGGCGAGTTGTTTTATCCCCCGCATCGCCCTATTGACAGGGCCTCAAAAAAAAATCTGTCAGGCCAGCAGCAAATAGCAAATAATGCGTACCTTTGTCTACTCAATATCAGCCTTCATCATTACTACATATGAATATCAGTCCTGAGGAGCGCGTCAGTCGCGCCGTAGACCTCTTCATGCAGGGATACGGCTGCTGCCAGTCGGTAGTGGCCGCCTTTGCCGACCTCTACGGCTTCACTGACGAGCAAGCCAAGCGGGTAGCCGCAGGTTGGGGTGGCGGCGTGGGCCGTATGCGCCTGATGTGTGGCGCCGTCAGCGCCCTGGTGATTCTCGCAGGCATGGACTGCGGTCAGACGGAAGGCGGCGACCGTGAGGGCAAGGCGGCCTGCTATCGCGTGGTACAGGATCTGGTCGGAGAATTTAGCCGGCAAAATGGTTCTATCACCTGTGCCGAACTGCTTCATCTCAAGCCTGAGGCTGTCGCCAAAGCGCGCGCCGCACTCAGTCCCCGCGATGCTACCGTAAAAGCCCCGACTGATGACGGCACGCCCTCATACATTCCCTCTGAGCGTACGCAGCAGTACTACAAGACACGCCCGTGTGCCGCCAAGGTGGAATGTGCCGCCCGCATCTATGCCCAGCATCTCTGCCGTAAGAGCCACGAGTCTTGACGCCACGGCACCGGCAGAGGCTTTATACCTAAGCATTCAACAAAAACATTTATCCCAATATGAACAGACTCTCTCCCGCCAGGACACTGCTACTCACGCTGCTGCTCCTGCTCGCCGTGCCCACCGGCACATGGGCCATCAAGATCGTACACGGCCCTTACCTGCAAAATGTATATCAGACTGAAGCCACCATCGTATGGCAAAGCGACAAGCCCAGCGTGGGCTGGGTCGAAATAGCCCCTGACGACGGTACGACCTACTACGCCCAAGCCCGTACTAAGTACTATGACACCCATATCGGCATCAAGCGTACCTCAGAGCTCCACGCAGTGCGTCTCACCGGCCTGCGTCCCGGCACACGCTACCGCTACCGTGTCTATGCCAAGGAGGTACTCCGTCACGAGGGCAACTGGGTAGGCTACGGCAGGGTGGCAGCCACAGACGTCTTCCAGCACAAGCCTCTCTCCTTTGTCACGCTCGATGCCAACAAGCAGGAGACCTCCTTTGTCATGCTCAACGATGTGCACGGACGACATGACATGATTACGCCCTTACTCCAGAAGGCGGACTACAAGCATCGCGACGTCATCCTCTACAATGGCGACATGATCTCCATCACCAACTCTACAGATGACTACTTCACCGAATTTATGGACGAGAGCATCAAGCTCTTTGCCTCCGAGCGCTGTATCTACTACGTCAGGGGCAACCACGAGACGCGCGGCGAGACAGCCACTGCCTTCCAGGACTACTTCAATCCCCGTCAGCCTCACCTCTACTTCAGCTTCCGTCAGGGGCCGGTCTACTTCATCTGCCTCGATACAGGAGAGGACAAGCCCGATGATGACATCGAGTACGCAGGCATCACCGACTACGACAACTACCGCTCCGAGCAGGCTGCTTGGCTCAAGACACTGCCCTCCGATCCTCTCTACCAGAGTGCGCGATGGCGCATCGTTGTCGCCCACATGCCGACCATAGATGACCCCTCGTCGTGGCACGGACAGATGGACTGCCTCAAAAAGTTTACCCCCGTGCTCAATAGCATGGACATCGACCTGATGGTCTGCGGCCATATGCATGAAGACATGTACCGCGAGCCCAGCCAGACGGTACACTATCCCGTACTGGTCAACTCCAACCGCGGTATCCTCGAGGCTGAGACCGAGGGCAACCAGCTGCGCGTGAAAGTCACCCGACTTGACGGCAAGACGGTCAATGCCCATACGTACCGCGCCCAACGCTGAGCACGGACGGACCGGCCTACTGAATCCAGACGGTCGAAATATCGACAAAAGGTGGAGCTAAGCCAAAGATTATTCGTATTTTTGTAGCTTGAAATGAAACGCTCCGTCATATACTGTCTCATTCTCCTGACACTGGGGCTGGGCCTACCCGCCCACGCCCAGGAGATCAGCCCGCAAGACTCGCTCCGCATCAGCCTGCTCACCTGCTCGCCCGGACGCGCCATCTATGAGTACTACGGACACTCCGCCCTGCGCGTACAGGATCTCACCAGCGGCGCAGACTGGGTAGTCAACTACGGACTCTTTGACTTTGACCAGCCACACTTCATCAGCCGGTTTGTACTGGGTCGGACCGACTATATCGTAGGCGCCTGCCCTACGGAGAAGTTTCTCCCCGAATACCGCGACCGCGGCAGCGACGTGACAGAGGACGTGCTCAACCTCAGCCAGCCTGAGGCTCACCGCCTCTGGGAGGCCTTGCGGCTCAACTGCCAACCGGAGAACAGGACTTACCACTACGACTTCTTTTACGACAACTGCGCCACGCGCGTCCGTGAACAGATCAAGGCTGCCCTCAATGGCAAGCTCATCTATACTACAGAGGAGCAACAGCGCACGCTCCGCCAGATTGTCCACCTCTACAGCGCTCCCTACGCGTGGAGCACCTTTGGCCAGGACCTTCTGCTCGGCGCTGAGGCCGATCGCTCCGTCCCGCGCGAAGTACAGCAATTCGCCCCGATAGAGATGGAGTCCGACCTGGTCACAGCGCTGGTCAGAGACTCGAGCGGCGATGTCAGACCTCTCGTCTCCCAGCATCACAAGCTCGTCGTAGGCCAAGGCATCGACACGACTCCGGCACTGCCTCTGAGCCCGATGGCATGCAGTCTGATCCTGCTGAGCCTCGTCTTTGTCGCCAGCGTATGGGAGCTGTGGAAGCGCCGTATCCTATGGCCGATAGACTTGGTGCTGCTCGCGCTGCAGGGACTGGCCGGCTGCCTGATCTGCACGTTGCTCTTCTTCTCCCAACATCCGACCGTGGACAGCAACTATCTGGCCCTGATATTCAATCCTCTGCCTCTCTTGCTGCTGCCCTGGATCATCAAGCGCGAGCGCCGCGGACTGCCCAGCCAGTACCACCGCTGGGCGAGAATATGGCTTTTCCTCTTCATCTGCGGTTCCTACTTCATTCCGCAATATTTCAGCGGAGAGGTGATGGCTTTGGCACTGTGTTTGCTACTGAGAAGCGTGGTCAATCACGCCGTGGCCTATCTCAACCGCCGTCAGGCACAGGCAGCAGAGACTTCTGCTGTGCAGCCGCAAGAGGCCCCCTCGGACCAACCAACCCGCTCTTAACATTTGGCACAACTACGACTCTATATCATCTACTGACATCCTGCAGACCGTGAAACGCATCTACTACATCCTTCCTCCCCTCCTTGCCGTACTGGCCATCGCCAGCGGAGAGGCTCAGGTGGCTGCCAGCGTACCCAAGGTCGTCGTTAGTATCACCGTGGACCAACTCCGCAGTGACTATCTCAATGCCTTCATGCCGCTATATGGGGAAGACGGGTTTAAGCTCCTGATGAAGCAAGGGCGGGTCTACTCCCACGCCGAGTTTCCTCAGAGTCGTCTCAACCGCGCAGCCTGTGTGGCGACCGTGGCTACAGGCACAGTGCCCTATGATCACGGCATCGTAGACGACAGATGGCTTGACCGCAAGACACTACGCCCTGTAGGCTGTGTAGACGACGATATGTATGAAGGCTTGCTCACGGCTGAGAAATCGTCAGCCCGTAAGCTGAGTGTTTCCACGCTAGGCGATGAGCTCAAGGTAGCGACGGAAGGCAAAGCCATCGTATACAGCATTGCACCCTTCAGAGACGCGGCTATCCTGAGCGCAGGCCATGCCGCCGACGGCGCATTCTGGATTAATACGACTACAGGCCGATGGTGCGGCACGAGCTACTACGGACAGTTGCCCTCATGGCTTCTGGCCGCCGACCGCAACGAGCCGCTCGACGACCTGCTCCGTCGCACCGACTGGCGTCCCGCATCAGCCCTGAGCGGTAACTTCAGCTACTTCCTCTCGGGCGGGATGAAGCACCCCTTCAGCTATAAGCTTAAGGGCAGCCACCGCTTCGCCGCATTCTCGACGAGCGGCCTCGTCAACGAATATGTAAGTTCCATCGCCAAAACCTGCATCAACCATAGCGGCATGGGCAACGACCCCGTCACTGACTATCTCGCCGTGACCTACTATGCTGGCAACTATGAGCACAAGCCCGTCAGCGAGACGCCGATGGAGATGCAGGACACCTATGTACGCCTCGACAAAGCCCTGGGGCAACTCATCCAGGCCGTAGACGCCAAGGTCGGCAAGGGCAACGCACTCTACGTACTTACCTCCACGGGCTACACCGACGAGGAGACGACCGACCTCACCCGCTACCGCATACCGGCAGGCACCTTCTACATCAACCGGTCCGCCGGCCTGCTCAATATGTATCTCATCGCGCTCTATGGACAAGGTCAGTATGTCGAGGCCACGTTGGGCAATGAGATTTACCTCAACCGCAAGCTGATTGAGGACAAGCAACTCAGTCTTGCCGACGTGCTGGAGCGCAGTCAGGAGATCCTGCTCCAGAGCGACGGCGTCAAAGATGTATATACCTCACAGCGACTCCTGCTCGGCGCATGGACACCCGGCATCAGCCGCATCCGCAATAGCTACAATCCCAAATGCTCCGGCGATATCCAGGTGCAGGTGGCACCGGGCTGGAGGCTGTATAACGAAGAGACCAAGGACAACCGTATCGTCAGGGAGGGCTATACGCCCTTCCCTATCGTATTTTATGGCGCCAATATCCCTGCCGAGACTATCGATACGCCAGTGACCACCGACTGCATCGCCCCTACGCTGGCCCAGGTCATGCGCATACGCGCTCCCAACGCCTGCTCCACCGCCGCTCTCACAGGATTTGCCAACTAAATCAAACCAACAAGCTAAATACATCCAATATAATATGAACTTAAATTCACTTATCTCAAAACTCTTCGGCAATAAGTCTGATCACGATATGCGCGAGATACAGCCATACGTGGAGCAGATCAAGCAACAATACGAAGTAACAGACAAGCTGAGCAACGACGAACTGCGCGCCCGCACCAAGGCCCTGCAGCACCAGGTACAGCACAGCGCAGACGATATCCGCGAGGAAATCAACAGTGTCAAAGCCAAGATAGAGGAGACGCCCATCGAGGACCGCGAGGATCTCTTCAACCGCGTCGATAAACTCGAGAAGGACGTGCTCGACCGCTTTGAGGAAGAACTCAACAAGGTGATGGTCGAAGCCTTTGCCATTGTCAAAAGTACCGCCCGCCGTTTTGCTGAAAACGAGACTGTAGAGGTCACCGCCACAGACTTTGACCGCGAGCTCGCAGCTACTCACGACTTTGTCGACATTGAGGGCGACAAGGCCATCTACCACAACCACTGGGTCGCAGGCGGCAACGACACCGTCTGGGACATGATACACTACGACGTGCAACTCTTCGGTGGAGTCGTGCTCCATCAAGGCAAGATCGCCGAGATGGCCACTGGTGAAGGCAAGACGCTCGTCGCTACCCTCCCAGTCTTTCTCAACGCCCTCACTGGCAATGGCGTCCATGTCGTAACTGTCAACGACTACCTGGCTAAGCGTGACTCCGAGTGGATGGGGCCGCTCTACATGTTCCACGGCTTGAGCGTAGACTGTATCGACAAACATCAACCTAACTCCGAGGCGCGCCGCAAAGCTTACCAGGCTGACATCACCTTCGGCACCAACAATGAGTTTGGCTTTGACTATCTGCGCGACAACATGGCGATTTCGCCTCAGGACCTCGTACAGCGTGCCCACAACTTCGCCATCGTCGATGAGGTGGACTCCGTCTTGATCGACGATGCCCGTACACCGCTCATCATATCCGGCCCCGTGCCCAAGGGAGACGACCAGAGCTATGAGGAATATCAGCCCCTGATCGAACGCCTCTACGAAGTACAGCGCAAGCTCGCCACCGACTACCTCTCCGAAGCCAAGCAACTCATCGGCTCAGGCGACAAGGAGAAGGAGGAGCAGGGATTCCTGCAACTCTTCCGCAGCCACAAGGCACTGCCCAAGAACAAGGCGCTCATCAAGTACCTCTCGGAGCCAGGCATCAAGACTGGCATGCTCCGCACCGAGGCCATCTACATGGAGAACAACAACAAGCGCATGCCGGAAGCCACAGACCCGCTCTACTTCGTCGTGGACGAAAAGCTTAACAGCGTCGATCTTACCGACAAGGGTAATGACTGGCTCGCCAAGCAGGTCAGCGACCCGACGCTCTTCGTGCTGCCCGACGTGACTAGCCAGCTCTCCGAACTGACCGCCGACGGCAGCCTCTCAGATGAGGAACGTATCAACCGCAAAGACCAAATACTCAGCGACTACGCCGTCAAGAGCGACCGCGTCCACACCATTCTTCAGCTGCTCAAGGCCTACACCATGTTTAACCGCGACGACGAGTACGTAGTCATCAACGGCGAAGTAAAGATCGTCGATGAGCAGACAGGACGTATCATGGAGGGCCGCCGCTGGAGCGACGGATTGCATCAGGCCGTCGAGGCAAAGGAACACGTTAAGGTCGAGGCCGCCACACAGACCTTCGCCTCCATCACACTGCAGAACTACTTCCGCATGTACCACAAGCTCGCCGGTATGACCGGTACCGCCATCACGGAAGCCAAGGAGTTCTGGGATATCTATAAGCTCGACGTCGTAGAAATACCAACCAACAAGCCCGTCATCCGCAAGGACCTCAACGACCGCGTCTACAAGACCAAACGAGAGAAGTACAACGCAGTCATCGAGGAGATTGTCAAGATGCGCAACAGCGGCCGTCCGACACTGGTCGGCACCACGAGTGTAGAGATATCCGAATTGCTCAGCCGCATGCTGACCATGCGCAAGATACCCCACAATGTACTTAATGCAAAGCTCTTCCAGAAGGAGGCAGACATCGTAGCCAAAGCCGGACAGTCCGCTCCCGGCACTGTCATGATTGACGGCAAGCCAGAGGAACGCCTCCTCGGTACCGTCACCATCGCAACCAATATGGCCGGCCGTGGTACCGATATCAAACTGACGCCCGAAGTCAAGGCCGCAGGTGGCCTCGCCATCATCGGCACAGAGCGCCACGAGAGCCGGCGCGTCGACCGCCAGCTACGAGGACGAAGCGGACGTCAAGGGGATCCGGGCTCCAGTGTATTCTTCGTCAGCCTTGAGGACAACCTCATGCGCCTCTTCGCCTCAGAAAAGATCTCCAAAGTCATGGACCGCTTCGGCGTCAAGGAGGGCGAGGTCATCGAGTCCCCCATCATCAACCACTCCATCGAGAGAGCCCAGCGCAAAGTGGAGGAAAACAACTACGGTATCCGTAAGCACCTCCTCGACTACGATGACGTGACCAACAAGCAGCGAACCGTCATCTACGAGAAGCGGCGTCACGCGCTGATGGGAGAACGTATCGGCATGGACATCAGCAATATGATCTGGGACCGTTGCGTTGAGATCATCGACAAAAACGATTGGGAGGGCGTCAAGGAGTACTTCCTCAAGACCTTTGCTATGGAGGCTCCCTTTACAGAGGAAGAGTTTGAGGGCGCCAAGAGCCGCGAGGACCTGCACGAGAAAGCCTTCGCCGAGGCTATCGCCAACTTCAAGCGACGCACCGACCGCATGTCGGAAGTCGCCAACCCTGTCATCCGTCAAGTCTACGAGACCCAAGGCGACCAGTATGAGCGCATAGCCGTACCCGTCACCGATGGCAAGCGCGTATATCAGATCACGTGCGACCTCAAGGAGGCCTACGAGACACAGTCCAAATCTCTCGTCAAAAACTTTGAGAAGAGCATCATGCTGGCCGTCATCGACGACGAATGGAAAGAGAATCTGCGCGCCATAGACGAGCTCCGTCACAGCGTCCAAAACGCAAGCTATGAGCAGAAGGACCCACTCGTCATCTTCAAGCTCGAGAGTGTACAGCTCTTTGACGCTATGATCAACCGCATCTTCAATCGTACTGTCTCCATCCTCATGCGCGGACAAATTCCGATGCAGGATCCATCGGAAGTACAGCAGGCTCCCTCTGAGCAGCAGATGGCCCGCCAGCGCAGGCCTCAATACCGCGAGAGCCGTACAGACGATCTCCACGACGAAGCTCAGCAGACTGCTGCACACCAGGACACCCGCGATCAGGCACAGCACAAGCCGCAGCCCTATATCGCCGAAAAACTGCCCGGACGAAACGATCCCTGTCCTTGCGGATCAGGCAAGAAGTTTAAGAATTGCCACGGCAAAAATCTCTTTAAGTAATCTGTCAAGCGCCGCATCCGCGCGCTGACCGACTATACCGCGAGGCGGCCCGCTGCTCTAAGACAGCGGGCCGCCTTTTTGTCTTGTACAAGGCACATCGTCAGCCTTGCCTCCCATCGTATCCGACAGAGGCGCAGCGAGTTGCCGCCAGAAACGCAAGACGAGGGAACCTGCGAAGACTCCCCCCGTCTTTTACATTGACCTTGTCTATCTAACTAAGGTATCATGTCGTCCTCCTTGAAGTAGCACCCCATAGGACGCTGCTCCTTGTTGGCTACGCAGGCATTGTAGCGCGCCCGCGACCGACGTTCGCGGGCAAACATTCTCTTCGTGCCCTCTTCATCCTCCTTAAACTCAAGATGATTGTCAATAGCCATGGAGCCGGCCATCCCCTCTACGTCCAGATTGTCAGTACCTATGAGTGTAAACGTCCAGTTGTGCTTCTTCAGTTTCTCAATAAGCGTCTTGATCATCTCCAGATTGTACTCCTCTGAGCAGTTTTCCTCGCCGTCTGTGATGATAGTCACCAGCACATCGTCATCGTCGCCTGTCTGTGCATTGAGTTTGCTGATACCCAGCCCGATGGCGTCGTAGAGAGGTGTCGCGCCGCCCGGTCGATATTCCTTTGTAGAGAGCTTGTGCGTCTGGGATGCCGGCGCGTTGTCAAATACATAGCGCTTGTGGTCGCTGTCAAAGGTGATAAGCGTCACGCGCTGCTCCATGTCCTTGTGCAGCTTCTGCATTTTCTTCACCGTCTCCAGTGTTTCGTTGAGCCCCAGGAGTGCTTGCTTCTCTATGACACACATACTACCGCTCTCATCAACAATAATCAGATTGAATACTCGTTTCATTACTTTTTCTCCTTTTTATTTTAATGGATTAAACTTAATATTTCGGCGCCTTTTACCTTTTAAAAGAATAAAGGCATGCAAAAATTAAGTGCCGACCGAATTTTTATTAATTTTGTTTCGAGATGACAAGAGAAAAGGACAAGAAGCCCGCCATCGGGCTGTCGGACGAAGAAATTGTCGAGGGATTGCGGAAACGCGATCCGCAGATCACGCGCGACTATTTCTACGGCATCTGCCGCATCGCCTACCATATATATAATAGGCGCTACCTACTGGAGAGAAAAGTCGGCCTAGACTTCTACAGCATCGCCCATGAGTATTACCTTGCCCTCGACAAGTACGATTTTCGTCAATTGGAGGACCGAAAAAGCGGCATGACGCTGAAGACATGGATGATCAACGGCTTCCGCTTTGTGCTGCTCGACCGCATGAAGGCGTACCAGAAGGAACACAGCATGCAGAGTTTTGAGGAGCGGATGGAGAAGGCCGATCTCAGCTTTGACATTCCCGACGACAACTTTGCTGAGGACTTCCGCAATACGGTCTATGAAATCTGTCACAGCGTGCTGGGGCGTGACAGCCGCTCATCCCTTATCCTCCAGATGATACTCTTGGAAGGCTTCAAGGGAAAGGAAGTGGCTGCACAACTTGGCGTCAGCCCCTCCGCCGTAACACAGAGGTACCATAAGCTGATGGAGGAGATTGTCATCCCCTACTTCAAGCGCTACTATACCTCCCCTATCTACATGCCTCCGATGGAGAGCATATCCGGTCAATACGAATCACAAAAATTCGCTCTGGACGATATATCACCAAGCGCTCCGCAAGAGACAGGTCCCAAGCAGAGAAATATCTCCCGGCGGATTACGCCCGACGATATCACCTCGCTTCGCCCCAACGAGGTTTTTGTCTTTGGCAGCAACCTTGCCGGTATGCATGGGGGCGGCGGCGCACGCATGGCGCGCCTCTACTTCGGAGCCGTGCTGGGCAAGGGCGATGGCCCGCAAGGCCAGAGCTACGCCATTCCGACCATGCAGGGCGGTGTAGAGACGATCCTGCCCTACGTCGACAAGTTTATCGCTTACGCCAAGGCGCATCCTGAACAGAAATTTCTCGTCACGGCCATCGGCTGCGGCATCGCCGGATTTATGCCCGAGGACATCGCGCCCTTGTTTGAGGACGCAATAGATGTAGAGGGCATCTGCCTTCCGCAGAGTTTCTGGGACGAGCTCGTCTGAGCCCTTATATATTATGACCTTGCCCTATAAAAAATATCGGATACAAAATGAATATTGAAGAGGTACGTGAGTATGCGCTGTCCCTGCCGGGTACGACAGAGGATCAGGCGTATGGAGAGGACTGGGTCCTCTTTAGGATAGAGGGGAAGATATTCCTTCATATCTGGCTCGAAGCCCCGGCGCCCTCCTGCGCCATCAAGCTTCCTCCGGAGCAAGGACAAGTGTTGCGCATCCGATATACGGGCATCCGCCCGGCTTACCATCTCAACAAGACCCACTGGAATGACATCCTCCTCAACGAGATAGACGACGGCATGGCCAAAAGCCTCATCACGGAGTCCTACAAGCTCGTACTCAGCAAGTTGCCCAAGCGTCTGAGGGAGAAGTACATCAACAAGCAACGGACAAATTCCTGACAGAAACCCGACGCTTACCAGCAGGAGCAAGAAGAAAAAACATCATATCTAGAGAAACGAAATATGAATTTCAAGGAATTAGCCATCAAGCGCTTCTCCGTACGCAAATATACGGATGAGCCGGTCAGCAAGGCTGACCTGGAGTATATCATGGAGTGTGTGCGGCTGGCGCCGTCAGCCTGCAACCGACAGCCATGGAAATATTGCCTCCTCACATCCGATGAAGCCAAGGACAAGATTAGGCAGTGCTACCATCGAGACTGGTTTAAGACCTCTCCGATGTACATCCTGTGCATGAAGGATGTGAACAATTGCTGGGTGCGTACCGATGACAACAAGCCTCATGGCGACGTCGACCTGGGCATCGCCGTCGAGCACCTGTGCCTCGCGGCAGCGGAGCGAGGCCTGGGCACATGCTGGGTGTGCAATTACGATGTAGAGGCCGTCAAGCGCCTTTTCCCAATGGCCGGCTACGAGGCTGTAGCCATCATCCCCATCGGCCATATCGCCGAGGATTGTCCCCATGGGGAAAAGAAGCGCAAGGAGATCGACGAGATTGTAGAAGAAATATAACTCAAGGCATCAGAAGGACAGAAATACAAGGTCTCCTTACCCGTAGTTACCGGAAATGTGCCCGTGAGAGGGGCTCTGCCTCTGGCGTAAGCGACGGCATCATGTCTAGGAACCGGAGGACAAGGTGCTCGGAGAGACACGGAGTATTTCAAGTAAGTCAAAGACCCAACTGATGCAGGATACGGCCGCATCATCCGGCGGGTAAAAGCTGTAAACACAAGATCTAGATAAGACAAATCAATCAGCAAATGAAAAATTTCCAATCAAATGCGTGGCTGTTGCCACAGACTGTGCTGATCATCGGCACTTATGACAAAGACGGCAAGCCCAATGCCATGAATGCCGCCTGGGCTGGACAATGGGACCAGCATGAGATCATGATTTCGCTTGGCTCTCATCAGACGACCGACAATCTCAAGGAAAACCCGGACTTCACGGTAGCCTTTGCTACGACAGAGACCATGGTCGCATCCGATTATGTAGGCCTCGTGAGTGGCCGTAAGTCCCCTGACAAGGTACAAAAGACAGGCTGGACGGTCGAGAAGGCTCCTGATGTCAACGCTCCGATATTCAAGGAGTTTCCGATGGTCTTGGAGTGCCGCGCCAAGCAGAAGATAGATGAGAGCAGCACTGGCTGCTATCTGGTAGCAGAAATCGTCAATATCCTCTGCGATGAAAAGTATCTGGCCGAAGACGGCAAGCCTGACGTGGAGAAGATGCAACTGATCACTTTCGACCCCGTTCATCACACCTACATCCAGCTAGGCAAGACCGTGGGCCATGCCTTCTCCGCCGGAAAACAGTTAAAATAAGGTATTCCATAGATCATAAACTCTTGTGATTGCACATGGACCGCGCGAGAGATCCGATGGGCAGGGCCATTGCCGAGTATTATGAGACGGGCAAGGCAGACAGACTGAGGGTGCTTTCTCCGATGTTTGAGGAGGACGAGATTCCCTTGGCCACTCTCTTCCGTGATCGCCCATCTATGCCGGAGATAGAGCGCACAGCTCTAGACATGGCCAGAGGAAGGGTGCTGGATGTCGGAGCCGGAGCCGGGTGTCACACCCTTGCTCTCCAGAAGCAAGGGCTGGATGTGACCGCCATCGACGTTTCCCCCTTGTCTGTCGAGACGATGAAAAGGCGCGGAGTCAAGCAAGCGTTTGAGCAGGACTTCTTCGAGTTGGGCACCCGGCAATCCGCCTTGCCTCCTGAGAGGCAATACGATACCATCCTGATGTTGATGAACGGCATCGGACTCGTGGGGACGCTGAAACGAATGCCAAAACTCTTCAAGCTGTTCGACAAGATTCTGGCCCCCGGGGGACAAGTTCTCTGCGACTCATCAGATATCAGCTATGTCTTCGACACCGGGGACGGTACCCTTGAGTTGCCCGAGGATATGGAGTACTATGGACAGCAGAGCTTCCTGATGCAGTACAAGGACGCCATCGGAGACCCCTTCGACTGGCTCTACATCGATGCCGAGACCTTGAGACAAGCAGCCGGGAAACAGAGCTATGCCGTCGAGGTTGTGGCCGAAGGGACTCATTATGATTATTTGGCAAGGTTGACCAGAGGCCTTCCCGCAGGAGATGATGCAAAGCTTTCCGCCGGGCCTTCACTGGCAAAGGCAGGAGGAGAATTTTTATAAACTCCTTTATGATTGCGGTGGCCTGTTTAGCAGCGGCGACCATCTGACCAACGCGCTCAGGAGCGACGGCTACGAGGTATTGAGCGGGCCGACGACCATAGGAGACGGCTACTATGAGAGCGGTATCGTCGGGTCTGAGAAAATTCTGATTGAGATAACGACCTAAATACGCCCACTCATTTGCTGACAATCATACCGCGACAATGGCATGGAGCGCTATGCGAAAAACGGATGCGCCTCTCTGGCTCTTATCCCCTATCTTCACGACGGCTCCTGGCAGGGAGACGACAAAAAAAAGGGCATTATATGACGGCCACCGACGGGCTCATAAGGACAATGCCACGGCCAATACAAACTACGGACGAAAAAAGTAAGACATGAAAACGGAAATTGAGAAAATGCGGAGCGAAGAGCCGTACAGCTATGCCGCCCCCGAGGTAGCACAGAGCATCTCGCGCGCCCAAAGACTTTGCGCCAAACTGCAGACCATGACCATCGCAGACCGAGACTACCGGGAGACGATACAGGAGCTGATCCCTGGCATGGCACCCACGGCCTGCATATGTCCGCCCTTCCACTGCGACCACGGACATGGCATCAGCATAGGCGAAGGCACCTTTATCAACTACAACTGTACGATGCTTGACAGCGGCCATATCCGTATCGGAAGCCACTGTCAGATAAGGCCCAACTGCCAGTTCTACACGCCCAGTCACCCCCTCGGCTATATAGAGCGCCGCAAGCCTGTCGAGACCTCATGGCCCATCACTATCGGCGATGACTGCTGGCTGGGCGGCGGCGTCATCGTATTGCCGGGCATCACCGTCGGAGCCAGAAGCATCATCGGGGCCGGTTCGGTCGTAACGAAAGACATCCCTGAAGACTCTGTGGCCGTCGGAAATCCCTGCCACGTAATCAGACACAGACATGAGCAGAATTGAGAGAGAGAAGCGGACAGTTCGTAAGATGATTGAGCTCTATTGCCATCATCGGCTCAAGCAGGACACCATGCCAGAGGAGTACCAGCGTCTGGCTGATTTCGCATGCCATCGCTTAGACCATTGCAAATATGGAGAGCACAAGACAGCCTGCAAGGACTGTCCCACCCACTGCTATGCGCCTAAGGAACGCGAGCAGATCAGAGAGGTCATGCGATGGGTCGGACCGAGGATGCCCCTCTATTCGCTCAAGGAGACCCTCCGGCATCTGCTGGACAAATGAGCAAGTTCGTGACTTGTGCGTGAGAGTCCCTACTCCTATCAAACACATAGCCCGTTTATCAAAAGCGGTAAGGACTGTTTGTCTTTCATATAAAAAAAGAGCCAAGATTTCCAAATCGTCCTCGGAGACGAAAGGACAAAAATTCGTTCAAGCCACCTTTATAACTCGATGAAAGCCAATAAATTACAAACAAGATTTGATGTTCTCGCAACTAACTGGCTATCAAGCGATAACAACTCGCCTTCCAGTTTAAACTAAGTCCGACCTAGTTTAAACTACATCCGACCTTGTAGCGCGAACAAGGCGACTGTTCATCACTACATCGGCACCTGTATGAGGCAGTATCCCAAATTTATTATATAAAAAATATACCAGTAACACATGAACATCTTACATCTATCCGATACCCATGACAAGCATCACGAGTTGCCCTCTTTGCCAGAGGCAGACGTGATCGTCCATTCCGGAGACTTCACCTTTGCTGGCAGCGAACGGGAAACTTACGACTTTTTGGACTGGTTTTGTAGCCTCCCGTACAGACATAAGATTTTCATTGCGGGCAATCACGACATGTGCATGCGCGGGATTGAGGATATCCAAGGGCTGCCCGGCGACGTACATTACCTTTGCAATAGCGAAGTCGTGATAGACGGTTACAAGTTTCTCGGCATACCCATGTTTATGGAGGATGTCGTCGACGGCACGCTGGACAAGATGATTGACAGCATCCCCGCTGATGTGGACATTCTCGTAACACACCAGCCGCCATACGGCATCGGGGACCTTTGGCACGGACAACATTTCGGTAGCAAGGCGCTACGACAAAAGATAGATGGGATGCCGTCACTGAAGGCTCACCTGTTTGGTCATCAGCACGACGCCTATTCGCTTAGCCATCAAGGATGTACTATCTTTAGCAACGCTGCAGTATTGGATTGTCAGTACCATCTGGTCGCCTTGCCAAGAGTGATTGAGATCTGAAGTCTTATTCTTGCTTCTTTCACCCGCTCAGCATCTCCGATATCCCAAGGCGTATCCTCCCGTACAGAGGCTCTTACTTGCCGATGCAGAAGTTACTATTTGCAAATATAAGTATATGAAAATCAAATCAAACGCCTTTGTTTTAGGGTAACTAAAGTGACTCCGAGGGACGGTGGAGGGACCCAAAATAGGCAAAAATCTGCAACTGACGGAGCAGCGAGAGCAGAGTCAAGCCGGCTTGAACTCTGCCGAGTCGTGACGGAAGAAAACGAAGTTAAATATGACTGCCGTCAAAAAAAGAAAATGCAAACATCTGCGAAATCGATTTTCCAGTTCTTTGCACGTTTACACTTTTTAACGCAGATTTTTGCTCATTCTTTCATTAAGGTTTAGTTTAGGTTATAGATATATAATATGGGTATAAACTAAACCAAAGGGTTGCGCTATCAAACAGAATAATTGGCTTCTCTTTTTTTTGGACGGCAATCATATCTCATATTTAGAGTTATATGCGTGTATTTTGCTTCCAAATTCGATAAAAATGCGAATTTGGAGATAAAAATCTATATAATAGTGTGATTTTAGGCGAAAACAGTACAAAGATAATGTTTATTTTATTATATTTGCACTAAAATTACTCAGTATGACATTACAAAAGTGGATTGAAGATAGAGCTATTCATGGTTTTCCTACGTTTTCTGTTGAGGATGTAAGGGGTGCTGAATTGTGTTCTTCTGAACAGATTCTTCAAAATGAACTTTCCAGACTTAGTTCAAACAAGACTATAGCCAGTGTATATAGAGGGTATTACGTTATTATTCCCACTCAATATGTGTTGCGTGGATCTGTGCCAGCAACCTATTATATTGATCAGTTAATGTCGTATTTGCAAAAGCCTTACTATGTATGTATGCTTAGTGCAGCCGAGATGCTTGGTGCAGCTCATCAACGTCCCCAGCAATTCTCTGTAATGACGACCTTTCCTAAGCGTAGGACAGTCTCTACCCGTAATGTAACCATTGATTGGTATTATCGGGATGGACTGCCAGAGGAAGCCCTGATTACAAAGAATACAGAGACGGGAACTATCCGCATATCTAATCCTCTTTTAACAGCCGCAGACTTAGTGCAATATCAGCAACATGTAGGCGGATTGTCGCGAGTCGCCACCATACTTGAAGAACTTTCAGAGCAGATAGACATTAATAAGCAGTTTACGCCACTTGCAACTTATGTAAAAAAGGTTGTATGGCAACGACTTGGCTATATACTTGAAAATGTTGTCGGGGAAAAGAAGTTAGCAGATGAATTGTATGAACAGCTTCGTGCATCTTCGGGGTATTTCAAATATCAACCTTTAAGTACATCGGCAGAAGATAATTCATCAAACAGAGATAGTCGATGGAAGATAAACATAAACGTAGAAATAGAAACAGACGATATATGATAAACAGAACAGCGATACAACAGTGGAGTGAGCATGCTCCTTGGATAGATAATGCGCAGATTGAACAGGACCTGATTATATGCCGTGCCTTGGTCTCCATCTTTAGTGATGAGTTCTTGGCGTCGCAGTTAGCTTTCCGTGGTGGAACAGCCTTACATAAATTGTATCTCTCACCTCAGCCTCGATATAGTGAGGACATAGACTTGGTTCAGATTACTCCTGGACCAATCAAGCCTATTATGTATCGATTGGGCGAAGTTCTAGATTGGCTGCCAGATAGAGTAACTAAGCAGAAGCGATACAATAATACTATGTTGTTTCGAGTGGAGTCTGAAATACCGCCTACAGTACAGATGCGTCTGAAAGTTGAAATCAATTGCTTTGAACATTTCAACGTACTTGGACTGACAAAGATTCCGTTCAAAGTGGAGAACTCATGGTTTACGGGTGAAGCA
>ONCK01000012.1 GCA_900316315.1 uncultured Prevotellaceae bacterium
ACTCGCCTTCCAGTTTAAACTAAGTCCGACCTAGTTTAAACTACATCCGACCTTGTAGCGCTTACAAGGCGACTTGTCATCACTACATCGGCACCTGTAACGGACGGTATTTCGAATTTATTATATGAAAAAACAAGGGAGCATCGTACGCCTTGAGTACTGTCCGCAGGCAAAGACGGTATGCGGATGACGTAAATTAGCCTTATAGCGAGTAGCTGTCGAGGCAATAACAGCGGAGAGCGTCCTGCAAGCATGGTTAGGCCCTCAAATAATATGAGATCAGAAATCGCCGGAAACAAGGCAATTTTCCGTTCCAAACAGGTCTGATGGAGCAGAAAACAGCTCTGACCCGGTTATCAAAATAAAGAACACCGCCGACGACGGACGGACGTAACTGCTGACGGACGGGCGCAGTCTGCCTCTTGAGACCTATAAACAAAGGAGCGGGCCAGACTCTCGGATGAGTCTGGCCCGCTATGAGTATAGTCAGTTGCTGACTGTGATTACTTCAGTTGGATGTCATAGATGGCACCCTTGTTGATCGGGATAGCGACACGGAGGTAAGTGTGAGCGGCTGTGCCGTCCTTACGGAATTCTGTGTTGACAACTACGCCATTGACCTTGTCGTTGCGCGTAAAGAGCTGGTACTGTACGCCATGGTCGTTGACATCGGTCCATCCGTTGGTATTGAGCGTCTCAGACTCCATGCCAAAGAATGTATTGGCGGCCCAATTAGTAACCAGTTCGTCAAGCTTAGCCTCAAGGCCGGGAACCTCAGCGTCATTGTGGGCAGTGAAGGGGAGCTTAAGCTCATACTTGCCATTGTCACCGGTATACTCACTGGCATCCAGCGTGACCTTGCTACCATTGACCGTCAACTTGATACCCTCAGCCGTGTATGTGGCAGGAGCAACAGTGACGTCGCCGGCAGAGACGATGCGGAAGTCATCCTGAAGAGCCTCAAAGATATTTTCTTTCTCGGGCTCAGGATCTACATTCTCGGGCTCAGGATCTACAGGAGTAGGCTTAATCACCTTGCCATCGGCAGGAGTGAGCTTGACAACCCAGTCATTGTAAATGCCATCGCCTGCAACGGTCTCACCACTGTTTTTGGCTGTCGCATAGTCAAAGCAGAGATAGTATGCTTGGTACTTCTCGCTCCAGTAGACGATATACTTACCGGTCTTGGTATTGTCCTTGTCACCCCAAGTGTCGTGGTAGGTTGCATCTTGTACGGGCAAGTTGAGCACAACCGCCGTCGGGCCCCAATTACTATTGTAATCATTGATATGCATACCGTTGATGACCAGATAGTCCATGCGACCTTGACTGTATACGGTCTGAGGATAACCATTCTGGTCGGGAGTCGTGGTGTAGTGATTGGGAGCACCGCCTACATTTTGTATGAAGTAGTTGGTATAAGGGCAGTCTACGGACTGACTGGCCGAGACAGACTTAAGAGCTTCAAAGATGTCGGCCTGCTCAGTACTGGATATGTCGGCAGGTATGTGACTCTTGTACATTGCGGGGAAGTCTCCATCCCAGATCTTATGGTACTCCGGAACTGCTACAGCGACACCTGCACCCTTCACGGAGATACGTAGAGGTGACATGACTTTGTAGCTCTTGGATGGGGTAGCGAACTCCTCTGTACCCTCAGAGCTGGAGCATGCGCTGAGGAGCCCCATGCCCAGCAGCAATACACTTGCAAGGATTTTAGATTTTACACTCATCATTTTTTTCTTTGTTTTTCCATTGTACATCTTAGATATTATCGTCTTGAAAAGGGGCTTTTAGCTCGGCGATTGGAGCTCGTTCCCTACAGGCCCTATTTCGAGTGCAAAGTTAGGCATTAAAATCACAAGTGCATCACTTTTCAACAAAAAAAATATTAAATTTCGTTGAAAAAGCGTCTTTTAGAGCGTAGAAAAAGCCTTTTTAATCATTTTTCTTCCCTCTCCAGAAGTAGCGGTTCTGACTGCGGCTGTCTTCAGAGGCATCATCGGTATAGTATCCGCGCTCAGAATACGAGCCGTTGACTTTCTCCTCGATACCGGAAGCCCTCTCCTCCTCTTTCCTACGCTTGTAGAGCTCCTCATAATTAGGCGTATTGTCAGAGGGCGGAACGACATTGACGTCAAAGATAAGGGACACGACTCCGCGAGGCTTGACATTGCCGTAGACACGGATGGTATGATGGACGTAGCCGATATTTTTGTTGCTGTCAAACTGAAAGTGTATCATCAGGGACTTACCTGGAAGGATGATGCGCTCATTTTCGTCTCCCTCCACGATACATCCGCACGACGGCTGGATATCTGTGATGACGAAGGGCTCTTTGCCCGTATTGTAGATGGTATAGCCTATGTTGAGCTTGTCACCCATGGAGACGGGATAATAATGTCGTATGGAGTCCTCCACTTGTACTGTGGTCGGCCCTACCTCCTTCCTGCAAGAGGATAGGAGTGACAAAACAGCCAGCGAGAGTATCAGCAGATTAGGTTTCATCTCCTTTAGTCCTTAATGAGTTCTATTTCGTCGAGGGCGACTTTTTTACCGTCCACGGCGTAGATTCTGATCTCCAGAGGCGTACCCGCACTGCTGTGGTAGGCCTCCAGTTCCTCATCCTTGCGCTCTATGGGAGCCTGCTCCTCCCAGTCCGTCGTACGGACAGAGAGCTGCTTGTTTCCTTGCCAGATCTCGATGCGCTGAGGATAATTGATGTGCCACGGCTCACCCTGCAGCAAACCGATGCTTACGGTATAGTTGCCCGCAGCAGACACGGGAATCTGTAAGATCATCTTGCTGCCGGTATGGATAAGCCATTGGACATGATAGTCATAGGGGATGCCCACGACGCCATCGGTCAGCACACTCAGAGGCTTGCATCCCTCGTCGAGCGGAGTAACTGAACGCACGGCCTGATGGTAGATGACATTGCCCAGGTCTTGGCCGCGGTAGGTATCGTGGCTCTGCATATAGTTGATATAGTCGTCCAGATTGCCGTTGGCCTCACGATAGACCGAAAAATGGTCGAGGTCGCTGTGCCCCTTGAGATTCTCAAGATACTGGGCCTTGGCATCCTTATTGGGCGGCACGATATGGGAGCGCTGCAGCTCAAGCAGGGTGAAATTAAAGCCGGTGAGCAACAGATTGAGACGCGCCCGCTCATCGCCGTCTACCTTCTTGGCGGCCTTGTCCAGGTCGTTGAAGAATTTATTGAAGGTCGTCGCATTAAGATATTTGGATTCTGCCTCGTCTATGCCGCCATATAGAGGGAGCTCCACGCCGCTCTGCAGTACCTGCTGCTCAAGGGGATCATAGTAGGCCTTGAGAATGGTGGAGCTCGTAGGATAACGGCTGTCGAAGAAGACATTAATCAGCGACTGGACGTCAGCAGTGGGGTCGTTCATTAGTTGGGCGAGGACATAGGACTGAACATCGTCAAAGGTAGAGTAGTCCGGTCCGCTGCCATTGTAGACGATGCCAGTCACACCGTGCTGCTTGTAAAAGAGTAGCCGCTTCTGCTGCACGTACAGGCAGGGATACGGGGTGAGATAGTCGTCGAAGTTGCAGCAATAGTCCCATATATATATATGATTGCACAGGCCTCGCCACTGGTCGAGCAGATGCCCGAACTTGCGGGCCTGAGGCGTGTCGGCGATCTTGGTCGTCATGGGCAAATCCATCGCACTGATGAGCACGCCGACGTTGGGCGGGAACTTCTGCGAAGGCAGCTGCTCTGTCGTCAAGTAGCTTGACGTGAAGAAGAGGTAATGGGGGAAACGCTTGGCTAGTCTGGTCACCATCGCGCTGACGGCTGGCGTAGCCGAGTGGGGGGTGTTACCCGCCCGGCGGCATGCTTCACATTGGCAGACGAGATCGTTGTCGTTGGGCATGATAGCAAAACGGTACGCCTCGCCATTTTTACCGATTTCACCGTAGTTATTGAGGATATAATTTACCAGCCGATTGTAGAGGACATCGGATGAAAAACAGAATTGGTCACTATTGCGTGCACCATCGATGAGGGCGTATACGCTCTCACCGGGATTTTTGCCAATTGCTTTCTGCAAATTGTGGCCCCAGAGCCCCCAGTCGTAATCGACATTGCCGACTCCCAAGATAGGCATCAACTCTGGATCGGTATTGGCCGAGGTATAGAGGCTCCTGTAATCAAAAGCAAAGGTACCAGAAGCGCTCATACCATATTTTAAATAGGAGGGCGGGAGGTCTGTGACGTCTATGCGGTTGTCTCTCTCACCGATCATCTGCATCAGCTGGTACATCAGCCAGATCATCTTACCTTTGTCTTTGGCCTCGAGACGCACCTCTTTGTCACCAAATGTGATCTTGTAGTCCTCGGTCATGCTTGGAGACTGGTGAAGCACGATGCGCAAGGCTTTCTTCTCCCCTTTATCCATATCCGCCTCCTTGACGGCGACCCCTAGGAGAGAAGCTCGCTTGTTGATGTGGTCACAGAAGTAGTTGACCCATTGATTATCATCAGACGAGACGCCTGCGACCACGTAGTAGCCAGTAGATGACTGTGCCACAAGGCCGCACGAGCAGACTAAGGACATAAGTACATAGCAGAGAACGGTCTTTGCCATACAGGAAAACCGGTTACAGTAGGTTCTAGAAGGAGATAACCAGTTGTACATAGATATTAAAAAGATTTTTGTATCGCGTCGTAGTAGTATCCTGATAGTCGTAGATGCCGCCGGTACGGCGATTCGTCTGATTGTAGAAGGTGTGCCAAGTCCCCATTACCGTGGCGACCAGATTAGGAGTAAGCAAATAGGTACCGCCCAAGCCTACCATGGTATTGAGGCGGCTGAAGGAACCGGGCAGGCCAAAGTCTAGCACAGAAGCCTCGGGGGCTGTACCAACACCGGCTTGAGCCGTGATACAGCTGATGCGGTCGTTGAGGGGGAAGTACTTGCCTTGTGCCGACGTATTGAAGTAAAGATGGCCCGGGAGCGCGAGGACGTCAAACTTGCCGCTGACATTGAAGGGCCACATATCCTTTGAGGCGCCTACGCCCAAGTTGAAGAGATTGGTGTTTCCGCTCTTCCAGTCATCAAATACCCACTTGTTGTCCTCGGTCGAAGTGGAGTCGAGACGGTAAGTGCGCAAGTTGGTCTCAATGCGGCGATATCCAGCGTGGAGATCTACGGTCCAATCGTTGCGAAGGCTGCGCTCCAGCTTGAGATTGGCTTGCAAAGTCGGGAAGTAGCGGCTAGCCCATCCCAGGGCGGCAGTCCCCGTCCACTTGGTGGAGAACTTGTGTTCCCATTGTGCTATCAGCTGGATGCCGGTGCCGCCGTGTCCATAGTCCTCAGTGCTGCTGGTATTGGCAAATCCGTCCCGGCCGGCATAGTTGAAGGTGCCGGTATAAGTATTGTCGGCTTCCTTGCGCGTATACGAGACCGAAGCGAGTCCCTTGAGCACATCCTCCTCGCCAAAGCGCGAGTGCATGTAGTCAAGACTGATCTCATTCTTGTGCTGCTTGTTCTCGAGCCCATTGAGACGGCGCTTGGTCTCACTGACTTCGAGCAGCGACGGACGGTAGTACTTCTGGTAATAATAGGCCGAGTCGTACATATGCTCTGCCTCAAAGGCGAGGCCCTTGTCATAGAGAAGTGTACGATTTTCACGGTCATATATCAGCGCCGTGTCGAGGAGAACGATGGCGTCAATGTTTTTGTGTTCCTTCATCAACTGAAGCGAGCGCATGTCGACGGCAGCTGAATAGGCCGATATCAGGGCGGAGTCACCACGGAGCGAGTCCAGCTTGGGCCGCAAGAGGTCCATGGCGAGAACATAATCCTTGTGATTATTGTAAACCGAGGCCTGCTTGATCATAAACTGGACATCGTCGGGATATAGCTGGCGTCCGCGTGCGACATAGTCCTCATACTGCTTGGTGCGACCCAGGGCTCCTGCCGTATTGATAGCGTAGAGCAGTCCCTGGCGCGAACCGGGATTGACCTGAAGCAACTGCTCCGTAGCATCAGCGGCCTTGAGCAGTGCGCCGCTGGCTATCAGTCTCTTGATATAGGGGATAGCCATCTCCTCGTAGTCGTTGGCGTAGCCGTAGACCTGACCTGTGCCTGACATAAGATTGTCCTTGTCCTTGAGCGCGAGGTTGGCGAGGATGGCAAGTCCCTCCTCAGTGCGCCCTACACGGTCAAGTATCTGCGCTTTGCGCATCTGCCATGCATCTTGGTGGGAGAAACGTCCGCTCAAGCTGTCGACCAGAGCCATGGCATAGCCGTAGCGCTTGAGCTCGGTGAGACATACGTACTTCTTGACGAGGGCTGCGCGCGATGTCTCCGCCGTGGTGTCGGTACGGATGACATAGTCCACATGGGGCAGCGCCTCGTCATACTGCTTGCTGGCCATCAAGTCGTTGGCACAATTGAGGTGATAGGCAGAAAGTTCCGCGATGAAGTCTTGATTGTTGGGTTGAAGTTTGTGCGCACGCTCAAGTTTTGGTATTGCATGCTGGAGGTCATTCATGTGCTTGTACACCGTATACTCCATATATAGGAGCTTGGCGTCCTCACGTCGGCCGTGCTTCTTGGCCTCCTTGATATAGTAGAGCGCATCTTGGTCGTAGCCGCGCGAGACTGAGGTATTGAGCAGGTAGTCAAGGGCCTCCTTGGTATGCTGTCGCTCGTAGACACGACCAAACTGGACATAGGGATCATTGCGCAGCGCGTCGTAGGCTGCTTGTTGCTCCAGGTCGTTGAGCATATTGGCCACCGAAGCGCCAGGATGCGTCTTGGAATAGGCTTTGACAAACTCGATGGCTTCGCCGAAGCGGTGTTGTTCGGCCAGGATACCCACCTTGGTACGTGCCAGGTGGCTGTTGCCGGGTAGCTGGATCAGACCTCGGTCGGCCGCAGCCAGGGCTTGGTCGCGCTCGCCCTCTTTGAGATAGAGTCCGACGAGCTCTCCGTGGTACTCGGGGTTGGCTGGCTCAGCGGCAATCATAGCTTGTATGCTCTTGATGGCGTGCGGAATATCCTTATTCTTTAAGCTCGCCACGTAGTTTTCTTCCATGCGTCCCAGATAGCGGCGGCGTATGTTGGGGTCATTGGGGTATATCTCGTAGAGGCGTGTCAGCAGACGGTCAGACTCGATGATATTGCCCTGGCTCCTGAAGAGTCCTATCTTCTCCAGCCATAGGCCCTTCCAGTAGGGATTTACTTCAAGCAATTCATTGACGTAGCAGATTGCGCTCGAGTAGTTTTTTGTGTCTTTCTCCACCTTGACAAGCATCTGCTTGGCTCTCACATTTTCCTTATCCTCTTGTACTGCTTTGAAGAGAAAGAAGCGGGACTTGTCATACTGCTTGTGATAGAGATAAAACTGGCCCATGAGCTCACTGAGTTCTCCCGCATCAGGATAGCGCTTGATACCCTCGTCGAGCAATTGCTTGCCCGCGGCCCAACGTCCCTCCTTGAACTCAGAGCGCACGTTGTAGGCATAATAGTCTGGGGTCTTCACCTTGTCATCACTAGCTCCCGAGTAGAAGGAGAAGGTCGCCAACAGCATCAGCAAGAGGAGCAGCCATCTCTTTGCCGTCAGATTAATTTTGTTGCCGGGCATCCGCATATTGATTGTCGTTAGTTTCTATTTTGTTGGTCTCGTTTCCGAATCCACGACGTGTCATCTTACCCCAATTGGATCGCGTGTTGAGGATAAACTTGCCGTAGCCGATGAGACTGAAGAGCGTGATAAAAGGATGGTAAAAGAAGGGCTCCAGCAGCGCGGCCCCGAACAGACGGATATAGTCGCGCTTCTTGTCAAACGTACTGCCCGATATGTAGTCGTACATCATCGTGACAACAGCCAGCGTAGTGGAGAAAGAGTAGAGGCCAATGAAGATGATGAGCGCTCCCAACCAATTGACACCGCCCGTCAAGGCGAGATAAATAAACGTAATAAAGCCCGAGACCTCGATGACAGGAGCCAGAAACTCGAAGATGAAGAGGTAAGGAGTCGTGATGACACCCAGCTGGCGGAAGTGCCGATGGAAGACGATATTTCTGTGACGCACGAAGGTCTGAATCAGACCTCGTCCCCATCGGTTGCGCTGACGGTAGAGAATACGTAGGTTGGAAGGACCTTCAGTCCAGCAGCAAGTCTCAGGTATCTGCACGACGCGATAGGGTAGATTGAAGTCGCAGCAGTAACGCACGGCATTGAAGAGCATGTCCATATCTTCTGCGAAGGAGTCGGCACTGTATCCACCCGCCGCGATCATGATATTGAGGTCAAAGAGTCCGTAGCCGCCCGACACATTGGGCATTCCGTTGATTGCGCTCCAAGCCATCTTACCGACAAAGAAGGACCTCAGATACTCCAAGGTCTGAAAGAGGGGCACCAGTCCCCAAGGTGCACGGTGACTCTCCAGCCTCCCGTTTTTAAGCTTACAGCCATTGGACATGGTCATCGCGCCGCTGACTGCTATCACGTTCTTATATTTGAGCACAGGCTTGATACACTGGCGTATCGCATCTTGGGCCAAGATACAGTCTACATCGGTATTGATAAAGTAGGGATAGGATGCCACATTGAGTCCGGCATTGACGGCGTCGGCCTTGGTACCTCCGTTTTCCTTGTCGACGACGGTGAGACGGCTGTACTCGCGCAGCCGTGACTTGAAGAGGCGCCGGAAGGGCCTCGTATGTACCTTTTCCACGTAGTCATAAGACACCTCCTCCAGCGCAAAGTTGTTGATCAGCTCATCAAGCGTGGCGTCGGTACTACCGTCATTGACTATGACGACTTCAAAGGTGGGGTAATCCTGATCCAGCAGGGAGCGGACATTGTTGATGATGGTCTTTTCCTCGTTGTAGGCGGGGGCGACGATAGACACACCCGGCGAGTAGGAGCTCTCATTGAGGAGCTGGTCGTCATACTCTCGAAGCGAGGCGTCCTTAAGATTCCTGATGCCTCTACTGGCCAAGTACATCATGATGACATACGAGGCCATCAGCGCTATAGAGTAGAAGAAGACGATATAGCCAAAGAAGTCAAACAATATTTCTTTCATGTCGTAGTTCTCCTCTCCTTATATCTCGCGATTGATTATGGGGTCCTCCACATGCCAGAAGATAGGCATCTCTTGGGGTGCCGCTTTGGCCTGCAACTCATAGAAGTACTGCATTCCAAGATCGCTGTAGCCTCTCAGCGCCTTGAGTATGGTACGACGCGTATGGTATGAGGCGGTCATGCCATACACCTTTTTAAGAAATCCCTCGGCTTGGCCAGAGTGTATCCTGCTGATAGCATGGAGTATTGTGCGGCGTACCACTTCGTGTTCGGTAGGGAAATGGGCCATCATCACTTTTTCGGCCGGTAGGAACCGATGTAGGCCCATCGCACGGTAAGCTGCGCGCTTGATAAGCTCGTCGTCACTGTCAAAGAAGTCAAAGAGTGCCCTGCACTCCTCATCTGATCCATATTTACCCACCATTTCAATCAGCAGGGCCTGGACATTGTTAGACTTTACGCTGTATATGATAGGCATGAAGGAGGGCATATCTTTGCCCTGAGCCTTACACTCATTCAACAGGTTGTCAAATTCGAGGTAGTCCCAACGGACGAAGTCGCTGTTGAGGTAGTCTGCATTGAGAAACATATAGGGCTCGTCGTGACTGGCCAGCGCATGGTAGAGGCGCGCAGCGTAACGGAGGGCCAGATTGCGGTCGTTGATTAGGCGAGCCATGATACTCTCGGGCATTGGGAGGTGAAGCAATCGGATAGCTTGCACTACGTGTATCTTGCTGCCACTTTTACCATTGGCCAGCGTGCGGAGCATGTATCGCTCAGCTCCGATGTAGACGATCAGGCGCTGGATATTGACTTGCATTGTATAGCCTTTGTGTCTCATGGCGATGTGGATGATCTGAAGTATCCACACATGCAATTCCGTATCGTTCAGCTTGCGTCCCTTCAGATCTATCATCTCTGCGATTTGGGCGGTGCTTATCTCTGACGGGCCGGCGACAATCTGCTCCACCTTGTCCTCGTATTTCTCGGCAAACTCTCGCTGGATGGACTTGTTGCGCTCCTGACGGTAAAAAAATCTCAACATATATATTCCAGTACAGAGGCAGAAGATCAGCGCAACTACGAAGATACTATATGAAATCTTGACTACCCATGGATAGCCCTGAAACTTGTTTTCGTAAAAGTATAAATAATATTTCCAAACGTCCGTCCCGCTGAAATCCCGCGTCACATTGCCAGGCATCACATAGCCCGCTGCGTCGTCGGCTTGGGATGGAGAGAGTATCCTCCCTGCCACGATGCATACTAGCACTACTATGCCTATTACTATCAGGACTGTCCGTTTCTTTATCTTCATATTGTGTCCCATTCGCCTGTCTCCCGATTCATCGTAGGCAGACTTCTTTCTGGCCTGAGGCGAAACTGCACCCGCTGATGTCGGACCGCTTGCAGCGGAGACGCTGAGGTGTGTTTCTCTCGTCTCGACTGCAGCATCCTGTGTGCTCAGGTATTGCCCATTGCCAGCTTTCATTTCGTACAAGTCGTATTCCGACAATTACAATTTCTGTACAAAATTACGAAATCTCCCAGTTACAAAACGCTGAGAACTACTTTTTTATATGACAAAGGGACAAAATAGGGTGTCAAAATTGCAATTTTAAACATTTTTAAACCGGAAAAAGCCATTACATTCACTTCTTCGTAGAAAAAATCCAAAACTGCACTTCAGACGAGGCGGCAGTAAAAATCAGAAAAAGGGGGGGGCACCTCCCGTTTCCGCTGTCACGACCCCCACAATCAGACGATTTCTCTTCTCCTCCAAAAAAATTACAGACCCACGACCCGTCATTTTTCCGCCACGTATTCTCTCCCACCCCTTCATGTCCCCCTTTTCATCTTCACCGCCATGCACGACAGACCACAGAGCGGGATCCGCCCTCATCGGCCCCGCCGCATCATGTCACTGCCTACGACCCGATACACCGCCACTACGTAGCCAGCCCTGCAGAAATGGCACGAGTGATCACACATACCGTCCTGGCATAACCAAGAAAGAGTATAAAATTCAAAAATACCCATTTCATCGATACAATTAGCCTGTTATAAGTTGACAAAATATTCCATTCTGAAGGTCTCAGTTCCATGTATTTTGTCAACGATGGCCGCCGTCATGACAGACACTATCTCCATGCCACATGACGCGGCGTCACCTGGAAGCAGGGCTCGCCTCCGAGGCAGTAGATTTCACAATACAGCGTGTAAAGCAAGAAACGCCGCTGTGGCCATTCGGCCGTCGCAGACAGCGATACTCCGTACTGATACATACAATATGCTGAGGCATACTGCCAATTTGGCTCCTGTCTCAACCGGGAGCACACTTGTACAATACAAGTCCTTCCACTAAGTCCTGTCTACCCGTCTGGGAGAACGCTGGAATCGGGTAAAATCAGCAGGGACAGGCCTATCACACAGCGTTTGAGTGAAAAATGGCCTTCTCAACCACGGTGTCTCTCAAGTAGATACGGGATGCCTGGTCCAGGCATAGGAGTCTCCGCCTGGACACGCGGGAAACAGGCGTTACCAAGGCGTTGGCATCTCATCACAATGTCACCCGAAGGATGCAGCTACGACACCACCTGATTTGCTATCCCAGCCTCATCGACCTTGTTGTGCTGCCCTGTCCCCGTGCCGTATGTTGTCCTCGCGATATTCTCTGAAAATATCCTGCGCCAGGAAGGATGTTGACCAAATGCGGCCTCCATTTTCTGATACTTCCTAAAGTGTTTAGTATCCAAAAAGGTTTTTTATATAATAAAATCGGAATATTGCCTCATACAAGTGCCGATATAGTGATGACAAGTTGCCTTGTAAGCGCTACAAAGTCGGATGTAATTTAAACAAGGACGGATGTAGTTTAAACTGGAAGGCGAGTTGTTATCACCTGATAGCCAGTTAGTTACAAAAGAGCCAAATATCGTTTGCAATTTATTGGTTCTCAATAAGTTACAAAGGCATTTTGAGCAGATTTTCGACTTTTCGTATCCGAATATAAACCGAGAAACTTGGCCCAATTTTTTATAATAAAAAAATCAGCTCAGCAAGACCTTGAGAAGAAGGCTAACCATATTTTGCAGGCTTGACTCTTGGGGAGAGACTTCCGGTGAAAGTAGGGCAACAGAGTACGGATGATTGAGTTGCAAAGAGAGGTTTCGGGCCAGCGAGAGAGTGGGGCTGGGATAGCAGGAGAAATCATCAAGCAGCAGAGAAAGTGATTGAGGCTTCGTCAGGCATGCTCCGCTTGAAGGGCCACTCAGCGAATCTCCCCTACGGGCATAATAGCCGCTATCGGCTGCGAGAAACTCCGTCCGCAATATTCCATTTAGTGCAACGCTTCAGAGGCCCTCTGCTACGAACGCAAGATCTGATGATTGCCTACAAAAGACATTCAGTTCGGTACAGTCCGTATGATAAACTATACAGCAAGTATTCTCCTCCGGACGTAATAGCCGTCTCTCAACTTTGAGAAAAATTCCAGCCGTTACGCTCCCTTCGACAGTCCGAGCAGAGAGTCTCCTCTACAGGCGTGACAACTGCCAATCAGCGATGAGAGATTTTACGCCTGTAACACACTATTTGATAACCTACCCAATACGTATTCCTTTGCGAGTGGTAAGATTTGAGAATCGTCTATAATAGCTGAAAGTGAAGCACTTGACAACATTCAAAAAGGCGGCAGTAAAGATTTTGTTCCCTGCTTATCTGCTGCTGATCCTATGCAGTAAGATGCCCGTCTCTTACGCCCTTGTTGACGCAAGATGCACACCGCTCTACACCGGTCAGTCGGAGGGCAGGACCCGCTATACACTATCCAAGGAGCCTCTCAGCCAAGGATCGCGTGTCAGTCAGAGTGGTATTAGGGCGCCGAATGTCCTCACCCGGCCGAGCTCGGCGATGATGAGGCGACACAAAAAAAATCGGGTGAAGTCCCATGAGAGACTTCACCCGATACGGATGATTCAACTGGCCGTCGACTAGTCAGAGAGTTTAGCCTTGATAAATTCGCGGTTGAGGCGGGCGATATTGGCAATGGTCTCGTTCTTGGGGCATACAGCCTCGCAAGCACGTGTATTGGTGCAGTTGCCAAAGCCCAGCTCGTCCATCTTGGCCACCATGGCCTTGACGCGCTTCTTAGCCTCTACCTTACCCTGCGGCAGGAGAGCAAACTGACTGACCTTGGAGCTGACGAAAAGCATTGCGGAACCGTTTTTGCAAGCTGCGACGCAGGCGCCACAACCGATGCAGGTAGCGCAATCCATAGCCTCATCGGCAGCCTCCTTGGGGATTAGGATAGCGTTGGCATCCTGAGGAGCGCCTGTACGGACGCTGATATATCCGCCGGCAGCCTGAATCTTGTCAAAGGCGGAGCGGTCTACCATGCAGTCCTTGATGACCGGGAAGGCAGCAGAACGCCACGGCTCAACGGTGATTGTCTCTCCGTCGTGGAAGCGACGCATGTAAAGCTGACAAGTCGTTGCTCCGCGCTCGGTCTTGCCGTGGGGCGTACCATTGATATACAGGGAGCACATACCGCAGATGCCTTCGCGGCAGTCGTGGTCAAAGACAAAGGGCTCCTTGCCCTCCTCGATGAGCTGCTCGTTGAGGATATCGAGCATTTCCAAGAAGCTTGTATCGTCGGGGATGTCCTTCATCTCACGCGTATCGAAATGGCCTTTATCCTTGGGGCCGTTCTGCTTCCAATATTTCAGAGTGAAACTAATATTTTTTGCCATTTTGTGTAATCGATTATTCCGTTAAACCTTGTAATTGCGCGTCTTAACCTCGATAGCCTCGTACTTAAGGGGCTCGATGTACTTGACAGGATCCTTGTCCTCGCCTTGGTATTCCCAGCAGGAGACGTAGAAGCAATTTTTATCGTCACGTTTGGCCTCGCCTTCCTCGGTCTGGTGCTCTACCCGGAAGTGTCCACCGCAGGACTCCTCACGATTGAGTGCGTCGATAGCAATCAGACCGCCCATGGTGATGAAGTCGTTGAGACGGAGGGCCTTGTCGAGCTCTACATTGACGCCCTCGACATGAGGCACGAAGACATTGGTCTCAAACTCCTTACGCAGGCGCTTGATGTCCTCGAGTGCTTTGAGCAGGCCTTCCTTGGAGCGTGCCATGCCGACATATTCCCACATGACATGTCCGAGCTCCTTGTGAATAGAGTCGACGGAACGCTTACCGCCAATGCCCAGGATATGGTCTATCTTGGCCTTCACCTCTTTCTCCGCGGCATCAAACTCGGGCTTGTCAGTAGCAATGCTCTCACGGCTTACGCCAATCTGGTCGCTGAGGTAGTTTTGGATTGTGTAGGGCAGTACAAAGTATCCGTCGGCCAGACCCTGCATGAGCGCAGAGGCGCCGAGACGATTGGCTCCGTGGTCGGAGAAGTTGCACTCTCCGATGGCAAAGAGACCTTTAATCGTAGTCTGCAGTTCATAGTCGACCCAGAGGCCACCCATCGTGTAGTGGATGGCAGGATAAATCATCATCGGGTTTTCATACGGGTTTTCGTCGGTGATTTCCTCGTACATGTCAAAGAGATTGCCATATCTCTGCTCGACGACATCGCGTCCCAGACGGTTGATTGCCTCGGAGAAATCGAGGAAGACGGCGAGACCTGTATTGTTGACGCCATAGCCTGCGTCGCAGCGCTCCTTGGCTGCACGGCTGGCGACGTCACGCGGTACGAGGTTGCCGAAGGCGGGATAACGACGCTCCAGATAGTAGTCACGATCCTCCTCGGGAATGTCGCGTCCCTTGATCTCGCCACGCTGAAGCTTCTTGGCATCCTCAAGTTTCTTGGGTACCCAGATGCGGCCATCGTTACGAAGTGACTCTGACATCAGGGTCAGCTTGGACTGGTTGTTACCGTGTACGGGGATGCAAGTGGGATGGATCTGTACGTAAGCGGGATTGGCAAAGTAAGCGCCTTTGCGATAAGCAGCAATAGCGGCAGAGCAGTTGCAACCCATGGCATTGGTCGACAGGAAGTAGGTATTGCCGTAGCCGCCCGTGGCCAGCACGACGGCATGGGCGCTGTAGCGCTCGAGCGCACCGGTGATAAGATTGCGCACGATGATGCCGCGGGCACGTCCGTCAATGATGACGACGTCCTGCATCTCTGTACGAGTGTGCAGCTCGACGGTGCCGGCATGCACCTGACGCATCATGGCGCTGTAGGCGCCGAGCAGGAGCTGCTGACCGGTCTGTCCCTTGGCGTAGAAGGTACGGCTGACCTGTACACCGCCGAAGGAGCGGTTGGCCAGCAGACCGCCGTATTCACGGGCGAAGGGTACACCCTGTGCTACGCACTGGTCAATGATATTGGCGCTGACCTCAGCGAGACGATATACGTTGGCCTCGCGTGAACGGTAGTCACCGCCCTTGACAGTATCGTAGAAGAGACGGTATACAGAGTCGCCGTCATTCTGATAGTTCTTGGCTGCGTTGATACCGCCCTGAGCAGCGATAGAGTGAGCACGACGGGGAGAGTCCTGGATGCAGAAGCTCTTGACACGAAAACCCATCTCGCCCAGAGAGGCTGCAGCAGAGGCGCCGGCGAGTCCGGTGCCCACGATGATAACATCGAGCTTGCGCTTATTGGCTGGGTTGACCAGCTTCTGATGAGCCTTATAGTTAGTCCACTTCTCAGCTATTGGACCTTCAGGTATCTTTGAATCTAGTGTTGCCATTGTATCTGGTATTTTACAAGTTAGACATAAATTGTTAGCAAGCGCCGCCACACAGGGCGAACTTGAGTACAACCAAGAGCAGAAGGCCGACGATGATGGTCACCCATACGATGCCGATGCACTGCCAGCGCTTCAACCAAGTCTTGCCATTGAGACCGAGGGTCTGGAGAGAGCTCCAGAAGCCGTGACTCAGGTGGAACCACAGGGCAACAAGCCAGATGATGTAGAGTACGGTAAATACCGGATTGCTGAAGGTGTCGACAATGTAAGCGTAGCCGTCGGTAGGTACATGATCACCTATGTTGCCGACGAGTTCGGCAAACATCATGTTGTACCAGAAGTTGAACAGGTGCAGCAAAAGTCCGAGCACGATGATGATACCCAGCACGAACATGTTTTGCGAAGCCCACTCTACCTTTTCAGGCTTTGCTGTGACAAAGTAGCGATTTTGGCCGCGAGCCTTGCGGTTTTGAATCGTCAGCACAAAGGCGTAAATCAAGTGCAGCACGGCGAGAGCTGCCAAGCCCAATGTACCTACCAATGCGTACCAGTTGGTGCCCAGAAACTCGCAGACAGCATTGTAGCCATCTTTAGAGAAGAGCGCCACCGAATTCATGAGCGCATGAAACGTCAGAAAGAGGATGAGGCAAATGCCAGTCACGGACATTACAACCTTCTTTCCAACCGAAGAATTGATTAACCACATAAAATTTAAGAATTTGATTGAAAAAAATTTTTGTTTCCTGTTTTATGCAAACGACCAATGCCCTCTACACGGTATGCCGGGCAGAGGTAAAGGGGATAAGATGCCTACATATTGCTGCATGAGGTATATTAGAGGCACTTGTGCCAAATCTTGACTGCAAAATTACCCTTTTATTTGTTTATGGCAAAGGATTTACATCAATTTACCACCTTAAAAATTTTACCTCCTCATACCTAATTTTAGGTATTTCCCAACGAGATATCGCTAATCCTCTATCAATCAGCGATATAAGCCTACATGAAGCCTTAGAGGCTCACATTGTCTCCACAGGGTCGGACCTGGTCAAAACTACATCCCACCTGCCCGTGGCTACATCCGACTTTGTCTTCATCAGGCCGGACCTTACAGCCATCAGACGGAGGACTTCAGAAACAAAATCCATATCTCGTAAAAATAGCGTACCTTTGCATTCCAAACAGTTCGGATGGATACAGAGTTTACATTTGACATCATCGTCGTCGGAGCCGGACACGCAGGCTGCGAGGCAGCACATGCAGCCGCTACAATGGGCATGGAGACCTGCTTGGTCACTATGGATATGGAGAAGATTGCGCAGATGAGCTGCAACCCCGCCATCGGCGGTATCGCCAAGGGACAGATCGTACGCGAGATCGATGCTCTAGGCGGCTTGATGGGACTTGTCACCGATCAGACCGCAATCCAGTTTCGCATGCTCAACCTCTCCAAGGGCCCGGCCATGTGGAGCCCGCGCGCGCAGTGCGACCGCATGAGGTACAGCGCCACCATGCGCCAAATGCTCGAGAATACGCCCCACCTGAACCTCTGGCAAGACCAGGCAGACGAGCTCCTCGTCGAGCAAGGACACGTCTGCGGCGTACGAACTATATGGAATGTACGCCTGCTCGCCCCCTGCGTCATCGTAACTGCCGGCACCTTTCTCAATGGCCTGCTCCACGTCGGGCACAACCACATCCCTGGCGGACGTATCTCCGAGCCTGCATGCTTCCACTTCTCAGACAGCATCGCCCGGCACGGCGTACGCGTCGGACGACTCAAGACCGGCACACCCGTACGTATCGACGGACGCAGCATAGACTTCTCCCAACTTGAGGAGCAAAAGGGCGACAACGACTTCCACCGCTTCTCCTATATCTCTCAAGGGCGTCCCCTACCCCAACTCCCGTGCTGGATAGGCGCTACCAACGAGCGTGTGCATGAGGAGCTCCGACGCGGTATGAAGGACAGTCCGCTCTACAACGGAGAGATACAGAGCATAGGTCCACGATATTGCCCAAGTATCGAGACCAAACTCCATACTTTTCCTGACAAGACGAGTCACCCGCTCTTCGTAGAGCCGGAAGGAACCAATACTCACGAATACTATCTCAACGGATTCTCCTCCAGCATGCCTCTCGACGTGCAACTCAGAGGACTGCGTCAGATTCCGGCTTTCCGAGATATCGTCATCTATCGACCAGGCTACGCCATCGAGTACGACTATTTCGACCCGACGCAGATGCGTCACTCTCTGGAGTCCAAAGTCATTGACGGCCTCTTCCTCGCAGGCCAGGTAAACGGTACTACAGGCTACGAGGAAGCCGCAGGACAGGGCTTGGTCGCCGGTATTAACGCTGCGCTTAAGCTCCAGGGCAAAACTCCGTTTGTCATGAAGCGGGATGAGTCCTACATCGGCGTACTTATCGACGACTTAGTTACAAAGGGCGTCGACGAGCCCTACCGCATGTTTACCTCAAGGGCCGAATACCGTATCCTGCTCCGGCAGGACAATGCCGACACGAGACTTACCCCCTACGGCATCAAGCTCGGGCTCATCGACAAGCAGCGACAAACGCTCTTTGAAGCCAAGCAAGCCGACATCCAAGCACTCATGCAATACTGCGAAACGACCGTCGTCGCGAAAGACGAGATCAACGTCCATGCAGAGCAGCTAGCAACCACACCGCCGCAATTTAATATGAAGCTGAGCGGGCTCCTCGCACGCCCTGAACTGAACTTCAAAAAACTACGTCAAGTACTCCAAGGCCTGAACGAAGCCATCGAAAAAACAAACCAGGCACAAAGAGCAGAAATCATCGAAGCGACCGAAATAAATCTGAAGTACAAAGGATACATCGAGCGCGAAAAACAACTGGCAGAGAAAATGCATCGATTGGAATCCATTAAAATCAAAGGGCATTTCGACTACGAAAAACTTACACAACTCTCGATTGAATCGCGTCAGAAGCTCTCAAGAATAGATCCCGAAACCATCGCACAAGCTCAGCGTATCCCAGGCGTCTCTCCCAGCGACATCAATGTACTCCTCGTGCTGATGCACAGATGATCGCGTTTCACGTGAAACAAAAGTGATTTAAATTTTTGGAAATGAGATATTAAACATTATATAATTTGACCTTATCATAGCAAAAATCAGCGTTGATTCTGATAAGGAGAGATATTCTATTTGCTATATTCCATCCTATGCATGACAGGTCAGACCCAGACATGACACAATGACGAAGGAAGAAAACGAAGCACGACTTAACTACCTCAAAAGCATCGTCCAGAGTTTACCAGAACTGCCTGGGAGCTATCAATATCTCGACGAAACAGGAAAGATCATCTATGTAGGCAAAGCAAAAAACCTCAAGCGACGCGTCAGTTCCTATTTTAATCGTGACGTCCCCAATTATAAGACACGTATCCTCGTAAGCAAAATCAGGGACATCAAATATACCGTCGTCAAGACTGAAACTGATGCGCTCCTGCTCGAAAACAATCTGATCAAGCGCTACAAGCCGCGATACAACATCTTGCTCAAGGACGACAAGACCTACCCATCTATCTGCATCAGCAAGGAAGAGTATCCGCAGGTCTTCAGCACGCGGCAAATAGACCTAAAACGTGGCACTTACTACGGTCCATACAGCCACGAAGGTACGATGAAGGCGCTGCTGGAATTGATCGAAAAGCTCTACTCCCCCCGCAAATGCCGCACAATACTGCATGAAGCCGATGTCAAGGCGGGGAAATACAAAGTTTGTCTCTATTATCATACGCACAAATGCAAGGGCTGTTGCATCGGCAAGCAGTCTCGCACCGACTATCTCCATAATATCGAGGAGAGCAAGGAGATACTTAAGGGAAATGTCAGGGAATTGACTGCCAAGATGCGTGATGAAATGGAGCATTTAGCCTCCGAGATGAGATTTGAAGAGGCCCAGGCCATCAAGCAACGCTATCTCCTGCTGCAAGGCTTCCAGGCGAAGAGCGAGATCGTCAACCCGAGTAATAATAATATCGATGTATTCAATATAGACACCGACGACAAGACAGCATATATCAACTACTTGCATATAGTCCACGGCAGCATCAATCAAGCCTTCACCTTCGAGTACAAGAAGCGCATGGACGAAACACGGGAGGAGCTCCTGGAGCACGGCATCGTAGAGATGAGAGAGCGATTCCAAAGCCACTCTAAGGAGATTGTGGTGCCCTTTGAAGTAGACCTGCCATGCGATGACTACGTCCTCACTATCCCCCAACGAGGCGACAAACGTAAATTGCTAGCCCTGGCGGAGATGAACGTCAAACAATACAAGTTTGACCGTCTCAAGAGGGCCGAGAAACTTAATCCCGAGCAGAAGAGCGTACGTCTGATGACGGAAATCAAAAATGACCTCCATTTGCCTAAACTGCCCATTCAGATCGAACTCTTCGACAACTCCAACATATCAGGCACAGACGCGGTGGCCGCATGTGTCGTCTTCCGCAACCTCAAACCCAGTAAAAAGGATTACAGGAAGTACATCATCAAAACCGTCTCGGGTCCAGATGATTACGCATCCATGCAAGAGGTTGTCAGAAGGCGCTATACGAGACTTCAGGAAGAGGGGCAGCAAATGCCTGATCTCATCATCACTGATGGCGGAGCCGGCCAGATGAGCTGTGTAAGAGAAGTCGTCGTCGACGAGCTTCATCTAGACATTCCCATAGCCGGTCTGGCGAAAGACAACCGGCACCGTACCAATGAATTGCTCTATGGTTTTCCGCCCCAGGTCGTGGGAATGAAAACCGACAGCGAACTCTTTCATGTGCTCACCCACATGCAAGATGAGGTCCACCGCTTTGCCATCACCTTCCATCGCGCCAAGCGCCTTAAGCGGCAGACACGGTCGGAGTTGGACGACATCAAGGGTATCGGGCTCGTAACCAAGACAGAACTGCTTAAGGCCTTCAAGAGTGTCAAGCGCATCAAGGAGGCGCCGATTGAGGCTTTGCAGGAAATCATCGGCACCCACAAGGGAGCAGAGCTCTATCAAACTCTTCACCCGAATACATAGACTCAATATATCAAGACTATACAACTATGAGAGTAGTACTACAGCGCGTCAGCCACGCCTCAGTGACCATCAAAGGACATGTCAAATCAAGTATCGGCCGTGGGCTGCTGCTACTAGTAGGCATAGAAGCCTCAGACACCGAGGAAGATGCCATCTGGCTCGTACACAAGATACTGCAAATGCGTATCTTTGACGATGACAAGGGAGTCATGAATATCTCTGCCCTAGACGTCAATGCCGACATCCTAATCATTAGCCAATTTACCCTATTTGCATCTTACAAGAAGGGCAACCGCCCATCCTGGCTACGAGCCGCGACCCACAATATCTCGATACCGCTCTACAATAAATTTTGCACACTTGTCAAAGAGGGAGCCAACGGTCAAGTAGGTACAGGCGAATTTGGCGCAGATATGAAAGTAGAGCTCCTCAACGACGGCCCGGTCACCATCGTCATGGACAGTAAAGCAAGAGAATAATGTTTCTCGAGAAACACCCTTGAAACTTTCTATATATTAAACGATTACGAAATTTTACGAGCAGACATAAGACATATCGTAAGGCGTCTTGAAAATCAGCTATTTGCCTTAGTAAAGACAATATCTCCTCTCTACCTATAATACAAAGAACACGACGTGGCAACATGCGATGCCGTAGAGCGTACACTGCATTCGGATAAACCCTTACGAGGTAAGAAAGCAGCCACATGCCACCCGTCACCACCAAGGCGAAAGAAGGATAAATATTACTCTCAATAACAGCATCATGCCAACAAGATTGCGTATATTTGCACAGAAATACATCCTAACCCATCCCATGAAAGATATTACAATCCGCGAAGCCCAGCAGCTGGTCGACAGCTGGATCAAGCAGTACGGCGTGCGCTACTTCAACGAACTGACCAATATGGTCTGTCTCACAGAGGAAGTAGGCGAACTGGCGCGAGTAATAGCGCGCAAGTACGGAGAGCAGTCATTTAAGGCCGGAGAGCCTACTGACCCAGCCCCAGAGATGGCCGACGTGCTCTGGGTGCTAATGTGCTTGGCCAATCAGACAGGCGTCGACCTCACAGCTGCCCTACAGCAAAGCATAGATAAAAAGACGCAGAGGGACGCTACACGCCACCTCAACAACCCTAAACTCTATCAATCATGATCCCACACGACCACGAAAACCACACTCACAATCTCGCAGAGCAACAAGACAAGTATCATCAGGCGCTGGACCTATACAATCTCCATCTCCATGACGAGATTGTCCAGGAAGAAGTCAAGAAAATCCTAGCCGCCAAGAAGCAGGAGAACGATACGAATGAGGTAAAACGCTTCCTCTTCAGCACTATCGAGATTACGTCGCTGCGCGTCACCGACAGTGAGGACTCTATCCTCAAACTGACAGAGAAATTCAACGATTTTGTTGACAAAAATCCCAATTTTCCCCACCCAGCAGCCATCTGTATCTATCCCAGATTTGCCAAAGTAGTCAGTCAGTCGCTGGAAGCAGACGGCGTAGAGGTGACCTCAGTCTGCGGAGGTTTTCCCTCGTCACAGACCTTCCCTGAAGTCAAAATAGCAGAAGCCTCACTCGCCCTGCGTGACGGCGCTACAGAGATTGACACCGTGATACCTGTCGGATTTCAGCTGATGGAGGACTACGAGCAAGTCGCCGACGAAATCTCAGAGCTCAAAGAGACTGTGGGAGAAGAAGGTACACTTAAAGTAATCCTTGAAACAGGTGCCCTACAGACGGCTGTCAACATCAAAAAAGCCGCTATCATTGCCATGTACAGCGGCGCAGACTTCATCAAGACCAGCACTGGGAAGATTGAGCCCGGAGCCACGCCTGACGCTGTCTATGTCATGTGCCAGGCCATCAAGGAGTATTACGACAAGACGCATCGCAAGGTCGGCATAAAGATAGCCGGCGGTGTCAGGACTACAGATCAAGCCATCTCCTACTACACCATCGTCAAGGAAGTGCTGGGTAAAGAGTGGTTGTATCCCGAATTTTTCCGTATAGGAGCGAGCCAACTGGCCAACAATCTGCTGAGCGATATCTCCGGAAAGAAGGTTAACTTCTTCTGATCCGCCCTACCCCATCCCGTAAGCTATAATCGCCCATTCTGAGCTACTATAAGCCTTTGTAAACAAGGGCTAGTACCCTTACCAAGAGAAGTTAAACTAGAATATACAAACATCATGCGGACAGCCCGCCTCCTAAGCTACAGGAGACGGGCTGATGCTATATCTCCGTCTTATATCAGAAATTATTAGAGACTAGATTAACAGCACGGCAGAGACCCAGAAGGGCGAGCATATTATCCAGTCATTCAGAAAACAGGATTTTTGCTTCTACAGTGCCAATAAGACAAGATTAAAAGCGTCTCACATCCGTACGAAAAGCCTATAGGACAATACTTTAAGCACCTTAATCATATAGCAAGAGATGAAATCCTATCTTCATCCCACCGAGGTGTATTTATCATAGAATCAGTTCTTTTCTATCCAACACCCTCCCCCTTATTATACCCCAATCAGTACTCAATCGCCGTGTAACAGCTTTGGCAGTATACGTTGAAAAATTCTGCGGCAAGGAGGACGTCACTCGCAAACCAGTTCGGGTAGCGAATAATTCTCGAACTGGAAAACTGCTCCTCATTTTTTATATAATAAATTTGAAATACCGTCTCCATAGGTGCCGATGTTGTCATGACAAGTCGCCTTGTGCGCGCTATAAGGTCGGATGTAATTTAAACTAGGTCAGACTTAGTTTAAACTAGAAGGCGAGTTGTTATCGCTTGATAGCCAGCTAGTTACAAGAAAGTCAAATATTGATTGCAATTCATTGGCTTTCAATGAGTTGCAGAAGCTATTTGGAGGGATTTTCACCTTTATGTATTTTAGAGGCAATCCGAGAAACTCTGTCCTATTATCTACATAAAAAATTATATCCCTGTGGAAATTTGATAGGAACGGTTACCCCTATTTATAGGCTTGATTCTCGTAAGGAGGCATGCAGGGAATACGGAAAAAACTCCGGTGAAAAGGAAATAACAAGAAAGAGTAATCGGATAGCGAGGAAAGAAATTGAGGCAAAAGGAGAGGCTAATTGGTCAAATAGGCGAAATAACTGAATTATAATGAGATATATCATATCTGAGAGTAAGAGCAATGGAGCCAGCGAAACAAAGTAATTGAGCAACGAGGGAAGCCAATCGAGCCAACGATTAAGGGTGACCGCAGCAGCGGAGGAAATGATCAGGCAACACGTGGCATAATCGATATTTTGTACATTTTACTCTATCTAGCCGACCAATAAGATTTTGGAAATCAAGAATATATATATTTATAGATCAGTGATGGATGCGACAAATATGTCACTAGCGAGTGCACAGCGGACAACGAGGAAAGTCCACTTCTCACCTGATTTTCAACCGAATCGATATTCAACTTAAAGATAGAGATATTATACAAGCAGCCCGGCTCCCCAGCATTCAGGAGTCGGGCTGTTTCTCTCATTCAATCTTATATCAGAGGTGCTTAGAGGCAGAGTCTACAGACTACGTTCGGTGACAAAATCTATATATCTCAGCGTAGACTGGCGGATTGGCTCATTATTAAATGTCTGAGCGATAGCCGTAGCCTCGGCCGTCATTTTGCGCATCACTTGCTCAGCATATTCGATACCGCCCTGGCGCTTAGTAAACGCTATAAGCGTGGCAATCTCACTCGTTGTCACACCGCCATTCTTCACCTTCTGAGCAAGTTGTATCATGTGCTCATCCTGACAAGTCTTGAGCGCGTAGAGCACAGGCAGAGTCAGTTTTCCCTCCGCCATATCGTTGCCCGTGGGCTTACCAATCTTGGGATCGTCGTAATAGTCGAAGATATCGTCTCTGATCTGAAAGCACATGCCAATTATTTGTCCCAGATTGCGCATCTCGGTGACCCGATTTTCAGGCGCACCGACCGATACAGCTCCGAGCTCAGCACTCATAGCAAACAGAGCAGCCGTCTTAAGCTTGATAACATCAAAATAATTTTGCTCTGAAAAGCCGTCAACACAGACATTATGAAGCTGTAAGATTTCTCCGCTTGAGAGTTCCATTCCCAGCTTTGATATGCGTCTGACGATATCGAGATTGAGCGTATCACAAGCCTTCAGCAGCGATGTCGAGAGCAGATAGTCGCCTGCCAAAACAGCCACTTGGTTTCCAAAGAGAGCATTGATGGAGGCATGCCCCCTGCGCTCGTCACTCTCGTCTACCACATCGTCGTGTATAAGGCTGGCCGTGTGAAGCATTTCCAGCGTTACAGCCGACAGAAACGTGGCCTGAGACACTTCACCCAGTTCTCTGGCAACCAGCAGGAGCAGTATCGGACGCATAAGCTTGCCTTTACGCTCCCCGATGGCAGAGAATATCTTGCCCAGAGTGGGATCTGAGCTGTGCAGAGTGCTGTCAAAAATCTTGTTGAATTGCTCTAAATCCTTAGCAATCGGGCTTTTGATGGTATCGAGAGGGCTCACGGTATAATATTAGGACACAAAAATACGAAATATTCAGTTTAGCACTCGTATAAAATCACTAATTTTACCATTCAAAGCACATTTAGCTATGAACAAACTGTATCTGCTCGATGCTTACGCGCTGATTTATCGCGCCTTCTACGCACTTATGAATGCGCAGAGAGTAAACTCCAAAGGCTTCAACACCTCCACCGTCTTTGGATTTGTCAACACGTTGACAGAGCTCCTCGACAAGGGCCATCCCACCCACATTGCCGTCGCTTTTGACCCAAAGGGTCCCACATTCAGGCACAAGGCATATCCCGCCTACAAAGCGCAGCGCGAGAAGCAGCCGGAGGGTATCACCGAGTCCGTCCCCATCATCAAGGATATCATCCGCGCCTTCAACATTCCCATCTTTGAGGTGCAGGGATATGAAGCCGACGATGTCATCGGCACACTCGCCCTGCAGGCCGAACAGCAGGGGCTTGAGACCTACATGGTCACTCCCGACAAGGACTACTGCCAGCTCGCGAGCGACAAGGTCAAAGTCTACCGTCCCTCCCACGGCAAGACAGAGGCAGAAATCCTTGATTCCACCGGTGTAAATCAGAAATACGGGCTCAACAGTCCCGTCCAAGTCATCGACATGCTAGGTCTGATGGGCGACACCGCCGACAATGTGCCCGGATGCCCGGGAGTAGGACCCAAGACGGCAGTAACTCTGATCCAAAAGTACGGTTCCATCGAAGGAATTTACCAACATCTCGACCAACTCAAAGGCAAGCTCAAGCAAAATCTGGAGACCAACAAGGAGCAAGTCGAGTTTTCCAAATATCTGGTCACCATCAAGCGCGACGTACCCGTCACCCTGGACCTGGAGCAAGTGAAGCGCAAAGACATCAATCGCGACCAGCTCAAGCAGATATTTGACCAGCTTGAGTTTAAGAGCCTCCTCCGGAAGTACAAGCTGGACACTCCCACCTCCCTGTCAACATCCAGTCAGCCAGGAGCCGCTCCTATCGCCTCGGCATCGACTCGCGCAAGTGACATGTCCGGCATGGGTGACCTCTTTGCCCAACCGTCGACCGAGGGTACCTCCTCCACTGCCCCGTCAAGCGCAACTGACCCCAAAATCTCTGCAAAATTTCTGACCGGTACCCCGGACAAACCAGAAAAATCAAATCTCAGCGTCCCAGAAGTGCCGCCTACAAAAATACAAATCGCTGAAACAAAAGAACAAAGAGCCGAAATTATCCAAAAAATTTCGGAGCAAAAAATCGTCAGTCTAGAGTTTGCGACCACTTCTCAAGCCGCAGTCGATGCAGAACTCGTCGGTCTTGCCCTTAGCACCGCTCCCGGTGAGGCATGGTACGTCCCCGTCGAGAGTGGCATGCTCTTCGGCGAAGACACCATCGCAGAATTTAGTCCCATCTTCGAAGACGAGACCGTCACCAAGGTCGCCTACAATATCAAGTATCTCATGCGTGTGCTCCTCAATTACCATATATCACTGCGCGGTCCCATCTTTGACGTGATGATTGCCCACTATGTACTGCAGCCGGAGCAGCGTCACTATCTCTCCACCCTAGCTTCATCCTACCTGCAAGCCGATGCCATCACGCTGGAAGACACCTTCGGCCCCAAGTGGCGCGACAAGCGCAATATGGAAGCCCTGCCGCGGCAGACAGCGGCAGCATACTGCTGTCAAGTCGCCGACTACTGTCTGCGCCTCAAGCCCCTGCTCACCTCTGACCTCAACGACAACGGCGAGTATCAGCTCTACGACCAGATAGAGCTACCTCTTACCAAGGTACTTGCCCACATGGAGGACAACGGAGTGCTCATCGACACCAACGTGCTCTCTGATATCTCGCTTCTCTTCACTTCCCGTCTCAATGAGTACCAGTCCAAGGTCTACGAGATCACCGGCGAACAGTTTAACCTCAGTTCGCCTCGTCAAGTAGGCGAAGTGCTATTTGACAAGATGAAGCTTGACGACAAGGCCAAGCGCACCAAGACTGGCCAGTACGATACCTCCGAGGCCGTGCTGGAGACCCTGAAGCACAAGAGCCCTGTGATAGACTATCTGCTGAGCTATCGAGGCATGAAGAAACTCCTAAGTACATACGTCGATGCCCTGCCTGCGCTGATCAACAAGCGCACCGGACACATCCATACCTCCTTCAACCAGGCTGTAACAGCTACCGGGCGCCTGAGTTCATCTGACCCTAATCTGCAAAACATCCCAGTCAGAGGCGAGGACGGCAAAGAGATACGCAAAGCCTTCATACCTGAACCCGGCTGCCTCTTCTTCTCGGCAGATTACTCTCAGATAGAACTGCGCATCATGGCCCATCTGAGCCAAGACAGCCACATGATAGCAGCCTTCAGAGACGGCCTTGATATCCACGCGGCCACAGCCGCCAAAGTCTTCCACAAGGATATCGCTGACGTGACCGCAGACGAGCGGCGCAAGGCCAAGACCGCCAACTTTGGCATCATCTATGGTATTACCTCCTTCGGACTCTCTCAGCGCATAGGCGTGAGCCGCAGTGAGGCCAAAGAGCTCATAGACAATTACTTTGCCACCTTTCCCAGCATACGCCAGTACACCGAGAACATCATCCAGCGTGCTCGCGAGCAGGGATTTGTGGAGACTCTCTTCCACCGCCGTCGCTATCTGTCCGACATCAATTCACGCAACGGCCAGGTCCGCAAGTTTGCCGAGCGCAATGCGGTCAATGCACCCATCCAGGGCTCTGCAGCCGACATCATCAAGATTGCCATGATACGCATCGCAAGGCGTTTTGAGGAGGAATCCCTTCGCTCCAAGATGATTCTGCAAGTACACGACGAACTCAACTTCTCCGTCTATCCCGAGGAGCGCGAGGCCGTAGAGCAAATCGTCTCCTACGAGATGGCCCACGCCTGCGAGCTCAGTGTCCCCTTGCTTGCCGACTGCGGCTGGGGTGCCAACTGGCTCGAGGCCCACTGATACTCCCCCGCCCTGCCTTTGTCAGCCATATGACCTACAAAAAAAACCTGCCACATCGTGGACAGGCTTTTGTATGTTTGATAAGCGTCATCTCCGCTCGGCAGAGCAGTTGTCAATTCCGCTTTCTGGTGTCTGTATCGCCTTCAGCACCATATTTGAAGCAGAGATAGAGGTTGCGGCTATAGACCACCATACCCGGAGCTTGGGCCAGAAGCAGGATAGGGTCTCGCCTGATACATCCATAGGCCAGGATTACAAGGCATCCCATCAGACTTATCACCCAGAAGCCCGCGGGCAGTATCGAGCGTCCGCGCTTGGCAGAGTAATACCACTGATAGAGGAAGCGCAGACTGAAGACCACCTGTCCCGCGGAGCCGAAGATCAAGAGCCACAGTGGCACATCGCGGTTGTGGAAGAGTTGCCGCACAATCTGGTCCACGCCCTGCTCTATGAGCAAAGCGCCCATACACAGCACAGGAGCTGCCAACAGCAGCCCGACCACCACCTTGTCCCATCCCTTGGGCAGCTTGGCCCATACGCCTTTGATCTGGAGATTCCAGATATAGACATAGTAGCCGATGATCTGGCCCAGCATAATGCTGAAGTCGCTTCTCATCCATCCGTACGCCAGTAGTAGAAAGGAGCCCGCAAGACTCAGGACCCAGAAGACCGAGGGTGACACTACACGCCGCGCACGCTCTGAGAGCACCCACTGAAATATGATACGCGCGGAGAAGAAGGCTTGCGCCAGCAAGCCCGTCATGATGACATAGGCCGGTATATGCATGATAAGGAAGCTATGCGCGCAGGTTGTCTTCGCCGATCTGATAGTTGATATACCGTTTCTTCATCCAGCGGTAGGCGAAGCAGTCGACAAAGGGCGCCACCAGACGGTTGTAGAGGTGATATTTGGATTTGCCAGCCGTTCTTGGAAAATGGCGCACCGGTATCTGCTGATACGTACCGCCGTCCTGGAGGAGGATGAGCGCAGGCAGGAAGCGGTGCATGCCGGTAAAGAAGGGTATGCGCTTGGCGTATTTGGTCTGCATCACCTTGAGCGGGCAGCCGGTATCTTGGGCACCGTCGTGGGTCATACTACGTCTGAATCCATTGGCAATCTTAGACTGCAGGCGCTTAAACTGCGAGTCCTTCCGCTGAGCCCGTATGCCCGTGACCAGTGCGTAGTTGTCCGCATCCTTAAGCAGGAGATTGAAGTCCTCAGGCGCGGTCTGCAGGTCAGCGTCCATATAGCCTACCAGCTGACTTTGGGCGACATCGATACCCGCCTTGATCGCCGCGCTCAGCCCTCTGTTGGCCACAAAGGAGATGTAGTAGAAGTCTTTTTGCCGACTGCATGCCTCCTTGATGCGCGCGAGGCTCGCGTCATGGCTCCCATCATTGACAAAGAGCACACACGTCTTACGCAGCGCCTGGGGCAGATAGGCTGCAAGACGCTGCTCGAGATGATAGATATTGTCCTGCTCGTCATAGACAGGAACGATGATGGTAAAATCGTAGTTTGCCGTAAGATTCATATCCGATAGCTTAGGATTGATAGGCCGAGTCCTAACTTTTTCGGGCTCTATTGTACTGCCTTACAAGACTCTGTGAAGTGCAAAGATACGCCTAAATCTGCAAATGCAGCCCATCCTAACCATCTTTTATATCCATCTGTAGCCGATACTTCTCTTATCAGCTACTGTAAGCGAGATTCAGGACTTACAACTCCCATCCGCCATCGCCGTCTCCCCTACCCTCGTCTCCCTGGCTAATGTGCTGCCGTCAGTCAGTCTCGACAATTTCACACCAAGGTCGGACCTTGTCAAAACTACATCCGATCTGATTAACACCCCAACCTTTCTGGCGAACGCCGCTCCCATTCTGTCTAAGACTGTATCCGGGCTAATCAGGACGATAAACCGCCCATTGTCCTCCCCTCTCCTGCCACTGTCATCGACATTAGACAGCGGGACAGACGCCCCAGTTGCTCCACCGCCACTCGCCCAACAAATACACTCTTCTGGCGTACCAGATATAGCAAAATAGCAGTATTTTTGCATCGTCTACCATTTTACGACCAATCATGCGTCTACACCGTCCGTCCAGCAAGTTGCTGCTTATCATCGCCAGCCTCGTCGTCATCATCACCGTCTGGGGTCTGCTGATGCCTCTGCCTCACCATCGTATGAGGCAGCAGCGTTGTCTTGTCTGGCTGCAAAATACGTACTGCTTTGCTATGACAGCCGACGGCGCAGATACCGTCTACTTCAACGGTCTCCGCAGCGACACCCTGCTCAGCGGCGTCTCCATCCGCCGGTCAGAGGCCCTGGTCACCCGTCATGGCACAGGATTCTGGTACAGTCCGTGGCTGCTGCTCCACCACTGCGGCGGGCGCATCATGACCACTTCCCGACTCGCCCTGCCCGACACCCTGCTTGACCGGGTTGACTCCCTGATCGACACCCTACTCGTCCGCCAAACCGCCCTCGCCGATCGACAGCTCGCAGACCTCACCAAGAGCGAGGACCATCTGGACTACTATGTCAAGACTCACAGCGTGACTGACGAAGGGTACAATCAGGTCGCACAGTATGAGCAACAGCTTCGCCAGCAGCTCAAGGAGACCAAGATTCTCGCCCAGACACTCAAGCACTTAAGCCGTCAGGACCATGTCAAGTTGCTTTACCTCCCCCGCTACACCTATCGTGCAGCCGACAGAAGCGACACCCTGAGTACCGAGGCACGGCCCTGCCATCTGTTCAAGCCTCTTCGCCAGCGCGGTCTCTGTATCCTGCAGTCTGACACCAAACTCAATACACTGGGATCTGTGAGTCTCGCGCGTCCGCTCTTCACCCTGATGCGCTTTGCCAGTTCAGACGACCCCGCCGGCGTCACCCTGATGGGATTCAACCATCCCCTGCCCCACGGCCAAGTCACATCCGCCTTCACCGCTGGCTCCTATAAAGGACAGGCGTGGAAAGACAGTGACTTTCCACAGAGCCGTCGCTATCATACCGACCTCCCCATCCTCTCGTCTGCCGAGGGAAGTCCCATAGTCGACAGGCGCGGTGTACTCATCGGCGTTGCCACCAAGCAAGGCCTTATCCCTATGCCATGATGTCCCTGTCTCACGCTATATCCTCCTGCTGCATGCGCCTCACCCCGCTGCTCTTACTGCCCAGCCTGCTGCTAAGCAGTTGCGGTCACCGCACCCTGTCATGGCAAGGCGGATCATACACAGGCGAGGTCAAGGACGGCGTCCCCGACGGCTGGGGTATCTATCGCGACGACAGCACCTGCTATCGCGGGAACTGGTCCAAGGGCCAACGCGACGGCATGGGCTATCTCACCAAGGGCGATACCACTTATCAAGGTAGCTTCCGCCAGGGACACTATGAGGGCGAAGGACGCCTCAGTATCAAGGGCAGCCTGTCAGGCTACGAGGGACAATGGGCCCACGGCGTACGTCAAGGACAAGGCGTCTACACGGATACCCTGGGACGCACTTGGACCGGCCGATGGACCGCCGACACCCTCGTGAGCGGCACCCTGTGCGACAGCCTCGGCACCTATACTGGCACATTTGACCGCATTTCCATGCTTCCCTCAGGCTTTGCCAAATACGTGAGCCATGACGGACTGTCCATGTACGAAGGCTACTGGACCAACGGCCGCCATAATGGATTTGGTATCTGCTCCGACAATGGACGCCAATTGCAGTGCGGCTGGTGGAAAGCGGGCCGTTTCTTAGGAGAACGCATGAAGTACACCTCAGCCCGCGTCTACGGTATCGACATATCGCGCTATCAGCATCGTCCAGAGCGATATATCCGCATCAGGCGCGGCCGGCGGCGTATCAGGATCAAGGTAGGAGCCCCCATAGCTTGGAAAAAACTGCGCATCGTGCACTTGGGTGCAGCCAACAGCCATAATGTAGTAGGACACACCGACTTCCCAATCTCCTTCTGCTACATCAAGAGCACACAAGGTACCTCTTTGGCCAGTTCATACTACGCCTCTGATGCTCGCGGAGCCCGCAGTGTAGGCATCAGGGTCGGAGCCTACCACTTCATGTCGGCTGCCAGCGGCGCCGCCCAGGCCCGATGGTTTCTCAGCAAGACCCATGTGGCCGCCGGCGACCTGCCTCCCATGCTCGATGTCGAACTTACCAACAAGCAGATCCGCTCTATGGGCGGCTACAGCGCCCTCTACAGTCAGATGCTCAGCTGGCTGCGTATCGTAGGCCGTGCTACAGGCAAACGGCCCATTATCTATATCTCTCAGAACTTTGTCAACCGTCATTGGACCAATGCTCCCCAAGAGCTGCAGGCATACCGTGTGTGGATAGCCCGATACGGTCAGTACAAGCCCTATGTCAAGCTACTCTACTGGCAACTCTCTCCGTGGGGCAAGGTAAGGGGAATCAACGGATACGTAGATATCAATGTCTTCAACGGCAGCAAGGAGCAATACAATCGCTACATCGAGAGCAACTTCACCGATTTGCCCTAAACTCGTCTGACAAAGAAACTGAAAATTCAGCTTTTTTAATTTGCAGGTCTTCAAAATTTTTCTGTCAGACTTGGAAATAATTTCATTACTTCTTACTTTTGTTCCATCAAGGGGCCACGCGCACAAGCGCAGTCCCCTCCTACTCACAACAGACAAAAACATAACGCCTATGAAACGCCACCTACTCTTCCCCATCCTCCTGGCCACTTTGCTGTCCATGCCTACCCTTACCTTGTCAGCCCAGCAAGAGGCGGCTCCCCGGCCCGCTAAGCCAGGTCTACAAGGCATATGGCAGCTCTGTACCCTCAAGGACGTCGACGGCCAAGTCGAGATGCACCTCATGCCTTACCTCAAGATCCTCTCAGGCGACGGCACCTTCACCAATGTACTCATCCGCGTCACCGAGGGTGGCAGCAAGACTACAGAGAGCGGCACCTACACCATAGACAATGACACCATTTATACTGAAGCCATCGCCCAGTCGACCGACTCCGCCATGCTCGGCTATCGGCATCCCGTCACCTACCATCTGCAAGACCCCCGCTGGCTCATCACAGAGTACAAGAAACCGGGCAATGACGAGCTCTTCCACGAGATATGGATGCGCATAGTGCCGCAACCCTCCCGCCACATGGAGGGTCATGGCAGATTTGGGCAAATGGGCAAACGGCCGATGCAACCCCGCGGCCAGATGCAGCACCGACGCATGCAAGGCACCAATTCCCGGACGCAGAGCAATCCTTTTCAAAGCCAGAGCAATACCAATACGATACCCGATGTCATGAGCGACGACTAGCCGTCGCCATGTCCCCATTGTACATCGACAATCGCCCGATTGGAGGCCAATAGGCCAGGCAGTAAAACAACAAAATAGGAGACTAGAGCTGTCCGCTCTCTACCATCAGGACGATACGCTCAGTAAATTTGTCTTCTCCCTGAGGGTCATACTTCTTGGTCAGACTATTGCCGTACAAGCCCGCAAATACCTGGTAGAAGTTGGCTCTCAGCGGTCCTAGAAAGGCTTTGACCATATCAAACGACGTCTGTCCACACTCCCGGTTGATAAGTTTTACGAGCAGTCTCCCTTGTGAGCGGCTCATCTTCTTAACCAATGGATAGTATTGCTCGCGCATGCCCTTCTCCACGGCGGCTATATGTGCCTTTTTGGCCTTCTCATTGGGCAGCGTCTGTAAGAAGTCGTACGTCTCTATGAGCGTCTGCTTGGCAAGTTGGGCAATAGGAAAAACATATTTGATATTGGCCACCATACGGTTGTACTTTAGTCGTTCTTTCTCGTTCTTAAATCTCAACGGGGAGAAGCGGTAGAAGGTATGAAGCGTGATATTGGGGATGCTGTCCCCCTTGTAGTAGGCACGTCCCAAGTGTACATACATCGCCACCTTGAGCGTGTCGTTGTGGGAAACGATGTCGTCAGCTGCCACACGCGATGTAAGCATTAGCAGCACGAGGACCATCAACAATTTTAACCGTTTCATACAAGATGCAAAAGTAGCAAGTTTTTGCTGGAACAAATAGAGGCACAGCCAATTCTTCATATTATTTAGGACTAGAGGGGAGCAATCTTATCATTTTTAGACTTTGAGACTCTGTATCACCCTCTTACTTTTCTCTCCGCGGGGAGGGGAAGGGCGACCGTCCGATTTTTTGGCATCATACCACATAAAATGAGCCCACCGAGCGCAAATGGTTGCATCAAAATCCTTATCTTTGTCCCACAAGACCGTAAACCAGATGAAAATAAGACAGATTAAGAGCATCGTCAGCGGCGCCTCCGATGTACCGGCCGTGCTGGATGCCGCAGGGATTCCCTTTGAGAAGATAGCCAACGTCGATTGGCCCGACAAATATCCGTACAAGCCCGACGCAGTGTTTCGTATAGCCTACACCAAGACGTCACTTCTGATCCACTACATGGTGACAGAGGACTCCATACGTGCGCGCTACGGCGATGACAATGGCCATGTGTGGACAGACAGCTGCGTGGAGTTTTTTTGCCAGCCCAAGGATGATGGCATCTACTACAATCTGGAGACCAACTGCATCGGCACCGTACTGCTCGGCGCCGGCACCAGTCGCCACGGACGCGAGCTCGCCAATATCGAGACCTTGGGTGCTATCCAGCGCTGGGCCAGCCTGGGCCGCCGTCCATTTGAGGAGAGAGTCAACAGAGTCAGTTGGCAGCTTGCCCTCATCGTACCGCTGGCCTCCTTCTTCAAGCACCGTATACGGTCCATCGAGGGCAAGACGATACAAGCCAATGTCTACAAGTGCGGCGATGAGCTTCAGAAGCCCCACTATCTCTCTTGGAACAAGATAGACCTGCCGAAGCCCGACTTCCACTGCCCGCAGTATTTTGCGCCCATGGAATTTCAGCCATAGCCTGTCTTCCCGCTCATTCTCCGCTTCATTCCCCTCCCATGAAATATCTCCTCGTCCTCCTGCTGAGCCTCACTGTACTGAGCAGCTGGGGACAGACGCTCACGTGGGAAGACTTCGTCGAAGACTACCTCTCCATTGATGAGCAGCAGGGTAGGGAAGCACTGCAACAACGGGCGGAGCAACTGCTCTATATCCACGAAAATCCCTTTGACATCAATCGTATTACCCCCGACGAGCTGTCGCGTCTACCCTTTGTCTCAGCGCGTCAGGCCGACAGTTTGATCAGCTATATACACCGCTACGGCCCGCTACACTCGCTCGGCGAACTGTCGCTCGTACCTTGGCTTGACAAGGTCACGCGAGACAGGCTGATGCTCTTCGTCTACATTCCCGACCAGACAGGAGAGCCTCTGCCGCAGGTCAAGTGGCGCAGCAAGCCCCTTAGACAGCGTGTAGCCGCCAACTATGCCCAGCCTCTCTACTACAGGGCCGGCTTCAGCAACTATACTCCCGAGCAGCTCGCTAAGTCCCCCAATCTCAAATACTACGGCAACGCCTTGGCGCTCGCCCTGCGCTATCGCGGCAGCTACAGAGACAGTCTGGAGTGGGGACTTACCCTGCAGAGCGATGAGGGAGAGCCCATCATGTCCCAGGGCAACCGCATCTTTGACTATCAGTCTCTCTACCTCGCAGGAAAGGGCAGGGGAGTGCTCGCCCAGTGGCTGGTCGGCGACTATCAGATCCAGCAAGGCGCTGGCCTCGTTGCCGGCCAGGGACTATGGAACAGCGCCTTGGCCGTCGTCAGTTTTGGCGGCCGACCTCGCCAGGGCATCATCAAGCATACAGGTACTGACGAGATCCGATACTTCCGCGGTGCGGCGGTCACTCTCCGGCTATCCAGAGTCATGCTCACCGCCTTTGTATCCTACCGCAACCTCGACGCGACGTTCTCCAAAGGGTATGCCCGTACACTGCTCACCTCCGGCTACCATCGCACACGCTCCGAGCTCGACCGCAAGGGCAATCTCCACACGACCTCCGAGGGCTTGTCATTGCAGTGGCAGAGCCGCGGACTACTGCTCGGCCTCAACGGCCTACACACAGAGTACAACAAGCCCTTTGCCACCGTCCCGGCCATCTACCGCCGGTACTACCCCAAGGGCAGGTCGCTTGGCAACTACTCGGCATATTACCAGCTGCGTCTCAGTGCGCTCTCCCTGACCGGCGAGGAGGCTGTGAGCGAGCGCGGCGGCGTGGCCTGCAACAATATGCTGCGCTATCAGCCCAGCCGCCGTCTCGCCGTGACCTTGCAACACCGGTATTACGACAAGCGGTATCAGGCTCCTTACTCATTTGCCTACAGCCTCGGCGGACATACCTCCAATGAGCATGGTCTCTTGGCCGGGCTTGTTCTCCAGCCCCTTCGCAAGTTGACGCTCACAGGCTACCTGGACTACGCCCGGCATCCCTTCGCAATCTATCAGGCTACCCAGTCGAGTGATGCGATGTCTGTCCATCTACAGGCAGACTGGCAACTGGACAATGACACCAAGCTCTCCCTGCGCTATCGTGTCCGCATGAAGCAGGAGGACAATGCAGACTCCTCAGCCCTGCTCTCCAACTGGCACCACTACTGGCGCATTCAAGCCTACTACGTCATAGGCTGCATCCATTGGGTCACCTCTGCTGACTTCAATCTCTATACCCCTGCAGAGGGCAAGTCGCGCTGGGGGCGCATGGTCTCCCAGCGCATGAGCCTCAATCTCAAGGCCGTCAGTGTCAAGGCTTCCGCAGCATGGTTTCATACGGCCGACTATCTCACAGCCGTGCGGTCCTACGAGCCCCAAATGCTCTACAGCTTCAGCTTTCCGACCTGCGCTTACCATGGTCTGAGAGCCACCGCCATAGCTGAGGTCAAGCTCGCCCAACGCCTGACGCTGAGCGCCCGGTACACCATCACCCATCTCACCAACCGCGACCACTTCTCCTCGCAGCAGCAACGGATAGACAGCCCGACCAAACAAGATCTGTATTTTCAGGTTGTCTACGACTTCTAAGTCTGTCCGGAAAATGTCAGGGACAGACTTTGTCAAAGATTAAAAAAGTCTTTGTTTTAATATAAGGGCGATATCGTCTGTCGCAGGCCCGATGTCACCCACCTCAAGTCCGTTCCTGTACAAGCAGCATCGGATACCCTGTAGACTGTATTGGCCTTAGCCTGTGCCATATACCCGCCAATATTCCGCGACTGTCTTGCTATTGGTCCCAGACCTCGCGACGGAGCGGATAGTTGCCTCTCAGCCACTCAAACTTGGCCGGATTTCTGCGCAGAGCTGCCGTGTCGCGCCGCGGATCATAGAGTTGCAATTTGCGCTCCGCCTCATCAGCAGCTGGCCGGAGCGAGGCGGGCAGTTTGGGCGACTTAATCTCAAAGTCAATCGGCATGTGGAAGTATCGGCATACCGACTCAAGAGCCATCTGCGTCGCCCTGGCCTTGCCGTCAGCCGAGTAGCCGGCCACATGGGGCGTGGCGATCAGTGCGCGGTTGAGGAGCGTCTGATTGATATGAGGCTCATTTTCCCACGTATCGACAACGGCACCGCCAACCTGCCCCTTGTCCATCGCCCGGAGCAGGGCCTGCTCGTCGACCACACCGCCGCGGGCCGCATTGAGCAGGACCGGGCGCTTGCGCAAGGCATTCATGAAGTTCTCGTCAGCCATATGGTAGGTGGGGTAGGGACCCTGACGCGTGAAGGGCACATGAAAGCAGATCATATCGCACGCCTCGGCTAGCTGAGAGAGCGTATAATACTCACCCCCCTCGGCCTGCTGACGCGGCGGATCGCAACGCATGATGCTAAATCCCAGTCCTCGCAGACGAAGTTCTACTTGGGTACCCACGTGACCCACACCGACAATGCCGATGACCGACCTAGCCGGATCCAGCAGGCCCTTGTACATGAGCAGCAGCGCAGTGCTCTCCACATACTGGCCCACTGACGAGGCATTGCAGCCCGGCTGATTGGCCCAGCCTATCCCTGCGCTATCGAGATAGGAGGTATCGAGGTGGTCATATCCTATGGTCGCTGTCGCCACAAACTTGACACGGCTTCCTTCCAGCAACGCGCGGTCACAGTGCGTCCTCGTGCGTACGATGAGCACATCAGCATCCTTCACATCTGATGCCGTAAACTCTGCCCCCGGACGGTAAGCCACCGTGTCAAACAGACGCGATGCCGCCTCGCGGATATAGGGAATCTTGTCGTCGATTACAGCTTTCATACTGCAAAGGTAATCATTCTTTATCCAATAGGGTATGTCTCCCGCACCGGATGTCCGCCCAAAGCGGCCTTTCCGGCGCTCTTCCGTCTGGGCTGATATGCCAGAACAGGCGGTTTTGCAAAGAAAAACTGGTAGGCAAAACGGACAGAATGGATTTTTATCCCTATATTTGCAAATCACATCACGATGATCACCATGGTCGCAACCGACTTGTACCCTCTGCTATTTGAGCCCAACCTGCATCATGTCATCTGGGGCGGAGACCGCCTCCCCAGTATCAAGGGTTTGCCCGCTGATCCCGAACCTGTAGGGGAATCGTGGGAGGTCAGCGCCGTACCGACCAGCACCAGTATCATCGCCAACGGTCCCTGGGCCGGCCAAGACCTGATCAGCGTCATCTCCCGCCGGCCGGAGGAAATCCTCGGCCACGAGGTGGCGCGTCAATATGACAACCAGCTGCCCCTGCTCGTCAAGCTCATTGACGCCAAGCGCGACCTGAGCATACAGGTTCACCCCAATGACGAGATGGCCCGCCGCGTCCATGGCAAGCGAGGCAAGACGGAGATGTGGTACGTGATAGACGCAGCTCCGGGAGCCAGTCTCCTCGCCGGATTTAAGCGGGAAATCAGCCAATACGAGTTTCGCAATCGCATAGAGGACAACTCCATCGTCGAAGTCCTCGCCCGACACGAAGTCAGACCAGGAGATGTATTTTATATCCCGGCAGGACGCGTCCACGCCATCTGTGGCGGTATCTTCCTGGCCGAAGTCCAGCAGAGCAGCGACGTGACCTACCGCATCTACGACTACAATCGGCCGGGCATGGACGGCAAGCCGCGCCAACTGCATACCGAGCTCGCAGCGCAAGCCATCGACTTCAGAGTGCCTGATGAGTACCGCACCGTATACATCGACGAGCCCAATCGCGCCAATCTCGTCATTGACAGCCCCTACTTTGTCGTAAGAGTCGTCGACATCCAGTCTCCATTTCACCGCAACTTGATCAAGTACGACAGCTTCATCATCTCGCTCTGTATTCAGGGAGACTGTACCCTGCGGATCCGTGAGACGGGTCATGAGATTAGCCTGCGCGAAGGCCATAGCTGCCTCATCCCCGCCGCCATCGCAGACTACGATGTCATACCGGCCAATGCGCAGGGCAAGACCAAACTCCTCGACGCCTTTGTCAACAACAAATTGCTGGACATCGGGCACCGCGTCACCCGCTTCCTGCATATCACACGCCAGTAGCCCCCCACCTTACACAGCAGCCGACGATCACACGCCTCATAGTGCCCGGCTACTCACTCTAGCGCGACCTCATGGAGAATCTCCGCTGACAAAATCCTACACAAGCCGAGGCATCGTCCTCCATGCGGCCTCCATCTCCGGATAAGCCCCAAAGTGTACAGAAGGCCATCGTTTTTTTATATAATAAATTCCAAATACTGCCTCATACAGGTCCGATGTCGTCATGACAAGACGCCATGTTTGCGCAACAAGGTCGGACTTATTTTAAACTAGGTCCGATGTAATTTAAACTAGAAGGCGAGTTGTTATCGCCTGAAAGCCATCTAGTTGCAAAAATGTCAAATCTTGATTGTAATTCATTGGCATTCAGAGAGCTACAGCGGCTATTTGGATAGATTTCCGCCTTTTACCTTCCGTGACCATCCGAAATTTTCCTTTCAATTTTTTATATGAAAAATTATCTCAGCGAAACCTCGTTAAAATATACCCGACTTGTATAGGTAAGCCTCGACTTTCGCCAAAAAGCTCCACACTAAGGAGGGGCGGTGAGAGAGCATCATCGGGACAATGAGGACAGACATATTCCGACTTAAGGGAGGCGTTACAAGGAAGAGGGAGCAGCGACTTTTCCTACAATTCCTATGTAACGGAACTTTTGGTCATATAATTCCTTTGCTTTATCAAAATTTTATACCTTTGCAAAGTGCGTAAACTCCTCTACATAGTAATCATTATGATTGTGACCGGCTGTTCTTACGGCGGTCGCAATAATGACGTGTATCTCGACGAGGCGCAGTCTTTGCTTGGAGAAGATCCCGAAGGAGCGCTAAGCAAACTCAATGGCATTGATGTTTCAGACCTCCGAGACTCTGCGACTATGGCTCGCTGGGCGTTGCTATACAGCGAAGCGATGGTTGCCAATAAATTGACGGCTCCGACAGATACCATTGTCAATATCGCCATTGATTATTACGGCAGACATGGGCAACAGGCATTCGCCACAAAGGCCAAGAGCCTGAAAATCCAACTATCGAAAGGGACGAAAGAAGATGCGCTCGTCTCAGCTCTTTATCTTCAAAAAGAGAAGGAATTTATGCTTTATCGCGAGAAATCAAGGCGTGAGCAAACCTTATTTATTGGAATTTTCGTCCTGCTGCTTGCATCAGGTATCATCATATGGCAAAGGCAACGGCTGAGAATCCGTCAGACTGAAAACGACGCTTTGATAGCCGAGGCATCGAGCCTTAAGGAATCGATGACTGACCGCGATTCAAAACTTGCTTCTCTCTTGGCCAATCGCTTCACTTTGCTCGACGAATTGTGCGGCACTTACTATGAGTCGCAGGGAACACGCACTGAGCGTAAGGCCATAGCCGAAAAAGTGCGCTTGCAGATTGAAACCCTTCAAAAAAATGATAAGATGTTCGCCCAAATCGAGGGAACAATCAACGACTGCCGCAATAACCTACTGATGAAATTAAAAGAGGCCATCCCGACATTGAAGCCGGAGGAATATCGTCTCTATGCCTTGCTCGCCTGTGGGTTCTCCAACCGCACTATCGCATTACTGCTCGACGAAAGCATTGATGTGGTCTATAAACGTAAATCCAGACTGAAAGCGAAGGTTTCCGAAACTCATGAAGCCGAATTTCTGACTGTTTTTTAATTCGGTCAGAAAGTTCGCAAAACTCTTCTCACAACACACTGACATTTAGCCGATTACAAATCTATCGGTCAGACTATTGTTTTGGTTCAGCGGGCGTTTTGAATGTAAATTTGCATAAAAATTTACCCACAGAATGAATCGAACAATCATCATCGCGACTTTTGCCTTAGCAGCCTTGTCGCTCTCAGCCCAAGAGGCAACCGACTCCCTGACCCGAGAACTTCAGGAAATCATCGTTACCGCCAAGCAACCGGCAACCAAGCTTGTCGGCTCCACTCTCGTCACAACCATTCCCGGCTCAAACCTTGCCAATCTTGGCAATGCCCTTGACGTTCTTGCCCAACTGCCAATGATAAAGGTCACGGACAATACTGTCAGCGTCATCGACAAAAGCAATATCGAGATTTACATTGACGGGCGTCCGATGCACGACAATCAGGAACTGCAGCAAATCTTATCCTCAAATCTCAAAAAGGTTGAGCTGCTGATGGCACCCGGAGCCGCATACGAAAGTACTACAAGTGCTGTATTGAAAATCACAACCAAGCATAGCTTCATTCAAGGACTGTCGCTGACCGACCAATTTCAATTGCAGAAAAGCCGCAAGTGGTCGGTAATGGACGACCTTAGCCTGAACTATCGCATCGGTGCGTGGGACTTATTTGCTAACGGAACTATTAGCCGCCATAACTCCCTTATCAAAGGCACCACGACCAATACGCTCGCCTATGACGGTAAGCAGACAGTCGTGGGAAGTTCCCAACACAATCACTATCCGGCCACGACTGGTCTTGTGAAAGGTGGTTTCAATTACGCGAAAGACTCGCTGTCGTTTGGCGCATACTATCGCTACAATCCAGAGCGAGGCAACTTCAACAACACTGGCTCGGAATGGCTTGATGACACACCTGCTTTACTCCGAGATATTAGCCGGCACATCCATGCCCATAGCCATCTTGTCTCAGCATATTATGAGAATATCCTCGCCAAGAAATATTTATTGCATTTCGACGGCAATTTCAAGAGCTCAGTATCAGAACATAACACAGAAACGCTCTATCCCGATGCGAGTGCTGACAATGTAAATTCCTCCGATAAACGCAGCTCCACACTGTGGGCCGGAAAACTATATCTGAATTTTCCGCTTTGGCAAGGAGATTTCACTGTCGGGACCCAGGATAGCTATACTCACACCACACTTGACTATAAGATGATGAATACTCAGGTGAGCCAATATATACCCTCGTCGCTTACCGATGCCCATCAAACTTTGGCAGCTCTATTTGCGACATGGGCACATGGCTGGGGAGAGTTCTCCATGTCTGCCGGACTGAGATACGAATATGTGGACTATGACTTCAAGGTAGATGGCAAACGCGATGGAGACGTGAGCTGTCGCGACCATCTGCTTACGCCGGATTTGTCGTTGTCCTACGCCTTCAATGACAAAGCTCAGGTAAGTCTCAGCTATAAGATGGTGACTATCAAACCACCCTATTCTCAGTTGACAGGGTCACTCAGCTATACCGGACACCATGAGATCGAAGGGGGTAATCCGGCTCTTCAGGATGAGAAGAGGCATGATATCCAACTGTTCGGCAGGTGGAAAGGCTTCATGCTTCAGACCGACTTCACCCGAAGCCTCGATACCTACGCATTCCTAAAGCAAGTATATTCGGCCGATAACCTTCAACTCCTGCTACATCCGATAAATATCAATGTTTCTGCTGTTAGCGCCTATCTGATGTGGGGCCAGCCAGTTGGTAGATGGACGCCAAACGTCACAGTAGGCCTGTATCGTCAGTGGCTGGCCATCGATAGGACCCATTACAACAAACCAATATTTTGCTACTACTTCGACAATACCTTCGCTTTGCCCAAGGGGTGGATGATTACTGCCAATTTTAACGGCCAATCGCAGGGCGACATGCATACCAACCGTTTTGGTGCCTATTGGTTTACGATGGATGCATCTGTCGGCAAGACATTCTTCAACAAATCCATGACTGTAAAACTTTCTGCTACTGACATCTTTAATACCATCAACAATGACTGTACGATGAACACTTACGGCGTATTCGTAGAGAAGCGTCAACGCTACGACCGCCGCGGCATTGCCCTCGACATCATCTATAGATTCCAGCCACGTAAGAGCAAATACAAAGGCTCGGCCGCCTCAGATGCCGAATTGAAACGACTATAAGTTTTTTATACCTGTTCAGCCAGCTTTCGGAGAGATACTGGAGACTGACTGAGGCTTTATCAGCATTTGCGGCGAGGGAGCGATGAGAGCCTTATGCTCTACACCGAGTTTCGGTTGAGCCGTGATATGAAAGAAAAAAGCAGAATAGTACCTCGTAGGCGCTATTCTGCCTTTAGCATACTTGAAGTAGACGCTGCGAAGCGCTACGATGTTCGTCAATATTCGTCTTCGTTGAAAAAGAAGTCTTCCTTGGTGGGATAGTCCGGCCACAAATCCTCTATAGAGTCATAGGGCTCGCCTTCATCCTCGATCTCCTGCAAATTTTCCACCACTTCCATTGGCGCTCCGGAGCGGATTGCATAGTCAATAAGCTCATCTTTAGTAGCCGGCCAGGGAGCATCTTCCAACTTTGAGGCTAATTCGAGTGTCCAGTACATGGTTAAAATCTATTATATCTGAAAAAACAACGGCAAAAGTAGTTTATTTTGCTATACAAGCAAATTTATTGCCGTTTTTTTTCGGAGCAAAGGTTATAAAAGATTAAGGAGCCCGCTTTTTTATCAGATAGTATGACAAATAGGCCAGATTTAATTCACAATAAACCCGATCTGAGCGACTCAGAGAGGGCCTGTCCTTTTATCTTATATCATATTAATTTACACAATGTCACATTTCGTAGTGTGCAAATCTGTGGCCAGAATAGCCCTACGCGTCTTACTCCAGACTGCGCATGACCTGCTCGGCCTCACGTACCATCCTGCCGGCATCGTTGTCGACAGTAAACTTGTTGGTGCGGAACTTGCTGACGGTCTGATTGAGCTTCTGCAGCTTGCGACCCTTGAGTTGGTCACGCAGGATGGCGATCTTCTCATAGTCCTGGATACCTTGTACGAGGCGCATCCAGCGTATACTGCTCCCACCGGGATATACAAGGAAGCAATCGCCGGCCGGCCATGTACGGAAGCGGGCATCGCGCAGCGGATCTTGGGGCCAGCTATTGTAAGCCCAGCGCAGGTAGCCGCTGTATCCGCTGGCCGCGGCATGCCATCCCATATAGGCGCTCTCTGCAGGCGGAGAAAAGAGAAAAGTATTGGGACGCTGAGGACCGCAGCAGGTATAGAAGGTCACGGGCCGCCCCTGCGACGTACGCTGCCTGACACTGGCCCCATCGAGCAGGTCGTACTCATAAGCCACGCTGATATCGTGGAGATCGGAGACATCCTTGGGGAAATAGTTGAAAGCGCCCTCTATCTTGAAGTCAGGGTCTGCCTTGCGCAGGAGCTGATGGGCTGGCGTCAGAATATCCATTGGGCGCTCGTCCATCGCGATGCAGGTGCGGTCAAACCAGCCCTTCTGCTTGAGGTGTGCCGCAAAGTCCTTGAGGAACGGGAGCAAGAAGGCTTCATAGTCAGCTGTGCCCGGTTTCAGATGGCGGCTGAGGGTGCAGTTGGTCCGGGCGTCGTAGTAGTCGAAACGGAGATGCCACGGCAGGATGGTATAGCAGTCTATCTGGCCCTTGACGCCGCATGACATCATGAAGCTTACCCACTTGTCAAAGACACTGTAGTCGTACTGCCAATGTCCATCGAGCGTCAGCGTCTTGCCTATCATGCTCTCAAAGGGGTCCTCGGTCTGTGAGTTCCAAGGGTGCTGGATGATGGACGTAGTGATGACCTTGCCCCCGGCGGCCGCATACTGCTCCATCAAGGGGCGCATCAGGCGGAAATGTTCCTCGCTCCACAGAGGCACGCCGTAGTAGCGCGCCACAGCATAGGGATTTTGCCAAAGGTCGAGGTGAAACTTCCATTGAGCGGGTTCTGGCAGCGTACGCTTGGACACGCTGACCGTATAGGGCACTGTGAGAACGCGGCCATCGGCGTTGACCCTGAGTGTACCCTGATATTTGCCTGCGGGAGCGGATGCCGGTATCTTGATATCCAGCCATATCGGGCGCACGGTCTGACCCTCTACGTCCATCGGCTGAGCCGGCAGCAAGGGGTCGGCGACGAGGCTGGAGTCAAACTGGCTCTTGTCCGCGCGATGGTGATTGCTGTGTCCGTGGATATCGAGCCATCCGTCCGCCATCACGTAGCGGACGTAGTAAATCTTGACTTGGGCGGAGGAAATCACCCCCTTGCCACTGCGGAGGCTGCTGGCTTCGACATAGACCCGACTCAGCGGCTTAGGGGTCACCAGCAGAGCCTGCGCATTCACGCGCTCGCCCTTCCAGGCCGAGAGGCGGATAGTCGGATTGAGTTGTGGTACCGCGGTCTTGGGATAGCGCTGGTCGATACTTCCCCATCCGAGACATGGGGCGCTCACCCGACGCCACGAGGCGGCATCTGCCGGATGAGGATCGCCGAGCTCCTGACACGGCTTCTGCGCATGGAGCGACAGAGGCAGCAGTAGCGAGGCGAGGAGGAGATGAAATAGCTTCATAAGTCAATATTGATTGTTCTGAGTCGGTGATTGATCTCTATGATATGGCTTGTCAGGGCTTGTAGGTCTTGTTTCTCGTGGCTCACCATCACGACCATGCACTGCCGGCTCAATTCTTTCATCTTGTTCAGCAGCCACTCCCGCGCCTGGACGTCAAAGTATGTCGTCGGCTCGTCGAGCAGGAGCAGCTGAGGCTGACACATGAGGGCCCTGCCCAGGAGTGCACGCTGCCGCTGTCCGCCGCTGAGCTGTCCTATCGGCACCTGGGCATAGTCAGCCATCCCCACGTCACTGAGCATGTCCAACGCTATCTGGCGATCGGCGCGGCTATAGCGTCCGAGGATTCTCCTGTGGCCCAGCAGACCGGAGAGTACCACCTCCAGGACGCTGATCGGAAAGCGGCGGTCAGACAGATGCTGCTGGGGGAGATACCCCATACGCAGCCGGTCACAGGGGCGGCCGTCGGTATAATAAGTGATCTGTCCGCTGTCGGGCTTATGAAGGCCCAGGATGAGCTTGATCAGGGTCGTCTTGCCGCCTCCGTTGGGACCGGAGATACCCAGCAGGCCTGTCGTGGGAAGTTCCATGTTGATATCCTCCAGCACGCAGCGCTGATCGTAGGATGCCCATATGTGGGAGAGGCGGAGTAGGGGAAAGGGGACTACTGTAGACATGCCTTGGCGATATTGACCATCTCCCGCGGCCAGTCGTAGCCCAGGGGATTGATAGAGACGATGCGTGCTCCGGTCTCACGGCTGACAGCTTCGGCCTGAGCATGGCTAAACTCGCGCTGCACCAGGATTACCCTGACATGCTCTTCACGGGCCTGCCTGATCAGCGTGGCAAGATCGATGGGGGAGGACTGCTTGCCGTCCCGCTCGATACAGAGTTGCCGCAAGCCATACTCCTCAGCAAAATAAGTGAGCGCCGGATGCACGGTGATAAAGGTACGATGGGAGGTGTGGGCGAGCAGCGCGTGTATCTGTGCCTCGGTAGCCGCGATGGTGTCCAGCAGTGTTGTGAGATTGTGGCGGTAAGTGGCCTGATGAGCCGTGTCGGCCTCACACAGAGCCTGACAGATCGTCGCGGCGATGACACGGGCGTGGGCTGCGCTCGTCCAAGTATGGGGGTCAAAAGAAGAGAGCTGAATGCCGCCCTGACTCTTGCGCAGGCTGTCGCTCGTATCGATGATCTTGAGATGAGGCTGCTCAGATATGGCTTCGCCCAGCCACGTGGTCTCAAATCCTAGGTCACCCACTTCAAAATACAGTTTTGAGTTGCTAAGCTCCATCAGCTGTTTGGGAGTAGGCTTGTAAGTCTCTGGGCTGTAGCCCTCGGGCACTATGGAGACAACCTTGACATCCGGTCCCGCGATATGCTCGACAAAATAGCGCAGAGGCTCAATGCTGACAGTGATAGTCAGTTGGCCGGACTCATCGGGGCGCTTGGAATAACGACTGCAAGCCGTCATCAGGATGCTGCACAAGACGATGGCGACGCCAGATAAGATATGGCGCCACGCGGATTGGGAAATGAGGGGTGACAAAGGCACTGGGCAAAATCTTTAGGCCACAAACTTACGTAAATAAACTGAATTGGCCCACTATATATGCCGCTATTTGCACTCTATGTTCCTAGGCGGCAACAAATTTGCGCCACCTCGCAGGAGGATAAGCGGATAGCCGGCCTTGACGGGGAGCCTTAGGATTTTGGGCATGGCCCGTCGCCATGGGACAAGCCGCTTACCTCTCGTGACAAGGTCCCATATTGTCGTAAGGCTATCGCCTCCTCACCTGACACAATGGGATATAATTCACTTGAGTATCAGGCATGTGCACTGCCATGTCTGATACAGTCTATAGGGATAGGCAGGAGGAGGCGTCAGCCCTTGACCTTGTAGGCCAGCGCATAGGCTTTCATCTGCTTGAGCATGGACAGGAGGCCGTTGCTACGCGTCGGAGACAGATGTTCTCTCAGACCTATGCTATCGATAAAGTAGAGGTCGGCATTGAGTATCTCTTCCGGTGTATGGTCATTGAGTACCCGGATAAGTAGCGTCACAATGCCCTTGACGATAAGCGCGTCGCTCTCCGCACGGAAGTGGAGGCGTCCGTCCTTTTCCTCGCATACGAGCCACAAACGGCTTTGGCAGCCTGCGATGAGGTTGCTCTCCACCTTGTCAGCGGCGGGCAGAGGCTGCTGCTCGTTGCCCAGGTCAATCAGCATCTGGTAACGATCCATCCAGTCATCGACTTCACTAAACTCGTCTATGATTTCGTCTTGCGCTTCATTGATAGTCTGCATGGTATATCGGATATTTAGAGGTCAGATTGGGAATAGAGTAGCTGCACGAGCGTCTGTCCTACCGCCTTGAGCGTGGCAGTGGAGATATTGTCGAGGTTGTCTTGCGACGTGTGCCATGTAGGGCCAAACGCAGGCTCACTCGTGGGATAATAAGGAATGATATCGATGGTCGGCAGTCCCAGCACCCGGTTGAGAGGCAGGTGGTCGTCGGTGATATATCCGCCCTGTTCCTGCGGGAAGAAGTCGCCGTAACCTGCCGATCTGGCTGCATCCCATACGCGCGTCACAACATCATTGGCATATCTCTGGGAGTAGCCCTCCTGATAGAAGTGAGCGCCCACTCCGCCGACCATATCGAGCAGGATGCCGTACTTGATGGCTCCCGTATGGGGATGGCGTGCCCAGTACTGTGCTCCCAGGCACCAGTCGCTCTCGTCCTCGCCACCCTGGTCTTCCCACTGGGGCTGTCCCACATCCTCTGCGTCAAAGCAGACGAAGTCTACTCCATAGGGGAGGCTGTCCTGCTTGATCAAGCGGGCGAGCTCAAGGATCACGCCCACACCGCTCGCGCCGTCATTGGCCGCCAGCACAGGCGTATGCCACTTGGTAGAGTCCGGATCCTGGTCGCACCACGGACGACTGTCCCAGTGTGTACAGATAAGGATACGTTTCGTGGCCTCAGGACGCGTCTCGGCGATGATATTGTACCCTTTCATGCGGAGACCGTCAAAGCGCGTAAATGTAGCCCGCTGAAGCGTGACCTTGCAACCCAGCCTCTCCAGCTCACGGGCGATATACTGTCCGCAGCGCTCATGGGCCTCGCTGTTCATCGTGCGTGGTCCGAAATCGCATTGCACCTTGATATGGTGATAGGCTGAGTCCTCGCTAAACGCGGGTCCCACAGCCGCTACCGAGTCTGTCGTATCAGCGGCCGGAGCCGTCGACTTGTGTCCGCACGCAACGCACATCAGCGCTACCAAGGCCGACCCTACGAGCGTCGGGAGAGATATGGAGAGTGTGTAAGTATGTTTCATATTACAATTTGATTTGTCCTGCGTCCTGCACTTGCTGCATGACACGCAGGAAGTTGCCGCCCCAGATGAGCTGTATGTCCGACTCGCTGAAGTGATGTCGAAGCAGGCGGCGCGTGAAGTTGATTACCTCGGAACTGTCTCCGATACCAGGCACACCGCCGTCGCCGTCAAAGTCAGTACCGATGCCGACTGACTCGACCCCGGCCACCTCTACCGCGTGGAGGAGGTGAGCCACAGCGTCCTCTATCGTAGCTTGTCCGTCGAGACGCAGGAAGCCCGGGTACACCGTCACCTGCATCACGCCGCCGGTGCGCTTGAGAGCGCGTAGCTGGTCGTCTGACAGATTGCGGGGATGGTTGCAGAGCGCCTTGGTCGAGGCATGGGAGCAGACAATCGGCGTCTTGCTCGCCTCCATAGCGCCATAGAAGCTCTCCTCCGAGGCATGGCTCAGGTCAACCATGATGCCGACCCGATTCATCTCAGCGATGACATCAGCTCCCAGGGGGCTGAGGCCCCGGTGCTCACGATGGCTTCTGACGGCGGAGTCACACAGATCATTATCCCCGTTGTGGCAGAGCGTAATATAGACAACCCCGTGTTCGCGACGGAAGCGCTCGACATTGCTGATGTCCTTGCCAATGGCGTAGCCGTTCTCTATCGCGCGCATGATACCGAGCTTACCCTCGCGCTTGAGACGCCACAGGTCGGCAGGCGTATTGGCGATGGCACAGCCCTCGGTACCAGCGATGCGGTCGCGGATGCCCTCCAGCAGGTGATTGGCCTTGGCCGTAGCCGCCAGCAACTCGTCGTCGCTGCGTCCCTGTTGCTCCAGATAAGCCGCCATGATGGTGGCATCAAGGTGTCCCTCGCGCATCTTGTGGGCGTCGACCAGTATCTCGGAATTGCGCTCTGCAAAGCTCAGTCCGAGGTCAAACTTCATCGGGGTATCATTGTGGGTATCGAGGGTCAGGATGCGGCTGTGTATCCGGCGGGCCTCAGCAAACTCGCGGGCTTCGCCGACCAGCCAGGTGAAGACGGACAGCATCGAGGTGTCGCCGCGCAAGATATAGGTCTCCGGGTGCCACTGCACGCCGAGTATGCTCTTGTGCTCCGTGCTCTCCACGGCCTCCACCACGCCGTCAGTGCTCCGCGCTGTGACGCGCAATCTGTCGCCTGTCTGGCCTACGGCCTGATGATGTAGCGAATTGACCTGCAGGCTCTCCTTGTCATATATCTTGGCCAGTATACTGTCGGCCTCCAGCTGCACGGTATGGGATGCATATCGGCGGTCGAGGTCCTGGTCGTGCTTGATGAGCTTGCCGCGCAGGGACTCCTCGCTGCCCAGATCCTGTATGACGCTACCTCCGCACGCTACTGCGATGACCTGGATGCCGCGACAGATGCCCAAGATAGGGATCTGACGGTCCATTGCCAGGCGTGTGAGGAGCAATTCCTGTACATCGCGCTCCGGGGTAATGCTGTGGAGACCCAGCACCGGCTGCTCGTCGCAGCAGAGCGGATTGATATCGCCCCCACCCGAGAGCAGGAGACCGTCTACGCGGTCCAGCAGCTGCGGCAGCCCTCCTGCCTCAGTATCGGGTGGAATAACCACGGGCACACCTCCGGCGGCGCGTACACTCTGGTAGTATCCGGCGGCCAGTTCGCAGCCCTTGTCTCCGAAATTGCCTGATATGGCTATGAGCGGCTTCGACGCTGGCAAAGTGTGGTCCTTGCATAGCGCCTGATATTTGCCTTTCCAATCAAAATCATTCATGATAAGTCACTGATTAATATCTGACTAAAAAGGGCGTGCCCCAACGATGAGCCTGCCCTTATCCTTACTTGTCGACCTTAGTTGCCTGCTTGTCGCGCTTGGGATTGCTTGGAAACCATCCGCGCGCCACCCGCTTGCGCTGCTCAAAGAGTTCGCCAATCGACCAGAAGAGGCAAAAGGCCAACACTGCGAGTATCGTACTCACGATGCCCTCGGTGATGAAGAGCGAAGCCGCCAACGCCCCTATACCCATCAATAGGAATATCCACCAGGGCTTAGTGCCAAAGTAGTACTCCGTCTTGACAACTACAGGGTGAAACAATCCAATGATGACAAAGGCAGCAGCGCCAACGATAAGTCCTTCCGGATGGATGCTCATCGGGTACAGAGCTTAGTCCTCCTTGGGAAAAATGATAGGCAACTGGCGCTTGATGCTCTGGTCGAGGGAGATCAGCGTCTCGGTCGAAATGACACCCGGTATCTGCTGAATGTGGTTGTTGAGCAAGTCCATCAAGTGGGCATTGTCATAGGCATAGAGCTTGATAAGCATGGTGTAGTTGCCTGTGGTGAAGTGGCACTCGACGATTTCCGGAATCTGCTTCAGCTGGTTGACGACATCGCTGTACATCGAGCCCTTCTCGAGATTGATGCCTACGTAGGTGCAGGTACTATATCCGATCATCTTGGGATTGACATGGTATCCTGAGCCCATAATGGCTCCTTTCTCCGTGAGCTTTCCTACTCTCTGATGCACGACGGCGCGTGACACGCCGCATCTCTCAGCCACTTCGGAGAGGGGTATTCGAGCATCTTTGGAAATAATCTCCAAGATCTTAAGATCTAGTTTGTCTATTTTTCCTACCATAATCCAATAATAATTGCCACAAAAATACAAATTTTATTCGCAATGACGTGATTTTTGTGCAAAATATTTGCTATTTAGTAGATTAGAATACTTGGCACTCTCGTCAGCGGGCCATTATGTCAGCGTCAGATCCGAGCACTCTTAGCCGTGTCAGCACGCGCCTAGGCGGCATCGGGACAAGATAAAGTCCGGCTCACATGACTGTCAGTCGGACTTTACCTTGTCTCTTATCTGTATCGTCAAGCTTACTTGCCTAAGCTGTCTGCGCTTGGGGCTATCTCGCCGTGCGGCTGAAGCCTCCTCTCTGGCGGGTCGTAGATGACGGCGTAGAGCTGGAGCTGCGCTGTGTGATGGAAGGCGTCGACACCCTGCTGACAGTCGCCTGTCTCGGACGTGTGGGTTGGATTGTCGGCATACGGGAAGGGCCGTCTGCTGAGCGGGAGGGTACAGTGCTGCTCTGGTGCTGCGACGGATAGTTGGATGAGGTGCCCCATGGGCGCTGGCCTGCAGAGGGCTGGATTGGCCTCATCGTGGTGCGTGAGCCATTGACATTACCACTGATCTGACGCTCGCTTCCCCTATATTGGCTGCGACTGGTCGAGGAGCAGTCACCCGTGATGACAGACGGTCTCTGCACAGTGGAGGTCTGACGGTTGGCCGAGGAGGACTGACCCGTACGGCTCCAGCTGCCGCTATTGCCGCGAGAGAATCCGCCTCCGCTATTGCGTGTCGGCTGCGGCGGCTGTACCGTCCCACCGCGCTGGTCTTGCTGGTTTCCCGTGATGGCCCGGATGGGACGTCCGTTATCCGAGCGGGAGTTGTCGTTGACCACCGTCGTCGTTCTCGGGCCGTCTGTGCGGCGGTCGTTGTCCGGGCGGCGTAGCTGGCCATCAGACGGCATCTGGCCTCGTCTGTTCAGTCCTTGGCCGCGATTGGCATCCTGACGGTTGCGGTCTGCGCGGTCACTCCCTATGCGGTTCCCATCCATGTCAGACCTACCCTGGCCGCCGAAGCGTACATTGTCTCTCCGGTTGCGGGCAAAGGCTGTAGCATTGCGGTCATACGTGCGCCCATTGCCGCCGGGACGATTGAAGCTGTTGCCTCTGCCTGTGAAGACCGTCTCCATCGTCTGTCGGCTGGAGGGACGCCAGTTGCCGGCACGGTAGTCGTACATCTGACGCGCACCGCCTATGGCAAAGGGTATGCCTGCCCTATGCAGGGCCGAGCACATATAGTCTGTGTAGTCTGATCCAGCATAGCGGGCACCATAGTAAGCGTCTCCCGGCATCCAGCCTCCTACCCAGGTACGGATACCCGTGCGGCGCTGCCAGTTGAGAGCGGCCTGGATGCGACGGTGTGCCCATTGGCGTCCGTAGCTCGGCCTATCGCGCCAGGTCTCCCACATACGGTAGCTGTCGCCGTAGGTGCAGAAGTGCCACTCTGCCATCACGTATCCGGCACCGCGGGAGGGGATGCGCAGATAGCGGAGATACATCGGGTCGCCACCATATCCCGGAGAGAGGAAGATGATACGGTACGGATTGGTCCGGCGTATGATGGTCACGCAGTCATCGTAGACAGCATTGAGGTAGGCATACGAGCTAAACATGCTGTGGCTGGGCTCCCACAAGATGTCAAACGACAACCTCGCAGGCATGTAGCGGTAGTGCGCAGCCATGGCGCCCCACCATTCGCCAATGCGGGCCCGCAGCACGACGCGGCCGGGATTGTCGTAGTACGCCGGCTCATAGGCGATGATGGGGATGATATTGTAGCTGAGGCAGAGCTGTACCTGCCGGTCGAGTATATCAAAGTCGTAGCTGCTAAGCACGGGCTTGTTGATGCGGATGCGTACGTGGCGCACTCCGGCATTGGCAAAGTCGACAATTGCCTGCTCAAAGGTTGCATCGTCCAACATTTCATTGTTGGTCCACCAGTCTACATCGTATCCGCGGCCGAGCATCTCCTGATAGGATGCGGGGCTGATGGCCTCTCCATACTGTGCGCGACTGGAGAGAGGCAGGGTGATAAGCGCCAGTATAAGGCTGAGTAAGGTGTAGGTCCGTTTCATAATGCTTCAGTTTTTATTGTTCTTCTCCTTAATTTAATTACTCCCTTTGTCTCTTAGACGGACTAGGAATACCAAAGTTTAACACCGCGTCTGCTTTTTAAGTATTATTATCAGTGCTTTCATCTCCCGTCCTGCGCCGAGCCCTCGCGGGCATATTTGCCTCCAGGGCCGTCTTGCCAATCGCCGTACAGCATCGATAAGGCCGGACTCCGTATCGCCGGGCCCGGCCTTGATAGGGTCGCTCACAGGCTTTGACAATCGCGCTCGAGGGCATAAGTGCCGTCAGCGGCTGTCTATTGCCCCTTAAAGAGGTCCTTGATGCTGCCGATGCTGCCCAGCAGGTTGGAAGCCTCATAGGGGATGTAGACGGTCTTGCCGTCCTTGCCGCTGACCATCTCCTTGAGCGTCTGGATATACTTGGTGGCGAGCAGGTAAGTAGCAGGATCAGTCTTGGTGTTTTGCACAGCTTCGGCCACCTTGCTGATGGCTGTCGCCTCAGCATTGGCCTGGAGCACCTTGGCCTCGGCCTCACCCTGCGCCCGGAGGATCTGGGATTGCTTGGCGGCTTCGGCCTTGTTGATAGCCGACTGCTTCTCACCCTCACTCTGGAGGATGGCACTCTGCTTCTCACCCTCAGCGAGCAAGATCTGGGCACGGCGTTTGCGCTCTGCCTGCATCTGCTGCTCCATGGCATCCCTTACGCTGTCGGGAGGCGTGATGTCCTGTAGCTCTACGCGGGTCACCTTGACGCCCCACTTATTGGTCGCCTCATCCAGCACGGCGCGCAGCTTGGAGTTGATCAGGTCGCGGCTGGTCAGCGACTGGTCGAGCTCCATACCGCCCACCACATTGCGGAGGGTGGTCTGGGTGAGCTTCTCGATAGCGTTGGGCAGGTTTTCTATCTCATAGACGGCCTTCATCGGGTCCATGATCTGAAAGTAAAGGAGCGCATTGATCTGGGTGACCACATTGTCCTTGGTGATGACGCTCTGCTTAGGAAAATCGTAAACCTGCTCGCGCAAGTCAATCATGCTTGTTGTGCGTACCACTGTGTAGTTGCGGCCGCCGGGGCCGTTGACAGTGTAGCGGGTGTGAATCGCGCGCGGGCGCTCGATAAAGGGGATGATGATATTGAGTCCCGAGGTAAGCGTACGGTCGTAGCGGCCGAGGCGCTCGATAACGGCTGTCTGAGACTGGGGCACGATCTTGAGCCCCTTGTACATGAAGACGATGACCACAAGTGCGATAAGCAGCATGATGACGAGTGATGAATCCATAATGGTATGTTTTTTAGATTATAATAATCAGGCAAGTCTCTGATCGTCAGCGCTCTCTCCGGCAGCGGCAGTCCGCTAGTCGTAGCGCTTGACGATGAGGATGGTACTATCGAGACCCTTGACTGTGACGTGGGCATCAGCAGGAATGGTCTCGCCATCGGCGGAGCGCGCCATGAAGTTGTCTCCGTCTATCTGTACGCGCCCTGTGTGGGCATCGCCATCGATGGCTTCAGTGACCTTACCCTTGCGTCCGATGAGAGCTTCGGCATTGGTCTTGGGCAGACGGGCATGGCGCTCCTTCCACCTCCTCATCAGTACCGGACGGATAAAGAAGAAAAACAGCAGCGCTCCCACAATGAAGGCCCCTATCTGCACCTCTGTGCCGCCGCCAATCCATGCCGTGATGGCCGAGAGCGTCGCTCCTATGGCAAAGCCCAGGATGACAAAACCCGAAGTGACGATTTCCACGATGTAGAGCACACACGCTACGACAAACCATAGGGTAAGAGGGGACATGACGGAGTATTTTTTGTTTTGTTATATGGCAAAGGTAAATCTTTAGTTTCAAAAAAGATAGTTCCAAAGTCTATTTTTTACTACTTTTGCGGGAAAACATACTTATACCCTATATTCTCAATTATGAAAGTATATCTCTTACTTGCTGACGGATTTGAGCTTATCGAGGCTCTGACTCCCGTCGATGTATTTCGCAGAGCCGGCATCACCATCATCACCGTAGCTCTCGGCAACCACCGTACCGTCATGAGCAGCAATCTGGTTGAGGTACAGGCCGACACGACATGGGCCCGGGCCAATATTTCCCACGGAGATGCCCTCATCCTGCCGGGCGGATACCCTGGATATGACAATCTGGCCAAAGACAATGCCGTAGGCGAACTGGCGAAGATTTACTACGAGAGCGGACGTATCGTAGGAGCCATCTGTGGCGCCCCCATCATCCTCCAAATATACGGTATCGGCAAGGGCAAGCACGTCACGAGCCACCGATGCGTCAAGGACCAAATGGTCGACTTCATCCATACGGGCCACGATGTTGAGGTCGATGGCAACCTCATCACGGCTATTGGCGCGGGCCACGCCCTGGACTTCTCCCTCGCCCTGCTCTCCGCCCTCTGCGGCCAGGAGGCGGTCGACAAGATCAAGCCCGGGATGGAGCTCAAGTAGCCTCAGCACAAGCTGTAGAGAAATATCGCAGACCCCTGTCTGGGCTTGGAAAACAAGTCCTGACAGGAGTTTATATTTTGGAGGAGGACAACCGTCGGCATCCTCCATTTTATCCGCCAAGTACCGCTTTTTATCCGTCTGTAGCGGCACAAAGGAGGAGTGGGAGAGAAAGGTCTTGCGGCATCTACGCCAAAGTCCCATTGACATGATTTTGGAGAATTGCTTGTAGATTTCAAATATCTCAATGATATCAAGAGTCTCATTGAGCAACACTGTAATCAGCCCCTCTAACCCCCGAAATGAGCTTTGTTGCGCAGTATGCGTTGAGCAGCCCAGTCAAGGCATGCCTGTTGTTGTCTTTTATTGTCTGCTTTTTGGCGCAAATATGAGTGACTTTTTGTTTATCATCATGATTTTGACGGTAACAGAAGCAAAATCATGTATTCAGGAAGACGACATAGTTGCCATGTAGACTTAAAGTCCACTATCTGTCCCCAATTTTACCCATCTGCTTTGTAGTGGTAGGGGCAGTGCGGGAAGTAGTCGTCCGGCAGGGCAAACATCTGCGGCGGCCTTAGGTCGCGCGTAATTTCGCCATCCGGCTTGCTACCCCTTGGCTGCCCCCTGTGAACTCAAAAGCATATGAGAGCTCGTAGAGAAGTCATGAGCGAACCATCTCAGCCAACTATTGCTTATCCCATTTGTAAAAGCAAAATTCACACAAAAACCGCCAACGACGAGGCCGAAAAGGATGCCCAAGACTTATCACATCCGGACGGCGAATAGCATTGGGAAGGACTTGCCCGCAACAGGGATGAAGGGTAACGATGCTTATCGATATAACAAATGCGGAAAATCATCCGGTACGAGACCTACACCGGCTGTGCGGGGCGACTTGACGGACGTAGGACTTGACCGGGACAGCTCTCTTTACTCCTTAAAATAGAGTCTGGCAAATATTGTACCGTCTGACTTAACTACCCCTACGGGGAATGTCTGGGTGAGGGTGTCACCAGCCTTCAGGTTTTTCCATTTCTTCAGGCTCATGGCTCCACTTGACACCTCCTTGTCGTGGCTGTCGAGATATTTCCAACTGCAGTAAGCTACAGGGCCTCTAAACGGTTTTTTGAGCGTCAGCGTCGCCTCTATGGTCAGAGGAGCCGTGATGCTGCTGTCCTTGGCGCAAACAAATTTTGCCGCTGCTGCACTATACTGTACGCCGTCGGCCTCACACTCGATAGTTTTGCCCTCCAGCTTCTTGGCCTCGGCCATGATGCGGGTTGTATAGAGTTGCTTGAGTTCTTGCTCCATGACCTTTTTCTCATCGCTGATATTCTTCATCTGACGCTCGGCATCCTCTTTGCTGCCGCCGTCCTTGTATTTCTGCTCAGCCTCCTCATAGCGTTGTTTTGTCTTTTCCTTCCACAGGGCAACGGCCTCGCTATACTGCATCTGCAGGGCTGGAATGTTGCCAAGGCATGGAGATGCGGTCTCGGGTACAGCGGCCTCTGCCTCACTGACGATTTCATTGCTTGGCCCACTGGTATCCTGTCCTCCACAGGAGGTCATGAGACAGACTGTGCTGACCGACAGTATGCACCATACTGATATTGACCATAAAACTTGCTTTTTCATTTTTTCTGTCTCTTAATATTATTCTGTCAAGCTGAGTCTCTAGTGCTCCACGTCCCACTGTATGGGGACATTTTTGAGGACGATAAGTCCGCGGTCCTGATAGCTTGTAGATACGCCTATCTGCAATTGGCTAATGACTGAAGCCGACCTCTTGACGTCTACAAAGATGGCGCTGTTGCGATGCTCTAGGGAGATCCTCATGGGTACGCCCTCGGTGACGGCCTCGCTGTACCAGCCGGCTGTCTCTGCTGGCTTGTAAGTGTTGCCGTCCTGATCTACCATGATGGCCGGGTAGTCGACGTTGCAGCCAAAACTCATGGATTTCAGATTGGAGATCATCTTGACCTTAAATACCAGGCCCACAGTGCCGTAGTTGGCCGATGTGGTCTTGCCGTAGGCCCCTACCAGCTGTATGTCTACGATGCCAGGCAGAGGATTGGTAATCGTACCGCCACCCTCGACGGGGAGCTCCAGTCCTTTTGTCTTTTTAACTCCAGCTTGCGTCGTCGTAGATGGGACCATGCTGGTCACCTTGTCCACGCCTTTCTTTACTTTCTTAAGCAAGCCGCCCAGGCCTTGCGCCTGTACATTCATTGTGCCAAGGGTTATGAGGACCATACACAAACACAAAAATCTTTTTGTCTTCATAATCGTTTGTTTTTTTGATTGTCGCACCGCAAAATTAAGCAGCGGACATCCTCTTTTCCTATAGACAAATATAGATTTCGGCTTTTCAGAACCCTCTAAAAGACAGTTTTTTGCAATTGAAATACAAAAATCTTATGAAATCATGGCGAGACGGGTAGCCTCGACTGAAGCTAAAAAGGAAGTTTTGCCTTTTCGGGAAACTTCTTCTTGATCCTATACCTCACGGTATAGACTGAAGCCGGCTCTACATGAAACCGGCGTGAGATGGCTTTTACATCTTCTCCATTGAGGAAGCAGAGGATGTACTTCTGGTCCACCACAGTGAGCGGTTTCTGTGCTTGTTCCATGAAGCTGTGGGCCTCATCTACGTCGACATCGCTGATACCCAACTGATCAGCAAGTAGACGGAGCGAGGAGTGACGGTTGCTGTTTTCCAGCTCTGCCGCGAGGGCCTCGTCGTAGAGCCGCTGCTCGCGAAGCTTACGACGATAGATGACCATGGCTGTCGAGACGGTCACAAAGAGCAACAAGAGCACAATTCCGACGGTCAGCGCCAAGTTACGGCGATGAAGCTCGGCAATCTGCTCATCTTTCTTCTTAGCCTCATAGCGTGCCTCTATATCGCGTATTGCATTATTTTTTTCTATATCAAAACGTTTGCGGTTGCAGTCATTTCTCAACTCGAGATATTCCATTGCTTTTTTGGGCTGACCCATCGCCTTATAGAGCTCGACAAAGAAGTCGTAGGCCTCGCCCTTCTCCGTGAGGACATTGTTGCTCCTGTCGGCCTCAAGGCTCTTGATCATGGCCAAGACTTCCTGCTCCTTGGCTTCCGCCTCCTTGTATCTCTGCTTGTACAGCAGAATCCATGCCTGCAGGTCATAAGCCGAAATAAGCCCCTCGACATGGTCCCACTTGTCGCCCCAAGGCAGATGATTGACCGCCAAAGCCCTGTCTATGTAGACTTGCATAGAGTCTATCAAGGGCGGATTGTAACTCAGGTCGTAGAGCACTGCAATGTTCATCAAGTTAAACATTGGGTTAATCTGCCTCTTTTTCCACTCAGCGGCAGTCATCTTGGATTGCCAGTAGACCGCCTGCTTGAAATGCACCATAAATTGGTCACGCAGCTTGTCGGAAGGCTTCTCCTCGTAGACAGCTGACTCGTAGGCTGCCAAGACCGACAAATAATCATACTGGATAAAGATATTTTCTGGGTATCGCCGGGCTAACTGCTGCAAACGCCTCATGGGCTTGCGCATAAAGGGAAGGTCGCGCTGATTGAAGTAACTGATACAGGTATAATAAAGGCAAAGCGACTGCTCGGTCTCTGCTCCATGGCATTTGGAAAACATTTCCTCAGCTGTGATAAACATCCGGAGGGCTTCTTCCAAGCGGCCGTGAGACTGCTCCTCCTCTGCCTTTTGCTTCAAGCGCATCGCATCGGAATAAGTATCAGCATGAAGGAACAATGAGAAAAACATCCAAATACAAGCCCACAAAATGCCCCTACGCGTGGCTGTACCAAAATCTATTACACCTGTCCTTATCACAATTATATTATATTAGTATATATTAGCGTAAAAATTCAAGAAAGCAGTCAGCAGGCTTCCCGCACCCAGACACTTCTGTGTTTGATTACTGGACCCTATATTGTTTTGTTGTATAAAAGATGGGAAAGTTATGTCTAAGGAATTCTTTACATGTTTTTAGGGTATACAGCTCCACATCTTATTGCGGAGTCAATGCTATTTTTTCTGCTCCATATGCTGGCGCAAGTATTCCCACATGACGATGGAGGCCGTGCAGGAGACATTGAGGGAGTGCTTGGTGCCGTACTGGGGAATCTCGAGGCAGCCGTCGCAGGCATCGACTACCTCCTGACGCACGCCCTTTACCTCATTGCCCATCACCAGCGCGACCTTGCCGTCGGCAATGTGCCAGTCGGTCAGCATCGTACTCCCCTCTACTTGCTCCACCGCCAGTATAGTGTACCCTTCAGCATGAAGCTGATGGATAGCGTCGAGGGGCTCCTTATAATACTTCCACGCTACCGCGTCCTCTGCGCCGAGGGCGGTCTTGTGAATCTCTACCGATGGCGGACAACCAGTGATACCGCACAACATCAGTCCGCTGAGCCGGAAGGCGTCTGCCGTACGAAATATACTACCGACATTGTAGACACTTCTGATGTCGTCAAGCACCATGACCAAGGGCAACTTAGGGGCTTCCTTGAAAGCTTCTACGGAGAGACGATGCATCTCCAATACACTCAATTTGTGCATCTCGCTTTTGCTTACATTGTTTTATCTCTTTGCAAATTTACTGACTTGCCAGCCATTTCTGCAAGGTATGCTCAAAATAATATTGTTCTCCCTACGCTGTGGATAACCTGTGCATAAGTCTTGCAAAATCGGTGTATAAACGGTGCAAAACCATGTGCAAAATACCCTTCACTAGACCTCAACCATTTGTCCACTTTGTGCACACTTATTTACACCCTCTATCCACAGGTTTTTCTCCAGTTTTGCACAACTTTTCTCCATTCTCAGTTGTGCACGCTAAAAATTTCCACAGACTGTGCAAAAATATAGTGATTATCCATTAGAAATCTTTAGTACACAATCTTTTTATACCCACTCCTAACCGGTGGAAAAATTGTGGATATCTACCCCACAGATGTGCATAAATTTTGTCTAAAAATTGACTCCATCAGACTTTGCACACTTTGCACCGACTATTATCAATAGCATAAGTATATTTTTTCTCATGGAAATAAAAAATAGAAAAAAATTGAAGTATATATTGTAGTGGTGGATAAATCGAAGGGGCGGAGTGATTGGCTTGCAAAAAAATGGAGCATTGGCCACTTCTCACTTTACTTCTTGGTGTCGGTCTGACGGTGAGAGTATATGAGAGCAAGCAAATGCATATCTTGTGAGGGATGAGCTACTAAAAGTGGTGGGAATACGATAGGGGATAGTTTTTTTTTCATACTTTTGTAAAGCAATAAAATCTGTATGTCATAATCCTTTTCTAATATTCTATTTTTATGAAATCTCACATGTATTGGGGTCGCTATATGGTCTGCGGACTCTTGGCAGCGATTATATCGGCAACGGGATGGGCTGAGCGGCGTATCGCCAATCTGCGTACCAACTACCAGAATTGTCCTCTTGGAATGGATGAAAATCCGATATTCAGTTGGGAGATGGAAGCGCCGGGAGAATATGGTGCCCGTCAGACCGCTTACCGCATTTGCATGGCCGAGAGCCCACAGGCACTCGACCAAGGCGATTATATATATGATACGGGCAAGCAGACATCGGACTTGTCGGTCTGCATCCCTTATCAGGGAGCCTCGCTCAAACCGATGACCAGGTATTACTGGACAGTCAAGGTGTGGGATGAGAAAGGCAAGGAGATTGGGGCAAGGAAGCCGGCGTGCTTTGAGACGGCCTTGATGGACGTGGGATGGGATGGAGCGCAGTGGATAGGTTCCTACGCCTCCACCTTGTCCAAGTATATGGGAAGGCCTATCATAGACCTGGATTTGCAGATAGCTAAGCGAAGCCATGTGGCGACATTTCTGTTGAGCTACAGAGACGATGACAACTACCTCAAATTTGTTCTGGACATATCTGACAAGGCAAAACCTCAGTTGGTGGTCAGCCATAAATATCAGGGAGTGGAGCATGAGGATATGCGGCAAGACGTGTCATATATTGTAGGCAAAGACAAACTCTATGCAAAACACCATATCTATATTGCGATGGAGACCAGTCATCATGCAAGTGCCTACACGCTGGATATAGCCATAGATGGAAAGAATATTAAGGAAGCTTATCCTGGCAAGCAGCGCGGACACAGACTGACGGTAGACCCCTCCAAAGGAGACCCTTCGTATAAGTATGCCAGACTATATGGCATAGGGTTTATGCAGCCAGAGGGAGAAGAAGCCATCTATGAGAATATAAAAATATCGGAGGAGCATTACAATAAAATATATTACACCGACACGACCATACATCGTATCAAGGGCAATGGCAAAGCCATCACGTGGGAACCCAATGCCGACGTGGCAGCTCCTATGATGCGCAAAGAGTTTTCCATATCCCGTCCTGTCAAGTCGGCCCGGCTGTACGCTACGGCAAGAGGCATATACGAGATGAGTATCAATGGCAGACAAGTGAGCAATGACTATCTCAATCCAGGATGGACAGACTATAGATTTAGACTATCGTACAATGTATATGATGTATCAGCTCTGATACAGCAAGGAAACAATGCCGTAGGCGCTGTACTTGGCAAAGGATGGTATACAGGCAACTGGGGCTACTATACCCAATGGATGGATCCCTATGGTACGGATATATCGCTGTTGGCAAAGCTTGTGATCAACTATCAAGACGGCAGCCGTGAAGTAATAGTAACCGATGGTACTTGGCAGTATACCGATGATGGACCTATAGTAGAGAATGGATTGCTCGACGGTGAGGACTATGATGCACGAAGGGAGATATACGAATGGGATAAGCCGCAATATGATGCTTCGAAATGGCATCAGGTGAAGATATATAATCCTCTCGACAGCAAGGTGGTCCTACAGCCCTATGTAGGAAAGCCGGTGAGAGTAGACACGGTGTGTACTGCTATTAAGCTGACCGAACCTCTGCCTCATCACTTCATCTATGATATTGGACAAAACGTAGCTGGTATACCACAGATCAAGATAAAAGGAAAAAGAGGTCAGAGAGTAACACTCAAGTATGCCGAAATGCTGTATCCGGAAGTGATACCGACAGATCCGGTACCGCCCTATACACGAGAGCAGTATGAGCAGATGAGAGGACAGATGTACCTGGACAATTACAGAGGCGCTCTGTCTACTGACAACTATATATGTAGTGGTAAAGGTGTAGAGATATATGAGCCACGATTTACTAGCCACGGCTTCAGATATATAGAGGTGACAGGTCTGGATGAGGCACCATCGTTGGAAGATGTGAAAGTGCTTGTACTCAATTCGCTGCAAGAGCATACAGCAACCTATGCTACCTCCGACACACTGGTCAACAAACTCTACAGCAATATCGTATGGGGCCAGCGGGGCAACTTCCAGTCAGTGCCGACGGACTGTCCGCAGCGCAATGAGCGATGTGGATGGACAGGAGATGCTCAGATATTTGCACGGACGGCAAGTTACAACCGCAATGTCCAGCCCTTCTTTGACCGATGGCTATACTCGCTGCGTGACGATCAATCATCGCTCGGAGGATTTCCCAAGATATGTCCACTATGGGAGCGTTCAGCTAATACAGACTACAATAATGCCTGTCCCGGATGGGCAGATGCAGGTATCATAGTGCCTTGGCAGATGTATCAGCAGTATGCTGACAAGAGCATACTCGACAAGAGCTATGCGTCGATGAAACGCTATATGGACTATATGAAGAGTAAATCCAAAGACTATCTGCAGCCTATATATGGCTATGGGGACTGGGTAGCCCTGCTGGGCACACCGAGTGATCTGACCAATACGGCGTATTGGGCATACGATGCCAAAATCATGGCACGTGTTGCGCGTGTACTTGGCCAGTCTGAAGATGCTATAGCCTATGACCAACTCTTTGAAAATATTAAGCAGGCTTTTTGCAAGCGCTACTTGGGCAAGGATGGCTGGCTCCTGCGTCCGGCAGGTAGTCCCGCAAGGCGTGACTCTTACTCGGCTGCTTATGGTACCGGGCCCAAGACTACCCAAGATACTGTCCTCGATACGCAGACCGGATATATACTCCCGCTCTACGTAGGCCTGCTGGACGATAGTGTCAAGGACAAGGCATTTGCTCATCTGGTAGAACTGCTCAAAGACAATCAGTATTGTCTCAATACTGGATTTATCGGGACACCATATATGAACCTGGTGCTCTCAGACAACGGTCGCGATGATATCGCTTACAAGATGTTTCAGCAGCACAACTACCCCTCCTGGATTTATCCTATCCTGCAGGGCGCGACGACAATCTGGGAGCGGTGGAATTCGTACACGATAAAGAATGGCTTCGGCCCAGTCAGTATGAATTCATTCAATCACTATTCCTACGGCGCCGTACAAGACTGGATGATGGCCTACTCCGCAGGTATACAGCGCGACGAGTTGAAGCCAGGGTATAAGCACATCATGCTCCAGCCCCGTATAGGCGGTCAATTCAGTCACATAGGAGCCACCTTCCATTCCGTTTACGGATGGATCAAGAGCCAGTGGAAGAGCGACAACGCCGCCGTCAATCAGCAGACGGACGCTTCCAAATACGGCTATATCTATACAGCGACGATACCGGCCAATACTACTGCTACGCTGACGCTTCCTGTGGCTGACAAGAGGAGAGTGAAGGTGACGGTAGGCAAACAGGGTATCAGCAGCAAGTCGACAAGTAAAGACAAGCAGACTTTTGAACTTACTTCAGGTACTTATCGATTTGAAGTAAGATAGCAGTAGTCAAGCGTTGGTCTGTACAAGGGAGTATCCCGTATAGGGATAGGAGCTTGTAGAGTTGAGGATATGTAGTCCGGATATTGATATAATCCGTCCCAAATCTGTCTGGGACGGATTATAGTATAAACCTATATGGATGATACGTCGATGTATAGGTACAAGGGGAGATATTGCCTATAGAGGGAGTGGGAGTGTCTAATCTCTATTGAATACAGTATTGATGGCCCAGGATACGATAGAGAGGGTGATGCTGAAGATCAGAGCGCTGAGGAAACCGCTGGTCTCAAAACCGGGTACTATTTTGGCACAGAGCAAGACCATCGCGGCATTGATGACGAGGGAAAACAATCCGAGCGTAAGGACGGTGATGGGCAAGGCAATGAGTTTGACCAACGGCCGGATAAATGTATTGATGAGCCCAAGTACTACTGCAACAATCACGGCTACATACCAAGGATTGATTGTGACGCTGGGCATGATCCATGCTACTACGAGCACGGTGACGGACTGGATGATAAGTTTCTTAATCATATAGGATATGAGTTTGTCTTATGGTTACTGACAAGAGATACGCACGCCAATAGGCGTGTCATCTATAGTACAAAAATAGACAAAGATCGCAGGAAACCAAAGTTGCAGAATATAAAATATGTATCCATATCGACGATGAAGGTATATCTGTCAGATAGTACGGAGATAGCGGTAAAAGACTCTCACAAGTGATATAAAGTCAAGCATGTAGTTGTGAGCAAAGGTGTTAAGATGGACTATAGCTCCTAACGGTGAGAATATAAAATTGGCCTGCATACTTCAGAAAAAGACTCTCTCGCTGCTTAGACATAGTATGGTGCAGCCATATTTGTGGTGATGAGTAAGCGGCTATTGACTGTGAAGAGAAGTATGTGGCGAGGTGACAAGTCTTGACAGCTACTGCAATACTGTAAGGTATGGAGGCGGTATGACGGTATACAAAAGACACCGGCGAAGGTCACTCCCGGCCGGTGTCAAAACACAACACAAAGAAAAAAAATATATATTTCCTATTGATCCCAGATGTTGCTGGAATTCAAGTCTTCGTCATAGTGAAAGTAACTATATGATCTGGAGTCGGCCGAAGAAGGCGGTGTGCCGCTACCGGTACCGATGCCGGCGGTGCCACTGGCGCGTATGGTGTCCATCAAGGCGTCGCTTGCTAAATAGTGGACTGTCATAGTAGGTCGTAAGTATGTCTTTTTCATAGTCGAATAAGTACTATATTATTTGTTGAATGGAGATACAAAGTACGAAGCCCTATTTTTTTACTTTTTTCCCATTTATGATATATATACCCTTGGGAAGATGATGGGGCAAAGTATCACTCTGTTTATCTGCGATCTTACGGCCGAAGAGATCATAGATGGTACAGGTAGAATTGGGAGTGGCATATATGACGTCAACCGGTGTGGGGATGCCATGTCCGTCGATAGTGACGGAGAGGCCCTTTGATGCTGTGGCTGCCGGAACGGTGAAGTAGGCGCGGGTTGCCTTGAGCGTAGTGAGGCCATCAGATTGCCAGAGCATATTGTTGGCGATGAAATATTGGTCGGAGGTAAGTGTCTTGATTTTGTCGTAAGAACCGACGAAACTGATGCCTTGCTCTCCTGTGATGACTGGTCCTGCGTCGGGAGTGGACAGAATGTAGCGGTGAGTAAATGTGGGATTGACGACATCTTGTTGCGGCCTAACGAGTACCGGAGTATGAGCATAGACGTACTCATCAGCCTTGGTGTCAAACGAGATAGTACCGGCATCGGTATTGGAGTAGTAAGCAATCTCTACGCCATTGCCGAAAGCAGACTTCATATCGTCTGGCGAGATATCAAAGGGGAGGACGAGGGAGCTCCACTGTCCTGCCTTGAAAGTGCGCTCGAGCTTTACGGGGACATCATTGCGGGTGGTGATGGTATTGGTATGGTTTTCGGAGAGTATAAGGTATGTGTCGTAGACGACAGAGTTGTCATCGGCAAAGACGGTCTTGTATTCGGGGTTGGCCAGAAGGCGTATTTTGGAAAATTGGGTTACGTTAAAGGTGGCAAAGGTATTTCCGCTTTCATCGTAGAGCATGGTAAAGGGCTTTTCTCCGTTTTTGTATACTTCTTGGGAATATTCCGGATAGAAGTATTCACGCGTGCCGTCCTCCTTGTCGTGGGCAATCTGCGATGGCATGACGCCTGCTGTACAGAGCGTCACGTTGATCTCTGTCTCTCCGTCAAGGTAGGTATCGGGAATGGGATAGGTAGAGGTGACATCTTTTGACTTCGCCACGACAACGGGAGAGACAGCGTATGCAGTAATGGAGTCGGAGGTATGCTGGAGGGGTTGCACATCGACACGGACGGCCATGGATAGACTGTCATTTGTGATGGAGTGGGTGCTGGAAAAGTCTTGTACAACAGTATTGATGGCTGTTTGTGTCATTGCATCTGTTACTCCGATCACATTGTTGCCTGCGAGTGCTTGTTTGCTCTGCTCAGGGATGACGTCGTCGGATACTGTCAATGTGGGTGCCGTTGTCATCTCATACATATTGGAACCGATATTTCCACGGTCGGTCAAGCGGTACAGATAGATGGATGTCATGTCAGCAGCAGTGTCTGCGGCGAGGAGGAAGACCGATGTACCGCCAAGTTGGGCACGGATGAGTCTGTCTGTCTCATAGGCAGAGCGTATGACAATGCTTCCTGTACTATCGACACCTAAGTAATATCCATATTTTGAACCGCGTAAATCATAGGGCTCAAAGTAAAATCCACTGTATGGGGCAATCATGGAGAGCTGGTCGCCGAAGTTTGTCAACAAGGTATATCTGAGACCTTTTCCCCATAGTGTTACATTATGCGCCCATCTGAGGTCTATGGTCATGGCTTGGACCGTACTCATAAAGGTGAAGTTGCCGTCAGCCGTAGGAGTAATTTCTATTGCAGGCAATTGCTCGGTGGAAGTATTGGTGCCCGTGGTAGCAGTATAGTATTTGTCACCCGACTTAGCTACAAGGATGTACTTACCGCCAAGCACTATGTCAGTGGAGTCAGTTACCTTTTTAAATATAGGCATATTTTTTCCACAGTCATCACATACGCCGTCACCGTCTTTGTCTACAGCACCGAGGGCCAGAAGGGTAGGAGGTGAAAAGTAGCCGTCTAGGCCAATGGATTCTTGAAAGTAGGGGGCATTGCCTCTGTCTCTGCTGGTCTGGTGAGGCCTTGTCAAATCAGGCCAAGATAGGGGTCAAGCGATCGTTGGCTTTGGCTTGAAGGGTCACACAAGGCATAACGATGACCAGTGCAAGCACGATCGTATATGGAAAATAGGAAAAGCGGATATACTTCATCGGCTATATTTACATGAGGTATAGGCTAAGCTGTTTTGTGGAGGCGTCTGGACGCCATGTCATCACTTCCTGTATAGGATAGTCAGTCTCTGTGGTAGACTGGATAGGGTTGTCGTGGGAGTGTCTCCCTCTCTGTGTACAGGGAGAGGCGGTCAGAGAGTACGCTTGAGCATCAAGGTCGTAGCACGGCTGATATTGATGGCTGCTACCTCGGGATCGAGGGCCACCTTGAGGGGCATGATGCGCGGAGTAGCCGATATAGCATCGGCAAAGCCGGCTTGTAGAGTGGCTCGGCGATTGTCCACGCGTCCTGCAACGGCGTAAATAGGTTTGCCAAGGTGCTTGGCGGCGGTGAGCAGTCCCCAGGGAGCCTTGCCCATCTGGGACTGACTGTCCATCTTGCCCTCTCCGGTGACGATGAGGTCGGCTTGGTGGAGGGCTTGCTGCATGGCGGGCTGTTGGAGGAGGAGGCTGATGCCGCTCTGCATGTGGGCGTGCATGGACCAGGCGAGTGCAAATGCGGTGCCGCCTGCTGCTCCCGCTCCCGGGATGAGACTGTAGTCCGTACCTGTCTGTCGGCGGATGAGCTGGGCGAGATGGAGGAGTCCCCGATCAAGGCGCCGGACATCTTCGGCTGAGGCCCCTTTTTGCGGCGCAAAGACCTCAGCAGCTCCTTGCGGGCCGCAGAGGGGATTGCGTACGTCGCAGGCTGCTACGATCTGGATACCTTGCCATAGGGCTTGGGCCTTGGAGATATCAATATGCGATATGCGCTCCAGCGTATCTCCGCGAGGAGTGACGGGGTGTTGCTGGTTGTCGGTGATAACGGCTCCCAGGGTGGAGAGCATACCGAGTCCGGCATCGCAGGTCGCACTGCCGCCGAGTCCGAGCACGACGCGACGGGCTTCATGCTTGATGGCGTCGAGCAGGAGTTGGCCGGTGCCCAGCGTAGAGGTGAGCATGGGATTGCGCTCGTCCGATCTGAGCAGGGTGAGGCCTGATGCTGCGGCCATATCGATGTATGCTGTCTGGTCGGGGCCCATGGCATAGCGGGCCTGGATGGGACGTCCCAAGGGGTCGGCGACAGATGTGGTGATCCATTGGGCTTGAGAGAGGGCGGCAAAGGCTGCTGACATCCCTTCACCTCCGTCGCTGAGCTGCATGACACGGATGCTGGCCTCTGGGTATGCGGCCTGTGCACCTCTGGCCATGGCCTCGCCGGCCTCAAGCGAGCTGAGGCAGTCCTTGAAGGAGTCGGAGGCGATGAGTATATTCATATATTGATGGTATATAGGGCGCGTAAGGCAGACCTTGCGACGCGTTTAGCAATTGTGTCCTCGGTTGCGATTAATAGCCAATCTCTGTATCGAGCCACTGGAAGAGTTCATTCATCCACTTGTCGTGGTCCTTAAACTCGACGTGGCTGCCAAATCCGTGGTATCCCTCGGGGTACATGTGGAGGGAGGCTTGTACGTGATGCTCGGCCAGGGCGTTGGCGTAGGTGAGGGCATTGCGTACATTGACGACCTTGTCTGTGCAGCTCAGCACGATAAATGCGGGCGGCGTCTGCTCGGTTACTTGCTTCTCATTGCTGTAGAGGAGCTCGAGTTCCTTGGATGGATTTTTGCCAAGGAGGTTGTCGTGAGTAAAGCGATGGGTGTACGATGGATCCATCGTGATGACGGGGTAAAGGAGTATCTGGAAGTCGGGCCTATTGTCGGCGTTGGTGAAGTGAGTAGCCGCGGTAGAGGCGAGGTGACCGCCTGCTGAAGACCCCATAATGCCTATGCGATTAGGATTAACGCCCCACTCTTTGGCATGACGGCGTACGATAGAGATAGCCTGCTGGGCGTCAGCCAGTGGCACGGTACAGCGCTGCTTGGGCAGGCGATAATAGAGTACAAAGACGGACACGCCTCTCATATTGAGCGGTTTGGCAAACCCCGTACCCTCGCCTACGCGAGACAGATTGCAGTAGGCACCACCCGGGCATACGACGATGGCCTGTCCATTGGGGTTGTCGGCAAGATAGCAAAGCATCTGGGGCACATTGGCATCGGAGTCTTGGCAGACCCCTTCGCCGTCATTCCATATCTGTATGTCAAAGTGACGTTGCGCCTGGCCGATAGAGAGAGCGGAGAGCGCAAAAAAGAGAAGTAATATTCTTTTCATATTATGACGAAATTGTATATTTATTTCTGTTTTATCCGCAAAGTTAAAATTTAATGCGCAAATGAGCCTAATAAAGCCGATATTTTTTGCTTAAAAACTGATTTTGTACCTCTCAAAGGCCTCAAGTGTGTCATTTTTTTGGAAATTTACCGAGTGAATAAATATTATTGTCGAGATTTCGGTGGACACAGAACGGATGCTTGAGAGATATCAGTTGGCGCAGAACGGACCGATGCTGGTCACGGTCAGCAGAGGTAAATTTAGATGCAGCGAGGGGATGACCGGGGAGGATATGTGTCATCTGCGGATGCGAAATGGTTGCGGATGGAGTATGAGTTGGGAGTTGTAGGATGCGAAATGGTTGCGACTGGGATACGAGATAGGAGTCGTAGGGAGGTGATGTTGGTGTTTTTGGCGGTATTGGCGCTGCCGAGCGGCGCGAGAAAGTCGATGAAGTAGAACTGAAATCGCCCAGTGCTCATGGTTGCTGCATTGCTGAGGGCATGATGGCGAGTCTCTCTGTCCTTGGGTAGTAGTCGTTCTTCGTATGCTGTGGCGGAGGCCGGCTATGCTGAGACGTAGTGCAGCTATGCGTCTATCTAGGAGAAGTTGCAGATGAAGAGTTTATCCTTCTCCTAATCGCCAAGAGTCATGCCTGTCCTCGCAGAGTTCTGTTGAGCCAATGTATTTTCCCGTACGATATAGAGAGGACGGCCGAAAAGACTCTGCAGCAACTTGTTCCCGCGCTGAGCTCTTGCCCTGCAAATGCAGTTGGCCGGGCAGCAGAGCGGACCTCGGTGGAGTGAATACAAAACCCCGCCCCTGTCATTGGACAGAGACGGGATAAATGATTGTGATGCCGTTATGTAGGCGGCGGGAGATTACTTATTAGGCGCGGGCTTGTCTTCCTCGATACCCAGGAGCTCGATATTGAAGATCAGAGTAGAGAAAGGCTTAATCTGGCCGGCCTCACGGTTGCCGTAAGCCAGCTCTTGCGGGATATAGACTTCCCATGTGGAGCCTACGGGCATATGGGTGAGGACGTCAGTCCAGCCCTTGATGACCTGAGAGGCATTGAAGACTGCAGGGCTTTTGCCCTTGGTGCTGTCAAATACCTTGCCGTCAATCGTACGTCCCTCATATTTGACCTTGACTTTCTGGGTAGCTGTGGGGACAGGGCCTTTACCTTGCTTGATGACCTTGTACTGTACACCTGAAGGCAGTGTCTTGACATCGGGAAGCTTGGCGTTTTCAGCGAGGAAGTCTTCACCGTCCTTCTTGTTACGGCCGTACTTCTTGAGCATGAGCTGATCATTGTAGTAGGTCATCTGCTTCTGTACGATCTGTGCGGCTGAGTCGACGGAGAAGGGGAGCTTTCCGCCCTCTACAGCAGTGACGAAAGCTTGCTTGTAGGCTTCGACATCGATGAAGGCGGTGTCTTTGCCGGTGATCTGCTGATTGATGCGGCCAGGGAAGTCGTCAAAGACCTGTTGACCGATCTGGAGTCCTGCGGCATAGGCCTTGAGAGCGGCGCTATTGGAGGCCGTCTGCATCTGCTTGAGACCGCGCAGGAAGTCACTCATATGGTTGAGGGTGTCGATGCCGAGATTGGTCTGCAGATAGGTTTTGAGACCCTTGATCTGGGAAGCTCCGAGGGCGGTGCTGAAGTCGTGTACGCTTACAGTGTCGACCTTGGGCGTGACCGTCTTGACGGTTTTAGCTTTCTTCTTGTTATTGACCTTGGCAGAGGGGTTGGCGGCATCTGCAGGTACGCAGATGACGGCTGCCAGAGCCAGGCTAAGGATGAAATGTCTTGTCATGACGGATTATTTCTGAACTTTAACGAGCTCGAGTTTGAAGATGAGGGCAGAGAAAGGCTTAACCATCTCACCAGCGTCGCGGCTACCGTATGCCTTGTCCTGAGGAATATAAATCTCCCAAGCGGAGCCTTCGGGCATGTGGGTAAGGGCGTCGATCCAGCCGGGGATCATATCCTTGACGCGTACCTGTACGGGCTTGCCGGCATTGTTCTTGTAGGATGAGTCAAATACCTGTCCGTTGATGAGACGTCCTTCGTAGCTGACGAGTACGGTAGACGTATCAGCGGGGATGGGGCCGTTGCCTTCCTTGATGACCTTGTACTGTACGCCTGAGGGCAGTGTCTTGACACCGGCCTTGCTCTTGTTGGCAGCCAGGAACTTCTCGCCTGCGGCCTTGTTGGCGCCGTAGACCTTCTCGAGATTCTTGTCACGGAATGAGGCTACACGCTGCTGGATTTCCTTCTGAACGGTCTCCATTGGGATGGCAGCGCCCTTGCCCTTGGTACCGGCGATGAAGCCACTGAGGAAGTTGCGCATGGAGATGGTCTGGGTAGAGTCGTCTCCGAAGAGCTGATAGTTGAGTCCCTTGTACATCTGAGTACCGAGCTGCTGGCCAATCTGGATACCGGCGTAGTAGGCGGCCTTCTTCTTGTCATCGCCTGCCTGTGCGCTCTCGATGAGTCCCTTGTAGAATTCGTCCATGTAGGTCGTGTCTATGCCGAGACGCTCAGAGAGGTACTGCTTGAGGCCGTTGCTATTGGCCATACCGAGCTCGTAGCTTACTGTGTCGACTTCGGTCTTGAGAGATGCGCTAGGGCCGGTTGACTTGTTGCAGGAGCCGAAGGCTACGATGGCTACGGCGACTGCTAATACTAACTTTTTCATTTTGTAGTGTTTAATTTATAAATGTAATGTTGATAGTCTAAAGTACCTGGATGAGTTCGACGTCAAAGATGAGTGCGGAGTAGGGCGGGATAGCCTTGCCGGCACCTGCTGCACCATAGGCGAGAGTGTAGGGGATGAAGAAGCGGTACTTGGCGCCTTCCTTCATCAGCTGCAGACCCTCTGTCCAGCCGCGAATGACGCCGTTGAGCGGAAAGACTGCGGGCTCGCCGCGGCGGATGCTGCTGTCAAAGACGGTACCGTCGATGAAGCGGCCCTCATAGTGGCACTTTACGTTGTCGGTAGCCTTGGGCTGCTTGCCGGTACCCTCGGAGAGCACTTGATACTGCAGGCCGCTGGGCAAGACGGTGACACCTGCCTGCCGGGCGTTTTGCTCAAGATATGCTTCGCCCTTTTCCTTGGCCTTAGCGCCCAGGGCTTCTTGCTCGGCGCGCTGTGTCTCCTGCTGCTTCTGGAGGAAGTCTGTTACCAATCTCTGTGCTTCGGCGGAATCTACGGCCGGAGTCTTACCCTCAAAGGTATCCCTGAGTGCCTGGCAGAAGTCATCGACTTCAAGTATATCGGCGCCCATGTCTGCGAGCTGTGAGGCGATGGCCAGGCCAAATGAATAGCTAAGTTTGTCCATTTTAGTCTTGATTTACAAACTGCAAAAATACGGCATTTTTTCCATAGTAGCGGTTTTTACAATCATTTAAATAGATTATTTGCACATCTTAACGGCTTATCCGTCGTATCCATCACCCGAATAGGAAAACAAACTTATCTTGTCAAAAAATAAGGGTGCAATCTGACCGTGCTTTAACGGGAAACGCTATATTTGCATATACTTAACAAATTGATAAGAGATGAAGCGACTTGTAGTATTGACGGGTGCCGGAATGAGCGCAGAGAGTGGATTCAGTACATTCAGAGACTCTGGTGGCCTCTGGGAGCGCTATCCGGTGGAGCAGGTGGCGAGTCATGACGGCTGGCTGGCAGATCCGGATCTAGTCAATGACTTTTACAATGGCCTGCGACAGCAGCTTATAAAAGCCAAGCCCAACCGCGGCCATGAGCTTCTGGCCGAGATGGAAAAGGACTTCGACGTGCATATCATCACTCAGAATGTGGACAATCTCCATGAGCGCGCGGGCAGTCACCATGTCATCCATCTCCATGGCGAACTGATGAAGGTGACTTCCAGTGCTGACCCGGACAATCCACGCTATATCCGCACGCTCACCCCCGAGGACTACGAGGTACATCCCGGCGACAAGGCCGCCGACGGTAGCCTCGTGAGACCATACATCGTCTTCTTCCAGGAGGCAGTGCCGATGATAGGGCCAGCCAGCGAAGAAGTGGAGCAGGCAGATATCTTTGTCATCATTGGCACAAGTCTCAATGTCTATCCTGCTGCAGGCTTGTTAAGCTACGTGAAGCCTCGTGTACCTGTCTACCTCATTGATCCCAAGCCGGTCAATGCTCCTGGCAACCGGCCTGTCACGTATATTGCCAAGGGTGCCTCGGCGGGTGTAGCCGACCTCTGGGACCATCTCTCTAAGGCAGACTTGTAGTCCTTTCTGCCATCGATATTGACGGAGACAGAATTGACCTATAGCCGATAGGCAGGCCATAGGGGAGGGGAGAAGTATCTGTTTTTATTAAGTTGTCAAACGGTTTATCGACCGGAGAGTCAGATCTCAAAGGTCGTTGCCTCAGCCATGGCAGCGCGCTGGCGACATATATTCTAGTTAGATATCATGATAATGAAAAAAATAATTCAATTTTTTTGAGAAAAAGAAAAAGTTGTAATTTTGTGGGTGTTTTTTCTAACCACAAAATACACATTATGAGGAAACAGTTATTATTTTTATTCAGTCTGTTGTGTACCTTAGGCACTGGACAGTCAGTGACGGCCCAGACGAGATGGGCTGTGACCGACTCTATAGTGCCTGACGGCTACTACAGGCTCGTGATCAGAAATGGCTACAGTACGACCAGCAATGTCAAGTCTAATTTTGACTGGATCGCGTACATGGAGTACAAGTCTAGTACTGATTTGTGGGATATGGGGGCTAAGGAACTGGCCACTACGACCGATGATGACATGACTGCCGTTTGGCATATTACCAAGGCAGGCATGAAGGAAGGTCACCAGACCTACCATTTTAAGAACTGTGGCACATCTACCCTCAGCAGATCGTAATCGGCAACTCATCGTATCTGTATGGTACCGGTATCGAGCAGGACAGCGTCTTCATCTACAAGAAGGCATGGGGATCCGCAGGTTCTAAGACCGACAACACGCAGGTGCTCGACCGTAAAGATACAGCACCCGACGGCAAGGTGTTTATCTACAACACCAGCAGCAAGAGCAAGTGGCGTCTTGGCGACGACTGGCGCATCAAGCTCAACAATAAGTCCGGTCTGGACAATGCTTACTTTGAGCTTATCCCTGTTGATCTTGGGACAAAAGCCAGCTGGATGAAGCTCAACGAGACCTTGACAGACATCAAGGGCTACAATTATCAGGTAGGCGAAAATCCGGGTCACGTATCGTCATCCAACAATGGTACCTACCTCGCCCTGAACGACCTTATCGACGAGGGTACAGACCTTGCCGACGCCGGCGGTACCGACGAGCAGTACGAGGCCATGATTGCCAAGCTCAAGGCTGCTCAGGCTGCCTTGCAGCCTTACATCATAACGCTTGACGACGGCTATTTTGCTATCAAGGACCACTACACTTCTCCTTACCCCGCCGGCGGCGCCAAGTGGATGGTGCCTCTCAATGACCTTGCATCCCGCGAGTCATGGACGGGATCCAGCTCAATGCCTGGCTCAACGACGGCTACCAAGAGCAGACAAGCCACTTTTTCCTCTTGGCGGGCTGATCCGTGGTACTGTGGCTACGACTATATGACTGACGCCACCGGAGCTGACATTCCCCAACAGTTTATCTGGCACGTCAAGAAGCAGGCTGACGGCACCTATACCGTCAAAAACTGCGCCGAGTCCAGCTTTGCAGGCGACTCTACCTATTTTGTGCCGGAGGTCATCCTGCATACTCCCGAACCGGTCTATGATGGTCGCAACTATCAGGGACATATCCAGATGACGGGTTCGGCCAAGTCGACCTACAAGTTCCAGTATATGGGCGATAACGGCTATCATATCTATTCAGTTCAGAATCCTTTCTTCTTCAATCAGGGTATTCAACACCTCAATACGACCAACCCGACTAACTCTATGTCCTATGCACTCTGGGAATTTGTGACTATCCCTGAGAGCCGCATCACGGCCAAGTTTAAACTCAATGAGGCTATTACCGACGCTGCTGGTCTACTGATAGACTGGGTTCCGGGTATTAACCCCGGTCAGCTCAAGCAGTCTCTGGCTGAGCCCTTGCAGAAGGCCCTCGCTGATGCACGTACTGTATACGCCAACGAGGGCGCCTCAGATGCTGACTATATGGCAGCTGCTACAGCCGTGACCTCAGCCTACAACACCCTGAAGGCACAACTCACCGATACGACAGCAGTGCTCAACCCCCTCGAGGAAGGCTACTACTATCTCAACAATACAGACCGTCCATTCCATATCAACTTCGGCGACTCTCTGTCCCGCGGTGTCTTTGGCGACGATGACGGTCTCGTATACTATTCAGGAGCTCTTGAGTCCAACCGTACCAATGCAAAATATGTCTGGAAGATTACCCCGCTGGGTGACGACAAGTACACTGTCATGAATGTCAGTACCCGCAGGTATGCCGGCGACGTTGACGGGAAAAACAAGCAGATTCCGTTGGTAGAGGATGCCAACGCTTTCCAGTACATCGAGGGCAAGACCGCATGTGTCATTGCCTATAGCGGCCGCCAGATCAACCTTGGCAGGTGGCGTACAGAGGGCAAATTTGTCATCTTCCCGCAAAGTCTCAAGGACGAACTGCCTTGGCACTGCTACGGTGATGGCAAGGGCTTTGGTCCCAGCCCGATGCAGACTTATCCCAATGTCAATTGCAAGTGGTATACGCTGGAGAAGTTGACAGACCAGCAACTGATTGACAGCCTGATTGAGGTCGGTGAACAGAAGGCACGCAATATGGATATGTACAACGCCATCATCGAGGCTAACATTGCTCTTGACAAGACGGTAGCTGCCACCTATAATCCTGCAGACAGCCTCATTTTTGAAGCCGACGATAAAGATGCTACTCACAATCAGTTCTCCACCAATTCCAAGCAGTACAACGAGGGATCCTTTGAGTCCCTGTTGACTCCGGTAGACTACACCTACTTCCACTCTCAGTACAATACCAAGCAAGGTGCGGCTCCGACATCGCGTCATTACCTCCAGATTGACCTGAGAGACAAACCGGTGGCAGACTTTATCTTCAAGTGGAACTTACGCGGCAACAACAAGCCCAGCTGGGGCAAACTCGGCGGCACGCCTACCCGCTATGGTCAAAGAGACTACGGTAATGAGACTCGTCCTATCCAACTAATAGTCACAGCTACCAATGATACGACCGGCGGCGGCACATGGAAGGAGATCAAGACCCTTGACTTCCCGCAGAATATCCACTTCCGTCACTACGTATCTCCTATCATCCAGGCCGATCAGGCATACCGCTACTACCGCATCACTGTGCCGGAGACCTTTAGCAACAGTGTCAATGGAGCCTATCCCTACTTCTGCGTATCCTACCTACAGATGTATCCCGCTACCGTGGACGATGCCAACTCGGCAGGCACTTATGACAGCAATGTCAAGAGTGCTGCAGACGCAGTGAAGGCGCTGTTGCGCAACGCCCAGGCTAAGTACGAAGCCGGCAAGGTCACCAGCGAGGAGCTCTCTGCTCTGATCTCTGCTACCAAGGCTCTGCAGGCTGCTAACGTTGACACCCTGATGCTTGTTGAGCGCATTGCTCAGGCTCAGGTGCTTGCCGACTCTGCATACATCTCGTATGATGATGCCACAGCCCAGTTTGGTGACGTCACCTCTGACCAGAAGGCTACCTTCTTGGAGGCTATCGCAGCCGCTCAGGCTGCAGTCGCTCCTTCTGCCCACCCGACTCAGACCACCCTTGCTACGGCTCTTGCCACGCTCAACGCAGCCTACAAGACCTTCAACGCAGAGCGCAAGACCTTTGAGGTTGGTAAGTGGTACTACATGCGCTCTACTGAAACCAAGAGCTATGAGACGGTCGATATCCCTGCTTGGCATGCCCAGTACATATATGCTTGTGGCAACAATGCCCAGAAGCCCTATGTCGTCGGACAAAATCAAACTAAGGTAGAGCCTATACGCTACGGACTCTACACCGTGATCGATCCTGCGACGGGTATAGAGTATCCTACTCCGACTTCCGGACTCTCCGACAGTACCTACAGCAATCGCGATAACTACTTCACTGGTACGGACAACCCATATGCTATGTGGCGCGTCGTGGAGATTGCCGACAGCACCTATGCTATTCAGAACCGCGCTACCGGCCTCTATCTCGGACGTATGCAGGACGATGATTTGTACATGACCCAGAGTGTAAAGCCTATCAGCAATGGCAAGATTAATCTGGTAGGACACAACGAGTTTGAGTTTGTGCTCAATGACTCCGCCAATGTCTACAATCCTGCCAACTCGTTGAAGACAGAGTACGGGCGTTGCGCTTTACCGCTGCATACCTCAAATACTGACTGCCGTATCGAGTATTGGGGCTCAGGCGCTAACCGTGGTTACAATACTGCTTGCTCCTTCACCTTTGAGCCTGTGGACGAGACACTCACCGACTTGGTATTCCCGTTCCTTGACAATGACACACGTATTGTGACGCTGCCGTTTGCTCTTGGCGAAGGGTCGCTCAACATGGACGAGACCACCTTTAAGACTTACGCTCTCGGTAAGGTCACCGTCAATGCTACAGACAGCACGACGACACTCGACCTGATTGAGAAGAAGTCCTTTGAGGCCGGCGAGCCCTTTATCCTTGTGACAGGTACAGGGTCTCACGCAGCAGGTGTCGAAGACTCTATCATAGCGTTCATCACTATGCCGGCAGACGACGCCTATACGTCGACAGCCAAGACGGCCAACGGCCTCGTGGGTACACTTGGAGGTGACAGCATCATGTATGCTGGCTACGGCATCTTCCCTGCCAACGACGTACTGGTGAAGCTGACAGGCAAGGCTACGCTCAAGACGACCGGAAAGCTGAGCACGACCGATGCCGAAGGCGTCTACGTCCATGGTGGCTCGGGCTGGATAGATCCCAAACTGGTTACCGACCCGCAGAGC
>ONCK01000016.1 GCA_900316315.1 uncultured Prevotellaceae bacterium
GTAGCGGACAGATGGCGAGAGCAGCAGATGGCGGAGCTTGCGGGTCGAGACATCGTCCGTAGGCCAGGGACGGTAGCCTGCCGTCATGCCTACCGACCAGTGTGGTGCCACACGGAGTCCGACACGCAGATTAGGGGTGAGCACGCCATCGTACAACAGGTTGTTGCTGACCGTAACGACCTGTGCATAAACATCCGTTAAGGCACAACAGCACAAAGCTGTTAAAATATTAATTTTAAATGTACTATACGTCCCTTTTTTCATTATTAACAAATTATTTCAGCAAAGGTACAAATAAATGCTCACCCAGAGAATAATTTTAATAAAAAGACCAACAAAATTAACATTCTTTAGCACTTTTGTTTGATTCTCATGGCTAAAATCAGCAAATAGTATAATAAAACACCATTGATACGTTCGCGTTCCAGGCTATGATTATCCTTGCCTGCACCAAATTCATTTCTGCCGCACGTGCGCTCCTGGGCATAAGGGGCAGTGTATCGGGCCTGCCACAGATGAGCGTAAGCAAGATAGAAACGTTGCTGCTGGAGTCGAAGTTCTTCGCCCAGATAGCCGATGCAATGAATTTCACGTCGCTCTCTTACTTCAGCCGCTACTGCACCAAGCATCTTGGCCAGTCGCCCAGCGAGTACCGTCTGAGTCTTCAACCGAAATAAAGTATATTTAGCAAATACAATAGAAAAGGGGCCTGCCCAAGCGGACAGGTCCCTTATACATATTATTATATAGTTAGCTTACTCTTCGACAGCAGCCTGGGCGGCGGCCAGACGAGCAATAGGCACGCGGAAAGGTGAGCAGCTTACGTAGTCAAGTCCTACCTTGTTGCAGAACTTCACAGATGAAGGTTCGGCTCCGTGCTCGCCACAGATACCACAACGCAGCTTAGGATTGACCGAGCGGCCTTTCTTTACGGCCATATCAATAAACTGTCCAACGCCATTCTGGTCAAGTACGCGGAAGGGATCATCACGCAGGATCTTCTTGTCAATATAGTCCTGAAGGAAATTGTTGATATCGTCACGGCTAAAGCCGAATGTCATCTGCGTCAAGTCATTGGTACCAAAAGAGAAGTACTGAGCATGCTCGGCGATATGGTTGGCCGTAAGGGCTGCACGAGGAATCTCTATCATTGTACCCACCTCGAAATCAATGGTCACGCCCGTTTCTTCAAAGAGTTTGTTAGCCGTATCACGGATAATCTTTTCCTGCATCGTAAACTCATTGTCCGTGCATACAAGTGGAACCATGATTTCAGGCTTAGGATTGTAGCCTTCCTTCTTAAGTTTGATGGCTGCGCCAATGATGGCCTTGGTCTGCATTTCCGTAATCTCGGGATACGTAATACCCAGGCGGCATCCGCGGTGACCGAGCATAGGATTGTGCTCATTGAGGCTGGCAACGCGCTGCTGAATAAACTTAAGCGGCATATTCATATCCTTAGCCATGACTTCCTGCCCTTTCAGATCATGAGGAACGAACTCATGCAGGGGGGGATCAAGCAAACGGATATTGACTGGCAGTCCGTCCATAGCCTTGAAGATGCCTTCAAAATCCTTCTCCTGATAAGGAAGCAACTTGGCAAGCGCCTTCTTGCGACCCTCCAGATCAGGAGCGAGAATCATTTCGCGCATGGCGACAATCTTCTCTGCTTCAAAGAACATGTGCTCCGTACGACACAAGCCTATACCGACAGCTCCGAAGTTACGGGCTACTTCTGCATCGTGAGGCGTGTCAGCATTGGTACGTACACGCATCTTGGTATATTTATCGCAGAGTTTCATAAGATCAGCAAAGTCACCGGATACCTCGGCAGCTTTGGTCTGTACCTTGCCATCATAAACTTCGCCTGTGCTGCCATTAAGAGAGATGAAGTCTCCCTCCTTGAGCAGTTTGCCACCGATCTCGACAGTGCGGGCCTTGTAGTCCACGCGGATGGAGCCTGCTCCACTGACGCAGCACTTACCCATACCACGGGCTACGACAGCTGCATGACTGGTCATACCGCCACGTGCAGTAAGGATACCCTCGGCCACTGCCATACCGGCAAGGTCCTCAGGACTTGTCTCGATGCGGACGAGGACAACCTTGTGGTTGTCAGCTGCCCACTTGGCAGCATCGTCAGCAAAAAATACAATCTGTCCGCTAGCAGCACCCGGAGATGCAGGTAGTCCTCTGGTGAGCACTTTGGCCTTAGCCTGAGCCTTCTTGTCAAATATGGGGTGAAGGAGTTCATCCAGCTTATTGGGTTCGCAGCGCAGAAGGGCTGTCTTTTCATCGATCTTACCTTCCTTGACGAGGTCCATGGCAATCTTGACCATGGCGCTACCCGTTCGCTTACCGTTACGGCACTGGAGCAGCCACAACTTACCTTCCTGTACCGTAAACTCCATGTCTTGCATGTCGCGGTAATGATCTTCGAGTTTTTTCTGAATATCGTCGAGTTGATGATAAATCTCTGGGAAAGCTTCCTCCATTGAAGGATACTTGCTAGCGCGCTCCTGCTCGTCAATGCCTTGGAGCTGTGCCCAGCGCTGGCTGCCCAGTTTGGTAATTTGCTGAGGCGTACGGATACCAGCTACAACATCTTCACCTTGAGCGTTGACAAGCCATTCACCATTGAAGACATTCTCACCTGTTGCAGCATCACGGCTGAAGCATACGCCTGTAGCAGAAGTGTTGCCCATATTGCCAAATACCATCGCCATGACGGTAACTGCCGTTCCCCACTCTGCTGGTATACCCTCCATCTTACGGTAGAGGATGGCGCGATCATTCATCCAACTGTCAAATACAGCACAGATAGCGCCCCAGAGTTGCTCCTCGGGGTCATCTGGAAAGTTTTGGCCGGTCTTTTCCTTAATAGCTGTCTTAAAGAGCTTAACAAGCTTCTTGAGATCGTCAACTGTCAGATCGGTGTCCTGTACGATACCACGCTCGCCCTTGACCTGCTCTATGATGGCCTCAAAGGGATCTATGTCCTCCTTGTTTTGCGGTTTGAGCTGCAATACGACATCTCCGTACATCTGAACGAAACGTCTGTAAGCATCGTAAGCGAAACGCGGATTGTCCGTCTTGGCAGCCAGGCCTTCGACCACTTCGTCATTGAGTCCGAGGTTGAGGATGGTATCCATCATACCCGGCATAGAGGCTCTAGCTCCTGAACGTACACTCACAAGCAATGGATTGCGTGCGTCACCAAACTTCATGCCGATCTGGTCCTCGATATGCTTGATACTGTCTTTTACTCCTTCACGCAGGAGCTCAACAGTCTTCTCTTTACCTATCTTGTAATACTCGTTGCATACATCCGTAGTGATAGTAAATCCGGGAGGAACCGGCACGCCGATGAGATTCATCTCGGCTAAGTTTGCACCTTTGCCGCCGAGCAAGTTGCGCATGTCTGCACGACCTTCTGCCTTACCGCTTCCAAAGGTATAAATTCGCTTACTTTCCATAATATAATATCTTGTAATTTTTAAAATTTCGAGTTTGCAAAAGTACTTATTTTTTTATAGTCTCAGCCTGTTTCATCCGTTTTTTTGAGGGCGAAAAACGCTTTTTTTGTGCAGTATTCTTGTCTTCGGTTGAGAAGGCTCAAAATAAGCCAACAGCAAATGACAAATCGAGGCCATCAAATCGCATAATAAGAGCATAGAAATTAGTCATTTATCTTTCTGATACCTTTATGCGTCAAAGGAGAATCCGATTGCACAAAAATACAGGCCCGATCCTGTTTGATTAGATCGGGCCCGTATTCAGGGTTTATAAGAAATGTTTTCGATTGTTGTCGATACGATATTACTTGGCGTAATTGACCGAACGGACTTCGCGGATTACGGTAATCTTGACCTGACCAGGATAAGTCATCTCATCCTGTATCTTCTTGGCGATATTGGCACTAAGTTCTGCGCTCTGAGCATCGTCAATCTTGTCTGCACCAACAATGACACGAAGTTCACGACCGGCCTGAATGGCATAAGTCTTAGTGACGCCCGGATAGCTCATGGCAATGTTTTCCAAGTCATTGAGGCGCTTGATGTAGGCTTCCACGACTTCGCGGCGGGCACCGGGCCGAGCGCCACTGATTGCGTCACATACCTGAACGATTGGGGCAATGAGTGATGTCATCTCTATCTCGTCGTGGTGAGCTCCTATGGCATTGCAAATATCGGGTTTCTCCTTATACTGCTCAGCTATCTTCATACCATAAATAGCGTGAGACAGTTCTGTCTCCTCATCGGGCACTTTGCCGATATCGTGGAGCAATCCGGCCCGCTTAGCCTTCTTAGGATTAAGGCCAAGCTCTGCCGCCATCACAGCGCTGAGATTGGCAGTCTCGCGGGCGTGCTGCAGAAGGTTTTGTCCGTAGCTGGAACGATACTTCATCTTACCGATGATACGGATGAGCTCAGGGTGAAGTCCGTGTATACCGAGGTCGATTGCCGTGCGCTTACCCGTCTCGAGGATCTCCTCCTCTACCTGCTTGGTTACCTTGGCTACGACTTCCTCGATACGTGCAGGGTGGATACGGCCGTCGGCGATGAGCTGGTGCAGGGCAAGGCGGCATATCTCGCGGCGTACGGGGTCAAAGGCGGAGATGACAATGGCCTCTGGCGTGTCGTCCACGACAATCTCGACACCAGTGGCGGCTTCAAGAGCCCGGATATTGCGGCCTTCGCGACCGATGATACGTCCCTTAACCTCGTCATTGTCAATATGGAATACCGTTACGCTATTTTCTATCGCCGTCTCAGTAGCCACGCGCTGGATGGTCTGGATAACAATCTTCTTAGCTGCCTTGTTGGCCGTCATCTTGGCCTCGTCCATGATGTCGTTGATGTAACTCTGAGCATCGGTCTTGGCCTCGTCCTTGAGGGAGACAATGAGATGCTCCTTGGCTTCCTCTGCTGAGAGGCCGCTGATGGTCTCGAGCTTCTCGCGCTCCTGCTGCTGCATCTTGTCGAGCTCTTCCTTCTTGCGCTGGAGAAGCAGTTGCTGGTTCTCGAGATTGGACTGTTCCTTGTCGAGATCATTCTTGCGTCGGGTGATGGCGTTTTGCCTCTGATTGAGGTTGAGCTCACGCTGCTTCAGCTTGTTTTCCGACTGGAGGAGCTTCTGGTTGCGTTGCTGAACCTCTTTTTCAAGTTCGTTTTTCTTATTGAGAAATACTTCTTTGACTTCGAGCAGTTTCTTTTCCTTGATGCCGGCAGCATCCTTGTGTGCTTCGGCAATGACTTGGTTGTATTTGCTCTTGAGAACAAATCGGAATACAACAAAGCCTATGATTGCGCCTACGATGAGGCTACCAATAATATAGATAATTGTCATAATGTGGAAATTGTAGATATTGTACTGTTTGTCTTTTGGGTTTAGCGCATAGGATTTGAAGTCACGTTCCTACTTCTTGTCAAGTTGCAGCACTTGGTCGATGGTGTGAATCATGTCTCTCACACGGTCGTCAATGCCCGTCTCTTGCGTCAAACTTACAGCAATATCTATCAAGGCCATAGCCATATAGTCCTCCTTCTCCTGGTCGGGAAAGACATTGATATATCTACGGATTTTCTCGTTGATTAGCTGGGCGGCTCTCCTGTATATCTCCTCGTATCTGCGATCTATCTCGAGAGGATACGTCTTTGACCCAATCGTGAGTTGGATAGAGAGTGTATCAGAATCATTCATTTCTGTGTCGGTTGCCGTAAGTTGTTGAAACGTGGCCGGGCTGAGGCTTGGGCAGGAGACTATGCGCTGAGCAGTGCGATGCACTTGTCAATCTCGCGTATCAGTCTCGAGACATAGAGTTTGGTCTGTCGTATGTCGTCCTTGCTGAGCTTGAGTGTCGTGGCAGTTCTGAGCTCCTCATACTGCTTCTTAAGCTGCTCGTTCTCCTCCTTGAGGATACGTGCTGCCTCTTCATACTTCTCAAGGTTGTGATACTGCCTGATCAGTATGTTGAGTTTTACTTTAAGCTCGTCGAGCAAGTCCTTGCGTTCAGCCATGTTGTGACGTTAACTTTGCAAAGTTAGTCTTTTTCTGTCGAGAATTGTTGTTTTTACTTCTCTTTTTTATCTTCTGTGTCTTTGGGCTTGGGCTCCTTCTTGGCGAGCAGTATAATATGGTAAACATACTCTGTCATCCAGTCAGAGGAGTATCCGAGGCGCTTCTGGTAGACGCGGACGTTGTAGACAGATTTGCGTACGCCGGCGTCTTTCCAGTTCTCCTTGGTCAGGATATCATCGACGCCCTGCTTGACGACGCTGTAAATAGTCTTCTTAAATACTGAAGGGATGCGGAGCTTCCACTGCATGGTATTGGACAAAACCATCAGCAACTCCTGACTGAAGCCCTGGAAAAGATACATGTAGTCTCTCACGTCGTTGGGCTTATGGCAGTTGCGCTTGATACTATCGTCAATATCCTTAAAAAATGTATCTGACATTTTGTATAGCTCCTCGAGCATCTTCTGACAGCGATTTTTCTCACCCAGACCGAGCTTATTGTTGACTGTCGGCACGTGAAGGGTTTGCTTAAACACGCGCAAGTCGGGCAGCACGCTCAAGTTGGTAATACCGAGTCTCGAGGCGATGACACTCTGATAATAGACACGGATGAGGTACATAAAATCCTCCATACCGCCTACACGGGAACCGTCATCGGCTTGATGTTTGCCAAAGAGTTTAGATAGTATACTCATATATGAAATTTGTATGTTGTGCCTGGTCAAGAGGCCGGGGCTGGATTAGTTGGCTGACTTAAACTCGTCAAGGAAGCGTACATCGTTTTCGGAGAACATGCGCAGGTCCTTGACTTGGTACTTCAGATTGGTGATGCGTTCTACGCCCAGTCCGAATGCGTAGCCACTGTATACTTTGCTGTCGATGCCGCACAGCTCAAGAACATTGGGGTCTACCATACCGCAACCAAGAATCTCGACCCATCCCGTGCCCTTGCAGAAGCTGCACCCCTTACCGCCGCAGATATGGCAACTGATATCCATCTCTGCAGAGGGCTCTGTGAAAGGGAAATAGGAGGGACGCAGGCGTATCTGCGTATCCTTGCCAAACATCTCCCGGGCGAAGAGCAGCAACATCTGCTTAAGGTCTGCGAAAGAGACGCCTTTGTCAACATACAGTCCTTCTACCTGATGGAAGAAACAGTGAGCTCTGGCCGTGATGGTCTCGTTGCGGTATACACGGCCCGGACAAATCACGCGGATAGGCGGCTGCTGGTGCTCCATCACACGAGCCTGTACCGAACTGGTATGGCTTCTGAGGATGATATTCTTGGTCACATCGAGCGCACTCTGTTCTACGAAGAAAGTGTCCTGCATATCACGTGCCGGATGGTCAGCAGCAAAATTCATCTTGGTGAATACGTGCAAATCATCCTCCACCTCCGGGCCATCAGCCAGACAGAAGCCCAGACGGCTAAAGATGTCGATGATCTCATTGCGGACGATGGAGATTGGATGACGCGTGCCCAATTCCTCCGGAAAGGCCGTACGCGTCAAGTCGAGCTTCTGCTCATGACTGGACGTGTCATGCTGCAATTGGGCACGGATCTCATTGATCTTATCCTGTGCCCTAGTCTTCAACTTATTGAGAGCGATGCCAAGCTCCTTCTTCTGGTCCGGACTCACCGTGCGGAAGTCCTTCATCAAGTCACTGATGACGCCTTTACGACTCAGGTACTTGATGCGCAGCTCCTCCAATTCCCTATCATTGGATGCTTTGAGCTCCTCTACCTGAGCAAGCATTTTCTGAATGTTATCTTTAAGTAACATAGCTATCTACTTTGATTTCTTGCAAATTCAACTGCAAAACTACTCAAATCCCTGCACATAGGCAATAGAAAGTCTCCATTTTATCTTTATCACCGTTTCCTCCTTGTTCTTCTTTTACATGATAGTCCGTCAGTCTCCAGCCCCAACAGAACCAGGTGGTGACGGTAGCCTCGCCTACTCGTATGCCGTCATGTCGCTCGCATCGCCTATCCTTCGCCGACAGACGGAAATACGGACGAAGTCTGTGGGGCGCCACTCCCCCCCCCACTCCACCATGTACGCTAAGGGGCCTGCGTCTCTCCTGCGACTGCATCTGTCCACCCTCTTCCGCCAGAAGTCTCAAGACCATATTTTTCCTGAAAGAGAAGGAAAACAAGCGTTAGCCTCCGGAAAACGGACAGTCATGTAAATGCCTATCTTTCAAGCTTTTATCTCTCTATTAGACTTTATTGCAACTCTCTGGCTATCAAGCCGTAGCAACTCGTCTTCCAGTTTAAACTACATCCGACCTTGTTTAAACTACATCCGACCTTGTATTGCAAACAAGGCGATTTACCTTCTCGCCCATCCAATCCATCCGAACAGAAACAAAGATCGAGCGATTGAAATCTGACGCAGACAGATGAGAGGTAAAGAAAGACAGAAATGAAGCAAAAAATTTATATATCTGGCAGAGGTGCCTCTTCTGAAGGCTCAAGCCGCACCACCACAGACCGCCCGACATGTCGTTCTACCCGTCATCTTGTTTGTGACAGATTGAACTTTAGGTCACACAAAAGGGCGACCACACTAGAGACAAATTGCCCTTCTGCATAGAGACTAAACTCGTCGTCGCGTACACTAGGCCACACTCAACTGGACAAGCCGAGGCTGTACAAAACAACACTTGGGACGGGAGACACGGCACGATACACAAGGCTTCGTTTGCCTGCCAGCTGATGCTCGTAGTGCTTCATTATACGCAAGAGGTGGCCGAATTTGCCTACAAGAAGCAGCCGAAATTGTGAAAAATAGTTTTTCCATTTGCCATTGTCCCCCACAAGCAGTATCTTTGCAAATTGATAGAGACTACATCCATGGGTAAAATTATAGCATTGGCCAACCAGAAGGGCGGAGTCGGCAAGACAACCACCGCTATCAATCTGGCAGCTTCACTGGCCACACTTGAGAAGAAAGTGCTCCTCATTGATGCCGATCCGCAAGCCAACAGCAGTTCGGGCGTGGGTATTGACATCAATCATATCGAGAGCAGTATCTACGAATGCATCATCAACGATGTAGATCCCCACGAGGCCATCTACACCACCGACATCGAGGGCATGGACATTATCCCCTCCCACATAGACCTCGTGGGCGCGGAGATAGAGATGCTCAATCTGGACCAGCGCGAGCAAGTGCTCAAGCGCATACTCGCCAAGCTCAAAGATGAGTATGACTACATCCTCATCGACTGCTCCCCCTCGCTGGGCCTCATCACGGTCAATGCCCTGACAGCAGCAGACTCGGTCATCATCCCCGTGCAGTGTGAGTACTTCGCCCTTGAGGGTATCAGCAAATTGCTCAATACCATCCGCATCATCAAGAAGAAGCTCAACCCTCAACTCCAAATAGAGGGATTTCTGCTCACCATGTACGACAGCCGTCTGAGACTGGCCAACCAGATATACGACGAGGTGAAGCGACACTTCCAAGAGCTCGTCTTCAAAACCGTCATCCAACGCAATGTCAAGCTCTCCGAAGCGCCGAGTCACGGCATGCCTGCCATCCTCTATGACGCCGAGAGCCGAGGCGCCCTCAACTATCTGGCACTAGCCAAGGAAATCATCAAGAGAGAAAAGCACTGACACCTGTCAGGTCCCACGCAAACACGACCAACACATCGATATATACTCACATGGCAGTACACAAGAAATTTCCAGCGCTTGGCAAAGGCCTCGACGCCTTGCTTCCAAGCGACGATATTGATACTCAGGGCTCATCATCCATCGGAGAGATTGCCCTAGACAAGATTCATCCCAATCCCAACCAGCCTCGCAAGGAAATGGATGTCTCAGCGCTCAAGGAGCTCTCTGACTCCATCAAGCAGATAGGCGTCATACAGCCCATAACCCTCCGCCAGAAGGCCGATGGCGCCTATGAGATCATCGCCGGAGAGCGCAGGTGGCATGCCGCTAAGGCTGCAGGACTCAAGACTATACCCGCTTATGTGCGCACGGTCAGCGATGAGCACATGATGGAAATGGCGCTGGTAGAAAATATCCAGCGCGAGGACCTCAATCCCATTGAGATTGCACTGGCTTACAACAATCTCATCGAGCGTGCCCACCTCACTCAGGAGCAAGTGGCAGACAAAGTGGGCAAGAAGCGCGTCACCGTTACCAACTACCTCCGATTGCTCAAACTACCCGCCCAAGTACAACTCGCCCTGCGCAAGGGAGAGATAGATCAGGGCCATGCCCGCGCACTCCTGGGGCTTCCCAGTCCGGCACTGCAGCTCAAGCTATTTGACGAAGTACAAAAGGAGAACTACTCCGTCCACAAAGTGGAGGAGATGGTCCAGCAGATCAATAGCGGACAGACTGTGAAGAGCGGCCACAAGCGGCTTAGCAACAAGGCACAATTGCCTGAGGAATATCGTGCACTCAGGGACCAACTCTCCCAGTTCTTTAATTCCAAGGTCAATATGACGTGCTCGCCGAGCGGCAAAGGACGCATCACCATTCCCTTCAACTCCGAAGAAGACCTGGAAAAGATTGTCAGCCTCTTTGACAAAATGAAGAAATAGCATCATGCGGAGCAGAGTCATCTACCTCACTATTCTGACATCGCTGTTGTCACTCTCTGCCCTTCGTCCCCTTCCCTCGTCAGCCAAGACCCCGTCAGGTTTCTTCTGGCCGGCACCGGACACGATACAGACGGCGCAATCAGCCGACAGCCTCACGTCTGCCCATCTGCAGATCGATTCTCTGCCCAAAGTAAAGACCGCTCAGGACACTACAAGACTCCTGCTTGCCGTCAGCGACTCCTTGCTCAAGCATACTAAGCCCTTTAAACTAAAGAGCGATGTGCCCGATCCTAAACGCGCACTCTGGCTCGCACTCGTTCTCCCGGGAGCCGGGCAGATATACAACCGCAAGTACTGGAAACTGCCTATCATCTACGGAGGATTTATCGGCTGTACATACGCCTTGATGTGGAACCAGCAGATGTACAAAGACTACTCCCAAGCCTACATAGACATCATGGATGACGACCCCAACACAGCCAGCTACCGCAACATCCTGCCCTATGGCTACGATATCACAGGTCGGGAGGAACAATTCAAAAATATATTTCGACACAAGAAGGACTTTTATCGCAAGAACCGAGATCTGAGTATCTTTGCCTTTTTCGGCGTCTATATCATCTCCGTCATAGATGCTTACGTCGACGCCCAGCTCTCCACATTTGATATCTCGCCCGACTTGTCTCTCCATGTCGCGCCCAAAGTCATCAGCACCAACGGCAGCAATGCCTTCCAGCGCAACACAACAGCCGTAGGCGTCGGGTGCAGCCTTAACTTCAAATAATCATGAAAAAACCTTTTATATTATTGTTTGCCCTATCGGCACTTACCCTACACACCTACGCCCAGCAAGACGACACCTCCATCAGCGACATGCCCGAAAGCATGCAGGAGACAACCGACCAGCTGCTCAAGAGCTGGAACATGCAGAAATATTTGGTCGTAGATACTACTTCACAGCTTGCCGATATCAATCCTTACTTCACCGATGAGGTCTACGAAGATCGCCTCCGGCGCATCCCCTGCGTCATGAATCTGACCTACAATCCCATCGTGCGCCAATACATCGACCAATATACCGGTCGTCTGCGCCACTCTGTAGCCTTCATGCTGGGAGCGTCCAACTACTATATCCCCATCCTCGAGGAAGCTCTCGCTTACTATCAGATCCCGCTCGAACTCAAATACTTACCCGTCATAGAGTCGGCCCTCAATCCCCGCGCCCGCAGCCACGCAGGCGCCGTCGGACTATGGCAGTTTATGCCCAAGACGGCCAAGCGATACAATCTGCAGCTCAACAGCCTCGTCGACGAGCGCTGCGAGCCCATCAAGGCCTCCTATGCTGCTGCCAAGTATCTCAAGGATCTCTACGACATCTTCGGAGACTGGACACTCGTCATTGCAGCATACAACTGCGGTCCCACCAATGTCAACAAGGCTATTCACAGATCGGGAGGCGAGCGTGACTTCTGGAAGATCTATCCCCGTCTGCCTCGGGAGACACGCGGATATGTACCTGCCTTTATCGCCGCCAACTATATCATGAACTACTACGGAGAGCACAATATACAGCCCCTCCGCACCCGCATTCCGGCTACAACCGATACCATCCTGCTGACGCGCGATGTCAGAATGGAAAAAATCGCTGATGTCTGCAACATAGACCTCAACGAGATCAAAGCACTCAACCCTCAGTATCAGACGACTCTGATACCCGGCTACCGCACTACCTGCACACTCAGACTGCCTCAGGAGCAGTTGTTGCGTTTTATTGACCTGCAAGACTCCATCTACCAGGATGATGCCGACAATCTGCCACTCGCATCTACTCAGGACTCATCTGATGGAGATGGTACTGATGATCAATTCACCAACAGCTCGACAAGCACCAGTCAGAGCTACAACTCAAGATATACTAGCAGCAGTCGTAAGTCGAGCAGCAGACGCTCTAGCCGATCCAAACGAAGCAGCAGGCACAGTAAGCGACACGCCAGCAAGTCTGTCACCATCAAGGATGGCCAGACGCTGAGTGAAATCGCCGAGCGCCATCACACGACTGTCGCCAAGCTCCGTAAGCTCAACGGTATCAAGGGATCTAGTATCCGGGCTGGCAAGAAGTTGAAGGTAAAGTAAGCCTGACTCAGGCCAAGTCTCTCTAACATGTATACAGATATGCAACCGGACAATCAGCCATTGAAGTCAGTGTCACAAGACCATCCACAGATATCCAGGCATCTGCCGCAATCTCCTGAACATCAGCCTATGGAGACCCAACCACAGAGCCGGGAGACGCCGAAGTCGTCACAGTTGCCACAAAATCAGGCAAACGAGACACAAGCATCGTCTCAAGTTGCTCCCCCTCTCTCTCAGAAGCCTGCGATACCAGCTTCAGAGGCACAGGAAGAGAAACAAAAGGAGCAAGAGGAGAAGATGATCTATGATGCCTTCCGCCGTCTGCTGGACACCTACCTGGCGTCCAATCACCGGAAGAAGGTGGATATCATCACACGCGCATTCAATTTTGCCAAGCAGGCTCACAAGGGCGTGCGGCGCCTCTCCGGTGAGCCCTATATCATGCACCCTATCGCCGTAGCCCAGATCGTATGCGGCGAGATAGGACTAGGATCTACCTCTATCTGTGCCGCGCTGCTCCATGACGTAGAGGAGGATACGGACTACACCTATGAAGATATCCGTAACCTATTTGGCGAAAAGATTGCCAATATCGTAGAGGGACTGACCAAGATCAGCGGAGGCATCTTCGGAGACCGCGCCTCCCTGCAAGCTGAGACATTCAAGAAGCTCCTGCTTACCATGAGCGACGACATACGTGTCATCCTCATCAAGATAGCTGACCGCCTCCACAACATGCGCACGCTGAGCAGCATGCAACCTCGTAAGCAGTACAAGATAGCTGGTGAGACGCTCTATATATACGCGCCTCTCGCCGACCGCCTCGGTCTCAACAAAATCAAAACCGAGCTCGAGGATCTCAGCTTCCGCTACGAGCACCCTGACGACTACAAGGATATCACTTCCCGCCTCGCTGCTACAAAGAAGGAACGTGACACCATCTTTGGCCAGTTTACACCCCCTATACGCGAGGCACTCGACCGCATGGGGCTCAAGTACGAAATCAAGGCCCGCATCAAGAGTCCCTACTCCATCTGGCGCAAGATACAGGACAAACATGTAAGCTTTGAGGAGATCTATGATATCCTCGCAATCCGTATCATCTTTGAGCCGGCCAAGCCTGAAGAGGAAATAAACGACTGCTTCAACATCTATGTTGCCCTTACTCAGATTTACCGCAGTCATCCAGAACGTACCCGAGACTGGGTCAATCATCCCAAAGCCAACGGCTATCAGGCCCTCCACGTCACGCTCATGAGCCCTCACGGACAATGGATAGAAGTTCAGATACGTTCTACCCGAATGGACGAAATCGATGAGCAAGGTCTCGCTGCCCACTGGAAATATAAGGACCACAATGGTATGGACGGCGTTGACGACAAGATTGACGGCTGGCTACACACCATCAAGGAGATACTCGACGATCCGCAGCCCGATACGCTGGACCTACTCGACACAATCAAGCTCAATCTCTTCGCCAAAGAGATCATTGTCTTCACCCCAAAGGGCGAGATCAAGTCTCTGCCCGCCGGAGCCACGGCACTCGACTTTGCCTTCAGTATCCATTCCTTCCTAGGTACACACTGTATCGGTGCAAAAGTCAATCACAAGCTCGAGCCTATCATGTATAAGCTGCAAGGGGGCGATCAGGTCGAAATCATTACGTCCAACAATCAGCAAGTCAAACATGAGTGGCTCCAATACGCCACTACCGCCAAGGCCAAAAGCAAGATACAGGCATGTCTCCGCAAACAGGACAAAGAGAAAGAGCACGAGGGCAACAAAATGCTCCAGACCTTCCTGGAGCATCACGACTTGGAGTTCAATAACGTCAATGTTGACAAACTGCGCCGACTCCACAAATTCACTACGCGCGACCAATTTCTCCTCGCTCTCGGTCAAGGTACGGTCTCACTGGGAGATGCAGATATCAACTATCTCCGCGGTAGGCAGTCCCGCCGTTGGCGCAAATTTCTCCCTTTTATCAGCTCGTCTGACAAGGCACATGCCGCTGTAAAGAACACTGCTGACGCCCATTACCTCAACCAGCTCGACCGCAAACAGGTATTTGACATCACCGACAGCACAATCAGCCACTGCGATATCGCGTCCTGCTGCCATCCTATCCCAGGCGATGACTCTTTGGGCTATATCGATGAGACGGAGAACAAGATCATTATCCACAAGCGCAATTGTCCGACAGCCGACAAGCTCAAAAGCAATTTCGGCAACAATATCATTGCCGTCCGCTGGAGCCTAAGCGAGCAACAGACCTTTGAGGCGCACATCGACATCAGCGGTATTGATGAAGACGGTATGCTCCTGCAAATTGCCAATACGCTCTACAACCACGACAAAGCGACTGTCACTGCACTCAATATCGCCGGACACGACGGACTCTTCAGGGCGCAGCTCGCCGTACAGGTCCACGATACAAATGAAGTGCAAAGCATCTGTCAATCGCTCAAGAAGATTCCCAAGGTTCTCAAGGCCGTCCGTTGCGACTAGCTGTTCTAATGGATAGAATAGCCGCTTTCTCTAGCGTATGTGATGTCATCAAATCGAATGGGTGCAAGAGAAAAGTGTCCTCCCTTGTATAATTTAATAATATCTGACGCAAAACTTAGCAATCACCAGTCAACAAGATAATTACGACATTCAACAGATTGCATGTAGGATGCTCGGATGATGATGCGGAAGCTACAGCTGATTGCAACAAAACAACTGTGATTGCGGGCAGACAGATGTTCACGACATCTCTGAAAAGGAACTGCGTCAGTGGGAAAATTATGCTCTCATAAGAGCCTACGTACATAGGCGCAAGAGATGAAAAAATAGTTTTTTCACCTCGATAAAATAAAAGCATCCAAAGTAGAGCACCCGTAAGACGTTCCCACTATTTATGTATCTGGAAGTCATAATTGCCTTGCGCCAACCGTACCTCCAGTTCCCCATCACATACCTTGTAACGGAGTCCTGCTCGGACAAGGTCCAGCCCCCGTTCCTTCACGTCCGCAGACGATGAAGCGGGGATACGGAGCGATGCGCTGCTGCCTACGGGGATGGTTACATGATACTTGATCTCGCTCTGCTGATTTTCAACAGTGACCAAGAGTTGCCCATAAGGAGTCTGCTTGCAATAGCTTGCCCACGATAGACTGTCAGACAATATCGGATCTATCACGACATGTCTGTACGCCGGTGCTGATGCGTCCAGCCGCACACCGCACAAGCGCGTTCCCATCCAAGTAAGTCCGCCTCCAAACATGGGATGGTTGTGCGAGTCTCGCCCGTCCCATTGTTCCCAAGTCGTCGTCGCACCTTGACTGATCCAGTTGCCGTAGCTGGGAAAATCGGTCTTGTTCATTGCCGCATAGGCAATATCATGCAAGCCATAGTCGCTCAGCACTTCAAAGAAGTAACGTGTACCCAACATACCCGTATTGAGATGTCCATGATACTTCTCTACTATCTCCTTGTGCAGGGTTTCGATGACAAGAGATCTAACCTCTTCAGGCACCCCCATACGCAGGGCAAAAATATTGCTTCCGAAATCTCCATAGCTATGAGTCTTAGGATCGTAGAAACGCTTGTGAAACGCCTGCTTGACAGACTCTGCCAATTGTGTGTAGTGGACATGGTCCTCGGAACGGCCTAAGACGCCGGAGGCCTGAGCCGTATTGTACAGACACAGCCATAGGTAGAAGGTATGTACCAGTTCGTCTTTGGGAAGTCCGTAGCTGGGAGCCCATTCCCCAAGGTTGAGCCACATACACGGCTCTTGCCTGCCGGGTTCGCGCATCTGCTGGTACATGGTACCCCATGGTGTCATCCACGTTAGCATATTGGCAACGTGCTTCTTCATGGGCTCATAACACTCCTTAAGGAACTCCTTGTCACCATAGTGCAAGTAGTATTCCCAAGGCATGATGTTCATGGCTGCGCCCCATGCCACACCGCCACCACATCCCGGTTGCCACGGTGCGCCATTGGGCACATAGCCATCAGACGGGTCCTGACAATCCATGATATCCCTTATCCATTTACGATAAAAGGCTGCTGCATCATAATAATCCATAACCATCGCGCACGACACCTGGCCATCACCCGTATAAGGGGAGCGCTCGCGGTGAGGACAGTCGCTCGCGATACAGCCGTGCATGTTGTCCGTTTGTGAGCGAAGCCATATATTGACAATCTGCTCAAAGAGCGCATTGGACGAAGCAAACTCCGCATCCACCGGCACATCAGTATTGACTGCGTCCGCCTGTATTTGTCCCGCCTCCAACCGGCTTAAGCCGCTGACGATGGCTTTGCGGAATACATACCATGTAAACCGCGGCGCCCATGAGGCCGGATGATCAGCAAAGATGTACTGCTGGGTACCAAGAGGAGACTCGCAGACATATTTTACATTAAGGGTATCACCCTCCCGTCCTGTCACATGATTAAAACGTACCCATCCACTAATCTCCTTACCAAAATCCACCTCATAACAACCAGCACCCAAAGCCTTCACTTGCACGGGATCCAATATCTCTGTCACCTTGTCGGAAGGCGAAGTCTGAGCTGTCAGTCGGCCGTTGGGACCTGGCACAGATTTGACGCGTTGCCAACCTGACTCATCTCCGTCTGCGCCAGCCCAATCGGAGACTTCGCGCCGCGCATCATAGACCTCACCGGCATAGGGTCCATTACAAAGAATAGCCGACGCATGGCTGCGCCATGTCGTATCAGATACGATGGTGTCATGGGTGCCATCTCGGTAATCTATTTGCAGCTGCACAAGTAGACAGGGCTTACCAAATGGACTTGTCCAGGTAACATCGCAATTGTAAAAACCGTTGCCAAGCACAACACCCAGAGCATTGGATCCTGCGCGTAGCACATCGGTCACATCGTAAGCGAGATAGTTCACCCGATAGCCCGTAAAACGACCATCGATGGAGACTCTGTCATGATCAAGTCCCTCTCGCTGAGTATAATTAGTAAAATTGGGCACGAGGCAGTCATCTCCTATCCGCTGCCCATTGGCATACAGTTCAAAGTAGCCCAGACCGCAGATAAAAACTTTGGCCTTTTTCACCGGCTTAGGCAGCACAAAACTTTTTCTGAAAAGCGGTGCTGTACTATCAAAATCAGCTCCAATCCATTGCGCCTTCCAGTCCGACGGATTTAAAAGCCCCATTCCCCAATGAGAGGGAGCGCTCCATGCCGATACTTTTCCTTGTTGATCCCAAGTACGCACTCTCCACCAATAATCATGTCCACTTTGAAGTGGCATTCCTCCATAGCTTATCAGATAAGAATCTGATGAAAGACGCTTACCTGTATCCCATACAAGTCTCTTGTGCGACATCAGGTCCTGGCAGCTGCCTGCTACGCATATCTGATAAGCCGACTGAGATTCGCCGCGCGCCTGAGGCGTTGAAGGAAGATTGATCCATGAGAAGCGCGGGTGCTCTGTGTCGACACATGCCGGTACTGCCATCTGTTCTACTCTCAAATGGGTCACACTGAATCTCGCCGAAGCTGTAAGAGGGTACACAACTGAGGAGAGCAGCGCAAAGACACTCAAAACAACATGCGCTAATCTGCAGACGAAGTCAGAATCGCTTTTTACTAGAGGGTACCTAATACCTGCTAGATCTGATATAGTTTGAGACAGCACTGGGGCCACCACATCATCTCTGAACGATCGGCGTCTCTGGAACGGAACAGTCATAGCAAAAAAGCCTACAAAGTTTTCTTGAGCGCATTGACCCAGATGGCATATCCATCACTATTGAGATGGAGTCCGTCTACAGTAAGATTGAGAGGGAGCACATCGCTGTCTTTGTCCTTAAACAACGAGTAAAGATCAAGGTATACGGCCCCCTCGGCCACAGCCAGGGCCTTCAGCTTAGCATTAAGGCGAGGTACAAGTGCCGTCTTACCGACAAGCAAGCGCCACCTGCCGGTTGTCTCGTTGATAGGCAGGAGGCTCTGAACATAGAGTTGGGTCTGCGGAGAAGCGGTCCTGATCTTGTGGACAACCAATTTGATATTACCTAGGATACTGTCTAAGTCGATCGTATGAGAGATGTCGTTGATTCCTACCATGAGATAGATACGACGCGGATGGGCCTTGACAATCGGATCCAAGCGGTCAAACACTCCCAACGCCTCGTCTCCGGCAATACCCAGATTGATGACATGCTTCTGACCAAGTTTTGCCGCCCAGTCACGGCCACCCTCAATATGACTGTCGCCGAGCATAATGATATCCTTGCTTGTCAGAGCCGGCTGATTGGCAAACAAGGCTTTGCGGTCGTAATAATGTTGTGAATAGTTGCGTGGATGATGCATAATAGATGAGGCTACGATATTGGCTATGACCGATCTGAGACGGACAACATTGCTCTTGTCCACAGGATGTACCGCATTGGTAAGAAGTATGATACCGAGATCGTTGGTCGGATCTACGACTATAGAAGTACCTGTATAGCCAGTGTGGCCAAAAGTCTGGGGAGAAAGCAAGTCACCATTGCAGCTAGCATAAGGAGAATACAAATCCCAGCCGAGCGAACGGCCAAAGCGCTCAAATCCACGAGGCACTGTCATCATGGCCTTAACCGTCTGAGGAGAAAGGATGCGAACACCATTCCACTCGCCGCCGTTGAGCAGCATGGAGACGAAAGTACACAAATCCTCGGCCGAGGCAAAGAGCCCCGCATTGCCAGAAATGCCTCCGTTCATCACACGTGCAAGCGGATCATGCACTTTACCGAGCAAGACAGATCCATCAGGCTGTTTCTCCGTCGGGGCTATCTGAGACAGAAGACTGTCCTCCGGCTGAAACCCCGTATGGGTCATGCCGAGAGGGGCAAAGATATAGTCATGGGTAAAATCCTTGAGACTCTGGCCCGAAACACGCTGCACGATATTTTGGAGCGTGATGTAGTTAAGACAACTGTACCTGAACTTTGTCTCTGGACTGTTGAGTCGCTGGCAGGAGTCAATATAGGCCATCATAGCCTTTGGATTGGGCGATCCGGCCTCTCGTTTCAGCTTGTCTGCCGAGGCATAGGAAGGAAGTCCAGACGTGTGGGTCAGCAGATGGATAACACGTATCGTTTCCTCGTCCTTAGTACCTTGCTTCCAGTTCTGAAACTCCGGTATGTAGCGACTTACCGGATCGAGAAGGCGAATCTTGCCTTGCTCAACCAGCATCATCACGCTCGTGGCTGTGGCCACAGGTTTGGTACAAGAGGCCATGTCAAAGATTGTGCCACTCGTCATCGGCTCCATCTTGGGATAGACACGCTTGTTGCCGTAGGCCTTAAGATAAGCCAGCTTGCCGTGACGTGTCACTGCCAGCACGGCTCCAGGTATCGCCTTGCGCGAGATTTCAGCATTGATGGCGCTGTCGGCCCACTGGAACTGACGGCTATCAAGGCCCACCTGCTCTGGCTCAACCTTGATCAGATGCTGAGCTGATGCGGTGAAACATGCTACGGAGGCCAGCAAGCACGTTGTAAAGATAAAATGCAGATGTCTACGCATGGTTCCGTCAATCTTGGTTTTGCTTATGGTACGCGTCAATTGCCTTTTTTACCGAGCCGTGCAGCAATAGTAGGGCATGAGCCCGATCATAGTCCATATGAAGTTCATCTACAATCATACGCGTACCGCGATCAATCAACTTCTTATTGTTCAACTGCATGTTGACCATGCGGTTGCCTTTGACACGTCCCAGCTTAATCATCAGAGAAGTGGAAATCATGTTAAGAACCATCTTCTGTGCAGTGCCGCTCTTCATGCGCGAAGAACCAGTGACGTACTCGGGGCCCACCACTGTGACAATAGGGACCTCACAAGCCTTCGTGATAGGTGCACCGGGATTGCTGGTAATACAGCCGGTGAGGATACCATTCTCGCGACAACGCTTGAGTGCTCCTATCACGTAAGGAGTCGTACCTGAGGCCGCGATGCCGATGACAGAGTCCGTCTCATTGATGCCACGGGTCTGAAGATCACGCCATCCGCCCTCTTCATCATCCTCCGCCTTCTCTACTGCATTGCGCAGAGCCGTATCTCCGCCTGCAATGAACCCAATGACGACTGTCGGAGGAATGCCATAGGTAGGAGGTATCTCTGATGCGTCGAGTACACCCAGGCGCCCGCTTGTGCCAGCTCCAAGGTAAAAGAGACGTCCGCCACGCTTCATGCGAGGCAAGATCTGAGAGACAAGGCGCTCTATGGCAGGTATCTCATGCTTGACCGCATCTGCTATCTTATGGTCTTCATCGTTGATTTCCGTGAGGATTTCCAAGAATGATTTCTTCTCAAGGTCATTGTAGAGAGAGGACTCCTCTGTAATCTTTTCAAAGCTCATAGTATAATATTTCTGATCTGATTTATTACAATAATGATAAGGTGTCTTCTAATAAAGTCTTTGTTTGTTACAGCTGCGCTATAGCTTGATATATATCCGTTTACGATAGAGTATCTCAGCTACGACCCATACCAGCAGGAGCATTATGATGGAAAACATCAAGGATGACAATTTTCCGTCGCCAAAGAGAGGATTGGTCACGTAGTGACAGATAGCGCTGTGTACATTGTAGAGGCTGCCGTCGTCACGATGTATCGGTAACTTAATGGCTATGAAACCTATAGCATAGATGTCGCCGAGAACATAGCAAAATAGCGGGTTGACACCGATGGCGTGGAAGATGTGGCTCCAGGACTTTTTGCCCTTGACATCCAGCATCCAAGTCAGCAGGGCCAACATCGCACTGCCGCTGCCACATGTCATCAATACATAAGTCGGACTCCATACGCGCTTGTTGAGCGGACATCCGTACTGCAACAGATAGCCAAGCAACATGGCCCCAGTACCAAAGAGCAGCAAGCGGAGCATCTTGTCCTCAAGGCTCAACGGACGCATCAACATCCGGCCCACGAGAAATCCGATCATGACATGAGCGATACAGGGTATATTGCTCAAGAGACCTTCGGGGTCAAAATTGAATGCTGCTTCTGCATCATAATGATACATGTGGGGGCCAAGCACTGTCAAGTCAAACTTGGACAGGATATTGTCTGCCGTCTGGTCAAATCCATGTCCGCAAAGCAGCAGTACAGCATATCCTACAAGAATCAGGAGAATAATCGGTGGAAAATACTTAGTCTTGACTGTCAAAGCCATCAGTGCTACAATGAAGTAGCAAAATGCCAGACGCGCCAAAACCCCTGTTAGCCGCAAGTGGGTGATGTCTATGGCTCCGTTGCGAGCCAACTGGGAAAACAAGCCGATGGCAATGCCGACGAGATAGATGCCTATACCACGTCTGCAGACCTTGGCAAATGATTGAGAAGTCAGTTTGTAGTCATATTTCTTGAGACTAAAACACATAGAGACGCCCATAATGAACATAAAGAAGGGAAAGATGAAGTCGGTAGGCGTCACTCCACTCCACTCGGCGTGATCCAGTGGCTCGTACATGTTGCTCCAGGAGCCCGGATTGTTGACTATGATCATCGCAGCTATGGTAATGCCGCGCAGGATATCGAGGGAAAGAAGCCTCTGTCGTTGTTGAGTCATTATATATCAGTTTATGGTTATTTCTTAAAAGGTGCTGAAAGTACTTGGAGCGCATCGCTCATCAGACTATCGCGTTGCTCAGACGACTTGATACTCTCTATGGGGAAGCCGAGCACCATCGTGCTGTAATCATCTCCGCGGTACGCGATACCGCAACTGATCTCATTCTCCTCATAACGCATCACGGTATAAGCACCGTCTCCTACAGGCATGATACCGTCGGGAGACTCTACGACGTAGCTCTTGTCATTAAGCTCATTGTAGTAATTGTAATGTGCGCCACCCTTGAGCAGAGGACTTGGCACGGTCTTGACTTTGCCCTCCTTGGCCGCCTGAGGCTCCAGAAAAGTGTAGTGGAGCACTTGCTTGGCCCACTGTTGGTCAGACTTCTGCGCTACGGCATCCGGATTGTCCCACAAGTCGCTAGCCACGTAGGCACCGCTGACCAGGAAGCGTCTACCTTGCTTGCAGTAGGCTGTGATACGGCGCTGAGCCACATCTGTAAAGGTCTTAAACTGGAGCGGTACAATGCCTCCACGGCCAGTTTTGGTCTGCTTCTGCTTGCCGAGAATCCAGTCCACGACAGGATAGTCCTCCATCCGGACCAGACTGTCCTCAACTGCTTCGTTGCTCACGGAGATAAAACTCCATCCGGCTTTGAGGATGGAAGCTCCGTGCACGGCGGGATAGTCAAAGGTGTTGCCGGCAATCGTCTCCTTTTCATGGTCGCTACGCGAACCGCCAAAACCGGGCGAGTCATCCGTCGTCCACTTTATGGATCGGCGGAATTCCTTCATTGAGCCCACATAGTTAGTCTCGCAGATATAGGGCACACCATGATCAATGTCGTCTCTAAATCCAGCCAGCGCAGTATCAGCGGGAGAAGGCGCCTTAAAGTCTGCCGGGCCGCTCACACGGTCAAATCCGCTGACTACAAGCACACGGCCACGCTCTTGTTCGGCCTTGCCAACACTCAGTATCTCACTGGGAAAACTCTCGCCTCCCTTGTTGACTGCCGTGACCTTGAAGGAGCATACCTGTCCTGTAGGAATGGTGCAGCGGAACTGAGTCTTGCGTTTGACGAGCGTGCCGTTGTCAAAATCTCCCTGCCCCACGCGGCGATAGACGATGTACTGCTCCGGCTCAGCTGAGGGCTCGAGGCTGTCGGATACGGCCTGCCATGACAGAGTAACTTCTCCATTGGGCTCCCAACGGAGAGCGAGATGATTGGGAGCCAAGGGTTCTACAACATACTTGAGTCCATTTTGTGAACAAATGAACTTGAGCATACCCTTATAGATGGCCCGGCTCGCTGCGAAGCGGAAACGAGGATCCAGTCCGTAGCGCATATCTGCAAAGTTGTGATGTGACAGCAGCTCAAGCAGTGCTGCAGGTACCCGAGGCCACAAAGCCTCGCTATAAGGCTTGTTCCACAGTTGTCGCTTGGTCCATTTAGGTTCAAATGCACGACGCAGGTCACTCGTGACTTGATCCTGTATATCCTGACACAAATATTTGGCAAGCTCGCGACTGGCTCCATTGGCATAGGTACCGCCGTTGTGATACTTCTTCTCGTAATCGCAGATGATGAGCGTACCGATGATGTTGTCAGTCAAATTATTGCCTGCATCACTGTGAAAAGCAAAAGAGAGGTCCACAGGAATATTGAGTCCGCCGTAGTTGGGACACTGCGTGCTGCCGCCGGCGAGCCAGTTGACCCAGTGCCCGCGTCCGAGATAGTCGTCGCGATAGTCATCCGTGCCCTCCGAAGGCGAGTATATACTATCAGGCACACCTGCCCACTGCATCCAGTAGCGTGCACCCTCCTTGTATCGGGGATAGCCGCTGGTATGCGGGCTATAGATGCCGAGGCTGTCGATGAGAGGCTTACGGGCCACGTTGCCGATACCACCGCCGACCTTGACAGCATCGGCCGTAATGATGCGGTCTTTGTCTCGACTGACATTGGTCAAGACGATCTTGTCTCCCGAACCTGGCGCGAAGCTATAAGTGCCGAGGAAGATCCATGTGCCACCGCCCATCGTCTGATTGACCTTGATATTGGTCTGCTGACCGTGGTGACAGATTGTGTATGTCGCGTCTTCAGCACTCTGAGGCAGGCTTTTGTACGAAACGTATACACCATAGTTTCCTGCACTGGGGACATTGACTGTCCAGACTGCCTGACTGGCGTCCTTAGCTTTCTTGACCGAATTGATCTGTCGGTAGAAACCCATTTTGAATGGGTTGTCCCATCCCTCCAATTGTCCTTTTGGCATGGCGAAGCCTTTGTCCTGTCCATTTTGCCAAGATGCTGTACCTGCCGTTTCCGTATATGCGCATCCCGCACTCGATCCATCGCCATCGATAAGCAGTTCTACACTGTTGATATCGCGCTCACGCGGCATGAGCACGTTGGCTCCTGCATTTTCAAGCATGGGCACAAGAAATGGGAGCACATAGCTCTGCGTATAGATATCCTCCACCGTCTGGAAGATGCGCGCACGCTGCCACTTCCATCGGTCCTCCTTCTGATTGAAGTAGAGACCGTGGCTTGGCCACAGGGCGATGTGCCGATTTGCCAAGCCTAAAGTCGGATGATAGGGCTTGGAGAGATTGTAAGTCAAGGGAACTTTGGTCTTGAACTTAAATTTGCCCAAAGAGTCGGGCGTCTCCTGCGCCTGAAGGCCGACAGCTGAAGTCAGCAGTGCCAGCGTGATAATGGAGAGTCGAATAGTATGTGTCATAATAGAAATGTTGTCAGCTAAGAAAAGCAGTGTCGCAGAGATTGGGACGGCATGTTGATCTTATATATCCTTAAAGTTTGGCAAGTTTATTTATTGTACTTGGAGCAAGGCTACCTCACCTGTTGTCTCTGTCATGAGCACGCGGCCCTTGCCGAGAGGTACTACAGTATTGATGAAACTGTTTCCTACTTTGTGTTCCCACAGCAAACGTCCGGTCTTACCTTCGATAGCGATAATGAGGCCGTCTTTGGTCGAGCTGTACACAATACCGTCACGCTCGGGGAGCATGGTTGTCGCATGCTCGTATCCGAATCCTGCATTGCAAGCCCAGAGCTCGCGGGGAGCTCTAGCATCAGCCGCATAGCAGACAATGCTGTCCTGCATCGTCTTGGCATAGAGACGCTGTCCGTCATGGCTAATGCCGAGACTCTCGCGCACCTTGCTCTGCTTGGTCCGCCAGAGCTGGCGTCCCGTCTGCAGGTCTATAGCTGTCATTGCGCGCTCAGGATCTACGACAAAGACCGCTTCTTTCGTGGCCACCGGCCACACACCTGCTGCCGAATAGTGGAGATGTCCCTTGAGATGATTCCAAGTCCAGATGAGATGACCGTCGTGCTGGTCCAGCGCATAGACGGTATTGTCCCACGCGCCAAATATAACCTTACCGTCGGTCACAAGAGGGCGTGTGACCACGTAGCCTCCCACACCGTCGTAAGTCCATACGACCTGTCCAGTCTTGGCCTTGATGGCCCGCATCTTGTGGTCACTTCCTGCTATATAGGCGATGCCGTGGTCAATGGCCACAGCGCCCATCTGAGCCTCCGCAGTAGGCAATTGCCAGACAAGGCGGCCCGTCTTGGCGGAGACACCATATATATTATGGTCAGTAGAACCGAACACGACCACGCCCGAAGCAACCGCCGGCGTTCCCACAATCTTGCCGGAGCCCTGGTATGTCCATCTCACTTTTCCAGTAGCGACATCGTAGCAGATAAGTCGGCCCCCGGTGTCACCTACATAGCATCTTTTGCCCTCGACAGTCGGCGTTCCGTAGATGCCAACACCACACTCAAGGCGCCATACCTCCTTGACCTGAGGCCAACGCTGGTTGACGCTGAAGTCAGGATAGTGTACAGCGTTTCCCTGCGGGTCATAGTAGTGATGCGTCAGGGAGATGCCTGCCCACCGACGACGAGGCTGGCCGACATTGTGCTCAAAGACAAGTAACGAGTCCTTTGTCACATCATACTCGGTGTACCCCACGTTTCCCAGTTTGTCCCGCAGGTTGGCACGTCCCAGAAAACCGGGAATGCCATCATAGCTTAGTGCGAGATTTTGGTGATAGTGACCTCCTATCAGACAGACAGGGTTGAGTCTGCGCAGGCTGTCTGTAGCCTGGTACCAGTTGTCAACATCTCCTTCCTGGAGCGGATAGTGGGTGACAATGATGAGGCGTTTGCCCTGTCCCTTGCGCTGTGCCTCCTGCCGGACCCACGAGAGATCCTGCGGCTGTACATGGCCATAAGCCATCCTCACAAAGGGGCCCGTCGTGAAGCCGAGGAAGAGAAATCCCTTGTGCTCAAACTCAAGACGCTCGCTCTTAAAGAGGCGTCCAAATGTCTCCATGCCGCTTTCACTCCAAGTTGTCTCGTGATTGCCGGAGATGACGTAGTAAGGCTTGTTGAGGGACTTAAGCAAACGGGCGAAGTCCTCCAAGGACTGATTATCCCCATTGTCAGTCAGGTCTCCGGTCACTAGTACGAAGTCTATAGTTGAATCAGCGTTAATCTGATCAATGCTCTGTCGCAGCCAGTCCTTGGTCTGCTGCGAGCTGATATGAATATCCGTAAGCTGCGCAAATCGGAAAGTGTCCGTACCGGCTGCCGTAGCGGTCAGACTTATGCTGAGTCCCAGTATACAGAGCGTCAATAGGAAAATTCTGTAGATAAGTCTTTTCTGCTTCATATCAAAATTCTTTTTGTCTCTATCGGATTATCATCTTGCCCTCTCCCTGTCCGCTGTCTTCCAAAGCTATCACACAAATGCAACCTTGGCTGCCAGAAAAGTAGACAACAGTACGTTAGAGCGACGTATGAGAATCAAAACTTTTTTATACTTTTAGGACTTCAAAATTACGAAAAAAACTACTTATTACTAGGATTTCGTCTTACTATTTTTTGTCAAATGGCGACGGAAGCAGTATTTTTGCGCCTTGAACATTTCAAACGTTCTCTTCATATGCGCTCTGTAACACAGTCTATACATCCTATCTCTTTATATCGCCGCCTCCAGACAACCACAAGACACCTCCTTCCTTTGACCTTACTCCTGCTACTTGGTCTGCTTACCACTACAACCGCAGCAGCCTCTACGCCTGACGCACGCTCTGTCATACATCAGACACTCCAAATCATGCAGCACGATGGGGGTGCAAAATTCAACTACTCCTTCCATCTTGGTAAGTTATTTAACCGGCACGGCACCATGATATACAAGGGCAACAAGAGCTTGTCATGGAACAAGAAGTCCATGGTATGGGCCAACGGCGAGACAGCTTGGTTTCTCGACAGACGCAAGCGCGTCGTCAAGGTCATGAACCCCGGCACAGACCGCCGCGGCCTCAAAGGTATCGACGGGCAACTCGCCTCACTGACCAGGGACTACTCCATGACGCTTACCATCGAGGGCGACTCATACAAGATCCACCTCCGTGCCTGCAACAAGTCTGCCGACGCCAGCCAGGCCTATCTGTACATCAACCGGCAGACTTATTACCCCACTCAGATTAAAGTCAAAATCAAGTTCCTTTGGGGCAAGATACTCTTAAGTAATTTTGAGACCGGAAACTACTCCGATGCCATGTTTACCTTTCCGCACAAGCGCTTCCCCAATGTCAAAATTGTGGATAAGCGCAAGTGAGCCTTTTCCACTTATATCGTCTGGCTGCCACAGTGTTTCTTAGCCCATTAAGAGCCATCTTTTCCAATCGTCCGCACACAAGAGCAAATCCAGGTCTCCCCTACTTCGTCAGACGCATCATATAGCATATTGCTAAGCAAAGCACAATCGAAAGGTCACGCATAGTCGAGCTATATGACACCAAAGGCCTAGAGAAGGAGTCTTACTGCTACGGTATTTGAGACTCAGGTAATCATACCGGCAGGGTAAAAACTCCTGTCGTCATGCTCCTAAAATGCAGTTGTCATAAGGGTGGACGAGTTGAACTCGAGCTCCTCAACCATGTTGCGCCACCTATTCCTTACTCGTCGCGTGACCTCTTTGACGATACTCGTTGAAAGATTCCTAGGCGTAGATGCCCTCGTACGTATATCGTCCTATTTTCCTAACACTTCTCAAAAAGTATAAGACAGCAAATTATGTTTTATATAACAATTGCGATATACTGCCCCATTAGATACCGATGTCGTCAAGACAAGTCGCCTTGTTCGCACAACAAGGTCGGATGTAGTTTAAACTGAATCCAATGTAATCTGAACTGGAAGACAAGTTGTTATCGTCTGATAAACAACTTGTTGCAAAAGAACCGGATACTAATTATAATTAGCTGGCTTTCAATGGATTACAGAGGTAATTTGACTGGATTTTCTTTTTTAGCAATTAGAGAACATACGGAAAATCTCAATTCTTTTTTATCATAAAAAATTATTTCCTTGGACCCTAGATGAAGCAAACGTCTATATTGATAAGTCCGACTTTTTACGAAAAACGTTGTATGAAAGTGGAGCAATTCAGAAAAATGACCATACAGCGATAGGGAGTGATTGAGACTATGAGGGAGATTTGTCGAAAAGCGATGAGGGTAGCCAAGCCTTTGTCGGTCTCACTCTGCTTGATTGGACGCTCAAGGCGTGTCTGTCACAGACATATGGCCGCAGGACAGCAATGGGAGCAACAGATGAGCTACTGGCTAGCATCCGACAGACGCTGACGAGGGATTTGTCTCCCACCGACCTTCGACCCGAATCAGGTCTGAACGTTTTACTAGAAGACCTATCGCAGACTTGCACGCACGTTTGTCGGGCAGAAAGGCCCCTGCTGACGTTTTTAGGACGAAAAGGCTTTGCTGCACTTGTCTCTTGACAGATAATTTGACTATCTTTGTAGGCGGTAAATAAATCTTACAACCACATATTCCGACTAAGTTGACATGAAAATTGCCTTTGACGGAAAAAGAGCAGTACAAAACTTCACAGGTCTTGGCAACTATAGCCGCTTGATTATCGACTTGCTCTACCAGGCCGCCCCCGGCAACCAGTATATCGTCTGTGCACCGAGATGCCAGCAGAGTATGCAGATGGACCGGCTAATAGCACACTGCCCACGTCTGTCATGGCGCTACCCCCACGGGAGATGGAGCCATATGGGTACATTGTGGCGCAGCTGGGGCGTGACAGAGACCATACGTCAGGAACATGTAGACATCTATCACGGGCTCAGCGGCGAACTACCACTCAATATCCGCCGTGCCAGAGAGACGCGCAGCGTAGTGACCGTGCACGATCTTATCTTCTTACGCCACCCGGAATACTACAGTCCAATCGATTGCCGCCTATATGAATACAAGATGCATCGCGCCTGCGACATAGCCGACCATATCATAGCCATCAGCGAGTGTACCAAGCGGGATATCATCCATTACTTCCATACCAACGAAAGCAAGATTGAGGTCATTTATCAGGGATGCGACCAAGCCTTCAGCCAGCCCATCTCGCAACAGCAGTTGGATGATGTAAAGAGGCGCTTGTCCCTGCCCGACAAATATATCCTGTATGTTGGCACCATCGAGGCCCGCAAAAATGTGTTGCAGGCTGTGGAAGCCATGGCCTCTCTGCCGGAAGATATCCATCTCATCATCGTCGGCAGAGCTACGCCCTACGTGCTGCAAGTCAAGGAGGCCATCCACAATCTCCACCTCAGCCATCGCGTCAGCATACGTCAGAATGTACCTTTCAGCGACCTGCCGTCAATATACCGCATGGCCGCTGCATTTGTATATCCGTCCCGCTACGAAGGATTTGGCATTCCAATCCTTGAGGCCATAGAGAGTGGCGTACCCGTCGTGGCGGCAACCGGCAGTTGTCTGGAGGAAGCCGGAGGTCCGGACACCCAGTATGTGGATCCCGATGACGTCTCCGCCATGGAAACGGCACTTAAGCGCATCCTCTCTCCCGCCTATCCGAAGGCAGAGCACGTAGCAAGAGCGCAGCAGTGGGCACAGCAGTTTTCCAGCCAGCGACAAGCCGAACAGATACTCAGAGTATATGACCAACTATTGAGACAATAGAGCTATGATAGAGAGACTACAAGAGGTAAGATGGGGCTTCATTGGGTGTGGAGAAGCCACAGAGAAGAAGAGCGGTCCAGCTTTCAGTATGGTAGAGGGCTCATCAGTGGTCGCCGTCATGAGTCGAAGCAAACAGAAAGCTCGCTCGTATGCAGAGCGCCACGGCATTCCTAAATGGTACACAGACCCGCAGGAACTTATCGACGACCCCGATGTCAACGCCGTCTATATCGCCACGCCCCCGTCCACTCATGCCACCTATGCCATCATGGCCATGAAGTCAGGTAAGCCGCCCTATGTAGAGAAGCCCCTGGCTGCCAACTACGAGGACTGCGCACGTATCAACCGCATTTCCGAAAAGACCGGTGTACCCTGTTTTGTAGCCTACTACAGACGATATCTGCCCTACTTCCAGCGCGTCAAGCAGTTGGTGGACCAAGGCAGTATCGGCACGGTCATCAATGTGCAAATCAGATTTTCGGTACCGCCGCGCGACCTCGATTACAACAGGACCAACCTCCCCTGGCGCGTCCAGCCGGATATCGCTGGAGGCGGATACTTCTATGACCTCGCGCCCCACCAACTCGACTTGCTGCAAAACATCTTCGGACCCATTGTCGAAGCCAAGGGCTATTGCGCCAACCGCGGCGGCCTCTATGAGACAGAAGATACCGTGAGCGCCTGCTTCCGCTTCCAGAGCGGACTGCCCGGCTCTGGATCGTGGTGCTTCGTGGGACATGAGTCGGCCAAAGAAGACCGTATCGAACTCATTGGCAACAAAGGACAGCTCCGCTTCTCCGTCTATACCTACGAGCCCATCAGCCTGTACAATGAACAAGGCCGGCAAGAAATCGTCGTCCCCAATCCACCCCATGTACAGCTGCCTCTCATCAAGCTCGTCGTCGAACACTTGCAACAGAAGTCTATCTGCACCTGCGACAGCAACAGCGGCACTTCTACCAATTGGGTCATGGACCGAATACTCGGAAAATTCTAACGGAGAAATCACCTCCACACCTATCGTAATCCCAATATAGATGCACAGATGCCTCACTGCCATTATCACACTGCTCTACTTGGTCCCCACCTATGGCGAGCCACGAGACACCCTCTCCATCACGAGTGATACGACAAGGCTGGAGAGCAGACCCAAGCGTAGCCTCAGCCGGTTCCTGCACAAGATCGTCGACATCGACAGCAACTATATACGTCCCAACCGATACAACTGTACGACCATGCTCTATGGCGAACAACGGTGGCGGATCTTCAAGATAAGCGGTTCAGACATGCGCACCGGTAAGGAGCAAAGTATCTCCTTTGAGCCTTATTCCACCATGCGCGTAGGTCCCTATATCGGCTACAGCATTCTACTCTTTGGCTATACCGTCGACATCGGTACACGGCAGACTTCGAGTGACCGCTCCAATATCTACCTCAGCATCTATGCCCCCATGTTCGGCGTTGACTATATCTACGAAAAGAGCATCAACAACTACAAGATACGCAACCTCAATGGATTTGGCGATGATATAGCCAAGCGCGTGAGAGGAATGGAATTTCCCGGCCTTAATACGCATATGACGGGACTACACATATATTACGTATTCAATCACCACAAATTTTCATACCCGGCTGCCTACAGTCAGTCCGGACAGCAGCTGCGCAGTGCCGGAAGCGTGATGCTCGGATTCAATTATACCAGCCAGCGTCTCAACTTTGACCCCAACCAGTTGCCTGACGGCATCGTGTATCATAGCGACGGATCCAGTAACATGATTGACGCACTCAAAGTCAGCTATGTCGACTACAAAAACTACAGCGTAAGTGCCGGCTATGGATACAATTGGGTTTTTGCCCGCAATATGCTCTTCAACCTTACCCTCACGCCCACACTGGGCTACAATATCAATCGTGGTGAACGTCTAGAATTTGACTATAAGCTTTTTTCTCTCAAGCAACTACATCTTGATCTTATCAGCCGCAGTGCTTTGGTATGGAATACGGGGAAATATTATGCGGGCGCAGCGATGGTCGCCCACACATACAGTTACAAGAAGTCTCAATTCTCCATCTCCAACTCCAACTTCACCTTCAATATATATGCAGGCCTCAACTTCTGGCTTAAGAAGGCTTACCGCAAAAAAAGACAACACACACAGCTATGATTCAGCCCCATACACCAGGTAATACAGACCAGATACCCGTCGAAGTACATCCACTCCAGCCTTTTCTGCCTGAGAAAGCACGTCTGCTGATGCTCGGCAGTTTTCCACCGCAGCGCAAACGGTGGAGCATGGATTTCTTTTACCCCAACATACAAAACGATATGTGGCGCATCTTCGGGCTCGTCTTCTTCGGAGACAAGGACTACTTCTACGACCCCACAGCCCGCAAGTTTCGTCTGCCCCTGCTCAAGGCCTTTCTGACCGATAAGAGCATCGCCATCTACGATACCGCCACGGCTATCAGACGACTGCAAGACAATGCTTCCGACAAATTTCTCGACATTGTCACTCCTACAGATATCCGCAAGCTGCTAAGTCGCATACCAACTTGTCATGCCATCGCCGCCACGGGGCAGCGTGCTGCCGATGTGCTGAGCCAGCAACTGGACACCCCTCCCCTACAGATCGGCAAGCCCGTCAAGGTCGCCTCCTTGTCGCTCACCCTCTACCGCATGCCCTCCAGTAGCAGATCTTATCCGCTTGCACTGAGCAAAAAAGCCGACATATATCGCAAAATGTTTGAACAAGAGCAAATAATCACGGCCACTCAGACGTTATAAATCAAAGCAGCTGTCAGCAACGCTGCTCTCCAAAAGTCATGATCAACACCCAATATCCTTCCAAACTACTCCAACACGCCGTAGAAGTGCTCTCAGACCTTCCGGGTATCGGTCAGCGCACGGCCCTGCGCCTGGCTCTCCACATCCTGCGGCAGGATGAAGACCGCGTCAAAGACTTTGGCCAGGCCATCATCGACCTGAAAACTAAGGTAAAGTATTGCAAGAAATGTCATAACATCTCTGACGAAGACCTCTGCAGCATCTGTGCTGACACAACCCGCGACCACTCCACCATCTGCGTAGTGCAGAATGTACAGGATGTGATGGCGATTGAAAACACACAGCAATACCGCGGCATATACCATGTCCTAGGCGGCATCATCTCCCCTATCGACGGTATCGGTCCCGCAGATCTCGAGATACAGAGTCTAATCGACAGAGTAAGTACCGAGCAAGTGTCTGAAGTCATCCTTGCGCTCAGCCCTACCACAGAGGGCGAGACAACCAACTTCTTTATCACCCGCAAGCTTTCTCCCTATGACGTCAAGATAAGCACGATAGCACGCGGCGTATCCATAGGTGAAGAGCTCGAGTACACCGACGAAATCACGCTGGGCCGTGCCATCGTCAACCGTGTCGAGACCCCAAGAAATTAACATCCTCACATCATCAGCATATCTACATGAATATCACCATCAAATCACTTAAGACTCTCTACTTCGTCGTATGGGCAATACCCCTGCTCCTGGCCTTGGCCTATCAGATAGGTCTATTGGGATACGGTGGTCAACTCCAGAACCATCCGACAGCCAGTTACATCTGTCAGACCGTAGCCATTGTCTGCTCACTTGTCGTCATCTACCTCGCCCTCAAGCTCTTCAAGCTGAAAGCTATCGCTCGCCGTATCAGACGAGCAACTCAGGCGGACGCCCAGCGCTGCTACATCCGCTGGAATCTCATACGCTATGGTGCCATTACCCTCGTCATCTGTCTGGACCTCTACGTATATCTCGCGACTAAGAGCATGAGCGGAGTATGGTGCGCCATCATCACCCTCATATCGGTCTCTTTCTGTCTGCCCTCTCAGCAAGAAATAGATATCATCCGCTCCAAGCAGCCTTGACCCATATATTAGCCCTATCCATATGCCTGTCAAACTAAGCGCCATCCTCGTCAGCTACAACGTGAAGTATTACCTCGCGCAGGCTATCAGCTCCATTTATCGCGCAGCCGATGGCTTTGAGTTGGAAGTACTAGTGGTAGACAATGCTTCCACCGACGGTACAATTGACTACCTCAAGCTGATATTTGCACAGGAGATAGACAAGACTTTACACATTATTGCCAATACAGACAATGTCGGGTTTGGGCGTGCTAACAACCAGGCTTTGCACCAAGCCACAGGAGACTATATCCTCTTTGTCAATCCTGACACCATCATAGGTGAGACCTGTCTCAGCCAGTGTCTTACATTTTACCGCCAACATCCCGATGCAGGCGCACTCGGAGTGAGGATGCTCAATCCAAACGGGACATTTGCTCCAGAGTCACGCCGTGGAGTCCCCACGCCCTTCACCTCGTTTTGCAAATTGGTGGGGCTATCCCGACTGTTCCCCAAGAGCAAGTGGCTCAACAGATACTATATGCAATACCTCAACGATCATGAAGTTTGCAAGATTGACATTGTATCAGGTGCCTTCATGATGATGAGCAGGGAGCGCGCCTTAACGGCTGGGGGATTTGACGAGACATTCTTCATGTACGGTGAGGATGTCGATCTCTCTTACCGCATCATGCGCACTGGTTGCCAAAACTACTATCTGCCCTGCCCTATTCTCCACTACAAGGGCGAGAGTACCAACAAGGGCACGCCTCACTATGTCAATACCTTTTACAAGGCAATGGCAATCTTCTTCCGCAAACATTATCCTCACTCCCGCGGTCTAGTCATCCCCGTCTATGTAGCCATCTACCTGCTAGCGGCAAAAGCCCTCCTCTTCCAGTGCCTCTACAAAATGCGCCGCAGTCTGCACCTGTTTCACGAGCCGGCGACAGCGTACCACTTCATCATGTCTCAAGCCAGTCTCCAACACGCTAAGCGTCTCGCAGACAAATACCATCTCGCAGCCACTTATACAACTGTTCCTGACAAACCCACCGAACCATCACTCGACGCCATACCTGCCAGGGACGGCAAACGCCATGTCGCAGTTTATGACACTCGAAGCTACACTTTTTCCGAAATTTTGGCTACCTTTGACGCGGCCAATCGGACAGACTGCACAATAGGCACCTTCTATCCCGACCAAGGCCTGCTCATCACAGATAAACGAACATTCCTCATCTGAAACATCCATGTTTGGCACAAATCTACTCGTCGGCCACCACATCACACTGAGAGCTATGGAGCCCGAAGATCTCGAAGTGCTCTACACACTTGAGAATGACACCTCTCTCTGGGACATAAGTAGTGTCAACGTCCCCTATTCCCGGTATACACTCAAGCAGTTTATCGCCAACGGAGCACATGATATCTATACAGACGGTCAAATGCGGCTCATGATAGAGTCGATGGAGGACGGCACAGTCGTCGGCATGGCCGATCTCGTAGACTTCAATCCGCGGCACCAACGCGCCGAGATTGGTATAGTACTCTCCAGAGATTACCGCAATCAGGGCTATGGCACCGAGGTACTCAAACTCATGGAGCAATATGTGGTCGAATTTTTGCATATTCACCAATTGTACGCCTACGTCAGTATTTACAATACAGCATCCATACGCCTCTTCCAAAAATCTGGCTATGAGGAGACTGCTACTCTCAAGCAGTGGATCTATACTTCGAAGGGATATGTAGACGTAAAGATTTTCCAGAAATTTTTTGAAAATAATCCGGACAAAGCTTTGGTCAAATAAAAAAAACTTGTACCTTTGCACCGCGTTTGAGAGATACAGCGCAAGCAAAGTCTCGGTACGTTAGTTCAGTTGGTTAGAATGCCTGCCTGTCACGCAGGAGGTCACGAGTCCGAGTCTCGTACGTACCGCAAAGAGTTTCGATGAAAATATCGAAACTCTTTTTTTATTATTATCTTTGTATCCCGTTTAAGCCAACACTGGCAGACAGCGTCGTCCAGTATGCCTTTCTGTCCTTACTACACCGAACATTGACAAAAGCTTATCCGATCTGATAAACTATCTATCGGATGTCCTATTTACTTTCCTCCACTTCGTACAAACCAGTTCGCAATTCTACTCCAGATGATTATTCATAGCGCACGATATTTCGGCGGAGCAACAACTGTTGATCGATGCCCAGCGACCCAACTCCCCGAGTTTGCCTTTATCGGCCGTAGCAATGTCGGCAAGAGCAGTCTCATCAACCTCCTAACCCAAAATGGCAAACTCGCACTGACTTCCAGCAAGCCGGGCAAGACCATCCTCATTAATCACTTTCTCATCAATGACAAGTGGTTTCTCGTTGATCTGCCAGGATACGGTTACGCCAAACGTTCCAAGGAGCTCAGCGGCACCTTCGGACAGATGATACGAGACTACATCCTCAAGCGTCCCAATCTGGATTTGCTCTTTGTCCTCATAGACAGCAATGTACCGCCACAAGCCATCGATCTTAATTTTATTAATTGGTTGGGAGAACACGAAATCCCCTTTCACATCATCTTTACTAAGGCCGACAAACTCTCCAAGGCAGAACTTAAGAGGAATGTCGAGGCCTTCTGCCAGGCGCTCGGCAACTCTTGGGAGCAATTACCTCCCTACTTCACGACAAGCGCTACCCGCCGCATAGGACGCGAGCAAATCCTTCAGTGCATCAGCGACATCATTAAACACTCATAACCGATGAATATAACTACTACCCAGATCTGTCTCCATCAGTTGCGCTTCCATGCCTTCCACGGAGTGACACCGGCCGAACAGGATGTGGGAAGCGATTTTACAGTTGACGTCATATTGACAATCAGTCGACAATTATCCGAATTAAGGTCGGACCGGCTAGAGGCTACTATTAACTATGCAGAGGCCTATAGCGTCATCCGGGAAACTTTTATGCCGACTTGCCAAACACTTGAGGCTGTCGCCAGCCGCATACTCGAAGCCCTATTTGATGCTTTTCCCCAACTGGAAGGAGCAGAGATTGAGGTCTGCAAAGTCAATCCTCCTCTGGGGGCAGACTGCCGCTCTGCCTCCGTCCGCCTCAAGGCTACCCAGTAACCCTTCGCCTAGCCTTCACCACAACGCCAGCCTTACAGTACGACATCTGAGGTCTACGATATACCTCATAGGCATCCCCGTAGCGAGATAACCAGTTGTCGTAACGAAACCTTGACTTCCACTCCTATGTATAACAGTAAGAGCTGCCTCCTGTCAGGAGGCAACTCTTACTATATCAGATAGCAGGTGAAGTCAATCTAACTTAGTTTGTGTATGACCAGTCCGCTACGCAACTTTGGCTCAAACCATGTAGCCTTGGGAGGCATAATTTTTCCGCTGTCGGCGATGTTCATGATCTGCTTCATCGTGACAGGATAGAGAGCCAATGCCATCTTCATCTCGCCACTGTCAACGCGACGCTTGAGCTCTCCCAGTCCGCGCAGTCCACCTACAAAGTCGATGCGCTTATCTGTACGCAGGTCGTGGATACCGAGCAGTTTGTCAAAAATTAGGCGTGACGAGATATCTACGTCAAGCACGCCGATGGGATCATTGTCATCATAAGTACCTGGGCGCGCTACGAGGCTATACCAGCGTCCGTCGAGATAGAGAGAAAACTCGTGGAGATGCTGTGGACGGTAGTTGTCCGTGCCCTTATCGGCCACAGTAAAATCTGTCTCGAGGGCCTTGAGAAACTGGTCTGCGGTCATTCCGTTGAGGTCTTTAACCACACGATTGTAGTCCAAGATCGTCAACTGACTGGCAGGGAAACAAACTGCCATGAAGTAATTGTATTCCTCCAGGCCTGTCGTATGAGGATTGAGCTTAGCCTTCTCTGCTCCGACAAGCGCTGCAGCTGCCGAGCGATGGTGTCCGTCAGCGATATAGAGCGAGGGTATTGTAGCGAAGGTGTTGGTGATGGTTTCGATATCAGCCTCATCACTGATTACCCAGAACTGATGGCGGAAGCCGTCAATGGGCGCAATGAAGTCATAGGTCGTCGGCTGTGCAGCATATTTGGCGATGATACCGTCCAGCGTCTTGTTGTCAGGATAGGCAAAGAATACGGGCTCCATGTTGGCATCCGTGATGCGTACATGCTTCATGCGGTCTTCCTCCTTGTCCTTGCGCGTGAGCTCATGCCGCTTGATTACTCCGTTGAGATAATCCTGTACAGCCGCGCACACGACAAGTCCGTACTGGGTCTTGCCATTCATTGTCTGCGCATAGAGATAATAGTTGTCATGAGTATCCTGCTTGAGCCAGCCTTTCTGCTGAAACATCTCAAAATGCTCCTTGGCGCTCTCATAGACTCTGGGATCATACTCGCTGGTGCCGGGTGCAAAATTGATTTCGGGCTTTATAATATGGTAAAGAGACTTTTCATTACCATCAGCTTCAGCCCGAGCTTCTTCAGAGCTGAGCACGTCATAGGGACGACTCTCTACTTGCTCGACATATTCCTTAGGCGGTCTCACACCCTTAAACGGTTTTACAATTGCCATAGTTGGTAAGATATTTTGCGACTTAAACAAAAACAAGATGGGGAACTGCACTTGAGAGGCGTCTTGCCTGTCTGTCAGTTCCCCATCCTGTATCAATTACTTATTGACCTGAAATTTTGTAATGCCTTCCTTGAAGAAACCAGCTATCTGCTTGGCAGCAGCGAGACCGGCATTGGTATTGGCCTCTGCCGTCTGGGCGCCCATCTTCTTGGGCGTTGCGAAGTAGCGTCCTTCGAGTTTGGCAGCAAAGTCGGCATCTGCGTCAGGCTTGATGTCGGTGATGTACTTCAGATCTGTACGCTTAGTCAGCAGTTCGAGAAGCTGCGGCTCATCAATAACCTCCTTACGCGCTGTATTGATGAGTATGGCGCCCTGCTTCATCTTGCCGACGAGCTCAGCATTGATACTGTGAATCGTGTCCGGTGTGGCAGGAATATGAAGACTGACAATATCACTCTTCTCAAAGAGTTCTTCACGGGTAGCAACCGATTTGACACCAGCAGCCTCTATGGCCTCTGCGGGACAATAGGCATCATAAGCCATCACATTCATGTCAAAGCCCTTGGCTATGCGGGCTACATTGCGGCTGACGTTGCCAAATGCAAGCAGGCCCAGGGTCTTACCCTTGAGTTCGGTACCTGGTTTCCCATTAAAGAAATTGCGTACTGTATACACCAGGAGTCCCATCACCAGCTCGGCGACGGCATTGGAGTTTTGTCCGGGGGTATTCATTACGACCACCTTGTGAGCCGTAGCGGCCTCAAGGTCTATATTGTCATAGCCGGCACCTGCACGCACAACAATCTTGAGCTGCTTGGCAGCATCCAAGACCTCGGCATCTATCTTGTCACTTCTGACGATCAGAGCATCAGCGTCTGCTACAGCTGCGAGCAAATCAGCCTTTTCAGTATACTTCTCCAGCAGAGCCATCTGGCAGCCATTGGCTTCTACCACCTTCCGGATTCCTTCTACAGCAACGGGAGCAAAAGGTTTGGAAGTTGCAACTAATATCTTCATGATTATATGTTTTTGATGAATAAGACTATATTATGCAAGCAAGGAAGTACACGGGCCTATATCTGTTCCCCCATATACTCCCTCGGATAGATAGGATTAGTGATTAGCCTCAAAATCCTTCATGCAAGCTACAAGAGCCTCTACGCCCTCCTTGGACATACCATTGTAGCAACTTGCGCGGAAGCCGCCTACGGAGCGGTGGCCCTTAATACCGACCATGCCCTTGCTTGTGGCATATGCCAGAAAGTCCTGCTCGAGCTCTTTGTACTCATCGCTCATAACAAAACAAATATTCATTACAGAGCGATCTTCTGGCTCGACGGTACCACGGAAGAGCTTGTTGCGATCTATCTCATCGTAGAGAATGCGTGAGCGCTCAAGCGCGCGGCGTTCCATCTCCTTGACACCGCCATGCTCCTTGACCCAACGCAAATTCATCAAGGCACAGTAGATAGGTACTACAGGAGGAGTATTAAACATGGAACCCTTGTCTACATGGGTACGGTAGTCAAGCATCGTCGGTATCTGTCGGCTTACCTTTCCCAGAGTGTCGCTCTTGATAATCACAAAGGTCACGCCAGCCATGGACAAATTCTTTTGTGCACCTCCGTAAATCAGAGCATACTTGCTCACGTCAACGGGACGGCTCAAAATATCTGACGACATGTCACATATTACAGGCACCTTGGCATCAAAGTCCTTGCGTATCTCTGTGCCAAATATGGTATTATTGGATGTAAAGTGGAAGTAGTCCACATCTGTCGGAATCTCAAAGTCCTTGGGTATATAAGTATAGTTTTTGTCAGCGCTCGAAGCGACCTCAACAACTTCGCCGAAGAGTTTGGCTTCCTTCATGGCTTTTTTGGCCCATGTACCAGTATTGAGATAGGCGGCCTTGTGCTCCAAATAGTTGTATGGCACCTGACAGAATTGCAGGCTGGCGCCACCGCCCAAAAATACGACTTCGTAGCCTGCGGGCACATCAAGGAGCTCCTTAAGCAATGACTGTGCCTCATCCATGATTGGCTGGAAGTCCTTTGATCGATGACTGATCTCCATCAGTGACAGACCGATACCATTGAGATCCAGACAGGCCTGAGCCGTCTTCTCAATCACTTCACGAGGCAGGATAGAAGGACCTGCGTTGAAATTGTACTTTTTCATTTTCAAGTTTTCTGTTTTAAGTGCTATTACTGTTTTAGATTTGTCTCTTTTTTAAATTATTCTGCGCCCATTCTCTAAGGTATAAATCAGGTTGCTAGCCATCATCAGCGAACTCCCCAGAGGATTATGTCGGCTCAAAAGCTAAATACACTTGTATTTACATGGCGAAATTACAAAATTTCAGTTATTTCTTCTCTCTTATGTCTGCTAAAATATCTTTCTCATCACAAAAAAAGAGGTCGGCTTGCTCATTTAGTTGCAAAATTGTAACTTTGCATCGCTTTTTGAGAAGCGCAGTTGCGGTTTGGTAGCTCAGTTGGATAGAGCAACAGCCTTCTAAGCTGTGGGTCCTGGGTTCGAATCCCAGCCAAATCACAATCAGACAGCCTTGCAGACATCGCGTCAGGTGTGTTCTGAGACAGAGCAGGAGTGACAGACCAAATAGTCTGTCCCTCTTTTTTATTATGCCATACTCTGCTTCGGAGACTCTGTGGAAAGTCAACAGAAAGCAAGACCTTCCCCTCCGTCTGTCAACTTGGGCTCTGCCATTAATCCCATCGTCAATATGCAAGCATAAGTACGTGACATACACTGAGCGGCCAACCTGACAAAAAAGTTAGACGAAGTTTTGCACACTCTCCCCACTACCCTACCTTCACGGGAAACCTTTCTGCAAAATTCAGCCCATATAGAATAGAAGAGATGTCTGTTTTATTAGGCACACACTGACTAAATTGTTTTTAAAAAAATAAGCTGAGATTTCCAGTTTGTTCTTGAAGACAAAAATTTGGAAGCTCGTCCAAATAATACTTATAATTCACTAAAAACAACGATTTACAATCAACATCCAAAATTCAATTAACTTGTTGGCTATCAATCGATAGCAACTCTACTTCCAGTTTAAACTACATTGGGCTTTGTTTAAATTACATCCGACCTTGTTACGCATACAAGGCGACTTGAAATGACGGCATCAGGACCTATCTCTACAGTATCTCAAATTTATTATATAAAAACAAAAGACAACTTTGCGCTTTGAGAAATACCATGTAAAAAGCGCATATACGCATGCCATCTTTCTAGCATTGGATTATTTCAAAACATACCGTAAAAGATTCCACAGAACGAGCGAGAACAAGACGGCTTGCCAAGGCGGAAGAAGCCTGACCGAAATTGCCTAGCCTTACAGCTGCGACATGCTAGAAGCATTATGACAACATTTAATGCTCGTTCTATATAATAAGCATGCCTAAAATGTTGGGAAATAGCCTTTCACCACAAGAACAAAAAAACTTCTGATCCTACCTGGGAGATACCCACAAAGATTTACGTCCAAACATTGAAAAAAATAAGAGGAACAAGAGCGAAGTATAAACCCTACACTCTTGTTCCTCTATATTGATATGAGAGCGGCAAACGAGACTCGAACTCGCGACCCTCGGCTTGGGAAGCCAATGCTCTACCAACTGAGCTATTGCCGCAGAGAGGCCATCACAACCTATTCGGATTGCAAAGATAAAAGTTTTTTATCAATTGGGAAAAGGTCTCAGCCTGAAAAGTTATGCTGTCTCACAATTTAGACTTATTACAGTTGTCTACGCGACAGGAAGCCATTGAGCTTAAAATATTTGCCTCATCCTGGCTCATTCTTCCTCTGATAGTAAAGAAAAACAAACCACTATCCAAGGACAATCCGGCCTAGACAGCTCGTTATCGTGCGAAGCCGCATACTCAGCCATCTAAACAGATAGCAGACCAAAATTAACGGACAAATATACCGCAACAACTTCTCTACATTGCTGAGAGAGCGAAAAGAAAGCCTTTCTCTCCCTCACTGGCGAAAATAAGAGACAGGAAAAAGAACTGTCTACTGAGCGATACACCTATTTGCTACTCTTAGTCGCTTTGTCAGAAGCTTCATTGAGTATCTTCTCTATCTCTGCGAAGGGAGCTGCCTCATTGAGATTGAGATAAATACGATAGAGCAAGGGAGCCCAGCGCTTCTGATCGTTGGGGCGCAGACGACGATAGCGCTCCAGATATGGCTTGGCCTGGGCAAAGAGATTGCGTACTTGCTGTTTCTGCGCATTGTAGCTCTTGAGATTGATATTGGGCTGGACGTTGTCATCAATTTCTGCGGCCTGGTTGTAGTAGCAACTACCAGCATAGAAGTAGGCATCGGCATTGGTGCTGTCGGCCGAGATAACCTCACGCGAAAGAGTGATGCAGTCATCGTAACGTTTAAGATTGTAGAGCACAACGCTTTTGGCGAACTTGAAGATTGGCTGCTGCGGATTGACACGCTGTACGCTGTCGGTAAGTTGTAAGGCTTTGTCGTACTGATGAGTGGTGTTGTAGTAGTCTGTCAGCGTGGAGAAGAAGAAAAGATCATAAGGGATCTCTTTCATTCCCTTGCGTAGCGTGCTAATATAGAGAGCCGTATCCTTGAGTGCACCTTGTGAGAGCGCCGTATACTGGAGATAGAGGTCCGCATTGGCCGAGTCGCGCGAGGCAAGCTCTCCGCTGCGCAAGGCAGCATAGTAGTCCTTCTGATAATATGCGCTTGTCATGCACCAGAAGGCAGCCCGGGGTAGCTTGGTGTCAGTCGTCAGCAGACGGTCGGCGGCGAAGATGGGACTCTGGGCTGCATCCAAGTACTGCTGGAAATACTGCTGAGAGTTTTTATAGTCTTTCTTCTTAATATAGAAGATGCCGGCACTGTACAGATTGGGATAATATCTCTTGAGGATATCATGCAGTTTGCTACGATACTTGAGCTTGTAGTTGCCATTGCTCAGCCTGTGCTGCTCTATTCCGTCACACTGTGCCGCGTATTTGAACATGCCGGAGATAGTAGCAAAGAAATTGACCGTATCATAGGCCTGATTGAGATAGAGCTTGGTGTTGTCCGCCTCATTGGCCTTGCGCTCCGACTGAACGGCCAGAAAATAAAGCTTGGGATCATCCTTGAAGTCTTCATCCTTCTCCAACTTCTGTATCTGTTGGCGAACAGTGGCAATATTTCCGCCCTTCTTGATATAGGTACGTATAGACTTGTACTCGCTCTGGGCACTGACACTAAGGGCGAGGCAGGCAAATATTGTCAGAAGCAAATTTCTACTGTTCATCAACATATATCAAGTCTTTCCTATCAAGCAAAATTAAGATTTTCCACAATGTCTAGTCTACAGAGTGGCTTAAAAAAGCTAAAGTTTCACTATTTGTAGACATATAGGATACGTTTGTCGTTTTTTTTAACTTATCTCAGTCTCCATGCTCTGCCGTCCTTGATCAGTGGGAGGAGCATCGTCTCCGTACTGTCATTGGTATAGGAGAGACGGAGGTAGACCTTGGCCGTCGTGGCTGCGCCGTTGAGATCAACATGAAGACATTCAGCCTGCTTGAGCTCAAATCCTCCAGCCTTCTTTTCTCTCACCATCTGCTTGAGCATCGCCTTCATGGTAGCCTTGTAGCTATCTGATGCGCTGTCCAAAGAAGCCATCATCGAGAGGCAGTCATCGTAGTGTTCTGCAGCGAGATTGTTGACATAGCTGATGGCTGCCTGCTCCGGCTTATCAGCCTTGGACACCTTGCCTTTTCCGCAGGAGACCAGAAGAAACTGAGACAGCAGCACCGCCATCAGAACTGTACGCAACAAGTTGAGAGTGGTCTCCCTCTTGCCGGCAACAGATGTCATACCGTGTACTTTACCGTTCATCGTCAATCACTTTTGCCGGATAAAGATACGGATAGGTGTACCGGTAAGATCCCACTTCTCACGAATCTTGTTCTCCAGAAAACGGTAATACGGCTCCTTGATGTACTGCGGTAGGTTGGCATAAAAGATGAAAGTCGGCACCTTGGCGTCCGGCAGCTGGGAGCAATACTTGATCTTAATATACTTACCCTTGATAGAGGGGGGCGGATAGGCCTCTATGAGCGGCAGCAACTCCTCATTGAGGCGTGAAGTAGAGATACGCTGGTGCATACGCTTGTATACATCCTCTGCCGTCTGAAGCACCTTGAGTATATTTTTGCTCGTAAGCGCACTACCAAAGATGATAGGAAAGTCTGTAAACGGTGCAAAGCGCTCGCGTATAGTCTGCTCAAAATATTTGATCGCCATATTGGACTTATCTTCGATGACATCCCACTTGTTGACCATCAGTACAATACCTTTGAGATTTCGCTGGATAAGTCGGTAGATATTGAGGTCTTGTGACTCGATACCCCTCTGGCCATCAACCAGCAAGATGCAGACGTCGCTGCCCTCAATGGCTCGAATGGAACGCATGACGGAGTAAAACTCAAGGTCTTCTTCGACTTTGCTCTTCTTACGTATGCCTGCAGTGTCTACGAGGTAAAAGTCAAGACCAAACTTTCGGAATCTCGTATCTATAGAGTCACGGGTGGTACCAGCGATGTCGGTGACGATATTGCGGTCCTCACCCACAAAGGCGTTAATCAACGAGCTCTTGCCCACATTAGGGCGACCTACAACAGCAAAGCGGGGCAACGCCGTGTCTGCTTCTGTGTCTGCTTCCTTGGGCAGCTTGTTGACAATCAGGTCAAGCAGATCTCCCGTACCGCTACCGGTCATGGCTGAGATACAGTAAGGCTCACCGAGTCCCAGGGCGTAAAATTCTGCGGCTCCGAACTGCAGTGCATTGTCGTCGGTCTTATTGGAGACGACGATAACGGGTTTCTTGACGCGGCGGAGAATAGCTGCGAGGTCTTGGTCGATATCCGTGATACCGGTCGTCACGTCTACGACAAAGAGGATGACGTCTGCCTCCTCTGAAGCGATATTGACCTGAGCGCGTATCTCGCCCTCAAAGATGTCGTCGCTCTTGGCGACCCATCCGCCAGTATCGATGAGAGAGAAGGTGCGTCCGTTCCACTCTACAGTACCATATTGTCGGTCGCGGGTGGTACCCGATACCTCGCTGACAATAGCCTGACGTGTACCGGTCAGACGGTTGAAAAGCGTAGACTTGCCCACATTGGGGCGACCTACGATGGCGACTATGCTTCCCATGAGTGTATATTTATTATAGTATGATTTGTATTATGTTGAGTTGGTCTCAATATCACTCCGGTTTGTACCCAAAGTGACTCAGGGCGCGGTCACTGTTGCGCCAATCCTTATCTACCTTGACAAAGATACGCAAGAAGACCTTTTTGCCCAAAAATGTCTCCAGCGAACGGCGAGCCTCAGTCGACACGCGCTTGAGGGCTACACCCTTGTGTCCGATGATGATGCCCTTTTGGCTGTCGCGCTCGACATAGAGAGTTGCCTCGATGCGTACGATGGCGTCTTCCTCCTTGTAGCTCGTCACAACAGCCTCCACGCTATAGGGAATCTCCTTATCATAGTAGAGAAGGATCTTCTCGCGAATGATTTCAGAGACAAAAAACTTGACCGGCTTGTCCGTCAGCTGGTCCTTGTCGTAATAGGGCGGATTTTCGGGCAGCAGCTGCTTGATGCGGTTGAGCGCAAGGTCTATATTAAACCGAGCCTTAGCCGACACGGGCAGGATATCTGCCTTGGGAATCAGCCGGTGCCACTCCTCCACAAGTTGCTGAAGCTTTTGCTGGTCTGTGAGGTCAACCTTATTGATCAAAACCAGCTTGGGAACCTTGAGAGCATTAACCTCGTCGATGAAGTCCTGGTTCTTCTCCTGCGTCTCTACGACATCGGTGACATAGACCAGCACATCGACGTCTTCCAGCGCCCCTTCGCTGAAGGCACGCATAGACTCCTGCAGTTTATAGTGAGGCTTGAGCACTCCCGGCGTATCGGAGAAGACGATCTGGCAATCCTCCTCATTGAGTATACCCATGATACGGTGACGGGTGGTCTGCGACTTAAAGGTCGCTATCGAGATGCGTTCGCCGACAAAGAGGTTCATAAGGGTCGACTTGCCAACATTGGGGTTGCCAACGATATTGACGAAACCTGACTTGTAAGACATGATCTGTATAAGGCAAATATTGATAGTACTGGATAGGACTTAGGCTGCACGGACTGTGTATGCGCACTGGCAGAAACTCACTTGACGGCAACTGAGCCTGCTTCTGTGACGGCCATACTGACCTTTAAGCTAAAAAGCCTGCTCCTCTCATTGGGAGAAGCAGGACCTTAGAGTATATCTGTCAGAGACGGTTCTTAAACCAAGGGACGTGCGAGCTATTTCCTGACAGGATCATAGCCCCACTTGAGGTAAGCCGATCCGAAGACGAAGCCTGCTCCGAAAGCTGTGAGCACGATATTGTCACCCTTCTTGAACTTGTCCTCCATATCCCACATCACAAGGGGTATGCAAGCCGCACTGGCATTGCCATACTTGTGAATTGTGATCATCACCTTCTCTGGCGGTAAGTCAAGAGAGTGGGCTACGGCCTGAATGATACGGATATTGGCCTGATGAGGTATAATCCAGTCGATATTGTCGTTGTTCAGGTGGTTACGCTCACAGAGCTCGGCAGTCAAGTGGCTCATATTGTTGACGGCATACTTGAATACCGTACGGCCTTCCTGGTGGATGTAGTGCATCTTGTGGTCGACCGTGTAGTGGGATGCGGGATTTACACTGCCGCCGGCGGGTAGATGGAGATACTTAAATCCCGATCCGTCTGTGCGCAGTATGCTGTCCTGCCATCCGAGGTCTTCCTCCGTTGCTTCTACAAGCACAGCGCCAGCACCGTCACCAAAGATGGGGCAAGTACTACGGTCTGTATAGTCGACAAAAGAAGTTGTCTTTTCTGCTCCGACGACGACCAAGCGCTTATAGCGTCCGCTCTCGATGAGCGAAGCCGCCGTATCCATGGCGTACATAAATCCACAGCAAGCAGCACCGAGGTCATAAGCGAAGGCGTTTTTCATTTTTGCGTCCTCGACGATCTGAGTGGCGTTGGATGGAAACTGATAGTCAGGTGAGCAGGTAGCGCAGATGAGTCCCTCGACGGTGTCGGGGTCAATACCAGTCTTGTCCAGCAGATTATGAACGGCTTTTTTGCCAAGGTAGCCACTTCCGAGTCCTTCCTTGTTGAGTACTCGACGCTCCTTGACGCCGATACGGGTCATTATCCACTCATCACTCGTGTCGACCATCTGGGAGAGTTCCTCATTGGTCAGTACGTAGTCGGGCACATAGCCTCCTACGCCCGTAATTATAGCATGCAAATTGCTCATGAGTGAGATCCGTATGCTAAGATTACTCGGCTACAGCCTTCTCAACGGCGAGTTTACCTCTGTAGTAGCCGCAGCTGGGGCATACAGTGTGATATACATACCACTCACCGCAGTTGGGGCACTTAGCGAGTGTGGGGGCAACTGCCTTATCGTGAGTTCTACGCTTGAGAGTTCTGGTCTTAGATTGTCTTCTTTTAGGATGTGCCATTTTGTTGTTATATTTTGATGGTTAAATTTCAGTTTACGAGAATATCGCCCAGCCTTGCGCTCATCTCAGGATTGCACTCCCCATCCTTGTGGACAGGGCGCTCGGGTATTGCGAGCATCGTGAAGTCATAGAGCAGCGGCTCGAGGTCAAGCTCACCGGTCGACTCATTAACATAGACCACATCGTCCTCTTCTCCGACGGCATCGCCGTACTTGACTGTCAGTTCGGCGGAAGTATGAATCGGCACTTCCACCTCATCGAGGCAGCGTGCACAATGGTCAATCACATATCCGTCAAGCTGGAGAGACAGGTGGAAATGCTCTTCCTTGCGCTCAACCGTGGCAGAAACGGATATCTTTCCCTTGGAGACCAGGGAGTAGTCCTTGGTACCAAAGAATGTGTCGTCCAGCAAATAGCTGGCCGACATCCTGGACTGACGCATCGTATTGAGATTAAGCTTGTAAGAGGTCATTGTCCTATGATTCGGCGTGCAAAGATAGTTCTTTTTTTCGGATTAGCAATTATGCGCCCTCTTTTTTATGGCTCAAAATCGCATTCATCAGCCTTTTGCGTCTTGTTGACAAGCTAGCAAGTCACTGCCATCCGCTCTCTCCTCCGCAGATGCCGACTTTGCTGCCAAACTCGAAGGACGCTACTTCGCAACACCTGCCCTAGTCATTGCAGACAACTTTTCGGCCTTACACATGTTCAGAGAACAACTAAACAACACAATTAAACGGAGAAGAAAAAAATGGAAGAATAAGTTTTATATAAAAATTTTATTTTACAATCAACCTTTCTGCTCTGTTAAAAATGGGTTTCCATTCCGTTTGTTCTACGGAAGCAAATATTTCGAAGCCCTATTCTGTTTCTGTATTCCGGCATGCACGCATCAAAAGAGATTTCTACGAGAAATAAAACGGCTTCAAAAACAAACAATGTCCGAGGTAATTTAAGCTAGGTCCAACCTTGTTTTCACAACAAGCGGACTTATTCCTCACGTATCAGGCAGTGAGCAAACTAGACAAATTATTTTCATATAAAAAATTAGTTTTTCTGTCCACTTCCCCCTCGAGATCTCAACTGCCCGTCTTAGTAAAGTCAGAGGCCTTTTTCTCTGCCTTATAACCGGCAATACAACAAATAAATTGCAGCCCAAACAAATCCGGCCATTCACAATATGTGTAATGAAGGGGGGGGGATTTACAATAAGCAGATTGCCTGACCAAACAGACGTCGCTGGCGCGGTCACAGTTACTATGCGAGATGATCTGTTGCGTTGAAAGAGCCTACGAAAAAGCTCCTGAGACGTACTACGTCCGAAGAGCCATCTGCCTTATCGACGGTTGTCTAGTAGGCACGGGCATTTCTATTGCTCCTGCTCCGCGTGACGACCGTACAGATGGGCCATAAGCGCACCGCTGATATTGTGCCATACACTGAAGATGGCCCCTGGTATCGTGGCCAAGGGAGCATAGGCAAAGTGGAGCGTGGCCAGTGAGGAGGCGAGGCCGCTGTTTTGCATACCGACCTCGATAGACACGGCTACACGTTGCTTCCATCCCAGTCCCATCACGCGTGCAATCGAGAAGCCCAGCAAAAGGCCACAGACATTGTGAAGTATAACGACCAGAATGATGATTGCGCCGCCTTGCATGAGTTTATCACTGTTGGCAGCCACAATGATACCGACAATCAGAGCTATCGTGATCGAACTCAGCGCTGGCAGATAGCCTACAGCCGCAGAGGTGAAGCTCGGCATCACACGTCTGACAATAAATCCCGCAATGATGGGTAGTATCACAACCTGCACGATAGAGACAAACATGCTCACCACATTGACATCCACCATCTTGCCGGCAAGCAACCAAGTAAGCAGAGGTGTCAGCAGCGGGGCCAGCACCGTACTCGTCGCCGTCATACCGACAGAAAGCGCTAGATCGCCCTTCGCCAGATAGGTGATGACATTGCTCGCCGTACCCCCGGGACAACAACCTACCAATATGACGCCCAGCGCAAGTTCCTGAGGCAAGTCAAAAAGCCGGCAGAGCACCCATGCCAGACCGGGCATGACGGTAAACTGGGCCAAGCAGCCGACCAGTACGTCTTTAGGTCGCATAAATACAACTTTGAAATCTTGTGGATTGAGCGTCAACCCCATACCAAACATGACCAAGCCCAGCAAAGGGCTGATCCACACGGGACGGATGCCGCTGAAGGATTGCGGCCACAAAAAAGCTACCAGTGCAACAAGCACTACAAGCACTCCCATGTAGCGGGAGATCAGATTGCAGACAGACTTTAACATTACAAGATGCAAAGTTCGTCATTTTTTGTTTAAGCAGCACCTCCTGTATTCGGCTTTTTTGAACTAAATTTGCAGATACTATGATTGACCACAAGACTGTTGATGAGATTATGAGCCGTGCGGACATCGTCGAGGTCATCTCCGACTTTGTCACCCTGCGCAAGGCGGGCTCCAGCTACAAGGGCCTTTGCCCCTTCCACAATGAAAAGACGCCCAGCTTCGTAGTCACCCCCTCCAAGGGCATATTCCACTGCTTCGGATGCGGCAAGGGCGGCACCGTGGTCACCTTTCTGATGGAGCATGAGCAGATGACTTATCCGGAGGCCCTGCGCTGGCTCGCTCACAAATACAATATTGATATACAAGAGACCGAACTGACGCCCGAGGAGATCAAGGCCCGCGGCGAGCGCGAGAGCTTGTTTATCGTCAACGAATGGGCCAACCACTTCTTTCAGCAGGAGCTCCACGATACTCAGGAAGGCCAGTCAATAGGACTCGCCTACTTCCGCCAACGCGGTTTGAGAGACGATATCATACGCAAGTTTCAACTCGGCTACTCGCCCGAGCAACGCAATGCCCTCGCGACAGAGGCGCTCAAGCAGGGCTACCGCGAGGAGTATCTCCTCAAGACAGGTCTATGCTTCAAGAGTCAGGACGGCAAACTGCTTGACAAGTACCACGGACGCGTGATGTACCCCGTCATGACCGTCAGTGGTAAGATTGTCGCCTTTGGCGGGCGCATACTGGGACAAAACAAGAACGTAGGCAAATACATCAATTCGCCGGAAAGCGAGATTTACAACAAGAGCAACGAGCTCTACGGCCTCTACCAAGCCAAGTCGGCCATCTCCAAAGCCGACCGCTGCTATCTCGTCGAAGGCTATATGGACGTCATCTCCATGCATCAGAACGGTGTCGAAAATGTCGTCGCATCAAGCGGCACATCACTCACCTACGGGCAGATACGCGGCATCAAGCGCTTCACCCAAAATATCACTGTGCTTTATGATGGCGACAGCGCCGGCATTCACGCTGGCCTAAGAGCCGTCGACATGCTCCTCGAGGAAGGCCTGAAGATCAAGGTCCTCGTACTGCCCGACGGAGACGACCCAGACAGTTTCTCTCAGAAGCACCCGGGGCCAGAGTTCCAGCAGTACCTCGAGGATCACCAGCAAGACTTTATCCGCTTCAAGACCAGTATTCTTCTGGCCGACACGGGAGGCGACCCCCTCAAGCGCGGCGAAGTCACGCAGGAGATTGTCAACAGCATTGCGCTCATTCCCAACGAGATCCTCCGCTCCATGTACATACAGGAGTGCTCCCAGGTCCTCAATGTGCGCGAGGACATCCTCATCTCCGCCACCGACAAGGCACGCCGTAAGCACTATCAGGAAAAATATAAGGAAGAGCAACAACGTAAGGAGCGTGAGGAGCGTCTCAGACAGCAAATGCCAGACGCAGCGTCCAGTGCTTTTCATAGCCAGAACGGGCAAGATGGAACATCAGGGGCTGCCTTTGCACAGTCGGCCACAGCCATCAACGCGACATCCGGCCTGACGGACTCCTCCGCGCCGCCTACTGCACAAGTTGTCACCTCCAATGCTTCCCAACAAGTAGCCTCCACGACTTCCCCTACAGCCTTACGACTGGCTGCTACGGATGTTCCCCGGACACGACGCGAGAAGATGGAACAAGCCCTGATGCGCAATATCATACGCTACGGAGAGTTGCCGCTCGAGGAATATCAGGCAGACGACGGCAGCACCGTCTATATCAGTGTCCTCAAGTACATCAAAGCCGAATTTGACGAAAATGAGATTTCCTTTACCCCCGACCTCTACCGTCTCATCTGGCAAAAGTGTATCGAGCATTGCGATGAGCCTGGATTTACAGTGTCAAAATACCTCCTCACCTACCCTGATCCCATTGTCTCCAACTTTGCCGCCGCAATGCTTCAAGACAACTACGAACTGAGTAAGAGCTTCGCCAACAAGCAAAATATCAAGCCTACCGAAGACAAACTGCGCCAGATACTGCCCCAGCAGATGGCGCAACTCAAGCTCATCATCGTCAGTGGCAATATCAACGCCATCAAGCAGCAACTGAGTTCACCAGAAATAATAGCCGACGAGGCAAAGACCCGCCAGCTCATGGAGGACTACCAGCAGTATAATACCATCAAGCAAGCGCTGGCTAAAGAAGCCGGAGAAACCAATATCAGCCTCTGATGCCTTGTCAACGCCCATGCGAGACAGCATGACGGGAGGACCCAACAGACAGACAAAAGCATCGGACTCGGCTTATACAAGCTGAGTCCGATGCTGTAATATTTGATTGATAAGACGATAGACTGACTCTATTCCCCGCTGGCCTTCAGAGGCAATTAGCAAACAAACGTGCTGATTATCCTCATCACTTAGTGGCGATTAATCAGCTGCAGGAACTCACTTCTCGTCTTGCTGCTCTCAAAAGCGCCCGTGAAGTCACTTGTCGTCGTGATGCTGTTTTGTTTCTCCACTCCGCGCATCTGCATGCACATGTGGCTGGCTTCGATGACGACCATCACACCCAGGGGGTGCAAAGCCTCTTGGATACACTCCTTAATCTGCGTTGTCATGCGCTCCTGCACTTGCAGGCGGCGTGCAAAGATATTGACAACCCTTACAATCTTGCTCAGTCCCGTGATGTAGCCGTTGGGAATATAGGCCACGTGGGCCTTGCCATAAAAAGGCAGCATGTGGTGTTCACAGAGAGAGTAGAAGTCGATATCCTTGACGATGACCATCTGGCTGTAGTCCTCCTTAAACTTGGCAGAGTGCAATACTGCCAGCGGATCCTGTCGATATCCCTGCGTAAGCCACAGCATAGACTTGGCTACACGCGCAGGAGTCTTGAGCAACCCCTCTCGCTGTGGATCCTCCCCCAGCAAAGTCAGTTCACGCCTGAAGATATCCTCAAGTTCTGCGAAGCTGGGGTGATTGATAAACTCCTTATCACTCATTCGTATATTTCGACTTGAATAGTTGATCTTATGATGGCCGCCCCACTCAGTCCCTTGATATACCTCATCTTGCCCAGCACGCTTCTAGCCTCTCCTATCGTTCTGAAGTCACCCGCTCTGCATACCCAATGAGGGCTATAGAAGTGGGTATAGACTGGTATGTCTGGAAAATAGGACTTGAAGAGGTACCCTAGCTGATAGGCTTTCTGTCGGGCCTGTCGGCTATTGTCTCCGCTATATATCTGTATACGGTATCCAGCCTGACGCCTGCGCTGACGATAAGTCTTGTTGCTGAAAGAAGTGTCCACTCTGTCAATCTTTTCTCCAGTTGCAGGCTCCGGCTTGCTCTTCTGCGACTCGTGTGGAGCATTGTGATGCGGCCTTGCCGGCACTTTGGCCGAGGTTTTAGCTGTCGCCCCATGACCGTGGGACGGCTGCGGCTGAGGCTGAGGCTTCATGACAGGCCGATCCGGCCTGCGGCCATCGAGCAGGAGCCGCAAGGTACTATCTTGGTAGACGATGACGCTGCCATATCCTGTACGTTTTTGCTGCAAATGCTGAGTAAAGGTCTGGGCCTCTGCTACACAAGGCAAGATAAGCAGACTTATCAGTATACCGGTCAGTCGCATGGGAGATAGGTGGCTTGGCAAAAAAGGCATGCGGCACGGCTTACACCATACCGCATGTCATATTATATTGGTCAAATTACTGATTACTTCCAAGCATCAATGATGCCCTTGAAGTCAGCAGCCTTAAGAGAGGCGCCGCCTATCAGGCCTCCGTCGATGTCAGGCTTAGCAAAGAGTTCCTTAGCGTTGGAGGGCTTGCAAGAACCGCCGTAGAGGATCGTGGTTTCCTCAGCAACTGCCTTGCCATACTTCTCTGCTACAGTAGAGCGGATGTAAGCCAGCATTTCCTCAGCCTGATCAGCCGTAGCCGTCTTACCTGTGCCGATAGCCCAGATGGGCTCGTATGCCAGTACGATATTCTTCCATTCCTCAGCAGACAGACCGTATACAGAACCGTCGAGCTCAGCCTTGACAACTTCGTTTTGCTTATTGGCTTCACGCTCCTCGAGTGTCTCGCCGATGCAGAAGATGATCTTCAGACCGTTTTGCAGAGCTAGCTGAACCTTTTCCTTGAGTATTTCGGGAGTCTCGTGATAGTACTGACGACGCTCGGAGTGACCGAGGATGACATAATCAGCACCCGTACTCTTGACCATCTCAGCTGAAACCTCACCGGTGTAAGCGCCTTTGGCCTTGTCAGCACAGTTCTCAGCTCCAAGCTTTACGAGGCTCTTGTCGAGCAGCGGGGCTACGCTGGCGAGATGGATGAAAGGTGTGCAGATGACAACACCGCAATTGGGCTTGTCAGCCTTCAGGGTCTCATTGATTTCCTTAGCCAGATTGATACCGTCTTGCAGGTTCATGTTCATCTTCCAGTTGCCTGCTACAATTTTTTGTCTCATTGTTTTATGATTTAAGTGATGTTTATGGTTCATCCAAAATTTGTTTGCAAAGGTAATAAAAAGAAGCGGGATGAGATAGTACAATATGATTTTTAATAGTATTCTGAGGTTATTGTCCCCATCCTGTATAATGGATTTGACAGATTGCCCATCTGAGAGCGTCGGCAAGTCATGGCCGCTCCACTTGCCCAATATAGTACCACCATGAAGAAGGATGAGACCTGGATTGCTGCGTACCATTGTCTTGAGCACCGTAGCGTCACAGAAGTATATCGGATACTCTGCACCTGTATAGTAGATCCACTTGTCTACCGACGACATACTGCTCGCAGTCAAGGCATAAAAGCGGTATTTATGATCCAGACAGTAGTCATTAAGTGCATTAATCTCGTCTACCGGTACCCTATTGGCCTGGTCAAAAGTCGGGCTGATGAGCATCATCGTATATCCGGTATCAGCTAGCAGTGAGTCCGTAAGATCATTGCCCAGAGTGTCACACACAGAGAAGTCAGTTATCGGAGGGACGTAGCCCTCCTTGACCAGTTTTTTCTCCGTTGAGATATAGGTCCACGTGCTATCGGGATAATTGTCTATGGTGAAGCGCTGTCTCCGTCCGTTTTTCTCCAACCAGAAAGTCGTCTCGTACTCAGGCTCAGCCGCTCCTTCCGGAATTAACATTGCCTTGGGGATATTGACTCCCACCTTGTAGGGACGGAAGTCCGCCAACGGCAGATAGTAGTTATTATAGAGACTGACAAAGAGGATGAAGAGGATGCTATACATGCTGACCAACCAGTGCAAGGAGACCCCTATCAGCTTGTGAGTAGTCGCATAGGTATAACGGTAGACGATGGCACAGCCCAGGAGCACAAGATTTTTGACAAAGGTCTGTCCGTTGGTCAGATGTATGGCGTCGCCAAAACAACCGCAGTCACTTACCGGATGCCAGATGAGAATAAAGAGCGTGACAAGCGTCATCAGCCCTATAAAGATCAGGGTTAGATAACTTGTGAAGCGCCGACGGATACCAAAGAAGAGATAAATACCCAGCAAGAACTCCACGCTGCAGAGCATCACGGCTATTGCCGTGAGCATGTCTTGTGACAACAGAGACGGGACGTCAAAGTAGATCAGGTAGTCCTGCAGCTTGTACACCGTGCCCTTGGGATCGATAGCCTTGGTCACACCGCTCAGCAGCAGCGTCAGAGACAGAATCATGCGGGCCGCCCATGCGCCGCCTTGATAGTATAGATTGGACTTAGACCTGGACCTCGGCATCAGCGCGAACAGGGCTTAGGACTTTTCGATAACCAGCTTGATGAGGGCAAATACGGCGTAGTTGATCATATCCTGGTAGTTGGCATCGATACCCTCTGATACCAGTGTATTACCGCCCAGCTCTTCTATCTGCTTGGTGCGGTATATCTTCATCAGGATAAGGTCTGTATACGAACTAATTCTCATGCCACGCCAAGCTTCATCGTAGTCATGATTTTTTTTGACCATAAGCTGATAGGTCGCCTCCGCATATTTGTCATAGAGTTTCAGTGCCTCTTCCTCTGTAGTATTGAAGTCTACGTCCGGCTTAAGTTCTAACTGAATAAGACCGATGAGTCCATAGTTGACGATACCCATAAACTCTGCCGCAGATCCCTCGTGAATCTCTGCTGCACCTTTTTCATTGATTGACCGGATGCGTTTAGCCTTGATATATAGCTGGTCTGTGAGACTTGGGATGCGCAGTATGCGCCACGCAGGGCCATAGTCGTGCAATTTCTTCTCAAAGAGCGCACGGCACATCTGCATCACTTGCTTAAATTCCTGATCCGTATTTGCCATAGTCTGGGTATATCTGATTTGCAAAGATAACAAATATCCGACGTTTCCGAAGCCTATAGTGGTGAAAACTTGCTATTCTTCTGACAAATAGGGCCGTTTGTTTCCACAGAGGAAACTCTATCTGCGACTTCCGACGTATCATCATAACACAGCGCCTTGCGTCAGTCCAGTCACGGTCTTGTCTGCCTCAGACCTCCTTTACTTGTCCCTTCTCACGCCAGTCTGCCTTGTCTCACGACACAGCATCGTCATACCGGCCAGATTGATACTCCAGCTCGTGACAAGAGAGATGCTACCGGAGAGGTCAAAACTCAAGGAGGAATCGCAAATTGAGCATGCGGCCCGTGAGGTAGTTGGGAACGGCATACTGATAATTGTTGACGTCAGTGACCCAGTAATAGGAATTGACATTGTTGATACCCAGCACATTGAAGCAGTCAAGTCCGAGCCAGGCATTTTTGAGACCGTAGGGACTGGCCTTGTGTCGGCCGGAAACAGGACGCCGATAGAGGCAGTAGCTGAGGCCGATGTCAACGCGTCGGTATGCGGGGGCACGAAACTGCGTCTGCGCCAGACCACTGTGAGGCGGTCCGAAGGGAAGTCCGTCAGCAAGGCTGCCCTTGAGCGTAAGCGTCCAGCGGTCGGTACCAGGGAAATAGTCGGTAAAGTAGAGATTGATATTGTACCGCTGGTCCGTAGGCAAAGATATTGTCTGACCGTGGAGCCGCTGCTTGGCCGTCATAAAGCCAAGGGTAATCCATGAGTCGGTGCCGGGAACGAACTCACCGAAGAGCTTGAAGTCAATACCTGCCGTGTAGCCAGTGCCAATATTGCCGCCATAGTAGACGATCCGCATATTGTCTATATTGTAAGGGATAAGGTGGCGCAGATTCTTGTAGTAGATTTCAGAGGAAAAGCGGAAGGGACGGTTGAGCATGCGGAACTGATAATCACCTCCGATGATGATCTGTACAGACTGCTGCGACTTGATATCATGGTTGAGACTGACACTGGTATTGCCGCCGACGGTAGTCGTGTCTCGGAGTTCCTTGTAGAAGGGGGCTTGATAGTACAGACCACCAGCGATGCGAAAGGTAAAGTCTTCGTTCCACGAAGGTATCATCGCAAGGCTGACACGCGGGGAGACGAGCCATTCGTCATTCCAGTCCCAGTGGCTGGCGCGCAGGCCGTAGTTGAGCGTATAGCGCCCCGACTTGGTCGTCCACTTATAAGTGTCCTGGAGATACATCTCCCAGCGCTTGGTATCAATGTCGGTCTTGGCGCGGAGCTGATAGACCATCTGGAAGCGATCCTGGAAATGTGGAATATTGTACCCAGAGCTGTCACGCTTCTCCCACTCAACCGAATTTTCCTTGACCGTCTGTGCCGTAAATCCGATGCCACTCTGTATCTGGTGACTGCCGACCTGCGTACGGAGGGCCAGTCCGGTATGGAGCACATTGGCGTGGAGGAAATTGCGGGCGTGCTCCATGTAGGTGCCGACGCCGAGCTGCGACTGAGAAGCGGTCTCATTGAGCCAATACTGTCCGCTGATATCATAAGTCTCCTGCTCCTTGGTCGTATAGGCCGAGGAAATCCAGCTGAGCGTCGTACGCTTACCAAAACGGTAGCTGAGATTGAGCGAGCCAAAGAGCGTACGGAAGAGGTCACGCTCCTTGCCATCAAAATAGACACGGAAGGTGCGGGCATCTTCCTGGGTGCCGAATTTGGTTTCACGGTCCTCGGGGCGGAAGTTGTAGTGATTCTCGCTGATATTACCGATAAACTCGATACTCAGTCGGTCTGTGGGACGCCATGAGGTGAAATTCTGATAGTCGACAAAGTTGGGCTTGTACTCGCCATGGGTGTCCATGGAGCCCAGCAGGTAGCGGGTCGTCTTGTAGCGCAAGCCGTTCATCATAGAGAATTTTTTGTTTCCCACGCCGAGATAGGCGTCAGCACCAAGGAGAGACGCACCCACGCTGGCCTCAAAATGTTCGGGCCGCTTGTACTGGATATCCAGGACCGAACTCATGCGGTCGCCATAGCGGGCGGGAAATCCGCCGGCCGAGAAGTTGATGTCCTGCACCATGTTGGGATTGATGACAGAGAGGCCCTCCTGCTGGCCAGAACGGATAAGCAAGGGACGATAGACCTCGACGCCATTGAGATAGACACAGTTCTCATCGTAGCTCCCGCCGCGTACATTGTATTGACTGGAAATCTCACTGTGGGTACTGACGCCCATCTGAGTAGAGACAAGTTCCTCTACGGCATTGCCGGTCGTGGAGGGCATCAGTCGCGTATGCTTACTGTCGATACGCTGCATCTGGTCTGTCTGGCGCCGTATGGCGCTCACTTTCACCTCGCCGAGACTCGTGGCAGAGGAGACGATTTTCATATTGAGCACGGTACTATCCTGAGGCGCGACAATCTTAAACTTGCGCGTCCTGTAGCCGACAAGAGAACAGATGAGGGTGAGCGAGTCACGTGACTGACAGGAGACATGGTAGAGGCCCTTGGTATCGCTCATACCATAAGCCGGCTGCCCATCCACGTGGATAAGGGCAAACGAGACAGGCTTGTCGTACTCGTCGGTCACTTTGCCCTTGATGGTGACGGTATGCTGAGCGGTAGCACCGAGAGGCAAACACAATAGGAGCAGGCCACAGACAGAGGCAAGAAGAGCTGATACAATAGTTTTCATCATCTTATCTAACGCGTAAAAACCGCTTTTAGTATTCCGCTTTGCCAAAAAGTGTATGCAACATCCACGCCGCAAGCCGTCGGGCGCCCTGCAGAGAGCGACTGAAGCCTTATGGGCAAGGTGGATCGGCGATATGCCACTACTTGGCGGGATAGCCAACCGGATGATTGAGGAGAAGGACATCCTGATCTCCCAGGCGCAGCTGCTGCCTGAGAGCATCTATATCCATGGTGGCACGCGGCACCGTGGCGAGGCCAAGAGCTGTGCAAGCCAGACAGATGTTCTCGCTGACATAGCCGGCGTCCATCGCCCCATACTCACGGCGTGGCTTGCGAAACTTGCCAAGACGGCTGACAAGTACCAGACAAACGGGTGCAGACTTGGCGAAATCTTGACGACCGGCCACCCGGGGACGCAAATCCTCCTTGACCACGAGCTCGAGAGCCTGCTGATCAGGATCATATCGGTACGCCCCGTCGGGCAGGCAGACATAGACACAGATATCTTGGGCATTGATTGCACTGGGAGCCGTGATGCGACGCTCTGCAGGACGATTGTAACCACACGCAGCCCAGAGTAAAGTGCTCAATGTCTGCTTATCTATCGTCTTCTTGGCATAAGCTCGCTCGCTTTTCCGCTGTTGAAGAGCCTGCATCAGCGTCATTTGCGAAGATTTCTGAGGCTGAGGATCTGGAAGTCGGATACTCGTCTGCGCAGATGCAGCCCAACCGATACATAAAAAACACAAAAGACAAATCCCTCAATTCCGCAACCCTATTAAAAGTCTCAGTTCATTGCAGCCCAGATCATCAGAAATGTGCTTTTCCTTGTTCAGACAGACTTTTTGCCATGTACGGGCTGACATGTGCGTATAATGCCTCCTTACCCCCATCAGGGAGATTACATTGTAAGCCCTCCAAAACTTTTAGTTTATCCGTAGCTGGCCTCTCTTTAGAATACCAAGCAGCAAGGCCATGTCAAGCAGCAGGGAGTTGAGTTTAATGGCTGGGGCATGCACATAGACACTGCCGGTCTTACTCGTATAGGCTATGCTCAGG
>ONCK01000031.1 GCA_900316315.1 uncultured Prevotellaceae bacterium
CATGAGGGTACGGGGGAGATTTCGTATGAAGACAGATCCATACATTTTCAACCTCAGTACATGAACGGGCATACTCCCGTGATAGGAAAGAGGACCTCCATCTCTTGGCTCCTGGGCCGGCAGGCCTGAAGAGCGTGCTGCTGCCAGGTGCCAGTATCTGCTTATGGGGATTCACCGCTTGCCGGACAGCGGTGCCTCTCCTGGGTGGACGGGCCTCCCTTGGTCACCCCACTGCAGGAGAGCATGCGGGACAGCATGTAGGACAGCATGCGGGGAGCTGGACGAGCGCATCCGGCAAGCTCCTGCTGAGCAAGGGCGTCCTTCTGCGCCACTGTCAGGGAGGAGTGGGGGAGCATGGCTCCGGCGGCCCCTTGGGCCTCCGGGGAGAAAAAAACTTTTTTGCGTGGAGGAGAGAAAAAGTGGGGCGGGGCAGTGGCCGTTTCAAGGTAAAAGCCTATCTTTGTGACGGAGTATGTGATGAGCGGAGACTGCCTTCAGATAGACAGGAGATAGCAACAAATCGTCAACGTGTCATGAAAAAATTAGTATTACTGATCTTTTTACTGGCCGTGCCGGTGCTCATGAGGGCGCAGGAGACGGAGCCGTACTACCTCTACCGTATTGTCAGCTACGGAGGCGACATGAAGTACGGGAATCGCACGGTCAATATCGACAACGGCAAGTCGATAGAGAAACTATGCGACGAGAAGGGAAAAAGCATCGTGTTTGCCACACCGGCCGGAGTCATCATGTATTTCGTCTCCAGGGGCTGGGAGCTGCTCTCGCATGGGATTACGCAGAAGCAAACGGAGCTTCTGGGCAACGTCTACATCGACTCATGTCCCTATTGGGTCTTCAGGAAGCCCTGCTCGAAAGAGGAATTTGACAAGGCCGTCAAGGATGCCGTCAGATAAGGATACAACATACGCCATCTCCCTGCTCCCGCAAAGCGAGGCAGGGCAGGGGCTTTGACTTCATATCAATCAACAAACACCTATAAGCTATGCAGAAAATGTCACGTCGCGCTTTTATGAAGCGCAGCCTTACCGGCATGGCCGCTGTGTCGGTCGTCCCCTCCAGTGTACTGGGACGCAAGTACGGCCACCGTTCGCCCAGCGACAAGCTCAATATTGCTGCCGTGGGCGTGGGCGGTGTCTGCCGCCGCAACCTGAAGAACATGTCTACCGAAAACATCTACGCCCTCTGTGACGTGGACTGGGGCTACGCCGCCCGCACCTTCAAGGACTATCCTGAGGCGAAGCGCTACAAGGACTGGCGGCAGATGCTCGACGAGGCGGGCAAGCAGATCGATGCCGTGGTGGTCGCCACGCCCGACCATACCCACGCGGTCATCGCGGCTCACGCCATGACGCTGGGCAAGCATGTCTATGTGCAGAAGCCGCTGACCCACTCGGTCTACGAGGCGCGCCTGCTGGCGGCCTTGGCCCGCAAATACCGCGTGGCGACCCAGATGGGCAATCAGGGCAACTCCTTTGACTGGTGCCGCAGGGTGGCCGAGTGGATCTGGGACGATGCCATCGGCGAGGTGACGGAGGTACACTGCTGGACCGACCGTCCCATCTGGCCGCAGGGCTTGATGGTCCCCAAGCAGCAGGAGACGCCGCCCGACACGCTCGACTGGCCCCTCTTTGTCGGCCCGGCGGAGATGCGGCCGTACCATGCGGCCTATACGCCGTGGAACTGGCGCGGCTGGTACGACTTTGGCACCGGAGCGCTGGGCGACATGGCTTGCCACATCATGGACCCCATCATGTGGGCCCTCGACCTGAAATATCCGGAGAGCGTCATCGCCAGTTCGACATTGAGCAACTTGTACTCGCCGCCTCATGCTGAGACGATTACCTACACCTTCCCCGCACGTCCTGCCCACGGCAAGGTCAAGATGCCGGAGGTCAAGGTCTACTGGTACGACGGCGGCCTCATGCCGCCACGCCCCGAGGAATTGGCCGACGGACAGATGATGGGCGACCAGAATGGCGGCCTCATCTTTGTCGGTACCAAGGGCAAAATCATGACCGGCTGCTATGGATCGGCGCCCACCCTGCTGCCCGTCAGCCGCATGAAGGACTATCAGGAGCCCAAGCCCCAGCTGCGCCGCGTGCCCGGCGGTACGGGCAATATCTGGAACACCGATGCCCATGAGCAGGACTGGATACGCGCCTGCAAGGAGTCGCCCGAAAGCCGCGTCGAGCCGTCGAGCAATTTCCAGTTCTCCGGCCCCTTCACCGAGATGGTCGACATGGGCGTCGTCGCCGTGCGCCTCGCCGGCACCTACGGCCTCCACCGCGTGCTCCGCTGGGACGGCCCCAAGATGTGCTTCACCAACATCTCGCCCAACGACAAGATTAAGATTGTCAACTACGACGACTTCAAGGTCATTGACGGCGACCCGCGCTTTGACCGCCGCTTTGCCGAATTTAACGCTCTGGAGATGGCCTCCGAGTGGATCAAGCACACTTATCACAATGGTTATGAACTGCCGCCCATGCCTGCCGGCGTATAGCCGCCGTCGCCGCCCGGCAGCCGGCGGGGAGCGGTCGGCGACGAGGCCGTTGTCCCCGGCCCTCCGCCGCGCCTGGCGTCGTCTGCCGCTGCTCCTCGTCCTCTGCCTGCTGCCCCTCGGTCTGAGTGCCCGCACCACCGCCGAGCGCCACGGCTGGCGTCTTGCCGTGCAGAGCTACACCTACCATACCGTCCCCTTCGTCGACGCCCTGCGCCACACCCGCAGCCTCGGCGTCAAGTACATCGAGATCTACCCCGGCCACCAGCTCGGCGGTCCGTGGGGCAAGACCGCCTTTGGCCCTGAGACCGACCGCGCTACGGCCCGCGAACTCGCCCGTTACGCCCTCCGGCAGGGCGTGAGGATCGTGGGGACCGGTGTGCTGGCCTCCGACCGGGACGAAGACTATGTCAAGCTCTTCCGCCTGGCTCACGACATGCGGCTCAGCTACGTCACCTGCGAGCCGCTGCTGCGGCAGTGGCCCCTCGTCGACTCGCTCGCCCGCCACTACGGCCTCCGCGTCGCCGTGCACAATCATCCCAAGCCCTCCCTCTACTGGCAGCCCCAGGCCCTGCTCGACGCCATCGGCAAACTGGGGCCCCATGTCGGCTCGTGTGCCGACGTCGGCCACTGGCGCAGGGAGGGAATGTCGGCGCTCGACTGCCTCCGACAGCTTAACGGCCGCATCATCAGCCTCCACTTCAAGGATATCGTCGCGGGCGAAGGCGGGGCCAAGGGCTACCACGACACGGTCTGGGGACAAGGCATCCTCGACATGCCCGCGCTGCTCGCCGAACTCAAGGCCCAGCACTTCAAGGGCTATCTGGCTATCGAGTACGAGTATCACTGGGGCCAGGCTGACGACGAGATAAGGCAATCTATCGACGCCTTCAATGCGCAGTGCGACGCCCTCTGGGCCCGCTGACCGCTCTCTACTCCCGCATAGCGCCCGAGGCGGACGGCCATGTACCTCCCGCCTCGGGCGACGTGTCTCTCCCTCCGCCGCCCTCTGCCCCTCTCAAAAGGACTCGAAGCGCATCTGATATGTCAAACTGGCGGTTTCGGGGAGTGTAGAAATCATGAAGCTGCCTCCATCCGGCACCCTCGGATGAGTCAAAACCAATTTGGCCTCTCTAAGGGGCACCTTCGGATGCACCGATGTCGGTGTGCTGCCTCATGATGTTTTTTTCAGGCGTAGCTAAGCGAAAGATTTGTCCCTCCTCGGCACTTTCGGGTGGGGAGAAGTGGAGTACATCGATGGGCGTGGCCCTTCTGCAGTCTCATGTCCGCTTCTTTTGTCGCTTTGAGTCTCTCTCCGGTGTTGAAGGGAAGAGACGGTTTGAGCGATGGCGGCCCGGGGATACGGGAGGGCGCTGGAGGGCGGCGGGTACGTTGGTGCTTGTTGCGCGGCGACTTGGCCACGGCGGGTCATGGCATCGGGAGAGACGTATGGGACAAAATATCGGCCTCTGCGTGCGACGCTTATGGCAGGATATTTGTAATTTTGCACCGTCGTAGCCAATAAGGCCTGCAGCCTCCCTCAGCGGGAGGCACAAGACCCCGAACAGACACACACAAAAAAACGTTCTCCGTCTGTTCTCTGTGACGTGAGAATAAGACGCATTATATTAAACATTCATCAGCGCTATGTACAAAGCCAAGCACATCCTTCTTCTCCTCCTTACCGCGCTCACCCTCGCGTCGTGCGGTACGACCAACACGGTGCCCATCACGGGCCGCAAGCAGCACCTCCTCGTCAGCGACGCCCAGGTACTCAGCCTCAGCAACCAGCAGTACCAGCAATACATGAAGACGGCCAAGCCCTCGACCGACGTGGCAGCCACCGCCATGGTCAAGCGGGTGGGAGAGCGTCTGGCACAGGCCGTCGTGACCTATCTCAACCAGCACAACCTCGGGGCGGAGGTGAGCCAGTACAAGTGGGAGTTTAATCTCGTACAGGACAAGGAGGCCAACGCCTTCTGCATGCCCGGCGGCAAGATCGTCGTCTACGAGGGACTCCTGCCCTATACCCAGAATGAGGCTTCGCTGGCCATCGTGCTCGGCCACGAGATCGCCCACGCTGTCGCCAAGCACAGCGCAGAGCAGATGTCCAAGCAGATGCGTGCCCAGTACGGCGCACAGGCCCTCAATATCCTGCTCTCGCAGACCGGCTCGGCTACATCGCAGATAGCCCAGGATGTCTTCGGATTTGGCGCCAACAGCCTCCTGCGCAAGTATTCGCGCGACAATGAGAGCGAGGCCGACTATATGGGCCTCATCTTCGCCGCCATGGCCGGCTACGACCCCAATGTGGCCGTCAGCTTCTGGCAGCGCATGTCGCAGGGCACAAGTTCGGTTCCCGAGTTCTTCAGTGACCACCCCTCTGATGCCAAGCGTATAGCCGCCATCAAGAGCGAGCTGCCCGAGGCCCTCAAGTACTACAAGCCGCAGGCCGCAGTCACTACGAGCAGCAGCAAGCCCGCGACCACGGCCAAGCGCAAGACCACGACCACGGCCAAGCGCAAGACGACGAGGGGCAAAACGACGGCCAAGCGGAAATAAGCGGGTAGACCGACTGCCCAGTTGTTCCCTTAATATAAGGTAGAAGGCAGGGGGCAGAAATCGTCCTCGCTTCCGATGAAGGCTGGTGGCTGACTAAAAGGCCGACTAGCCGACCAGGCGGAGCCAAGCGACTAAGTAACAGACCGAGTACGGCCTGTCGGATAGAGTAGGAGGCAAGCACCCGCATAGGGTGCTTGCCTACTATCATGTATGAGCAGGTTTATCGGGTGCCTATGAGCTTGAGTTCGGTTTGCTCGGCGCTTGACGGCCTGCTGTGGCTATGCCCGCGGTATCTGCAGCACTATGTGGCGCAGCTCGTCCGCAAATAGAAAAGGGACTGCTCCCATAAAGAGAACAGTCCCTGTAATACTACTGAGCAGCAACGCCAGGGTTATGCGACCTCAATGCGTTTTGTCGCCTTCTCAGCTTTCTGAGTGCGAGGAAGTGTGATATGAAGCACACCGTTATCAACCTTTGCCTCAATCTTGTCCTTCTCCACATCCTCAGGCAGCGTCAGAGCCTGCTCGTAATGGCTGTATGAGAACTCGCGGCGCAGATAATGCTCCTTTTTGTTCTCGTCCTTCTTTTCGTGCTTGTGCTCCATCTTGATGGTCAGATTGCCATCCTTGTCGACATTCACCTTGAAGTCATCCTTCGTGGTGCCAGGAGCAGCAAGCTCTACTTCGTACTCTTTATCATTTTCCTTGACATTGATAGCAGGTGCTGTG
>ONCK01000020.1 GCA_900316315.1 uncultured Prevotellaceae bacterium
TGGGAAACGTATTACCCGCCAAACGGATGGAACTGCCGGTGCACCGTCGTGCAGGTCAGAAAGTCAAAATATCCGCTCACGCCTACCGACGAGGCCATGGCACGAGGAGAGGAGGCACTACAGAGCGACAAAAAGGGAATCTTCCGGTTCAACCCAGGTAAGCAGCAGAAAGCCGTACCAGACTACAATCCATACACCATCAAGCGATGCCGAGACTGCGACATCGCTAAGGGAAAGGTCAACCTCGCATTCGTGCCGGAAAATGAACTCTGTCAAGCATGCAAGATTGTTAGACAATGCTTTGGAGACAAAAGCAAATCGGCAAGGGCTATTGAGCGAATGCACTACCTACACGAAATGGAGCCGCTTCTACAAAAAACAGAGCAACTAAAGACAAAAGGCAAGGATATAAAAGTTGGATTTTCTGTCTATGGAAACAAACATCTGTTTAGCGACACTTTCGGAAGGTCATCTGTACTTACAAAGGATGACCTTGCTTCACTCGACCAAACGCTTAAAGGGGCTTCCTTTATAGAATCGGCTGCTTTGACACATCCAAGAAATGACGGAATTGACAGGTTCTTCTATTATGAGGCTCAAATCAGAGGACAAAAAGTGAGATTGAATGTAGCAAGAAAACTAACGAAAAGAAGAAATGGAAAATATCAATACTATTACTTCTTATATTCAATCAACGACATATAAAAAAAGCATATCGGGCGGCGGTTAGGACTCAAATGCCAGGTTACCATTCCCTCAATGCTTCACCGCAAAGTTAAACATTTATTTCCAAACTCCAAACAATTATGAAGAAAATTCTCCGGTTTCTCAATTATCTTGCAAACGAGTGCAATGAAGCTTGCTTCAATTGCCGAGTGAAGCAGATAATCAATTTTATTAAAACTTCCAACCACTACAAGCACCTCATCGGTTGTTTTGTCGTGGGAATACTTGCCTGTGCGCCTTGGACAGCACTCTACTCGGCAATCGTTGCAGCTACCGGTCTTGAGATGAAAGACAAAATGTACAGCAACTTTTATGACTGGACCGACTGGTCCCTCACGGTAGGTGGTGGTGCCTTTGCCGCGCTTATTTGGCTGATTGTATAAGCCAATCCATCCGACAAAAAATCGCCTGACAGCTATAACAAGACACTGGGGATATATCAGGAGTATAAGGTAAGTAAGGCTCCTACAAAAAACTCCATCGACTCTTTGATACGCTCTGCTGCAAAACAAGCTGAACACATCGTATTGGTGGCGGATTCTCAAACACCGCTCGGAATTTTGGCCGATGCTATCAAGAGCAGAGTTAGAAGAACAAAAGTAGAAACACTTATTTTGATCATCGGAAACAAAGATGCTATCTATACGAGAAGTCAAATGACTTCAGACGACTTTAAAATAAGACAGGCAGACTTGAAATAACAAGACTGCCTGAATCGGGGCCCAAACCCCTTAACGGGGAATGATCCACCACAAAGTTAAACATTTATTTCCAAACTCCAAACAAAAATGAGGAAAAACAGCAAATACAAATAAAAAAGCACCAGCCATGACGCCAGAACAGTTCCTCCAGCTCCTTCAGCAACACAGCCGCGAGATAGAGCAGGCCATACACCACACATTGCCCGTCAAGGTCGGAAACGTCGCAAAAGACCACTTCCAGAACAACTTCCGCAGGGGAGGCTTCGTCGATGGCGGGCTACACCCATGGCAGCGCACACACCGACAGCAGTCCGCCCGCGGAGCAGGCAGACAGTACAAGCCGCTCATGTCCTCACGGCAGCATCTATACGGCTCCATATCCTATTCACCCACCGACGCAGCCGTAACCGTATGAACATCAGTACCCTACGCCCACATACACAACTCCGGGGGCGACATCATCGTCACCCGGCGCATGAAACGATTCTTCTGGGCTAAGTTCCACAAGACCAACGGCAACTCGTGGGAGCGCAAGAAGAATAACACGGAGGCCGACTTCTGGCACCTCATGGCGCAAAAGCCCGTAGGCTCCACCATACACATTCCAAAACGCCAGTTCATAGGCGAGAGCCGAGAGCTCGACAAAAAAGTTGACCAGACCATCGACAGGGAACTCGAAAACATAATACTCAAATAGCCCACCGTGCCCTCCGCGTCAGCACCGCAAAAGGCCTCCCCGTCAATATCAGCGGGGTGTCACCCCCGCCTCCACGTGCACTCCTCCGGTAGCATCGAAACAAGAAGTCCGCAACCTCAACCGAGATTGCGGACTTGCCGTGTTTATTGTCTTTTTCCTTTCTTATCAATCTTCTTCATTTCCCTAAACTCCGATTTCAAGGCTTTCTTTACCTCTGGTATCTGCCGTTCTTGAGGCAGTTGCTCTGGCTTCCTGCCCGTGTTCTTGATGATTATATCACGAACCTCACGCCAAACTTCAAAATGGGTACCCTCTAAGGCTTCTTGCCCATGTATTGACTGTGATTTTATCCTCTCTTCCGTCTGAGTATTACAGCTGGATTCAAGAAGGCTATCAAACAAGGCTGTCAGGTCGTTGTTATCGATTTAGATATGAATATGCATGACAAACATTTCAGAACTGCCGATATTGCAAAATACATCAACTGGAGAAAAGATGATTTTGAAAAAGGTATCATAGAAGCATGCTATGTCATATACAATGGAATGGCCGTAAGAATAACGAATGACAATATTGATAAAGATAGAATTATTGACGAGATAAAAACAATAAAGCCGCTATAAAGCGGCTTAAACGAGGATGTCACAGCTTGAAATTATCGCGCCTTTTCGGGCTATCCTCACCGCAAAGTTAAACATTTATTTCCAAACTCCAAACAATTATGAAGAAAATTATCGCGTTTCTACAAAATTCCAACCACTACAAGCACCTCATCGGCGGATTCATCGTCTCGTGGCTCACCGCATCGCCCTATGCCGGCATCTATGCCGCTGTAGTTGCGGCTACTTGCCTCGAACTCAAAGACCGGCTCTATGGCTAGTACATCTATAGTATCTATTCCATCTATAGCATCTATTCCATCTATAGCATCTATAAAACATCTAAAAAATTCATCATGCACAGAGTACAAGGAAATAAGGACACGGTGTGCTTCGGGCTGTCATGGCTCGTCTATGGCATCACGTGCCAGGGACATCTGGGGTGGATATATATATATATATATATTGGCCGTACTGCTTATCCTGTCCATAAGTTCGCTGGGGCTAATCGTGTCTAACTACAGTGATACTTTGCAGCAGGCGATGCTGGTGATGTGGTTTATCGTGGTCTGCCTGATCCTGCTCTCCGGCTTGTTTACGCCTGTGCGTTCGATGCCACTATGGGCGCAGCGACTTACCCTGCTCAATCCTTGCCGATGGTTTATCGACGGCGTGCGGACGGTGTTTGTACGAGGTGGCGGCTTTCAGAGCATTTTCTTGCAGGTTTTTGTCCTCTCTCTCTTTGCGATTCTTATGGGCGGCTGGGCGGTCGTAAGCTATAGGAAACGGACATGACGAGGCAAGATGGGCTTCTTGTCCCTTGACTGTCCTTCCAATGTGTGGCCTAAGGCCGCGCGTATCACGCCATCCGGCTTCCACTTCTGTCAAGCCGAAATTACGTGGAGCCTTAGGCTCCTGCGCAGGCTTTGGCTGCCCTAAATTTGGGGAAGCCGACGAGGATGGCGACCAGGGCAGAGAGGCAGAGCAAGAAGGGATAAAAGAGATAAGGAATAATGGAAGTGGGCGAGATGGCGGCTAGTCCGCTGGCCATCAGCAGCTGTGCGCCATAGGGGATAACCCCCTGTATGCAGCAGGAGAAGGTGTCGAGCAAGGAGGCCGACTTGCGGGGGTCGACACCATAGCGTTCCGCTATGTCACGGGCCAGTGAGCCGACGGAGAGAATGGCAACGGTATTGTTGGCCGTACAGAGATTGGTGAGGACGACGAGGCCCGCGATGCTCAGTTCGGCTCCCCGACGGCCATGTACGCCGCTTGTCATGAGATGAAGCAGCCAGGAGATGCCGCCATTGGTACGGATGATGCTGAGCAGCCCGCCGGCCATCATGGAGATCAGGATCAGTTCGGCCATGCCCTCGATGCCCTGTGAGAGTGAGACGAGCCATCCCGCGAGGTCGTAGGCGCCGTCGGCTATCCCTACGACGCCCGTCAGCACGATGCCGATGAGCAGCACAAGTAGCACATTCATGCCCGCAATGGCGGCGATGAGGACAAAGAGGTACGGGACGACCTTCCAAAAGTCGATGCCGCCCACCTGCACCGTCGCATCACTGCCCAGTCCCATCATGATATAGATGAAGAGGGAGAGCAGGGCTGCCGGTAGGGCGATGAGCAGGTTGGTGCGAAACTTGTCGCGCATGCGGCACCCTTGGGTCTTGGTGGCGACGACGGTGGTGTCGGAGATGAAGGACAGATTGTCGCCAAAGAAAGCTCCGCCCACAGCTGAGGCGACGATGAGGGGAAGCGAGAGGCCCGTGTGGGCGGACAGGCCAGCGGCAACGGGGATGATGGCGACCACTGTGCCGACAGAGGTGCCGATGGAGAGGGAGACGAAGCATGAGGCCGCGAAGATGCCGGCCAGGATCATGCTCTGCGGCATGAGCATCAGCGTAAGGCTGACCGTGGTGTCAATAGATCCCATCGCCTTGGCAGAGGAGGCGAAGGCCCCGGCGAGTACGAAAATCCAGACCATGAGGAGCAGCGTGGGGTCTCCGGCTCCACGGGAGAAAATCGAGAGGCGTTGCTCCAGAGAGCGTCCACGCAGCGTATAGAGCGCGTATCCGGAAGTTACGATGAAGATGATGAGCAGCGGGACCTTGTAGAAGTCCCTGAAGTAGACACTGAGTCCGACAAAGAGCGCTATTAGTAGGACCATCGGGCTGAGCGCCCAGAGCCCGTGTCGGGTAGTGATGGAGGGAGTATTAGACATGGAGCATTTTTGATATGAGGCAGTGCGGCGGTCAAGGGCAGCCTAAGGCTGCGTGTATCACGCCATCGGACATTCTGTCCCGTCTGGGCGGTGGTCTAAGGCCGCGCATATCATGCCATCCGAGAAGCCTAAGGCTTCGCGTAAATTGCCATCTGGCTCTCTATCCTGTCAAGGCGTGACTCGCACAGCCTTTGGCTGCCCCTCTGGTTGCACTCTTTTGTTTAAGAGCGCCTACAAAGTTACACAATTTTGCTAACTTTGCATCAAACTCAAACTATGAGCAAAAACAAACTGGCCAAATTTGCCGACATGGCGACTTATCCTCATGTCTTCCAGCCTGCGGAGATTGAGCCCCTCGACAAGCCTCATGCTATGCGAGGGCGATGGCGCGAGAGCTTCTTCTACAACGACAATCCTCTGACACTGGAGCTCGGCTGCGGGCGCGGCGAATATACAGTAGGACTTGCGGAGATGTTTCCCGAGCACAATTTCATTGGAGTAGACATTAAGGGCGCGCGCATGTGGACGGGTGCGACTGATTCGCTCCGACGAGGGTTGAGCAATGTCGCCTTCTTGCGTACCCGCATCGAGTTTATCGAGCGCTTCTTTGCCCATGACGAGGTGGACGAGATATGGCTGACCTTCTCCGACCCGCAGATGAAGATGCCCACCAAGCGACTCTCGTCAACTTACTTCCTCAAGCGTTACCGCTCATTTGTCAAGGACGGGGGACTGATTCACCTCAAGACGGACAGCAATTTCCTCTTCACTTATACCAGATGCCTGCTGGAGGCCAATAGCTTGAGCCCGCTGGTCATCACTTCTGACCTCTATGGCGAGCAGGAGCACTTGCTGCTCAGCGAGGCCCAGCGCCGTATACTTCAGATCAAAACTTACTACGAGCAGCAGTGGATAGACCGCGGCATAGCCATCAAGTATCTCTGTTTTGCCTTGCCACAGGAGGGCGACCTCAGGGAGCCGGATGTCGAGATACCGCTTGACACCTATCGCAGCTATGCTCGCAGCAAGCGCTCCTCGCTGGAAAAAGCCAAATGACCGTCTGCGAGTGACCCGTCAAGACCTGTAATCAAGACTAACAGCATAATATCAAACACATAATGACACTTTATCCAAAACTTATCACTGACGCATTGCAGACAGTGCGCTATCCTGGCACCAACAAGAGCATCGTTGAGCTCGGCATGGTGGCTGACAATATACGCATCAATGGTCAGAGCGTATCCCTGTCCATCCTCTTCCAGCGCCGCCCCGACCCCTTTGCCCAGTCTATTCTCAAGGCTGCTGAGGCCGCCATCAAGACTGAGGCAGGAACTGATGTGGAGGTCCATATAGAGCCTGTCTATATGGAGCAGAAGCCTAAAGAGCCGGTGAAGCTGCTGCCCGATGTGAAGCATGTCATCGCAGTCTCCAGCGGCAAGGGAGGCGTAGGCAAGAGTACCGTGGCTGCCAACCTCGCAGTGGCGCTCGCCCGTCAGGGCTACCGGGTAGGACTGCTGGATGCCGATATATTTGGCCCCTCCATCCCGACTATGTTCCATCTGGAGGACTTCCAGCCCTATGCGGAGCAGGTGGGTGACCGCCAACTCCTCATTCCGGCAGAGAAATATGGGGTCAAGATCATCTCCATTGGATTTTTTGTCAAGCCGGGGAGCGCGGCTATCTGGCGCGGCCCAATGGCCAGCAATACCCTGAAGCAATTGATCTCTGAAGTGGAGTGGGGAAGTCTCGACTACTTCATCATCGATACGCCGCCGGGCACGAGTGATATCCATATTACCCTGCTTCAGGAACTTAAGGTCTCTGGTGCCGTCATCGTAAGCACGCCACAGAAGGTGGCCCTCGCTGACGCACGTAAGGGTATCGACATGTATCAGAATGAGAAGATCGGCGTGCCAATCCTGGGACTGGTTGAAAATATGGCATGGTTCACGCCGGCCGAGCTTCCTCAGAACAAGTACTACATCTTTGGCAAGGATGGGGTGAAGAAGCTGGCAGAGGAAATGCATGTGCCCCTGCTGGGCCAGATTCCCATTGTACAGAGCATCTGCGAGAGCGGAGACGAGGGCACTCCTATCGCGGCCAGTGACGACAGCATCACGGGAGAAGCCTTTCGCAAGCTCGCCTTGGCTGTGGTCAAAGCCGAATAGATACACTTTGGCCTTGGTCCTGTCCGTGCTTGGTCAATCTTTCCGGTATCAGTATCCGGTACACCAAGTATCAGTCAGCACCAAGGCCAATTTTTTACAGCTTTACTTTCTTGCTCTTAGCCTTTGACTCATTTTGCAGACGGTCAAGGGCCGTCACACAATAGGTGTATCTCTGCGAGCCGTCCTTGTAGGGCAACTTGATGCAGGTCTGGTCTGTGATGAGATAGATCTTGGAGGGATCGTCTAAGTTCGGCTTCTCACCATCTGCGAAGCGATAGACGACATATTTGACCGCTTTGTCCATCTCTCCCTTGCCCTCACGTGGTAGCCAAATGAGCATGGGATTTCCCTCGATCTGCTTGATCTTAAGTCCTTTGACCTTTTTAGGAGCACGGTTGTCGATAAAGGGCATCTTTGGCAGCAAGGCCGGGTAGCGGTAGTAGCTCTTGGCCAGATAGTCTGTGACGCCGCCAAAGTTGTCAGCGATCACGGCGGAGTACCATATACAGCTGCCTTGAGCGCCGAGTTGACGCTGCAGACGAAGCTTGGCAGGCAACTGACTCTGAGTAGGATCAGTGGGGTCGGCTGCCTTCATCGAGCGGGTGATGTCTTGTCCGAAGTAGAGTGGACGATTGGACGAGTATTGGGCCCAGAAGCGCGCCAAGACGTCATAGTCGGCTACCTTGAATCCGATATTCCAGTAGAGTTGGGGCAGGTTGTAGTCCACCCATCCCTCATTGACCCACTTGAGTACGTCGGCGTAGAGGGCAATGTAGTTTTCGAGTCCATTGGTGTCGCTTCCGGGTACCTCAGGGCCGCGCTGCTTGTTGTGATAGATGCCAAAGGGAGACACACCGAAGCGTACCCAAGGCTTTTGCTTGCGGATAGCATTGTGAAGGTCGCGGATGAGGAGATTGACATTGTCCCTGCGCCAGTCTGCAATATTGCTAAAGCCGCGAGGATCAGCCTTGAAGGCGTCGGAGTCGGGAATATCCACGCCACTGATGGGGTAAGGGTAAAAATAGTCGTCCATGTGGATGCCGTCGACGTCGTAGTGAGTCAGAATGTCCTGGACGACATTGACGATATGCTGACGGTTGACGGCTAACTCCGGGCGAAAGATGATCTGATCGCCGTAGTGGAAGAAGCGCTCGGGATGCTGATTGTACGGGTGGGTAGCGGCGAGCTGATGGGTGCGGGCCGTCTTGGCACGGTAGGGATTAATCCAGGCGTGGAGCTCCATGTTGCGCTTGTGAGCCTCGGTGATCATCCACTGCAGGGGATCCCATTCAGGCTGAGGGGCCACGCCCTGCGTGCCGGTAAGGAAGCGGCTCCAAGGCTCCATCGTGCTGTGATAAAGCGCGTCGGCTTCTGGTCTTACTTGGAAAAATATGGTATTGACATGGATGCGCGCGAGGGCATCCAGATGGGCCGTCAACTTCTGACGCATTGCTTCGGGCGTGAGTCCTTCAAACTGGCCATTGACACACTGGATCCATGCTCCGCGAAACTCACGTTTGGGCGCACTACTCTGTGCTCTTGTAGCCTGTAGGGTCAAGGCTAGGAGGAGCAAAACAAGACATTTTTTCATAAAAGGTGTGATGATTGTGCTACAAATGTACAACTATTCTGTTAGAAAATGTCACTTTGCGGGTCACAAACTTGCTTAGGCATGGACAAGAGACCGTCTGTAAGCGAAGCAATCGAACACAAATGGGTGCAGCTCTATCCTTGTGTGCTGTGATTTGGCAGCGGCAGAAAAGGAGGATGGGATTGGAAGTCTTTAAGGTTTTTGGTTTTATGTTTGTCATTTCCTTTGTATCTTTGCCTTTCAAATCCCGCTATACCATGAAGGACGATTATATCATAGCCAAGGGCGTCAGAGTCAATAATCTCAAAAATATTGACGTCAAGATCCCCCGCGGCAAACTCGTAGTCATTACCGGGCTGTCGGGCTCGGGCAAGTCGTCGCTTGCCTTTGACACTCTATATGCCGAGGGCCAGCGCCGCTACGTAGAGAGCCTGTCCGCGTATGCTCGACAATTCCTCGATCGCATGAAAAAGCCAGAATGCGACTATATCAAGGGCCTTCCGCCCGCTATCGCAATCGAGCAGAAGAGTGGCAACCGCAACTCGCGTTCGACCGTGGGTACGGCGACAGAGATTTATGACTACTTGAGGATGCTCTATGCCCGAGTTGGCAAGACGATTTCGCCGGTCAGCGGTGAGGAGGTCAAGCGCAATACCGTGGAGGACGTCATCCGCGTGGTCCACAGCTACTCCCAAGGCACACGATTTACCGTCCTCGCTCCTCTGCATGTGGCCGAAGGGCGCACGCTTGCCCAACAGCTCGAGATAGAGCTCAAGCAGGGAATCAGCCGTATTGATCTGGATGGAGAAATCATAGACATAGAGCAATGGCTGAACGAATATCAGAATGACGCAAAGCCTACAAAAAATAAACAGAAGGGACAGCCAACCATCTATCTCCTCATCGACCGCCTCTCAGTGAGTGATGAGGCCGACAGCGTATCAAGGCTGGCGGACTCTGCCGAGACGGCCTTTTTTGAAGGCAACGGCCACTGCCTCCTGCGCTTCTATCCGTCGAGGGCGCTGCACGAGTTTTCCACAGCTTTTGAGGCCGACGGCATACAGTTTGAGGAACCCTCCGACCAGCTGTTCTCCTTCAATTCACCTGCCGGGGCTTGTCCCACCTGTCAGGGCTTTGGCCAGACGATAGGCATAGATGAGCATCTGGTAATCCCTGATTCTACACTGAGTGTCTATGATGGCGCGGTGCAGTGCTGGCGTGGAGAGAAGATGGGCATGTGGAAGCAGGAGTTTTGCCGGCGGGCTGGTGAGCGTGATTTCCCTATCTTTGAGCCCTACTACAAACTGACAGATAAGCAGAAACAGCACTTGTGGCATGGAGACAAGGCTGAGCAGGCGCTGCCCGAACAGGAGCAGGTCTCCATCGATGCCTTCTTTCGCATGGTAAAGCGCAATCTGTACAAGATCCAATATCGTGTGATCCTGGCCCACTACCGGGGCAAGACGACTTGTCCTGACTGCCACGGACGCCGGCTTAAGCCCGAGGCGGAGTATGTCAAGATTGATGGGCGCTCGATCACTGACCTCGCGATGCTGTCTATTGACGACTTAATCGTATTTTTTGACCACCTGCAGCTTGATACCCATGATGCCAAGGTAGCTGACCTCTTGCTCAAGGAGATCCGCCAGCGACTCAAGGTGATGCACGAAGTCGGCCTCGGCTATCTGACCCTCAATCGGCCGGCTAATACGCTAAGCGGAGGCGAGAGTCAGCGCATCAATATTGCGACCTCGATCGGCAGCAGCCTGATTGGGTCGCTCTATATCCTCGATGAGCCGAGCATAGGCCTGCACAGCAGGGATACGGAACAGCTGATTCATGTGTTGCGTGAGCTCCAGCAGCTCGGCAATACGGTAATCGTTGTCGAGCATGACGAGGAGATTATGCGGGCTGCTGACTACATCATCGATCTGGGGCCCGATGCGGGACGACTGGGCGGCGAGATTGTCTATCAAGGCGTTCCGCTGTCTCCAGATTCTCCTGAAGCTAAGGATGCGGCCAAGAAGAGCAAAAGCTATACCCTGCGCTATCTCACGGGGGCAGAACAGATACCGGTACCCTCCTCACGCCGTCGCTGGAACAAGCGTATCCTCCTCCGCGGGGCTCGGGCTAACAATCTTAAGGGCATAGACGTGACCTTCCCGCTCAATGTCATCACCGTCGTTACGGGAGTCAGCGGCAGCGGCAAGTCGACCCTTGTCGGCGCCACGCTCTATCCTGCCCTCAAGCGTCACTTTGACCAACCTGCAGATCGCCCGGGGGAATTTCTCTCCTTGGAGGGCGACCTCAATGCCATTACCTCAGTACAGCTGGTAAACCAGGAGAGCATTGGCAAGTCGACCCGCAGCAATCCTGTGACCTATGTTAAGGCCTACGACAAGATACGTGAGCTGATGGCTGACCAGCAGCTCGCAAAGCAGATGGGATATACGGCGGCTTATTTCTCCTTCAATGCCGAGGGCGGCCGATGTGAGACTTGCAAGGGCGAAGGCACGATTAAGGTGCCCATGCAGTTTATGGCCGACATGGTCATCACTTGCGAGGAGTGCCACGGCAAGCGATTCAAGCGCGACATTCTGGATGTCACGTTCCACGACAAGAATATCTACGATATCCTTGAGATGACCGTAAATCAGGCTATCGAATTTTTTACTCAGTACGAGCAGACGGCTATCGTGGCCCGGCTACAACCACTTCAGGATGTGGGCCTCGGATATATCAAGCTGGGACAACCTTCATCCACGCTATCGGGCGGAGAAAACCAGCGTGTCAAGCTGGCCTACTATCTGGCAATGGAACAGCAGAGCCCCACGCTCTTTATCTTTGACGAACCGACGACGGGACTTCATTTTCATGATATCCATGTCCTGCTTCGGGCCTTCAACACCCTGGTTGACCGTGGTCACTCGGTGCTTATCATCGAGCACAATCTGGAGGTCATCAAGAGTGCTGACTATCTGATAGACCTTGGGCCTGAGGGTGGTGTCGAAGGGGGCCATCTGGTCGCCTGCGGTACACCGGAGGAGGTGGTCGCTCAGGGCAAAGGATACACAGCCAAGTTTTTGCGGGACAAATTAAAGGCTCAGTAGACTATCGGCGGGGAACAAAACACTCTCCGCTGTCTGCTGAATGTCAGTCAGTTGCACATCAACGGCTTCCATTGCTGAGCTGTGGTCATATGTCCGTGCAGTATACAGTCCAATCGGCCTTTCATGGGGAGAGAAAACGGACGAAGCCCCAATTACTTCTCTCACTGCTTGATCATTCCCCATGCAAATTCACTCAGACTTTCTCACGGTCTCATCATCTTCCTTTGACCGTTACTTGATAGCTGAAATGGTCACAACTGTAGACATCGCCGTTCCACTCCATGACACCAGCATGTCCGCATTGCTGGGCTAGCGTACAGACGCCGGGCAGTACGCCGACCCATCCTGAGAGGGTAGCGTCAAACAGTTGTATAAAGTATGTGGCGACATCAGCCTTGATCCTCTCGTCAAAGAGATCACAGAGGAAGTCTCCCCATTGCTCGGCAGTGATGCTATAGGGCGTGAGCTGACCGCCCGTCTCGTCACTGCTTGCCAGACTCAGTCCATCGGCGCGTCTGACGATGCGCTCGACGATGGGGGCAAACTGGATGAAGTGGCAGTCTATCTGCTTGAAGAAGTTGTAAAATTCCAGGGGATACTCAACATCCTGGTCGTTAAGACAGCCAATGCTTTCCATTCTACTCCGTACTGTGTGAGCATCTAGATGCCGTGCATCACCTTGTCAAAGCTCGGCTTGTCCAAAGCTGTGCGGCGGTACCGGTCATGTATCTCACGAGGTCCGTCGATGGAGATACCTACGAGGAAATGATTGTCTCGGAAGAAGCGACACGATTCGGGCGTAAGCAGGGTGCCATTGGTCTGGATGGTATTTTGTATATGGCAACCGCGCCGTAGTGTTGCTCAAGTCCGGGTGCCTTGCGATAGATGGAGATGGGCCTCATCAGTGTCTCGCCTCTGTGCTAGCTGAATACCACTTCGGGCTGTGTCTAAGCCTCGGTGTACTGCTTGATATACTGTTCCAAAAGTTCGCCAGAGAGTATTTCCTTGGTCGCCTATCCGTATATCTTGCGCTTTTCGAGGTAGTAGCAATAGGTGCAATGGAGGTTGGAGAGCGAGCATGCAGGTTTGACCATCACATAGAGTGGCCGTACAAAGGGAGCATACATGGCCATTACGCTTGGCTAAGGAGGAATCGCTTGAAGTCGGCGAAGTCGGTTGTCATGGGTATGCTCTGCTTCTCCTTGTTCATGAAGGCGGCCAGACGCTCCGGGATCTTGACGTCACTTCCCGTGGCCTTCTCTACTGTCTCCTTGAATTTGGCAGGATGGGCCGTCTCGCAAAATACGCCAGTCTCTCCTTCTTCCAGTCCGGAGATTAGGGCTTGGTAGCCACAAGCACCGTGTGGATCAAGTAGATAGCCATTCTGCTGCCAGCACTCACGGATGGTGCGCAGGATGGTAGCGTCGTTGACGACAGCGCCCGAGATATCGTGGCGTATATCTTCCCACTGGACTTGGTATAGGTCGAGAATGCGGGCAAAATTGGAGGGATCTCCTACGTCCATGGCATTGGCCAGAGTCTGTATGCTCGGACGTGGATTATATTTGCCAGTCTGGAGGTACTGGTAAAATATGTCGTTAGCGTTGTTGGCTGCGATGAGGCGTGATATAGGAAGCCCCATGCGGCGGGCAAAGAGGGCTGAAGTGATGTTGCCGAAGTTTCCGCTGGGCACACAGACAACGATATTTTTGTCTACCCCGAGACGCTTGAGCTGGGCATAGGCATTGAAGTAGTAAAAAGCCTGGGGTAAGAAACGGGCCACATTGATGCTGTTGGCAGAGCTCAGGGTTATGGCTTCGCGAAGCTCGGAGTCGACAAATGCACTCTTGACCAAACGCTGGCAATCGTCAAATACGCCGTCTACTTCAAGGGCTGTAATGTTGTGACCAAGCGTCGTAAACTGGCTCTCCTGTATCTTGCTGACCTTGTCCTTGGGATAGAGTACAAATACTCTCACGCCCTCTACTCCCAGAAAGCCGTTGGCTACTGCTCCTCCGGTGTCTCCGCTTGTAGCTACCAGTACATTGACAAGTCCTTTTGCCCCCTCTTGCTGGCGAAAATAGGACAGCATGCGTGCCATAAAGCGTGCGCCCACGTCCTTAAAGGCCATCGTCGGTCCATGGAAGAGCTCAAGGCTGTATACATTTGATTTGACTTGCTTGACGGGGTAGTCAAAGGATAGAGTGTCATATACGATTTTCTTGAGATCAGGCATCGGCACGTCTTCGCCAAAGAAGGCCTGCGCGACTTGTAGACTTAATTCTTGGAAAGACATGTTCTGGATATTGTCGTAGAAATCCTGCGGCAATTTCTCGATACGTTCTGGCATATAGAGCCCGCGGTCAGGCGCGAGTCCGCGTTCTACGGCTTCGCGCAGGGTGGCGAGGGGTGCCTTATGATTGGTGCTGTAGTATTTCATAGGGATAGAGTGGCCGTTTTATCTGATCTGCATCAATTTTTCCATAAATTCGCTGAGCCTAAGTAGCTCGTAAGACCCGTCTACTGCGCTGACCTCGTCAAAATGGCTGACGTCATCGGGCTTGATTCCCGGATACCATATTGCAAAAGGCACAGGCTCAGCCACGTGTGTGCGCAACTCGACAGGGGTCGGGTGATCGGGAAGCAGAGCTACGCATACCGGATCTTCCTGATGGTGGCTGATATAGTCAAAGATGGGACCTACGACGCGCTGGTCGAGATTCTCAATGGTCCGGAGCTTGAGCTGTACATCACCATCGTGACCGGCTTCATCGCTGGCCTCGATGTGGAGAAATACGAAGTCGTCTGTCTTGAGCGCGTCGAGTGCAGCCTGCGTCTTGCCTTCGTAATTGGTATCGGCAAGTCCGGTTGCACCGGGTACAATGATGTTTCTCAGGCCCGCATACTTCCCGATACCTCTGATGAGGTCCACTGCAGAAATCACAGCTCCCTGCTTGATCTGATCGGGATAGAGCTCCTCAAGAGTCTGCATATGGGGGCGGTAGCCAGGACTCCAAGGCCATATGGTATTGGCCAAGTCCAGGCCTTCTGCAGCCCGTTGTTTATTAAATGGATGCTTAGCGAGCAACTGCTGAGATTGGAGAATGAGATGATTGAGCAGGTCGGCGGTGGCTTGCGCCGACATTCGACCGGGCTCATCAGCGTCTTGCAAGCCTTCTTCCGGCTTAACCATCAGTTCAGCCCACGGCTCATTGGGATGGTCATGGGGAGGCGCGCAGACGATATGCTTGTTGCCTCCCTTGATAATCAGAAGGTGACGGTACTGGATGCCTGAAATAAATTTGACACGCTCGTTGCCGAGGTGCTGCTCGAGATACTGGATGAGCAGGTCGCCTTGCTGAGTCGTCAGGTGGCCGCCATGATGATTTTTGATCTTGCCGTCTTGTATGCAGATGAGATTGCATCTCATGGCCATGTCGTCCTGCTGCATGTCGTAGCCGATGCTGGCGGCTTCGAGGGGACCGCGGCCTTCATAGACCTCATGCTGGTCATATCCGAGTATGACTGAGTTGGCTACCTCGCTGCCTGGATGAAATCCTTCAGGGATAGTCATCAGTCTGCCTCCGCGTCCGAGGCGTGCAAGTTGGTCCATATGAGGAGTAGAGGCGTACTGCAATAGAGTCTTTCCGCCAAGTCTGGCGACAGGATGGTCGGCCATGCCGTCTCCGAGGATAATCAGATGCTTCATAGTTCTAGATATTTGCGATAGACATGACGTTAGCAAATACACCTGCAGCTGTCACGCTTGCACCGGCGCCGTAGCCTTGGATCTGCATCGGATATTCCCGATAGCGCTCGGTGGTAAGGAGGATAATATTGTTACTGCCTTCAAGATTATAGAAGGGGTGCTGAGGCCCCACTGCCTCCAGCGCGACCTTGGCCTTGCCGTGATCCATGCTGGCCACGAAGCGCCAGCGCTTGTGCTCACGCTCGAGGATCTGGCGACGCTGCTCAAAGTCAGCATCAAGAGTCTTGACTTTGACCCAAAACTCATCGAGGCTGCCAGACAGGATGTTGTCTGGAACGAAAAGGTGCTTTTCTACATCTTCCTGCTCCAGCTTGTATCCGGCTTCGCGGGTGAGGATGACAAGTTTGCGGATGACATCCTTACCACTCAGGTCGATGCGTGGGTCCGGCTCGCTATATCCTTGCTCCTTGGCCCTGCGGATAGTCTCTGAGAAGGGGACGTCAGCAGACAGCTCATTGAATATGAAATTCAGAGTGCCGCTCAGTACAGCCTCAATCCTGAGTATCTTGTCGCCCGAGTTGAGCAGGTCGTTGATGGTACCTATGATGGGGAGCCCGGCGCCGACGTTGGTCTCAAAGAGGAACTTGACCCCTCGCTTGAGTGCAGTCTGCTTGAGCTTAAGATAGCTGTCGTAGTCTGAGGAGGCTGCTATCTTGTTGGCGGCTACTACGGAGATGTTACGCTCGAGTAGGTCTTGGTAGATGCCTGCCACGTCTTTGCTGGCCGTACAGTCTACAAATACACTATTGAAAATATTCATCCCGATTACCTCGTCTCTTAGCTTGGTCACGTCACTGGCAGGTGCAGTCTTGAGGTCTTCGCGATAGGTATTGAGGTTGAGGCCATCACGATTGAAGAGCGCGCCATGACTGTTGGCTATGCCGACGACATTGAGCTTGAGTCGCCGCGTCTTTTTGAGAGTCTCATACTGGGTGCTGATCTGGTCGATGAGCTGTCCGCCCACGGTGCCCACACCACAGATGAAGAGGTTGAGAACCTTGTATTCGGAGAGGAAGAAGGAGTCATGCAGCACATTGAGTGACTTGCGCAGAAGCGAACTGTTGACGACGAATGAAATGTTGGTCTCGCTGGCGCCTTGGGCACAGGCAATGACGCTGATGCCACTGCGGCCGAGAGAGCCAAAGAGCTTTCCGGCAATACCGGGTGTGTGCTTCATATTCTCACCTACGATGGCGATGGTACTCAGTCCGCGCTCGAGGTGCATAGGAAACATGGCGCCCGTCTCTATCTCCTTGTTAAATTCATCGTCAAGCACTTTGACAGCCTGCTCAGCGTCACTGTCTTTGACACCGATTGAGGTGGAACTTTCCGAAGAAGCCTGGCTGACCAGGAAAACTGAGATGCCGTGTTCAGCCAGCGCCGTAAAGATGCGTCGGTTAACGCCTATGACGCCGACCATTGAGAGACCGGAGACCGTGATCAGTGCTGTATCGTTGATAGAACTGATACCCTTGATAGGCTTGCGGTCAGTGTCAATCTTATTCTTTATAATGGTGCCGGGATTCTTGGGGTTAAAGGTATTTTTAACCTTGATGGGAATATTCTTAATGCACACGGGGTAAATGGTCGGGGGATAGATGACCTTGGCTCCGAAGTTGCAAAGCTCCATGGCCTCCACGTAGCTCAGTTCCTCGATGGTATAAGCGTTAGGTATGACCCTCGGGTCTGCAGTCATGAATCCGTCTACGTCGGTCCAGATCTCCAATACGTCAGCTCCTAGAGCCGCTGCAATGATAGAGGCCGTGTAGTCACTGCCTCCGCGTCCGAGATTGGTGACTTCGCCCGACATGCGATCAGTACTGATAAATCCGGGCACAACCGTCACCTTGGGCAGCGGATTAAAGGCCTGCTTAACCAACTTGTAGGTGAGCTCGGTATCCAGATAGTGTCTGTCGTGCTTAAACTTGGTCTTGATAAACTGTCGACTATCCTTCCACTGGGCGCCATCGATCAAGGTGGCTACGATAGGGCTGCTTAGCCTCTCGCCATAGCTTACGATGGCAGCATAAGTCTTGGCGCTCAAGTCGTGTATCAGGTAAATGCCATAGAGGATGGAGCGCAGCTCTTCAAAGAGCTCGTCGAGCTGAGCGAGCAGCGCCTTACGCCTTGCGGCGTCTGTGATGATAGCGTCCACCATATCCTGATGGCGCTTGACTATGGCGTAGTATTCGTCCTTGTAGGACTCGTCACCTTTCAGGGCGAGTTTGGAGGTACTGATGAGCTTGTCTGTAATGCCGCCCAAGGCACTTACTACGACTACGACTTGAGAGTCTTGACTCTCGACGATATGTTTGAGATTGAGAATGCTGTCTACGGAACCCACAGATGTTCCGCCAAATTTCAATACTTTCATTTCCGAAATTGAAGGGGATAGTTAGAAGGGCCTGACTGGGCCCGAAGAGATAGACTATTGGTTAATATGATGTTGTGATAGGACTTCCTCTGCCGATGACGGCGTGAGAGGAAAACGAACACTCCTGTGTACGTGTGAAAGAGAAATATTTTACCGAGCCCCTTGGGGCGTGAAACCCATTCGGCGCGCATCATATCGATAGCACAGGCGGTAAAATACTTGAAGAGTGTACATGTCTATTTCTTATTTTGTGACAAAAGTAATCAAATTCCCCAATATTTCCAAAGTGATGTCGTCTAAAAGACGCTTTTAGCCCATATGACATCATTTGCAATGGTGGCGTAGGGCTAAAATGCCTTCTGATTGCATGTCAAGCATGACAAAAAAGCCTCACATGCGACCTTAATATGTAGAAATCAGTATTATCACATTCTTTTCTCTCTGTACGAAAACCGTCATTATTGAACAGACAGCTTTCTGGCTAAAGTGGCACTTGCTGAGTTTGGACGTGCTCCTCTACCGTGTCGAGGATGACTTCGTTGGCCAGACTGTCCATATCGGTCGCCCGCTTCTCGTCAAAGAGGCTCTTCATAATAGGAAATTCACCGCAGACGTCGATGCCCAGCAGATGCTCGTTGTCGAGGAGCAGCGATACGAACTGCAGCGACTCCTCGAGGGTAATGTCGCCTTGGTCCCAATTGGTGATAACGTACTGGCGACTGAGGACGTCCTTGTCGATAGAGAGGTAGATGGCGCCGGTCGTCTGCAGGCGGAGCTTGCCCCGCAGAATGTCGCTGAACTGCTGCTTGCTGATATACTCCACTCTGTTACGGTAAGACGGCGGAATCTGGGCGAGCGCATCTTCGGGCATTCCGAGGAGAATTACTTTGCGGAGATAGGGATTGTGGTCAATGACGCTGTTCACCCAGTTGCCACAAGTGACAATTCCAGGTACCTGAGAGGGCTGCATGTCGGTATGATGGTCGACGAGTAGGAGGGTAAAGGGGGTCTGAATCTTGTCGGTCCACAACCGGGTCATATAGTGATAGTCGCCCGAGTCAATGAAGTGAATGCCACGTGCGTCATAGGGGCTGATACGACGGCGGATTTCCTGTTCGGCATCCTGGCTGAGGATACATTCTGATCCATGGACATCTGTACAATCGAGATGAATGAAATCGGGATTGTCGGCAAATTTCTCCAGCTCGTAGACTCTGGAGAAATCCATCACCACCACGGGCGCTTGTTGTATCTTTCGCATTTCTTCAGATCCTTTAATCTTTGTCTTATCTCAACTAAGGGTTAAGCAAAATCTGTGCCTAATCTTGACGGAGCAGCCATTGCAGGGCAAATCGTCTGAATCATTGTTTGGTAGAGGCGCAGACAATTTCTTTTTGTAAGAAAATGAAAAGAAAGATCCGCTTCCGGGAGCTCACTCTTTTGTTATATCCTATCGTAGAAGCATGCCAGAGAAGGCCAATACCCGTCTTGCAACAGATATAATTTGAAGTGCATGCGAGAAAAAATGCCGGGCGAAAAAACAGTCAAGACAGCAGTAAAAAAAAAGAGTAGAGGAGGCATGTTTCCCCTCTTTTTAGTATCTTTGTATTTGTAATATAAATAACTTAAACTAAATAGGCACATTATGAAACTAAGATCATTATTGCTGGCAACAGCTATGCTGATGAGTGTTGCCGCTATGGCCGACACAGAGGTTATCGCCCACAGAGGGTATTGGAAGACTGCCGGATCGGCACAAAACAGTCTTACGTCACTTCGCAAGGCCAATCAGATAGGTTGCTATGGCTCGGAGTGTGATGTCTGGATCAGTACAGACGGCACTATCTTTGTCAACCACGACCGTAAGTTCAAGGGCGTAGAGATTCAGAAGTCAACAGCCAAGGAGTGCAAGGCCGTGATCCTCGACAACGGCGAGCACATGCCGACACTCAAGCAGTACCTCAAGGTCGCCAAGAAGCAGCCTGGTCAGCTCATTATCGAGATTAAGACACACAAGGATCCCGCTCGCCTTACGGCTTGCATCGACGGCACGCTCAAGCTGGTCAAGAAGGCCAAGATGGAACAAAAGGTGACTTATATCGCTTTCTCCTACGACGCTACGCTTCAACTTATCAAGAAGGCTCCAAAGGGAACTGAAGTATACTATCTTAATGGCGACAAGAGTCCTCAGGAGCTCAAGGCTATCGGATGCGCTGGCCCTGACTATGAACAGAAGGTCTTTATGCAGAAGCATCCTGAGTGGTTTGATGAGTTTCATAAACTGGGCATGAAGATCAATGTCTGGACCGTGGATGATCCGCAGGTCATCGAGTACTATGTCAAGCGCGGGGCTGACTATATCACAACCAATGTGCCCGAGCTTGTACAGAAGACAATCAAGGACAACAAGTAATTGATAATAAATATAGGCGGGGGCTGTCAGCGCAGAGGCGTTGGCGGCCCTTGCTTAATCTTTCTGTCACATCAGGCGGACGACTGAGGCCGGCAAGGCAGGGAAACAGTTTCTTCGAATCCTATAATATATATGTATCATGCTTACTACATGTCCTGAATGCGGAGGCCAAATCTCCGATACAGCACCTCGCTGTCCCCATTGCGGATATGAAATCACGCATTGCCCGGAGTGCGGCGCGATACTGCCTCCTGATGCCAAAGTGTGCCCACAGTGCGGTCATCCGCTGACTGCCCGTGGGACAGCCTCGGCTTCGGTCTCCAACGGCATTGCTGGTACGACATGTTCACCCATCAGTCAGACGGCTGTTTTGCCGGTAAAGGCGGGCTTCCGTAAACGCAGCAAATTGGTGATCAGCTTGTTGGCTGTCCTTCTTGTCGTACTCTTTGCTACCAATCCTGGCAAACGGCAGCATGAGCAGACTGTCAGTCATATTGTCAATACTGCGATAGAGGAAGTTTCCGATTCGCTTGGCCAGGGTAATAGCTGGGTCAATCTGGGTGCCAGGTTCTCCAGTAATTTCGTCCAGGAGGTCGTCGGACTCAAGCTCCATGTCAAAAATTATCTGATATGTTCGGTCGGTCGTATCACCTACGATGATAGAGACCATATCGTAACCTTCGGCATCGCCGGTCACGTATTTTGCCTCATCAGCAAGGACGATGTCAAAGGCGTCATGATGCAGTGGGTCAAGGAGCAGCAAGATGATATCAATGACCTAGTGCCCGGTATAATCAAGAATTTTGGCAATATGATCTGGAATAGTATCATGGGGACCGGAGACAATCAAAGTCAAGGCAGTCAGTCAGAGTAGCTCGTTGCTTATATATCAGGTATAAGGCCGTAGCTGGTAGATGCCAACTTCGGCCTTGTATTTTTTATACTCGTCTGACTTTCGCAAGAGAGCGGCTTGGGTCCAATAGCGTATCAGCGGAGACGGGCGTATCGCTCAGCCGATTAGGAAGGTAAGACTTTGTATCTCCGCGGCGCCTCTCAGACACTCTTGGAAGCACCTTAGCCTTGTACAGAAAGGCCTTGCCACGGCATCTGAGGCACAGTGCTTTACACGGATAGAACGGAAATCCTGTCATCACCCCCCCCTGTAATGCAGCCATTATCAGACTGGACAAACTCAACTCTTTTTTCTCAACTCTGTTGTGCTACCCCAGTCCGTGCTCGTCACTCAGCCTCTTTTGTGGCGTGCTTTACCAATATCCTACGCGAGGACAGGCATCGTCCGTATACGGCCTTCCTCGTCTAATGCTCTCCAAGCGAAAAAGAGCTTATTATTTTCGAGATATGCCTCAAATAGATGCCGATGTAGTCATGACAAGTTGACTTGTAAGCGCTACAAGGTCGGATGTAGTTTAAACTAGGTCGGACTTAGTTTAAACTAGAAGGCGAGTTGTTTTCGCCTGTTAGCCAGTTAGTTATGAGAATGTTAAACGCAAATTTTAATTCATTGGATTTCAGTGAGTTATATGGATGATTTGAGGGGCTTTTCATCCCTTTGTGTCTGAGAACAAGGAGAAGATTTCTACTCAATTTTTTATTATGAAAAATATTTGTTCCACTGAACGCTTGATAAGACCGACTCCCCTTATAATATTTGAGCTGATTTTTACGTAAGGACTTCCGGAGAAGAAGGCAGTAGAGCGAAAGCGATACCGTTCAAAGACGATGTCGACAGGAGAGACTGTCGGTGAAAGAGGCCTGCGAGGTGTATAGCCGCAGTTTTGGCCGCCAAGCTTGTCGTAGCTGGCTGCTCAGAGCATCACTGTTATGGATATGTGGGCGCAGACCGATGGAGAAGACAACAGATAAGATACTGGCGACATTCAGCAGACAGCAGGGGATTTTCTGCGCTCTGTTGATTTTTTTTACCGGGCTAAGGTCTGTCCGGCGGTTAGCGTCCGTGTAGGGGATAGTCAGTAAATATAGTTGAAAGATGTTGCTTAAGTACCTTTGAGATGAGAACTGGAAACGCATAGCGCCCCAACTGGTCTGCAGGTACCCAGATGTAGCCTGTAGCCTGATCTGAGACTGTCTTGTACTGATCACTTGGCAGGTGTATCAAGTAGAAGTCTGCATGCAGGATGCGGTGGGTCAGTATGTGACGCAGGCCTGCAGCCAGTGGCCGGATGCTTGCTCCATTTATCTGTAGTAGACGATTTATTCTAGGATGTGACAAGGCTTGACTCGTGTCAGGGCCAGGAGTCTCTATGAGCATCGGTTCATAGAGCCCTTGCCAGATGTCACCTGCCGGACGGCGGTGTACCATCATTTGCCCGCGGCAGATGATAAAGAAGTAAGATAAGTAGCGGTCCTTGATAGGCGTACGCTTGTTTCGTTTAGGATATTGCTCTTCCTGGCTCTCGCTATGGGCGAGACACATCTCTTTCAGCGGACACTGCGTGCAATGCGGACTGCGCGGCGTACAGACGGTGGCGCCGAGGTCCATGACAGCTTGGTTGAAGTCGGCGGGATGGGATCGGTCGAGCAGACTGTCCATCAGTTTGGCATAGGCCTTGTGGCCCGCAGATGTATCCATGGCCTCACTCATCCGGTATACACGCCCCAGCACTCTGAAGGCATTGCCGTCGAGTGCGGCATAGGGCATACCGTAGGCCATGCTGCATATAGCAGCAGCTGTGTAGTCGCCCACTCCCTGGAGAGAGCGAACGCTTTCGTAGGTCTTGGGAAACTCGCCCATGCTGACAATCTGTCTGGCAGCTTCATGCAGATGCCTTGCACGGCTATAGTAGCCAAGTCCCTGCCAGAGTTGCATGACCTCATCCTCGCTTGCAGCTGCCAGAGACGCTACGTCGGGAAATCGTCTGACAAATTTTAGCCAGTAGTCGCGGCCTTGCTCGATGCGCGTCTGCTGTAGGATAATCTCCGACAACCATATCTGATAAGGGTCATCGATGTCGCGCCAAGGCAATTGGCGCTTGTGGGAAGCATACCAGTCGAGCAGGGATTGAGCAAAGCGTTGATCAGTCATATCTCAAGATTAATCGGGACAAAAGTACTAAAATCTCGCCGCTATCTCAAGGGCGAGCTTGGATGAATCAAAAAAAGGTGACAACAGGTAAGACTCTGTTGCCACCTTAGGTCGGAAAGAGGCGATTCGAACGCCCGACCCCTACGTCCCGAACGTAGTGCGCTACCAACTGCGCTACTTTCCGAAAGCGGTGCAAAGGTACTCTTTTTTTTGGAAATACGAATTATATTGAAGAAAAATCCAGAGAAAACTTGTTAGTATTGGAAAATTTACTAATTTTGCACCCGCAAACAGCAATGGTGCCTTAGCTCAGCTGGTAGAGCATCGGACTGAAAATCCGTGTGTCCTTGGTTCAACTCCAAGAGGTACCACTTTTTTTGAGGGGAAGAATCTCGTAGGTCGCAAGACTTGCGGGATTTTTTGTTACATAGCCTTTTTAATTATAGTCTGCTGCGGATATTTCAGCCACTTTGATTACTTTTGCTCTACACAAGCCGAGACACTGATGGAAGTACTTACGCTCTACGAACTCAATCAACTGGTGGCCGAACTCATCCAGGGCACTTTGACGGATGCCTACTGGGTGAGAGCCGAATTGAGCGAGATACGTGTCTCGCAAAAAGGCCATTGCTTCATCGAGCTGGTCGAGAAGGATGAGCAGAATGGCTTGCTTAAGGCTAAAGCACGCGGAGTCATCATGCGATATGTTTACCCTCTGCTCAAGATGAACTTTGAGAGTATCACGGGGCAGCCACTCTGTGCGGGCTTGAATGTGCTCCTGCAAGTCCGGGTCTCCTTTAGCGAGTTGTATGGCTACTCCTTGATTGTCGAAGACATAGACCCGACCTACACGCTAGGCAGTATAGCCCGGCGGCGTCGGGAAATCATGGAACGACTGCAGAAGGAAGGTGTCGCGGAGATGAATCAGGAACTTACATTTCCCCAGCCGGCACAGCGCATAGCTGTCATCTCTTCTCCGACAGCAGCGGGCTACGAGGACTTCTGCCGGCAGCTCGACACCAATGCCCAAGGCTTCCGCTTTACCCATCAGCTCTTTGCAGCCACTATGCAGGGCGGGGCAACCGAATCCAGCATCATCGCTGCACTAGACCGTATCGCGGGACAAGTGGATCAGTGGGATGTCGTGGTCATCATCCGAGGCGGAGGCGCAGTAAGCGATCTGAGCGGATTTGACACCTATCCATTGGCCAACAATGTGGCACAGTTTCCCTTGCCCATACTTACAGGTATCGGCCATGAACGCGACCTCTCTGTACTGGACTTGGTGGCTTATCATCATCTCAAGACACCGACAGCAGTGGCCGACTATCTCATCGAGCAGATGACGGTCTTGGCTACCCAGCTGGAATCTTTGGAAGAAAGGCTTACAGAGGCGTGCAGATCAGCCTTGGAGACAGAAACCAATCAGATAGGGCGCCTCATGATGCACGTCGAGATGATTGGCAAGACCTTGCTGCCTCAACGGCTCATGAACCTTGACCAGTTGGATCATCGGCTCAGTCAGGCAGCTTCTCATCAGACTGAGATTGCCCGGCTTGCCTTTGGACAGCTATGGCAACGCCTCAAGTCGGCTGCTGCACGAGGTGTATCAGAGCAGAAACATCATCTCCAGGCGCTCGAGACCGCTGTCAAGGCCGCCGATCCTGAACATATCCTGAGACTCGGCTACAGTATCACGCTCAAGGACGGCAAGGCGGTGAGAGATATAGCTCTGCTGAGGCGCGGAGACCATATTACAACCCGTTTGGCCAAGGGAGAAGTAACCAGTACGATAGACTAGACAATATGAAAAAGACAGAATTGAAATACAGTGACGCCGTAAAGCGTCTCAATGAGATAGTCGAAGAGATAGAAGGCCAGGAGGTGGATATCGATACCCTAGCCGACAAGCTCAAGGAGGCGAAGAAAATACTCAAGCAATGCAAAGATAAGCTCTACGAGGTAGACAAGAGCATACAGAAGGTATTGTCTGACGATGACAAGAAGGAGACGGAATAGCTTGCTCCCGAGGGGTACAACCTTCGCCCCGTCGAGAGCCAGTTATCCTGATGCTACTCAGACCAGATTGCGATGCTCTCATGACGAGACCGCTTCCTATTTAAACTAGGCCCGACCTTGTCTTCCCTGGGTGGCGACAGCTTGTAAATAGGACCTTCACGATAGCTCCAAATGCCCATCCATTGCTTTAGGATTCCCCAGTTTTCCCCATATTGTTTGTGCCGCATTCAAGCTAATTTTTAGTTCGGGAAAATATTCTTCTCTCGGTTATCGGTAAAACCAGAGATTTCGCTCCAGTCTAGGAGGAAAAGGAATGTTTTCCTTATTCCCCTCGCTTATTTGTAAAATTGGATAATTTACTTTCGCTCGGGAGAGGGGAAAAAAGCAAATTTCATTTTCTTTTTCCCCCCTTTCCCCTCGCTTATTTGTAAAATTGGATAATTTACTTTCGCTCGGGAGAGGGGAAAAAAGCAAATTTCATTTTCTTTTTCCCCCTTTCCTCTCGCTTATTCGTAAATTTGGATAATTTACTTTCGCTCGGGAGAGGGGCAAAAAGCAAATTTCATTTTCTTTTTCCCCCTTTCCTCTCGCTTATTCGTAAATTTGCATTTCAAAAGATACTAGTGAAGTGATATCGGTCAACAACTTAAGCGTCGCCTTTGGGGTTAAGCCACTTTTTAGCGACGTCTCCTTTGTGGTAAATGATAAGGAGCGGGTATGCCTCGTGGGAAAAAACGGCGCGGGTAAGTCTACGCTTCTCAAGATACTCTCTGGACAACAACGACCAACCACGGGTACGGTAAGTATTCCGACTGGACAGACAATAGGCTATTTGCCGCAGGTGATGAAACTGGTGGACGGCCGTACCGTGAGGGAGGAGGCTGCTCTGGCCTTTGAAGACATCAAACGGCAACAGGAGGAAATTGACCGTATCGGCATGGCGCTGGCTGAACGCACTGACTACGAAAGCGAGGATTACGGCCAACTGACTCTGCGCCTGGCTACGTTGACGGAGCATGTCAATATGATGGGCGGCGGACACTATGAGGCTGAACTGGAACGTACACTGACCGGACTTGGCTTTGAGCGCGAGGAACTGGACCGTCAGACAAGCGAGCTGAGCGGCGGATGGCGTATGCGCGTCGAGCTGGCTAAGCTGCTCTTGAGACACCCCGACATTCTCCTGCTCGATGAGCCGACCAATCATCTGGATATCTGGAGTATCGAGTGGCTTGAGGACTATCTCAAGTCAAGCCCATGCGCTCTGGTACTTGTCAGTCACGACCGCACATTTATCAATCATACGACGGACCGCACACTGGAGATCAACTGCGGCAAGCTCATAGACTACCACGCTAAGTACAACGAGTATGTGAAGCTGCGCGCGGAGCGGCGTGAGCAGCAGTTGAGAGCCTACGAAAACCAGCAGAAGGAGATTGCCGACATCAAGGACTTCATCGAGCGCTTCCGCTACAAGCCGACGAAGGCTGTGCAGGTGCAGAGCCGCATCAAGCAGCTCGAGCGTATCGTGCCTATCGAGGTAGACGAGGTGGATACCAGTCGACTGCATCTCAAGTTTGCTCCTTGTCTCCGCAGCGGAGATTATCCCTTGATATGCAAGGATATGGCGGCCGGATGGGGAGACCATACTATTGTGCGCAATGTCAACCTTACTATCAAGCGTGGAGAAAAGGTGGCTTTGGTAGGACGCAATGGCGAAGGCAAGTCAACACTCGTCAAGTGCATCATGCAACTGGCCGGCCAGATGCAACCGGGACTTCATTGGGACGGCACACTCAAGATTGGACATAATGTGCAAATAGGATATTTCGCACAAAACGAGGCCCAGATGCTCGACGAGGACATTACGGTCTACGACACAATAGACCAAGTCGCCACAGGAGACGTGAGGCTTCGGATCAAGGACCTGCTGGGCGCTTTCATGTTTGGTGGCGAGGCAAGTGACAAGCTGGTCAAGGTACTCTCCGGCGGAGAGCGTACGCGACTGGCCATGCAGAGGCTGCTGCTCAAGCCTATCAATCTGCTCATACTCGATGAGCCGACCAACCACCTCGACATGCGCACCAAGGATGTGCTTAAAGAGGCTGTCAAGGCCTTTGATGGTACTGCCATTATTGTAAGTCATGATCGAGACTTCCTCGACGGACTGGTAGAGAAAGTCTATGAAGTGGGCGGCGGAAAGATCAAAGAGCACTTGTGTGGCATCTACGAATTTCTGCAGGAGAAAAAGATCGAATCGCTCGGCGAGCTTGATCGCGCAAGCCAGCTCCCAAAGGAGCCTGTTGCTGCAAAGGTGAGCTCGGAAGGCAAATTGAGCTATGAACAGCAGAAGGAGCAGCGTCGCAAAATGCAGAAACTGGAACGCCAAGTGGCTGACAGTGAGAGACAAATCGGAGACTTGGAGGCTGCTCTCCACTTGCTGGAGGACCAGATGGCTACACCGGAAGGCGCAGCCGACAGTACGCTGGCGGCCAAGCATCAGAATATATCACAACAGCTCGATAAAGAGATGGAAAACTGGACACAACTTTCCGAAGAACTGGAACAGATCAAACAACAATAATTTAATAAACATCATATTATGAAAATCGCATTATTGATTTCCTGCGCGATGATTTCAGGCGCCATGACGCAGGCCAAAGTCAGGACCACATCGCATCCGCACGGCATAGATCCGGCTAATTTTGACCTCAAGGCTAAGCCTGGGACGGACTTTTTCCAATATGCTTGCGGAGGCTGGAACAAACGCAATCCAATGCCGGCTGATCAGTCAAGGTGGGGCGTGTTTAACCAGCTTATTGACAATAACAATAAGCGCATCAAGGAACTCATCGAAGAGATGTCCGCCAAGAAAAGCTCTGACCCGCTGGAGCAGAAGATCGGACTCCTGTACAACAAGGTGATAGACCAGAAGACGCTCAATGCTCAAGGCATCAAGCCTCTGCTCGTCTACACAGACAAGATTGCCCAGATAAATTCGCGAGAGGGGATACAGCAAGCGGCTGCCGCCATGGGTAGATATGGCGTGTCGGCCTTTTTCACCTACGGCACAGAGGCTGATGCCATGGATAGCAAGATGAATCTCGTGTCCATCGGACAGGGAGGCCTCACTCTCGGACAGCGTGACTACTATCTCGATACGGATACCGCTACGCTCAAGATACGCAAGGCCTACAAGGAATTTGGCCAGCAGGTGTTGAGTAAAATTTATTCCTCAGAGACGACCGATCAGATAGCAAAGCGCATGAATGGTGTACTGCAACTCGAGACGAGACTGGCAAAGTCATTCAAGAGTCGTGTAGAACTTCGTGTACCGGAAAACAATTACCAGAAGATCAGTTATCAGGCCCTGAAAGACAGCTACAAGGCAGTAGATTGGGACCAGTTCTTCCGTATCAACAAGTACCCAGCCTTTGACTATGTCAATGTAGGCCAGCCCGATGCACTTTCGGAGGCCAACGAGATCTTAGCCAACGAGGATCTGGAAGTGCTCAAGAGCTATCTGACCCTGCGCCTCGCCGTAAATAGCCTGCCCTATCTGAGCGATGAGCTGAGAGGCCTGCACTTTGGCTTCTTCGGACGCGTCATGAGTGGTACGGAGCAGGAGCAGCCGGCATGGAAGCGCGGCGTCAACCTGGAGAATGAGCTCTTGGGAGAAGCTCTCGGCCGCATATACGTCAAGCGCTATTTCCCTGAGGCTGCAAAGAAGCGCATGGAGACGCTTGTGTCCAACTTGCAAAAGGCGCTCGGAGAGCGTATCAAGGCGCAGGACTGGATGAGTGATGAGACTAAGGCTAAGGCGCTGGAAAAACTGTCCACCTTCTATGTCAAGATAGGCTATCCCAACAAATGGCGCGACTTCAGCGGCCTTCAGCTAGACCCCGACAAGAGCCTGCTTGAGACAATAATGACAATTATGTCGTTTAATAGCGATTACTATACTGAGAAGACTGTCGGCAAGCCCGTAGACCGTGACCAGTGGTACATGAATCCACACGAGGTCAACGCTTACTACAATCCGCCCACCAATGAAATTTGCTTCCCGGCCGGCATCCTGCAGTACCCATTCTTTGACATGGAGGCAGACGATGCCTTCAATTACGGCGCTATCGGTGTCGTCATTGGCCATGAGATGACCCACGGATTTGACGACCAGGGCCGCAAGTTCGACAAGGACGGCAATATGAAGGAGTGGTGGACCCCGGAGGATGCTAAGCGCTTCCAGGGGCGTACGCAGGTGATGGTAGACTATTTTAATAAGATAAAGGTACTCCCTGATCTCAATGCCAATGGTCAGCTTACGCTGGGTGAAAACCTTGCCGACCACGGAGGCCTTCAGGTATCCTTCACCGCTTTACAAAATGCGACCAAGGGGCAACCCTCCAAGCGAATCAGCGGCTATACTCCCGAGCAGCGCTTCTTCCTCGCCTTTGCCGGCGTATGGGCTGGCACAATACGCGACGCAGAAATTCGCAAGCGCGTCAAGAGTGACCCTCACTCGCTGGCTAAGTGGCGTGTTGACGGACAACTGCCTCATATAGACGCCTGGTATAAGGCCTTCAATATTACGCCTAAAGATCCTCTCTACGTACCCAAGGACAAACGGGTGACTATCTGGTAATCTTACTGCTGAAATGTCTGTCATAGTAGTCAAGGGATGGCCTTCCATCAATCAGCTTAAGGAGGAAGGCATTGATATACTCGATGAGGTGCCCAGAGGAGTGCGTCCGCTACAGATAGGACTTCTCAATCTGATGCCTATGAAGGAGTTTGCTGAGATGGATTTCTACCGTATTTTGTCTCACTCCCGATTTGATGTACAGGTGACGCCGATCAAGCTCAGCGGGCAGAAGTATAAGAATGCGCCTCAGGAATATGTAGATAAATACTACACCGATTTCCATGATCTGAAGGATTTCCCGTTTGATGGCTTTATCATTACGGGCGCGCCAGTGGAGCAGTTCCCCTTTGAAGAAGTGCGTTACTGGGACCAGATGCTGGAGGTCTACCAATGGTGTGAGAAACATCCCAGGATGTCCAAGATACACATCTGCTGGGGCTCGCAGGCGGCGCTATATGCTCAGTTTGGTATCGTTAAGCATCCGGTTCCGCAAAAGGTATTTGGCATCTTTGACCAGATGGCTAAGCCGATACCTCTCTTTGAGGGCCTGACGCCTTACTTCCCGATGCCGCAGAGCCGTCATACGGAGATTGATCCTGGTCAGCTGACACGCGAGTCGAGACTCGAGATTGTGGCTATGTCACCCCTGTCCGGGGCAGGAGTCATACAGCGAGTCGGAACGTCTGAGTTTTATGTCACAGGGCATCTCGAGTATTCGCCCGTGCGCATAGACTTTGAATATCACCGCGATCTGGAGAAGAATCTGCCCATTCACTTGCCCTTCAACTACTACGAAAATGACGATCCGGAGCAGAGTATCAACTATTCGTGGCGAGAAGCAGGCATTCGTTTTTATACCAATTGGCTGGAAAACTACGTCAATGACGCAGCTAGATTCTGATTAATATGGACAAAAGTACAGTCGCTTCGTCGTCAAGGCCTGTGGAGCTTCTCTCTCCGGCTCGCACAGCTGACATAGGCATTGCTGCTATTGACGCTGGCGCTGATGCAGTCTATATTGGCGCTCCTGCCTTTGGAGCCAGGGCACAGGCGGGCAACACTCTTGATGGTATACTCCGGTTGGTGGAGTATGCGCGCCCCTTTGGGGTCAAAGTATACGTCACGCTCAACACGATACTTTATGATTCGGAACTCGAGAAGGTGCGCCAAATGGCGCTGCAGCTCGCTGAGATAGGAGTAGATGCCTTTATCGCTCAGGATATGTCCTTGTGGCAGATGCACCTCCCGATACCGCTTAATGCCAGCACGCAGATGGACAACCGTACTCCCCAACAGGTGCAGATGCTCTATGACTTGGGATATAGCCGGGCAATTCTGGCGCGCGAACTTAGCCTTGACGAGATCCACAAGATCCATCAAGCAGTGCCCAAGATGGAACTCGAGGTCTTTGTCCACGGAGCGTTGTGCGTGAGCTTGAGCGGACGATGCTACGCATCCCAATACTGTTTTTCCCGAAGTGCCAACAGAGGAGAGTGCGCTCAGTTTTGCAGGCTGGCCTTTGACCTTATTGATGGGGAAGAACGCGTGGTGGTACGTGATAAACACCTGCTCTCTATGCGCGATCTCAATCGCAGTCATGACTTGGAGCAACTTATGGACGCTGGGGTCAGTAGTTTCAAGATTGAGGGTCGGCTCAAGGATATCGACTATGTGCGCAATATCACTGCATATTACCGTCAGACGCTTGACAGTATCCTGCAACGGCGACCAGAGTACCGCAGAGCTTCTTACGGGCACTGTGAGACACTCTTTAAGCCTGACCCCCTCAAGAGTTTTAACAGACGCTTTACGGACTATTTTCTCCACGGACGCAAGGCTGATGTTTGGTCACCCGATACGCCCAAGTCTGTCGGTGAACCGGTAGGCGAAGTCAAGGAAAACCGTGGATACACTATACGCGTGAGCGGACTTACAACATTCCATAGTGGAGACGGGCTGTGCTATTTTGATGTCCAGCATAAGTTGCATGGCTTTCGTGTCAATCGAGCCGAGGCCAATTTGCTCTATCCGGCGACTCGTCAGCCGGGGCTTAGCCCTCAGACGCTTCTGTATCGCAATCATGACGCACTTTTTGAGCATCAGGTGATGCAGCCGCAACCTCCCCGGACACTAGCTGTCGATGTCATACTGCAGCCCACTACGGAGGGATATCGGCTGACGATGTCGGATGAGACAGGCGCCACAGTCAGTCAGGATTATACCTTGGATCATCAAGAGGCGCGCTCCGGACAGGGAGAGCGTCAGGCTCGGGAGTTAAGCAAACTTGGGGGAACTCCCCTGCGTGCTATTCATGTAGATACAAGTAAGACGGCCCACCTATTTTTGCCGGCCTCAGTGCTCAGCCAATGGCGCAGACAGGCGGTCGAGGCATTACTTAGTCGCCATCATACGGCCACCCAGCCAACACTTCCCCCTCGCAAGAAGGTCAGTTACCCTAATGTGCGAGTTGACTATAGGGCTAATGTGGCCAACATGATGGCCCGGGATTTCTATCTCGAGCATGGGGCCACTGAGGTCAGTCCTGCCTATGAATTGGAGCCGCCTTCAGACGCAATACTTATGACTTGTAAGCACTGCATCCGCTTTGCTCTCAATGCCTGCTTTAAGAGAAGCCCTTCGCGTGCGCACCGTCTTGTCGGGCCTCTGCAACTGGCCTTGCCAGATGGGCGTAAGTTTCCTCTTGAATTTGACTGCCGTAATTGCCAGATGCTTGTCCATGCGCCGTATTCTCAATCTCAATCGCAAAGTCATGGGTCTTAATCATTCCAATCTTCTCCACTTGTCTGCAATGCTCTTATGGATAACTGTGTTGAGCGGGTGCAGTCATTATAAGCCCCAGCTTCGTACCGATTGGGACCTGACGGAGACGCAGCGGGACTCTATCAACTTTGCCATAACTCATCACTATACAGTCAATTACAATTTTCAGGTCGTCGCGGACAGTCTTGAGCTACTCTCCACCTTTTCGGGGCTAGCTGATGGGCTGGAACGGACTGACAGTTGCGCAGTCTATCACAGCGATCAGATAGTTGTAGCTGACATTGCCCCTGTCAGTCGGAACTCTCTCTACAAGCGCTACTATATCAAGGTGGCCCGCGATCAAGAGACTATGGGCTGGATTAGTGAGGACGAATTGCTCAAGGGCGTAGTACCGTGCGATCCCATCTCACAGTTCATTCATCTCTTTACGAGTCGGCGTACAATAGTTTTTTGTATCATTCTGGGCCTCGCAGCCCTGAGCTATCTCTATCGACTGATGAGGCGCAAGCAGGTGCCGCTGGTACATTTCAACGATATTGACTCCTTTTACCCGACACTCTTCTGCCTTGTCACGGCAGCAAGCGCGACGCTCTATGGCACGATGCAAGTCTTTGCTCCTGATCTGTGGATTGACTACTATTACCATCCTACGCTCAATCCGCTTAGTCTGCCATTGTTGCCTGCAACCTTTATAGCAAGTGTTTGGCTGTTGTTGATTACCTTTATCGCTGTCGTGGATGATGTACGCGTACAGCTTAGCCGGAGCGACGGCATCACCTACTTGCTGGGCCTGGGGTGTATATGGTTTGTCGTCTACCTGATCTTCAGTCTCACGGTGCAGATATATATAGGATATCCGCTGCTCATCGTATACTGTATACTGGCTATCCGGCTCTATCGTAAGCGGTATGTGGCCAAATACGTCTGTGGTCAGTGCGGCAAGCCGATGCGTCATCTCGGCCGTTGCCCTCATTGCGGCGCGATCAATAAGTGAAGCCTTAGGTCAAAGCCAATCTCTCCTGAACCTTAGGCTCGCAGCCGACCAGCTCTCGGATGAAAGATCAATAAGACCTCATCTCGCTCTTGTTGACAAATTTTTTAAAAGAAACAGAAAGGATTCCCTAAAAAAATACTGGGGCTCAGCGCTCCTTATCCATGCGCAGGAGCATCTTAATGGACGCCACGCAGCAGTTAAGCCACCAAGTGGGCTCATGCTCCGGCTTACGGCTATATTTCCATGTGGTGGGTATTTGGCCGTTAAGCGGATTTTGCATGACGACAATCTGGTTGGTGAGGGCCACAGCCTTGGCCAGAGCGAGTGTGTCGCCTGTGAGATGATACTTGTCTAGGTAACCGTTAGCTACATTGCAGGCGCTATTGTCGACAGGCACTTCGTATTTGTATTGCTCGTGGACGCATGGCGCGTTTTCCCGTCTTAGGCCATCGGCATCGGGAGCAATGTCCCAGTGGACAAATTGGTCTTCGCTGAGACGCATCAAGTCGTCGGCATCTTGTATCTCCTGCGGAGTCGGATGGTCCTTAGTGTAGAGATAGGAGGCGTAGGGGGCGGCCGTACAATTGGTCAGGTTTTGATAAGGCTGGATGTGGAGCACACTGACGTCCTCAAACTGTCCGGTCATATCAAAGCTCCTTAAGGCCACATCCTGCATCCACTGCTCGGCTTTGCGGAGCGCCCCCGAATATTGGATTTGGTGATATTGCTGGCCGAGGCGTCGCCAGTACTGAGTCAGCGTATGCAGCATGGCGCATCGGTCGTTGACGGGCTCTCCCGTAGTATAGTCGACCTTGATGGGAAGGGACCCGTCGGGACGCTGGAGACGGACATAGGTGTTGGCAATGCCGAGGGCGAACTCAAGATACTGCTTGTCGTGGGTGGCATCGTAGAGGGTGAGCATGGCATTGCCCACCTTGGCCGCCTCGACAGTGATGGTCTTGCCCTTATTGCCTGCTTTGCCTGAGGTTATCAATTCCTGATAGTAGGTCGGTGGAAAGTATGCGAGCACGTGGCCTTTTGGGTGGCTGAGAGTCATGAGAAACTGAGCCACATGGCGTGCCATCAGCAGGGCATCTTCCTTGAGCGCTGGGAAGTACTGGGCCACCAGACACTCATTTTGTATAGTGGCGCTCATCATCTTGCAGGCATAGGTGTTGTACTTGTACGACATATCCGGCTCTGCGTGGTCTCGCCAATGGTGGATGGCCTTGAGGTTGTGGATATAGAGCATAGCCTTCTTGGCCGCTTCGAGGTAGGGGCGGGGAGCCTGCTGGTAACGTCCGTGGAAGGGATAATCGCGCCAGAAAGTACGTTGTCCCACGGTATCGGGCATGACTCTACCTTTGCGGTCGATAGCAAAAACGCTCACCCTGACCTTGGCTACAGGCACCTTGTCCCACACAGGAGACAAGTCTGCCGTCGGTTTGTCGGTGCGGTAGGACAACTTGTCCGTGCCCTGTCCGTCGACTTGCTCGATGACAAATTGGTACGCCTTTGCTCCTTTGACGGGCTTGAAATCAAAGGCGGGCGCGTAGGTGAACTTGTGGGCAAAGCCGTTCCAGTAGGGATTGCGCCCATCGCTTCCCGGCCGTATAGGCTGGAGATACTCTTGCTGGGCCTGCTTGTTGACCTGATCATAATTGATGTGATGGATGTCAGCTGTTGCCTGAATGGGTATCAGAGCGCATGAGGGTACGAATAGGGAGAGAATAAATTTAGCTAAAGTCATACAGTGTGATATCTTTTGGATTAAAGAAGTTTGAGGAGAGGAAAGCCCTGTCATGGCAGTCCAGACATGTTTGTGCAAAGGTAATATTTTTTTTCCAGACATCCTTGGCCGCTCTTTTGAAATGGAGTAATTTTGTAATATATAAAAGAGCAAATGTTTTTTATCAAAATACCAATAAATATGTACTACAAATCAATCATTACTTTTGCCTTGGCTGCTGCAGCAACTACTACAGTTTTTGCTCAGGAAGCCAAGCAATATCCGGAGCCTGAGCCCATGACTCACAAGATGACAGAGTTTTGGGAGCCGCAGCCTCCTGTAGTTACCCCTGGTGACCAGTGTACACAGTCGGCCCCAAGTGACGCGATTGTCCTCTTTGACGGCAAGGACCTCTCCAAGTGGCAGAGCAGTAAGACAGGCGGCCCTGCAGAGTGGCAGGTCAAGGACGGCGTTGTGACGGTGGACAAGTCAAAGGGTGACATTCAGACCCGCGACAAATTTGGTTCCTGCCAGCTCCATATAGAGTGGTGTGTGCCCAAGGGTATCGAGGGCTCTAGCCAGAGCCGAGGCAACAGTGGTATCTTCTTCCAGGGTCTCTATGAGCTTCAAGTACTTGATAACTACAAAAATGTGACGTACAGCAATGGCATGGTAGGATCCATGTACAAGCAGGGGCGTCCTCTCGTCAACCCCATGCGCAAGCCCGGTGAGTGGAATGTCTACGATATTATCTACACGGCGCCTATCTTTAAGGCAGACGGGACCTATCTCTACAAGCCCTATATCACCGTCCTGCTCAATGGCGTGCTGGTAGAGGACCACTTTGAGATCCAAGGCACTACCGAGTATATCGGCCTGCCTCAGGTGAAGAAGCATGGCGACGGACCGATCATCCTGCAAGCCCACGGCGACAAGAGCCAGCCTATCAGCTTCCGCAATATTTGGATTAGGCCGCTTAACTAGTCTTTAGACTACATTAGATAATAGAGGACCGCATCAGCCGACAGGCAGATGTGGCCCTTGTCTTTTTGTGCGATACCTCTTGCAGGGCAAGTTGGGACAAATGTGGAGCCAGCGGGAGATAGGAATAAATAGAACTGTCATTTGTCAGTGGGGAAAGTGGATAAACTTTTTCTTATCTGCAATGGACTTCAGACGGATACCGAGGCGTCTCCTCTCTACATGGGCAGCTCCTGCTATTGGCATACAGTGACAGCTGATATATAAAGGGCGTGAGGGCTAAACATCCTGCTACCGATGGGTGACCGCTACGATATCAGGTGCCTTTCACCCAGTCTGATCGGCTTTGTCGTGCTACATAGTCCACGAGCATCGGGCGGTCTTCTTGGTGATATGGCTTTGAAAATATTCCACATAAGGAAAGGCACGCCCCTAATGCGATCCTTGTCTCCGAAGGTCCTTCAAGCGGGTAACAATTCGCTGTTTTTTTTTAAGCAGGCTATCATTTATTAAATAAAGATTGTCCGCTTGGGGATATTAGGTGAGTAAGGCTGTATACGGACAATGTCTTTCCTCGCGTAGGATATTGGTAAAGCACACTACGAAAGAGGCTGCGCGAGGTGCAAAGACTGGGAGGTACTACAAAGTCGATAAGACCGAATAAGAATCCCCCAGCCTCATGGTGGTAGTTTCTCGAGCGCATGGAGATGAAATGCTCAATTCTGCTCGGATAATCACCGTGCTTCAAATGTCGTGGCAAGGCCTTCTCCTAACAAAGATGAAGCACTTCTGACTGTGTCTGAGAGACGGCACAGACAGTCAGAGGCCAGTTTCGCCGGATGGTCAGGAGACATGCCCGCTACTGGCGAATCTCTGCTGAGCTGCCCGTAGGGGGGGAGAACGACGGGAGGTCTCCGAGAGAAAAGGTGGGCAAGGTGCATCGCGCAGGCATAGGGCAGACACACAATAAAGAGAGGATGCACACTTCCTTGACGGGAGCCCGCATCCTCTCTGTCCTTACTATTGCAGCTTGGTCTAAGACTTGCTGATGTAGTCGGCAATCCATTGGCCGACTTCCCTTGTGCCGTACTTGGCTCCGCCTGTAACCTGTATCTCAGGAGTACGGACATTTTGGTCGAGGCTGGCTTGTACGGCCTTGCGTATGAGGGCTCCCTCAGCCTTGAGGTCAAAATGCTCGAGGAGCATGGCAGCGCTGAGAATCTGGGCAAGAGGATTGGCGATATTGAGGCCTTTGGCTTGGGGCCAGCTGCCATGGACGGGCTCAAATACGGGTGTGCTGGATCCTACGCTGGCGCTGGGGAGTAGCCCCATGCTGCCTGTGACTGCCGAACCCTCATCGGTGAGGATGTCGCCAAAGGTGTTTTCGGTGACCATCACATCAAAGAAGCGGGGCTCCATGATCATGCGCATTGAGGCGTTGTCTACATACATGTAGTCGACCTTGACTTCGGGATACTTGGGCTCCATCTCCTTGGCTATCTTGCGCCACAGACGGGACGAGGCGAGCACATTAGCCTTATCGACGACGGTGAGATGGTGGTTGCGCTTGAGGGCGTAGTCAAATCCGACCTTGAGTATGCGCTCTATCTCCGGGCGGCTATAGATATCGGTATCGTAGGCCATGTCATCATCCTCGTGCTTGGCGCCAAAGTACATGCCACCTGTCAACTCGCGGATACATACGAAGTCGGCGCCCTTGACGACTTCATCCTTGAGCGGGCTCATGTGAATGAGGCAGTCAAAGGTCTGGATAGGACGGATGTTGGCAAAGAGGCCCAGCTTCTTGCGCATGGCGAGCAAGCCTTGCTCGGGACGCACCTTGGCTGATGGATCGTTGTCAAACTTGGGGTCACCGACGGCGGAGAAGAATACGGCATCGCTCTGCTGACAGAGCTGGAAAGTCTCGTCGGGGAAGGGGTCACCGACGGCATCGATGGCTGCCGCGCCGCAGAGGGCAGACTGGTAAGTAAACTCGTGACCGAACTTCCGGGCCACAGCATTGAGGACCTTGACGCCCTCGCGGGAGATCTCAGGTCCAATGCCGTCGCCGGCAAGCACTGCAATCTTTAGTTTCATGAGAATATATTTTTTATATTGTTTATTATGCGATATGCGGATCAGCTGTCAATCTGATTGAGCATTTTAATGGTAGCCTTGATAGCGGCTTCGGTCTGATCAGGGTCGAGGGCGTGACTGCGTAGGGTCTTGCCGAGCATGTCCCATGTAATGATGGTCTGTACGAAGGCATCTGTGCGTCCGCCGGGCGGAATACGTACGACGTAGTCGACGAGCCGGGGGAAGGGATGCTTGAGGATATCTTGATAGATATGGCGCACGCCTCGTACGAATGCATCGTATTGTCCGTCGCCACTGGAGTTGGTCTCATAGACTTGACCGTCTATCTCAATCTTGAGCGAGGCGGTGGGCTTGAGGCCATAGCTGTTGGTGACAAAGTATCCGAGGAGCTTGACCCGCTGCTCAGCTGTGTCATGCTTGAGCACGTCGGAGATGATGTAGGGCAGGTCGTCCTGGGTGACCATCTCCTTGCGGTCAGCGAGCTCGACGACGCGTTGTGTCACGCGCTTGGTCTCCTCAGGTGTAAGCTCGAGCCCAAGGCTTTCCAAGTTTTTGAGAACATTGGCACGTCCGCTGTTTTTGCCGAGGGCATACTCTCTCTTGCGACCAAAGCGCTCTGGCACGAGTGCATTGGAGTAGAGATTGTGCTTGCGGTCCCCGTCAGCGTGGACACCGGCTACTTGTGTAAACACATTCTCACCTACTACGGGCTCATTGCTTGGAATAGGTATGCCGGAGTAGCCCTCTACGATACGGCTGATGCGGTAGAGCTCTTTCTCCTTGATATTGGTCTTGTAGCCGTAGAAGTCCTTGATGACGGCCTGCACGCTGGCTAGCGGCGCATTGCCGGCGCGTTCGCCGAGTCCGTTGACGGCGGTGTGGATGTAGAGGCACTTGGCGCGCAAGGCGGCCGATACATTGCCGATGGCCATGCCGTAGTCATTGTGGGCGTGAAAGTCAAAGGTGAGTTGCGGATAGTGGCTCTGAATATCGGTGAGGTATTCGTAGGTGGTCTGTGGCGTGAGGACGCCGAGCGTATCTGGCAGGATGTAGTGGCCGATGGGGAGGTCCTTGACGCCGTCGATGAGGCCGTAGGTGAAGTCGCGGCTGTCCTTCATGCCGTTGGACCAGTCCTCCAGATAGATATTGACCTTGATGCCCAGCGCTATGGCATAGGCTATCTCGACGCGGATGTCGGCGATATGCTCCTCGAGTGTCTTGTGCAGTTGATATTCGCAGTGACGGCGTGAGCCCTTGGCCAGCAGGTTGTAGACCTTGCAACCACAGGAGTTGATCCAGTCGATGGAGACATGCTTGTCGACAAATCCGAGAACCTCTATACGGTCAAGCAAGTCCTCCTTCGCGGCCCATTGGCATATCTGTGAGACAGCTTTGTGGTCGCCGTCCGATACGCGGGCCGAGGCGACCTCGACACGGTCAACTCCGACATCGCGCAGGAGGCGCTTGGCTATCTGGAGCTTCTCATGGGGTACAAATGACACTCCATTGGTTTGTTCGCCGTCGCGGAGCGTCGTGTCCATAATTTGGACTCTTATGCGTTTGCCTTCTCCCATGCTTCTATCTTGTCTTTGTTTTGCAGGAGGAAATCGATATCGTCGAGTGCATTCTCAAGACAATATTTCTTGTAGCCGTTGATTTCAAAGTGCTCGGTCTCGCCTGTCTTGCCATTGGTCACTGTCTGCTTGGGCAGATTGACCGTCACGAGCGTCTTGGCGTCCTCCTTGATGCTCTCAAAGAGATGGGCGAGGAACTGCTCGCTGACTTGCACCGGCAGGACGAAATTGTTGAGCTCATTGTTCTTGTGGATGTCGGCAAAAAAGCTGCTGATGACGACGCGGAAGCCATAGTCTGCGATGGCCCACGCCGCGTGTTCACGGCTGGAGCCGCAACCGAAGTTCTTGCCTGCTACGAGTATCTCTCCGCTGTACTTGGGATTGTTGAGAACGAAGTCCTTCTTGGGCGTACCGTCGGCATTGTATCTCCAGTCGCGGAAGAGGTTGTCTCCAAATCCCTCGCGGGTCGTAGCCTTGAGGAATCGGGCGGGGATGATCTGGTCTGTATCTACATTTTCAAGCGGCAGGGGGACACAGGTGCTCTGTATGATGTTGAATTTCTGTTTCATCTTTTCGTAAGCTCTGGAAGTGGTTTATTTAAGGTATGTTCTCGGATCGGTCACCACGCCAGTGATGGCTGCAGCGGCAGCTGTGAGCGGGCTGGCAAGCATGGTGCGGCTGCCGGGGCCCTGACGTCCCTCAAAGTTGCGGTTGCTTGTGCTGACGCTATATTTGCCTGCGGGTATCTTGTCGTCGTTCATGGCGAGACAAGCGGAGCATCCGGGCTGACGGATCTCAAATCCGGCTTCGGCCAATACCTTGTCGAGTCCTTCGGCCTCTATCTGCTTCTTCACCTCCCATGATCCGGGCACGAGCCAGGCGGTAAGTCCCTCGGCCTTGTGATGTCCCTTGACGACAGAGGCAAAGGCGCGGAAGTCCTCGATACGACCGTTGGTGCATGCGCCGAGGAAGACATAGTCTACATGCTTGCCGAGCATTGCATCTCCTTCCTGAAAGTCCATATATTTGAGGGCCTTCTTATCGCTGGAGCTTTGTGCGGCAGGAATACGGGCCGTGATGGCAATACCCATGCCGGGATTGGTGCCGTAAGTGATCATGGGTTGGATGTCTGCGGCATCAAATGTCACTTCCTTGTCAAAGACGGCGTCGTTGCCGCTCTTCAGTGTCTTCCAGTAGGCGACGGCTTTGTCCCAATCGGCACCCTTGGGGGCGAACTCGCGTCCCTTGAGGTAGGCAAATGTGGTCTCGTCAGGCGCTACCATGCCTCCGCGTGAGCCCATCTCTATGGAGAGGTTACAGAGCGTAAGGCGACCCTCCATGGAGAGGTTGCGTACGGCTTCTCCGGCATACTCTACGAAGTATCCGGTAGCTCCTGAGGTAGTGATCTTGCTCATGATATAGAGGGCGAGGTCCTTGGCCGTGACACCGCGACCCAGACGGCCGTTGACGGTGATGCGCATGGTCTTGGGCTTCTGCTGGAGGATACACTGGCTGGCCATGACCATTTCAACCTCGCTCGTGCCGATGCCGAAGGCAACTGCGCCCATGGCTCCGTGGGTAGAGGTGTGGCTGTCGCCGCATACGATGGTCATACCCGGGAGGGTGAGACCACGCTCAGGGCCTACTACATGAATTATACCGTTGCGAGGGTCAAGCATGCCATAGTAGGAGAGGCCAAAGTCTTTGGCATTTTGAGCCAGAGTATCGACCTGCTTCTTGCTGATGGGGTCCTCGATGGGCTTGTCCTGATCGTGTGTGGGCGTATTGTGGTCGGGCATGCAGTAGATATGGTCGGGGCGGAAGCACTTGAGGCCTCTCCGGCGCAGTCCGGCAAATGCCTGCGGGCTGGTCACCTCGTGGCAGTAGAGACGGTCGATATAGAGTTGCGTAGGTCCGTCTTTGACGATCTGTACGACGTGCTTGTCCCAGATTTTGTCAAATAGTGTATTCATGGTTGGGGGGTATTAGTTTCTAAATTTGTTGATGCAGTCGATATAAGCCTCGACGCTGGCTGCTATGATGTCGGTATTGGCTCCAAAGCCGTAGTAGTTGTGTCCCTTGTACTCGACTTGCATGTGTACCTTGCCGAGGTCATCGCTGCCTTTGCTGATGGCTTGGATGGTAAACTCTTTGAGGGTCATCTCCTTCTTGATGATATTCTTGAGAGCCTTAACGGCAGCGTCTACGGGGCCGTTGCCGCTGGCGCAGGCCTCAAACTTCTCTCCTGCAATATCAAGGCCGAGGCTGGCTACCGGACGGAGGCCGACGCCGCTTGTGACTTGCAGATAGTCGAGCTTAATATGATGGTTGGCGCTGCGGTCTGCACCGGCCAGTACGAGGATGTCGTCATCGGTGACCTCCTTTTTGCGGTCCGCTACCTTGAGGAATTTCTGATAGATCTCATTGAGATGATCCTCGTCCTCTATCTTGACGCCGAGTACGCCAAGTCTATACTTGAGGGCGGCTCTGCCGCTGCGGGCGGTGAGGATGATGCTGTTGTCATCGAGACCTATCTCCTTCGGGTCGATGATCTCGTAGGTCTGGACGTTCTTGAGTACGCCGTCTTGGTGAATGCCGCTTGAGTGGGCAAAGGCGTTGCGGCCCACGATGGCCTTGTTGGGCTGTACAGGCATATTCATCAGGCTGCTGACGAGACGGCTGATTCCGCTGATTTTACGTGTGTTGATATTGGTGTCGATGCCGAGCTTGTGGCACTTGAGTATCATGGCGATTTCCTCTTCGCTGGTGTTGCCGGCGCGCTCTCCGATACCGTTGATGGTGACTTCTACCTGGCGGGCGCCATTGAGCACTCCGCTGAGGGTGTTGGCGGTAGCGAGGCCCAGGTCATTGTGGCAGTGGGTCGAGATGATGGCCTTGTCTATGCCGTCTACGTGCTCCATGAGGTATTTGATTTTGGCACCGTACTCTTCGGGAAGGCAGTAGCCGGTAGTGTCGGGGATATTGACCACGGTAGCTCCAGCCTTGATAACGGCTTCAACGACGCGGGCGAGATATTCGTTGTCCGTGCGGCCAGCGTCTTCGGCGTAAAACTCGACGTCTTCGACGTACTTCTTGGCGTATTTGACGGCATCGACGGCTTCTTGGAGTATAGCCTCGCGTGTGCTGTTAAACTTGTATTTGATATGGTAGTCACTCGTACCTATACCAGTGTGGATGCGCTTTCGCTTGGCATACTTGAGACTCTCAGCCGCGCAGTCGATATCCTTTTCCTTGGCGCGTGTGAGGGCGCAGATGACGGGCCATGTTACGGCCTTGCTGATTTCAACCACGCTGTTAAAATCTCCCGGGCTGGATATCGGAAATCCTGCCTCAATCACATCGACGCCCAACTGCTCGAGCTGCTTGGCCACCTGGATCTTCTCAATGGTGTTGAGTTGGCATCCGGGTACCTGCTCTCCGTCTCGCAGGGTGGTGTCAAAGATGTACAATCTGTCACTCATTTTCCTTTGTATTTTTTATTTTTAATTATCGGATTAAAATAGACGAGCCTCTCTCACTCTTGGAAGTGGGAAAGGCTCGCTGTGGCTTATTATTTCAGGCTGGATGTCATCTATACGCGCTCCCCGCTTCCACCATCTTGAGAAAGTAGAATAATGCCTTGCAGTCGGAGAATACTCAATTCAGACATGTGCCTTTTGTGTCTCGTTTAATCGATGCAAAATTACATATTCTTTTCAGCAAAAGCAACTCTATTAAAATAAAATCGTGACTTTTGTTGTCAAAATGTAGCCAAATTCCTCTGTTATGGTTTGTTTTGTAAAGAGCATTTGTCAACAAGTGTTGCTAAGGACCGTTTGGTGCACTGGCGGCACAAATTTTCGGAATGGGAGTTCGTTTGACTGTGGCTTGTCGGGACCTTTGCTGGCGATGTTTGGGCGGTGACGGGAGAGCGTGGCTTGGCTGTGTGGAAAAGTGGGCTGCTTGTGAGGCACTTGCCTTCGGCTATTAAGACAGAAAGGGAGACTTCGTCGGAGAACTAACTCTGGCTATGGATGGCCTGTCGCATAGCTTATTCAAACTCAGAGACAAAATACAATTTGCCTGTTATTGTGGTAATCATCGGCTTCCCATCGTAGATGAAGCAGCCCTCGGGCTCTTCGTCCATTCCTCTGAGGCAAGGGTGAAGCTCCTGTTCTACCTCGCCGGTCAGGGGGTTGATGATACGGATGAGATTGGTATTGTTGTTGATGCCGTAGGCCTGGTAGATTTTGCCCTGATGATAGATGGCTCCCTGAGTGGCGTAGGTGAAAGGCAGGTGGAATTCCTGCAGGGTATTAGCCAGCGAGAGTGTGACATTGCCTTGGGAGAGAGACGGGAGGGGCAGCTTGATATAGCGCAGGATATTTCCATTGTCGGCGGACTGCCAGCTATAGACAGAGTAGCCGGAGAGCCAGAGATAGTCGCCCTGACCATCGATGATGCAGTTGGGGTAATAGAGCCTCATGCTTGCGGAGGTGGGGAGGGCAAGTGTCTGGACGAGCGTGAGGCCATAGATGCCGGAGTCGACTGTTACGCGGTAGACGAGGATGGCTTGTCCTTGCTCCTGACTGACATAGAGCAGGGGAAATGGGTCAGAGGCGGCATAGCGCGTCGTGCCGAAGTTGGCATTGTTGCAGTGGTGGTTGCTTACCGCCGTGAGGGCAATCTCCTGCAGCTTCCGCTTGTTGGGTAGGTCGATGACGTCGACTACAGGGTGGGCGTTGTGAAACTGAAAAAGGATGCCCTCATAGGCTGCCGCGCCCTGACGGGGCTGCGTCGTGGAGCTCGCAGGCTGCTGCCAGTACATCTCAGGTTTGTGACAGGTAGATGAGGATACGAGGCTGGGATTGTCGGGCGACGGACAGGCGTAGGAGCCGGCGAAGGCCAGGATGAGGAGAGTGAAAAGGCGTCTGAAAGTATGTATATGGCTCTTGGGTATTATATATAATGTATGACGCCGATGGTATAAGAGGTCGGCAGAAGAGGAGGTCCGCTACTTTTGCTCAAACTGACGGACAAAGTACAGATCGCCTTCCACGGTGCTAATCATAGGCTTGCCTTTGTAGATGAAGCAGCCCTCGGGCTCTTGGTCCATGTCTAGTTTGTGAGGATAGTACGTGCGCTCCACTTTGCCCGATTGGGGGTCGATGATGCGTATGAGGTTGGTTTGGTGTCTTACCCCGTAGGCTTGGATGATGCGGCCGCGGTGATAGACGATGCCCTGTGTGGCATAGGTGAAGGGCAGGGTAAACTCGCTCAATTTCTGACCGAGGTCAATGGTCACGTCCCCTTGGCGGACATCGGGTAGGGGAAGCTCGATATAACGCAGGTGATTGCCACCGTCGGGCTTTTGCCAGCTGTTGCAGGAAAAGCCTGATAGCCATAGCTTTTTACCTTGTCCGTCAATCACTGAGTTGGGGAAGTAGAGGCCCATCTCTTCGCATGGCGGCAGGGTGAGTGTCTGTACGGTCTGCAGGCTCATGTTGCCGTCTTCGCCGAGTATGCGGTAGACGAGTATCTTGCTGTCGCGCTCGGTGCTGACATAAAGCAGAGGCAGGCGGTCGGCCTTGTCGTATTTGACCGCGCCAAAGCATACCGTGTTGCAGTGCTGGCTCTTGACAGGTGGCTGGGATATAATCTGGAGACGCTGGCGGGTCTTGAGATTGTAGATCTCGATGGTGCCGTTGGCGTTGTGAAACTGAAAGAAGTACTTGCCGCTGGCACAAGAACCTTGCCGAGCCTCCTGGGTGGGATTGGGGCCCTCCTGCATATAGGGCTTGACTTGAGCTTGGGCGGCTGTGAGGCTGAGACAAGCGGCCAGAAGTAAGGTTATGAGGGATCTCTTTTTCTTCATCACGCTAAAAATGTTTTGTTGGTTAATCCGTACAAAGATATGAAATCCTGTACAGAAATCCTTTGACTTCTTGGGAAAAAAACACACGAGCATATTATTCTGCTGGTCAAAGAAGGTCGCACGCTCTTTCCGTCCTTGGCTGGCAGAAGGGCTTCTATGGGCGCTCGAAGACGCTTCTTGTCAGGTGGAAAAGGCGGGAAGAAGATATCGCCTAGCAATCTGAAAAAAGGGGAACGCTTGATTTGCGACATTTCTCAGATAGGCAGAGTTGCGCTTTGTCTTGACATAAAGAGACTTCGCCTCCGTATCCAAATGACTGGAAGTTAAGAAACTCATTATCGCGCTGCCGGAATGCCGCAACAATGATGCCGGATGGCCTCATTCCGGCCCCGTCGGCCTTGTCGGGCCGCTCGGAGCTTTGTCATCACGTGCTCTCACCGGTGGTAACCGCTGAGTATATTCTTCATAGGTAAAGATACCGTCCTTGTGTGTTCCCCGTCTCCGGATAGTTCCCAAGCGGGCGATAGTCCGCTGTTTTCAAGAAAGACTGTCACTTTTTATATAATAAAAATCGGAATATTGTCCTTTCCAAGAGCCGATGTTGTGATGATAAGACGCCGTGTACGCGCAATAAGGTCGGACTTATTTAAAACTAGGTCCGATGTATTCTAAACTAGAAGGCGAGTTGTTGTCGTCTGATAGTCAGCTAGTTACAAGAAGACAAAGCCTTGATTGCAACTCACTGGCTGTCAGTAAGTTACAGAGGTCATTTGAGAGATTTTTTTCTTTTTGTATTTGGGCATAAAACGGAAATTTCAATTTTATTTCTTATTATAAAAAAATGAGCGTTCTGAGCTTCCTTGATGAGGCGGCTTGTTGGGCTTGTTTAGTTGGCTTCTTGCGGAAAGGCTTCTGCTGAAGCGCAGAAGAATTTTCGGAGAAAGCGGGGCGATGAGTGGAGTGTTTGGAACAGCTGAGGAGTGTGTTCGGGCACCTAGGAAAAGTCTTGGAGTAGATAGGAGAAAGTTCTCGGACAGCGGGAGTAAATGGGCAGAGTAGCAAGGGAAGGCTATCAAAGCAGCATGGAGAAATGATCGGCGTAGTGGAGAGAGGCCATTGGAGAGCGGCGGAGTCATTGGGCGGCGAAAGAGAGTCGTCGGAGGGGGGTGATTGCATTGCGCAGAGGGGCTTTGGAGCAGCACGGTAAAGTAGCTGAGAAAGCGAGGATGTGAACTGAACAACGGGGAGAAGCGTCGCGGCAGTTAAGGGACGTGGCAAGGCTTTGTCCGATCCGCTTCGCTTGATGGGCTGCTCAGAGAGTTTTCGTCTTGGGTGTAAGGCTGCCTATCCGGTGAAGGGAGGAACTCGGTGCCGTACGTTGGCATTGGGCAAACGATGAGGAGTGTTTTGTGCGCCACAGAGTTTTGGCTGATGCAAGGCTTCCTCGGGATAGACAAGGGCTTGGGGGGTCAATAGGACAGAAAAAATAATAGGGCTTATCTCACGACAAACCCTATTGAGAACTAATTACCTAACTTTATGATTACTATGAAAAAATATTCTATTCTGACGATTTCTTATTTGGACTCTAGTTCGCTAAGCTTGGATAGGAGTGATTGACACTTGGGTCCGTAACCCTGAAGCTTGTTCATGCGAATCTGATACTGCAGGTTGAACCTGCTATAGTCTTTCTCTTTCATGATTTCAAAATGTTGTGGAGGTTTCCGCTTTTGTCCTCCAGATTAATTCTCTTGTTTAACGATGCAAAGATACGACTTTTATTTGCAATAGGGGCAATCTGTCAAGGGAAAATATGGTTGTGCGTGATTTTTTAACAGTCTGCCCCCTTACTTTGGCTTTTGCTGTTGGCAAAATGTGCGATTGCAGGTTGCCCTAAGTCTCCGGGAAGCCTCAGCCGTCCTTTTATAAAGATGACCGGAAGCTATGTGATGCTTTTTTAGTAACTTTACGCCCGAAATATAGGTCAGTTGAACTTGACGAAGTCTTGAGAGCTCAGATGATGCACAAGCCTGTCATTGCCTTGGTCATGGATGATGCCCTGCAAAATGTGGGGCTCAAGATGCTGCTGGAGAAGTATATACCTTTTGCCAGAGTCTACTCCTTCTCCTCCGTCGACGAGATGGACGAGGGACTGATGTCGCAGATATTCCACTATTTTATCAGCCGCAGACAGCTGGATCTGCATCGTCAGGAGCTGATGCCCATGATACACAAGGTGATTGTACTCGGCACGTTTGCCGAACTGAAGGATCTGAAGGGCATTGTGCATGGGTTGGCTACGGACCAGACGCCCCACGCCTTTGTCAAGTCCCTCATGGGTCTGCAGCAGCAAGTACATCATGGTTTCAGCCGCTATCCGGCGGAGATGGCAGAAAGCCTTAGGGAGGAGGACGAGCGCGTGACCTCCCAGCTCACGGCCCGTGAGAAGGATATTATCAAGATGGTGGCGCAGGGCAAGGCAAGCAAGGAGATTGCCGGGATACTCCATATCAGCCCTCTCACGGTCAATACCCATCGTAAGAATATCATGGACAAACTTCAGGCTCACTCTGCCACGCAGCTCGTCATCTATGCGGTCAACCATGGTCTCGTAAGTCCGGATGAGATCTGACCCTTATCCCAAATAAAATCCCTCAATTCCGCAACCCTATTAAAAGTCTCAGTTCATTGTAGCCCAAATCATCAGAAATGTGCTTTTCCTTGTTCAGACAGACTTTTTGCCATGTACGGGCTGACATGTGCGTATAAAGCCCCCTTACCCCATCAGGGATATTACATTGTAAGCCCTCCAAAACTTTTAGTTTATCCGTAGCTGGCGTTGAAAATGGTCCAGTAGTGCAGCCATCTGTCTTTCGAA
>ONCK01000009.1 GCA_900316315.1 uncultured Prevotellaceae bacterium
GTGCCGATGTAGTGATGACAAGTCGCCTTGTAAGCGCTACAAGGTCGGATGTAGTTTAAACTAGGTCGGACTTAGTTTAAACTGGAAGGCGAGTTGTTACCGTCTGATAGCCAGTTAGTTACGAGAGTGTCAAATCTTGTTTGTAATTCTTTGGATTTCAGTGAGTTACAAAGGCAATTTGAGGGTATTTCCATCTTTTTGTCTTCAGGTGCAATCCGAGAAGCGTCATCCAATTTTTTATAATAAAAAAATTATTTCTGAGGAACTCGGATGGGAATGACTATCTGTATCTACACACTTGGCGATTGCGGAAAAATTTTCAGTCAAGCGCGTAATAGTTTCCGGTTAGCTGCAAAAAGTGTCCCGCTGGAATGTGTAAAATCCCATTGGAGTGCGAAAAGAGTCCTAATGAAGTGCGAAAGGGATCCGGGGGAATGCGAGAGGAGTCCCGGTAAAGTGTGCCAAAGGTAAATGTAATCGGAATATCATCCGTATCGCTCCATTCGACCTGCTGTCAGGAGGGCCTCTGTCACGGATGTAGACCAGCCGATTTGCCGTGGGCGAAGAGGAGAATCGTGTGCCTGAGGTCTTTTGGACACCAATGGAGACTCTTTCTCCTATATTTTCCGACGGCCCACGAATACTTGTTGTCACTACTCTAGTTGTCTCTTGTTTTAGAATCATTTTCGCTGTCGCTCCCCTGTAGCCAGTTATCACGAGGCCTGTCCTTAGCGCTACGTTGAGGCCGCCATCTATTGTGTGACCCCTTGCTGGCATCAGAGAATACGTGTGGCAGGCGGCAGACTGCGAGTCGCGAGCGAATGTACGCCTTGTGGGGTTGACGATATCTTACTGTAAGGAGAGGATGTCTTGCTCTCGTACAATGCTATCGGATTTATCGGTATTTTTGAAGAAATGCTATAGAAAAGAGACGCCGATGAAATCATCATTTTTATTCTGAATCTCCGATTTATGCCGATGAAATCGACACAAATTTCTTTGTGGCTGTTTTTGTACTTGATTGCAGCATTGTTCTGTGTGGTGTCGGGACATTTTTGTCGCTTTTTTTCGGCGCTGTAATGTGGGCATATTGCCACAGGAGAGGGCAACCTCTCCTTAGTCGTCTTGGAGGGATGGAGATAGCAATATTTAGCGCGTAAATATCGGTATTTTGATAAAAAATCAGTACTTTTGAGCAACAAAATACAGACATCCAATGGCACAAGACGCACTTACTCCGATGATGGCCCAATTTCGCTCTCTTAAGGCGAAACATCCTGATGCGGTGATGCTCTTCCGTTGCGGCGACTTCTATGAGACTTATTGCGAGGACGCCATATTGGCGTCCAAGGTGCTGGGCATCACGCTCACCCACCGCAACAACAAGGGCGTAGGTCAGGCTATCGAGATGGCAGGCTTCCCCTATCATGCCCTGGATGCCTATCTCCCCAAGCTTATCCGCGCCGGCTACCGCGTAGCTATCTGCGACCAGCTCGAGGATCCCAAGCTCGCTAAAAAGCTCGTCAAGCGCGGCATCACGGAGGTCGTAACGCCCGGCGTAGCGCTGACCGACAATATGCTCAATAGCAAGGAAAACAATTTCCTGTCGGCGCTCACTATTAGTAAGGGGGCTTGCGGCATGGCGCTGATAGACATCTCTACGGGAGAGTTTGCTGTCGCTGAGGGAACCATCGACTATATCGCCAAGCTGTACGTCAACTTTCAGCCCAAGGAGGTGCTTGTCGTGCGCGGCAGCAAGGACCGTGTCCTCTCCGCCCTGGGTCAGACTTACTATGTGCACGAGATGGACGACTGGGCCTTCAATGAGCAGACCGCCGTCGAGCGGCTATGCAAGCTATTTAAGGTCAAAAATATGAAAGGCTTCGGTGTCGCCCACATGCATGCCGCACTTACGGCAGCGGGGGCCATACTGAGCTACCTGGAGGAGACCCAGCATACCCACCTGAGCCATATTACGACGCTCAAGCGCATCGATGAGGATGAGTATGTCAGACTCGACAGCTTCACCCTGCGCAATCTGGAGCTGCTGCAGCCGCTCGCCGAGGGTGGCAAGAGCCTCCTGCAGGTTGTCGACCGTACGCTGACGCCGATGGGAGGACGCCTGCTGAGACGTTGGCTGAGCTTCCCCCTCTGCCGTGTCAAGGATATCAAGCAGCGTCAGGACTGCGTGGAATACTGCTTCCGTGAGCCCTCGTTCCGCCGGACGGTGATAGAGCAGCTACAGACTATCGGCGACATGGAACGCTTGATTGCCAAGCTGTCCACGGGCCGTATCACTCCGCGCGAGATGCAGCAATTGCGCTACGACCTCGAGGCTATCCCCCCGCTCAAGAAGGCCTGCGAGGATAGCGATCTGTCGTCGCTGCGCGACATCGGCAGCCGTATGGATGGCCTTAAGGAACTTCACGACCTGATACGCGATACACTGGTGCCCGATCCGCCCTCGCAGACAAACAAGGGAGGATACATCGCCAAGGGAGTGGATGAAAAACTGGACGAACTGCGTGATATCTCGACCAATAGTCGAGAATATCTGCTCCAGATGCAGCAGCGGGAGAGCGAGCGCACGGGCATACAGAGTCTCAAGATAGGCTTCAACAATGTCTTTGGCTACTATCTGGAGGTGAGAAATACCTTCAAGGACAAAGTGCCGCCCGAGTGGGTACGCAAGCAGACACTGGTCAATGCCGAACGCTATATCACGCAAGAGCTTAAGGAGTACGAGGAGAAGATACTCGGTGCTGAGGACCGCATGCTCGTGATAGAGGCTCAGATCTATGCGCGTCTGACCGCCCGTGTCGCCCAAGACATAGCGACGATACAGCGTGACGCACTGATGGTGAGCCAGCTGGACTGCTTGGTCAACTTTGCTACCGTGGCTGAGGAGCGCCGCTATACGAGGCCCATTGTGGACGAGAGCACTGAGCTCGACATACGCGACGGCCGCCACCCCGTGATCGAGACCGAGATGGCCGCAGGAGAGTCGTATGTACCCAATGATGTGCACCTCGACACAGAGCATCAGCAGATCCTCATCATTACTGGCCCCAATATGGCCGGTAAATCGGCGCTGCTGCGTCAGACGGCGCTTATCGTACTGCTTGCCCAGACCGGTAGTTTTGTGCCCGCCTCGAGTGCGCACATCGGGCTCGTAGACAAAATATTCACCCGCGTCGGCGCCAGCGACAATATCTCAGCCGGTGAGAGTACCTTCATGGTGGAGATGAGCGAGGCCGCAAGCATCATCAACGGCATCACGCAGCGCAGCCTCGTGCTCTTTGACGAACTGGGCCGAGGCACGTCTACTTACGACGGTATCTCTATCGCATGGGCCATTATCGAATACCTGCACGACAATCCGCACAATGCCCATCCGCGCACGCTCTTCTCGACCCACTATCACGAGCTCAATGAGATGGAGAAGCGGTATCCGCGTGTCAAAAACTTCAATGTGAGTGTCAAGGAGGTGGGGCATCAGGTTATCTTCCTGCGTAAGTTGGTGCCGGGAGGTAGCGAGCACTCCTTTGGTATCCACGTGGCGCAGATGGCCGGCATGCCCGCGTCTATTGTCAAGAGGGCCAACCAAGTACTCAAGCAACTAGAGGCACACAGTCAGGGCCAGAGCGTCAGCAAACCGATACCCGAAAAACCGGAAGAAGAGGGCGTGCAGCTCAGCTTCTTCCAGCTCGATGATCCCGTGCTGTGCCAGATACGGGACCGTATTCTCAATCTTGATATCAACAGTCTGACACCCTTGCAAGCCCTTAACATGCTCAACGATATCAAGCGCATCGTCAAGGGTGAGTAGGAAAATCAACTGAACGCCTTACCGTCACTTCTCATAGCTCAACCTTGTACCGATAAAGCCCGCTTGGGCAAACTCAGACGGGTGCTGGCGAATGATATGGTCGATGTAGGTCATCATGACCCAGGCTGTCCACTCGTAGCCTGCGGCATTGAGGTGGCCGCCTACAAAGTAGCGGCTTCTGAACTCCTTGTCGCTATAGTCGGGTCCGTACTTGTGGAGATCGATCACGTAGAGGCGGCTAAACTTGGCGGGGAGCTGGCGGATAAATGAGTTGTAGGGACTCTCAGCTCCATTGTAGCGCCCGGGATCTGTGACTACGAAGACGAAGCAGTCGGGGCTGATGCTGCGTATGCGCTGTATGATACCGGCATACTGGCCTGCAAAAGTGTTTGCATTGTGATGATAGTCGTCTAGGTCGATGTCTGTGTCGATGTTGCCGGCAGGTACTTTGTGGAGGGCGTCGTTTACGCCGAGCGCGATGATATAGGCTTGCTTTGGGCTCCGATGGGCATCGATATTGCGATTGATGTTGTAGGGATGACTCCAGAAGTGGTCAATCCATCCTCGCGCCGTCTCGCCGCCTTGGGAGTAATTGTCGCCGTCAACTCCCATCAGCCGGCACATACGCTGCCCCCAGGAGTACTCATAGAAGTCGTGGTAGCCACGCTTGCCGTCCTTGAGACTCTCAAACTCGCCGCTGGAGAGCGAGTCTCCGATGAAGCCCCAGTGATGAAAGATGGAGCAAAAACCAGGATACTGATGGATGGTGGCAAGAGGGTTGTCAGTGGCTGTTGTGCCGAGCGTATGCTGCACAAAAGGCATGAAGAGAAAGAGGGTAAGTAGAAGAAAAATTTTTCGCAGAGACATACTTTTTTTTTTTTGAGATTGATATACTGTCTGGAAGTTATTCGCCCCACGTACCACGGTCGAGGTTGCGATAGCCTACGGCCTCGCTGATATGGTGAGCCCGGATGGTGTCACTATGGTCGAGGTCGGCGATGGTGCGGGCTACCTTGAGGATACGCTCATAGGCTCTGGCACTGAGATCGAGGCGTGTCATGGCCGCTTGGAGGAGTTGTCGGCCGGCTTGGTCGGGCTCAGCATATGCGCGGAGCATCTTGGAGGTCATCTGGGCGTTGCAGTAGATGCCCGGGATGCCTTGGAAGCGTGCCTTCTGCCGCTCGCGGGCCTCGACGACGCGGCCGCGTATCGTCGCGCTGGACTCTCCCTGCGGCGCTGCGGCGAGCTCCTTGAAGGGCACCGGTGTCACCTCGATCTGGAGGTCTATGCGGTCGAGCAGGGGGCCGCTGATGCGGCTCAGATACTGCTTGATCTGTCCCGGCGTACAGGTACAGGCGTGGGTAGGATGGTTGTAGTACCCGCAGGGGCAGGGATTCATGCTCGCCACGAGCATGAAGGAGCAGGGCAGCTGGATGGTGTAGCGTGCACGGCTGATGGTGATGACCCTGTCCTCAAGGGGCTGACGCAGTGTCTCAAGGGCATTTTTGCTAAAGTGGGGAAGTTCGTCGAGGAAGAGCACTCCATTGTGTGCCAGACTGATTTCGCCGGGCTGGAAGGTCGTACCTCCGCCGATGAGGGCGACGTCTGATATCGTGTGATGAGGACTACGGAACGGGCGGCGTGAGATGAGCGACGTACCGGGAGGGAGAACGCCGGCTACAGAGTGGATCTGAGTGGTCTCAAGGCTCTCATGAAGAGTGAGAGGAGGTAGAATAGAGGGTAGCCGCTTGGCCATCATGGACTTGCCGCAGCCGGGTGATCCGACGAGGATGATATTGTGTCCGCCGGCGGCGGCAATCTCGAGGGCGCGCTTCACATTGTCCTGCCCCTTGACGTCGATAAAGTCGGACTGGAAGGTCGCCTGCTGGCTGTAAAACTCCTTGCGCGTATCGACGATGGTGGGCTGGAGCGTACCGCGTCCATTGAGGAAGTCAGCAACCTCGGTGATGTGGTGGGCGCCATAGACCTTGAGGCGATTGACGACGGCTGCTTCGCGTGCATTGTCGGCCGGGAGGATGAGACTCTCAAATCCTTCCTCGCGCGCCTTGATGGCTATCGGGAGCGCTCCCCGTACGGGACGCAACGAGCCGTCGAGTCCGAGCTCGCCGACGAAGACATAGCGCTTGAGATTGTCCGCCGATATGACTTGGCTGGCGGCCAGCATGCCGATGGCAAGAGGCAGATCATAGGCGGTGCCTTCCTTGCGGATGTTGGCGGGGGCCATATTGATGACAACGCGTCGCTGAGGCATGTGGAAACCTGTATTGGCTATCGCGGTCTGGATGCGCTTGGCGCTCTCGCGCACCGCATTGTCGGGCAAGCCGACGAGGGAGAAGTCGGCGCCGTTGGACACGTTGATTTCGATAAGTACGGTAGTGGCCTTCAGACCGTCGACTGCTGTGCTGAAGAGTTGTATCAACATGGGGAGGGGGAGTTGGGTAGCTATTTGCTGTAGCCGAGCTTGGTAAAGATCTGGTCCGGCGTCAGGTCGCGTCCGATGATGACGCCCTGAGAGTTGACCACGATATTGCCCGGCACATATCGCAGGCCGAGCTTTCTGACAAGAGGCGACATGAAGTGGCGGCGGTCGCAGACGGTATATCCGCGTAGCGTGTCGCGGCGTATGACATTGTTGCACTGGATCGTGTCAGCATCGAGGCAGATATTGAGCATATTGAGTTTGACACTGCGGCTACGGACCATGGAGGAGAGCTGACGCAAGGGGCTGGAGAAGTCTGTGCTCCAGCTCGCCCAGAAAGAGATGACGAGAGGCTGGCCGCTAAAAGTGCGGTCGTTGACCGTTTGCCCCGACAGTGTCTTGGCAGTGAAGGAGGGGAGTCGGCTGCCCTCCCGATTGGTAAGCACAGAGGTCAGCTGATTGGACAACAACTTGAGCTGCGGGCGGTTGGGGGCAGCGTGCTGCATGAGTTTGAGCAGACGTGACGCTTCGACGCAGTCTATCTGGTCAACATTGAGAAAGACCTCAGAAAAGATAGCCAGCGAGGCAAACGATGCAGGATGCTGCTCGATCATGCGCGCGGCAATCTTGCGACGCTCTGCATCCGACTTGTGGAAGATAAGCTCTCGGTACTGGGTGAGCAGCTTGTTTTCGGGGCTTCCGCTGACCTTGATACGCAGCATATTGCTGGCATCCCCTTCGACCTTGATGGTCTTGCCGGGAATGGCTACGAGGGTCGTTTGCATGAAGTTGGGATACTGTAGCGTCACAAGCAGGGTGTCGGTCGCAGGGCGGCTGATGGAGAAGCTGCCGTCCTTGACCTGGATGGTGTCAAATCCGTCCCACTGCGACGAGGGGCTGTAGGCGTAGAGCTCACCCTCGCCGAGATGCTTAAAGTGTCCCTTGATGCGTATATGACCTTTGCCCGCGCCGCAGGAGGCGAGGATGAGGGTCAGCACAAAACAAGACAGAAGGGTAAAAAGTCCCCGCCTGCCTATGACTGATAGTCTGCTTGACTTGGTCAAATGCATGGTGAGCGGTGCTTTTTACCCTTCTGAATATATGGAGACGGGATGGTCTTATTTTGTCAGCACTTGGAAGGCTGCGTTGGCGGCGATCTTCTTAAACTCCAAGTCATTGGCAGCGTACTTGGCCAGGGATGCATCCTGCTGGACGGCATTGCGCAGATTGTCAATGGCTAGAGAGGTATTGTTGGTGCGGGCGGCGATGATGGCCTTGAGGTAGTAGGTCATGGCATCGGGCTTGCTGACAGACGAGAGTGTGCTGGCAGCGGTCATATAGTCCTTGGTCAGCAGTTGTGCGAGGCCTGCGGAGTTGCTCTTGGCGTCGCCAAATGCCTTGACAGCCTGAGCATACTTGCCCTGCTTGAGATACAGGTTGCCCAGGGCTTCGCCTGCAGCGTCGCTGGTGCTACCCTTGGCGAGGTAAGTCTCGGCAGCAGCATTGTCGCCTGCGAGCATGGCGAGGTAGCCGGCGTTGACATTGGGCTCTGCAGCATTGCTGTTGGCCTTGAGGGCTTGCTGTACATAGTCCTTGGCGGTTGTGAAGTCGCCCTTCTGATAAGCGAGTACCGCGAGGTCGTTGTAGGCACGATAGTCATTGGGGTAGATCTGCGTAGTCTTCTTGTAGATCTCTGCCTGCTTGGCCTGGTCGTCAGTAAGGGTAGCAGAGTAAAGCATTTCCTCTACGCTGAGCTTGCTGGGGTCGCTCTTGTACTGCTGCTCTATCTCGTCGTCGCTGCGCCCGATGAGGTTGTAGTTGACGGTGATGCGGCTGCGGCGCAACTCGGGCAGTACCTCCTTGGCCAACTCGGTAAATGCAGCGGAGATATTCTTGATCTGACGCTCGCGTTCCTCAGGGTCTTTGTACATAGAGAGGACGCGCAAGATGACCTCCTTGTCCTGTATGTTGGACTGGCTGACGAGTTGCTGGAAGCCTTCCCAGTCCTCGGCGGTGTACTTGGTATTGATATTGCCGTCGAGACCTGCACGCTTGAGGGTGCCGCTGACGTATTGCTTGGTATTCTTCTCACGGTTCTTGGCGAGAGCTGTATTGAGCTTCATGCCGCCATCGGGAGAGGCGTAGGCTGATACTTCAACATTCTCGAGGTCCTTGCGCTCCTGGTCGTTGCGTATGTCGCGCAGAGTCTTGATAAAGTCTTTGACAGATACGCTATGCAACTCAGAGTTGCGGATTTTGGCTTGCTGGATGAGGAACTTGATGTTGGCGTTAGCCTTCTGCTTGATGACATGCTGGTAGGCGTCGGGTGCAAAAGCTATGTTGCTGCTCTTCATAGTGCGGTTGACGAGTGCCGAGGTGGCGAGTACGCCTTCTCCAACCTTGACTTCGGGAACATTGTAACGCTTGTTGCCTTTGCGCGCATCAAACTTGAGATAGAGATCGCTCTTTTCCATTTCGGGCACGTAGGCGAAGTTGCTCTTCATGGTGTAGTTGCCGCCGATACGGTAAGAGATGGTCTGATTGTTGCCTTCGACTTTCTCGCCCTGGAAAGTGGCGGGAGCACCTATAGCCTCGCCTCCGTCATACTTCAGAACAGGAGTAACGGTGACGACAGCCTTCTTTTTCATGTATTTCTGGGGGAAGCGTCCGTTGATGGTCACGGGTACTTGGTCGCCTACGGCCTCGATAGGCGAGGGGGTAACGTTGAAGTTGTCTGCAGAGAGGGCTCCCATCTTACTGCATGAGGTGAGGCCAAGTGCAGCTGAGCCGATGATGAGTGCAAGATACAGTTTAGTTTGCATAGTGTATGGATATTTGATGTATTCGATGAGACTTAAATGCAAAAGTAGCGATTTATGCTGATGTTGCCAAAGGCTTAATGTTTTTTAAATGCTGGCTTGCAGTTAGCAGGCCATATTTTGTCGGAGGAGAGACCTATAGTGTCAAGACCTCGTCGAGTACAGTCTTGACAGATTTTGACCTATTTCTTCCGGAGCTTGGCCTTGTGACGCGGTGTGTCAAAGGTGAGTCGCAAGGGGGCAGACTTTTGCTTGGCAGCATCGAGTGCCCATACGGTGACGGTGAGTCTCTGTCCGGCTGGGAGCTGACCTATGCCCAGCGTGAGGGCTTTGGCGAACTGTGGCCCGCGGTTGAAGAGGCTCGCCTGCATGATGTCGTGACGTACCTTGTGCCCTGATTTGTCACAGACGCTGACCTGGTAAGCAAGGGTAAACTCGTCGTCGGTCGCCTGCGGCACATAGAGGTTGATACTGTCGCAGGTGAGATAGGTCAGGGCGAGGCTGTCGCCTGAGTGGAAGTGGGGCGTTTGTCCGCCGTCGACCTTCTGATAGGTAAACTGGCTGCTGTTAAAGGGAGACTTGACGACCCAGTCGGCTCCGCATTTCTTGTTGAGGGCAGTATTCCACCGCTCGATGACGACGTTGTCGGATGCGTCAAAATGGACGATGAGACCTTCGGTCACCGTCTCGGCAATCTTGCCGTGGATAGCGTGGTCGGATACGCGCAGGCTGGCGAAGTGGGTGCTGCGGTGGGCGCCGTCATTGATGGCGGTGAACTGTTGCTGATTAATGCTCTGGGCATCGCAGACGCTGATATGACTGTGCCCTGAGAAGTCGATGACTTGTGGATACTGGCTGAGGATCTGTGTAAGTTCGGCCACGCCCCGTCCGTTATGAGACCCCATGATGGTGTTGGCAGGTGGTATATGGTTGAAGACGAAGATGGGCTTGCCTGGGAAACGCTCGGAGGCGTCTTTGAGAGAACGGGAGAGGAAGTCTCTCGCCTCCTGATCGTAGCACATCGTACCCCGCAGTGCGCGGCTTGTGCTGCTGATGGAGATGAAGGGGTAGCCGTCTATGATTTGGTACTGGTGTTCTGGTTGGCCGACAATCTGAGCAAAGAGCTGCTGGCCGTCGGGGCGCTTGTTGTCGTGGTTACCCCGTATCAGCGTGACGCCGACGCCTGGACTCACGAGGGCGGTGTCTCTGAAGAGCTTCATCATCTCGATGTACTCCTGCTTGAGGCAGGCGTTAGACAAGTCGCCTACGACAAAGATATGTCTCACTTGGGGCTCATAGGCCTTGATGTGGCGGAGCATACGCGGGATCTTAACCTGCCAGCCCTCGCCGTCGGGGGCACCGATATGGATGTCTGAGACGACAGCAAAGCAGGGTTTCCGGTACCAGTAGGAAGGTGAGGCGTGCTGGATCACTTTGACAGTTGCGATGGAGGGACCCCGGTCGTCGCTGAAGGTGATGTTGCCTGTGCGTGTCTCGCCCTCGCTGAGCGGTTGTGCTGTGAAGACGAGTCGGCATCCGTCTGCGCTGGGGCTGTAGCTTAGCCAATCGGGCATATTGAGATGAAAGCGCTTATTGGCGAGCATGTCGAGGGTGAAGGTGGGCTCGTCACCGCAGATGGTCACTTGCTGCTTGCTGAGCAGGACATCAGGCTCCTGCCCGAGCTGATGGATGAGATACACGACGCGCTTGCCGCATTTGCACCTGGCGATGAGGCTATCGAGGCGCGTGCCTGCGTGGCGGTTTTTGCGCACCTTGAAGGTCACGTTGCCTGCCTTATCCTGCTTGATTCTGATCCACTTGGGATGGTACAGGGGGCTGTGCCAGTCATAATGGGGATGCTTGACAATGAGTCGGCTCTTGGTGGCTGGCAGGTTGAATGTCTCGCAGTCAGGGCAGGAGCGGAAGTAGGGCACGTCGCACTCCAGTCGGACAGAGTCCCGCTGAGGCTGTGCCGTGTCGCAACAGGATTGGGCAGCGAGGCTCATCGTGGGCAACAGGGTGAGGACGGCAGTGGATAGATACAGGGATAAGAATTTCATCATCAGTATGTTTTAGTTGCAAAGCCGTGCTTGTGCTGCCGATGCGGCTCGAAGCACCCTCCTGGTTTGATCTTGCGGAGATGAGTGGCATGCCCGTCGGCACAGTGGGGCTGGGCGACAGGTCCGGACGCGACTTTGTTGGCACAAAGGTAAACTTTTTCAATCAAAGGAAGCCTGTTTTTTGACAAATAATCTCATATTTTGACCGGCAGGACCGACAGCCTGACTCCAGACAAGGTTTTTATCCTTTGTTTTTGGCCGAATAGGTTGGTTTGTCCGCTGATTTGCAGTAATTTTGCAGCCTATTTGAAATCTCTATTTCCCATGACATTTCAGGAACTTGGCGTAGCGGAGCCTATCATCCGCGCTATTGACGAACTGGGCTTTGACCGGCCGATGCCTATACAGGAGGCTGTCATTCCCAAGTTGCTGTCCAAGCACAGCGACCTCGTAGGTCTGGCGCAGACGGGCACAGGCAAGACGGCCGCCTACGGCATACCACTCATACAGGGAGTCGATACGCAGCAATCCCATCCGCAGGCGCTGGTCGTATGTCCCACGCGCGAGCTCTGCCTTCAGATAGCGGGCGACCTGACCGACTTCAGTAAGTATATAGACGGCATCCACATACTGCCTGTCTACGGTGGCTCAAGCATAGAACGGCAGATCAGCGCGCTCAGACGCGGTGTGCAGATCATCATTGCCACGCCCGGACGTCTCATTGACCTCTGTGAGCGCGGCGCGGCGAGTCTTGACACGGTTAAATCTATCGTGCTCGACGAAGCAGACGAGATGCTCAACATGGGATTTGCCGACGATATCGAGCGCATCTTCTCCCAGTTGCCCGCAGACCACACCACGCTCCTCTTTTCAGCGACTATGAGCAAAGAGATAGAGCACATAGCCTCCCACTTCCTCCGAGATGCTGAAGAGGTGGTCATAGGTAGTCGCAACGAGGGTGCCGAGAAGGTGCAACACGAGTACTACCTCGTGCGTGCCAGCGATAAGTATGCAGCGCTCAAGCGCCTTGTAGACTACTACCCCAAGATATATGCGATCATCTTCTGCCGGACCAAGATGGAGACACAGGAGATTGCGGACAAGCTAATACGGGACGGCTACAACGCGGAGCCCCTCCACGGCGACCTGAGTCAGGCCCAGCGCGACCTGACCATGCAGAAGTTCAGACTGCACAATACGCAGTTGCTCGTAGCTACCGACGTAGCTGCTCGTGGGCTCGATGTAGACGATCTGACCCACGTCATCAACTATGGCCTCCCCGATGATGTCGAGCAGTATACTCATCGCAGCGGGCGCACGGGCCGAGCCGGCAAGAAGGGGACCAGTATCTCTATCGTCCACCTCAGAGAGCAGGGCCGCATCAGGGCGATTGAGAAGGTCATAGGCAAGGAGTTTGTCAAGAAGGCCCTGCCTACTCCCAAGGACATCTGTACCAAGCAGCTCTTCAACGCCATCGATATGCTCGAGCGTACCGACGTCGACGAAGCAGGTATCGCCCCCTTTATGCCGGAAGTCTTTCACAAGCTCGACTGGCTTGACAAGGAAGATATTATCAAGCGTTTTGTCACGATAGAGTTTGGCCGTTTCTTGAAGTACTACGCCAATGCGCCTGAGATAGAGGAACCTGCGCTGCGCGGACGCGGGGCTGAGCGCAAGCAGGCGGGCGACAAGCCGCGACGCAAGCGCAGGGAGACAGGTGTAGCCGAGGAAGGATATGCTCGCTTCTTCCTCTCGCTTGGCAAAAAAGACCATCTGTATCCGAGAGAGTTGCTGGGTATGCTCAACAAGATGACACGCCGTCCGGTTGATGTCGGACGTATCGACTTGAAACAGAATTTCTCTTTCTTCGAAGTGCCGGAAGACCAGGCCAAGGAAGTGGAGCAGGCGCTCCGCAATCTCGTCGTCGACGGACGGCGCGTGACTTTGGAGCGTGCTACTCCAGCCTCTGCCGCTTATCATCGCGGCAAGCCCTCGTACAAGGAACGGCGCGGAGGCAACTACGCCCCTTCTGACGGTCCGCGTACCAAAGGCGGTAAACGCTATAAGCCATTTCACAAAAACAAAAAATGATGAAGAAGCTATTGACCCTTGCCCTTCTGCTGCTCAGCATGGCTTCTGCCTCTGCTCAGTACCTAGTATTTCATGTTGGCGGCGGACTTGCGAGTCATTACGGTGGGTCGACCCGCAATATCGGCGCCTTCAAGGTAGGTGCGGGCTTCGAAGTGGAGCTCAGCCAGACGCTCTCCATCGAGCCAAGTCTGCTCTATTATGCCAAGGGTTGGAAGGACCACGACCTCACAGTGCCCCTGCTCGATGACGAAGGCCATCAGCTCTACGACGACAACGGAAATGCGCGCTACGGCAAGATGAATGTGACGACCAATACCAACTATATTGTCTTGCCAGTGCTACTTAATTACTACTTACCTCTCGGCCGTCCCCACTATATCGTCTTCTCGGCCGGTCCGTATGCGGCCTACGGCGTAGGAGGCAAGCAGAAGACCAAGGGAGACACGAGCCGCTCGGGCGCAGAGCGCTACAGCTACGAGGTAGATGCCTTTGACGTAGCCGGTGCACACCGATTTGATGCTGGCATCACGGCAGGTGTGAGTTACGAGTTCAATCGTCAGTTTGATGCAGGTCTCCAGGCGGATTTCGGACTCCTCAATGTCAATCACTCGGGAGGCAAAAACTTCTCCCTGGTGCTCAATCTGGCTTATCGCCTCGGCCTATAGTCAATCATCAGCGAAACCATGTGATCCATATACGGCTCCGCCTGCAGACGGAGCCGTATATTTTTTTAAAATATTGAGGGTGAAGAGCTTTTGTTTAAGTCGGAAAAGCTACCTTTGCAATATTAAAGTCAATCAAAACAAAGTATGAAAAGATCAAGTGTGACCAAAATTCTCCTAAGTCTGATGCTGTACGTGTCGGGTCAGGCCTCTGCGCTGGCAGATCAGGACCAGATGACCTTTGCTGTGCTCGGCAACTCTATCTCTACCTATGAAAATTATCTGCCTGCGGGCTACGCTGTCTACTATGCGACCTCAAGAGGACATACCAAGGACCTGCAGGTAGGAGATACCTGGTGGATGCAGCTAAGTCGCATGAGCGGGATGTCCTTCCTATGCAATTCCTCGTGGAGCGGCTCGCGGGTGACCTCACAGTCCGACCAGAGCCCTATCTCCTACTTTACCTCTGACACGCGCATCAACTCTCTAAGCCGCGCAGGCGTACCCGATGCCGTCGTCATCGCGGGCGGTACCAATGACTGGACGTCCGGAGGACACCCTACACCCCTTGGCGAATACAGTACTACGGTCTTTGACGACTCTACTACTTTTCGCGGAGCCTATACCATGCTCCTGTACAAAATCAAGAAGCGCTATCCCCATATCAAGCTCATCTGCTGCTCCATCTTTCCCCGAAGTCAGGGCGTCACGGTGGCCAATGCTGCCGGTTGGACCCAAGCCGACGCCAACGCGAGCATAGAGCATATCGCCAAGCAGTTTGGTGGTTACTACGTAGACTGCACGGGTGTCCCCTTCAGCAGCAACTGGTCCTACTACACCATAGACAATCTGCACCCGACGGCACCCGGTCACAAGCTCCTCGCCGAGTGCATCACAAAGTCTCTGCTCCAGCAGGGCGTCATCTCGGAGAATCTCAAGCAGACTGCTGAGGCCGATACGGCCGAATGCCTTCTCGATCTCTCCTTTGACAGTAAGGGTATCGTCAACAAGGGGACCTTTGAGACCACAGTGGGAAGCGCCGGCGCAGCCGCCACGGTCTATGACAAGCAGAACAATACTTATTACGGCTGCACCAAGATGGACAACACTGACTACTTCTACGCACTCTATGACGCCGACAGCAAGCTCGGGCAAGCCTTCAACAAGAGCGTCACATGGGAGACCTTGGTACGACTTGAGAGCGTCCGTGACGCCTCCAATGGCGGTGCTATCACAAAGTTCTTCTCAAACCAGCAAGACGGGGGCTGGACCTTTTACAATACAGCTGACAATGTGACCTTCGCCTATCTGACCCAGGCGGGCGTATACTCTATTATGAAGTATGAAGCCGCCGACTCTATCATGGTCGCAGGCAAATTTTATCACCTCGTCGTCACGCTTGATCGCCCGAGCCACACGATGCGCTTTTTCGTTAACGGCAAGCTGGTCGCTACGGGTACACGCGTGGCCACCGACCTCCGGTATCCCAACTGTGGGACAACGCTCCGCGAGAAAAATCTCTGGATAGGACTCGGCGCAGATCCGGGGGCCAATACTGCAGGCAGTACCGGCGAAAACGGCGCTGCGACTACCTTTGTTTTCGCCCGCATCTACGGTAATGCCCTTACCGAGTCGGCCGCCGAGGCGCTCTACAACGATGATGTCAAGCGCTTTACTGAGCCGACAAAGCCCAATTCCAACGACCTCATCATGGATGCTGTCTTTACTCCGACGGGAGCCGACAACAAGGCCCTGGGAGCCACTGTGCCCATAGAGCGGGTAGGTGAGCCTATACTGGCTTACAATACGGACCTCAATCAGTACGAGGCACAGTTTACCGGCGACAAGGGACAGTTTTTCAAGTACAATATCGGTGCGACACCTGCTATTATGCATCAGATGGCGGATGCTTATTCGGTTGAGGTCTTTACCAAGGCACAGTCAGCCCTGCCCTCGGCATCGATACGTCCCGTCAGCTTCATCGACGGATACGGCAGCGCGCTCCATATGAACGCCAAAGGCAATATCGCCTACGGTACAATCACTTACGGAGCCAATGCTGCCAATGCCTTCTCGCGCTTTTCGTGGACATGGACCGGAGAGGGCGTCCTGCAGGACGGGTATCATCACTACGTCTACACGTTTGATCGCAAGGATGGCGTATCCAAGCTATATATCGACGGCGTGGAGAAGGGGTCACGCTCCTTCTACTTCAAGCAGTGTGGCTACTACGAGTGGGCACCCTCCGACTGGCTGGGCATAGGCGGTGTCCCCAATTCGACTTACGACGCTGCTGCGCAGGGTGGCAAGTATCCCTACATCGGCAGTATCAGCAGCGTGCGTCTCTGGGGCAAGGCGCTGAGTGCCAAGGAGGCGGCCGCGCTGAGCAAGGTCGTCAGTGCGTCGGCCGACACGGTAATCTTCAATGTAGGAGGCTACGCCAGTGTCTGCCTGCCCTTTGCCTTTGTAGTGCCGGAAGGCGTTACAGTATACAAGGTGTCTGATGAAGATGCTACCACTGTCACGCTGACCCCGATTGCGTCGGCGGGAATGGCCGTGCCCTATGCGACTCCGGTGATCTTGGCAGGCACGCCGCGCGGCCAATCCGTCATCAAGTCTGTTGACCAGCGCACTGTCGACAGTGTGGCAGTGGTTGGGGACAATCTGCTCAAGGGCGGATTTGGCGCGACAAGCATTCCGGCCATGTCATATTTCCTTGCTCCCAACGGCAAGGGCATGATGAAGGCTTCTTCAAGGCATACGCTGGAGTCCTTTGCCTGCTGGCTGTCTGCCTCGTCGGCTACCCGCACGCGCAGGGCCTTTAAGATCGTTGACCCAACGGGCATACGACAGGTATCGGCCGACGGCAGCGACGACCGCGGAGCCTTCTACGACCTGCAGGGCCGTAAGGTCAGCCATCCGGTGCGCGGTATCTACATTAGAAACGGCAAGAAGGTTTTTGTCAAATAGACATCAATCAGGTGTATAGGCCGGTCATAATAAAATGTGGGTCCGGTCTGTCAGGCAGCAGACCGGACCCATTATCTGTATATTATAGGTTTTGATAGTTTCGACGCAGCGTGTTGAGGCGAAGGAACAGTATCCGGGAAGTGGGGAAGGCGGCTACCGGGTGATCAGAGGCAGCCTCGTGGGGCTTCGGATCAGATCTTGCGAAGCTGCTGCCGGTACCTGCGGGGCGACTGGCCCGTTTGCGACTTGAAGAATTTGCCAAACGATGCAATGGTCGGGAATCGGAGCTCATTGGCGATGTCCTTGATGCTCTTATCCGAGTATCTGAGCTTGCGTATGATGACGTTTATAGTGTGCTTGTGGATAAGCTGTAGGGGTGTCATGCCACTAGATTGCTTGATGAGGGTAGACAGGTACTTAGGGCTCACGTGCAGCTGGTCGGCATAGTCGCTCACGATGCGCCGGGTGCCATTGCTCTTGCCCAGTATCTCAATGAAGTGGCGGAAGAGCTGATCGCCCGGTTTGATGTTGGCATCGTCGACGTAGAGTGACCGGCTGCGCTCGATGACGTCAAAGATCTCATAGGCTACGCTCTGCAGCAGTGAGCGCGACATGCGGGAGGCGTAGCGGCTCATGGGCTTGCGCATCTTGAGGGTGGCGATGTCATTGAAGTGGCCCAGTACCTCCATCTCCTCATCATTGAGCCGGATGATTGGATGGTCGTTGTAGTCAGTGATGGCACGCCAGAGATTTTTGCCCACGTAGAATTCATCCTCGAGCGCACGGTATGTGAAGCCGATCATGCAGCATTTGAGGCCTGAACTAATCATGAAGTTTGTCAGCGAGGTATTGGGGAAGCAGACCATCGCCTCGTGCGATTGCAGCGTGAAGGTATGCTCGTTGCGGTCGAGCTGGAAGCGTCCCTCGCGGCAGACGAAGAGGAGGGTCAGGTCGAGGCTCAGTTCGACCACCTCGTGATCCAGCAGGCTCGTCACGTTGCTTACAAAGAGGATGTCGCCGTCATTGTAGTCTGCCCATTCTTTTATATCACTTTTTTTCATAGTTTTTCAGTATTTTGGGCTAATAATCACTGCAAAGATACGGGTATTTGGACTACAATGTACCTCAAAAATTCTTTTTTTCTCTATTTTGTATGGCAAAAAGTCCTTTTTCTAGCTCTCAGACGACACGGAAATGGGTGTAGTTGGCTTGACAGATTGAGTAAAGCTGGGGCGGCAAGATACGATATCCGATGTTGGCGGCGCGGAGCTGGAATGGAGGTAAACTCCATGTAGTCTGGATAAAATCGCATCAGGCTTGGCTTGAACCGCATCCGACCTTGTCGTTTCTGCTGAGTGTCGTCCTTTAATCTTTCTGACGGATAGTATGCCATTTTTCCGAGAGTTTGTCTACGGCATCCGATTGTACGAGGAGAGAGACTCGAGGGGGATATTGGGCAGTGGAAGACAGACAGAAGCAGACGTATCGTCTAGCGATGAGGGAAGGAGGAAAAAATACTTATCTGTCCTGTCTTTTCGGCGTGTACGGTGGTTTCCATCTCGGCGTCAGAAGTTGGTGCCACAGCATTCGGCGAATGGTCTATAGGAGGGATGACCATCTCGTTGCCATGCTCTATAAATGCGGCCACCATGAGGCTGGACCATTTTAAGCCGGCCGCGCCAACTTAGCCGCGCTATTTGCGCCATTGACTGTCGCATGCTTTCTCAGATAGTATGCTTTGGAAGTATGCTACGCGCGGGAGGTCGACGTACGTAGTTGATCTCTGTATCCGAAGCGTCCCACAAGCGTATAGCAGCCCGGCAGAATTTAGATAGTCTATCATTTTTTATATAATAAATTCGGTATACTGCCTCGTACAGGAGCTGATGTTGTGATGACAAGTCGCCTTGTAAGCGCAACAAGGTCGGATGTAGTTTAAACTAGGTCGGACTTAGTTTAAACTGGAAGGCGAGTTGTTGTCGCCTGATAGCCAACTAGTTACGAGAAAACCAAATCTTGTTTATAATTCGTTGGATTTCAGCGAGTTACAAAGGCGTCTTGAGGGGATTTGCGCCATTTTGTCTTCGGGAGAAGCGAAGACACTCAGCTCAATTTTCTTATTATAAAAAATGATTGTTCCTTTAAGTTCTTGGGGCATCGTGTGCTTGTGCTGCTAGGCTTGACCTTCACAGGATGATTTACGGCAAAGTGCGGAAAACTTCCAGGGAAAGTTAGGCGGTAAGGAGGCACAATGGGACGGCAGGGGGATCGTGATTGAGCCCATGGGGAACATCATCGTGCAGTGGGATAAGTAATCAGGACAACGTTGGTTTCATCCCCGCTTAAAGGCCGAACGGGTATCGTCCGTCACGGATGTCTACCAGCGGTCCCGCGATGAGGGTAGAGGAGGAGTCGTCGGATGACCTTCTGCGGTCGGCGAAGAAGGTTTTACTCCTTCCTTCAACGTTTTTTCTGCTGACTCCGGATATGCCGGTGAGGGATTTTCGATCCAGAGGATGTCTCCGGTGTAAATACGGCAGCGGCGTGAAGTAAATGCTTCACGCCGCTGAGAGGTATATGTTGCTAGTGCGGTAGGCAGGGTCGGGATGACGCTGCCCGACGTCAACCTTGTCTACTCGGTTGTTGGAGCTTCGGTACGATAACTCGTGCGCGAGATGATGTAGTTCTCAGGATTCTTCTTGTTGGAGAAGGTCACGCTTGAATTGAAGACGGCCTTGTAGACTGCAGTCGCAATCTTGTTGGTCTGCTGTTCGTCCGCACCCTCCTTGAGGCAGTAACTGTGTACCTCAATGGTGAGCCCGTCGGAAGTCTCATTGAGCAGCTTGGCGATAAGAGCCTTCACTTCATCGTTGACGGTGACATGGATCTTGATGGCATCGCTTGCATGCTCCACTGTGACGTTGACTGGTACTTCGGAGTCTCCTATTTTGTAGTACGCCTGGTAAGTGCGGATGGCGAAGTCGTCAGCCTCTACTTGGTACTCGCGACTCAAGGGGATGTTGACGGTCATACCGTCAATCTCGGAGCAGCGTATATGGATACTGGTCTTGATCTCGCCCCAGTCCTTGTGCTCCTGTTCGTGCACATTGACTTCTACGAGACCGGGCACGATTTTCGGCTTGGTCTGTGTGCCTTCCGGATCATATGTTTTGGTAATCTCCTCGCCTTGAGAAGTCTCTGAGATGTCCTGGGTCTCCTTGCTGGTCAAGATACCGTCGACATGCCAGCAGTAATCACTGGGGACATACTTGGCCACATACCAGATGACCTTGTAGTCGTCGGCATTGAGTCCCGGCTTGTAGGAGTCCAGCATGCCTTGGATGTCGGGCTGGTCTACGATGACCTTGGAAGTGTTGACGCCATCGGGAGCATAGATGTAGCTATAGACGCCTACGAGTTTGCTATTGTCTGCTTGCTGATACAGAGGCTGAGTAAGGTCAATCACACCCCCATGTAATTGGTCATTCTCGGTGGTCTGAGTAGAGATATAATTGTACTTGCCCGTAGGAATGTACTGCTCGGGGGGATAACTCTTGGGTTCCTCCTGTATCTTGCCGTCGACGCGGATGAAGAAGTAGGCTCTGGCTTGATTCCAGCCGGCTATGGTGGTCGACGCGGTCTCAGTAGCCTTCATCGGTGACAGGGATATGGAGTCGTTGGCGCCACGGATCTGCATGGTCGTCGTAGGTACGGTGAGCTTGTCGTTAGGTTGGGTCTCGGGGATTTGCTCTGTGATATCGCTAGAGCATCCTGCAAAGAGCAGAAGCATGGCTGCCAAGAGATAGCTAAAGGAATTCTTCTGTTTCATTATGATGTAATTTTTTATGGTCTGGTTCTTTCTATACTAATTTATTATGTTAAGGTAACAATGAGTCGATCGTAACTGCCTGTATCCCAGATGTTGTGCATAAGGCGCTTTTTTGAGGTGCAAAGGTAACATGTAGAGATAATGCTCTGAGTCAAAAACATTTAAAAAAGAAGTTTGTGAATAATTTTTATTTGCCTGATATTCATGCAGCTCTGATGTCGGACACAATCAGATGGTCCTGAAAAGAGGCAGTATCGGATGAGCTCTGGATGGGCAGGGAACAGATGTCAACAGCATCTGGCATGGCATCGGCGCGGACTGGACTGGCTATAGTTATGTGGGATTGGGGCTGAACGGGGCGGCGGCTGAATGCGCGTACGTCGGCTTGGGTAAGTAAGAAGGCCGAACCTTGCAGTGTGCAAGGTCCGGCCTAGATGGGATATGGATAGGAAATGAGGCTGGCGCAGGGTAGCGGGACAGCTGCGACTGCGGGCCTGTGGGGGAGGATGTCTGGAGGAAGGACTATCTGATGCGTGTGTCGCAGTAGGCACAGCGCGTGACGCCGTCGGCAGATCGGTAGTAGAGGGGCTCTACATCCTCATTGTTGCAGATGCACTTGGAGTTGTGACAGTGCAGGGTGGAATCTTGGAAGGTCTTGCGGCTGGGCGGTGTCTCGTGGGCGGGATCGTCTTGCCAGTCGAGCAGACGGCACATGAGCGCCATGCGGACAAATTTGCCGTTCTCCACTTGCCGGAAGTAGGCGGCACGCGGGTCTGCGTCTACGTCCTTGGCAATCTCGTTGACGCGGGGAAGGGGGTGGAGCACGGTCATATCCGGACGAGCGAGCTTCATTTTTTCGGCGTTGAGCACGAAGCTGTCTTTGACGCGGTCATACTCGTCTTCGTCGAGGAAACGCTCCTTTTGCACACGGGTCATATAGAGGACGTCGAGGCGGGGAATGGCGGCCTCGAGGGAGGGGACCTCCTCATAGTGTATACCGAGGCGGTCGCACACGTCCTGCTTGATGTAGTCGGGGAGCTTGAGCTCGTCGGGTGCGATGAGGATGACGTGGATATCTTCGTAGCGGGAGAGCGCCTTGATGAGCGAGTGTACGGTGCGGCCGAAGCGCAGGTCACCACAGAAGCCGATGGTGATGCCCGAGATGTGACCCAGTTCGCGCTGGATGGTCAGCAGGTCGGTGAGGGTCTGTGTGGGATGGCTGTGGGAGCCGTCGCCGGCATTGATGATGGGCACGCGGCTCACCTGGGAGGCGACGAGAGGCGCACCCTCGACGCTGTGGCGCATGGCGATGATATCTGCGAAGCAGCCGACGACGCGTACGGTATCCTGGACGGTCTCTCCCTTGGAGACGGAGCTGCTGCGTGCGTCGCTAAAGCCGAGCACATTGCCGCCCAGTTCCATCATGGCGCTGGTGAAACTGAGGCGCGTACGCGTAGAGGGCTCGTAGAAGAGTGTAGCCAGCTTCTTGCCGCACATGCGCTGGCTGTACTGGCTGCGGTGAGCGATGATGTCCTGTGCCAGGGCGATGATGTCGTCGGTTTCCTGGCGGCTGAGATCGGTGGGATCAATGAGATGTTTCATAGTGTATGATAATATAGTCGAGGGGACAGACTTAAATCATTTTATCCAGGACTCGTCGGAGGGATTGTCGCGAAACGTGAGGATGCGGACCTTGGCTTCGGGGGTGATAAGTCCCTGCTCGACGGCGACATCTACGAGGGTGTCCAGATTGGAGAGGGAGTAGTTGACGGTATGGGCGGCGGCGATGCGGTCGAGTCCCTTCTGCATGCCGTAGGTAAAGATGCTGACGATGCCGAGTACGTCGGCCTGGGCCTCACGCAGGGCCTCAACGACATCGATGCAGCTGCCGGCGGTGGAGATCAGGTCTTCGACGACGACGACCTTGGTGTCCGAGTCAAGACGTCCCTCTATACGGTTGGCACGTCCGTGGTCCTTGGCGCTGCTGCGGACGTAGCCCATAGGGAGTCCGAGGATAGTGGCGGTAATGGCGGCGTGGGCGATGCCGGCAGTAGATGTGCCCATGAGCATCTGGCACTCAGGGAAGTGCTCTTTGACGAGTTGTGCGAGCCCGTTCTCGACGTGCTCTCTTACCTCGGGGGCGGAGAGGGTCAGACGATTGTCACAGTAGATAGGACTTTTTATGCCGCTGGCCCAGGTAAAGGGCTGGTCGGGGCGCAGAAAGACGGCGCCGATGCGGAGCAGGTCTTTGGCTATTTCTTGTTGGATCATGATGATGGGGTATTTGGTTGAAGATGGATTATCCCAAAAACTCGCGGATACAGCGCTCATAGGCTGCGACGGGGTCGGCGGCCTGCGTGATGGGGCGTCCGACGACGATGTAGTCACTGCCGATCTCGCGGGCACGGGCCGGCGTGGTGATACGTACTTGGTCGTCCTTGGCAGCGTCGGCAAAGCGGATGCCGGGTGTCACGGTCAGAAATTGGGCGCCGCAGTGCTGCTTGACGAGACTCGACTCGAGGGGTGAGCAGACTACGCCGTCGAGTCCGGACTGCTGGGCGTTGACAGCATAGTGGACGATGGTATCCTGTATGGACGCTCCGATGAGAAGCTCTTGCTGCATGCGTTCCTGGCTGGTCGAGGTGAGCTGCGTGACGGCGATGAGCAGGGGGCGCGTGCCGTCGGGACGGGTGAGGCCTTCGATGGCTGCACGCATCATCTCGGAGGTACCGGCGGCATGGACATTGGTCATATCTACGTCGAGCTGGCTGAGTACGCGCATGGCTTTCTTCACGGTATTAGGGATGTCGTGGAGCTTAAGGTCGAGGAAGATCTTATGTCCACGGCGCTTGATTTCGCGCACGATAGACGGGCCCTCGGCGTAGTAGAGTTCCATGCCGATCTTGACGAAGGGCTTGCGGCCGTGAAACTGGTCGAGGAAACTTAGCGTGTCGGCGGCGCTGCTAAAATCGCACGCGATGATGACGTCTTTTGCCATAGTCTGATGAGGTATATAAGAGTTTATTGTGTAGTGGATCGTATATGTGAGGTATAAGTCCCGAGGTCAGGACTTGGGCAGAGCGGCTCCGATGATGTCGCTGATATGGTCTATCTTGAGACGGTCAAGCTCGGCGGGCAGCTGCTCGATAATCTCCTTGCAAGCCATGGGGCGGCGCAGATTGGCCGCGCCGACCTGAACTGCCGTGGCGCCAGCCATCATCATCTCGATGACATCGCGGGCTGTGCTGACGCCGCCGCATCCTATAATGGGTACGGGGCAGGCCTGGGCGACCTGGTAGACCATTCTGATAGCTAAGGGCAGGATGGCGGGGCCGGAGAGCCCGCCCGTGGTGTTGGCCAGTACGGGCTGGCGACGGCGCGGGTCAATGCGCATGCCCATGAGGGTGTTGATGAGCGTGAGTCCGTCGGCTCCTGCATCGACACAAGCGCGGGCGATGCTGACGATGTCAGTCACGTTAGGACTCAGCTTGAGATAGACGGGCTTGTGGGTGACGGCCTTGACGGCGCGGGTCACTGCTGCGGCCTGCTCAGGCGAGGTGCCGAAGGCGAGCCCGCCTCCGTGTACATTGGGGCAGGAGATATTGACTTCGAGAATGGCGACCTGCTCCTCGGCGTCCATCTTCTGACAGGTCTGGACGTAGTCTTGTATGGAGAAGCCGCTGACATTGGCGATGATGGGCTGATGGAAGCAGGCGCGGAGCTTGGGTAGCTCGTTGCTGATGACTTGGTCTACACCGGGGTTTTGGAGTCCGACGGCGTTGAGCAGACCTGATGGGGCTTCGGCGATACGTGGGAGCGGATTGCCGTAGCGTGGGAGCGCCGTGGTCCCCTTGATGGAGATAGAGCCCAGGATATCGATGTCGTAGACTTGGGCCATCTCGTAACCAAATCCGAAGGTGCCGCTGGCAGGTATGATGGGATTTTGCAGACGTACGCTGCCGAGCTCAACAGCGAGGCGGTTGGTTGTTACCATATGAGTTCCTCCTTTCTGAAGACGGGGCCTTCCTTGCAGACGCGCTGAGGCCCTTGCCTGGTCTCGATACTGCATCCCATGCAGATGCCGAATCCGCAGCCCATCCGGGCTTCCAGACTGACTTCACCGCTATAGTCGAGGCTATGGCACAGGGCGGAGAGCATGGGCATGGGACCACAGGCGTAGAAGTAGTCGGCCTGTATGTTGTGGGCACGGATGGCATCGGTCACGAAGCCCTTGGTGCCTACATCGCCCTTGACAGTAGAGACATAGACTTGGGCACCGAGCTGCTGAAACCGCTTCAAGTAGAAGCAGTCAGCCCATGAGGTAAACCCGAGTACGATAGTAACTTGACAATGCAGGCCAATCAAGTCTTTGGTCAAGTGGTAGAGCGGCGCGGCACCGATACCGCCGCCGACAAGCAGGATGTTGCGCGACTGGTCGGGCAAGCTGAAGCCGTTGCCCAGCCCCGTGAGCAAGTCAAGCTGGGTACCTGGAGACATCGAAGCCATTTGTGCAGTGCCCTCTCCGACGACCTTGTAGAGCAGCGAGACGCCCCGGGGCGTGAAGTCGGCCACTGAGATAGGCCGCCTCAGATAGTGTCCTGGCAAGGAGAGATTGACGAACTGCCCGGAGCGGGTCACATCGGAGGCATCGCCTGTCAGTGTCATGCAGTAGATGTCTTGTGCGATCTGCTCGTTGGCTGTCAGTGTGAAAGTGGCTTGCTTCATCGTCCTATCATGTGGCCCTTGTACTCGGCATCGATGGTGGAGACTCCCATAGTGATGTCCTCAAGCACATCTAGGAGTACGCGCACAGTCTCAAAGGCTGTGAAGAGTGTGACATTGTTCTCAATAGCTGCTTGTCGGATTTCGTAGCCGTCGCGGCGGGTATGGTGCTGATTGATGTCAATCTTGTTGATGACATAAGTCACGTGTCCTTTGCGTATAGCCTCGACGATATCGTCGCTGCCCTCGCTGAGCTTGTGCAGGCAGTGGGTACGGATACCGTTCTTCTTGAGGAACTCTGCAGTACCCGGGGTGGCCTCGATATTAAATCCGAGCTTGTAGAAACGGCGTATGAGGGGTAGCGCCTCACGCTTGTAGTCGTCGGCAATAGTGACGAGCACGGTGCCATAGTTGACAACTGTCATGCCGCTGGCTTGGAGCGACTTGTAGAGCGCCCGGCGCAAGGACTTATCGTATCCGATGGCCTCGCCCGTAGACTTCATCTCGGGGGAGAGATAGGAGTCGGCGCCTTTCAACTTGGCGAAGGAGAAGGCAGGGGACTTGACATAGTGGCGCTTCTGCTCGGTATGGTAGACAGTAGTAATGCCTTGTTCGGCCAGAGAGTGGCCCAGCATGACTCGGGTAGCAATCCTGGCCATCTCTACACCGGTACTCTTGGAGAGGAAGGGCACAGTGCGTGACGAGCGGGGGTTGACCTCGATGACGTAGACCTTATCCTGCGGGTCGACGATGAACTGTATATTGTACAGACCGACGATTCCGATGGCGAGGCCGAGACGTACGGTGTACTCGATAATGGTCTTTTTGACTTCATCTGAGAGGCTGAAGGATGGATACACGCTGATGGAGTCACCAGAGTGGATACCAGTGTGCTCCACATGCTCCATGATGCCTGGGATGAAGACGTTCTTTCCGTCGCAGATGGCGTCTACTTCGGTCTCGCGGCCCATGATGTATTTGTCGACGAGGACGGGGGCGTTTTCATTGATTTCTACGGCGTTGTGGAGGTAGTATCGCAGGGCCTGGGTGTTGCCTACGATTTGCATGGCGCGGCCTCCGAGTACGAAGCTGGGACGTACCAGCACAGGGTAGCCGATGCGCTCGGCGGCCTCGACACCTTTTTCGATGTCGGTGACGGCTTGTGCTTCGGGCTGGGGAATGCCTACCTCGCGCATGATATGTTCAAACTGCTTGCGGTCTTCTGCGCGGTCGATGGCCTTGAGGTCTGTGCCAATGATCTTGACTCCTCGCTTGACGAGGGGCTCTGCAAGATTGATGGCGGTCTGTCCGCCGAGCGTGACGATGACTCCGTCGGGCTTCTCGAGACGTATGACGTTCATGACATCCTCTGCGGTGAGGGGCTCGAAGTACAGTTTGTCGGAGATGGAGTAGTCGGTCGAGACCGTCTCGGGGTTGTTGTTGATGATAATGGCCTCGTAGCCTGCAGCCCGGATGGCCCAGATAGCGTGTACGGTGGAGTAGTCAAACTCTACGCCCTGTCCGATACGAATCGGCCCCGAGCCGAGTACAACTATCTTTTTGCGGTCGCTGACGACGGACTCGTTTTCGTCTTCATAGGTTGAGTAGAAGTAGGGGACGTAGCTGCTGAACTCGCTGGCGCATGTGTCTATCATCTTGTAGACGGGGAAGATGTTGTACTCGATACGCTTTTGGTACACGTGGTCTTCGTCGCAGTCCCAGAGGCGGGCGATGTATTTGTCGCTGAAGCCCATGCGTTTCGCCTCGTAGAGTGTGTCGCGGTCGTCGACGTGGTCTTTGACGACATACTCGAAGTCTACGATGTTCTTGATTTTGTCAAGGAAGAACATGTCGATCTTTGTCCTGTCGTAGATAAGTGACATGTCGATGCCGCGGCTTACGAGTTCGGCGATGGCGTATATGCGGTCGTCGGTCGGACGCCGGATGTACTGGAGCATTTCCTCGGCCGACATATCGTCAAACTTCTTGTTGTAGATATGGCATACTCCGGTCTCGAGGGAACGTACGGCCTTGAGGAGGCTCTCCTCAAATGTACGGCCTACGCTCATGACCTCGCCGGTGGCCTTCATCTGAGTGCCCAGCTCGTTGTCGGCTTCGGCAAATTTGTCGAAGGGGAAGCGGGGTATCTTGGTGACGATATAGTCAAGGGCGGGCTCAAAGCTAGCCGGCGTGTTGGCAATAGCGATTTCGTCGAGGGTCATGCCCACAGCGATCTTGGCGCTCACGCGGGCGATGGGGTAGCCGCTGGCCTTGGAGGCAAGGGCTGAGGAGCGCGACACGCGGGGATTGACCTCGATGATGTAATAATTAAATGAGAGTGGGTCAAGCGCAAATTGCACATTGCATCCTCCCTCTATCTTGAGGGCGCGGATGATTTTGAGGGCGCTGTCGCGCAGCATCTGATACTCTTTGTTGGTGAGCGTCTGGCTGGGTGCGACGACGATACTGTCTCCGGTGTGGATGCCGACGGGGTCGACGTTCTCCATATTACAGATAGTGATAGCGGTATCATTGTGGTCGCGCATCACCTCGTATTCGATTTCCTTGTATCCTCGTATGCTCTTCTCAACGAGTACTTGATGTACGGGGCTGAGTACGAGCGCGTTTCTCATGATCTGCCGCAGTTCCTCCTCGTTGTCGGCAAATCCGCCGCCGGTACCGCCGAGCGTGAAGGCGGGGCGCAGTACGACGGGGTAGCCTATCTCGTCGCGGGCGACGCGTACGGCGTCTTCGACGGTGGTGACAACGTCGCTCTTGAGCACCGGTTCGCCGAGGCTCAGGCAGAGTTCCTTAAACTTCTCACGGTCTTCAGCCTGCTCGATGCTCTGGAATGAGGTGCCCAGTATCTCTACCTGGCACTCGTCGAGTACGCCCTTCTTGGCGAGCTGTACGGCGAGGTTGAGTCCCGTCTGGCCGCCGAGGCCAGGCAGTATGGCGTCGGGACGCTCGTACCTGATGATTTTTGCCACGTACTCCAGTTTAAGCGGCTCCATGTATACTTTGTCCGCGATGTGGGTATCTGTCATGATGGTTGCGGGGTTGGAGTTGACGAGCACTACTTCGTAGCCCTCTTCCTTGAGCGCGAGGCAGGCCTGCGTACCTGCGTAGTCAAACTCGGCGGCCTGTCCGATGACGATGGGACCTGAGCCGATGACCATCACTTTGTGTATATCTGTTCTCTTAGGCATTGTTGCTGTCCTCCATGAGTTTTATGAATTTGTCAAATAGGTATCTACTGTCTTGCGGACCTGGTGCGCTCTCGGGGTGGTACTGTACGGAGAATACCCGGTCTGCCTTGCACTCCATGCCTTCGACGGTATTGTCGAGCAGGTTGATATGGGTCACCTTGAGGGGTGTGCCCTTCATAGACTCGGTGTCGATGGCGTAGTTGTGGTTCTGGCTTGTGATTTCGAGCTTGCCTGTTTCGAGATTTTTGACAGGATGGTTGCCGCCGCGGTGCCCGAACTTGAGCTTGTAGGTGCGTGCGCCGTAGCTCAGCCCTATGAGTTGGTGGCCCAGGCAAATGCCGAAGATAGGCAGTTTGCCGCGCAGCTGCTTGAGCGTCTCGACTACTTCGGGCACGTCTTCAGGGTCGCCGGGGCCGTTGGAGATGAAGAGGCCGTCGGGATTGAAGGAGAGAATGTTGTCTGCAGACGTGTTGTACGGCACGATGGTGACGTTGCAGCCGCGCTTGTTGAGCGAGCGTACGATGTTGAGCTTCATGCCGCAGTCTATGGCGACCACGTTGAAGCGGTGGTGGGCGGTACGACTGAACCAGCGCTTCTTGCAGCTCACCTGGCTGACCTGATTGTGCTGCTCCGGTGTCTCGGCAATGAGCTTGACGGCCTCGGCCTGGCTCATAGTCGCGTCTACGATAGCTGCGCGCTGGCAGCCCTCGTTGCGGATGATGCGCGTGAGGCGGCGTGTGTCAATCCCGCTGATACAGGGGATGTTGTGTTCCTCGAGTGCTTCACTCAGGGTCTTGGTGTAGCGGAAGTTGCTGGGAGTCTCGCAGCACTCTCTGACTACCATGCCGCCGATGGTCAGGCTGCGGGCTTCGTAGTCCTCGTCGTTGATGCCGTAGTTGCCGATGAGCGGATAGGTCATCACGACTATCTGTCCCGTGTAGGAAGGGTCGGAGAGGATCTCCTGATATCCTACCATCGAGGTGTTGAATACGAGCTCACAGACGGCGTTGCGGTCGGCACCGTAGCCGTAGCCGTAAAACTCGCGTCCGTCTGCCAGTACTAGCTTCTTGTTGGGCTCTTTCATATATCTGATTATTTGTCTTTGTTGTCTTGTCCTTGTCTGTCGGGGTCAGTTTTGCGGAGCTGAGCTCCATACCTTGCGTCCTCTGAAGAGTGTCAGGAGACAGCGCCCCTTGACTTCCATGCCGTCAAACGGCGTGGCCTTGCCCTTGGAGAGGAATGTGTGGCTGTCTATGTGGTAGGGCGTAGTGATATCCATCAAGGTGAGATCGGCGGATTCGCCTTCGTGCAGGGAGCCTCCCAGACCAAATGTCTCTCTGGGGCGGTCGCACATGAGCTGTATGAGCTGCTCGATGGAGATAAGGCCCCGCTCGACGAGTGTAGTATAGGCTACTGCAAAGGAAGTCTCCAGCCCGACTATCCCCATGGCACTGTGCTCCAGTCCGCGTGCCTTCTCCTCGGCGGAGTGGGGCGCGTGGTCGGTGGCGATGCAGGTGATGGTGCCGTCCTGGATGCCTCGGATGAGGGCCGCCTGGTCTTCGCGTGAGCGCAGGGGCGGGTTCATCTTGTAGCGGCCCTCTTCGCGGAGGTCGTCCTCGCAGAGGGCGAGATAGTGAGGCCCGGTCTCGCAGGTCACGTGGACGCCGGCTTGCTGCGCCTTGCGGATGATGTCGACGCTCTCCTTGGTCGAGATGTGGCAGACGTGATAGTGGCATCCGGTCTCGGCGGCGAGCTTGACGTCACGGGCAATCTGTCCCCACTCGCTCTCGGAGCAGATGCCTCGGTGACCGTGTTCACGGGCATATCTGCCGTCGTGTATATAGCCGCCGTGGATCAGGCTATTGTCCTCGCAGTGTGCCGCGATGAGGCTGCCGGCCTCCTTGACGCGTATCATGGCCTGGCGCATCACCTCGGCGCGCTGTATGCCGCTGCCGTCGTCGCTAAATCCGCATACCTTGTCCCGTAGCGCCTCGACGTCGACTACCTCTGTGCCCTTGCGTCCTCGCGTGATGGTGGCGTATGGGCGTACGTCGATGACGGCGTCGCGGTGGATGGCGTCAAGTTCTACCTGGAGGGCCTCGGGACTGTCGGGCGCGGGCTTGAGATTGGGCATGGCGCAGACGGTGGTAAATCCTCCGTGGGCGGCGGCACGGCTTCCGGTAGCGATGGTCTCCTTGTACTCATATCCTGGCTCGCGCAGGTGGACATGGACATCACATAGCCCATAACTCACGATGCATCCCTTAGCGGGGATGACTTCCATAGCGGGTGTCGCCTCGATGGAGTCGGCTATGCGCCGGATGCGTCCGTCAGCAACCAGCACGTCAGCCTGTCGGCTCTTGCCTTGGCCTACACAGAGACCGCCCTTGATCAGTATCGTTTTGTCGTCTGCCATCCTATAGATAAAAAAACAGGCGACCCGTAAAGTGCCGCCTGAATGAGATATCTGATTGATTACCAATAATCTTGCAAAGATTAGTATCGGAGCAAGCAAGTATCACCGGCGATGAAAAAAACTTCCCCCTCCATGCCGGTCTCGTGGCCTGGGCATGTGTACTGAGCGGGGTTGCAATTGGGCGCAGATACATTGCTTCCTAGATTACTGGGTGCAAAGATACGAAAAATCAGATACATGATGGGTCCGTGAGAGATGCTTTTTTGATTAATTCTGACAAGATATTTTTTTACTGCCTCTGATACCCGTTTTAGGATACCCTCGTGCCGGACCTGTCAGGTGCCCGAAAGTGTCCCCGGACAGGCGAAGAAGTGGATGCCAGATGCGGCTGAGGAATATATGCGATCCGTGTCGTCCGGTCCAGTGGGCTCAATGGGAGAGACAAGCAGAGGGTAGCGCAAAATCAGGAAGGAATGTCTCCTCTCTTGCCGCTTGCTGGATGTCAGCCAGCGGCTCACCCGCTGCTCTCGTAGCTGTTTGACGAATTTATGTCCGCGGCGGATACTGTCTAATCGGGCAGGCCAATAGGGCGGGACGGATAAAGCCTCAATCACTTTGCCTGCCGCATCGGTCGCGCCGTCTGCTGCCCGATAACTTTCCGGGGCGCCTCCTGCTACCTCTCTTATTTCCCAATCGCTTGCCTCTATCGTGCTGCTTTCATCGGTAGTTTTCCTCTCTTCACCGAAGGCTTTTACCCGAGAGTCAGACCTATCTTTGCAGGCATCTGCTGTATCAAGGGTTTAAGGAGACCGTAATTTTATTATATAAAAAAATTGAGATGAGCTTCCTCGATTGTCTCTGAAGACGAAAAGATGAAAATTGTTCCGGAACGCCTCTGTAACTCACTGAAATACAATGAATTAAAAACAAGTTTTGACGTTCTTGCAACTAACTGGCTATCAGGTGATAACAACTCGCCTTCCAGTTTAAACAAAGTCCGACCTAGTTTAAATTACATCCGACCTTGTTGCGCTTACAAGGCGACTTGTTAGCACAACATCGGCACCTGTATCGGACAGAATGCCGGATTTATTATATAAAAAAACAAGGAGCTGTCATACACTTTGGAAAGCCCTCGGAGATGAAAGCCGACTATGGAGGGTGCTGTCCCTTGCGTAAGGATTTTCAGCGAATCCCGTCAAGGACATCGCGCGACGGGTTGTGGCGGGGCGGTGCAATAAGGCCGATGAGTGGGGGCAGAATTCGTCCGACATCCTGATTGCTGCCTTGAGGGAGCATGACGAGGAAATTTTTAAGGCATCCTGTACAATTTCCGTTACTCAAATACTGTCGTGGGAGCTACCTGTCATTGACTGTGACGCTTCGGATTCCGTCAGGGAGGCGTTGCAGATAAAATGGGGCATACTTTTTCTCCATCATAAGGCCATATACTTGTTTTTTGAGGGATGTTATTGGGCCAAGGACTGGCCGAGTAGAGGTCATGTCTGATGTAGGCCGGCGAGGGTGCGCTCCCTTACGGTCTAGTCTGCGATGTCGGCTAGATGATAGGGTATTTAAAAGGAACAGGGAGCAGACCTGATAGGGCCTGCTCCCTGTATGGAGGATGCGGAGTGCGCTTGGCCGCAACAGTGCTCAGAGATCAGAAGCGCACGTAGAGTTGTAGATCAAACGTGTTGTAGTGACTGTCGAGCGTAGTGGTCTTGTCGTTGTTGTAGGCGTAGTTGGCTTGCAGCTTGAGGTTCTTGTAAAACCAGTACTCGGCGCCCAGTGCATAAATACTCTTGGAGGTGCCCCACGTCTTCTGGTCGCGGTAGACATCCCATTTGCCTTGCACGCGCAGCTTCTTGTCCTTGGTGACAGGTACTGCGGTCATGACGTACCAAGCATCGGCTCCGTCGTCTACGCCCTCCTTGAGTACTCTCGCGCCCGTGGATGCGTCGGTGGTATAGTCGGAGATCTTGTGTCCCTCGCTCACTCCGTATTCGGCGCGTACGGTGATAGGACCAGCGTATCTCAGACCCCATGCCATACGGTTGCGGTCTACGGTGATGCCATTCTTGGCATAGTTGCCCGTCCATCCGAAGAAGGCTACCGACAGCTCCTTAAAGGGGTTGATAGTGATGTTTCCGATAAGGTCTTTGTGGCTGTTTACATCATTGTGGTTGATACCTTGTCCATTGTAGACGCCGAGTTGATAAGAGACGAAGGGGTGTCCGTCCTTGTGGCTCTTGAAGAGATCACCGTTGACCTGGATACCGGCGTCGCGGCCGCCGCTGGAGTGCTCTCCGTTTCGGTCATTCATACCAGCAAGTCTGTCGACGAGCTGAGAGTATCCGCCGAAGCTGATGTCCCAGGGGTTGGTGGGGTTCTCAAAGGTGAAAGCGCGCTTAAACTGACCGGCCTTGATGCGCAGGAAGTCATACTTCTGCCACTGTGCATAGGCATCTACGATGTGCGGTCCTTTTTCCTTGGCGCCGCCATAGCCCTCGTACTCGATCTGGAGCATATATGCAAAGTCGAGTACCGTACCTTTGACATAGCCTCTCACGAGACGGAGGTCAAAGTCGCTGTGCTTGGTATTAGCGGTTGAGATGTCGCGGTCATTAAAGGCGGCCCTGCCGATGATATATCCGCCTAGGGTGGTTTTTTGCAGGAGGTCCTGCTTAGCTTGCTGGACCGGGGTGTTATCAGCCTTGCTGCCCATGCACGCGAGAAGCAAGGCAGCGATGATAAGAGTTTTTTTCATTATGATGATGTTTTGATTTGTATAAGTCTATATGGTTAGAAGATAAATGTACGTATTATCCAGTAGCAGCCGATACCGGCTATGTAGCCTGTGAAGGCAATCCAGGTAATCTTTTTCATGTACCAGCCAAATGTAATCTTCTCCAAGCCCATGGCTACGACGCCTGCAGCAGAACCTATGATGAGCATCGAGCCGCCGACACCGGCGCAGTAAGCGAGCAGTTGCCAGAAGATACCGTCTTGAGCCATATCTCCGACGGGCATGATGGGGTACATCTTCATCGCACCGGCTACGAGCGGCACATTGTCGACGATGCTCGAGAGTACACCGATGCTGCCTGTGACGAGGTAGTGGTTGCCGACGTTTTGGTCAAGCCAGCTGCCTACGGAGTGGAGTACTCCAATCTCTGCCAGCACGCTGACGGCCATCAGGATGCCGAGGAAGAAGAGAATGGTGCTCATGTCGATACGTGAGAGCAGGTTGACGACGCGTTTCTTGGTCTTCTCCGCATGACGGTAGAAGGAGTCGGTTACAATCCACAGGATGGACAGGACCAAGAGTATGCCCACAAAGGGAGGAAGTCCCGTCAAGCTGTGAAAGACTGGCACACTGCAGAGTCCACCCACGCCCAGGATGAAGACTGTACGGCGATGTTTCTTGCTGGTGATGATGTTGGGGTCCTGCACGGCGGGAGTGGAGATGTCAGGTGCGGAGAGCTCTCCCTTGAGGGAGGTTTGCAGTACCAGCGCGGGCACGACCATGCTGACCAGTGACGGGATAAATATCTCCTCCATCACGCCCAGGGCAGTGATCATCTTGCTATTCCAGAGCATGATGGTCGTCACGTCGCCGATGGGCGAGAAGGCACCGCCCGAGTTGGCTGCGATGACAATCATGGAAGCGTAGATGATACGGTCTTGATGCTCCTTGACGAGCTTGCGGAGGATCATGATCATCACGATAGTCGTGGTCAGATTGTCCAGCACGGCACTGAGAAAGAAGGTCATCAGAGACATGCGCCACAGGAGGGCACGTTTGGACTTGGTCATCATGACCTCGCGCACGAAGTTGAAACCTCCGTGCTGGTCGACGATTTCGACGATGGTCATGGCGCCCATCAGAAAGAAGAGGGTAGTGCCTGCTTCACCCAGATTGCGCTGTATGACTTCGCCCAGTTGTTCTCCGGCAAATCCTCCCAGAGCATAGAGTACCCAGCATGCGGCACACATCATCAGGGCAAAGGCTGCCTTGTTGATACGCGTGATGCTCTCGGTTGCTATCAGGAAGTAGCCGATGAGAAATACGATTACGATACTTGTTACCATGGTTATTGTAAGATGTATATTTGCACAAACATGCGGGGAACGTCGATCTCAGTCAGGCATTCCCCACATGATATATTTTTGTCAAGACGGCTCAGTCACTAAGCGGCGGGTAAACCAAAGATACCCATCTTGCCGATAATCACAAGCACGGTATAGCCGATAACCATGGAGATGACACCGATGATGACTCCGACCTTGGCCATCTGCGAACTCTTGATGAGACCCGTAGAGTAGGCGATGGCATTTGGAGGCGTGGAGATAGGCAGTGCCATGGCAAAGCTGGCAGAGAGTGCTACGCCTACGATCAGTGTGATGAGGCCTCCGATACCGGCAAACTGGGCTTCCATACCCTTGCCGACGGCGACCAGGATGGGCACCATCAGTGCTGCGGAGGCGCTGTTGCTGATAAATGTGGACATAATCCAGCAGATGACGCCGCCGCCGACGAGTACGAGGATGACGGGCCACTGGTCAAACGGTATGGCCTCTACCATAGCGTCAGCCAAGCCGGTCTTGTCCATGCCGATGCCGAGCGCAAAACCGCCGGCGACCATCCAGAGCACCGCCCAGTCGATCTGTTGCAAGTCGTGGTGGTCTATGAGGCCTGCAGCGGCAAAGGCGGCAAATGGGAAGAGCGCTACGACGTAGACATTGAGACCCAGATTTTTGCCGAAGCACCATAGCAGGATTGTCACTACGAGGATGAAGTAGATATAGTTGGTCTGCCAGCCCTTTTGTGCGCCGCCCTCGATCTTAAGCTCGATCTTCTTGCTGGTAAAGGGAAACATATTGCGTAGCAGAAGCCATGCGATGAAGAGTATGACAACCATCAGGGGAAACATGACGACCATCCAGTCCAGAAAACTTATGTTGTAGCCAAGACCACCCTCGTTGACGGCTTTATTGATATAGCCCAGGGCGATACCATTGGGCGGCGTGCCGATCGGTGTGGCGATACCGCCGATATTGGCTCCGATGGGGATGGCAAGTGCAAGCGCTGCGCTACCCTTCTCCGAGGAGGGCAGAGACTTGAGCACAGGAGCGAGAAAGGTCAGCATCATGGCTGCCGTAGCTGTATTGCTGACAAACATGGAGAAGATGGCTGTTACAAAGATGAAACCCAGCAATACGATGTTGCTGTTGGTACCAAAGGGCTTGAGGAGCACGCGGGCAAGCGTCACGTCGACGCCGCTCTTGGACGCTACGAGAGCCAGGATAAATCCGCCCATGAAGAGCATGATCGTCGGGTCGGCAAAAGAGGCCATGATGGCCTTGTAACTGATCAGGCCGGCTACGCCGGTGACCTCACCCGTCACCTCGTCGACGACACGCTGCGAGGCAGGGAAATTGGCTGGATTGATGAGTACCGCAAGTGAGCTGTCGCTCACCGTAAAGAGCATAATGACGACGATAAGTACGGATGTGACCCACGCAGGTACGACCTCGAGTATCCACATCAAGGCTGCAAAAGCAAAAATAGCAATCATGCGCTGTTGCAGAATGGTTAGATTGGGAATGCCAAAGGCAGTCGATGGCATCCACCACAAAGCAATAAAGACCACAAGCACTATAAGGAGCTTGATGATCTTGGCTAAATTTAATTTCATCAGTATATATGTTTTTGATTATTTAGACTCGGTCGGTGTAATCAACCGTGCGAAATTACTAAATTTCTACATCTGGGGCAATAGATTTCTTAATTTTTTGCCATTATCCCAGTCAAAAAGTGCAGGTTCCGGCCTTTTTGCCTCGCATTTTGACAAGAAATAGGGTCAAGACAAATGTAAAAAAATTAACTTTTGATGTTGCCGAACATAAATGCGTTTTTCTGTCTCCGTCCACTTGGGGAGATAGGACCGTAAAGCGGCATTGCAATCACCTCCGGCGCGCGTGGGGATAGCTGTATCGGCCGTTGTCAGGTTGATGTCCTGCCGGAGGACGGCTCGATAGGGGACATGGAGTAGAGACCGAGGAGATGATATGTTTGGATATCGGAGACTTGCGACGGTGACAGACTGGGTGTAGCTACGGATAGGGCCGACGGTGACGGGATGGGACGGGCGTGCGCTTGGTCGTGTCTCTGTGTCGGGCAAGAGGAGGGTAGAGCGCCTTGCCTGCGACTTGGCTATCGCAAGAGTCTATACATATTTTAAATAGGGACCATCTGGGCTAAATCAAAGTATGATGTGATTTTGACAGAGCGGGTCCTGGCTTCAATAGAGCCTGACGTAGTTTGAATTGGGTAGTATCCTATTTTAAACAAGGTAAGAGATAGTTTTGCCAAGACGGCTTGGTGTCTCAATCAGATAGAATGTATTTTAAACAAGATGGCTCCTGGTCGAAACAAGGTCGGACCTTGTTTTGCTTCTGGCGGGGGTACGTATGAGGGGCAGGTTTGGGCCTGTGACAATCGGGGTGCTGACGAGGCGCCCATCGTATTTGCGCTTGACAGGACAGACTAAAAGAGAGCCTTGCCCCTGTGGGGCAAGGCTCTCTGTCTTGCTTGGTAGATACTAAGTTTAGAAGTTGAAGTACAGACCGAAGCTGATGTCGTTGGCATCGAGGTCTACGCCCCAAGCATTGTTGGCCTTGGCGCCATCCTCTGTGCCCTTGACAGTCTTGTATCCGAGAAAGCCTGCATGAGCTACGAGATCGAAGGACTTGCCCAGGTGTACGGCGATACCAGGCTTCAAGCCGATGTTCCACTGATTGGCCAAGCCATTGTAGTGACGGTACATGAAACCGCCGTCAACAAATACGTTGACGATATCATTCTTTACAAATGTGAAGCGAGCGTAAGGTGCTACTTCAAATGTGCGGACAGCCTGAGTGGCATCTTCGATGCTGACGGGAGTGCCTTTGCCCCAGCCGATTACAGTTCCGATTGCCCAGTTGTCATTGAAGTTGTAACCAACTTCGGGCAGTACCTTGTAAGTTGTCTCGTTGTCACCGCCGGCAATCTTAGTGCTTGCGACGCCAAGATTTCCGCCTACGTAAAACTGTGCGCTGGCTGTGAGCGTGCTGACTGCGAGAGCCAAAATCATAAATACCTTTTTCATTTTAATTAAATGGTTTGAGGTTAAACAATATGCCCTTTAGGGACCTAAATGTGGTGCAAAGATAATTCCTTTTTCCGATTAGAAACAAATTTTTTTTTGGAAAAATGATTGTAGGCGGCACCTAAGGTGAAATAGGTCAGTTTTTGGCTTGTTTTTGTTACTTTTGGGTAAACTTTGTTGGCGTCTGCGGGTAAAAATTGACTATTTGCGTCCGTTTCGGGAGCCGTTTGTCCGATTGCCGGGGGGTCGGCTGCCGCTTTGGGGTCGGTTATAGCCATTGCGCTGTCTTTGCTGCGACCCGCGCTGCCAACGTTGTCCGCGCTGTCCGCGGCGCATGGTATTGATACGGTACTGGAAGGAGGCGAGAAAGTAGCTGCCGAGTACCATCGAGTGGGTATCGGTGATGGTCAGTCCGCTGATGGAGCGGTTGACATTGGTACGCTGGTGGAGGAGGTCAAATACCTGGAGACTCAGGAGGCCGGCATCGTGGGCAAAGAGGCGCTTGGTAAGCTGGGCATTCCAGATGGCGCGGTTTTTGACGATGTTGGAGGAGTATCCGTGGCGGCTGAGATAGTTTATATTGGTACTGATCTGCATATCGAAGGGGAGATCGGATTGCAGGTTAGCTCTGATGGCGTAGTCAAAGGTTTCTCTCTCGGCAGCCTTGTTGATGCTGTTTTGTACCTTGTAATAGTTTATTGACCCGCTGAGACGCCAGGAGAAGTGCCCGAGACGGTATTGCAGCGAAGCGCTCTGTACAAGGCGCAGGGTCTGGGTGTGATTGCGCAGGGCGTAGGGCTGCAGCCTGTCAATGTCGTTGAAGCTGATGTCTTGGAAGTCTGTGGTAATGCCGGCGGCGTGGAGCATGTCGCGGGTGAGAGGGGTGGAGTTGTAGTTGGTGCCCTCATTGTAGCTGAGGGCGGAGTTGGTGCTTACATTCCAGCGCATGGAGCTGTCAAGCGGGGTGTTGAAGTTGATGTTGCCCGAGGTGGACCAGCGGCCATTGACATTCATCAGTTTGGAAACCCTGACGCCCGTACTGGACTCGTTGAAGGTCATATTTGACGTGGCATTCTGTACATTGGTATAGTTCCAGTTGGTGACAAGGCTGCGGTGGGTCTTCTCGCTATAGAGGTTGAGGTTGGCGCGTACGTTGTGGTTGAATCCAGGCTTGAGGCTGGGGTTGCCGTATCGGATGTTGGAGGTATTGCTCTTGTCTATAATCTCCTGGAGCTCGTCTATGTTGGGCTCATCGCTGTTGCCGGTATAGACGAGGTCAAAGGTGTTGCGCTTGGTGAAGCGGTATTTGAAGTGGAGATTGGGAGACCAGTTCATCAGATGCTGTGTGAGGAGTCCACGGTCCATCTTTTGTCCGAAGATGTAGTCTGTCTGATTGGTGCGTGGATTGAGGTGTACACCGTAGCTCAGATTAAGCTTAGGCGTGGTGTGACGCATATTGATATTGATGCTGTGTGAGCGGTACGTATTCTGGTAGACGTTGCTCAGAGTCGTATCTATGGGTACGGAGGTCCAGTCTATGGCGTCGGCGATGAGGGTGGTGTCTTGTGTGAGATAGTCGTACTCATAGCCATAGCGCTCGGAGCGTGCGTGGTGGTAGCTGTAGGAGTAGCGTAGCTGGAGGTAGGTGTGCTTGAAGAGTGGCTCGTTATAGGCCAGTCCGACGGAGTAGTTGAGAGAGTGACTGTTGCTGTCCCAGTAGCGCATGTAGTTGCGGTTGCGCCGAGGCCGGAGAAAATAGTGGGCGATGTGACGCGAGTCATTGTTGCCCTGTGCGTCGCTGTATCCGAAGGAGGTGTTGAGGGTCAGGCTGCGGCCGCGAGGATTGAGCCTGCGGTAGACGAGGAGACTGAGGCTCTCGCTCCAGGAATGGGAGTCGGAAGTGGTGCGTCCGGAGATATCATTTATATCAATGGTGTCGGAGGAGGCAAGTCCGTTCCAGCTCTGTGAGGCAGAGTGGGTGGTGCCCCAATTGTCGGTCTTGCTGTAGCTCACATTGGGCCTGAAGTCGATGCGGGTCAGCGTGTCGGGCTGCCACTCCAGCTTCATGTTCATGTTGAGCTCATGCCGCCGGCGGTCGGAGTGGTTCTCGCCCTGTCCATAGCGGAAGGTGGAGTCATTGTAAGCCGTCTCGGAGCGACGGTCAGACATCTCCTCGCCATTAGTATAGTTGTAACGTACATTGCCGGAGACCTCGTACTCCTTTTTCTTCTCCTTGGCAAATGTCAGTCCCGCTGATTTGGAAGCTGTGAGGCCGGGGCGAGAGGAGCGGGAGTAATTGGCAGCCCCGTTGCCGCGCTCTGCAAAGACGGGATTGTTGACATTGTTCATACTACCTACGAGGGCGACGTGTCTATCTTTGCGGAAGCGGTTGACATTGAGCTGGGTATTGTATCGGTCATGGTTTCCTGCCGAGGCGCCGGCGCTTCCTACCAGCCCCTTGAAGAGATTGGGCTTGATCTCGATGTCGATGACATTGTTCTCTATACCGTCGTCAATGCCCGTGATGCGAGCCTGTGCTGACTTGCGGTCGTATGTGCGGATGCGCTTGATGATGTTTGCCGGCAGATTCTTGAGTGTGGCGCTCGGGTCGTCGCCAAAAAACTCCTTGCCGTCAATCAGTATCTTATTGTACTCTTTGCCATTGATCTTGATCTTGCCGTCATCAGCGATTTCGGCACCTGGTATCTGCTCGATGAGGTCCTCGGTCATCGCCCCCTCGGCTGTCTTGTAGGCATCGGCATTGTAGGAGACGGTATCGCCCTCCACAGTGACCGGAGTCGCTACGCCTGTGACTACGGCCTCCTGGAGCATCAGGTCGGAACCGGTGAGGGTGACGGGGGCTATGGAGGCGTTGGGCTGCTGCGGCGACAGGGTGAAGGGAAGGCGGCCTCCGTTGTATCCCAGTGCCGAGTAGACGAGCACATATCGGCCCATGGGCAGCCCGCTGATGCGGTACATACCGAGAGAGTCGGATGCCGTGCCATTGACCACAGCGCTGTCGGGCAGGTGGAGGGCCCGGAGGATGACGCCCTGAGCTCCGTGGCCGTCGGTGTCAAGGATGCGTCCGCTTACGCTGCCCCCTGTGTTGATGGAGTCGGCGGAGGACAGGGGCTTGGCGGCGCCGGATACAGCCACGGTAAGGGCGAGTATCGTCAGGGATAGTAGCAATCTTCTCATGAGGGCGGTGGGTCTCTAGCAGGATAGGAGATACATTAATATATAAAGGTTTTTACGATGGCAGATCGTACCAAAGTGTCGCGGCAAGCACAAAAGTACTAAAACTTGATAACCTGAAACTTATCTGCCGGAAAAATTGTTGGCTGCGACAGCCTATTGATTTGTCTCATGTCGCATACGCTCTATAGATGCAGGGGAAAGAGAAAAGTTAAAATAGGAGAATAGAAAAAATTTCGTCTTATGCGGGAGATTCTGCCAGCGGCCTAGCGGAGAGCGAACCGGATATTGCCAGAAAACAAGACTGGACCGAGTTTAAACGATATCCGAGCCTATCGACCGAGACTCAAGGTACAGAGCTATCATCAGCGGATTGACAGCATCAGGGCCTTGTGGTATCATCGAGGCATCGCTCATCGTCCCGATACGACGCCCGACTTGTCCCGGGCGATGCTTCCGCGGTCTTTGTAAGAGGGAGATGCGGGAAACGCAACGGGGGCTTAGCGTCTTGCTGCCAATGAGTGGTAAGTGAGGAAGCGGAAGAATAGGGCTTTATCTTTTTTTGCGCTCAAGGTGAAGGCGTTCAGCGCAGAAGAAACTAACTTTGCAGGCAAATAAGTGAATCCTAATTCAATCAATCGGAAACTTGCATGAAAAAACTAATCCTTGCCATTCTGCTGGGCGCCTTCTGCCTGCGTGGCCACGCCGTGCTCAATGAGCAAAACTTGGGTCAGACGCTGAGCGTACTCCGTGTAGAGCTCGCTGTGACCTACAATGATATGAAGCAGATCATGGATCGTCTGGAAATATCCTCAAAGGCGCAGCACCAGGACCTGATCAATACGCTCAAGCGCAGTAACAAGACGGCCTTGATGCTCTACTCGCAAAACGCCAACTACACCTTCAATCAAGCATATGCCTGCCACGAAGCGACAGAGCAGTACTATGAGTTTTCAAAAAAGATGATGCCTTATGGCAAGTTTGTTGAAGGTCTCAACCAGGAGATTGATAGATACAACAAGCTCATTAAGGTGCTTCAGGACTTGCCTCCCCGAGTCACGCTGTCGGCGGCTGTCAATGACAAAAGCGCATCTGAAACCATCAAGAAAGAGGCCGAGCTCCATGCCCTTATGGAGCAGGAGATGCAGAAGAAGGATGGCAATCAGAGTGTCCTGACCCGCGCCTTGCTAGGTCCCGACAAGAAGCCGTTGGCTGCCGGGTCCAATGACACAGCCCTCAAGGACGCGTCGCGTCCCCGAACCCATATCGACTCCCTTCGCGCTGAGCTGGAGCACCATCAGCACAATCATATGGCAGAGGGGGATCATGAGCCCTTTACCCTTGACAAGAAAGGACAGGCTGACCGTGCGGAGTGCATCAAGTTTGCCATTGTCATACGCAGCCAGTATATACAGATGCGCAATGCGGTTCAGGAGGACAGCAAGCACTATGAAGAGCTCAAGAGTCACCTGGAGACAATATACAAATACGCCCAGCAGCGCTATAAAGACATACAGAAGGACATCTTTGTCAATGGCGATCGCAGCTATTTCAGCGTCTTGGCCAACCTGCCCCGATATATCCATTACGCGGAGCGTGAAGTAAGCGACAAATACGCGAGCAAAAACTTTGAGTACAATCATGTACGCTCCGAGTGGCGCGGCCCTATCATCTTCGGCCTTGTCTTCGCGGTATTCTTTTACCTGTTCTTGGGATTTGCCGTGAGCAACTTGATTGTACGCGTGATGATGAAGCGTGTGAAGCGCTTGCGTGACAGCGAGACTATGCAGATGAAGATGAACTGCATCATAGTTGCGGCGAGCTTGCTACTATTTGCCATAGGCTCGATGATAGCCCGTAATACGATAGACCACAACTTCTTCATCATGGCCTTCGGCTTGCTCATCAACTACGCCTGGCTGGTCGCTATCATCCTGCTCTCTCTGCTCATGAGATTGGATGGCCATCAGATCAAGGCCACGCTGCCACTATACATGCCTATCATTGTGCTAGGCTTCATCATTATTGTTTTTCGCATCATCTTTATTCCCAACACGCTGGTCAATATTGTGTTTCCCCCACTTCTGGTCCTGTTTTTCGTATGGCAGCTGTATGCACTCCGACGTTTCGGCAAGGAGGCTAAGACCAGCGACCGCGTCTATGCATATGTCTCTCTTGCGCTCATGGGGGCCGCCACGGTGATTGCGTGGACCGGCTACGTGCTCCTGTCTGTGGAAGTATTTATATGGTGGCTCTTCCAGCTGATGTTTATCCTGACCATCACGTGCATATACGACATCCTGATGCGCTATGAAGGCCGCTACCTGCGGCACAAGTTCAAGCTTAAGGAACCCATCAAGCAGTCGTACATACGGCGCGACGGCAAGCTGATACAGTATACGTGGCTCTTTGATCTCTTTGCCATGTGCATCGTGCCGGTCGGCGCTGTATGGTCTATCTTCTGGAGTATCTATCTCGCCGCCGACGTCTTCGATCTCACGGAGATGATGATTCATATCTTTGTCACGCCTTTTGTCAATGTCAAGGGCGTCTGCCGGCTCTCTGTCTTCATGCTGGTATTGGTAGCCTCCATGTATTTCGTCTTCAACTACGTATGCTATGCCATCAAGTCGGGTTACCGTTACTTCAGGATCAAACGCCTGGCCGCCCACAACAAGGGTATGGCTGTCGCGACCAATCAGGCTAACTTGACGCTCTTTTACAATGTCACCGCCATCGTAGTCTGGGGTATTTACATCATCATTGCGCTGCTCCTCTTCCAAGTGCCCAAGAGCGGCCTCAGTATTGTTACCGCCGGCCTCGCTACCGGTGTCGGTTTTGCCATGAAGGATTTACTCAACAACTTCTTCTATGGCATTTCGTTGATGACTGGGCGTCTGCGTGTCGGTGACTGGATCGAGTGCGACGGCATCCGTGGTAAGGTAGACAGTATCACCTACCAGAGTACCCAGATTGCGACCGAAGACGGTTCGATCATCGCCTTTCTCAACAGCACCTTGTTTAATAAGAATTTCAAGAATCTGACGCGCAATCACTCCTACGTCATGTCCAAGGTGACCATCGGCGTCGCATATGGCACCGACATCAATCGGGTACGCCAGCTGCTTGTCAACGCCATCACGCCTATGATGCGCAAAAACAAGAGCGGACGTGACATCGTCAGTACCAAGAAAGGCATCAATGTGCTCGTGTCTAATTTTGGGGACAACAGTATCGACCTGCTCGTAGTCTACTGGACGCTGGTTGAGGAGAAGACGGTCTTTGACCTCAAGGTGAAGGAAACGATCTACAATACGCTCAACGAAGCCCACGTGGAAATCCCCTTCCCGCAGCGCGACATCCATATACGTCAGGGCGACGCTCCCCTCACTTTGCAGCAGTTGCAGCCCTCTGCCGAATAACAGCCGCGCCATCCCATGCCAAAGGCTGTCTGCCGAACTTTCTCAGGAAAGCGGCAGACAGCCTTTGTGTTTAGTATCCCCACCGGGAATCGAACCCGGATCAAAGGTTTAGGAAACCTCCGTTCTATCCATTGAACTATGGAGACCGATAGCGCCCTCAGGGCATATGCGGTGCAAAGATACGGAAATCATTTTGATAAAACCCGTTTTTTGCGCTCCGAAGTGAGTCGGCATTACCCGAGTCCGGCAGCCCGCGTCATCATCCCTGTCTGCGGACCTGCTCCTAGTGCGTCTCCAAGGCGCTGGCCGGTGAAGGGCACAATCTCCACGGCTCTTTGCAGCCGCGACAGGCCCTCATCTTTGAGGCATGTCCCGTCCCGAAGATGAGGAGAGGTGCGCCGTCTGGCACGAAGTACATTTCGTCAGTTCGGCCTACCGGACGCGAGATGTAGCCCACCTTCTTGACATGGTCCTGCGTCCCTGTGCCACCTCTGATCCGTACTTGGCCGGCGCGATGTGGCTGCGGCCATGCTGGAGCGCCGATGCGGGACCGACTGGATGCCGGCTGTTGTGTCGGCAGCGGGACTATCCTGACCTACAATCCGAAACTGCCATACTCGCTTGCCAATTTGAGGTAACTTAATGAGGATAAATATTAAAAAAGACTTAATATGACGAAGTTACATGGGAAAAATTAAGAAAAAACATCGGTTTCGTCCAATGATTTAGTAATTTTGCCACGGTCAGAAGAAGGGCCAGACAAGAAACGACAGAACCTACAACATAGAAAATCAGATTAACAACACTTAATACACACTTTAGTTTATGGCAAAGTTCAACAAAGCAGTTTTAGCTACCTACGGTATCCAGACAGGTACCGCCGAGGTACTGTACAATCCCTCCTACGAGGTACTCTTCAACGAGGAGACAAAGGCAGGTCTCACAGGCTTTGACAAAGGTCAGGAGACAGAGCTTGGCGCAATCAATGTAATGACCGGTGTCTACACAGGTCGTTCGCCCAAGGACAAGTTTATCGTCGACGACGAGACTTCTCATGACACCGTATGGTGGACTTCTGACGAGTACAAGAATGATAACCACCGCGCTACCAAGGAAGCTTGGGACGCAGTCAAGGATATTGCCAAGAAGGAGCTCAGCAATAAGAAGCTGTACGTAGTCGATGGCTTCTGCGGCACTCACAAGGATACCCGTATGAAGGTTCGCTTCATCATGGAGGTAGCTTGGCAGGCTCACTTCGTAACCAATATGTTCATCCGTCCGCAGAGCGAGGCTGACTTCGAGCAGGAGCCCGACTTCATCGTCTACAATGCCTCCAAGGCCAAGGTGACCAATTACAAGGAGCTCGGCCTCAACTCTGAGACCGCCGTCGTCTTCAACGTAACCAGCAAGGAGCAGGTCATTATCAACACTTGGTACGGTGGTGAAATGAAGAAAGGTATGTTCTCTATGATGAACTACTTCCTGCCTCTGAAGGGCATCGCTTCCATGCACTGCTCTGCCAACACAGATATGAAGGGCGAAAACACCGCCATCTTCTTCGGTCTCTCCGGTACGGGTAAGACCACTCTGTCTACCGACCCGAAGCGTAAGCTCATCGGTGATGACGAGCACGGATGGGATGACAAAGGCGTCTTCAACTTCGAAGGTGGTTGCTATGCCAAGGTTATCAACCTCGACAAGGAAGCTGAGCCTGACATCTACAACGCTATCACACGTGATGCCCTCCTGGAGAACGTTACAGTTGACAAGGACGGCAAGGTCGACTTCGCAGACAAGAGCGTAACCGAGAATACACGTGTCAGCTACCCGATCTATCACATCAAGAACATCCAGCGTCCCGCCAGCGAGGGTCCCGCTGCAAAGCAGGTCATCTTCCTTTCCGCCGACGCCTTTGGTGTACTGCCCCCTGTCAGCATCCTGACTCCTGAGCAGACCAAGTATTACTTCCTCTCCGGCTTCACAGCTAAGCTGGCCGGTACAGAGCGCGGCATCACTGAGCCTACTCCTACCTTCTCCGCTTGCTTCGGCCAGGCATTCCTCGAGCTGCATCCTACAAAGTACGCCGAGGAGCTCGTAAAGAAGATGCAAAAGAGCGGTGCTAAGGCTTACCTCGTCAACACTGGCTGGAACGGTACTGGCAAGCGTATCTCCATCCGTGATACCCGCGGTATCATCGACGCTATCCTCAATCACAGCATCGATGCAGCTCCTACCAAGCAGATACCTTACTTCAACTTCACTGTACCTACACAGTTGGAGGGCGTAGATCCCGCTATCCTCGATCCTCGCGACACTTATGCTAATGCAGCTCAGTGGGAGGAGAAGGCAAAGGACCTCGCAAGCCGCTTCATCAAGAACTTCGCCAAGTACGAAGGCAACGAAGCTGGCAAGGCTCTCGTAGCTGCTGGTCCTAAACTCTAATAGCTGACCCGTCGCAAGGCATCCGGTTTGTCCGAGTGGCTTTGCTGCATGATAGAGGTCGCACCTTGTAGATACAGGGTGCGACCTCTTGTCTTTTTTGTCTGCGCCTGTCGGGACGTGACAGGCGCGGAAGTAGCCCTGCAGAGGCACCTGCAGACTGTAAGCCCAGTCCGAAAAGGGGATAGAGCGGGCTGTGGAACTCATTGAAACCGATGTGGTAGAACCAGCATCATTTTCCCCCGCATTTAGCACGAGGAAGTGGGAAATCATTTGGCTAGATACAAATGGTTGAAAGACAATAATTTACAGCAAAATCGGCCTCTCTTGTAACTGGCTGGCTATCAGTGGATAACAACTCGCCTTCCCGTTTAAACTACATCGGATCTAGTTTAAACTACATCCAACCTTGTTTTAAAGACAACGGATATTGTTTTTAGTCAGGTCGGATAATTTTTATTCTGCATCGGGAGTTTTTCAAAGTAGCATCGGATTTTCCTGAGCAATATCGGACATTGCTTCAAGCATCAACGGATATCCTTTGAGTTGCTTCAGATATTGTCCGAGCGAGGCAGGATATCCGTCGAGTCGTATCAGGCTATGCGGCGATTTCATCGGGTATGGAGGGGAGGCTGAGGCTTCTTTTCGCTGATGGGTCTCATGTGGATTTGTGGTGAGCTGACACAGTGCTGTCGAGATGCGTTGATATCATTTTTCACCCTCTTACGGTAGTCTTTAGGATAGAGCGTAGGGACAGGCAGCTCGCTCGGGGCGGGTAGTTTGTCTGTCCGCCCCGTTCCCTGCGAGGCTGTGTACGCTGCAGCTTCCGGTCTGATAGATTATGGAGGCCGATTTGACGCCACTATCTCTCCTCCGTGTCCGACAAGGGGCGCCTTTGCGTAGTGTACCCCTATCCGGATAGGACGCGGATACGAAAATTTCATTTTCTTTATCCTTCATTGTGCTCGCTTATTCGTACCTTTGTCTACTCATATGGAGTACAGAGCTCCGATATCCAAATACATAGAATAGCCAATGAGTCTGACATCTGTCATAAGGCCATATTTTGAACACTATCTTACGCGTGTGGAGCAGCAGGAGGCCGCGGCTGCCGATACCCAGCGTAAGTTGCTGGCGCGTATGCTCTACGAAGCAAGTCAGACGGAGTGGGGACGCAAGTACCACTATGCCTCGCTGCAACGTTACGAGGAGTTTAACAAGTCCGTGCCCGTCAATACTTACGAGGAGCTTAAGGGATACATCGACCGCATGCGTCATGGCGAGCGCAACGTACTCTGGCCTGGCTATGTCAACTGGTATGCCAAGTCATCGGGCACGACCAATGACAAGAGCAAGTTTATCCCCGTCAGCAAGCAGTTTATACGCGACACCCACTACGCCGGTGGTCAGGACTGCGTCGCCTACTATCTGCACCAACACCCCGAAAGCCACCTTTTCGACGGTCGTAGTCTCATACTTGGCGGCAGCCATCAGGATAATTACGATGTAAAGGGCAGTATAGTGGGAGATCTGAGCGCCATCCTCATAGAGAATATCAATCCGCTGGCCAATCTGGTGCGCGTACCTCGCAAGTCGACAGCCCTGCTGAGCGACTTTGAGGTCAAGAGAGACCGTATAGCGCGAGAGACAGCCGACAAGGACGTGACCAATATCAGTGGCGTACCCAGCTGGATGCTCTCAGTGCTGACTAGACTGCTCGAAGTGACAGGTAAGCAGTATGTGACCGAGGTCTGGCCTCATTTGGAAGTCTTCTTCCACGGTGGTGTCGCCTTTACCCCCTATCGTGAGGCATACAAGGCTATTATCCCATCGGAGCGGATGCACTATATGGAGACCTACAATGCGAGCGAGGGCTTCTTTGCCCTGCAGACAGATCCCGGAGACAGCGCCATGCAGCTGATGACTCACCTCGGTGTCTTCTACGAGTTTGTCCCGCTGGAAGATGTAGGGCGTCCCGATGCTGAGGCCATCCCGCTTTGGAGCGTCGAGACGGGACGCAACTATGCCATGGTCATCTCTACGACGGCCGGCCTCTGGCGCTATATGATCGGTGACACGGTTGAGTTTACCTCGGTCAACCCCTACAAGATCAAGATTACAGGCCGTACCAAGAGCTTCATCAATGCATTTGGCGAGGAGCTTATTGTGGACAATGCGGAGAAGGGCCTTGAAGAGGCCTGTCTGGCTACAGGCGCTGAGGTCCAGGAGTATACCGCCGCGCCCATATTTATGAATGAACATGCCCAGTGCCGTCATCAGTGGATGATAGAGTTTCGCAAGGCGCCCGCAGATGTCAATGAGTTTGCCCGCCTGCTCGACGAGGCACTTCAGCGTATCAACTCAGACTACGAGGCCAAGCGGGCCAAAAATATCACCCTGCAGCCACTGGAAATCATCGTGGCACGCCGGGGCCTCTTTGATGACTGGCTCCGGAGCGAGGGCAAGTTGGGCGGACAGCACAAAGTGCCGCGTCTGAGCAGCAACAGACAGATCATAGAGCGACTGATCGAGCTCAATAAGTGATTTAGATGAAGATAATCCGAACGCTGGATACTGCAAGGCAGCTGATGCGACGCATCAGACGAGGGCGGGGAGCGATGCTGTCGCTGGCCGCACTTATGCTGGTCGCCTGTGCCAATCCCGGCACGCCCGACGGCGGCCCCTATGACGAGACTCCGCCCCATGTGGTGGCCAGCAATCCCGTCTATGCCTCGCTTGACAGCAAGGGCAAGGATATAAAGATTTACTTTGACGAACTTGTGGCGCTCGACAATGCGACGGACAAGGTCGTCGTCTCTCCTCCCCAGATCACACCGCCGGATATTACCTCTATGGGGAGGTATATACGCATCAAGCTCCAGGATTCGCTCAAGAGCAACACCACTTATACTATTGACTTCAGCGACGCCATTGTTGACAACAATGAGGGCAACCCCTTGGGCAACTATTCGTTTGTCTTCTCCACGGGTAAGACCGTCGACTCCATGGCAGTGAGCGGCACAGTGGTCAACGCAAGCAATCTCGAGCCCATCAAGGGCATACTGGTCGGCCTCCAGAGCGATACGGCTGATACGGCCTTTCAGCATAAGCCCTTCATACGCGTCGCCCGTACCGACAGTCGCGGACATTTCAGCATACGCGGCGTAGCCGACGGTACCTACCGCGTCTATGCCCTGCAGGACGCCGACGGAGACTTCATCTACTCGCAAAAGAGTGAGCAGATCGCCTTTCTGCCCCGCACGATCAAGACAGGCTGTTTCCCCGATGTAAGACCGGATACCGTCTGGCGTGACAGTACTCACTGGGACAGCATACGCCAAGTGCACTTCACCCACTATACTCCCGACGACATCGTACTGCGCGCCTTTACCGAGAGCCACAGCGACCGCCATCTGCTCAAGGTAGAGAGGAACGTGCCAGAACATTTTGATGTCTACTTTACGGCTCCCTCCACCGAGCTCCCGACAGTCAAGGGACTCAATTTCAACGCCGACAATGCCTTTGCCATCGACTTCAACGAGACCAAGGATACCATCCGGTATTGGGCCAAAGACACGCTGCTGGCTTATCAGGACACCCTGGCGATGGTCCTTACCTATCTGGAAAACGACAGCACGGGTAATGTCATCACTACCTCGGACACACTCGAGGTCGTGCCCCGTGTCACTCACGCCAGACAGCAGAAATGGGCTGACGAAGCCTACAAGAAGTGGAAAAAGGAGCAAGACAAGCTTAAGAAGCGCGGCTTGCCGTATCTCACTGAGCAGCCTCCTACGCCGCTGGAGATGGATCAGCATGCTGTAAGTACGCTCGCCCCCAACGAAAACCTGTCCTTTGTCATGAAGGAGCCCCTCGCGCTTGTAGACAGCAATAAGATACATCTCTATCTCAGGGTGGATTCGGTTGCAAAGGAGGCCTCCTTCATCTTCCGGCAGGACGGGTCGTCTATCATGAAGTACAAGCTCTATGGCGAGTGGCGTCCGCAGCAGCAGTATACGCTTGTCATTGACTCGGCAGCCTTTGTCGGTATCTACGGCCACGCTTCCGCCAAAGTTGACTTCTCCTTCAGTATCCCCTCACTCGATACCTATTCGTCTCTCCTGGTCAATCTGCAGGGTGTCTACGACACTACGGCAGTCGTCGAGCTGCTCAACAGCAGCGACAAGCCTGTCTTGACCACTCGGAGCCGTAACGGGCACGCTGAGTTTTACTTCGTAAGGCCGGGCACATACTACCTGCGCCTCTTCTTCGACCGCAATAACAATGGCAAGTGGGACGAAGGGGACTTTGATACCGGACAGGAGCCCGAGGAGACCTATTACTATCCTGACAAGCTCCAGTTACGGGCCAAATGGGACGAGACCTGCAACTGGCCAGTCTTCAGCCTGCCGTTTAACAGACAGAAGCCAATCGCCATCACAAAGCAAAAACCTGACAAAGAAAAGAAAATCCAGAATAGAAATGCAGAACGTGAACGCAACAAAAACAAATAGCCAACGCCTCAGAATGCTTGCTACACTGGCGGTCTTTGTCCTCACCCTGGGCTTGGCCGCAGGCAGCCATGCCGCCGTCACCAACTCAGCCACCAATACCGCCTTTCGCAGTGGGGAGACCGTGCAGTATGACCTCTACTACAATTGGCACTTCGTCTGGGTCAAGGCCGGCTCAGCTACGATGAGCGTTACGACCACGACCTACAGAGGCAGGCCTGCCTACCGCACGCGCCTGCTTACCAGGGGCTCGAAACAGGCCGACAGGTTCTGGGTCCTGCGCGACACCCTCACGAGCGTGATGACCTACAACCTGTTGCCTCTCGCGTACAGCAAGACCGATATGGAGGGGGACAAGTACAGACAGCGCAATGTATGGTATAGCTACAAGGGAGGCCGCTCCTATGCCCGACAGCAGTATATCAATCCCTATGGCGCTCAGAGCTGGAAGACACAGAGCAGCCATCTCACCATCTACGATATGCTCAGTATCCTGATGAGAGCCCGCTCGCTTGATGCCAGCAAGCTCCAGGTGGGTCACAAGATCAAGTTTGTCATGACCGACGGCGACGGTATAGCCGATCAGACGCTGATCTTCCGCGGCCGCAAGAATGTTAAGATGAAGACGGGCGCAGGAACGTACCGCTGCCTCGTAGTCAGTTTTGTCGAGTACGAAGAAGGTAAGCAGAGGGAGGTGGGGACCTTCTACGTGACCGATGATGGCAATCACCTGCCCGTAGCGGCTGACCTGTATCTCAAGATTGGTTCGGCCAAGATCTATATGTCTGGTTACAAAAACCTTAAGGGCCCTATGCGTGCCCGCAAATAGAGCTTCACAAAGGTCGCCGGAGGAGAGATTTCGTCGACTGCTTCGGGCGAATACAGACGAATAGTCGACAGGCTGGGCCTCTACAGAGACGAGGTCGGATATAGCTTAGGCTGCATCCGACCTCGTCCTTTTGTCGGGCATATCTGTATATAGATGACTTCAGACACTGTGTGGTTTTGTCCGGGTGTTGAGCTCAGCGCACTGTCAGTGGAGACGGGCGTATCGCTTAATCATTGGGAGAAGCAGGACGAGGAGACGCAGCATCGTCTCTCAGACAGGTACGGAAACGCTTTATTGTTGAGACAAAAAAGGCGCTTTATGGCTATGATGGACAGTGATTGTACAGGAAAGGTAGAGCTTTTCCCCGTAAAGCCTGTACGAAGTAGCAGCTATGATGCTGTATGATGTTGGCTCGCTTCTATCTGTCTTGTTGTGCCGCCGAGTCTATACTCGTTCTGCATCCTTTTTGACGGTATGCTTTGAAAATGCTATATGCAAGGGGGAGAAGTTTGTCCGCACTTAGTCTCTGTCTCCGAAGATTCCTAGAAATGTACAATGGTCCGTCGGTCTTTAAGTAGTGCATTAGTTTTTTTTATATAATAAATCCGCAATACCGTTTCGTACAGGTGCCGATGTATTGATGACAAGTTGCCTTGTAAGCGTTACAAGGTCGGATGTAGTTTAAACTAGGCCGGACTTAGTTTAAACTGGAAGGCGAGTTGTTATCGCTTGATAACCAGTTAGTTACAAGAGCTCCAAATGCTGTTTGTAATTTATTGGTTTTCAGCGTGTTACAGAGGTGATTTGAGGGGAATTTCATCCTTGTGTCTTCGGGTATAATCCGAGGAACTCAGTTCAATTTTTTATTATAAAAAGAGATTGATCCTTTGCCTCCTTAATAGTTCGGCTACTTGTACAGCTGGATTGTACCTTCGCTGAAAAACGTCCAATGTGGTGTGAGAAAACTTCCGTTGAAAAGGGGTATTGCCAAGAAGGCCGATCGGACGGCAAGGAGAGGGATTGGGCCGGCGAGGGAGTGTAACTGGTCAGTCGAGGAAAGCCTTCGGGTAACGAGGCGAGTAATCAGAGCTGCGGGACGGGCGATGAGAGTAGCGGGCCGTATTGCGGGGCCGCCTCTTTCATGCCCGAGTTCTGCCGCTGCATGGCCGGCCATGGGTGAAGGCCGGTGTTTTGGAAGCCTGACTTCCGGAAGTTGCCCTGATGGAAGTCCTTTGCCCTGCGTCCGATGACGACGGGGAGGTTGCGCCGGAGGAGTTGTTCGACCTCACGCTGCTTTTTTTTTTTGAGCTCGTTGGAAAAATCTTTTATGTCCATTTGCTTGTTATTCAGAATAAAGTTGTACCGTTATAGTGGGTATTCAGCGCCGCCCTTTGAGGCCTTGTGGCTGGATATTGGTGCCGGGATGTGCGTTAGTGCGGCCAGGCTTTCTTTTTGCCTTTAATCTGGAATGTCAAATACCTGCAATTTATTCTGCCCAGTTGGTCAGTCAGAGAGTATCCGCCGTGGGAGTATGCTTACACGTCGGCCAAGAGAGCAAAGGGGAGCAGCTTGCTGACATCTTTCGAGCAGCAGAGGAGATATTGTCCCCTTCTGATATTTCTACGGCGCCGATTTCGGGACTCTGCGTATGCTTGCGCATAGCTGCGGATACGCATCGCTGTGTGTCGGATGAGTCTTGACAGATACAAAAACCTCCGGCATGCTTTGTAGCAGACAGTGCCGGAGGAAAAGTTATGAAGAAAATTATATTTGTAGAGTTATGCGCCACAGAAGAAGAGCACTATGATCTGCGCGGTGAAGATGCGTAGGAACATGGAGAGAGGGTATACCGTAGAGTATCCCACAGCGGGCGCCTCCTTGGAGCAAGTCTGATTGGCGTAAGCCAGCGCAGGAGGGTCTGTGCAGGTTCCGGCGAGCATACCCATGATGGTGAAGTAATTAAACTTGTACTTCATTCTCGCTATGATGCCTATGATAAGGATGGGGATGACTGTAATGAGAAATCCGGTGCCGACGTATTTGATACCGTCGCCTTGTACGACTGTCTCCCAGAAGTCTGCGCCAGCCTTTATGCCTACGCTGGCGAGGAAGAGCACGAGTCCTACCTCGCGGAGCATGAGGTTGGCCGACGTGGTGGTATATGTGACGAGGTGTATGCGGTGTCCGTAGCGTCCGATGAGGATGGCGATGATGAGGGGTCCGCCTGCGATACCCAGCTTGAGAGGTACGGGCATACCAGGTATGGCAATGGGGATACTACCAAAGATGATGCCAAGCAAGATACCGATAAAAATGGTAGCGATATTGGGGGCGTTAAGACTCTTTACCGAGTTTCCCATCAAGTCTGCGACGCGGTTGACACTATCCTCGGGACCGACGACCATAATACGGTCTCCGACATGGAAATGGTGGTCTCTGCTGGCAAACAGGTCAATGCCTTGGCGCGTGATACGCGTTACGTTGACGCCGTAGACGGAGCTGAAGTGCATCTTGCCCAGTGTCCGGCCGTTCATGGAGGGATTGGTGACGATGATGCGCTTGGATACGAGTACCTGGCTGGAGGGCTCTTCGTGCCATTCGGTGTCTACCTGTGGGCCGATGAAGGCTTGTATGGCCTCGGCGTCGGCTTCGGCGCACACGATGAGGACTTCGTCACCGAGATTGAAGATGGTGTCGCGATGAGGTATCGTCACGTGGCCATCATGCATGAGTCTGGTGCAGACAATGTCTCGCTTGAGAAACTCTGAAATCTCGCTCAGCTTACGCCCGCTCATATACTTGTTGCTCACTTTGAGATGCATCTGGTAGGGCTTGGCATGCGGGTTTTGCTCTTCGGCGCGGTCGAGCTCCTCTTCCTCCTTGTTGAGGTTGACACGACAGATATACCTGACGGCAATTGTCGCCCCGATGATACCCAGCACACCCAGCGGATAAGCGCAGGCGTATCCAGAGGCGATCTGTGGCGCTGTCCCATTGGGGAAGACGGACCCCAGTGCCTCGTTGGCGGCACCCAGACCAGGCGTGTTGGTGACTGCACCGTAGAGTGTGCCGACCATCATCGGCAGGTTGCGCGGATTGCTGGTGTCAAAAAAGAGGTAGTAGCATGCAAACATAACTCCGATATTGAGCAGGACCAATACAGTCGAGAGTACATTGAGTATTATGCCGTCCTTGCGGAAGCTCTCAAAGAAGCCGGGGCCGACTTGCAGTCCGATGCAGAAGACAAATAGTATCAGTCCAAAGTCCTGTATAAAGTTGAGGATGTTTACGGGTGCCGTAAAATGGAAGTGCCCGGCCAGAATGCCGGCAAAAAGTACAAAGGTCACTCCCAGTGAGATACCACCCACCTTGATCTTGCCTAGCAAGACACCTACTGATATCACGACGGCATAGAGCAGCGCGATATGCGCGACTGAGTCAGTCGAGGTGAAGAGATTTATCAACCAGTCCACGATAAAATATTTTGTAAAAGATGATTTAATTCAATTGATGTTGCAAAATTACTGCTTAATGTCTGAATTACAAAATGTAAAATATGTTTTTCGACATAGTATTTCAGACTTTGAGACGATTGGGGCGTTTTGTCTTAAGACTACATCAGATAGTGTCAGCCATAAAGTGCAAAATCAGTGGCTCTCCACGTTGTCCAGATTGATGAATTCACCGTGCCGTCTCTTACGTTCGATAAGCAGGTCGAGCAGCTTGCGCTTGCGTTTGGGCGAGATGAGACGTCGTACGAAGATATTGGGGATGGCGACGCCCACAGCGATGAAGAGGATGATCAACGAAGCCCTGATAGCGTTGCTCATAGCTACTGTGACTTCACCGACCACGCCGTGCATATCGATAAAGGCAAAGAGTGCTCTGTACATCAGCACTCCAGGTATCATCGGGATGACGCTTGGGATGGAGAGACAGTGATGGGGAGTGTGCAGGGTGTGCATGGCGCGCGTGGCGATGAGACTGACGACGGCCGATCCGACAAATGATCCAATCACGGGGCCGAAGTCGAGGCCGAAATTGTGGGTCGAGGGGCCGAGGCTTACGAAGTTGCGCGTGCAGACTGCGATGATGCCGCCCAGGGCAACGGCCCAGAGGAGACGGCGTGGGATGTTGAAGATCATGGAGAAGCCCATGGCGGAGATAGCCGCCGCTACGGCGTAAGAGATATAGGTGTGGTGGGGCGTCATTGAGAGGTCGCGTACGAAATTGTCAATGCCGCACACGTCTATGGCAAATGCGATACCAAATGACATGGCCAGTACGATGAGCAGGGTCTGAGTGGCGCGTGTCCAGCCCATTTGCATATAGTTGTTGAGCATATCGTTGACAAAATTGATCAGGGGTACACCGGGCACGATGAAAAGTGCGCACGCCATCAAGGGATGCCAGGGCGTATCCGTCAGCATCCAGGAGGGCAGGATGCCGGCCATGGGCCTGCTGGTGCCGCAGAAGGTGAATACCCAAGCTATCAGTGTCGATACAAATGCGGCCATTGTGATGTTGAGATAGGAGTTGCTGCCCTTCCAGTTGAGCCATGTGCGTAGGCGCATGCCGAGTATGGCTGCGATGGAGGCGTATGCGAAGGCCGTCCAGTCACATCCAAACTGCACGCAGAAGCCTCCGCACGCCAGCCCACTGCCTATGGCTACTTGCCACGACGTGTAATTGCGCTTGCGCGAGGCTATCTGCTCCAGCTCTGTTTCGTAGCGCGCCATAGAGTAGTCTTCCTGGATAGCGCGCCAGGACAGCTTGCTGATAGACTCAAGGGCTGTCATATTGATGCCGTGCTTGTCGATGCGCCGGAACTGGGTGAAGGAGTGCTCCTCGTCGCTGAGGTTGACCATCACCATATTAAAGTTGATGAAGAGATGGAGGTGTTCCTCGGGTAGTCCGAGATAGGCGGCAGTGCGCTTCATGTTGCGCATGACACGAGAAGTGTCGGCACCACTCTCTACGAGCAGGCAGCCCGTGCGTAGGAGCAGGTCGAGCTTACGTCGGAGCAGGGGTTCAGGAGTGGTGTTGATTATGATACAAGGTGCTTCACAGCCCATGGTAAGTATAGTTTGAATGATTGCTAAGGGGCTGCAAATTTACGAAAAATTGATGATATGTACTTTTGGATGAGAAGCAAAAGCTATGGGGCAGATGTCGGCGTGACAGTATCCGATGTTTTAAAGACAAGGTCGGACCTGTTTTTTTCTAGGTCCGACCTTGTCTAAACTGGAAGGCGAGTTGTATGGAGCTGTCGCTGATGTATCTATCGCGGGTCTCTGGCGGAGGGGACGAGAGGGGTGCTGAGTGCGCTGGGAGAGCGGACTGTCCGCATCACTTCAGCATAAAGTCGACGATGATGGGACGGTGATCCGACGGATGCCAGAAGTTTGACAGATTTTGCGGGTCGCGCACCGGCGTAGTGTAGCTGTCTGAGATCACTTGTACGTTCTTAACCAGTTGATAGAGGGGCGCGGTGGCATAGATGAAGTCAATGCGCGACTTGTGTCCCGTCGTGGTCAGGAAAGTGCCGGGGTACTGCTTCTTGACAATGTCTACATAGGGCGTATGTGCCAGAATGTAGTTGTGTACCCAGAATACCGAACTGTTTTCATCCAACTTGTAGGTATCATTGTCGAGAGGTGAGCGGGCGTTGAAGTCGCCCATCATCATCCAGAGCTCATCCTTGGCATTGGGATGCGTAAGTATAGTGTTGTTGCAGATATACTGCAATTCTGCAGTGCGCGTGCTGTCGCCTCCATGTCGCTTGGTGCTGGCCTGGCGATCCGAGGTGGGGATACCGTAAGCGTAGGATTGGGGCCAGGTATGGAGCGTGACGATATTGATGCGCTTCTTGGCTATCTTGAGCACTGACCATGAGGCTCCGTGGGCTACGATGGTGTCGCTCGGCTGGCCTGTGAGGCGCTTGATGACCTCGACGGGATACTTGGAGGTAATGACCTGAGGGTAGTTGTCGCGATGTGCGCTGAGGTAGATATTGGCGTGGCCGTAGCGTGCGGCGAGACGTTTCCACCGGCTGAGACACTCAGCTTCGGTTTCGCGCTCTGCAGAGGCGGAATTGGTCGCGTAGTTTTTCTGTCCCTCACACCATACGCAGATGTCGGGATCTTGAGCGGCGACCCAATCGGTGAAGCGCTTGTAGTCGTCGGTCTGGCCGTCCCACATGCCGTTTTGGATATTCCAGTAGAGGAGACGGAGAGTCGTGGGCGTCTTGGCGGAAGACGTCAGCACGAGCTGCTGGGCAGCCGTAGTGGGCTCCGAAGGGCTGCTAGCCGAAGCGGTCAGACATGGTGCGGCGCTGAACAGGAAAGCTAGGATAGTAAAAGACTTGAAAAGGGGTTTGTTAATCATAGCGCTTTTGTTTGATGATGAATAATCGCTTTAACAGGCTACCACGAAGCCGTGCCAGAGCTATTTGTGCTCCTGGCTGTAAATGAGCGTGGCTTTGTGGTAGAGCTGGAGCATACCATGCTCCGTGCGGAGGAGAAACGAGCCTTGCTGCCACTGGCCTGCTGTGCTCTTGGTCAGAATGGGACGCGTAGGGATGGAGGGCAGAAAGAGCTCAGCCCGGCTGCTGTCTGGACTCATCACGACGTAGGTGCATGTGGTGGCGGCTGAGTCGATGGCATTGAGGAGACGTGTGCCGGCTTCCCAGGGCTGTATGCAGTCTTGTCGCACCTGACTCCAAGTGTATCCGGCTGAGGTGTAGCAGCCGTGCTTGTTCTTGTGACCGCCTATGGCCTGCTGCTTGCTGCTGCAGGAGGTGGCTGTGACGAGAGTGATGAGGGAGAGCGTGAATACGAGCTTGTGCATGATAATGCCTATTGTAAATCTTGCCCGATGTCTCGGCGGTAATATTTGTCCTGATACTGTATCTCGCTGGCGCCGAGCATGCTCTTGGCAAGTGCCTCGTCCTTGTCCTTACCAAAGGAAGTGACAGAGATGACACGCCCTCCGTTGGTTACGAGCTGGCCCTCGCTGTTGAGCGCTGTGCCGCTGTGGAAGATGAGACTCTCCTTGCTGACCTTGTCGAGGCCGCTGATGACGTAGCCCTTGTGGTATTCTTGCGGATAGCCGCCGCTGACGAGCATCACGTTGACTGCTGAGCGCGGGTCAATCTCGAGCTGTCGCTTGTCAAGGTCGCCCTTGACGACACCCTCCATGAGGTCGAGGAGATCAGACTGGATACGTGGCATGACACTCTCGGTCTCAGGATCGCCCATGCGGCAGTTGTACTCTATGACGTAGGGATCTCCGCCGACATTGATGAGGCCGAAGAAGATGAAGCCCTTGTAGTCTATCTGCTCGTCGAGGAGCCCTTGGATCGTGGGGCGGATGATGCGCTCCTCAACCTTGGCCATCCACTCCGGGGTGGCGAAGCTGACGGGCGAGACGCTTCCCATGCCACCCGTATTGAGGCCGCAGTCATGCTCGCCGATACGCTTGTAATCCTTGGCCTCGGGGAGTATCTTATAGTGTCCCTTGCCGTCGGTCAAGACAAAGACGCTGCACTCGATACCACTGAGGAATTGCTCGATGACGACGCTTGCTGAGGCGTTGCCAAACATGCCGTCGAGCATCGCCTTGAACTCCTTTTGCGCCTCCTTGAGATTGTTGATGATCAGGACGCCTTTGCCGGCTGCCAGACCGTCGGCCTTGAGCACGTAGGGCGGCTGCTGTGTCTCGAGATAGGCGAGGCCTTCCTTGATGGTCGTACCGTCAAATGTACGGTGAGCGGCCGTGGGGATGCCATGACGCTGCATAAACTGCTTGGCAAAATCCTTGCTTCCCTCGAGTCGGGCGCCGCCCTTGCTAGGACCGATGACGGCGATATGCTGCAGGTCCTTGTGGGTGGCAAAGTAGTCAGCGATACCATTGACAAGGGGTACTTCGGGGCCTACGACCATCATGTCTATCTGTTTGTCGAGGGCAAATTTTCCCACTGCCTCAAAGTCGAGGATATCCAGGTTGACCAGTTCGCCCTGAGCCGCCATGCCGGGGTTGCCGGGGGCGATGTAGAGATGCTTGAGGCGGGGACTCTGTGCGATCTTATACGCTATTGCGTGTTCGCGGCCGCCACTGCCGAGGAGTAATATGTTCATGTGAGTAGTGTTTGAGTAGCTGTATATTTAAATGTATGTGTCGCAGTAGTTGTGGGCCGCCTCGGAGAGACTATTTGAGATGGTCCTCAAAGTAGCGGGTGATTTGCTCGTGGAGATGGACGCGGTCCCGGCCGAACATATTGTGCCCGTCGCCCGGGTAGGTGAGGAGGTCGGGATGCGTGCCGGCTGTCTCGCAGGCGCGGATGAAGGACAGCGTGTGTTGGGGCACGCATGTGGGGTCATTGTATCCGAAGATGACGAGCAGACGTCCCTTCAGGTTGCCTGCACGCAGGCGCAGGTTGTTAGCGTGGTAGCCTTCCGGATTGTCTTGAGGGCGGTCCATGTAGCGCTCCCCGTACATCACTTCGTAGTAGCTCCAGTCTATGACAGGCCCGCCGGCGACTCCGCATTTGAAGGTCTCGGGGTGGGTGAGCATAAGGTTGATGGTCATAAATCCTCCATAGCTCCAGCCGTGTACGCCGAGGCGGGTGCTGTCGACATAGGGCAGGCTCTTGAGCAGGTCTACGCCGCGCATTTGGTCCTTCATCTCCTCTGTGCCTAAATGGCGGAAGATGACGTTTTCGAAGTCGCGTCCCCGTTCGCTGCTGCCGCGGTTGTCGAGCACGAAGACGACGTATCCGCGCTGCGCCATGTAGATTTCCCAGCCGCGGTAGGCGTAGCCCCAGGAGGCTAAGACGTTGCGGGCGTGGGGGCCGCCGTATACATAGACTACGGCGGGATACCGCTTGGTGGAGTCAAAGTCTGTAGGCTTGATGAGGCGATAGTAGAGGTCGGTGGTGCCGTCTGCGGCCTTGATGGTGCCGCAGGAGATGTCGGGCACCTTGTATCCGCTCCACTGGCTGTAGCTTGCGAGGAGCGTGATGCGGGTTGCGTTGCCGGTATTGACGATGTCTGTAGAGCGGGGCATACTGGGCGATGACCAGGTGTCGACCAGATGACTGCCGTCTTCGGAGAGCATGGCGCGGTGCACTCCTTCTCCATTGTCGAGGGGAGTAGCAGTGCCGTTGTTGAGACTTACGCTGTACAGATTGTGCTGTATGGGCGATGCCCAGGTAGTATTGACGATAATGCTGCGAGTTGCGACATTGAAGCCCAGAAAGTCGACGACGACGCCTTGGTGCCCCTCGGTGACACATCGGAGGGTGCGCCCTTCACTGAGGCTGTAGAGATAGAGATTGTCGTATCCGGACTGCTGGCTCCAGTAGACAAACTTGTCACTGTCCCATGGCAGGAAGGTCACGGGGTGCTGTGGCTCGACGTACTTGGGATGGCTGACCTCCATGAGCTCTCTCTCGAGCTCGCCAGTCTTGGCATCAAACTCGAGGAGTCGGGCATGGTTTTGGTCGCGGTTGATATTGTAGAGCAGGATATGCTTGCTGTCGGGCGTCCAGCTGATGCAGGCATAGTATTGGTCCGTGTTGTCGCCGGTCTGAAGCCATACTGTGCGGTCGCGGCTCAGATCGTAGACGCCCATGCTCACCTTGTGGCTTGTCTCGCCGGCCATCGGGTACTTGATGGGCTGGACAGTGGCGATGCGGGTGCTGATGTCTACGAGTGGGTAGTCGGCTACCATCGACTGGTCCATACGGTAGAAGCAGAGCTTGCGGCCGTCGGGACTCCAGAAGGTACCCTTGCTGATGCCAAACTCGTCTCTGTGGACGGACTGGCCGTATACGATTTCGCGGCTGCCGTCGTGGCTGAGCTGGATAGGCTTGCGGCGGCTTGCGGCGGCGATGTAGAGATTGTCGTCTTGATTGTAGGCGAGATAGCCCGACGCACTGGAGTAGTCTTGCCAGGAGATAGGGCTGTCAAAGGTGCGGCTCTTGGTGATGCACTTGCGCTTCCAGTCGTAGGAGAAGAGGAGGCGTGAGGTGACGAAGAGGGCTTCTGTGCGTCTGACGTCGGGGAAGGCGGCGCTCTTGAGACTGAGGTCGTTGGGCACGTCGATGTGGTCGGCACGCAGGGCATCCTTGATCTCGTGGAGCTGGAAGATCGGTGTCCAGTCGTGACGTCCGTTGAGCTGATAGCAGGTCTCGGCGTCGAGGCGCAGGAGGTTGTCGCCCCACCATACGGTCTTGAGGCTTGTGGGCTGCATGGCGGTGTAGGTCTTGCCGCCCGGGATGAGATCTTCGAGAGTAAATGATTTCTGCTGAGCTGATATACTTGTCATACAGGTCAGGGCTACGACCGACAAGGCTAGGCGCAGCAGGTACGGAGTGCGGTTGTGCTTGGACGAGGCTTGACAGCCATTGCTGTCGGTCTGAAAGGAATAGTATTTAGTCAAAGTGGCGTCCTCCCTTGTTAGGCTTAAAGTCTTTGCGGTCCTTGTAACTGCCGTATTTCTTGCCGCCTCCCTTGTCAAAGTTGCGGTGAGAGTCGTGAGCAGGGCTGTAGCCGCGGTCGCTGTGACGGGGACCGGAGCTATGGCGCGGCGCCTGATCGCTGTCAGAGCCGTGATTGTCGCTACTGTCGTAGTCATTGTAACGCGCCTTGCGGGCCTGACGCTGCTCATTGCTGACAAACTGGCGATGGCGTCTCAGTATGTAGTCAGGTATCTCGCTATCTATGTCGTCGCGGTCGTCGCGCTGAGGCTTGTAGTCGCGATGAGGCTTGAGACGCTTGCGCTGTGCGTTGCGCTGGCGCTCTTCGTCGGTCTTGAGCTCGCCTCCCTCTGCACGGTACTTGTCGAGCTGCCCGCTGAAGATGGTGTACTTGTTGAAGAGGCAGTTGAGTGAACCATTGTAGAGCGAGATCTTGAGGCTGGGCTTGAGACCTATCTGAGCAAAAGTCTCCTCGCGGAAGCCGATGATCCAGGCGTCGCCCCCGACAAACTGATGCTTGAGGCGCTCGCCCAGTGTATGGTAGAGACCGAGCAGATTGGGGCTGCTGATACGTTCTCCGTAGGGAGGATTGGTGACGATGATGCTCTTCTGGGCGGGCTGGGTAAATTTCTGGATGGGTTGCACAGCGAGCGTGATATCGTTGGTGAGGCCCGCGGCCTTGACGTTGGCCGAGGCGGCGGCGATGGCGCTTGCGTCGATGTCGTATCCGTAGATATGGTGCTCAAATGGCCGCTCTTTGGAGTCATCATTGTAGATGCGCTCGAGGAGTTGCGGGTCGAAGTCCTGCCATTTTTCAAATGCGTAGTGCTGTCTGAAGACGCCGGGTGCTATATTGCGTGCGATGAGGCCCGCCTCTATCAGCAGGGTGCCGCTGCCGCACATCGGGTCGATGAAGTCGCACTCCCCCTTCCAGCCTGTCATCAGTATCATGGCAGCTGCGAGTACCTCGTTGAGAGGGCTTTCGACGGTGGCTTGGCGGTAGCCGCGCTTGTGGAGACTCTCGCCCGACGAGTCGAGGCTCAGGGTGCAGTCGGTCTCGGAGATATGCATATTGAAGCGAATGTCCGGGCTTGCGACGCTTATGTTGGGGCGCTTGCCGGTCTTCTCGCGGAAGTAGTCGACGATGGCGTCCTTGACTTTGTAAGATACAAACTTGGAGTTGCGGAAGTCTTCGCTATAGACCACAGAGTCTACGGCGAAGGTCGTATCCAGTTGCAGGTAGTTGGTCCACTCGATCTGCTTGACGGCGTCGTAGACTTCGTCGGCGGTAGATGCTTTGAATGTAGCTATGGGCTTGAGGATGCGGATAGCCGTGCGCAGCTCAAAGTTGGCGCGGTACATCATTTCCAGGTCGCCTTTGAAGTAGACGACGCGGTTGCCTCTGGTGACGTCCTCAGCTCCCAGCTGAGTAAGCTCTTGGGCCAATACTTCCTCTAGTCCTTGGAAAGTTTTGGCGATGAGTTGTGTTTTTTCCATTGAGGATTTTTGCGGACTCAGTCCGAGATTGGTTTGTATGTATGTTTTGGCTTGTTATTTCCTGTATTGGACCACCCTTGTGCCGGCCGGCACGTCCTCGGTCACCCATAGGTTGCCACCCACGATAGCTCCCTTGCCGATCGTGATACGTCCAAGTATTGTAGCGTTGGAGTAGACGATGACGTCGTCCTCGAGGATAGGGTGACGCGGTATGCCCTTGATGGGATGCCCCTGGTCGTCGAGTGGGAAGCTGCGGGCGCCGAGTGTGACGCCCTGGTAGAGTTTTACATTGTTGCCGATGATACATGTGGCGCCGATGACGACACCTGTGCCGTGGTCGACGGTGAAGTGATGGCCGATGGTGGCTCCCGGATGTATGTCGATGCCGGTCTCGCTGTGGGCCATCTCAGTCAGCATGCGCGGGATGAGAGGTACGTGGAGCATGTAGAGCTCGTGAGCCAAGCGGTAGTTGATCAGTGTCTTGATGATGGGATAGCAGCTGATCACTTCGCCGTAGTCTGTCGCCGCGGGGTCGCCGTTGAAGGCCGCCACGACGTCTGTCTCGAGCGTCTTGCGCAGGCGCGGCAGAGACTCTATGATGTAGGATGCGATATCTTGGGCTTTGGCAAAAAAAGGATCGTTGCTCTCGCCCTCAGCCGTCTTGGTACAGAAGCAGAGTCCGGCGGCAATCTGCTTGACCAGCAAGTTGTACAGACTCTCAACCTGCACGCCCATCGTGTACTTGAGCGTGGACTGACTGATACAGTTGCGCCCGTAAAAGCCTGGGAAGAATATGGCCCTGCACAAGTCTATGATATCCTTGAGCACGCTTGCACTGGGCAACGGGTCGCTGTCTCTGTACTCATGAAAGAAGCCCTGTCGCTGCATCCCCGTGCAATCGGAGAGTGAGTCGACGACTTGGCCAAATAAGTCGGGTTGCTGAGTTGATTTCATTAGGCTGAAGGGGCCTGAAGTCCCTTTGATGAGATACCGATATTGGATTTCATACCGCAAAGGTACGATTTATCCGTAACATACCAATTCTTTGACGGCAAAAAACAGCAATTGCTGCATACGGCTGCCGAGGGGATGACTGCTGTGTGCGGCCGGAGCACATCAGCGCTGTTCCGGACAGTATCGCTGAGCAGTCTGGATGGCGACGGGATGCTTGTGGTGCGTCTTCAGGTGAGTCTGTAGATGGATCGGCCGGTCGGTTGGTCCGCCAGATGGCTGTTGTACCCTTGGAGGCCTTGCCATACGGCTGTCGGTACTTGCTGTCGGAGGGGGAATATGGGGGCTACCGAGGAGGCGGAGGGCGTGGGCGCGTAGGGTAGGCCGCCCGCTGTCGTCTTGCAGGGACGATGACTGGTGGGGTATGAGGATTGTTGGGACGGTGCAGGCGGCGTGGATAGGGGGAGAGCGTCGGCAGAACTTCCACAAGCGCTCTGTGGCGCAATCGTCGCCCAACTTCTGCCTGCAAGTCACCCTGCCTGATCAGCTATATGCCTTGTGCGATATGCAAGGTCCGATGTTTTTAAAACAAGGTCGGATGTAGTTTAAACTAAGTCCGATGTAGTTTAAACTGGAAGGCGAGTTGTTAGTGCCTGTAAGCCAGCAAGTTGCAAGAAGGCCTGAGACTGGTCGGATTTTATTGGAAATCAGACAGATAGATTTTCTTTCTATCTGTAATCAGGTATGTGCGGATCCCTCTTGTCGGGCAGAGTGTCTGCAGGGTAAGGCTGTCTCGTACAGCTGCGCTGCGGAGAGCGGTGTCTGGGAGGCTCGGAGGCTGGTGGGACAGCCTGCCTGCATGTAGCTTTGAGGGCGTAGGGGCAAGACGGCGGCTGATAGTGGAGGATAAAGCGGAGCGGGTAGGCTGTACGATGGCTCCTGACGGGGGCGGCATCGCAAGGGCTGACGAGGCCATCGCAGGTGCAGACCTTGAGTAGTGAGGCAGCCTGTTGCGCTGCGGAGGCTGCGTCTTCGCGGCGGGGCCGTGGCCGCAATCCCTATGACCGCCTGTAGACTAGCGGGGCTGTCGTAGACGTGCTATCCCTTGCGGAAGTATTTGCCGACGATGGGGAGGTCACGCAATGGCAAGTCGTGGTAGATGATATGGGCGACAAAGGCAAGGATGAGCAGCGTGTTGAGTCCCAGACGCAGGGGAGTAGGCCACGACTTGGGCATCCATAGCATGAGAGCGGTAAATAGTGCCGCGATGAAGACGTATGTGAAGATGCTCTTGAGAGGGTATGCGATGGGGTAGTGACGCTGTCCGACGAAGTAACTGAGCAGCATGGATGTGCCGTAGCCTGCTACGCCCGCCCAGGCACATGCCATGTATCCATATCGCGGGATGAAGATCACATTGCACGCGATGAGGACGGCACAACCAGCTCCGGAAAACCAAGCTCCCCATATCGTGCGGTCTATCAGCTTGTACCAGAAGGACAGATTGAAATATACGCCCATCAAGATCTCGGCTGCCATGACGATAGGCACGACGCGTAGGCCCTCCCAGTAGTCTTGTCCGATGAGATGCTTGAGGATGTCGAGATAGCCGCAGACGCAGAGAAAAGCCAGTAGCGTGAAGATGACAAAGTATTTCATTGCGGCGGCGTAGGTCTGGCGGCTGTCCTTATCGCGCGCCTTGCCAAAGACAAAAGGCTCGTAGGCGTAGCGAAAGGCTTGGGTAATCATCGCCATAATCATGGCTATTTTGGCGCACGCACCGTAGATACCAAGTTCTATATGCCCTTGGTGGGTCGGCTTGACGAGAGGGTAGAGTATCTTGTCGGCGGTCTGGTTGAGGATGCCGGCGATACCGAGTACGAGGATGGGCCATGCGTAGGAGAGCATGCGCTTGAGCAGCGGTCGGTCGAGCTGCCATCGGAAGCCGGTCAGCTCGCGGTAGAGGAAGAGGGTCATCAGTGCTGACACGGCACAGTTGATGTAGAATACATAGCCGACGTCGTAGGTCATCGAGGGTTGCAGCTTGGGCAGGAGGAGGAAGTAGCCGATGTTGAGGCCGATGAGCAGGAAGATGTTGAGGAGCTTGAGCGCCGCAAACTTGATGGGTCGCTTCTTGTAGCGGAGGTAGGCGTACGGGATGCACTGAAATGCGTCGATGGCGGCACATAGAGCCATCGCGGCGACGTATTGGGGATGCTCATCGTAGCCCATGAGATGCGAGATGGGACTTATGCCGGTCAGCACCAGTACTACAAATATGAGGGCCACGCTGCCTACAGCGATGAGCGTAGTAGAGTAGACGCGCATGGGATGGGCATCCTCCTTGTTGACGAAGCGGAAGAATGTAGTCTCCATGCCAAAGGTGAGAATGACGAGCAGCAGGGCGGTGTAGGCATATAGATTGGTGATGATGCCGTAGCCTCCGCTCGCGGCCGAGAGCTTGAAAGTGTAGAGCGGGACGAGGAGATAGTTGAGGAAACGTCCGATGATACTACTCAGACCATATATTGCCGTATCCTTGGCGAGGTTTTTCAGATTGGCCATCTTGTATAGATTGTATGTGACAGAATTATGATGAAGTCAAATCCCGGAGCTGTAGCTTCAGGAGAAGAAGAGGTAAGCCATGAGGATGGCCGCCAGCGTACCGGCAAAGTCGGCCGCAAGTCCGCAGCCCACGGCATGGCGCGTCTTGCTGATATTGACAGATCCGAAGTAGACGGCCAGAATGTAGAATGTGGTGTCTGTACTTCCCTGGAGCAGACAGCAGAGGTGGCCTACGAAGGAGTCAGCCCCGTAAGTCATCATCTCGTCGACCATCATGCCGCGGCTGCCGCTGCCGCTGAGCGGCTTCATGAGCGCTGTAGGCAGTGCGTCGACCCAGTCTGTAGGCAGGCCCAGCACACCTACGCCCCAGCGCATGCCGTCTACCAGCCAGTCCATCGCTCCGCTGGCCCTGAAGACTCCGATGCCCACGAGCATAGCTACGAGGAAGGGGATGATACGTACCGCCGTCTGAAATCCCTCCTTGGCTCCGTCGACAAAGGCATTGTACACATTGATCTTGCGTCGGAAGCCGGACCATAGAAATCCGATGATGACGGTAAAGAGCAGCACATTGGCCGACGTGGAGGCTACCTTGCCCATCGTCTCGCGGTCCATCTGGCTGAAGCCCCAGACGACGACGGACAGAAATAGGAGAATGGCGCCCAGGCCTAGGATCAGCGTGCGGTCGAGCAGGTTGATGTGCTGCACAAGGGCCGTCACAATGATACCGACCAGGGTGGCAATGGTAGTGGCCAGGAGGATGGGGATGAAGATGTCGGTCGGCTGAGCCGCACCGCACTGGGCGCGATAGACCATCACGCCTACGGGGATGAGACAGAGACCGCTGGTATTGAGTACCAGAAACATGATCATCGGATTGGAGGCAGTATCCTTCTTGGGATTGAGACTCTGTAGTCCCTCCATCGCCTTGAGTCCCAGTGGGGTGGCGGCATTGTCGAGTCCCAGCATGTTGGCGGCAAAATTCATAAAGATGTTGCCGTAGACGGGATGGTTCTTGGGGATATCAGGAAAGAGCTTGCAGAAGAAGGGACTGAGCCAGCGCGAAAAGGTGTTGATGATGCCGCCGCGCTCTCCGATCTTCATAATGCCCAGCCAGAAGGCCAGTACACCGGTAAGGCCCAGAGAGATCTCAAAGGCTGTCTTTGCGCTACTGAAGGTGGAGTTCATCATATCCGGGAAGACTTGGGTGTCGCCCAGAAACACGAGCTTGATGGCGCCGATCAGAAATGCGACGAAGAAGAAGGCCAGCCAGATGTAATTGAGTGCCATACTATATAGGTTTTATCTCAAATTGTTCGGTGAAATCGTATTTTTTAGTCCGTCGGGTGCGGTCATGCAGGCCATAGCCTTGACCTTGCGGATAAAGGGCCTGACCAGGCAGATAGCCAGCAGGAAGGTGCAGATGTCAGCCACGGGCTGTGTGAGGATGATGCCCGGTATTCCGAGCAGCCGAGGCAGTAGGAGTACCGCCGGGATGAAGAAGAGGCCGTCGCGACCTATGGCTGTGGCAAACGCAGGCCAGTACTTGTTGACATTCTGAAAGAGCATGCTGCAGATATTGGCAAATCCCATGAAGGGTATGCTCAGACACTGTACGCGCATGGCGAGGCTCGCCAGCTGCACGACGCGCTGGCTGTCACTGAACCATCCGCATACCAAGGGCGCAAAGGCGAAGAGCAGCGCCGAAAGCACCATCAGTATGATGGTACTCAGATGTTGGGCATAGCGGTAGGCGCCGAGCACGCGCTGGTAGAGTCGGGCCCCCCAGTTGAAGCCGCATACGGGCTGGAAGCCCTGACCCACGCCGACGGCAACGGCAAAGATGAGATTGGCCAAGCGTATGACGATGGTGATGGCGGCATATACTTCGTCACCAAAGAGCGTCATCGCGTGATTGAGCAGTATGCTGGAGAGACTGCGTGCGCTCTGGCGCCCCAGAGAGGGGAGTCCGCCCTGAGCGATGGCGATGTAGCGCTGGCGCGTCGGGGCAAAATAGCAAGGGCGTAGCTTGACGGCATCGCAGCGCTCTGTGCCGATGATGAGAATGACAAAGCTGACGACCTGACTGATGAAGGTAGACAGTCCGGCACCCCGTATGCCCATGTCAAGGCCGAAGATGAAGAGAGGATCCATGGCACAGTTGAGCACCGCGCCGGCGATGATACCGACCATGGCGATATTGGCGTTGCCCTGGAGGCGGAGCAGATTGTTGAGGGTCAGAGAGGAGGCAAAGAAGGGGGCACCTAGCAGGATGTATCTCAGATAGTCTATCGCGTAAGGGCGGATAGTAAGCGTCACGCCGAGCAAATCGACGAGCGGATCCAGAAAGAGCAGGCCCAAAATAAGGACCAGCAGCCCGAGCGCAAAGGAGGAGACAAAGCCTACCGTAGCCATGGTCGACGCCTCCTGTACCTGGCGTTCGCCAAGCTTGCGCGAGACATAGTTGCCCGCCCCATGACCAAATCCAAATCCGATAGCCTGGATCACAGCCATCATGGAGAAGATGGTGCCTACCGCACCGGTAGCACTGGGCCCGAGCCGCCCGACGAAAAAGGTGTCTACGAGGTTGTAGAGTGAGGTGATAAGCATCGTGACTACGGTCGGCGCGAGCAATTGACGGACCAGACGGTCCACAGGCCGGGTCGTCATCTTCACATATTTGCGTTGCTGCAAATCTTTACCGATGTCGTCACGTACGTGTCGGGTCATATAATATTTAAAGGTAGACCAAGGAGGATAGCTGTCGGGGGTCAAAGATGTCCTGCGCCACCTGGAGCAGGTCTTGTGCCAATACACTGGCGATGCGGTCGCAGATAAGGTCGACGTCACGGTGCTTGCCTGTGCGCGCATAGGTTTTGCCGAGTGCCAGGGCGTAACTCTCGAGATTGTCCCCGGCAATGCGTATCTGGCCCATCAGCTGTTTTTTGGCTGCCCGGAGCTTTGCATCCGACAAGGGCGCTTGGCAGAGGCGGTCGAGGCAGGCTGTGACCAGCTTGTGGCAACGCTGTGTATCCTTGGCGTCGCATCCGAAGTATACAGACCAGAGTCCCGTGTCACTATAGCTGAAGGCGGTGCTCTCTACCGTGTAGACGAGACCGCGCTTCTCCCGTATCTGCTCGTTGAGGAGGGAGTTCATGCCTGGTCCGCCGAGGATATTGTTGAGTAGGAAGAGGGCTGTACGTCGCGGGTCGGCGGCGCTGTAGCCGCGGTTGCCGATGAGTACATGGGCCTGGTGGGTTGAGTGGTCGCAGGTGCGGTCCTCTGCTTTGTAGGCCGGAAGTGGGAGCTTGACTTTCTGAGCCGGCGCGTCGGTAAGTCCCGCCGTGAGTTTGCGGGCCAGGCGCACGATGTGGTCAAACTTGACCTTGCCGTAGACAAAGAGCGTCACATTGGCGGGACGGTAGTACTTGGAGGTGAAGCGGAGGGCATCTGCCGTATGATACTCCGCCAGGCGGCTGGCCTTGCCCAGAATGTTGCGTCCCAAGCCGTGACCGCGGAAGAGCATCTCCTCAAACTCATCGTAGATAAGCTCGGCCGGCGAGTCATTGTAGCTGTCTATTTCGTCGATGATCACTTGTGACTCGCGCTGGAGCTCAGCCTCTGGATACACGCTGTGAAATACGATGTCAAAGAGCAGGTCTGCTGCTTTGTCAAAGTCTTCCCGCAGCACACTGGCGTAGTACACAGTCTCCTCTTTGTTGGTATAGGCATTGAGATCTCCGCCTACGCGCTCGAGCCCATTGCGGATGTGCCAGGCGCGGCGGTGGGTCGTGCCCTTAAAGGTCGTATGCTCGCAGAAGTGGGCCAGTCCAAGGTCTGCCTCATCCTCGTCACGCGTGCCCGCATCTACGAACAAGCCGCAATAGACGGTGTCCGTGGGGCTGTCTTCCTGGATGATTTTAAGCCCGTTGTCAAGGGCTGTAGCGTGAAAGTCAGTCATATTCATGTGCAAAAGTACAACAAAATCTTACTCCATGCCTTCCTTTTCCGTTGAAAAAGCCGAACTTTGCAGGGTAAAGCCAATCATGTAACCCAAAATATCCTATTATGAAGTACCAACGTATCGGAGTCTTTTTATCAGCCAACACCGACGTCCCTGCAGCCTACACGGATGCGGCGCGGGGTCTGGGCGAGTGGATTGGACATACGGGACGCACGCTCGTATACGGCGGCATGGCGATGGGACTCATGGAAGTCATCGGGCAGGCTGCCGTTGGCGCTGGCGGACATACTGTGGGCCTCATCCCCTCCGGTGCCCATTGGCAAGGCAAACAGTCCTCGGCCGTACAGATGGAAATCCTCTGTACGGGGCTTGCCGACCGCAAACAGTCACTTATCGACGAGAGCGATATCCTCGTCGCTTTGCCCGGTGGAATCGGTACTCTTGACGAAATTTTTACCACGCTGTCCTCCGCAGGCGTGGGCGAGCATGCCAAGCCCGTCATCCTGCTCAATACAGACCACTGCTGGGATAGCCTGATAGCGTTGCTTGATGACCTTCGTCGCCGAGGCTTGCTCAGACCCCAGTTTGACGCCTATCTGCTTACTGCCTCCACGCTCGAAGAGCTCATCCGGATGATAGAGAGCAGGGCTTAGTCGTCGCGCCGTCCCGGCACGGCGTCACGGCCCGGGATATGTCGCTGACACCTTGCTTTTGCAGACTGATGATAAGGCAAATACAGCGATGAAATTGCCATTTGCTATTCCAGTAAGTGCCGCCTCGACATGACTCGAGCGGTACCGATGGACAGCAAGTCAGGCGGGGCCAAAAACAACTCGCTTTCCAGTTTAAACTACATCGGACCTTGTCTTATATCCTCCATAATCTGTACCACATACTCCTGTATGAACGTCAGAAAATAGGCCGTTGAAATCGGACAAAATGGTTCATCGGCCTCTTTCGTGAGTGAGATTGGTATGAGCAAGGCGGAGCTAAGTGGCAGAAAGTTTGTACCTTTGTATCTCAAATAAGCTATTCCAATGAATCCGGACGAATATTCCAACCAGTCAGGTCCCCTGCTCAATGCAGACACACTCGAGATGGTCTCGCTGGCCCAGGCCTATTGTCAACTGATAGAGCAGCCCGACGCGCAGAGTGCCCCAGAGTGGGCGCGACAGGCTCTCCAGCTGTTACCCAAGCTCTATCTCAAGGGCCTGGCTTTGAGCCAAGCCGTCGTATACGACGAAACCATCGATGAGATCGAGCATGTCGTGACCGAGGATGACTACAACGCCGTACGCGATGGCGTGGCAGCCGTACTGGGTACCTATGATGACTATTTGGATACCTTCGTGGAGGACATGAAATACAGCGACAAGCCCATCCTCAAGACGATTTCAGAAGATTTGGCTGATGTCTATCAGGACATCCGCAACTTTGTGGCTGCCTGGGATGGAGGCTATGACGAGGTCATGCAGGCTGCATTGCAGGAGATAGCGTCCGGCTTTGGCTCCTACTGGGGCGGACGTCTGCTCAGCGCCATGAGAGCCCTCCACGAAGTAGCGTACAATCTACCCGATGAGGAAGGCGAAGCACAATAAGCGACAGTACAGCAATCAAGTGAAGACGATTTATACCAAGATAGACAAGCGTCTCATCCCGACCCTGCCCAAGGTGGCCTACAAGGGACGCATAGTCGTCATAGAGACACGGCGTGAGATGCTGTCGGCGGTCAGCTATCTGCGCAAGCAGCGTGTGCTCGGACTGGATACCGAGACGCGCCCCAACTTTGACAGGCAGGCACGTCACAAGGTGGCCCTACTGCAAGTAGCCGCCGAGGGTATCTGCTTCCTCTTCAGGCTCAACCGTCTGGGCCTGCCCCAGGAGTTGACAGACCTGCTCGGCGATGACAAGATTCTCAAGATAGGGCTCTCTTTCCAGGATGATTTGCGCTCCATGCACGCCCGCGCCGACTTCAAGATGGGACGCTATGTCGAGCTGCAGCGCTTGGTGAAGGAATACAACATACAAGACATGAGCCTTCAGAAGATCTACGCCAATCTTTTCGGCGAGCGCATCTCCAAGAGCCAGCGTCTCAGTAACTGGGAAGCCGATGTGCTGAGTGAGGCTCAGCAGCAGTATGCAGCCATCGACGCCTGGGCGTGCATACGTATCTACCAGCAGCTGCAGACAATGAAGCGCATCCACAACTATCGCGTTGTGTCGGATGTCAATCCGTCGCAGCTTGTCGACAAGGTGATCTGGTCGCTGCTGGCCTAGTCCCGCGTGTCTTTAGTCGGCTACAGAGATACCCGAAGTCAGAAAAATAGTAAATTTGCACCATATATAATACAATCATAATCCAAACATGGCATTACAATGCGGCATAGTCGGACTCCCCAATGTGGGCAAGTCGACACTCTTTAACTGCCTGAGCAACGCAAAAGCCCAGGCGGCCAATTTTCCCTTCTGCACCATAGAGCCCAATGTGGGCGTGATCAATGTACCCGATGAGCGCTTGACGAAGCTCGCCGAAATCGTACACCCAGGACGCATCGTGCCGGCCACGGTCGAGATTGTGGATATCGCAGGTCTCGTCAAGGGAGCTAGCAAAGGTGAAGGACTTGGCAATCAGTTCCTTGGCAATATCCGTCAGACCAATGCTATCATCCACGTGCTCCGATGCTTTGACGACGACAATGTGACCCATGTCGACGGGAGTGTGGACCCTGTGCGCGACAAGGAGGTCATCGACACCGAACTTCAGATCAAGGATCTCGAGACCGTGGAGAGTCGTCTGAAGAAAGTGGAGAAGGTGGCTCAGATGGGCGGTGACAAGCGTGCGAAGGTGGAGTATACCGTGCTGCAGGCTTATCAGGAGGCACTGGCTCAAGGACGCTCGGCCCGCACCGTGACCTTTGAGAGCAAGGAGGAGCAGGAAGCGGCTCACGACCTCTTCCTGTTGACCACCAAGCCCGTGCTCTACGTATGCAATGTGGACGAAGCAAGCGCCGTCACCGGCAACGAGTACGTAGACCGGGTGCGCGAGGCTGTCAAAGACGAGGACGCTGAGGTACTCGTGGTGGCTGCCAAAACTGAAGCCGACATTGCCGAGCTGGAGTCTTATGAGGAGCGTCAGATGTTCCTCCAGGATGTCGGCTTGGAGGAGTCTGGTTGCAACAGGCTCATTAAGGCTGCTTACAGGCTGCTTGATCTGCGTACATTTATCACGGCCGGTGAGATGGAGGTCAAGGCCTGGACATTCCACAAGGGATGGAAGGCTCCGCAATGTGCCGGCGTGATCCACACCGACTTTGAGAAGGGCTTCATTCGCGCCGAGGTGATCAAGTACGACGACTATCTGAAGTACGGCAGCGAGGCCGCGGTGAGAGAGGCCGGCAAGATGTACGTCGAGGGCAAGGACTACGAGGTGCAGGACGGCGACATCATGCACTTCCGCTTTAATGTGTAATATCTACATCCCATGTTGAGCTTTGTATACTGGGCGCCCGATCCCGTAGCCTTCCACTTGTTCTCATGGCCAGTAAGATGGTATGCGCTGTGCTGGGTAGCGGCTGTGCTGAGCGGCTACTTCATCATGGGGCGTCTTTTTCGACATCAGCGTATTCCCGACGAGGTCTTCGCTCCCCTTTTCTTCTATTGCTTTGTCGGAGTGCTGGTAGGTGCGCGTCTGGGGCATTGCCTCTTCTACGAGCCCGGATATTTCCTCCATCACTTGACGGAGATGGTACTTCCCATCCAAAAGATAGACGGTCACTGGCGGGTGGTCGGCTACGAGGGCCTGTCGAGCCACGGTGGCATCTTGGGCATGCTCATCGCAATCTGGCTCTACTGCCGTCGCACGGGAGTCAACTATATCCGCGTCCTTGACGATATGGGTGTGGCGACTCCGCTCTCCGCAGCCTGTATCCGTATGGGAAATCTCTTCAACTCGGAGATTGTGGGCCAGCCTACAGATCTGCCGTGGGGTTTCATCTTTGCTGCCAACGGCGAGACGTTTGCCCGCCATCCTGCCCAGCTCTACGAGAGTCTCTTCTACGTGCTCGTATTTCTGATAGGACTGATTCTTTACTCGCTGCCAAAATTGCGCAAACGGGTTGGACAAGGATTTTACTTCGGCTGGTGTCTGACCGCCATCTTCATCTTCCGCTTCTTTATCGAGTTTATCAAGGCCGACCAAGTGGCTGCCGAAGCCCACATGCTGATCAATATCGGTCAGATCCTGAGCGTGCCGCTCGTAGTCGTGGGGATATACTGCATGGCCGGCGGCAAGTGGCTCAAGCGTATCGCCGAGAAACCCGGCGCCCCTCTCTACCGCATGCCGTCTGAGATCAAGGACAAGAAATAAGGCGCCTCCTCTTTATCTTACAATACTATGCAGCAGTCTTCGCTGAGAAACACGATAGCCACAGGCAAGTTTGTCTTGCTTGTAGCTATACTGCTGTCTGCCATGGCGTGGCTGCTTACCGGGGCCGAGAGCCTGTCCAACTGGGCTGGCTTCCTCGTGCTGACAGCAACGACTATCGTGCTGCGACTTATCGCCAACGGCACCGCCCTTATCCGCGTGCGCAGTTGGTATCTGTCCTCGTGCTTCATAGTGCTCAACGCCATCTTTGTATTCCAGCACGCGTTTACCCCAGGTATGCTTGCCGTGCCTCTCTATCTCGCTGCAATCTATTACCTGTGGATGTCGTACCAGTTGGTACGGCCCGAGCAAAAGATCTTTCAGGCCTTCCTCTATCTATCATTGGCCACGTACTTTGCCCCCAAGCTCCTGTGGGTTGCGGTGCTCTTCTTCGTAGCCATGATTGTGCAGCTGAGGGCGCTGACGCTGAGGTCGTTGCTTGCCATGCTGATGGGACTGGCCGTGGGAGCCGAACTGATGATGGCTTGGCGCTATCTGACGGGACAGGATCCTTACATGAGCGACTATATACGCGACCTTACGGCGGTCACATTGCCGGATATACACAACTGGAGCACCAGTCAGTTGGTCAGCATCGGATATGTTATTTTCTTTTTCGTAATCGGTGTCTTGCACTTCAGCCGCACGAACTTTAATGACAAGATCCGTATCCGCATGTACTTCTATATCCTCATCGTGCAAGGCTTTGCTCTGCTGGCCCTGCTGGCCTTGTCGCCGCAGGACTTCGAGACCGTCTCACGCCTCTTCATCTTGCTCAGCGCGCCTGTGCTCGCCCACTACTTCGTATTGGGGCGGGGACGTATCGTCGATATCCTCTTTGTGCTGAGCCTGCTGCTGGGCATCGCCGTTCTGGTATTCAATTTATGGAGTCTCTCATACACTTTCTCTTAGCAGGCGGATATTGGGGCATGTTTGCTGCGGCCTTTCTGGCCGGCAGTTTCGTGCCCTTCAGCTCGGAGGCTGTCATGACAGCCTTGGTCGTAGTGGGACTCAATGAGTGGCTTCTGCTCATCTACAGCACGCTCGGCAACACGCTGGGCGGCATGTTCAACTACAGCATAGGTCGCTTGGGCAAAAAGGACTGGATCTATCATCTGCTGCATGTCAAGGATGACAAGCTGGAGCGCGCCAAGCGCGTCATAGACCGCTACGGTGCATGGGCAGGCCTGCTCTCGTGGCTGCCTATCCTGGGAAGCGTCATCACGATAGCCATGGGGTTGCTTCACATCAAGTGGTGGAAGGCGCTGGTGACTATCTTTATAGGTAAGTTTTTGAGATACTTTGTGCTAGCTCTCGTTTTGTCTTTTTTTTGAGGAAGCCGAAAACGCGCGGAGACTCCATCGCGGACAAGATATCCGGACGCAGTAGAAAATCAGTGGGGGACAAAGCCTCCTTTATCACCCGCTAAATGTCAGTGAGCCGCTCATTTTCGCCTCTTATGGCCGGTCAGTAGGGATATGTCCGCAGTGGATGCTCTCTGAGCGGCCTATCAAGCGAGGCGGAACGAAGGATGTCGCAATCACACGTCTCGCACTTCTTCCTCCACAGGAAGCTTTTACGTGAGCGTCAGGCCTGGCTATGCGGGCATCTGTTTCTTCAAGGATACAAAGGAAGATAATTTTTTTATAATAAAAAATTGAATGAAGAGTTCCATATTGTCCTCGAAGACAAAAAGGTAAAAATCCGCTCAAAAGCCTTTGCAACTCGTTGAAATCCAATAAATTACAAATAAGAACCGACATTCTTGTAACTAACTGGCTATCAGGCGATAACAACTCGCCTTCTAATTTAAACTAAGTCCGACCTAGTTTAAATTACATCCGACCTTACTGCACTTACAAGGCGCCTTGTTATCACAACATCGGCACCTGTATGGGCAGAATCTCAAATTTATTATATAAAAAACAATTGGTCGTCTGGCACTTTTGGCTTCTTCGGGGATTAGCACCGCGTACGGAGGGCACTGTTGCTTGTACTGGAGTTTTTCCAAGGGATACCGTCAAAAAAAATGCGCGGCGAGTAAGGTCTAGATGCCACAAAAAACTCGATGAAATCGGCAAAAAATTCGATGAAATCGGCAAAAAATTACCCATCTTCATGACGGCTACCTTGCGGAAGCATGACGTAGGGGATCTCAGTCCCTTCCCGTACGACTATCTTCCCAGTATATTGTGACGGGATCCTCCCGTCGCAAGGCTGAAGTGCTTCTGATTTGCTCTAAGGAGCACCGCAACTCAAGTGGGTCTTTCTTTTCCGAATGACTAAACGATATACGCCATCTTTGCCGGCAAGCTACCGGGCCCATATCTGCAGATGACAAAGCAAGGTCCGGCCTATGTCATTATGGGTCGGACCTTGTGATAGGTTTGCGAGCTTTGCCAAGTTCGGTGTCGGAAGCGGCGCGTGGCAGGCGGGTGGGGTGTGCCTATTTCTGGGCAGCGGCGACTTTGGTGTCTTGATGTTTGTGCGCTACCTGCCGACGCTTGAGTATTTTGGCTTGGATGTGGTCCTCGCACATGTAGAGCACGGAGAGCTGCGCCGGCTCGAGTACTTTGGCAAACTCGTCTACGTACTTGATACGTACTTCCTGGGCGTTGCGCTGTCGGGTCAGGCGCTGCTTGAGTTGCTCTGCGGCTTCAGCGGTCGTGAGATTGGGATGCTTGTGTGACTTGGGCTTGGCTAATGTCGCCCGCATCTCCTTGCTATACTGCGCGTAGATAGGTTTGAAGTCGGCTACTTGCTGGTCGGTGAGGCGCATACGCTTGGCAAGGTCGGATACTTTGGCTTCAAAGAGCCGCTGATTAAGATTGCTCTTGCCTTCAGACTGAGCTGAGGCTGACAGGGTGAGCGTGAAGAGGGAAAGGAGGCATATCAGATGTCTTGCTGTCATGATAAATGTTATTTAAGGGTTAAACGATAGGCTTTGTGCTGTGGATGAAGTCTCAATACTGAGGGATGTTGTCCACCTTGTAGCAGTCGATGTGGGCGGCTTCTTCGTCGGAGATGCCGTCGAGGAAGGTGTCGAGGGGGCCTTGCTGGGTAGAGACTGACTGTACGATCTGCTCGGCGGGTGGGTCTGACGGGCTGCCGAGACGATGCCATCCCCAGCCTGCGATGAGGAGTATGATGGCGGCTGCGGCTGCCCAGGCGATGCGATGCAGCCGACGATGGGCGGTATGCTGGGCTGTCTTAGGCTGATGGATGGCGCGTTCGGTGGCGCTGGCAATCAGCTGGTCGAGATATTGTTCCGTCTCGATGTAGGGTTGTGTCTTGGGAAACTGATGGGTATCTTTCATGTTGCGTGGTCTTTGAGATATTGTCGGATGCGTTGAGTGGCATAGTGGTAGTTGGTCTTGAGCGTACACACACTTTTGCCGGTGATATCGGCAATTTGTTGATATGTGAGCTCGTCAAAGTAGCGCAGGTTGAAGACAATGCGCTGCTGCGTCGAGAGCTTGAGTAGGGCATGGTGGAATGTCGTAGCAGCCCGGTCTGCGTTGAGTGATGTCTCGGCTTCCAATTTTTCCGCCAGTGTCTCGCTGAGGGAGTCGATGCTCTGTAGCAGGTGGGTCTGTCGACGCAGTACCTGCAGCGCTTCTCGCGTGGCGATACGATAGGCCCAGGCTTGGAGTGCGCCGGCATCGCCTCGGAAGTGGTCGAGATGGGACCATATACCGATGAAGGTCTCCTGTAGGGCGTCCTCGGCATTGTCGTGGCTGACGACGATACGGCGTATGTGCCAGTAGAGGCGGCGTCCGTAGCGCTTGGTCAGTGTCCTGAAGCCCTGCTCGCGGGTGGCGGGGTCGCGTAGCTGGGCGAGGATCTGAATGTCGGTATCTGGTGGAGTCATAGAGCGGCTAAGTGGTTTGCAGGGCAAAGTTAATCTTTTCTTGTAGTCAGACCTCTGTCCTGCGCGCGGATCTCTTGTGTCAACGGTCACCGTCGGGTAGGCGGGAGACAAGGGCAAGGATGTGGCGGATGTGCTGTGTCGGAGCCCGAGAGGCGACACGCGCGGAGGCATGGCGTTTCTGCCTGGTGCAGATATGGTGTCGGGCGGTGTGCCTCTCTATGTGTAAGATGAATCCGGGGGCAAAAGGTTAAAAGTGCGGCCCATTTTTTTTCTGGATAACCGACCTCGGTCATACAAGGTCGCATGTAGCCAAAACAAGGTCAGTTGTAGTTGTGACAAGGTCGGACCTTGTTTTTCATACATCGGATATTGTTTCGATCAGTCAGCTTGCGCCCTTATCTCGGAGGAAATAGGCTGCCGTGACGCTCAAATACACTTTTTCAGAAGCCTGAGGGGCTCGCTTTCAAATCATTTGCCTAACTTTGTATCTCAAACACTTGGGAAATGAAGATCGCACTTATAGGATACGGCAAAATGGGTCACATGATCGAAGACGTGGCCCGCAAGCGCGGACATCAGATTGTGAGCATCATCGATGCGGACAATCAGGAGGATTTTGAGAGCAAGGCTTTTGCCTCTGCCGACGTGGCCATCGAGTTTACCAATCCCACGGCAGCCTACGGCAATATATGCCGTGCATTTAGCCAGTATGTCAAGGTCGTGACGGGGTCTACGGGCTGGCAGAAGGACCATCAGGCCGATATAGAGCGCTTGTGTGATCAAGGACATACGCTCTTCTGGAGTTCCAACTTCAGCTTGGGCGTCTACCTCTTCAATCAGGTCAGCCAGTATCTCGCCAAGTTGATGAACAAGTACCCGGATTATGACGTCAGTCTTGAGGAAGTGCATCACATCCACAAGCTCGATGCTCCCAGTGGCACGGCTATCACGCTTGCCGAGGGCATACTCAAGCAGCTGGATCGCAAGCACGAGTGGGTCAAGGGCACCCTGCTCGCTCCCGACGGCACACAGAGCGGCACCGATCAAGTCAAGCCCGACCAGATTGCCATCAACTCCATCAGGCGTGACGAAGTGCCAGGCATACACAGTATCTCGTACGACAGCCCATTTGACAAGATCACGATTACCCACGATGCCCACAATCGCGGAGGCTTTGCCCTCGGTGCCGTACTGGCTGCTGAGTACACGGCTACCCATGAGGGACTGCTCACGATGGACGATCTATTTGCAGAAAAATAAGCTAAAACTATCTGATAACCGATGGAACAAAAAAATATAGTTACTCCCCACCAAGAGCAACCTGCCGCTGCCTCAAAGACACAGGGCAGCAAGCGCGCAGGGTGGATTAAATTTGGCATTTGGACGGTCCTGCTCGTCGCATTCCTGTGCTGGATCAACTGCTGGTGGGGCCTGATTGTGGTACCTCTGATATTTGACGCTTACATTACCAAGTGGATACCCTGGACATGGTGGAAGAAATCCAAAAATCAGCGTACGCGCACCATCATGAGCTGGGTAGACGCCATCGTCTTTGCTCTCGTGGCTGTCTACTTCGTCCATCTCTATTTTGGACAAAACTATGTAATCCCTTCCTCCTCGCTGGAGAAGAGCTTGCTTACGGGTGACTATCTCTTGGTCAGCAAAATGAGCTACGGGCCCAGAGACCCGATGACACCCATCCATATGCCGCTCACCTCCCACACGCTCCCTATCCTCAATACCAAGAGCTATCTGGAGCACCCCCACTTCAAGTACCACCGCGCTCCCGGGCTGGGGAAGATTAAGCAGGGCGACATCGTCGTCTTCAACTATCCGTCGGGCGATAGCGTGCTGCTCAAGGCGCAAGACGCCGACTACTACTCGCTGTGCTACGAGGCGGGCGAACAACTTCTGCCTATTGACCGGCGGTCTCTCAGCCGCGAGCAGCAGGCAAAGGCCTATGAGGCACAATATGCCGCCGGACGCAACTATCTCCTCAGCCATCCTGAGGAATACGGCGAGCTGAGATGGCGTCCTGTCGACATGCGCGAAAACTATGTGAAGCGTTGCGTCGGACTCCCCGGCCAGTGGCTGCAGATTAAGGACGGCCGTGTCTATACCGACGGCAAGCAGATGAAGCAGCCCGCCCAGGTACAATACTGCTATGACGTGACGCTCAAGACAGCCTTGCCCGACTATCTCTGCCGCGAGCTCGGCATCAGTGTCGAGGACCGGTCTGAAATGATCGACGGCAATCCCAATATGCTCCGCATGCCGCTCACTACCAGAGCTCTCCAGGCGCTGCGTCAACGCCCCGATATCGTACTGGATATTCAGAAGAGTCCCTCGACATCGGGTACGCCACTGTATCCTCACAATCTTGAGACCGGCTGGACGGCCAATGACTACGGCCCCATCTGGATTCCCAAGAAGGGCAAGACACTTCAGCTTACGCTGGCCAATCTGCCGCTTTACATGCGCCCAATCAGTATCTACGAGGGCAACGATGTGAAAGTCAAGAACGGTAAGATACTGATCAATGGCCGTCCTACGCAGTGGTACACCTTTAAGATGGACTACTACTGGATGCAGGGAGACAACAGAGACAATAGCGCGGACTCCAGATTCTGGGGCTTTGTGCCCGAAGACCATATCGTGGGCAAGCCTATCCTGATCTGGTTGTCACTCAACAAGGACTATGGCTGGGGCGACGGCAAAGTGAGATGGAGCCGTCTCTTCCGCTGGGTAGACAATATCAGGTAGTCATACCTACCAGCAGCCTTGGGCTGCCTTAGGCGTGACTTGTCATATATGATGTATGAGTAGAGTGACGTTTATTCCCTTCCAATCCTCATTACGATGAGGAAGTGGCGCTATGGTCTGGCACTAGCGGCTCTTATCTTGGTAATAGTGATAGTGAGGAGTCTGATGCTGACACAGTTGCGTGTGGACTCTGTCAGTCTGCAGCCTGCGCTGTGGCGGGGAGACCGCGTGCTGGTAGACCGTATGTCGTATGGCGTGCAGATACCCTGGGCCGGGCCACTAGGCTATCGGCGTCTGGGAGAGGGTAGGCCCGTGCGGCGGCAGATTGTAGCCTATCATGATCCGATGCAACGCAACCTGACGAAGCGCAGCGTCCATCTGCTTGCTGGAGATGTCTGCTTGGGACGCTGTGTCCTGCTTCCTGGGGATACGCTGTGGCTCTATGTGCCGGCAGTAGGAGATACGGTGCGCAGAGATACTTGGCAGCCCTTTGTAATACCTGCCAAGGGACAATCGGTATCGGTTAGGCCTTGGAACATAGCGCTCCTGATCAATGCGCTGCACCTACATGAGGGTGCCAATGTCTGTCCTGCGACGGACTCAAGCCTTGTCGTCGATGGGCGGGAGATGACGCGGGTACGCTTTAGTCAGGACTACTACTGGATACGTGCCGACCGGCCGACGTCAGCCGCCTATGACTCACGAGTCTTCGGCCTCCTGCCTGCATCCAACCTGATAGGCCGGGCACTCTGCGTGACTTACTCCATTGACCCACAGGCTCCGTCGTTGCAGGGCTGGAGATGGAACCGTCTGCTGACGTCTCTTGACTGATGATAAACTATCTAAACTATACTATATCGTATGAAAAAGTCTCTATTTATGTTTCTCTCTATGCTCTGTCTGAGCCTGACGCTGCCAGCTCAGAAGCATTTTGAACTCCCTCTGTGGAATCACGGCGAGGGGGTCTGCGCTGACAGCGACGCTGCCGACGCCAAGCTGCTATGCTTCCTCCCCGACCGACCCAACGGCCAGGCCATTGTCATCTGTCCGGGCGGTGGTTACCACAATCTCTGCTCCGACTATGAGGGTACCAATTTTGCCTCGCTTTTCTGCTCTCGCGGCATTTCCGGCTTTGTCCTGCTCTATCGCTTGCCGAGACAGCGCTCCGAGGTGCCCCTGGCTGATGCCCAGCAGGCCCTGCGTATTGTGCGCCGCCACGCTGCTGAGTGGCACATAGACCCTGCTCAGGTCGGCATCATGGGATCCTCGGCCGGCGGCCACCTGGCTGCTACGACGGCGACCCATTTTACCGATGATCAGACGCGTCCCAGTTTCCAGATTCTCCTATATCCTGTCATCACGATGGACCTCAGCTATACTCACAAGCATTCCCGTGAAAACCTGATCGGTTTTCACCCGACAGATGAGCAGGTCTACAAGTATTCCAATGAGAAAATGGTGACGTCCATGACTCCCCGAGCCTTTGTCGCGCTCAGTTGTACGGACAAGATAGTGCCGGTCGACAACTCCCTCCGCTACGCCTCTGCGCTCGCAGCCCAGGGCGTGCAGTGCTCGCTCCATATGTATCCTGAAGGGTATCACGGGTTTGGCGCTCACAAGGACTTCAAGGATTACGATATCTGGACCAAAGAACTCTTCAGATGGCTTGACAAAGAGGTCAAGTGACGGCTGGAGAGCTCCTAAAAGGAAAAATGCCTCCTAAGGGAAGTTGAAGAAAGTAAAATCCTGTATTTTTTACAGTCAATATCAATCTATTTTGTGTAATTTCAAATCAAGAAGCAATGAAAAAGTATTTAGCAGAGTGCATCGGTACATTTGTACTGACCTTGCTCGGCTGCGGTGCAGCCGTCAGCCTTAATTGTGGTTCGGATACTGCGTCTGTGGTAGGCACAGCATTGGCCTTCGGACTTTCAGTAGTCGCTATGGCCTATACGATAGGTGGTATTTCTGGTTGCCATATCAATCCGGCCATCACCTTGGGCGTATTCTTGAGTGGTCGCATGAGCAGCAAGGATGCAGTAGGATACATTGTAGGGCAGGTTATAGGCGGTATAGTCGCTGCTGCTGTGCTCTATGCATTTGTCATCACGAGTCCCGGTCTGGCTCAGGGCACGACCACGGGCGCCAATGTCTGCAACGGCGGACAGCTCAACGGACTTATCGTGGAGATTGTCCTGACGATGATCTTTGTACTCGTCGTACTCGGCGCAACAGCCAAGACCAATGGAGCTACCAACAACTTTGCCGGCCTCGCTATAGGCCTCTCTCTGGTGCTCATCCACCTCGTAGGCATTCACTACACGGGGACCTCTGTCAACCCCGCCCGCTCTATTGGCCCCGCCCTCTTTGAAGGAGGTCAGGCCTTGACCGATCTGTGGGTATTTATCGTGGCCCCGTTGATTGGAGGTGCCTTGGCTGCACTCATTTGGAAGGCCTTTGAGCCTGCAGAGGGCAAGTAGTCTGCAGCGTCTCCTATTGTGATATATTTGGATGGAGGAAAGCATCTTCTCGGGTGCTTTCCTCCATTGTCTGTTTTGCTGGTGAGCGTCTTACTTAGTCGATAATACGAGAGGATGGGGCGCCTGCGGAATATAGCAGATAATCGTTTAATTTTTGGCAATGGCCTTGTAAAACTTGTCAAGCCTGCGGAAAGAAGCATAGGCCGACTGCGGCTGAGCTGGCGTGTCGGGCGCTAGTCCTTGAGGAGATATTTGCGACGCTCGGCGAGGATGTCGTCCATATTGTTCTGTGCCCACAGCAACAGCTTGTCGATGAGCGGAAGCAGACTCAGTCCTCGCTCTGTCAGGCTGTACTCTACGCGCGGCGGTATCTCGGGGTAGGCCTTGCGTATCAGGAGACCATCAGCCTCAAGCGTCTTGAGCGTGGTTGTAAGCATCTTTTGGGAGATATCGGGTATGGCTCTCTGTAGCTCCTTAAAGCGAATTGGTGTATGCTCCTCAAGAGTGAAAAGCACGAGCATGGACCATTTGTCTCCAATACGGGACAGTATATTGCGTACAGGGCAGTCTGGATAGAGCCGGTCGCGATATTGCGCACGTTGCATAAGAGTAAGTTTTGATAGCTAGGCTACAAAAGTAAGCAATATCAGATAATGGGTGAATGGTGCTTGTTGCTATTTTGTTAAAGATGTACAAAAAATGACCGATATCCTTTTTGATAGCCAATAATAGTAACCTCGGGGTAACTGGATGACGTCTGCGTACCTACTTGTGTGGAGTAGAAGAAAATAGTACTTTTGCAATGTCAAAGATAACAAGTTTAACCATATAAATATCAAATCCAAATGAAAGCTATTGAGACAATTAAGAAAGGTGAACAGTATGCTGCAGTAACAGTAGGAAGTATCAATGAGATTAAGGACCATGAGCTTGAGATGGGACCTGGGGTGGTTATCCCTGGCAAGGTGTTTTGTGGTCAGGCGCTCGGACTTACAGGAGCTGAAATTTCTTTTCAAAGTTTTCAGCCGGGTCAAGACAGCGGATTTCTTCACTCACACAAGACACACGAAGAAGTCTACATCATCATCAAGGGCGAAGGACTCTATCAGGTCGATGGTGAAGTATTTCCAGTATCAGAAGGAAGCCTTATCAGAGTCTCTCCTAAAGGCAAACGTGCGCTCAAAAACACGGGCTCTGGTGAGATGGTGATGATGTGTATCCAGTACAAGGCCAACTCCTTTGGTGCGGCTGATACGCCTGCCAGCGATGGCAATATGCTCCAGGACAAACTCACATGGTAAAGCCTGCGGGCCGGGATATGCGTTGTCCGGTATGAGAACAGATACGGGCTTGCGTATGCCGGCCTATGGCGGCTCTCATACGGTGCTGCTGCACCGTTATTTTGACGGGATAGCGACACTCTGCTGAGTAGCTCTGGAGGCTTAAGCATGAAGTCCGACTTGGCGGCTGCCAAGTCGGACTTCTATGTAAATACCTGTGATATATACACGCAATGCTGGCTCCTTTCACATAGGGGATGCCGGCCTCAGGTCACTTAGTGAGGGTAAAGGTATTGGAGAGCGTGCTTGTAACTTGATTGTAAGCATCTCTGCCTTGTACCGTCACGGTCAGTGCCGTATTGGAAGGCAAACCGCCGATAGGGATGGAGATATGGGAGGGCATATCGGGGCCCCAGCTGATCAGGGAGTTCTGGTTGATGGTATTGATTACGTTGGTGCCGGTAGAGTTAGTGACATTGATGAGATAGCGGTAGATGACGTCATCATCGATAGCCTGCGGGAAGGTCACAACAACGCTGTCGCTTGTCACTTGCGTGACTGTAAGGCTTGCACCTGCGGGCCACTTGGGAGCTGCACCGCCCGTACGACTCTTGTACTCAAAGTTGGTACCGTCAAAGGGCGGACGCAATACCCAGTCGCGCTGATAGTTTACGCCGCGGGCTGTATTCCATCGCTCCATGTGGAAGTTGCCGTCCTTGTCGAAGTGACAGAAGAGCCCTTCGGTCAAAGCATCGTAATCCACTTCCTGATTTGCGCCCACTTGATGGAAGCCTGGCCAGTTGGTTCCATAGGAGTCATGCTTATTGGAACCGTCGTTGACCGCCGTATAGCTCAACTGGAAGATCTGGTGGGGGTCTCCGATGGCAAGATGTGTGTGACCGGAGAAGTCTACAACTTGCGGATATTTGGTGAAAAGTTCGTCAAGACCCTGCGAATAGGCTGCGAGATCTGTATCATAGGATCCGACGATGGTGTTCTTGGGCAGTACGTGCTGGAAGACAAAGATAGGCTTGCCCGGGTACTTCTCGTTGGCGTCGGCAAGCGATTCGCTGAGAAACTGCATCGTAGCTGCGTCGTAGCAGGGCGTCTCCGAGGAGTAGCCGTGGTAACGGTATTGCAATGAGGTGCATCCTATGGAGATGAAGGGGTAACCGTCGATTTCCTGGTACTGATTGTAGGGCTGTCCGATCTTACTGGTGAAGAGCGAGGCGCCGTCGGAGCGGAAGTTGTCGTGGTTGCCGCGGATAAAGGTCACCTTGATGTCCTGCGGGATGAGGTTGGGGTCATTAAAGATCTTGACAATCGTGTCATACTGCCAGGCCAGGCAGTTGTTGGCCAAGTCCCCGATGATGAAGAGATGGCGTATCTGCGGATCGTGGAGGCCCATGGTCTTGAGCCAGCGACGGTAGCGGGCACGGTAG
>ONCK01000021.1 GCA_900316315.1 uncultured Prevotellaceae bacterium
AGCATGATATCGCTGTACTGGTAGCCATAGTTCGCACAGCGGACATTAAGGCGACCGTCTACCAGTTTGTCCAGCCCAGTGCGCTTAAATTCGTTCATACCATAAAAAATTCCACCGTAGGGAACAATATTATCGTATCTTATTGCTATCTTTGCCATGTCATGTAGAATTGAACTTCTTTTGTTTTGCACCATAAAGTTAGTGAAAATTCTGCAAATGACAAGTCTCTGAGGAACAATAAGTTCCTCAGAGACTTATAAAAAACATTAATAACAATTTACACGCTTCGTTGCGGAATTAAGGTCAATCTAAAAATATGAGGTATACTGTCATCGTCAGCCTGACCCTGCTTCTGAGTATGGGCTGTCTACCAATGCAAGGAACGGCCAAAACAAATGGAGTTGAGTCAATTAAAATACATGGATACGTCGGAGGACGCATCGATGACTGCATCAAGTATCGCGTAAAGGCTCAGGATGTCAAGGAGTTGACCGATGTCTTTGCCCTTCACGAGGAGACTTCCAGATGGGGCTCCGAGTTTTGGGGCAAATGGGTACAAGGCGCTATCGCTTCCTATCAGTACAACCATGACCCTGAGTTATACCGTATCATCCGGCAGAGTGTCAAGGACATGATCAGCCACCAACTACCCAACGGATATCTTGGCAATTACAGCACCAGTGCACAACTGACCAACTGGGATGTCTGGGGACGCAAATACACGACGCTGGGATTGCTCAAGTGGTATCTCCTATCTGGAGACAAGGCTGCCCTGCGCGGCGCCTGCCGTCTAATAGACTACACAATGACTCAGATCAGTCCCAAAGGGAAGCATATTTACGAGACCGGACTTTACCGGGGACTGCCCCCCTCCAGTATTCTTGAGCCGGTCATGTTGCTTTACCAGACCACGCACCAGCAAAAATATTTGGATTGGGCCAAATGGATCGTCCAGGATGACGAGACAGCTCATGGACCTCAGCTGATAGCCAAGGCTGATGTTCCCGTAGCTCAGCGCTCTCCGCTCCGGTCAGGAGAAGTCTGGTGGAGTTTCAACAATGGACAGAAAGCCTACGAAATGATGAGTTGCTATGTCGGACTGCTGGAACTCTATCGGGTGACCGGCGAGACCTGTTATCTCAAGGCCGTCCAGGCCGCCGTCAAGCACATCGAACAGGAAGAAATCAATATCTGTGGTTCGGGAAGTGCTATGGAGTGTTGGTATGGCGGTCAGGCCCTCCAGACACGGCCGACCCTACACAGCATGGAGACCTGCGTGGGATTTACCTGGATGCAGATCAACGAGCGCCTGCTGGGTCTGACCCACGATGCCCACTATATGGACAATATCGAGCAGACATTTTACAATGCCATCCTGGCGGCGATGAAGGACGACGGCAGTCAGATTGCCAAGTACACCCCGCTGGAGGGCTTCAGGATACAGGGCGAGCAGCAGTGTGGCCTCCATATCAATTGCTGCAATGCCAATGGACCACGAGCCTTCGCCCTGATACCCAGAGTGATGTACCAGATGCCAGATGCCCACCGCATAGAGGTCAATTTCTACGCTCCTTCTACGGCTAAGTTGCGGATAGAAGGCCATGAGGTGAGCCTCGTCCAAGAAACGACATACCCCATTGACAGCGTAATGAAACTGAAGCTTAATGCCGACAGGCCCATTCGTTTGGCCATCGCCTTGCGCATTCCCGTCTGGAGCCAAAAGACACAGGTGAGCGTCAATGGCATTCCGCAGGCTGGCGTTAAGCCAGGAGCCTACTATATCATTGACCGTCAGTGGAAAAGCAATGACCGCATCGAGCTGACGCTGGACATGCGTGGCCGGGTCAGCCAGCTTAATGGCAAGATAGCCGTACAGCGCGGGCCCATCACCCTTGCCCGGGATAGCCGGATGGATGACGGCGATGTCGACGAGTGTGTAGACCTACGCCCAGTAGACGGATATGTATCGCTCACCCCCATTCAGCCCCAGAATGGCATGTGGATGACTTTTGAATTGCCAGCCCGCGTTGGTACTGACAGGGAAAATGCGGGCTACAAGCGCCCCATCCGTTTCTGCGACTTCGCCTCTGCCGGTAGCCAGTGGGATCGCAATAGCCGCTATACGGTGTGGTTGACAGAGCCTTTGGATCCCAAGACGATGCCGAGAAAATAAACGCCAAGAGACCAGACTCCCTTTTTGAACATTTATTATTTTATCTTTTAACAACATGCATATTACAAACCGACTTTTTCTTTTCAGCCTCGCTTTGGCCATGAGCACCCCGCTTCTGGCCCAGCATCGAGCTGATCAGCAGCATCTCCAAGACCCCAACTCCTTTACCCTGATGGTCATGGGAGATCCACAGGGCTACACCAAGTACGATATCAATCAGCCACTCTTTGAGCTCTCCACGGCCTGGCTGGCCGACAATGTGGACAATCTCCATATCAAGGCGGTGCTCTTTACCGGAGACCTCGTCGAGCAAAATGAGAATATCGTGCGCAATCGCTCCATGCTCAATCAAACCAGCAAACAGATGTGGGAGTGGGCCAGCCATTGCCTCAAGCGCCTCGACAATAAGGTGCCCTACATGGTCGCCGGCGGCAATCATGAGTATGGCTACGTCAGGGGTGACAAAGGCTTCACCCACTATCCCGAGTACATCACCTATGAGCGCAATAGCAAAACGGCCGACCATCTCGTAGCCGCCTACCCCAACCGTTCCGGCGTGGCCTCACTCGAAAATGCCGCTTGGACATTCAAGGACAATGGCCGCTGGGGCAACCTGCTCATTATCAACTTCGAATGGGCGCCCCGTGACGAAGTGCTCGCCTGGGCTAAAAAGCTCTGCCAGAGCGATAAATACAAGGACTACACCGTCATCGTCTTGACCCACACCTTCCTGCGGGAGAACACCAATGCACGAACAGACAACGAGCATTACAAGATCGAATCCCAAAATTGGGGCCAACAGATGTGGGACAAACTCATCTATCCCTGCTCCAATATACGCCTCGTCATCTCAGGACACACCGGCCATCCCGACAAAGTAGCAGGCAGCAAGCAGGACTTCCTCAACAATACGGCCTATCGTTGCGACAAAAACTCTGCTGGAAAAGAAGTTCACCAGATGATGTGGAATATCCAGTGCCTCGGCGGAGGTTGGGAAGGCAATGGTGGCGACGGCTGGATACGTATCCTCGAGTTTATGCCCGATGGCAAGACCATCAAAGCCTCCACCTATAGTGTACTGTTCGGCATCTCCCCCGTCACCAAGCACCTTGCCCACCAAACCGATCCCTGTTGCCAGTTTGACATGGTCATTGACAAATAGCTACAAGCCCCTCTCAGAGATCTACACTCAGACCTTACTGTCTTAGTGTTTGAGTTGATAGGCCGCTTCATGGCCACACAAGCACCAGGCAGTGAGGATTGACTGTATGATGACGTATAGATGTCCCGACCGATGACTCAGAAGTATCAGATCTGTAGACGCACATGACAGAATATCGCCATCAAAAAGTTCATTAGTTTTTATATAATAAAATCGAAATACCGCTTTATGCAAGCGCCGTGTTCTCTGAAAAAGGTGCCGTCTAAGCAAAACAATGTCGGACTTATTTTATAGCTCCGACCTTGTTTTAAACTAGATACCGTGTTGTTATCATCTGAAAGTCAGATAGTTATAAAAGAAGCAGATTTTATTATAACTTTCTAGCATTCAGTGAGTTACAGAAAAAAGTTTGAATAAATATTCTTATTCATTTGGGCGCAAGTCGGACATTTTGTCTTGATATTTATATAAAAATAAGTCAGAGGACGGCCTAAGGTCACGAGTATCATGCCCAGACGAGAGCGCAAGCCGAAAGGGCAGTCAAGGGCTGCGCGGGAATCTAAGGCTCTGCGTAGTTTCACTTTGGCAGGAGTGATAGTCAGATAGACATTTACACGCGACCTTAGACCGCCTGCGCGTATCACGTCTAGAGTGGGGTGCAAACCGGAAGGCAAGATAAGTGAAGCCTTAGGTTTCCGCGGCCGGGATTGGTAGCTCTAGTCAACACTGCGTCACGCCGTTCACAGCACCTTCGCTACAAGAGGGAGACGCGAGCCGATCCCCACTTCTCCGCGGCACCTCATAACCGGCATGCAGCTCACCTGAAGACCGATCCGATCAGTCTGTCAGTCATCCGCGAAAGCGGAGCAGGACTCCGCATACAGACCCGCCATGTTCATCACAAACGTCACCCATTTCCGTATCTGTTATGGGCAAATTAGTTTTTTGTCCCCGCTATAGGCGTTTTCGCATAAAAAGTAGTAATTTTGCAAGCTAATCTGACACAACCCACACCATAATACTAAGTTAAGACATGAGCAGCAAATCAAATAATAACACGCCCGTTTCCCTCATCGCAGATTTTGACGGAGACATACGCAATATCTTTAATATCAACATTGACGAGGAACTCCCCATCTTGCCATTGCGCAATATGGTGCTCTTCCCCGGTGTTGTCGTCCCGATAGGCATCGAGCGAGACTTTTCGCTCAAGCTGATCAAGCAGGCCAGAGAACATGACACTTATTTCGGTGTCATCTGCCAAAAGAACGGCAGTGTCAATTTGCCGAGACAAAAAGACCTCTATTCTGTTGGAACGGTGGCCAAGGTAGTCCGCATCCTCGAATTGCCAGACAATAAAGTGACCGTTCTTCTGCAAGGCTTCTGCCGATTCACCCTCAATGAGTTGACCGTCACCGAGCCCATGTACATGGGACGTGTTGAGAAGTTGGAAGAGACCGTCTACCCTGAGTCTGACCGTGAGCTTAAGGCACTGACAGAGGCCATCAAGGATACCTGGATACGTATGCTCAGCCTGGACGATGGCGTACAGGAACAGCAGTTTGCCGTGCGCAACATCAGCAATCCGACCTTCCTGATTAACTTTGCCTGCGTCAACCTCTCCATCAAGGTCAAGGAGAAAATGGAGCTCCTCTCCATCGGCGACATCAAGAAGCGTGCGTACAAGCTGCTGTCCCTGCTGGACCGAGAAGTCCAATTCGCCTCGCTCAAAGCCAGTATTGCCGAGCGCACCCGCCAGGATATCGATGAGCAGCAGAAGGAGTATTTTCTCCACCAACAGATACAGAATATGCAGGATGAGCTCGGCGAAGATGGTCCAGATCAGGACTATCGGGAACTGGCTGAGGAGGCGAAGAAGAAAAAATGGCCCGAGGAGATAGGCAAGGTGTTTGATCGCGAGCTCAAGAAGCTCGAGCGCATCAATACGCAGTCACCCGACTACAATGTCCAGCTCAACTATCTGCAAACCCTGCTCCAACTGCCTTGGGGCGTGATGACCCACGACAATATCAACATCAAGACGGCCACCGACACCCTCAACCGAGACCACTACGGACTCGAGAAGGTCAAGGAACGCATCCTCGAGTATCTCGCCATCATCAAGCTGAGAGGCAATCTCAAGAGTCCTATCCTCTGTCTCTACGGCCCACCGGGCGTCGGCAAGACAAGTCTGGGCAAGAGCATCGCCAAGGCCCTCAAGCGCAAATACGTCAGGGTCAGTCTGGGTGGTGTACACGACGAGGCAGAGATAAGAGGACACCGGCGCACCTATGTAGGCGCCATGCCCGGACGCATCATCAAGAGCCTCATCAAGTGCGGCTCCAACAATCCGGTCTTTGTCCTCGACGAGATAGACAAGGTCAGCCAGGACAATATCAATGGTGACCCCGCCAGCGCGCTGCTGGAGGTGCTCGACCCGGAACAGAACTTTGCTTTCCACGACAACTTCCTCGACTTGGACTATGATCTGAGCCATGTCATGTTTATTGCCACAGCCAACACGCTGAGCACCATTCCCACCCCACTGCTGGACCGCATGGAACTCATCGAGATGACGGGCTACATCACGGAGGAAAAGGTGGAGATTGCCAAGCGCCATCTTATCCCGAAGACCCTCAGGGAACTGGGTCTAATGCCCTCTAATGACCACCGACAGCTGAAACAGGCCGACAAGAGTAAGTCCAAGGAAGCGTCAGCAGCCGATTCGCCAAGGCTGAATATCAAGTTCACCACAGCAACCCTGGAGAAGATCATTGAGCAATATACCCGCGAGAGCGGCGTCAGACAGCTGGACAAACTCATCAGCAAGATACTCCGCAAGATTGCTTTCCGCTACGTCAAGGACGGCCAAGTGGAGACGATGACGATCAAGCCCGAGCATATTGTGGGACTGTTGGGGCAGCCGCCCTTCATCCGCGACCGCTATCAAGGCAATGACTACGCTGGCGTCGTGACTGGATTGGCTTGGACAAGCGTAGGTGGCGAGATACTTTTCATCGAGACAAGTCTAAGTAAAGGTAAGGGCAGCAAACTTACGCTTACAGGCAACTTGGGCGATGTGATGAAGGAGTCGGCTGTGCTTGCACTGGAGTATATCAAGGCTCATGCTGACAAATGGGGCATTGACGACCGCATATTTACAAACTGGAATATCCATATCCATGTACCTGAAGGTGCTGTCCCCAAGGATGGCCCCTCGGCGGGCATCACCATCGCCACTTCTATCGCCTCCGCGCTCACACAGCGCAAAGTCAAGGCCAAGACAGCCATGACCGGCGAAATCACGTTACGGGGCAAAGTGCTCCCGGTTGGCGGTATTAAGGAAAAGATTCTCGCGGCCAAACGCGCGGGCATCACGGACATTATCATCAGCCGGGACAATGAGAAGGACATTAAGGAAATCAATGAAATCTATCTCAAAGGGCTCACTTTCCACTACGTAGAGAATGTTGATGAAGTGCTCGAGATTGCGCTGCTAAACGAGAAGGTCAGCCGTCCGATAGACTTTACTATCAAAGAGCCTCTTGACAAGACGGACAAAGACGAGTAATACTTCATGGACTTCCAACTTCTCCACACAGAAAGCTCATCCAGCGCAAGAGCAGGCCTCATCACGACCGACCACGGCCAGATAGAGACGCCGATATTTATGCCAGTGGGGACACAGGGCGCCGTCAAGGCCGTCCACATGAGAGAACTGGCAGACGATATCAAGGCGCAAATCATACTGGGCAACACTTATCATCTCTATCTGCGCCCAGGCATCGACATTCTGCGCCAAGCAGGTGGCCTGCATCGCTTTAACGGGTGGAAGCGGCCCATACTGACCGACAGCGGAGGTTTTCAAGTGTTTTCGCTCGCCAAGATACGCAAGCTGAGTGAGGAGGGCTGTGAGTTTGCCAGTCATATCGACGGAAGCAGGCATCTCTTTACTCCCGAAAAAGTCATAGACATAGAGCGATCCATCGGAGCTGACATCATCATGCAGCTCGATGAATGCCCTCCAGGCACCTCTGACTACAAATACGCACGCAAGAGTCTCACGCTGACAGAGCACTGGCTCAAGCGGTGTATGGACCGCTTCAGAGAGACTCAACCTCTGTATGGATACAGTCAGACACTGTTTCCCATCGTCCAGGGCTGTGTCTATCGGGACCTGAGGGAGGAGAGCGCCAAATACGCTGCCAACTTCGAGGCGGAGGGCTACGCTATCGGAGGACTGGCTGTCGGAGAGCCAGCCGAGATGATGTACGAGATGATTGAGGTTGTCAACGATATCCTGCCCACAGACCGCCCCCGCTACTTAATGGGTGTAGGCACTCCGTGGAATCTACTCGAAGCTATAGAGCGCGGTGTAGACATGTTTGACTGTGTCATGCCGACTCGCAACGGACGCAATGCCCAGCTCTTTACCAGCCAGGGCATCATCAATCTGCGTAATAAGAAATGGGAAGACGACTTCTCTCTCCTTGATCCTACCGGCACAAGCTTTGTTGACACTGCATATAGTAAAGCATACGTTCATCACCTCTTTAAAGCCAGGGAAATACTGGCGCTGCAGATTGCGTCCATTCACAATCTGGCCTTTTATCTACACTTGGTCGGAGAGGCGCGCAAGCATATCCTGGACAACACCTTTACCCATTGGAAGCATCAGATGATCGACCAATTGCAGCAACGACTATAAATACCGAAGTGAATATGAAGTGGCCCATTCATCTCCACAAGTCTAAAGGTACATCCGACCAGACCGCGACTACAGGACAACGCCCCTCAGGAATACCCCATAACGCCATCCGCCAGACGCCACTCAGCAGTCCTCGTATAAGCGAGAGCTGGAGGAAAATCCGCCTCACTCTTATTGACCGCTACATCATCCGCAAATTTATCGGCACTTTCCTCTTCTCTTTGCTTCTCATCATTGCCATCGTTATCGTCTTTGACTTTAACGAGCGCATAGATAAGTTTTCCCAGAGTCACGCTCCGTGGCAGATGATTGTCCAGTACTATATCAACTTCGTGCCCTATTTTGTCAATCTGCTCAGTTCACTCTTTGTCTTTATTTCTGTCATATTTTTTACTTCGAAGTTGGCTGACAATTCGGAAATCATCGCGATGAGATCCAATGGCATGAGTTTTAAACGTCTGCTTAAACCCTATATGATCTCCGCAGGACTGATCGCCATTGCCAGTTTTCTGCTCGGATCCTATATCATCCCGAGAGCCAATGAGAAGCGCATTGAGTTTGAGAACAAGTATATTAAGAAACAACAGATCACTGAAGTCGCTAATGTCCAGCTGCAAGTCAGCCCGGGCGTGATTGCCTTTATCCAGAGTTTTAACATCAACACCAGAAGTGGCATCAACTTCTCCCTAGACCGGTTTGAGGGGAAAAAGTTGGTCTCCCATCTCACTGCGTCGCGCATACAGTACGATACGCTCTCCGATGTGAGATATAAGTGGAAAATATACAATTACCATATACGCAAACTCAACGGCATGCGTGAGACGATCACCAATGGCAGCCAACTCGACACGCTGGTCAGTATGGAGCCGTCCGACCTTCTCTACACTCGCAACCAGCAGGAGACGATGACGACGCCCGATATCAAAGAATACATCGCCAAACAGCGCGAACGCGGCGCTGCCAGCATCAGCGCCTTTGAGGTCGAGTATTATAAAAGATTCGCCTCTCCCTTCGCCGCATTCATTCTGACCTTCATCGGCGTAAGTCTCTCGTGTGAGAAGAAGAAAGGCGGCATGGGGCTCTCTCTGGGCATAGGTCTCGCTCTCAGCTTTGCTTACATCATGTTTTCCACCGTATCGTCCACGCTCGCCATAAATGCCAATTTCCCGCCGCTCCTGGCTGTGTGGATTCCTAATATATTGTTTGTATTCATCAGTCTGTACCTCTACCGGCGCACTCCTAAATAGTCTAATTTTCAATAAAATCCAAATAAATGTACTTTAGCGAACTCAATCTTGAAGACAATATACTCGATGCCCTTGACGCGATGCGTTTTGAGAAGTGTACACCTATACAGGAGCGTGCCATTCCGCCTCTGCTTGAGGGCAAGGATATCATAGGCGTCGCTCAGACTGGCACCGGTAAGACGGCCGCCTATCTCCTCCCCATCCTCAATCGCTTGGCCACGGAGCAGTTTCCACCCAAAGCCATTAACTGCGTCATCATGGTCCCAACACGTGAGTTGGCCCAGCAAATAGACCAGTCACTTGAGGCTTTCTCATACTTCATGCCCATCTCAGGCGTGTCTGTATACGGCGGCAACGATGGCGTCAGATATGAGCAGGAAATCCGCGCCCTCAAACTTGGCGCAGACATCATCATCGCAACTCCAGGACGCCTCATCAGCCATATCAAACTTGGCGACGTGAATCTGAGTCAGACCAGCATCTTTGTACTCGACGAGGCAGACCGTATGCTCGATATGGGATTTATTGATGATGTAAAAAGTATCGTCAAGCAGCTCCCAGAGAAACGCCAGACTATGCTCTTCTCTGCCACTATGCCCGATGAAATTCAATCTTTGGCCAAGTCTATCCTACATGATCCCGTTTCTGTAGAAATAGCCATTGCCAAGCCCGCTTCGCACATTGACCAGAGTGCTTATATCTGCTTTGAGAAGCAAAAACTTGGCATTTTGCGCCATCTATTCTCTGACCCTGATCTCAAGCGTGTCATCATCTTTTCCTCTTCCAAGGTCAAGGTGCGCAATCTGGCTGCAGCACTTTCTCAGAGACACCTCAATGTCATGGCCATGCATTCTGACCTCAACCAGAAACAGCGGGATGAGGTCATGCGTGCCTTCAAGAATGGTAAAATCGACATCATCGTGTCCACTGACCTGCTCTCGCGTGGTATTGATATAGACGACATTGAGATGGTCATCAATTACGATGTGCCCCGCACAGCTGACGACTACGTCCATCGCATCGGACGCACTGCTCGAGCCAATAAGTATGGGAAAGCCATTACCCTTGTGAGCCCGGATGAGCAATTCTATTTTCACCGCATCGAGCGCGTGATAGAGAAGGAAGTACGCAAAGATCCCCTTCCAGAGGGGCTGGGCGATGCCCCAGCTTACGAGCCTGAGGCTCATCGCAACTCGCGCTCCAAAAACGGCGGCCGATTTGACAAACGCTCACAAGGCACGGATTACAGAGGCCAAAAGTCCAGACGACCTGCCACAAACAACAAAAAGACAGGAGCAAAGGATTCTCGTCCGAAAGACAACAAGCATCGCCACAGTCGCCAGAACCGTCGACATGACAGCTCTGCAGATCTTGCGAAAAAACAAGAATAGTATTTTTCCTACGAACTTTATTTGGCAAGATTGCGCCTTATACGCTTAAGTTTACTGTAGGCTTTTCGACCCGCTTTTTCGCCTCTCGCTATCATATCGTCAATCTTTTCCACGTCAAAATCTGCCACACCATACTCCGGCAGACGAGGATGAATATACAGGTCGGCATCGCGGCAATTCTCCGTATACTTCTTTTGGTCAGGCCTTCTGATAAGCCATCCCACAATTCCACTCAGTGGAAGGTCGTCCCCTATTTTCCGAATTCTTTCCGATATAAAATTCTCCGGTTTGCTTTGCGTAAGATCGACAGCGATGACCACATTGGCTCCCTTTTCGCGTGCGACGTCCACAGGCAGATTGTTGAGCACACCGCCATCGACCAGCGCCAAGGTGTCCCACTTCATTGGTTTAAAGAGCAGCGGAATTGACATGCTGGAGCAAATGGCACGTGACAGGCTTCCTCTGCGTAATACCACTTCACGCATACTGCGCATATCAACAGCGACACATCGGAAAGGGATAGGCAAACTGTCAAAATCCAAATCCGTATTGGCTTTGCCCAACTTACGAGAGATGAGACTATCCATAAGGGAGACGACACTGTCGCCGCTGAGTAATCCCACCCCATTGCCTCGCAAAGCTCCCCCAGCGAATACGTCATACCACTGCTGACAGCGAAAGATGCTGTCGAGTTCTGATGATGTATACCCCACAGAATAGAGGCCACCAACCAGGGCGCCTATACTTGTGCCGGCGATACAGTCTATGGGTGTCTGTGCTTTTTCAATCCATTTAAGCACTCCTATTTCTGCAGCCCCCTTCGCTCCGCCGCCTCCTAATACCAGTCCGACCTTTGGACGGTGAGCCGACAATCCAACAGGAAGTACTGAGAGCGCAATAAGTAGGATGAACAAAAAACGGGTGAGACTACAATTGTTCATTGATTTACAAATTACTGACAATGTGACTTATACAAGATTTAATTTGAGTCCTTATTCACATTCTTTCCATCATCTTCACACGCCTTTCTACAAGTAATAGTCAGCTGTAAGCGCTTGATATTGCACAGTCCGCCGGCCTTCGCTGTCGAGCAGACAGAGCGTATCACGCTGTGCAGTCGTCTCCACAAGGCCAAATGACATCAGGCTTCGCTTGGGAGATTTGCCGGGGCATGTGATCACCTGTGTTTGGCGTATAAGACAGAAGCCTTGAGTCCAACAGTCAAGTCTGAATTGCTCTGCAATCTGTGCTGGAAGAATAACCTCCAACCGCCCCTGGATACTGAGATGATGAGAAGCAAACTGAATGAGTTGACGGAGAGACAGCGTCTCACCACTTCTGGCTCTGTCACGTGACCGACTTGAAGCCGCCTGTGAGTGCGCATAGAAGGGCGGATTGCAGACTATGAGGTCAAAGGGAGGGCCAAAACAATATTGGCGTACATCCACACAAGCCACTTGCAGACGACCGCTCCATGGGCTTTGCTCAAAATTGAACTTCGCTTCGCAGGCAGCCTGTCGATCGATCTCTACGCCTATAATATTGGCCTCCGCACGCTGAGCGAGCATCAGCGCGATAAGTCCAGTCCCTGTGCCGACATCGAGGATTCGTCTCCCCGAAGCACTGCTCCAGGCCCCTAACAGGACTCCGTCTGTCCCCACCTTCATCGCACTGTCCGACTGTCGGACGACAAACTGCTTAAACCGAAATACATCAGAAGGCATCTGTTGATCTGTTAAGAGATAAAGGAGGAACACAACAAGGCTTGCATTCCTCCTTTTCTAATGATATACCACGCTAAGCGCTACTTGATCATATCGGCGCCAAAATATGGCTGCAAAGCTTTGGGGATTTTGATGCCGTCAGGCGTCTGATTGTCCTCAAGCAGAGCAGCTACTATACGTGGCAAGGCTAAGGCTGAGCCATTGAGGGTGTGGCAGAGGGTGATTTTCTTGCCGTCCTTACGGTAGCGGCAGTGCATACGATTGGCCTGATAAGTGTCAAAATTGCTCACGGAGCTGACCTCTAGCCAGCGTTTCTGTGCTTCGCTGTACACCTCAAAGTCAAAACAGATGGAGGAAGTAAAACTCATATCGCCTCCGCACAGACGCAAGATGCGGTAAGGGAGTTCCAGCTTTTGCAGCAAGCCCTCCACGTGGTCGAGCATCTCCTTGTGGCTCTGGCGGGAATGCTCGGGAGTATCAATGCGCACCAGTTCAATCTTGGAGAATTCGTGCAGACGGTTTAGTCCGCGGACATCCTTGCCATACGAACCGGCTTCGCGACGGAAGCACTCGGTGTAGGCGCAGCACTTAATGGGGAGCTGCTTCTCGTCAAGTATGACGTCGCGGAAGATATTGGTCACAGGCACTTCGGCTGTCGGGATAAGATAGAGGTCGTCCACCTCGCAGTGATACATCTGGCCCTCCTTGTCGGGCAGCTGGCCCGTGCCATATCCACTTGCCTGATTGACCACAGTAGGTGGCTGTATCTCAGTGTAGCCGGCCTTGATCGCCTCGTCGAGGAAAAAGTTGACGAGAGCGCGCTGCAGATGGGCACCCTGACCTGTATAGACAGGAAAACCGGCACCACTGATCTTTACGCCGAGGTCAAAATCTATGAGGTGATACTTCTTAGCGAGTTCCCAGTGAGGAAGCGGGTCCTTCGGCAGGGGCTTCTCCTGTCCTCCCATCTTCTCCACCACATTGTCAGCAGCAGTAGCCCCATCTGGCACTTCGGGGTAAGGCAAATTAGGAATAGTATAGAGCAGTTGCTTCAGTTCCTCTTCCACCTTCTCCTTGTCCGCTTGCAGTTGTTTGCTGGTTTCCTTCAGCTGGGCCACTTGCTGTTTGATTTGGTTGGCCTCGTCGCGTTTACCTTCGCGCATAAGTTGGCCGATGCCCTTGGATATTGAGTTTTGCTGAGACAGGTTTTCGTCGAGTTGCGTCTGCACGGCCTTACGGCGGTCGTTGAGAGCGATGACCTGTCCTATAGCCTCCTCTGCGTGAGGGAAGAGCTTCTTATTGAGGCCCTGTATAGCGGCCTCTTTATTCTCTGTAATCTGACTAATGGTAAGCATAGTGTATGATGGCTTTGAAATTCTTAATGTGATGCAAATTTACAAATACTTTTGCAAACGGGTTGTCTTTTTATCTCTCAATAGACATGAGGCGTTCCGCGGGTTGACCCACGGGCCTTATCTCACTCGGTATAGTACCGGATCATCCGCTCGATGGCCCGTTGGCACACGGGGCAGAAGGCTGGCACGTCGTTGACCTTCATCCGGCACTCTTGAGCGGGGCGATATACGCCCTTGCACATATATCCAGCGCCTTCAAATACACCCACGCGTGTGTATTGTGTCTCCTTGCAGTCGCTCTTGGGTGTCGGAATCGGTGTCCCCGGTAGCAGCATATTGCTCCATTTGGACTTAAAGTCCGCAAGCGTCGTGATATTGGGTTCCCAAGGCTCCACACCTTGATGATAGTACTCTGAGCTGCCATCTCCATAGTCATATTCGTCCGCCAGTCCCGCAAAACTGTGGCCAAACTCATGGACACAGACGGGCAAGGACCACTTGTGGTGAGCCGACGAGAGCATATAGAGATTGTAGATTCCCCCACCCCCATACTTGTCACTGTTGACAAGCACGATGATCGCGTCACACGGCACGCCGGTCAGAGCGTCATAGAGCCTCTTGACATGCAGGGTCGTCAAGTATCGGTCGCTATAAAAAGTGTCAAACGAGGAGCCCAGCACCGTGGACTTCCATATTCCTTTGACAGGCTCACTCGTTCCCTCATCATGAGACGGAGCGGCCACGGCATAGACATTAAACCGCCTCTTCATCCGTCTAAAGGGCTCATGGGTAAAGAGCTGCCTACACACGCGGTCCACGTCTCTGTAAAAGGTCTCCATCTGATCAGCCCGATATCCCTCGGCCACAAAGGCGATGTCGACACAAGAGTCGACAGGCCCGCTCTTGAGCACTTCGCGATAAGGGTAGTGGGTCGCGGCATCCAGATTACGGATGAGGATATCCGTGGGCGAGACGTCGAAGATTGTACTGCTTGTGACGCGCTGCCAGCTGTCTCGCAGCTGTACGGTGATGGTGACAGCATGGCGAGGAAAAGGAACATAAAACGAATTTTCAAACGACTTGCTGCGTCGAAGGGCCTCTGGTGTATTCTGCCACTCCTGGAAGAGGCTGCTAAATGACGTGCAATATATCAGCTTCTGACTAGCCGAGTCACGCACATAGATCTGCCCATTGCCCATCAGACATAGGCTGTCGAGATGGCGACGGCGACCCGCCCAGCCCTCTTGAGACAACAGTTCGTCAAGACTGATATGCTGATTGACACTATCACCGCTGAGGGTGAGGTCGAGACGCAGGGTGCGGTTCGTAAACCAGTTATCATAGTCACAGATTGCCCGCAGTACGGGACTGACAGTTATCCATAAGAGAACAATAACTAGTAGATGTCTCATCGCAGATGAAGTATTTTGTGTAGTTGGAGGGAGAGCATCCACTCAGGATGCTGGAGACAATATTCGACTGCTTCTGAGCGGAGTTTCAAATTAGTCTGTTCGTCTCCTGTGTCACAGGGTTGGAGACAATAGTAGTCCGCCCTAATCTGCAGATAGCGGCTCACATCCTGTCCCGTGTAGACCACCTTCAGTTCATTGCATTGCTCGACCACGACCTCCGCGTGCTCTTGCCACTCCTCCTTGGGTGAGACCGTCACCCAATCAATGCCTGGAAGCAAGGGGCGCGTACCATTGGTCTCAATGGCGATCGTATAGCCGTTGTGATGGAGCAGACGGACAAGAGGCTCGTCAACGTATAGAGCAGGCTCTCCTCCTGTGAGAATGACCAGTTTGGACGGATAAGTCTGCACCTCAGCCAAAATCTGCTCATCTGTCATCATCTCATGCTGGGCAAAGTCCGTATCGCAGAAGGGGCACCTCAGGTTGCAGCCCGAAAAGCGCACAAATACAGCCGGCCGTCCCGCCTGACGTCCCTCCCCCTGTAAGCTGTAAAATATCTCATTGACAGGCTTCATCGTCAAAGCGCGCCCTCCTCCCTGCAGTAAGCGGCGATATTGTTTTCTGATTCCTGGAATGTCACCTTGTAGCAGTGGTCGACATGGTCGCAAATCCACTTGGCTAGATTTTCCGCCGTCGGATTAAAATCCACCCGGTCGTTGACATACTGATGATCTAGCAGTTCGCTCACCGTCTGCTTGACATGGGTAAAGTCGACCACCATGCCGTTGGCGTCAAGCGTCTCTGACTTGCAGTATACCGTAATGATGGCGTTATGCCCGTGTATACGGGTACACTTGCTGGGATAGTCCAGCTTCAGTTGGTGGGCCATTGCCACCTCAATCCGTTTACAAACGTAATACATACTAACTTTCAAATTTTGCAGTTGCTCTCAGCATATGGCGAAGTGAAGCCACCAGTTCCTGCGTCTCCTGAAGTGTATTCATGTAGAGCAGTTCTATGCGCACATTGCTCGTCTTGCGCAGGTTGGTCTCCTCGCCGTGTCGTATCTCCGAGAGACGCCGCTTGACGTCGTTGCCCTCGGCCAGTATGAGGCCAACCTGGTCATACCGTTCCCCAGAGAGGATCTCCTCCGCCTTGTCAAACAGTTCGACGACCTCATCGCGTATCGGCACAAACTCATCGACATAAGCCTGAGGCAGAGGGTTGAAATTGTTGTCCACATGCTCCAGTATAGGGTCGCAGATACGCTTCATGCAGTAGATGATCTGCGTGATACTATTGCTCTGGAGGTGAAACCACGTATTCTTTTGCACTGCATCGTAGTAGTCGATACGCTTCATCCCCATGATTTGGCGTCCACGGTACTTCTTCCAGAGCGTCTTGGCGTCATTCAAACGCTCATCGCAGACCCTGAGTTCCTTGAGATTCTCTTGTATCAGTCCATCCGTCACTTCGTAGAAGGCCTGCTTGCAAATCTTGAGCAATTCCAACTGTGTCTTGAGCACATGCTGCTTGAGCAGGCGGAGCACCTCCTGCTTATCCTCCTCGCAGACCATGCGGCGAAAGATCTCGTCGTCCTTCTCCTGCGCCTCTTTGGCCTTGTAACGCCTGTTGCTGCGCACGAGAATCAGTACGACAAAGGCAATCACCAGCGCCACAGCCACCGCGCCGCCGAAGTAGAGCACCGACGTGATGACAAAACACATCAGAAAGGCACCTCCCGCCGTCACGATCCATCCGCCCACCACGCTGATTACGCCCGTGATGCGGTACACCGCGCTCTCGCGTCCCCAAGCCCTGTCCGCCAGGCTACTACCCATACCAACCATGAAGGCCACATAGGTCGTCGACAAAGGCAACTGCATCGAGGTGCCAATAATGATCAGCAGACCCGACAGCACGAGGTTGACTGAGCCGCGCACGAGATCAAAGGCCGAGTCCTCCTCCCTGTCCACCGGAGGCATGAAGCGACCGTTGACCCACCGCTTCACACCCTTGGGCACGAAGTGGAGCAACGTAGCCGTCGTATTCATCGTCATGCGGACGAGACGTCGGGCGATACGGCTTGAGCTGAAGGCCTCATCCTCCTGTTTCTGGCTCGACAGACTGATGCTCGTCTCCATGACCTTGCGTGTCTTCTTAGAGATGAAGAGCGAAGCAGCCATCACTCCACCCGCCAGCATCAGCTGCCACAGCGGCGTATGTGCGGGCTCTGTGAGCGCCGTCATCAGGTAGTAAGACGCATTGTGGTCGCCATGCGCCGCGTAGTCCTGCACGCTGCTCAGTCCCGCCAGCGCCACGCCGATAAAGTTGACCAGGTCATTACCCGCAAAGGCCATGCAGAGGGAAAAAGAGCCAAAAAGCACGATAATTTTAAAAACATTGACCCGGCATAGTTGGAGCACATGCATCGCCACCAGCGCCAGTCCGCAGATCACGCCCATGATCACGCCGCCCTGCTCACTGATCCATGCCTTCCATCCCTCGCTCATGAAGGAAGCTTGCCCCAGTCCCTTGACCAGTATAAAATAGCAGATACACGTCACCGAGAAGGCGCCAAAGAGGTCCACCGCTATCTTGCTCTGCCGTTTCCGGTCAAAGGTAAAGACAAGCCGCGCCACCCACATAACCACTGTGCCCACGACAAAGGCGATTGCCACACTGAGAAATATAGCCATGATGATGCTCAAAACCTTGTCCGTATTGATCAACATGCCGTAGTGCAGCGTGCCCGTAGGGTCGTGCATCATCTTATAGATGGCCAGCGCCGTACTGCCGCCAAAGAGTTCAAAGATCATCGACACCGTAGTACTCGTCGGCAAGCCCAACGTGTTAAACATATCGATGAGCATCACGTCGGTGCACACCACGCCCATAAATACGCACATCACCTCGCTCAGATAGAAGTGCTGCGGCTGCAGTATGCCGTGCCGCGCGATATCCATCATTCCGGAGCTGGTCGCCGTACCCACGAGAATGCCCACCGCCGCGATAATCATAATCGTACGATACGAAGCCGCCTTGGCGCCCACGGCGGAGGAGAGGAAGTTCATATTGTTGCTGACGCCTACATAAAGGTCAAAGACAGCCAGCGCGATGAGAAAAAATACGATAACGAGCAGTATGGGCTCCATAGACAGAAAAGAGGAACGAAGGATAAAGGTTTTACGATTTTGATTTGCAAATTTAGACAATTTTCTGCATACCATCCGTCCCTCACCCAAGATTTATAATCCACCCTCTTTGGGGAAAGGAAATAAAAAAGGCAGGAAAAACTTTTGAAGTTTCTCTTACCTTAAGAGAGAGAGATGAAACAATTTATTTCTTTTTCATTGTCCGCCTTGTTTGGTATCCGGCTATCCGCTCTAGATTGAAGTGGGAAGCGTAAAGCAGATGTTGACAATGAGAAGGCTTGCCAGTGATCGAAGTCCGAGTGGTAATCCCATAGTGGAGATTTTGAGGCCGAGAGATCTTGATGCTATCAATGATGACCTTGGGTAACAACTGGTCCAGAGATGGTACCGTGCTACTCTGCTCCAAAGCATCCACCAGCGATCTGCAAGATCCTGCACTGACGGGGGACATCTGCTTAAGCGAATCGCCTGTGACATAGACATAAGCACCTCTATCATTAGCCAGAGCATAGATGGTGACCCTGTAAACACCTGCCGGCACTACCTGACTCTGCTCCTCGTGCAAGAAGCTTGAAGTCTGCAACTTGTCTAGTAGAACAAGGCCGAGACTGTCCTTGGCTGCCGCCAATTTGGTAGAAATCGACAAACTGTCATTGTCATCGGCATCATCGTCGTCCAGATCCTCTTCATCCGCTTCGAGACTATTCCAGTCCCACTCTGTGTCCGGATGAGACTTGTCGTATGCATCGCTGGCCAGACTCAGATTTTTACCAAGTAAGGCTGCAAAAGTGATAGTAAATACTAGAGAAACAATCCAGCCTATGATCCAACCGCCTCTCTGCAAGGGGCTCATAGGCTGTGCCTTCCGGCTTCTAGATAAGAGATAGTGGATGGTGGCATAGACAGGGATGCCGCACAGAGCGAATAGTGAGACAAGCAACAACCAGAAGATGGTAGAGGTGTGAGGCGGTAATAGGTTGATAAACTCCAGAATCCGAACATTGTCGGGACCGAAGCTAGAGAATACGGTTCCTGCCGTGAGTACGCTATACAGTCCTACTAATGCACAGACAACAACAGCAATCAATCCACAAAGAAATACGAGCAGCAGGCATCCGGCCAACAAGTAAAGAACAATCTTGAAGATAAGTACAAGAAAGCGCAAAATTCCATTAATACCAGAATAACTCTGTGGCTGCTTCTGACTGGCGCTCGCAGCTGTCTCGGACACCTGCTGGGCTAGGGTATCAGGCGTAACAGGTCGTCCCTCCATACGCAGGAAGTCCTCCGCCGTCTTGGCCTCGGGCACGACAATCCAAAGGATGACGTAGATGACCAAGAAACTAAAGGAGGAGAAAATGGTCAGCAGCACAAAGAGAATACGCCACAGCAGGACATCTCCGCCAATATACTTGCTCAGTCCGCTCGACACACCACCAAGCATGCGATCCCTCGGATCACGGTACAGTTTTTTGGGACCTTTGGACAGGTCTGCAGTCGTCTTACCTGTATTGGTATTGGTCTCAGTCTGATCAAAGTCTGACGGCGTGTCGCCCATTTCCTCAGGCTGACCGATGCGCTTGATAATGCTTTGCACGTCGTCGATGTCTATGGCTTCCCGACCTTGTGCCTTAAGTTCGCTCAAGAGCTCGGCAATACGATGCTCGATGTCGTCGGAGATTTCTGCCCCACCCTCGTGCTTGGCAAAATAGGCCCTCATACTGTCCTCATAGGTTTGGAGCAATTGATAGGCGTCCTCGTCTATCTGATAGAGTGAACCATATAGATTAATGGTAATATTTTTCTTCATCATTTTATTTGGTAGTTTTGGCTTGAAAAAAGGTGATTAATGATTGGGCTAACTTCAGAAGCGTATATGCTGCCTATAATAATTGGGACAAATCTACTTGATCCGACTTGAGCCGATGGACTGTAGATTCGAGTTCGGTCCAAGCAGCATCAAGCCCTTGCAACCAAGTAAGGCCCTCCGGAGTCAGAGTATAGTACTTACGTGGCGGTCCCTGAGTAGACTCTTGCCAGCGATAGCTGAGCAGACCATCCCTCTTGAGGCGATTGAGCAAAGGATAAAGCGTACCCTCTACGACAATCAATTCAGCCTCCTTCAGTTTGGACATGATGTCGTTAGCATAAGCAGGCTCATTCTTCAACAAGAGCAGGACGCAGTATTCCAGCATTCCCTTCCGCATCTGTGATTTCGCATTCTCTACGTTCATTGTCTTCTAGTAAATTTTAGGCAGTCACTGGCCAGACGAACTACCTTGTTACGCTGCAAATGTATGCAAACTTCATTACTATGCAAAGCAAGGTAGCTTTAAAAATGTATGTTGCTAAATATTTTTAACATATACAACATGTAATTTAATATTGTTTCAAACTTAAGAAAGTATAAACTGTCTTTTTCTACTCCTCGATGAAATACAAACTCTCATTTCCCCGGACAAATTTTATAAAGGTAAAGATGAGAGTGATGAAAAATGGTGAAGCTAAGCCTATCGTTTGGAGAGTCTGAGTAGGGTGATTTTTTATCTGCAGTGTCTCTTTGATTAATACGAAAAAAGATTTATTATTCTGTAATATCGCTCAGGTGGATATGGAAACACTTCAATTTTGCATCGGAAATCTTTGCTATGAAATCCGAGGATAGGACATCAAGGAAGCCATGTGAATCTCATCGTAATGCCCCCGTATGTAACCGCCGTAAAGCCAAACACTCTCTATGCGGCCTCATCTGCTTTATTGTGCAATTTCTCCCCTGCCCGTCATATGACATCCTTGCAGTATTTTTCCAAAATAAACTACAATATGAAGGATACCGTCCGTATACTGCCTTTTTATCTATAATAGCTCTCTCAGAACATACGGCAAATCGCTGTTTCAGCCGTCAAGTCTATATGTTTGCGTTTCTGAGAAGTAATAGCAGGAGCGTATGGACAAACCCTGCGTATGCTACTATCAGAATAGTGGCACGACTCTTCAGCTTTCCGCAGAATCTCATTTCTCTGCTCATATTATTTATAATATAATAAAAATTTATTCTGCTTCTTACAAGCGCCGAGCTGTCATGACAAGTCGCCTTGTTCGCGTGACAAGGTCGGATGTAGTTTAAACTAGAAGGCAAGTCGTTATCACCTGAAAACCAACAAGTTACAAAAAGACTGGATTTTATTGTAACATTCTGAATTTCAGAGGATTATAGGAGCAACTCAACTGGATTTATCTTCTTATATATTCGGGCATAAATTAAGGCTCTCATTTCATTTTTTATAATAAAAATAGATATCTCTGGAGAACCTTGATTAAAATGGGCCACCCTGAAATCCTCAAGCCTCACTCTTGCATAAAGACACCCAAAGGAAAAGGAGTGGTGTGAGTAAGTAATCGGAGCATAGTTTCCCGCCCCGATTAAATAGCAGATAGGATAATACTCATCACGCATATCTGCGTAAAAATCAGCCATAAAAATAGTAAGCAAGCAGCTTGCTGACATTTAGCGCAGAGAGAGAGAGAGTTCTTTTTCCTTTTCTTCTTGTCTGCCGCATCCGCGCATCGGGGGTAGTCTTCACTCTGTCGGTTTCGGCCGCGGCCTTCGCGCGCATGGAGATAGATCTGTCTGGAAAAATGAGGCGTTGACACGGTAGCTGTCATCTTTTTGGAAGGCGAACAATACAATATTTTGTACAGTTATCCGTTAAAAGGAAATAGTGGAAAGACTCAATAGACGATGATAGAATATCTCAGAGGAAAAATCGCGGAACTGGAGCCTGCCTGTGTGGTACTGGACGTACTGGGCGTGGGCTACAGCATCAATATTTCACTCAACAGTTATACGGCCCTGCAGGGCCGAGAAGAGGCGAAGCTGTACATCTACGAGAGCATCAGGGAGGACGCGTGGGTACTATACGGATTTGCGACGAAAGAGGAACGAGCGCTGTTTGTGCTGCTAACATCGGTGAGCGGCGTGGGCGGCGGCACAGCGCGCATGATACTCTCGGCCATGACACCTCAGGATCTGGTCACGACCATCGAGGCTGACGACGAGCGCTCACTGCAGACAGTGAAAGGCATCGGAAAGCGCACGGCACAGCGCATTATCGTGGAGCTGCGCGACAAAGTGGGAGCCCTCCACCTGACGGGCAGCCAGAAACTGCGCGAATCACGCCCTGACGAGGAGTACCTGCAGAAGGAGGAAGAGGCTGTAGGTGCGTTGACTATGCTGGGATTTGCACCTGCCCCGAGTCGCAAAATAGTGGACGTCCTGCTGCACAAAGACAGTACGCTGAGTACGGAGGAACTGATCAAGCATGCTTTGAAAGAGATGTAAAAAGGGTCCAACCATTTATGCATGTGATTTCATCTCAACCTTTCGCTATCTCAAGATGTCCAAACTGAAGTCTCGTCTACTTGCCGTGATGCTGCTCCTGCTAGGGAGCATGATATGGGCACATCCATTTGAGCTGGATAGTGCCATGTATCAGCATCACGCGGCATTACATGCACAAGACGAGGATTCTGTACGCTATCCCGTCAAGAGGACAGCACCTATCACCCGCAAAGATGCAGATAAGAAGATGCTCGATCTCGATGACCCTGTCAATTCCAAAACGGATGTGGAGTATGACGAGGAGACCGGCCAGTATATCCTCGGCACCAAAATAGGCGGCGGCTACATGAACACTCCTGTCGTGATGTCACCCGAGGAGTATCGGCAATGGAGCATACACAAGTCAATGAGACAATACTATGCCCAGCAAAACGCAGAGGCTTATGCCAATCAGGGTAAGAAAGATAAGTTTGACTTCTCCCACATGCAGTTTGACCTCGGTCCGGCGGAGAAGATATTTGGCCCCGGTGGCGTACAGATTACAAGCCAGGGATCGGCGGAGCTCAAGTTGGGCGTCAACTATCAGAACATCGACAACCCATCACTCCCGATCCGCAACCGTAAGACGACGGGACTGGACTTTGACGAGAAGGTCAACCTGTCGATGAACGGAAAGATCGGCGACAAGATGGACTTTAACCTCAATTATAATACGGAGTCCACCTTTGACTTTGACGCCAAGCAGATGAAACTGCAGTATCAGGGCAAAGAGGATGAGATCGTCAAACTGCTGGAAGCAGGCGACGTCTCTTTTCCGACCAACAACAGTCTGATACAGGGCTCAAGTTCGCTTTTCGGCGTGAGGACGGATTTACAATTTGGTAAACTCAAGGTGCAGACGGTCGTCAGCCAGAAGAAGAGCGTCAGCAAATCGGTCTCGTCGGAAGGCGGTAACCAGATGACAGCCTTTGAGATTACGGCGGACAACTATGAGTCCAACCGGCACTTCTTCCTCTCCCATTTCTTCAGAGACCACTACGACACGTGGATGAGCAAACTGCCCAATATCTCCAGCGGCATCACGATCAACAGGGTCGAGGTGTGGGTGACGAACAAGAACAATACGACGACCAACACCCGCAATATCATCGCTTTTACTGACCTAGGCGAAGGCAGCCACATCTCCAGCAGCCGCTGGACAGGCGCGGGAAGCAATACGCCGCCGAGCAACAACGCCAACACGCTCTACTCGACACTCAACACGAGCTATACAGGCGCACGCAATATCAACCAGGTCTACACGACGCTCTCTGACCTCTCGGGCGGCATAGACTATGAGAAGGTGGAGAGCGCGAGGCTGCTCAGCAGTTCGGAGTATGATGTCAACACATCGCTGGGATATATCTCCCTTAAGTCTACCCTCCAGACTGACCAAGTGCTAGCTGTCGCCTATGAGTACACGTATATGGGAGCGACGTATCAGGTGGGCGAATTTTCCACCGACAATACGGAGAGCACACAGTGCCTCTACGTCAAGAGCCTCAAAAATGCCAACAATACTCCGACGATGGCCAACTGGGACTTGATGATGAAAAATGTCTATTCGCTCGGAGCCAATAATATTGAGAAGACAAACTTCCGCCTAGACATCAAGTATCTCAGCGACTCCAGCGGCGTGTACCTGACCTATCTGCCGGAGGAGCAATACAAGACCACCACGCTGCTGAAGCTCATGAGACTCGATCGCCTAGACAACAAAAATCAGGCCCACCCCAACGGCTACTTTGACTTCATCGACGGGTATACAGTGGATGCTTCCAACGGACGGGTATTTCTGCCCAGCGTGGAACCCTTTGGCAACTATCTGGCGAGGGTCATCAGCAATACGGCCATAAGCGACAAATACGTTTACCAGGAGCTCTACGACTCGACCAAGACAGTCGCCAAACAGATGACGGAAAAAAACAAATTTATTCTCTCCGGACGATATCAGGGCACAACAAGTAATGTAATCTCGCTTGGAGCCATCAATGTGCCGCGCGGTTCGGTCGTCGTCACAGCAGGCGGCATCACACTCACAGAGAACTCGGACTATAGCGTAAACTATGCCACAGGTGAAGTCACCATACTAAATCAGAGCTTAATAGATGCGGGTACTCCCATCAATGTGAGTCTGGAGAGTACGGGAGAATCCCTGGAGCGCAAGACAATGCTCGGGCTGAACTGGGAATACGACTTTACCAAGAACTTCCTACTCGGAGGCACAATACTCTATCTCCGTGAACAATCGCTGACATCCAAAATCGCCATGGGCAACGAACCGCTCAACAATATGATGCTGGGACTCAATCTGAGCTGGAAGCAAAATAGCCAATGGCTAACAGACATGCTGGACAAGCTTCCCTTCCTCCACGCGACACAGCCTTCGTCCATCGACCTCACGGCCGAGTTTGCCCAGCTCAAGACTGGTGCCAACAGCCAGAGTCAAGGGCACTCCTCCTATCTGGATGATTTTGAGAACACTAAGAGCGCTATTGACATCAGTACGCCAACAGACTGGGTCATCAGCAGTACGCCTCTCCTCTTCAGTGAAGCCAACTATAGTAATGACGTGCGCTACGGATACAATCGGGCCCTCCTCAGTTGGTACAATATTGATCCTCTCTTTACCCGCCGCAGTTCCTCACTCACGCCCAATCACATCAAGAGCGACCTGGAGCAGCTCTCCAATCACTACGTGCGCGAGGTCTACAGTACCGAACTCTTCCCAAACAGAGAACTTACCGTAGGCGAATCCAGCACGCTCAATATCCTCAACCTCGCCTATTATCCCAATCTGCGTGGCCCGTACAACCTCAACCCCAATCTCAATACTGACGGTACGCTCCAAAATCCGGCAAAAAAATGGGGCGGCATGATGAGGTCTATCAACACTTCCGATTTTGAAGCCGCCAACATAGAGTACATCGAGTTTTGGATGATGGACCCCTACATCTATCTGCGCGAACAGGGACTGGACAACAGCGGCGACTTCTACATCGACCTAGGCGACATCAGTGAGGATATTCTGAAGGACGGCAACAAGTTTTACGAGAGCGGCATGCCCACAGATGGCAGCACAAACTATATCGAGAATAACTGGGGAAAAGTGCCCACCCAAACGACTGTCACCTATGCATTCAACACCAGCTCGGGCGCCCGCGAGCAACAGGATGTGGGCCTCAACGGACTGACTGACACCGAGGAACGGACTCACCAGAGCTATCTGGACTACCTCAATGCTATACGAGGACGCGTCAGCAGCACTGTCTACGACTCCATAGCCCAAGACCCGGCAGGTGATGATTACCACTACTTCCGCGGAAGGGACTATGACGCAGAGCGTCGCTCCATTCTCGACCGCTACAAGCGCATCAACAATCCGCAAGGCAATTCGCCCGACAGCAAAAATTCGCCAGAGAGCTACAGCACGGCCTACAAGACTTTGCCAGACGCGGAGGACATCAACCGGGACTACACCCTCAACGAATACAATAATTATTACGAATACAAGATTCATCTAAGCGCCGACAGCATGCAGGTCGGCAAGGGCTATATCGTCGACAGTCATGCATCTAAAGTGAATCTGCGAAACGGCACACAGCCCACGGTTAACTGGTATCTCTTCCGCATTCCACTGAGCGAATACCGCAGCAAGCAGGGCAACATCAACGACTTCTCAAGTATACGTTTCATGCGAATGTTTATGACCAATTTTGAGAAGCCGATTGTGCTCCGATTTGGCACGCTGGAACTGATACGCGGCGAATGGCGCAACTATGACTATAGCCTCCAAGGCCGGGCCAATCAAGCCGCCAGTGGAAGTCTGGATGTCGCTGCCGTCAATATTCAGGAAAACAATACCAAGACCCCAGTCAACTATGTACTCCCGCCGGGCATCAGCCCCGTAGTAGACCGTACTCAGAGCCAGCTCACCGAAAACAATGAGCAAGCACTCAATATTACCGTCAAGAACCTGCCCTCGGGGGAGTCTCGCGCTGTGTACAAGAACTACAATCTCGACCTGCGCCAGTACAAGCATATCCAAATGTTTTCTCACGCCAACGCGCTGACAGGCGACCAGGCCCTCCGCAATGGCGAGACAAGCGTGTTTATCAGGCTCGGCTCAGACTACAAAAATAATTATTATGAATACGAAATACCCCTCACGCTCACCGCGCCCGGCCACTATGACCGATACAGCAATTCAGACTGCAAGCTGGTATGGCCTGAGGAGAATATGCTGGACATTGACCTCTCCCTGCTCACCAATCTCAAGAAAGAGCGCAATCGGCAGAAGTCCCTCGGACAGGCCTCTTACAGTATAGCCTTCAGCGACTATGACGCCAATCGTCCCAACAACAAGATGACCGTCATGGGAAATCCCTCTCTGGGTGACATCCGGACCATCATGATCGGCGTACGCAACAACGCGCGGGCCATACGAAGCGTCGAAGTTTGGGTCAACGAGCTTCGCATGCAGGGCTATACAGAAGAGGGAGGCTATGCGGCGCGCGGACAACTCAATATCAAGCTCTCAGACGTCGCCACCATCTCCATGCAAGGGCATATCGAGACCGCAGGATTTGGCGGAATCGAACAAGGCATCAACGAGCGCCGTAATGACAACCTTTATCAGTACGGAATTACGACCAATATACAGCTCGGCAAATTTTTCCCAGAAAAAACCAAGGTCAACGCCCCACTCTATTACTCCTATTCCAAGCAGAAAGTAGTCCCCAAATACAATCCACTGGACAATGATGTGCTACTTGATGACGCGCTTGACGCCCTCGCAACTAAGGCAGAGAAAGACTCTTTGAAAAATATTGTCACGACAACGACGGTCAACCGCAACTTTAGTCTCTCCGGTGTACATGTAGACATTGCCACAAAACACCACCCGATGCCTTATGATCCGGCCAACTTTACATTCAGCTATTCCCATAGTCACGCTTACAGCTCCGGAGAGACCACAATGTGGGAAAAGAATGACACTTGGAAGTTTGCGGCCAATTATGACTATAGTCCCGTCTACGAGCCTTTTGCCCCATTTAAGAAGCTGAGGGATAAGAATGGCTGGCTCAATATTTTGCAACAATTTAAGTTCAACTGGTTGCCGCAGAGTCTCAATCTTTCTTCTGACATAACTCGGTCGTACTATGAGCTTCAGGAGCGAGACATTGACAATCTCAATGACCGTTCTCTACCACTGACTTTCAGCAGCGATTTCCTCTGGAACCGCAGCATGATGCTCAACTGGGATTTCACGCCCAATATCCATGCATCCCTACAGACGGGCACTAATGCCGAAATCACCGAGCCATATACGCCCGTCAACAAGTCGCTTTATCCAGACGAATATACAGTTTGGAAAGACTCCGTATGGAAGAGCATCAAAAACTTTGGGCGCCCCCTATCTTTTGCGCAATCGTTTAATCTATCCTATAAACTGCCGCTTAGCCTCATTCCTGCCTTCAAATGGCTCACAGCCGATTTCAACTATAGCTCTGCATACAACTGGGAACGCGGTGCCACCCTCGAAGACGGTTCCACTTATGGCAACGTCATCAACAATAGCCGAAACATCCGAGTCAACGGGCGTCTCAACTTCGAGGACCTCTACAATATGGTCCCCTTTCTCAAGAAGGCCAACCGCTACTACGCTACGACCCACTCCTCGTCAAGCAGGGGAAGGAAGTCCAACTCTAATGAGCCTAAGCCCATCACAAAGTTTGAAAAGGAAGTCCAAATTGGGACTGATTCAGCTCGAGTACTTAGGCATGGGCTCAAGACCAGAAATGTGCGTGTACGCGCTGTCACCGCTGATGGCAAACGTTATCGTCTGCTCTACAAGATCGACGGCTCCAATGCAATACGCATTCTCAATCAGGACAGCCAGCAAGTCAAGATTACCGTAACAGCAATCAAGTCCACCCAGGAGTCGCCACTGTATAAGTTTGGCCGCTTCATGGCGCGCACGCTCATGATGGTGCGCAATGTCAATGTCAGCTACTCCAATATGTACAATATGAGCCTTCCCGGTTTCATGCCCAATGTCGGAGACTTTTTCGGACAAAACTCACGCGGAAGCCTTACACCGGGTCTGGACTTTGCCTTCGGATTAACAGGAGACAGCTATATCCGTCGAGCTTCTGAGAAAGGATGGCTACTCGACAACGACAGCGTGTCCAATCCCGCCACCACCAATCGCAACAATGATCTTCAAATTACCGCCCTACTTGAGCCTATTTCAGGACTCAAGATAGACCTGGTCGCTACTCGTACCATGAGCAAGGCGAAGAGCATCTTTTACATGTACGACAATATGCCTTTTACCCAGAGTGGCAGTTTCAATATGACGACCATAAGCATCGGGACCGCATTCTCAGGCATCGGCAACGCTGACAATGGTTACCGCAGCTCCACTTTCCGTAAATTCCTGAGCTATCTGCCCACATTCAGAAATCGCGTTGAGGCCCAATATGCCAATGCCCCCTACCCCTCTGCGAGCACATTAGCCGGACAAGTCTTTAATCCGGCCAATGGTACGGTCAGCATGTATAGTGCAGACGTCATGATACCCGCTTTTCTAGCCGCATATTGCGGAGGATCATCCAAGAGCTCTCTCGACATCTTCCCCTCCATCACACGTATGCTCCCAAATTGGCATATAACTTATGGAGGACTAATGCGTATCCCCTGGTTTAAACAACACCTCAAGAGTCTCACCCTTGAGCACGCCTACAAGAGCATCTTCTCCGTCGGATCCTACAATTCATACAGCAGTTTCATGCAATATATGGGTGACCTCGGATTCATCAACGATGCTACGACTGGCAATCCTATCCCAAGTTCTCTCTATGATATCAGCACAGTGTCAATCAATGAAGCCTTCTCACCTTTTATCGGCGTGACAACAACGCTGCAAAATGACCTCACCTTCAGTCTGAGATACAATCGCACTCGAGTGCTCTCTCTTAGTATGGCTTCTCAGCAACTCACTGAGGCTTCAAGTAATGACTTGGTGATCGGTATGGGATATAAGATCAATGACTTGAAAATCTTCCGCCAGCCAGCACAGAAACGGCGCCGCTCCACCCGGCATCGTACAGCACCTAAGCCCGCGGCTGGAAAGGGTGCCTCAGAGCAGGGCACTTCTGGAGCAACAAACAATACGAGCAGCACGACAAGCCCCTCCACCACCCCAACTTCGTCTGGGATGAACAACACGCTCAATCTGCGCTTAGATATCTCCCTGCGAGACCAAAGCGCCATCAATCGAGACATCCTTACTGAAACTTCTCAGGCGACAAGCGGAAACAAGGCTTTTAAGCTCTCCTTCTCTGCAGAGTATACCCTGAGCAAACTGCTCACCCTCAGCCTCTACTTTGATCGCCAGACGACAACACCTCTATTGACCTCTTCCTCCTACCCAACAACGACTCAAGACTTTGGTCTAAGTATGAAATTCTCTCTCGTCCGGTAAATATACTTGATCATAGGAAAAATTTGACGGACTTTTTCTCCTAAAGGAATAACTAGAAATCCCAGAGGAACTATCGTCAAGATTCTCTCCGACATAGTTCCTCACCAGATCGGCCTTTCCGCAACACTCTACACCTTAGCCAAAGTAATGGAGCAATAATATTAGGAAGAACGTGTGAGAGTGACGTTCGGCCATGCGGAATGCAGAACATTTTTGAGTTCTAGGTCGCCTCTCAGACTCGATCTGAGAGCTCCGACCACACGCCGAAAAAGTTCCGCTACGACTCTGTGGCACAGTAATCGTACTGGAAGAGTTGAGTCTTTCGTCATGTCCCCAGAATGCGGCGCCCCATGGGTCCGGACAGGGAAACTCTCAAACTCCGCGACCAGAGCCTAGTAAATACTCGCCGTACGATCCTCCTTGAGAATATTCGTTGAGTAACTCTTATGCAGTCAAGAGCATCGTCTGGATGGGCCTCTGTCTCTAGAGATTTTTCAAAGTGTACGACAAATGCCCGTCTCTTTTTGATTGCCCCTTATGTTTAATATAATAATTCTGATGAATCGCCTTGTACAGGTGCGATGTTGTAACAACAAGTCGCATTGTTCGCGCAACAAGGTCGGACTTATTTTAAAATAGATCCGACTTATTTTAAACTAGACGCCATCTCGCTTCGCATTGGCACTAAATAAGTTACAAAACTCAGATGTTATTATAATTATTTAGCATTCATCGAGTTACAGAGGAAATCTAAGAAAAATGTTCACCTTATATATTTGTCTTAGAGTGTGTAATAATGTCTCGATTTTATATAAAAATTATATTTACATAGTCCCTTGGAAAGAGCCAAACACCTGCAGTCTAATCTCTCGCGGAAAAATTTATCGATGAGAGAGAGACTGCAGAACTAAAGCCATACCATCCAGGGGCAAGGGTAACGGGGGTAGTCTATTGTAAAGAGAATACAGCAAAGCAGACACCATCCATCCTGAAACCATGGTAGCAAGAAAGAATTCCTGTGAAAAGAGGTTGTGGAAAAGGACTAATTGAGAGCCTATCCGTTGCGATTAGCCTGGTTAGTCGCTCAAGGCATTTCCGTCACGGACAGATGCCTACAAACTGACGAGAAGAGCAACAGATGAGACCTGACTGATATTCAGTGGACGACAAGGAAAGTCTTGTTCTTCTCTGATTTTCCACTGAGTCAAAACGTTCTCCGTCGACGTCCGATAATCGAAAGAAATATAATCCGGATTCCTCAAAGGACATAGATTCCAGATTGTTCATATTCATCCAACGAGGCGTCAGAAGATTTGCATCGAATGACAAACAAATGAGATACCGTAAGCATCATGCAGACAAAGACACTGATCAGCCCTGGTATCTAAAGGAGAGATTGAGCAGGTATTTGCCAATAACAGTCGCGTACCACTGCGGGCAAAGTTAACTGTCGCAATGTCACTGGGATAGTTGGGAATGAAGAAATACCCGTAAACGCTTGGCAGAACACACAGTAGAAATCCGTCAATACCCAGGTTATAAGCCAATGGCAGCATTGCCACAACAACAGCACCGCGAATTAATAAGCACGGAGACGAGGAAGAATGCAATAGCTATTGTCCAGGCAAAGTAAGTACCAGCCAGCCAAGCAATACCATAGATGGCAACAACAGCAACATACCGCTCTGCCATACAGCTCCTCTTACCGTCTTTTGGGGACTAACCTCACAAAAGATAATCATCACGGCAGCCGCTTGATTATCACTATTTGGATGACAAGATTCATCGCCAAAGGCTTCTTCACAACTTCAGTAACTTCATGGACCACGACACCGGCTCAGGCTATTTGCTTGGCCGTTTCGGTCACATTTCCACCTGCAGCGATGGTAATCTCAGGCTTTCCGTCCTTGACAGCTTGTACAACATCGTAGCTCGAAAGCAGATTGAATCCCAGCATTTGTACAACCGAGAAAGGACTATGACACCCAGAGCACCAGGGAAGATGTATACAGCTCGCTTGCTCTCTGGGGCAATCTTCTTGTACAGCGTCGTAGCAGAATTGCCATAGATATAGTTTCGCTACACAGCGTCCTTCAGCTTTACCTGAAGGACGGATCCTTGTTCAAGTCCTTACCTCACTTGTAGGATGCGGCGGCGCAGCCATAAGTCCCCATAGACAAGCAGGGATAGTGACCATTATAATCTGTTGTTGGCATGAAAGCCGTTGGCTGAGGAGATGGCAGAAAAAGCGACCACGGCAGCAGCGATGGGCGAGCTAGTGATACCTAGAGAAACGAAGGATGCAACGCCGCACGGACGCTCAGGACGAATGCCTTTTTTGAGCGCTGTATCACAAATGGTAGGCATCAGGGTATAGACCACATGTCCCGTACCCACAAGTACAGCCAGGAAGAAAGTACATAGCAACGCCAAAAATGTGATGCAATCAAGATGCTTACGTAGCAGACACTCTGCCACTTGTATCATCCAATCCATGCTCTGGAAACCTGAAGTATTCCCGCGCAAGTGACCGCGGCAATGATGATATAAATGACATTGGTAAGTGGAGAACCGGACTTCAGTTGAAAACCGAATATAAGCATCGCCAAGCCGATACCAGAAATAGTTTCCAGAGCTAGATTGCCATAACAACTGCTGACCCACAAAGCCAGTAGTACGTGAGCAACTGGACAATCATCATAATAGTCATAGCAAAAAAACTTTTGCTTATTACGCTGGCAGATTATACTTAACTTAGTAGGATCGATTACAATGCATCCAAGGCAAAGACATGTCCCTTTTCGCCTCCCCAAGTGGAGTCAACGACAAGTCTAAGAGCTTTAGCCTTGACAGGAGCAAATGATACTTTGCGCAAACGCAGATAGTTTTCCTTATCTGTATAGACTGTCTTCCATCCGTCCTTAGTCTTTGCATCGATATGGAATGTCTTTACCATCATTGGAGCGACTTCAATGCGTTGCGTAAGTCCTTCAAGTTTTGGCATACGCTTGCTACGCCATTTGAGATTTGAGTCAAAGATGATACGAGCGCCTTGGAGAGTCTGTTCCTTCTTCCAAGTATATACGATACGCTCTTCGCCAGGCTTGACCCAGACTCCGTTGTCTACCCCATTCCATTTGCGGTCAATACCATTGCGCAATACCTCAATTGAGGTATCTACCCTGGCTGCCAAAGTGAGCGCATTAGGCTTACGCCAGCGATAGGGCAACATGCAGTCGTCGTCCTCAAGTTCGCTCTGCAGCTCTTTGATATAATTTTTACTGATACCTGCAGGGTAAGTATTTTTGGCCAAAGCAAGGGCTCCACCTGTTCCGGCGGCTTGTCCCAGTAGCGCACAAGTAGCCATCACTCTCGTTCCGGAGAGCCCCATATGAGTAGCTGAGATATCACGACCTGCAAACATGAGGTTGGGCACATTGACTGAGTAGAGGCACCTGAATGGGAGACCATATAGACCCGGAGCAAAATGCTCTACAGAGATACGACCTTTTTTATGGAATGCCTCAGGATCATGGTCGTCGAGTGACCATCCGCCATAGGCTATCACATCGTCAAAGTGGCCTCCGGACATTGCGTCATGCTGACTAAACATGTATGGGCCTACATATCTGGCTGACTCTCGCTTGCCGGGTAGTGATCCGATCCAATCAAGATCATAATTTTTGCAACGACCGTCCGGATTATTCTTCATATATTCCCATACGCCGTAGGCAATACGCTTCAGTTCATACTGTATATCGTTAGCATCCTTGATCGTATTGATGTTGCCACCGAACTCAATCCACCAGAAATTGTTATCCTTCGGGAAAAGTTTCTTGTAATTAAATTTGATATTGGGTATAGTCGATTTAGGCGTATCGTAGTTAAAGTCATCATCGGTAAAGTGGTAAGCCCAGTCTGGAGCTTTGAAGGGGTGATCCTCCTTGGTCTTACGGAGCTGAAACAAGATGGAGTTGCCCATTGTGTGTGCATCACCACCTGTCTGTAGGAATGTCTCATCAAATTCGCTCGGGAGCTCACGACCTATTCTGTACTTTGCGCCCGAGAGTCTTAAAATGCCATCGCCCGTACAGTCGATAAATATTTTCCCGTTGACCTGATAGTGTGTGTAGTTGTTGGTATTCCATGCTTTGACAGCAGCGATTTTGTCACCTGACATAACTACATCATTGACCGATGTATTGAGCAGCAGGCGGATATTGGGCTCCGTAACAACCGTGCTGTACATAGCATCATCCCACAGCGTATAGCGCATAAGAGGATTATATCTCACGTTGCGGCACTGGATTTCCTCCAGGATACCCGTTTCACTATTTTGGTCTCCTTTGGCACCACAGATACCCATACGAATTTCACTTGAGGCATTGCCTCCCAGCATAGGACGGTCTTGTATCAGAACCACTTTGGCCCCATGCCGCGCCGCGGATACTGCTGCACATACTCCAGCCAGTCCGCCGCCGCAAACAATGATATCACCATCTATCTGTTCTTGATACGTCACGCTCGAAGTCTTCTCCGTCAGCATCTGCTGACCATAAGTATTTGCTGATAATCCACATACGAGCAAGACCATCATACTCAGACGTAGTCTGTTCAAATAATTAGGGAAAAACATGTGTACTAAATATTGTTCAAGTTAAATGTTTTGTAAAATTTTGGCTAGTCTGGACATCCGTCATGACATCCGACATATCCGGTGCAAAGTTAAAAAAAATCCCCATACTTGCGTCATCTGCCCATGTCTTTTTTACAATTAATATAACGCTGAACTATACCATTGCTACTTTGTATGACATTCGATTTTAGCCAGATGGCATCACTTTGTTTATGTATCGTCGTCCTATATAGTCCTTTCGCTTGCTGCCATTACGTCTACAGTTTCCCTAGCATCTTCCAATGAGATTTTCTCTTATGCTTTCTTTATATATGATTCAAATAAAGTCTGAGACAAAGCGCTCAAAAAGGGCGCAAGCAATAAAAAAATGAGGCTGTGTCAAAAGTCCATTTTGAGCCATCTTCGAATTTAACACATTAAAGCCCGAACTTTCACAAGCTCGGACTTTGTTATGTCCCAAAAATTAGTAATTTCGGGTATTGAACTTAAGCTATGGCAAAGGTACAATTTAAAACTTACACCCCCAACGAAATTGTTCTTTTTCCTTCCAATCTTGGAGAAAGAATTC
>ONCK01000002.1 GCA_900316315.1 uncultured Prevotellaceae bacterium
TTCGAAAGACAGATGGCTGCACTACTGGACCATTTTCAACGCCAGCTACGGATAAACTAAAAGTTTTGGAGGGCTTACAATGTAATATCCCTGATGGGGGTAAGGGGGCTTTATACGCACATGTCAGCCCGTACATGGCAAAAAGTCTGTCTGAATAAGGAAAAGCACATTTCTGATGATTTGGGCTGTAATGAACTGAGACTTTTAATAGGATTGCGGAATTGAGGTATTTGAAAATTCATATAGAGCATTTTTTTGATTATGATGCCGTTTTGGGCTGATGCCCACATGAGAAAGGAAATGAAAGTCTCTGTCTTGAGAATATGATTTTGACGACTTTTTGAAAGATTAATGCCTCAAACTTTTGCTATCTTTGTAACCTTATCTAAAACTTATCAGATATGGATCATAGCGCCATTGTCATGGGTGCCAGTTCGGGCATGGGACAGGAGGTGGCCCGTAGGCTGCTTAACAAAGGCTGGACGGTCGGCTTGGCTGCACGTCGTATCGACCGCCTTAGAGAAATGGCCGAGGAATATGGCCCAAGGGCGGTCTGTGCTCAGATAGATGTCAATGATGATGGATCGGCCAAGCAACTTCTCCATCTGTTTGAACAGCTCTCCACGGTAGATCTTTATATCCATACTTCTGGCGTGGGCAAGGTCAACTGCCAGCTGGAGGAGGACATTGAGCTTCAGACGGTGAAAACCAATGCGCTCGGCTTTACTCGATGCATAGGGGTAGCCTATCGGTGGATGGCGGAGCACGGCGGCGGTAAAATAGTCGCCATTTCCAGCATCGCGGGCATACGTGGGCTGGGCCCGGCGCCTAGCTATAGTGCCACCAAGGCCTTACAGCATACTTATATACAGGCGCTCGAGCAGCAGGCTCACTGTCGTCATCTGAACATCCACTTCACGGAAATACGTCCAGGCTTTGTGGACACGCAACTGCTGAATGGAAGTCATTACCCGATGACGATGCAAGTAGACGGTGTGGTGGACGAGATGATGCGGGCGATACGACACCGTCGACATACGTGCGTCATCGACTGGCGTTATCGGCTGCTCGTCGCGCTGTGGAGGCTGGTCCCTGCATGGGTTTGGCGAAGGATGAGACTCTCCAACTATAAATAACAATGGATTATGAATAAGAAAACTATACTGACGCTATTCTGCTTTTTCTCGTTCTCTGTCTTGTTCGCTACAGCACAAAGCGGAGTGAAGCAAGTGTATAATCCCGCCCTTGACCCCATGGCGCAAATAGACAGCGCTCTGGCCTTGACACAGCGTACGGAGGAGCCAAAGTACGTCCTGTGTCAACTTGGCGGTAACTGGTGTCCGTGGTGCTTGCTCTTTGCGGAGTTTGTAAGCAGGGATACAGACATCAACCAGCTTATCCAAGACAATTATGTCTATATCCATGTCAACTATGATCCGCACCTCAACCACGATGAGTCACAGAAAGCTAAGACGAAGGCGCTGCTTGACCGTCTCGGCAGGCCGCAGCGTTTTGGATTTCCTGTACTGATTATTCTCGATCAGCAAGGCAAGGTGATACATATTCAGGATTCCAGTTTTTTGGAGGAAGGACAGGGATATAATAAGAAAAAAGTCCTCCGCTTCCTCAAGAGCTGGAGGCCCAAGGCCGTTAATCCTTCAATATGATGGAGAGCGCCGCACACTCTGGGGAGGCAGACACAACATCGTTTCATATGGACAGAAAACGACATTATCAATCCGTCTTCCAGCAAGTACAGGCCTTGATGCAGGGGGTAGACAATCGCGTCGGAGTATTGGCTAATATCTCAGCCTTACTCCATGAAGAATTGCTGCACTATTTCTGGGTGGGCTTTTATATTGTTCGTGGGGAACAGATGGAGCTGGGACCGTTTCAGGGATCAGTGGCTTGCTATGCTATACAGCGGGGACATGGTGTGTGTGGCACTGCTTGGGCACAGGGAAAAACGCTGATCGTACCGGATGTGCATCAATTTGAGGGGCATATCGCTTGTTCCTCACTCTCCAATTCGGAGATTGTCGTGCCTGTCATGCGCACTAGGGAAGTAATCGCCGTCATCGATGTGGACAGCAAAGAGTTGGACGCCTTTGATCAGGAAGACCGCCATCTGCTAGAGCAAATAGCAGCTCTTGTCGAGCCCTTGCTGTAGGTTTGGGGCTAGTGATGGCTAGGGCACGTCATCTTGGACTGAATAGGATGTCTCAACTCTGAGACCCTCAGTCGCTTGGCTCGTCTTGCCGCCCAATCTGGGGTGGATGGAGTCCTCGGGGGTGACTACAGACTGACGAACGGATAATGCGTCAAGCCTATTTGGTTTATGAGGCAGAAACACAGAGAGAAGGGTGTGGCTTTTTGTCTCAAAGGCTTTGTAAATCGGATATTTTGCCGTAATTTTGCAACTTAATTATAGAAGTGTAAGATTACAAATCTGTTTATCATATGAATATCTCATACAATTGGCTTAAAGAGTATGTTGACTTTGACCTCACAGCCCAGCAAGTGGCAGATGCGTTGACATCGATAGGACTGGAGGTAGACGCGGTTTCAGAGGTCGAGACTATTCGGGGCGGTCTAAAGGGTCTCGTAGTAGGCCAGGTGATGGACTGTCAGCCTCATCCCAATAGTGACCATATGCATATATGTCAAGTGGACGAAGGTACGGGGGAACTTGTACAGATTGTCTGCGGCGCGCCTAATGTAAGCCAAGGACAAAAGGTTATTGTGGCTACCTTGGGCTGCAAGCTCTATGATGGCGACAAGGAGTTTGTCATCAAACGTTCCAAATTACGCGGCGTGGAGAGTCTGGGTATGATATGTGCAGAAGATGAAATAGGCGTCGGGACTGATCATCAGGGCATCATCGTGCTGCCTGAGGATACACCGGTCGGAATGCCCGCTGCGGAGTACTACAAGGTGGAGAGCGACTGGCTCATCGAGATAGACATCACGCCCAATAGGGCCGATGCTTGTTCACACTACGGAGTGGCACGCGACCTGTACGCTTGGCTCGTGGAAAACGGCTATAAGACGAGTCTCCATCGCCAGAGTGTCGATGCCTTCAAAGTGGACAACCATGACTATGAGATTAAGGTCAATATCGTGGCTCCCGAACGTTGCCGACGCTATACGGCCGTCTGTATAAAGGACTGTGAGGTCAAGGAGAGTCCCAAATGGATGCAGGACAAACTGCGCATCATTGGCTTGAGGCCCATCAACAATATTGTGGACATTACCAACTATATCATGATGGCCTATGGCCAGCCGTTGCACTGCTTTGATGCAGACATGATAGAGGGAAAGGTTGTCAATGTACAGACGCTCGAAGAAGGCACTCCCTTTGTCACACTTGACGGAGTGGAGCACAAACTCAGTTCGGAGGATCTGGCCATCTGCAACGCCAAGGAGCCGATGTGTATTGCCGGCGTACTGGGTGGCAAAGGAAGCGGCACCTATGAGTCCACCAAAAATATTCTGTTGGAAAGCGCCTGCTTTGATCCGACGTCCATACGCAAGAGCGCCCGGAGACACGGACTAAGTACAGATGCAAGTTTCCGTTTTGAACGTGGCGTCGACCCCAATGGCTGCATCTATGCGCTCAAGCAGGCAGCCCTCCTCGTCCAGGAACTGGCTGGTGGTAAAGTCGCAATGGATATCGTTGATGTATACTCCCGTCCACAGGAGCCATTTGCCGTATCCCTCTTGTATGACTATGTCCACTCGCTTATAGGTAAGGTCATCCCCGTCGACACGATTAAAAGTATATGCAAGAGTCTGGAGATGGAGATTGTCTCGGAGACACCGGAGGGCTTGAATCTCAGAGTGCCGACTTACAGAGTCGATGTCCAGCGTCCATGTGATGTGGTAGAGGATATCCTGCGTATCTATGGATACAACAATGTTGAGATACCGGAGATGGTACTCAGTTCGCTTACGGTCAAAGGCGACATTGACAGGGCCAACAAATGGCAGAATCTCATCTCTGAGCAACTGACGGGCGCAGGATTCCGCGAAATCATGAACAATTCGCTGACCAGATCTGCTTATTATCAAGACGGTGAGACTTATCCCGAGAGCAGATGCGTCAGGATACTCAATGCGCTCAGTGAAGACTTGAGCGTCATGCGGCAGACGATGCTGTATGGCGGACTGGAGAGCATCCGGCGCAATATCAATCACCAGATGCCCAATCTGAAATTCTATGAATTTGGAAACTGCTACCAGCACTATGCCGAGAAGGCTGACGCCGAATCGCCCTTGAAGGCATATGCTGAGGAACCACGTCTTGCCCTTTGGGTCACAGGAAAGGCAGTTGAGAGTAGTTGGGCCCATGCTGACTTGGATTACAACTTCTATATGCTTAAAGCTCATGTCATGCACGTCTTGGAGCGACTCGGCATCAGTTATCAGGCATTCAAGGAAACGTCTCTGAGTAATGACATTTTCAGCCAAGCCCTCCAGCTCAGCGCGGGCGAGCAATGGATGGTGCGTTACGGTATTGTCAATACGAAGCAGGCAGACAAGGTTGACTTGCACGTGACTGTGTACTACGCAGAGTTCAATTGGCATATGCTACTCCATCTCGCAGCACGTGGCGGGGTGAACTATGCAGATCTTTGCAAATATCCTGCTGTACGCCGTGACCTGGCGTTGCTCCTCAATGAGGATACGACCTTTGCCCAAATTGAGGCCATCAGCCGTCAAGCCGAGCGTAAGTTGCTCAAGCATGTCGAGCTCTTTGACGTGTACGAAGGCAAAGGACTGCCAGCCGGAAAGAAGAGCTATGCTGTTGCTTTCACGCTGCAGGATGAGGTAAAGACAATGAGTGACAAGCAGATAGAGAAATCTATGACGCGTATTGTCGAGGCGCTTAAGCAGCAGCTCGGCGCTCAGCTCAGGTAGACATAGACATATCATAAATCAATTAAAATAATAATCTAAACAATTTACTCCAATGGGAAGAGCTTTTGAATATCGCAAAGCTACTAAACTCAAGCGATGGGGGCATATGGCCCGCACTTTTACCAAGATCGGTAAGCAGATAGCCAGTGCTGTCAAGACAGGCGGACCAGATCCGGAAAATAATCCTCATCTACGTGCAATCATTGCCAATGCGAAGCGCGAGAATATGCCGAAGGACAATATTGACCGTGCTATCAAAAATGCCATGGGCAAAGACCAGAGTGACTTCAAAGAGATGACTTACGAGGGATATGGTCCTCATGGAGTCGCCATCCTTGTTGACACCCTGACTGACAATACTACGCGCACAGTGGCAGACGTGCGCTCCATTTTCAACAAGTTTGACGGCAATCTCGGTACGATGGGCTCCTTGGCCTTCCTTTTTGATCATCGCTGTGTTTTCTCCTTTAAGAAGAAAGAAGACACCGATATGGACGAACTGATACTCGACCTCATCGAGTATGGCGTAGAGGATGATTATGACGAAGACCCAGAAGAAGGATCTATCACTATCTATGGCGACCCCAAGAGCTTTGGCCAGATCCAGAAGTATCTTGAGGACAAAGGACTCGAAGTTGTAGGTGCCGAATTCACGTACATCCCCAATAATCTCAAGGATGTATCAGCAGAGGAGCGTGAGACTATAGACAAGATGGTGGAGCGCCTCGAGGAGTTTGACGACGTGCAAAACGTCTATACAAACATGAAGCCCGCAGAGAAAGAGTAGTTCCTTCTGCCAAGCTTGAGAATGTCGGGTGATTGAGTCCTTGTTCTCAAGAGGCCAGACACAATGCAATATTTGGAGTGATCCGTGGGTTGAGCCGACAGGTCACTCTTTCTTATCTTTGAGTGGATTCTCTTTAAAACCGGTGCATGACGATGTCACTTCGTGTCGAGAGGGGAGGTCTCCAGGTGATAATGAAGAAAAGACGCAAGCAGACGAGATAATTTCGCCCCATAGTTGACCGACATCTACAAATGAATATTTATCTTTGCGTAACAAAATCAGTCACATCCCTTCATAGACAAAGATGATATTACACAAACTGTCAATCGTCAATTATAAAAATATTGCAGAAGCTCAATTGGAGTTTTGCCCGAAAATCAATTGCCTTGTCGGACTTAATGGGATGGGCAAGACAAATGTTTTGGACGCCATTTATTACCTCTCCTTTTGTAAGAGTGCACTCAATGCGATAGACAGTCAGATCGTCAAGCACGATGCAGAACTGATGGTACTGCAGGGGAACTACACTGACGAGGCAGGGAAGCCTCTTGACATTTACTGTGGGCTGAAGAAAGGGCGCCGCAAGGTCTTTAAGCGAAATGCCAAGGAATACCGTAAGTTGTCAGAGCATATCGGGCTCATTCCGCTGGTGCTCGTGTCTCCGGCAGACCAGGAGTTGATACTGGGCGGCAGTGACCAGCGGCGGCGCTTCCTCGATATGGTTATCTCCCAATACGACCCCAATTATCTCTATGAGGAAAACAGATACCGCAAGGCGCTTCAACAGCGCAATGCCCTGCTCAAGCGCGAGGACGCCCTGACAGACACAGATTATCTGTCTGTCTACGAGATGGTCATGGCCGAAGCTGGAAAATATGTATTTGAAGCTCGCCAAGCTTTCGTCGATAGTTTCGTCCCCATCTTCGGGCGGCTCTATTCCTGCCTGGGGCAGGGAGAGACAGTCAGCCTCTCTTACCAGTCCAATGTGCAGCCCGACCAGCTGGCCCTGCAACTTGAGCAGAGCCGTGTCAAGGACCAGATTGTTGGATTTAGTCTCCAGGGCGTCCATCGCGATGATTTGCAGATGGACCTTGACACCTACCCTATCAAGCGAGAGGGTTCACAAGGACAGGCAAAAACCTATCTCACTGCGCTGAAGATGGCTCAGTTTGAGTATCTTAAGGATAAAACCGGCCACCTGCCGCTGCTCTTGCTCGACGATATATTTGACAAACTAGACGCTAGCCGCGTTGAGCATATTCTGCAGCTTGTCGGTCAGGACAATTTTGGACAAATTTTTATTACAGATACTGATAAGAATTTTCTTTCCCACATGATTTCGACAACGGGAATAGACTATCGGATATTTGAGGTATGCGAGGGGGAGATAAAAGATGAAGTACAATAAAGCTGAAAACGTAACCGATCTCTTGCGGCAATTTTTGCGGTCAGAGGGGCTCGAGACCCCGCTCAATGAGCACCGCATCATCAGCGCGTGGCCTGAGGTGGTGGGGCACACTGTCGCAGTACACACCCACAAGTTAGAGATACATAATCAGACACTTTACGCCGAGATTGACACCCCCGTTATCCGGCAGGAGCTAATGATGCGCCGCTCCCAATTGGTCGAGCTGCTCAATCAGAAAGCAGGTGCCCGCACGATCGTAGATATACATCTCATATAGACCCATCTGTACGCGTGTGGCTGAGCGGTCCTCTCTTATCTCAAATAAATCTGTGTACGGGCCAGCTAGGTGGTCCCTCTTTTATTTCAAATAAATCTTGTGTGCGGCCAAGTGGACTTTTTTTCAATGCCTTTGGCCGCCTTTCCCGCCTCACAGGTCAGGAGAGTATCTCATTCATCAGGACATCGTGAGCTTCTGCCTCCACTTTATCCAGTAGCTGAAAGGGGAAGCAGAGGCCGATCTTATACGTGTGGGCCATATCGGGGCTGGACAGCAGGTGGTCGTAGTAGCCGCGTCCGCGTCCCAGTCGATGGCCAGCCTTATCAAAAGCCATACCTGGAATAATCGCTATATCCACGTCGCCTAGCGATGTCAGCGCAGGAGTCGTCGGCTCCATGATGTGATAGGCGCCGGAGCACAGACTAGAGGGGCCAAGATAGGGGTGCACGGTCAACTCATCGCCACAGACCCGAGGCAGGAGCAGACGCTTGCTGTCCCGCCAGTGCTCCAAGAGTATGCGCGTGTCGACCTCGTCGGGCAAAGGGTGATAGAGGAGCACGCTTTTTGCCTGTCGGAACATGGGCATCTCTTCCAGACGCGACATCAGTCGAGCGGACCATTCGGCCAGTTGACCCGAGGTATACTGGAGCTTCAGCAGGCGTATGAGGCGTCGTTGTTCACTCTTCGACATCTCTATCTCCTAGCTTTTATAGCCTTTACCGGCCTTTTCACCACTTTGTGCGCACGCTTTGCCGGCGCTTGGGGAAAAGCTTTGCCTGCCCTGAAGATCTCAAGTGCCTTCGCGATATTGGGGTCATTTTCATTGAGGTACATCTGGCTGACGTCAGTGTCGTAGAAGTCATTGAGAATGAGATTGATTAGTGTGCGCTGCATGATGTGATAGGATTTCCGCAGGAGGAGGTTGCGACGTTTCAATCCCTTAGTCGCGGCAAAGTTGGCAAACTTGTCCGGCAGATTCTGCTTCTTAAGATACTTGACCATGTCCGTCCAGGAGTCCATTTTGTTGAGCCGGTTGCGATAGTAGTCGACATAGATATAGGCATATTGGGCCAGCAGGCCTTGGCTGGCAGCCTCTATATAGTAGCTGGTGACACCTGAGGTATCCTCCGGGACGAAGTAATCCGGCATGACACCGCCACCGCCATAGACCGTACGTCCGAGCCTTGTCTTGTATCGCTTCCCGCTCAGATGGATGCTGTCTGCTGACACATATTCTCCTTTCTCGGCGCGCTTGAGGAGGTCCATCTGGTAGTCACTCTCCTTGCCTTGTACATAGGGTTTCTGTAGGCAACGTCCTGACGGGCTGTAGTAGCGGGCTATCGTTAGCCGAAGCATGCTACCGTCGGGGAATTGTATCGGCTCTTGCACAAGTCCTTTGCCAAAGGTGCGCCGGCCCACGATCGTTCCGCGGTCATTGTCTTGGATGGCGGCGGTGAAGATCTCGCTCGACGATGCCGATGTCTCGTCGACCAGCACAATGAGCGGTATTGTCTGGTAGCTGCCTCGTCCGTCGCTGGTGTACTCCGATCGCGGCGATTTGCGTCCTTGGGTATAGACGATCAAACGGTCTTTGGGCAAAAACTCATTGGCTATCCTGATGGGAGGAGCCATAAATCCTCCGCGGTTGCCTCGCAAGTCGATGATGAGATTCTTAAATCCTCTCTGATGGAGTTTCGCCAGCGCTACGAGTAGCTCCGGATAGGTCGTGTCTCCCCAACTGTCTATTTTGATGTAACCCGTCGTCTTATCCACCATATAGGCAGTGCTGATGCTCTTGATGGGCACATTGTCTCTGACCACTGTGTAGCTGAGCAGCTTTTTGACGCCGGGACGGCGGATGCCTAGTCTTACCTTGGAACCCTTAGGCCCTTTGAGATGGGAGATGGCATAGTCATCAGTCAGCATTTTTCCGACAAAGTTTTTTCCGTCCACCGTCACAATGCGGTCACCGGCCTGTAGGCCTACTTCGTCCGACGGTCCGCCGCGTACCACACGGATGATGCGTGCTGTGTCGCTATAAATGGTAAAGACCACGCCGATGCCGGGAAAACTCCCCTTGAGATCCTGCATTTCCTCCTCCACGTCCTTGGCCGAGGTGTAGGAGGAGTGGGGGTCCAGTTCGGAGAGGATTTGCGGCATCGCCTTTTCCACGAGGTCAGACAGGTTGACCTTGTCGACGTACTGGTCATCGATGATATGCAGCAGATCGTTGATCTTGTTGCTCGAGGTATTGATGATGCTGAGTCGGTTGCCGGTGAAGTGGTTGGCGTAGAAGGAGCCGATAAGCAAGCCGACGATGAGGCTGATGGCCGTAATAAGCGGGATGAAACGGGAGTAATTATTGTTATTCATCTATAGGGGTGGTACTTTTGAGTGGTATGAGATATAGGTCTTGTTTGTTGTTATATGGGGACTAGTTCTTGAGCTGGAGCAGGAGTGTCTCTATATGGGCGCGCTCGAGCAGCTTGATGCCGTCGTCCAGTCGGTACAACTCGCCATATACGACCCTCTTGATGCCCGCTTGAATGATCAGTTTGGCGCATTCCAGACAGGGTGAAGCCGTGACATAGAGCGTAGCGCCGTCGCTGTTGTTGCTGGATCGGGCTATCTTGGTGATGGCATTAGCCTCAGCGTGGAGCACATAGGCCTTGGTCACATTGTGCTCGTCCTCGCAGATATTTTCAAATCCTGACGGCGTCCCATTGTATCCGTCGCTGATGATAGTCTTGTTTTTCACAATCAGAGCTCCCACTTGGCGTCGTTTGCAGTAGGAGTTTTCTGACCAGATGCGGGCCATTCTCAGATATCTTTCGTCAAGCTTCCGTTGCTTAAGCTCCTCGTCGGTCATGTCCTTTTCCATTGTCAAAAATATGTTGGGTCAATGATTGCTGTTTCACAAGATACCGTCGCGGCGCAGCATTGCTTCTGGTGTAGGCTCCTGCCCTCTGAAGTCGCGGTACAGCTTGTTAGGGTCTTCCGTACCTCCTTTTTCCAAGATGCAATGGCGGAAGCGGCCGGCCACTTCGCGACAGAAGATACCCTCTTGTTTGAAGAGGCTGAAGGCGTCGGCGTCGAGCACTTCTGCCCACTTGTAGCTATAGTATCCTGCTGCATATCCGCCCGTCATGATGTGCTGAAATTGGGTCGTCATGCAGACCTTCAGCCTGTTGCTCTTCAGCACTGCCTTGCTCCAAGCTTGTTTTTCAAAGGCGATCACATCCTTTTCCAGAGGTTTCGTGAGCGTATAGTAGGCCATGTCGAGTAGGCCCAGGCTCACCTGTCGCATACAGCTGCCTGCAGCGCCAAAGGTGTGGCTTGCCTTGATCTTGTCGATGAGCTCGTCGGGAATGACCTCGCCGGTCTTATAGTGGAAGGCAAAGGTGCGCAGGAAGTCCCGCTCTGTTGCAAAGTTTTCCATCATCTGCGAAGGTAGTTCCACAAAGTCCCAATACACATTGGTGCCGCTGAGCGCTTCAAATCTCACCTTGCTGAATATCTCGTGGAGGGCGTGGCCAAACTCGTGCAGCAGAGTGCTCACCTCGCTCAGAGAGAGTAGGGCAGGCTTGCTTGAGGTCGGCTTGGTAAAGTTCATCGTGATGGTCGCGTGCGGACGTACGTCCTGGCCCTTCTCGTCGAAGTGCTGTTCTCTCAGGCTGCTGGTCCACGCTCCGCTCTTCTTGTTATCGCGAGGGAAGAAGTCCGCATAGAGCAGCGCGAGATAGCTGCTGTCCTTGTCGTAGACCTCGTAAACCTTGACATCCTTGTCGTAGACCGGGATAGTCGGATTCTCCTTAAAGGTGATGCCATACAGCCTCGTCGCCAGCCCAAAGACGCCCTGAATTACGTTGGACAATTGGAAATAAGGCCTCAGTACCTCGGGGTCAAAGTCGTACTTCTTGACGTATAGTCTGTGAGAATAGTAGGTCGTATCCCACGGACGCATCTCAAAGTCCTTACCTTCGACCGTATGAACGAAGTCGATGAGCTCCTTGCGGTCTTTCAGCGCCTGTGGCTTGTAGCGGTCGATGAGCTGGTCCAAGAAGTCGGCAACCCGCTCCTTGGAACCCGCCATTCTCTCCTGGAGGGCCAAGTCCGCATAGCAGTCATATCCCAGCAGTTGGGCCCGCTCCAGTCGGTAGTTGACAAGCCGCTTGACCAGCGCCCGGTTGTCATAGCGACCGCCATGGCAGCAGAGGTGATTGTAGGCCATCCACACCTTGCGGCGTAGCGACCTGTTGGCGCAGTGGGACATCAGCGGGGTATAGCTCGGTGCTTGCAGCGTAAATGCCCAGCCCTTTTTACCTCTCTCGCGGGCCGTGTGGGCCGCGCGGTCCAGCTGTTCGGCCGTGAGGCCCTTGAGCTCCCGCTTGTCGGTGATGAGGAGAAAAAAGCGATTGGTCTCCTGGAGTAAATTTTGGCTAAACTGGAGCGCACTCTTGCTCCCCTCGACCGATATCTGGCGCAGCTGCTGCTGCTTGTTTGCCGGCAGGTCCACGCCCCTGCGCTTGAAGGCTTCATACACCTTGTCCAGCAAGACCTGTTCCTCTTTCTGAAGCCTTTGTTCTGCTGGAGCTGCCGCTGACTGCGTGTAGATTGTTTTGATTCGGTCAAATAGGTCCTTATTGAAGTCAATATTCGCCTCGTGCTCGCTGATCATCGGTGTCATCTCCTGCACCAAACTCTCCAGTTGAGGCGTCGAAGCATTGCCCAGCAGACAGCCCACGATGCTGAGCGCGCGGTCCAATATCTCTCCCGTCTGCTGCATTGCCAGCAGCGTGTTGCTGAAGGTCGGATCCTCCTTGTTCGCCGTAATGCGGTTGATTTCCTTGTCCTCTTGGCGTATACCCTCGACGATAGCCTCCCGGATATCCGCCAAGTCAAACTGGCCAAACGGCACCGACTCCAGTGGCGTATCAAAGGGCTTAAGTAAAGGATTCATCCGCTCGCTCCGAGGAGTAGGCGAGGACAGAACACTTGACTTTTTCATATTGCTGCAAAAGTACGACAAATCCCGCCCATATCAAAGTAAAAAGTTCCAATTTTAGCGTCCTTCTCAGCTTCATCATGACAAATTTTTCCGCGACCCATCCTCCACCTCTGTACCGGTTCCTCATCACCGTCCGCCCAGGCTTCAGTGTTCTGTCCTCTCATTGTCGGCCACATCCGCAGACTACCCTTTTCGCTATTCCCCTGGCTGCTTCGCAATGACAGGACGAGGATCAACCGATGAATTCATGGGTGAGAAATGATATGCCGCACACGCACATCTCAAAGAGAAGGTGGAAGCGTACAGTAATTAGTGCTTTTACAAGCATGGGGACATACCGGGTACAGTTGCTCCTTTACCTCTTCGATGGAATGTCGCGATGAGATGATGATGGTTGTCAATGACGTCAAAAAAATATCTCAGGTCAAGCTGTGTATATCTTTCGGGAGGCTCCAGTACAAAGTTCGTTTACCCTCATGATAGGCTGTCATCTTAGCTGATACGAGAGATAAGTCCCTTTTCTCTTTGTGTTGTATCGTAGCGCTGTCTGTCCTCTATAGATGGGAGAGGAAAAAATGGATGCTCTTGTAAATCTCCTGCCGATTTCAAAATTCTTCTCCGTTTGACATGAATTGGTATATCGGTCCATTCTCTGCTGATCCGACTAAGACTGAGACTTCGGGATTTGGCGTATGGATAAGTAATTTTATATAGATAATTTCTGTAAGTGGATAAAACGGGCACCGTCTTCGATGAAGAACATACCGTGTTTGCACTACAAGGTCGGACTTATTTTAAATTAGGTCCGATTTATTTTATTTTGAACTAGATGTTGTGTTGTTGTCGACTGATACAGAGTAAGTTATAAAATATCTAATTTTAATGTAATTCTTTGATGATCAGCTGCTTTAAGCTGCGTTTGGCTGTCGCCTTCTCCTTCTTTTGTGTTTCCGAGCTGACGGGATGAGGAATGATTCTTATATAACTTTTTGGAAGGTCTAAGACCGCGCGGGAGCCTAAGGCTCCACGTATCATGTCCTGCCGGGATTGACCACTCCTGTTAAGACGAAAATCCGCGCAGCCTTTGGCTGCCTATCCAGCTTGCGCCCCTGTCAAAGCGGCGGCCTTAGGCTGCGCGTATCACGCCTAGATAGGACAGGGAGGCTGCTTTGAAAAGTCAACTTTGCAATGAGAAAAAGATAGGAGGCTGCAAGGTCGACAAGAGGAGCCAAAAGTGCGCTTTTGGGCGAAAAATGTTGTGTATGAACACAATTCTTCGTATTTTTGCATTGCACAAATAGTTAAAAATAGACGTTTTATGTTAGAAGAAAAGGCAGGACAACTCGCCGGTCAGGTCTGGGAGTTCCTCAATGCAAATGGTGAAACAGATGAAAAGGCCATCATGAAGGGCCTTAAGTTGCGTAAAGGTAAGGATTTTTATCTGGCTATAGGATGGTTGCTCCGTGAGGGCAAGCTCAATGTAGCCGGAAAGGAAGACAATCCTACTTTTTCTTTGAAGTAATAGGGCCTGCTTTCTGTTAAGTTAGGTTCTGCATCTTATATCATGGGGGCGCTCTCGACGATAGGTCGGGGGCGCCTCTATAGTGTCTGCCTGTCAGCGTGGTGACAGTGGAGGAGATGGGCGAGATAGGTGAGTTTGTAGACCTTAAAGACGAGGAGGCTGGGCCTGGGACTGAGCAGTTGCCGACGCAGGGCAGGGCCTGAGAGACGGTAGAGGAGGCGGACAGGACTGAGCAGGTGGAGTCGCTGGAGGCGGAGGGCAAGGTGACTGATGCGGACGCGCTGCTGGAAGGAGCGGGGGAGACAGGTTAGATTTTGCAGGGCGAGCTCGGTATTGGCCACGAAGGTGGCATTGTTATTGATGCCGGTATGCTGGAGGGGATTGTCAATATGGCGGATGGCAATGCCCCGGCGGCGGAGCTGGTCTCCCATGAGAGTGTCCTCAAATCCGTACTGGGTGAGCTGGTCGGTGAAATTTACTTGGTTGAACAGGGATTTGTGAAAGAGAGTGTTGAAGGCCGTAAAGTGGTCGTAAGGATGGGTCTGCCGATAGCTTAGGGATTGGTAGCGGGAGGTGGCTCTCTCGTAGGCGTAGCGGAGATGATTGTCAGGGCGCAGGTCCTGAGGGGAGGTGGTGAGTCCTCCGTAGACGACGGGAGCGTCGTCGCGGTGGAGGATGTACTGGTCGATGAAATGGGGAGAGGTAATCCTTGCGTCTCCGTCGATGGTGAGGACGTAGTCGTAGCGCAGATTGGGTATAGCCAGGCGGCGATTGAGCGAGGGCCCCACGGGATGGACATGATGGATGATGTGGAGGCGAGAGGATGCATCAGGAGAAGCAGGTGCAACAATCGTGGCCGCACAGGAGTGGAGACGCATTTGCAGAGCGGAAAAGAAGGGCGCTGAGGAGGCGTCATCGCTAATGACGATCTCGTAGTCCTCGAGACCCACAGCATGGCGACACTGCTCAGCCAAGGCCTTGACTAGGGCCGTGCAGTCGTCATTGTGGGTGGGGATGAGGATGGACAGACGCATCGGACACTACGGCTTGAGCCAGCGGTCGAGCCAACGGAAGAAGGTGCGTTGCCACAGGATGCCGTTCTGAGGCTTGAGGACCCAGTGGTTTTCGTCGGGGAAGAGGAGCAGCTCGGCGGGGATTCCTCTCATGCGGGCCTCAGCAAAGGCGGCCTCGGCTTGGGAATGGAGGATACGGTAGTCGCACATGCCGTGGATACAGAGGATGGGCGTGTCCCACTTGCCGATGCTGAGGTGGGGAGAGTCCTTGTAGACAGGGGCGTCCGGAGTCACCCAGGGAGCGGCGCCGAGGTCCCAGTTGGGGAACCACATTTCCTCTGTCTCACCGTACTGCTGGCAGGTATTGAAGATGCCGTCGTGGGCGATGAAGCACTTGAACCGCTTGTTGTGATGGCCTGCGAGCCAGTAGACGCTGTAGCCGCCAAAACTGGCGCCGACGCAGCCCAAACGGGACTTGTCGACATAGGGATCCTTGGACACCTCATCGATGGCAGAGAGATAGTCCTGCATGCAGAGACCGGAGTAATCGCCGCTGATCTCCTCCAGCCAGTCCATGCCGTAGCCGGGCAGGCCGCGGCGGTTGGGCGCGACGATGATGTATCCGTGGGAGGCCATAATCTGGAAGTTCCAGCGGAAGCTCCAGAACTGGCTGACGGGTGACTGAGGCCCGCCCTCGCAGTAGAGCAGGGTGGGATAGGTCTTGGTGGAGTCAAAGTGGGGTGGATAGATGATCCAAGCCTGCTCCTGCTTGCCATCGACAGTGGGTATCCAGCGTTCCTCGACCTTACCCATTGTGAGATGGTCGTAAAAATACTTATTCTCCTCTGTTAACTGGGTGACCGGGTGGCTCTTGGCCAGCTGGATGCTGTAGACCTCGTCAGCTTGGCTCATGCTGTGGCGCTTGACGATGAGATGGCTGCCATCGTGTGACAAGCCGCAGATGGAGTAGTCCCAAATACCGTCGGTGAGCTTGCGCACGCAGCCCTGCAGGGTGGTGGAGTAGACCATGGATGTGCCATGCCAGACGCCAGTGAAATAGAGAGTCTTGGAGTCTTTTCCCCAGCAATAAGTGTCGACTCCGCTCTCGAAGGACTCGGTGACGTAGCGCTTTTGCCCTGTGGCAAGGGTCAACACGCAGAGCCGGTTGCGGTCGCTCTCGTAGCCGTCGCGGGCCATACTCTGCCATGCGATGTAGCGGCCGTCGGGCGAAAATTGGGGGTTGGTGTCATAGCCGACATTCTGGTCTTTGTCCAAGTGATTGATGGCTTGGTCCTTGAGAGAACGGGTGTAGTCAGTGGCCGGCTCCTGGAAGTCTGCTGTCTTGCAGAGATTGGTCGTCTGTCCAGTCTCAGTATCGTAGAGGTAGATGTCGCTGTCAGTGCTGGTGGCGTACTTGCGTGCGACCTTCTTGCGGCAGCTGTAGGCGACCCGCTTGGAGTCGGGACTCCAGCACAGTTGCTCTATGCCGCCAAAGGGGGCCGTGGGGCACTCGTAAGGCTCTCCCTTAAGGATATCCTGGACGTGGCTGACGCCTTCATCACCGAAATTAGCGATGAAGGGGTGCGGAACGGAGGTCACGAAGTGGTCCCAGTGCTTGTACATCAGCTCGTTGATGACCATGCCGCTGGCTTGGGGAAGGTCCTGGTATTTGCGCTCGATGGCTGTCGTATCATCGACTTGCATGATGAGCAGAATCTTGTGTTCATCGGGCGAGATGAGAAATCCCTCGACGTCACGGTCGAGTTGGCTGAGCTGCTTGCGTCCTGACCCGTCGGCATTCATCTGCCAGAGCTGGCTACTGCCGCCCTGATTACTCAAGTAGAGGATCTGCTTGCCCTGATGGATATAGACGGCATCGGACTCATTGGCAGAGCTTGTTGTCAGCAATGAGGAGGCGTGGCGGTCCTGATTCAGGGTATAGAGTACGCGGTGGCTCTTGTTTTGGGGCACGCTATAGTAGGACACTTGATACACGGCATGTCGACCGTCGGGGGCGAGGCTGAAGGAGCCTACTCTGCCCATTGCCCAGAGCGCCTCGGGAGTCATGAGGTCAGAACCGTCGCGGAGGATGGTCGTATTGCGCCCGATGAAGTCTTGAGTAAGTGGCTTGCTATAGGACTGTAAGGGCATGGCGGAAGTTATCATCAATATATTTATGGCGAAAATGGAGGGTTTCATCTTGTGTGTGAAAGGATTGGAATGGGGAAACTAGTGCTTACCATATTTTTTCTGCTGCATTTCCTGCTGCTTCTGGAGAGCCTCGAGACGGGCGGCAAGGCCTTTGACCTTCTGCGGGTTGTTGCGATTCTTCTCATAATTCTCCTCGAGTTTGGCAAGGAGTTTCTTGTCATCCGTGCGCCACTTGAGATACCACATGGTGATGGCTGAGCCGAGCAGGGAAATCCAGTAGTAATAGTTGAGTCCTGCGCTGTAGCTATTGAAAATGAAGAAGAAGAAAATCGGCATGAGCATCATCATCCACTGCATCATCTTCATCTGTGAGGCGGCTTGCTGACCGACCATGGAGTCCTTTTGCATCTTCATATTGAGCCAGCTGTAGAGTAGATTGGAGGCGCAGAAGAGGACGCAGAATAGGCTGATGTGGTCTCCGATGAAGGGGATATTGGTGCTAAAGTGGATGACGTCATCATAGGTCGAGAGGTCGTTGGACCAGAGGAATTTCTGCCCGCGCAGCTCGATGGCGTTGGGCACAAAGTTGAACATGGCAATCCAGATAGGGGACTGTATGAGGATGGGGAGGCAGCCGCTCATGGGGCTCACGCCGTACATGCTGTAGGTCTGCATGATCTCTTGCTGCATCTTGATGCTGTCCTCCTTATTGGGATACTTCTTCTGGATTTCGTCAAGTTTGGGCTTGAGGACACGCATCTTGGCGCTGCTCAAGTAGCTCTTGCGAGTGGTCGGATAGACGAGTACCTTAAGCAAAATGGTGAGCAGCAGGAGCACGATACCCATGCTGAAGCCCAGCTGGGTAAGCCAGTTGAAAACGTAGATGGTGAAGTACCGGTTGATCCATCGGAAAAGGGGCCAGCCGAGGTCAACAAGGCGCTCCATCTTGAGATCACGCTTGTCGAGGCTCAGCTTGTTCATCTTCTGCAAGAGCTGGAACTGATTGGGCCCGAGATACATCTGCATAGTGGTGGGCTGCTGGCCGGAAGGGTCAAACGCGGTCTCCATCTCGGCATGATAGTACTTGAGACGTCCGGAGCCCTTGGGCATCGGGTCGCTGGACAACTTGACATGAGAAAACTCCTGATAGCCGATGAGTACGCTGCTGAAATATTGATTTTTGAAGGCAATCCAGTCAAGCGATTGGTCGATATCCTTATTTTCCTGCTTGGTCTCGCTGAGGTGGGAGATGTCGCCTTCCTGATCCTTGTAGGTCAGGCGGGAATAACGGGCTTCAAACTCGTAGCCCTTCTCTTGCTGCCTGATGGTGTCTTGCCAGTCTATGCCGATGGTCTTGATGCTAGGCATGATGTATCGGTCAAGGCCATGGCTTTCTATGGAGAGATTGACCATATAGGAGTGGGGCAGCAGGACGTAGTGGAAGATGAGGCTGCTGCCGTCCTTGGCCGTCAAGGCCAGCGATACGGTGCTGTCACTCACTTGCGAGGGGATGAAGGTGTAGTCCTTGGTGTGGAGATTCTCCTCCTTCATCGCCAGGGTGAAATCTATATTGGTTGACAGGGGGGAGAGAAGCATCACATTGCGCTTCTGCTGGTCCTTGTAGCCCTTAAGCTCGGCTGAGGAGATGACGCCGCCGTGGGTGTTGAGCGTTACTTTAACCAGTTCGTTTTGTAAAGTGATAATCTGTCCTTTGCCTGTCTTGCAAGCTCCGAAAAGTGTCGTCGTATCAGGCTGGGTAGCTGCTGAGGCGGCCTGCTTTGCCGCCTCTTGTGCCTGAGCCTTAGCTTGGGCCTGTTTCTGAGCTTCTACTTGGGCAATACTGTCCTGTGTCTTGCGCTCTGCGATCTCTTCCTTGCTGGGCTGGGAGAAGTAAGTAAAACCCATGACGATGGCCACCATGAGTATAAAGCCGATTATGGTATTTTTATCCATGTAAAGTGATTGATTTCTTATTTTATTAGACTTACGGCATGCAAAGTTACGGATTTTTATCAGATTAACTTTCGCTTTAAGGGTATTATTGACTCGCTGACCAAAAAAGTTGCTTTTTGAAGGTCTATTTAAGCGCAAATGATTAAGTTTGCACTCGGTTAATCTATCAAATTGTTTACTTAGTCCTAGTCATCATATGCGTAGGGTATTGCTTGTCATCAGCCTTGTTCTGGCAGCCACTTCGGTGGTCGCCCAGCGTCACCATACGCATTTCGCGAGTCCCAGTATGGCCCAGGCCATTGCTGCACGCTACGCCGACTCTCTGTCTCGTCTGCGAGTGTACTACGACTCGACATGGGTCTACGACGGCGAGCGTCCGCTGGTCAATCCCTACTATTACCGCCTCTTTGTACAGCCGACGCTCTACTACAGCTCTGTCGACCAAGCGATGGGACTAAGGGTGGACTCCATAAATAAACCGTCGCTTCTGCAGCCTCATTATGATCAGAAACTGCGGGTCAATACGGCGCTTAACTCCTTCTTTGCCAGCCTCTACACGACTCGGCCTGACCTCATCAGACTCACTCAGTCTGCTATCGATGAAAAGCAGGGAATACGCCAGGACTTGCCATCTGAAGTCAACCGTAAAGTGGCGATTACCGACAAAGTGACGCCCTCAAAGCCTGTGGAAGTCTATGAGCCGGTACAGGTCATCAGTCATAGGCCAAACTTCTGGTCGACCTCCCAAAGATATTCGCTCCAGTTCATGCAAAACTATATATCATCCAATTGGTATAAAGGAGGCAACAGCAGCAACTCTTTCCTGGCGACAGCTTATCTGACACTCAACTATAATAAGAACAATAAGGTCATATTTGAAAACAGCCTGGACGTCAAACTAGGCTTCCAGACGGTCAAAGGAGATACGGTCCACAAATTTCAGACGACTACCGACGAAATACGCATGGTCAACAAAGTTGGCCTTCGTGCCATCAAGAACTGGTACTACTCCATCTCTTTGCAGAGCTGGACGCAGATGTTGCCTAAATATCATACCAATAGCCATACCATATACTCCGACTTCATGTCCCCGTTTGAGACGGTCCTATCCGCCGGTATGGAGTACAAGTACTCTAAGTCAAAATTGTCTCTTTCTGCAAATATCGCGCCCCTTTCGTTTGATCTCAAGTATGTGGCACGCGAAGCGCTTGAAAAGCGCTATGGAAATCTGCCGCGCCATCATTTAAGAGAATATTATGGCTCTAATATCACAGTCAACTATACTTGGAAAATTCTCAAGGAACTTTCTTGGACGGGTCGAATCTACTATTTCACCAATTATCAGAAAGTACAAATGGAATGGGAGAATACTTTTAATTTCACCATCAACAAATTTATCTCGTCCAAGCTCTATCTGTATCCCAGATTTGATGATACGCAGTACAACGCCAATCGCGAGCATCGCGTCCAATTCAAAGAATGGATATCTTTAGGGTTTAACTACTCTCTATAACTCGTCTGTCATGTAAAAACAACGGACGATTTCATCGTGTTATTTTCTCCTAATACCGATATTTAGCCATGCGAATAGATATTATTACTGTCTTGCCTGAAATGCTTAATGGATTTGTCCATGAGTCTATACTCGAGCGCGCCCAGCGCAAGGGACTCGTCGAAATCCATGTACACAATCTCCGCGACTATACGACAGACAAGCACCGCCGTGTGGACGATTATCCCTACGGAGGCTTTGCGGGTATGGTCATGCAGTGTCAACCGATTGACGCCTGTGTCAGTCATCTGATATCAGAGCGCCACTATGACGAGATTATTTTTACTTCTCCTGACGGCGAGCAGTTCACACAGCCTGTAGCCAATGAATTGTCATTGCTCAACAATCTGATTATCCTTTGCGGCCATTACAAAGGTATAGACTATCGTATACGCGAGCACCTTATTACGCGCGAGATCTCCATTGGCGACTATGTACTCACGGGAGGTGAAATCGCCGCTGCCGCAATCGTCGATGCGGTAACCCGTCTTGTGCCCGGCGTTATCGGAGATGATCAAAGCGCGCTCTCCGACTGTTTTCAAGATCACCTACTTGCTGCTCCTATCTACACGCGTCCTGCAGTTTACAAGGGATGGCGTGTGCCCGACATCTTGCTGAGTGGCAACGATGCGAAGATCAAGGACTGGGAGTTTCAGCAGTCACTTGAGCGTACTCGCCGTCTGCGGCCTGATCTAATGGATGAAGGACCAGATCTTTAGGGGGACAAACGGTAAAAAATGGGACTGCCCCTGTAGACAGTCCTGCTGCGGAAAGTGAGGGATTCAAACCCCCGATACCCACAAGGAGTATAGCGGATTTCGAGTCCGCCCCGATCGGTCACTCCGGCAACTTTCCTTAATAATTTCATTTGCAAAGATACAAACTATTTCCTCAACAATTCTATCTCTTTATCTTTTTTTTTGACATACCGATGCATTACTTGTTTCTTGGCCGTTTGGTTGCAGCGATCTTTCTTGTTCCGGCTCTTGCGATGTCTTATGCACAAAGTGGCTTACGCATATGTGAACTCAATTGCGAGAACTTCTTTGATTGTCGGCACGACAGCATGAAGGCTGATCAACAATTTCTGCCAGAGTCCCCTCGGCGATGGACGTTTACCAGATATTGGCGCAAACAACAAAACATAGCCAAGGAGATTATCTCTATGTCCAATGGAGTGCCACCAGACTTGGTTGCCTTGGTGGAAGTGGAAAACGACAGTGTACTTCATGATTTGACCAGACGATCTGTCTTGCGCAGAGCTGGTTATGAGTACGTGATGACGGCGAGTGCAGACCCGCGTGGCATTGATGTGGCTTTGCTTTATCAGCCATCTGTGTTCCGACTATGTCAGCATCGCGATCTTCGCCTGCATCTAAATAGCGAGCCGGATTACACAACCCGCGATGTCCTCTATACAAAGGGTGTCGTCTTCACAGGCGATACACTGCATGTCATAGTCTGCCACTTCTCAAGCAAGGTCTCTGGAGCCCGTAAGTCTGAGCGCTATCGCATAGCGGAAGCGTCAATGGTGAAGTTTCTTGTGGACTCAATATGTCAGCAGGAGACAGGTGCGCGAGTGGTCATACTAGGCGATTTCAACGAACCGCCTACGGGCCAAGCCATAACGGAAACATTGCAGGCACGCCCTTGTGAAGGGGTGATTGATAAGCGATTGATATACAATCTGGCATACCCTGTGGGCCATGACAAGAGATGGCCGCACGGCACGTACTGTTATCAAGGTCACTGGGAGCGACTTGATCATATCTTTGTCACAGGATCTTTGTTAGACAGTTCCCGTACACTGTACACAAGTCCTACTGCTTATCGGATACATGCTCCCAAATTTATCCTGACGACAGATCCTATGACACGACGTCTCATTCCCTTTCGCACCTACAATGGCTATCGTTATCAAGGTGGATATTCTGATCATTTACCCGTATACATCGACCTTGTAACGAAGATTGTTGAGGAGTAGAGCTGCGCTTTCTGTATTAATATTGGCACTTTGATTAATGCGGCAAACTTGGTGGACACATTTTCTAACTTAGCATAGACGCCCCCAAAGTATTATAAACATATCAAAGACCTAATGATATTAGGCTTAAAATAAATTTGGCTTAACCAGGTATACTCTATATCCCAAAGGAGACTTTGGTGATCATATTCCCGCCTAGCCGTAAAGCCTCTTCATTAAGCGGTATCAGATGATGATGTCGCTCTGGTAGGGTCTCGTAGAGTGCTGTACGGATATCATCAATTGTTACTATCGGATTGACTTTGATAAGGCCGCCCAGGATAACCATATTGAAGGTCTTGATATTCTTGAGCTTGGCTGCAGCATCCATAGCGTTGATTTCGTAAATGTTGATATCGTGGCGTGAAGGCGGTTTGGCAATACCGTATGTGTCATAAATAAGGGTGCCGCCTGGCTGTATCTTGGGTAGAAATCGGTCAAGTGAAGGCTGATTGAGAAGAATAGCCGTATGGTAAGTGGACAGAATTGGAGAGGCTATCTTTTGATCACTAAGAATAACTGTAACATTGGCAGTTCCGCCTCGTTGTTCTGGACCGTAAGCAGGAAGCCAACTTACTTCTTTTCCTTCTTTCATGCCTGCGTATGCCAATAGCTTACCCATGGAGAGTACGCCTTGGCCGCCAAATCCGGATATTATAATTTCTTCTTTCATAACAAAATCTGTTCTTAATGCGTACTTTGCTCTTTTGTAATATCCTTTATATCTCCGATATGGTAGTACTTAAACATATTTTCTTCCATCCATTTGTTGGCCTGAACTGGAGATGTCTTCCAACCGGATGAACATGTTGATACAATCTCAACAAGATTGGAGCCTATGCCATTCATCGAATTTTCAAAGGCGTGCCTAATTGCCTTTTTAGCCTTAAGTATAGCTCCGACGGTCTCAACGCTTTGACGCGAGACAAAAGCTGTGCCTTCCAACTGAGCTGCGAGGTCAGTGATGTTGAGGGGATAACCATGAAGATCAGCCTGACGACCATAGGGACAAGTTGAGGTCTTCATGCCCATAAGTGTGGTAGGAGCCATTTGTCCTCCGGTCATACCATAAATGGCGTTGTTGATAAATATAATAGTGATTTTTTCACCACGATTGAGGGCATGTATAGTCTCGCCAGCACCGATACAGGCTAAATCGCCATCTCCCTGATAAGTAAATACAAGGCGATCGGGCCACAGTCGCTTAGCAGCCGATGCTAATGCAGGAGCACGTCCATGGGCAGCTTCAAGCCAGTCTACGTCAAGGTACCGATAGGCAAATACTGCACAACCAACGGGACTGATGGCAATGGTCTTTTCCGCAAGGCCCATCTCATCAATAATCTCAGCAATCAGTTTGTGAACTACTCCATGACTACATCCCGGACAATAGTGCATGGTCAAGTCATTAAGTAAACGCGGTTTGGTAGCAACGAGATTTTCCGGGCGTATAATATCTTGAGTCGTCATTTGTTATTGGTTTTACGGTTTCGAGTCTGAATACGCATGAATACTTCTACCATTTTTATAGCAATGGCTGCAAAGCTGCATGAAAAGAAGTATGGGAGTCCGTCAGGCAAGGGTTTAACAAAATACAGAACAATTGTCATGATGACAAGCAGGGTAAAGATGATATTAAGCACTTGTCTAACCTTAAATATACGGATTGCGCGCGAATCATACTTGGGACGCACGTGGTGCATTCCTGTTGGCCGATTCTGTGTTGGATCTGGTATGTTTACACTGTCTGCCATATCTCTAGTATAAAATAGTTAGCCGATAATGTGTAACATCGCATCTACGAGTTCCCCAGAGTCAGGCACAACACCGCCCATGCGGCCAAAATGTTCTACGGGACGCGAACAATCAATGGCAAGACGCACATCGGAGATCATCTGTCCAGAATTTAACTCGCAAACAAGTATTTTTTTGACACGGGGCAAATAACTGCGTAGTTTATCCTCGGGAAACGGCCATAGCGTGACAGGACGAAAAAGACCGGCTTTGATTCCTTGCTGGCGCAGTTTGCCAACTGCTTCCTCTGCAATACGAGCGACACTGCCAAAAGCCACAAAAAGGTATTCGGCATCCTCACACGATATACTCTCACTGCGTTGCTCTGTCTGGCGCATGCGTTCATATTTTTGTTGTAAAGCTATGTTGCGGTCTTCCATTACATGCGGATCCATCTCAAGTGAGGTAAGGATGTTGGGCTTACGTCGGCTAAGATTGTGACCGTTAACAGCCCAAGAACACTCCTCCCAAATCTGTTCCTCTGTACGGCGAGGCTTTTGGGGCGGGAGGCAGACCTTCTCCATCATCTGTCCGATAACACCATCAGAAAGCATAATGACGGGATTGCGATACTTGAAGGCGAGTTGAAAACTAAGATCAACAAAATCTGCCATCTCTTGTACACTATCAGGTGCAAGTACTAGAATATGATAATCTCCGTTACCTCCACCCACAGTAGCTTGACGGTAATCACCTTGAGAAGGCTGGATGGTACCCAGACCAGGTCCTCCACGCTGGACATTTACAATAAGGCAAGGGATTTCTGCCGCTGCCATATAGGATATACCTTCTTGCATCAGGGCAATTCCTGGACTTGATGATGAAGTCATGACGCGCTTGCCTGTACCTCCGCCGCCATAAAGCATATTGACTACAGCGACTTCACTTTCTCCTTGTAGCACAACCATACCTGTAGTCTCCCAAGGCTTGAGTAGAGAAAGAGTTTCAAGAACCTCCGACTGAGGAGTGATGGGATAGCCGAAGTAGCCATCGCAGCCACAGCGTACAGCTGCATGGGCAAGTGCTTCGTTGCCTTTCATCAAGGCGTATTTTTGCAGATTCATTTATATTATTTATTTACATTTTTACTTTGACACGGTAAACACTGATGCATGCATCCGGACATACGATAGCACAGCTAGCACATCCCGTACACTGCTCAACATTGACTTGCTCTGCATAAGGGTATCCTTTAATATTGACGCGCTTGGGTGCTAGACGTAAGATGTGCAAGGGACATGCTTCCACACAAAGGGAACACCCTTTGCAACGGCATGTATCTATGACAATGGCTCCTTGATTCATATTTTTTATATCCTTTATATTATTGTCCATATATATCCTTACAGTAGAAGTCAAGTATTTGGTTGGCTATCTCAAGTGCCTGCTGAGCTGGCGATTGTGGGTTAATTGATATCGCTTCGAGATAGTTATTAATGGCTAACTGCCAGTTTCCCTGCTTCTGATAAGCCTTGCCAAGAAGATAGTAAAGTTGGTCGACTTGAACATCTGTCGGTTTTTGATCCGTCGTGGATGAAGTCAAATCAGCAATTATGTGCTCAATTTGCTGAATAACTGCATCTACATGTCCTTGACGGAGCTGCATAAGAATCTCGTCGATATTCATTCTATTTTTCTTCGAACACAAAATTATCTGATTTGACAACTTAAGAAACGACCCGAGACGAATACTAATACTATTTAACTAAAAATAAACGCATTAAAACACATTTCTAATGTGTAACTCGCTTATTTTGTGTCAAATCTAAGTAGAATATTCTTAGTTTCTACTGAAACAAACAAGGCCGCTAAGATGTGAGCAATCAAGTATTGAATACGCTCAAAGACATCCCAGTTGCGCAAAAAAGCATTTGTATTTTCTTATAAATGACGATTACTAAGTAGTGTTCACTGAACAAGCGTAATGTTCTTATATTCAATAAATAGCATCGTTTTTTGTTTGGTGATTTAACATTTTGTTTGTGTCTTTGTGGTGTTAAAGGAAACAGAAGATGAAGTATACGTCGCAGAATAAAAACAGACAATTGACGCTTGACATTTTCAGGTCGTCGCTTGACAACCTGGACAAGTCCAACCGTTGGGTCGTACTCGGCGATACTCTTCCTTGGGCCGAACTTGAGAGGATCTACAACTCCAGACTGCATAATAAAGACAAGGGCGCAGGCAACAAGCCGGCCCGGATGATCATTGCCGCGATGATTATCAAGCACAAGATGAATCTCTCTGACGAGGAGACTATCAAGATCCTTCAGGAGAATCCCTACATGCAATACATGTGTGGTCTCTCGGAGTTGACAGACCAACCTTTTTTCGATTCCTCGCTGTTCGTCACAGTCCGCAAGCGCATCACCGAAGAGGAGATAAACGATATGACCGTCCGCTTGCTTGAAGAGCAGAGAAGGCGCAAGGTCGAAGCTGAGCAGCACAAGGACAAGGACGACAATGGGAATGCCGGGGCCAAGAATGACAACGGAGCCACCAAGGAAGAGAGTAAGGAAGATAGCGCAGAGGAGGACCCTTTCGCCAAGGAGTTCACAGACTCTAAGGGCAGGCTCCATAAGGGAGTGCTGAAGATGGACGCCACATGTGCCAACGCGGAGGTACGCTACCCCGTAGATGTTGACATCATCCATGACGGCTGCAAGGTCGTGGACAGATACATGCATAGCATTTGCAAGGCACTGAAGATTAGTGCCCGGCGCACGTCCTACAGGATGCCCGCAGAGCCTATCTCGTACTTGTGAAGATGAAAAAGAAGGGCGGCGAGCTTGTACGCCGGACCAAGTCCTACATGCTTGGTTGCCTGAACAAGGAGCTCAAACAGATAGTTGAGCTTTTTGTCAGTTACACGGGCAGCAAGGCTCTTCTGACAAGCCATGAGCGGCATACGCTCAACGCCACCTTTGATATGTATGCCCAGCAATAGGAGATGCTCACCAATGGAACGCACACTTGTGCCAACCGCATCGTCAGCATCTTTCAGCCTCACATAAGACCCATAGTCCGCGGCAAGGCGAAGGCAAAGGTCGAGTTCGGCGCCAAGATAGGCGTAAGCGTCTACAATGGTTACTCGTTCATCGACCATCATAGTTGGGACGCATATAACGAAAGCTCCGACTTGGAGCTCCACACGCTTGTTTGAACAGCGATTCGGTTGCCTTCCGGCTACCATCCTCGCTGACAAGATATATATGAATAAGGTTAGCAGGAACTTCTTGAAAGACAATGAGATAAAGGCCTACAGCAAGCCTCTCGGCAGACCTCCCAAAGAGCCCAGACCTCCCGAATATTACGACAACATGGCCAAGGCCATCGGGGACAGAAACGAAGTCGAATGCTCCTTCGGCACCGGCAAGAGAATCTACAGAGCCGACAACATACGACCAAGCTTCCCAATACAGCTGAATGCTGGACAGGAATGTGCTACTTTGTCAAGAACGTGATGAAGTTCCTTAGGAAACTTTGTCTTCGCCTTTTTGAGAATATCGACTTCTGGCTTCATATTATCATTTCGGAACAGAGAATACAAGTTAAAATTCTTTACAGTCCCCATGTCCCTATATTAATTCAGTGAACACTAAGTAGCACCTGTTTCATTGTGCCTCATAGCAAAAATAGGCCTTATGCAATATGTAAAAGCGGATGGCTATTATCCTATATCTTCAGATCTTTCTATATTCTATAATTTTCTGAGCCATTTGTCAAGATACTGCATTCCTTTACTCACGAGAATTTAATCCTAGATTAAATATTTTAGAATGAGATCAAATCTAATGTTTTTGTTGCTTAGCCTCAGCAGCTTCCTGACGGTAATGCTTAATGAGACTATAGGCTGTGTAAAGACCGAGTTCACCAGCTTTTCCGAGATCTTGAAAACCTTGAGTATAGTTGCCTTGATTTGCATAAAGTATACCGCGGTTGTAGTAAGCTTCTGCAAGCTCAGGATTAAGTTTAATTGCTTGTGTAAAGTCATCAATTGCACTTGTAAGCTCATTAATGGCGGCTCGCAAGCATGCGCGATTATAATATAGGCATGCAGTGTGATTGGATAGACTGATGGCGTAATCTAAGTCACGAATTGCCAAAGTGAAGGGCATCGCTTTTCCAGTATTGTGAGACGGAATAACGGAGTTTTCCGCAACGGCTGTAGTCTGGTGGCTAAAAGCTTGACGTGCACGCACAGTTGAACGAAGGAATAGCGAAAAAATATCCTGAGGCGATTTGCTAAGCTTATTATCTAAGAATTTAAGTGAGGATTGGTAATCATGTTCAAGAGCACAGTATATCGCACGCGAAAGCAAATCCGAAGACTTGTCGCTAAGATGCGCAGACTCTTTATGTATGTCTTCAATGTCTGCAGCGGAGAGAGGGGTGTCGCGTGTTGTAAGATAGATAGTATGCGGAATATGGTGTTTCTCATTATACTGATTAACAAAATCTGCATATGGCGTGAGTTGTACAAGCCCACTCGGAGCGCTGTGTGTAGAGATAAAGAAAGGGGGCTGCAATTGTACTGCGACTTGTTTGTCTTGTATTCGGCCACGATAATCGCTTGTGTAAAACTTGGCAATATCCTTCTCATCATTACTGACTACTATCTTTTGATAATTATCAATGTCCTCGTCTTGCTGTTTACGAGTTGCATGAGCCGCGGGACGTTTGTGTGTACCAAACATGTTGTCGAGTTGGGCAATATAGACACGTCGCTCATCTTGTAGAGCATGGCGCTGATCGCCAATAAGACGATAGCAACGTGCTCGATGCTGATAACCCGTGATAAAGTGAGGGTATTGGCGAAGCACAGTGGTATAATCGCGGATGGCTGCTCGATAGTTTCCTGTAGCTTCAGAGAGAGTTGCACGATTGAATAATGCAAGGCGGTCATGAGGCTTGCGTCCAAGGACAAAGTCAAAGTCCAGGATAGCTGCATTATTTTCACCGACTTGCATACAAAGAAGGCCTCTATTATAATGACCGATATAATTGTCCGGGTCGATATCAAGAGCAATGTTATAGTCTTCCATGGCACCGCGGAGATTATTCTGACGATAGCGTGCAAGGGCTCGGTTAAGGTAAAATCCGACATCTTTCGGTTTTTGGAGAATTGCTTTATCATATGCATGTTCAGCATTGTGATAGTCTTCCCGTTGCATAAGTAGTGTTGCTTTGGCAGACCATGCGTCTACTTCGTGCGGATCAAGACGTAAGGCATGGTCCAGAAGCGTGTCGGCGGAGACTGTATCACGTTGTTGAATCGCGATCTGAGCTTTAAGCAAATAACAGCGCATATAGTCTGGCCATTTGCTTAGCATTGTATCCAGCATATGATCTGCTTGGCGAAGACTGTCGAGTTGGGCCAGACAGAGTACTGCATTATACCAGTAATCCCGGTTGTCAGCATGGCGACTGATAAGGAGACGATAGTCAGGGATAGCAGAAGCATATTGTCCTATCATGATATTGCATATGGCCCGGAGTCTGAAACATTCATCAATAAACGGATCGCGGTCTATGGAGGCGTCACAGTCCGCCACTGCTCCCTGATAATCTCCGAGATAATACTTGGCTACTGCTCGCAGGTAGTAGGGCTCATAAAGGTAGGGCTTAGCCTGGATGGCTTGATTGAAATACTGGATGGACAGAGCGTAGTCCTCGTAATATAGAGCGCTCTTACCGATAGAGATTACCCCATCAGTATTTGTCTGCCCGCAAAGGCGTAGGGGCAAAGCCAGCAGTAAAATGAAAAGGTGGTGTCTCAAGATTTGCGTATGGTCTTGACCTTGTAAGAACAACGTGCTTTGCCTTTCAGAAAGGCATTAAGTTTGCTCTTTATCATCTGCCGACGGAAGGGAGATATGTGATCGGTGAACACATTTCCATCAAGGTGGTCAAATTCGTGTTGCATGACGCGGGCAAGATAGCCAGAGACCCATTCCTCGTGGGGCATGAACTGATCGTCCAGATACTTAACGCGGATACGAACGGAACGTTTGACCTTCTCGCTAATACCCGGGAGGCTGAGGCAGCCCTCTTCCATTTCCTCTGTCTCCTCTGAATACTCCAGAATATGGGCATTGTAAAATGCGTGACGGAAGCCTTTGTATTCGGGTAGATCGTCGCTGATTATATCGAGGTCAATGACAACGAGGCGTATAGCCTTGCCTATCTGTGGAGCTGCAAGCCCGATACCGCCGGATGCGGCAAGAGTGTCATACATGTTCTGAGTCAACTGGAGAAGTTGCTCTTTGTCTGCAGGATCAATATCTTTGCTGACCTCTCGAAGGACGGGCTGGCCGTAAATATAAATGGGTAGTATCATGGTATATTTTTATGGAAATGCTTTATATCTTAGATTTTATTTTCAGCGGATTTTTGTTTTCTTAGTGATTCGAGATAAGACTGGAGAATAATAGTGGCGCTAATTTCATCGACGAGGGATTTGTTCTGTCTTGCCTTTTTGCCAATTCCGCTCTGAAGAATCGTCTGATGAGCCAGTACCGAAGTAAAACGCTCATCGTAACTCTGCACCGGCACGTGGGGGAACTGCCGGGCAAATTGTTTCATAAAGCGTTGAATATTGGCTTGATTGGGAGAGGGCGCGCCGGACATTTGTGTGGGGCGACCGATAATGACCAAGTCAACCTCTTCGCTGGCGAAATAGCTTGCGAGATAAGGAATAAGCTCTGCGGATTTGACGGTGGTCAGTCCGCCGGCAATAATGCGAGATGGGTCTGTCACGGCTATGCCGGTGCGCCGAGCCCCGTAGTCGAGTGCCAATATGCGTCCCATGGCGCAAAATTACGAATATTTGTCTACTCAGCTATTCCTCGAGTAGTTAATCTTTTGAAATAAAGTAGAAAACGCCTCTACACCATGCACGATGATATATGCCGATGCTGCTCCTCTGATTGTGAACAATATTTACATTTCCTATCGTCTTGCGAAGAGAAGGTGCATATATTGTTGGCCTCAAGGCAATGAAAACTATTTCATATGACACAATGAGCACAAGTCTACTTTTATTTCATTAATGCCGTGCGTTAGGCTTCGGTCGCCTTTTATTTTTTCTGATTAAGCCTAACGTAATACCTTGAATATGGAGTAGACACCTTTCAGTATTCGATAAGCATATTGTGCTCCTCTGATTGTACGTGAGATAGAGTGGGGCGGAGTATCGGCCATCTGCTTTCGGGCCTCACGATAAGGCGCGAGGATTTGGCGTGATAAATAATCCATCGTCTCGCGTTCAGCATGTAGCATCCTAAGTGTCTCTACTTTCTGTAAACGGAGACCCTCGATGGAAGACAAAGATTGACTAGTCTTGGCGTGGAGATTTTTCATTTTCTTGGTCTAAGAGTAAATGTGTAAAAAAACGACTAAGCGGACCGACAATCCATCGTTGACGCATTGCGTAGATGAGCAGACAGAAAGCTATGAAAAGACCCGCCACGATAGCGTAAGCTGCACACGCACTGTCAAGCCATGCATGTAATGCGGCATATAGTGTAAGAGACAAGAAAATGACAGCGATAAGTCCGATGACAAAAAGAACCGCACCTAGGATAAGCACAGTGAGAAGGAGGGTTAACTTCTCAGAGAGATCAAGCTTGATGTAGCGTCCTCGAAGTCCCGCATAGCGCTTGACAGAAGCTATAAGTTTGACAATCAACTCGTCTGTGGTAGCCATCTTTTATTAGAAGAGTTTTATCCGAATGCAATTATCTGATATGTCCCGTTTCTATTATGCGGATATACCGATTGTTCCAGTGCCCCGTTTGACAATGCATAGCAAACGAGACATCATACTAAAATCGAAGGAATAAATAGCCAAAGAAGTTAATCAGCCTGTCTGCCACTAACTATTCCTCAGTCTTAAGCTCATCGGTGATATCGTCAACGAGATTTTCCATCTCCTTGCGATTGAGCTTGATGCCTCTTTCTTTGATGGCTTCTTTAATACGTGCACGAAGATCTGTTCCTTTTTCAGGTGAGAACAATAATCCACATGTGAAGCCGATGACTACACCGCCTAATACTGCGGCAAAGACGTTGATACCATTTTTCATAACGCTATTCGTTTTAATATTCTTACTTGGCTTCAAAACTACTACTTTTTTGTCAATGACGAATATTTTATTCTGAAAAAAATGAGAAAATCCGCTATTAATTATTCTTTTCGAGTGACAAAAGTCAGAAAAAGAGAAAGATTAGTGATTTTTAACTTCTGCAGAACGGTTAACATAGAAACAAACTGTAAATTTGCCTGAGAAATGAAATAACTTTTTTATCAATATGTTTGCAAACAAATTAAACCGTACCTCGATCCTGGCTATTGCCCTTTGCTCAGTAGCCATGTTTACTTCATGTAAGTCAAGTGAAAGTGCCTACAAGAAGGCTTACGAAAAAGCGCAGGCCCAAGCCGCAAATAATCAGACGGCAGTAGCAGAAGACAATTCTCAGGATGTCAAGATCTCTCCGGTTCAGACTGCGCCTCAGCCTTCGTCTACAACTTCCGATGTGGCCAATGAGCCGGTTCGCAAGGAGAGTGTACAGCTCGTCAGTGGCAGTGGACTCAAAGCCTACAGCGTAGTAAGTGGAAGCTTCTCTCTTAAGGCTAATGCTGAGGGCCGCCAATCCGTGCTTAAGGAGCGCGGCTATGATGCTCAGATAGTTTACAATCCCAATGTGAAGTTTTATCGCGTTATCGCTTTTACTTCAGATGACAAGGCCGCTGCAGTACAAAGCCGCAACCAGATGCGTGCCAACTACTCCTCTGATGTCAACAGCAAAGAGGCGTGGCTGCTTTACAACGGAAACTAATATTCTCTAATTCCTTTGTGTGAAGAGGGGAATTTGCGGAGCCTTTGATCATCTCAGCTACCGGCAATTACCTAAAGAGAACAAGTATAGATTAAGCCCTGCTTGCCAAATATTGGGAAGCAGGGCTTAATCTATAATCAAATCTGAGGCTTCGGGTGAATATCAGATTAGGGCAATGCCCATCTGCTCACACTGCATGCGCATATCGTCTGGCCAAATGCTGGCCTGTACTTCGCCGATGTGCGCCTTGTGAAGGAAGAACATGCAGAGTCGACTCTGTCCGATACCTCCACCGATACTGAGCGGGAGTTCTCCGTTGATGAGCTTTTTGTGGAAATAGAGCTGGAGTCTTTCTTCTTTGCCCGAACTCTTGAGCTGGCGCAAGAGAGCCGTTTTGTCGACGCGGATGCCCATCGAACTGATCTCCAAAGACTGTCCAAGTACATCATTCCATACGAGGAGGTCACCGTTGAGGCCCGGTCTCCCGTTTTCCGGAGCGATGGTGGAGTAATCGTCGTAGTCTGGGGCTCGTAAGTCATGAGGCTTACCATCGCCGAGGGAACCGCCTATGCCGATGATAAAGACGCTCCCGTATTCTTGAGTAATCAGATTTTCCCGTTCCTTGGGCGATTTGTCCGGATAGCGCTCACGCAGTTCCTCTGCGTGGATGAAGGTCACGTCCGGACTCAGACGAGGCGTAATTTGGGCATATTGTTCACAGACATTAAACTCTGTGCGAAGCATGGAGCAGTAGATGGCTTTGACGACCGTCTTCAGGTAAGTCAGATTGCGTTGGTCCTCAGTGATCACCTGTTCCCAATCCCACTGGTCGACATAGAGGCTGTGCACATTGTCCAGTTCCTCATCGGCGCGAATGGCATTCATATCTGTATAGATGCCATATCCAGGCTTGATATGCTGAGCGGCGAGAGTAAGGCGTTTCCACTTGGCCAGGCTGTGTACGACTTCGGCCTGTTTGTCTCCCATATCCTTGATGCCAAAGCAGACGGGGCGTTCTACGCCGTTAAGGTCATCATTGATGCCGGTCCCTTTGAGCACAAAGAGCGGTCCTGTGGCACGGTGAAGCTTTAAGGCTGTTGACAAATTTTGCTGAAAACTCTCCTTGATGAGCTTTATGGCCAACTCATTTTGATGGATATTGAGTAGAGGCTTATAGTTTTTCGGTTTGATCAATTTGCTCATGATTACTTGTGCTTCTTTTGAATTTGGATTGCAAAAATACAAAATTCGTATCATAATGCAATTTTTGAGGACTTCTTTTGTGCAAATTTTGTCTCTCCTTATGCAGATGCAAACCGAAGGTATCAACTCGTGTGACAAGAGACTAAATGAGAAGACTTAAGGATGCTCGTCGGTTTTGTCTGAGCAGATATTCGGACGTTATCTTGGGGAATAAGCGTCTCGCCCCATGATGCAGTCTCCAGCCTGTGCGGTTATTATATTTAAATGTATGCATGAAGGCTTATTTTCCAATAGACTGCCGAACATGGGCGCGGATGGCATTCGGAGACTGTGAGACTGGGCGTATTGCCTTCCCAAGAGAATTACAATGAACGTGTGAAAACGCAGGACGGCATCTGAGAAGAGACGGTAGCCAATTTTCGGAAAGGGGAGGCAAACGGCGTCCGAGAAAGAGCGGCTGTCAACTTCCGGCAAGGAGGATAAGCGGCTTCTGAGAAAAGGCAGCTAGCAACTTCCGACAAAGAGAGACAGACGGATTCCGAAGAGGGCAGACGACTTCCACAGAAGGGAAGCTGTGCCGCGTCCCGACGCTTATCAGACGGCTTGTAAATAAGTCTAAGGAGGAGAGGGGGACTACTCTTTCCTTTTTTCCTTACGCGGCATGAGAATGGTGGAGATTTTCTGCTCGCGGTGGCAGATGTGTACCTCTATGCCATATTTGTCGTTGAGATGGTGAGCCAGATGTTCGGCGGCGTAGACGCTGCGGTGCTGTCCGCCGGTGCATCCGAAGGAGAACATCAAGTCCGTGAAGCCTCTCTGCAGATAGCGCTCCACGTGCATATCCGCGAGTTTGTATACAGACTCGAGATAGGTGATGATCTCTCCGTCGTCCTCGAGAAATCTGATGACCGGTTCGTCGAGTCCGGTAAGGTTTTTGTAGGGCTCATAGCGTCCCGGATTGCGCGTGCTGCGGCAGTCAAACACATAACCTCCGCCATTGCCGCTCTCGTCCTCCGGTATGCCCTTGTGGAAGCTGAAACTGAAGACTCTGACCACCAGTGGCCCCTTGCCGTCGTACTTGGAGAAGGTCGCCTGGCCGTCAATGGGATTGGGCTTGTAGATGGATGAGGTCGAGGTCTTGAAGCCGTCTTTGCGCTTGGGCGCGGCCGGTTCGGCTTTGTTGAACTGGGGCAACTCTGTGATTTCCTTGAGGATATTGGCAAGGTAAGGGTAGGGGCAGAAGTTGTGTGCGAGACCGCTGCGGATATTGTCAATAGCCGGCGGTATGCTGTCGATGAAGTACTGCTTCTGCTCAAAGTAGCCTCTGAAACCGTAGGCTCCCAGTACCTGGAGGAGGCGGAAGAGAACAAACTTTTTCAAGTTGTTGCGCAAATCCTTCTCATTGACCTCAGTGTAGTGCTTGAGTGAGTCGATATAGGTGTTGATCAGTTCGGCGCGGAGTTTCTCGGGATAGCGAGCCGAGGCTTGCCAGAGGAAGGAGGCCACGTCATACTCTATAGGGCCTCGGCGTCCACCCTGATAGTCTATGAAGTAGGGCTGATTGTCGGGAGAGAGCAGCACATTGCGTGCCTGGAAGTCGCGATACATAAAGGCTTGTCCGTTGCACTGCTCGAGGTCGGTGGCGAGAAGTTGGAAGGCGGCTTCGAGCTTGAGCTCATTGAAGTCTATCTCGAGCGTCTTGAGGAAGCAGTATTTGAAGTAGTTGAGGTCAAAGAGAATACTGTTTTTGTCAAAAGACTCTACTGGATAGCAGCGTTTGAAATCCAGTCCTCTCGCACCTCTCAGCTGCATCTCTGGCAACTTGGCGATAGTGCGTTTGAGCAGATTCTTTTCCTCCAGATTATATCTTCCGCCGAGGCGTCGTCCTGTCTCCAGCGCCTTGTAGAGGGAGACGGTGCCGAGGTCCGTCTGCAGATATCGCATGTGGTCGTCAGAGACGGAGAGTATGCGGGGCACGGGTAGTTTGCGCCGGTTGAAGTGCTCAGTCAGATAGATGAAGGTGTCATTTTCCTCGAGCGAGGAGCCGATGACGCCGATGACAGTCTGCGGGTCGATGCCTTCCGGAGCGTGAAATCGGAAATACTTGCGTTGGCTTCCCGACTGGGGCAATTCCTCGATACTGGCAGGCGGCACACCGGCGTAGTCTATATAGAGCTGAGTGAGTTTTTGCATAATGAATATTATTTTTTTTGTTTAATAAAAAACGTTTTCTGATTGATTATCAGGATATGCGGTTGTAGATGCTCATCATCATTACGGCGGTCAACGCTGCCGTCTCTGTGCGCAATCGGCTCCGGCCCAGGGATACAGGGTGATAGCCTGCGGCTATAGCTGCCTGCACCTCCTCTACGGAGAAGTCTCCCTCTGGTCCTACGAGTACTTGGCTGTCTGTCTGCGGATTTGCCTGCAGTAGGTCTGGCAGATAAGTCATGCCGTCGGGCCACAGTTCCAGATTGTCGTAGCAGTGGGCTATACACCGCAGTTCAGGGGCAGGCTGGCTGATGAAGTCGCCGAGGGGCATGAGCTCGTCTATCTGGGGAATCCGGACCTTATGGCTCTGCTTGACCGCCGAGAGCACGACGCGCTCTATGCGTGAGGTGTGGATGACCGTGCGCTCTGAAAATCGGCAGCGGAGGAAACTCAGACGGTCTATGCCTATCTCAGTCGCCTTCTCTGCCAGCCATTCAATGCGGTCCATATTCTTGGTCGGCGCCATGGCTATCCAGATCTGTCCTTTCCAGCCCGGAGCCGGCGCATGGGTGGCAACGATGCGGAAGGCGCATTCATGTCGTGTTGCCAGCGTGATTTCGGCGTCATACAGATGGCCCTGTCCGTCAGTGACGCAGATGGCGTCACCTGTCTTGAGCCGCAGCACTCTGACAGCATGCTCCGCCTCTTCGAGGGGCAGCATACGGCTTGTCTCGGGGTCTGGGCAATAAAAATAGCGTGTCTCCTTCATGACCGGCGTTTTATCTCATTGCGCAGCATCTCTGCTATTTCATATTGTTCATTGTCAATGGCATCATCAAGCGCCTCGCGGAGCACATGGAGACTCAGGGCCCCCACGGGTAGCATATAAGTGCCGCGGCCGGCTTCCGCATCAGGCGATATCAGCGTATTGGCCACATAAATCGGCGCTCTCGTCTCCAGGGCGACCATGATGCCGGCCGTGGCGTCGATGATGCTCTCGATGGCCTCGCCGTCGTGATTGAGCTCCAGATAGGCCAGATAGTGGCCGTTCTCAATCGCCGACAGGACCACGCGCTCGAGCACAAGGCCTGTGTAAAATAGCAGCTGCTTGAAGCCCTCGACCAGGCGCTTGGCCGTGAACTGATGCTCCTGCAGCAGGGCCGTCATCATCTCAGCCTCTCCGGCATCCATAGGCAGGGCAAAGATGCGCTCGCCTCCCTTCTCCTGCAGTATCAGGAGATAAGTGTCGCCAAGCCGAGTGCCGGAGGTAATCGCCTTGACCTGAAATTCATATATCTCTTGTCGGCTGTCTATACTCATGCGAGAAGCGGATATTTCCTACAAAAGTAAATAATTTATCCCGAAGTCTGCTCTTATGCGTCATTTTTTGTGCTCCTGCCGCAAAATAAGCGGAGAGCCGCACTCTTCCGTTGGCTGAGGGAAGGGGAGAAAAAGCCCTTCTTCTTGTTCGACCGCTGGAGGGACACGGATATTTTTTTCGGCCGACATCGGAGATTTATTGCGGCCGAGGCGGACGGGACGGGCAATAATCGCTAATTTTGCAGTAGTATTTATCATTAATATCCGGTTTTGCCCATGATTGCCATGATTTTTGCCGCTGGCAAGGGCACGCGCCTGCGTCCCTTGACTGACACTCGCCCTAAGGCGCTCGTCGAGGTAGACGGCACCCCGCTTCTTCAGCTGCAGCTCGACCGCCTGTACAGTCTCGGCGTGCGCACTGTCATCGTCAATGTCCACCACTTCGCCCAGATGATTGTGGACTGGCTCAGGGACTATCATCGGGATGGCTTGCAGATCTTCATCAGCGACGAGAGCCAGTTGCTGCTCAATACGGGCGGTGGACTCAAAAAGGCGGGGAGGCAGCTCTACCAAGCAGTCGACAGACAACCGATACTCATCCACAACGTCGATATTCTGGACAATGCGGACCTGTCCCAGTTGTACAGTGCCTGCCAAGGCGTCGATGCTGTGGTTCTCGTCAGCAATCGCCAGACGCAGCGCTATCTGCTCTTTGACGATGACATGAGGCTGTCGGGCTGGACCAATATTTCTACCGGCGAGGTGAAGACGCCTTATCAGAATCTCGACGTCAGCAAATGCAGCCGGCTTGCCTTTGCGGGCATCCACGTGGTGGCTCCTCGCGTGATTGACGAGATGGCGGGATGGCCAGACGTGTTCTCCATCATCGACTTTTATATTAAGAGCTGCGACCGCCTGGTCATCAAGGGCATGACTTACCCGGGACTGCGCATACTCGACGTGGGCAAACCGGAGACGCTGGCAGCCGCTCCGGAGATGTTGCGGAGCCTACAGCAGTTATAGGGTGGTTTAAGGGCAGCCTAAGATCGCCGCTCGGAAAAGCCGTAAAACGAAAATTTCATTTTCTTTTCCGCCTTTCTATCCGCTTATTCGTAACTTTAAATAATTTACTCACGCTCGGAAGTGCAAAATCTTTTTGCACTTCTCTCGCTAATTCGTAACTTTGCAGGCATACAAGAAAATCATATCTCTCATGCAACAAAAAATCATTATCCTCGACTTTGGCTCCCAAACGACGCAGCTGATAGGTCGCAGAGTCAGGGAACTCGACACCTTCTGCGAAATCCTGCCGTACAACAAGATGCCGGAAGACGATCCCTCTGTCATAGGAGTCATACTCAGCGGCAGCCCTTACTCGGTCCACGATGCGGAGGCCTTCGAGCTCGACTTGTCCCGCATATTGGGGCGCTACCCTATACTGGGTATCTGCTATGGTGCCCAGTATATCTCATACAGCCAGGGCGGACGTGTAGAGCAGACCGGCACACGCGAGTACGGACGTGCCAATCTGGACTACATCGACACTCAGTGCGCCATCTTCAAGGGTTTCGATGAGCACTCACAAGTTTGGATGAGCCATGGAGACACGATTACAGCCATTCCTCAGGGCTATCAGCTTGCCGCCTCGACCGACGACGTCAAGTATGCCGCCTTTGCCAATGAGCAGCAGCGCGTATGGTGCGTACAGTTCCACCCCGAGGTGTACCACACTTTACAGGGCAAGCAGTTGCTGCATAATTTCATCGTAGACATCTGCGGGAGCAAGCAGCAGTGGAGCGCCGCCTCCTTTGTGGAGAGCACGGTCAGCGAGCTCCACCATCAGATAGGCGACGACCGCGTCATCCTCGGCCTAAGTGGCGGCGTGGACTCCTCCGTCTGCGCCACGCTCCTCCACAAGGCCATCGGTGACCATCTGACCTGCATCTTCGTAGACCACGGTATGTTGCGCAAAAACGAGTTCCAGAAGGTCATGGCTGCCTATCATGGACTGGGACTTCATGTCATAGGCGTGGATGCCTCAGACAAGTTCTTCAGCGACCTCAAGGGTGTCACCGACCCCGAGCAAAAGCGCAAGATTATCGGGCGCGACTTCGTTGAGGTCTTCAATGCCGAGGCCCGCAAGATCACAGACGCCAAGTGGCTGGCTCAAGGCACAATCTATCCTGACCGCATCGAGAGCCTGAGCATCACGGGTATGACGATCAAGAGCCATCACAATGTCGGCGGCCTGCCCAAGGAGATGAGTCTCAAGCTGTGCGAGCCTCTCAAGTGGCTCTTCAAGGACGAGGTGCGCCGCGTAGGCCATCAGCTGGGTATGCCGGAGCGTCTTATCAAGCGTCACCCCTTCCCAGGTCCCGGCCTCGCCGTCCGTATCCTCGGCGACATCACCCGCGACAAGGTCCGTATCCTCCAGAATGCCGACGATATCTATATTGAGAAGATGCACGCCTACATGATGCCTGACCATACCAGCCTCTACGACCACGTCTGGCAGGCGGGCACTGTCTTGCTCTCCACCATCCGCTCGGTTGGCGTGATGGGCGACGAGCGCACTTATGAGCACCCCATCGCCCTGAGAGCGGTCACCTCGACCGACGCGATGACTGCCGACTGGGCGCGTTTGCCATATGACTTCCTCGCCGATGTGTCCAATGAGATCATACGCAAGGTCAAGGGAGTCAACCGCGTCTGCTATGATATCTCGTCCAAACCACCCTCAACGATCGAGTGGGAGTAGGTAGCCGACGGCTGCGCGGCGGCCTAAGGTCGCGCGTAAATCGCCTTTCGGCTTCCAATCTTGTCAAGGCGTGAATCGCGCAGCCATTGACCGCTATAAAACGGAGACTGATAATAAAAAAACAGGCGAGTAGTCATTTTTTTTACCTCATCCCCTTTGTAGATTCAAAAGAAAGACTTACTTTTGCACCGCTTTAGAGAAACAAAGCGAATTGGAAGTTTGGGTGAGTGGCTTAAACCAGCAGTTTGCTAAACTGCCGTACGGGTTTCCGTACCAGGAGTTCGAATCTCCTAGCTTCCGCGAGAGCAAGAGAGCTCTCTCCTTATGCAATGGCGCTTTCATCTAATGGTTTAGGATACATGCCTCTCACGCATGGTATACGGGTTCGATTCCCGTAGGCGCTACCTCCAGTACGGCTTCAGATGTTACATCTTGAAGCCGTATTTTTTTGTCCCCTCGCCAACGGCGGCCGAAGGGTAGCCTTTGGCTGCTGTCCACCAGTCGGTGAAGTATTTGCAGCCGTCGGGGAGGTCGTGATGATGGAGGCTGGATAGAATGGACTGAAGCTGATGGAACAGCGCCTCGCACGGTGCATCCTTGTCAGGATACATGTGGAGCGACAACTGCTTCTCCTTGAGCGGCGCTAGGAAAGCAGAAAACTTGTGCGGCTTGAGCAGCGTAGCCGAAGGGATGGCGATGGCTTTGCGGACCTAGGAGTGCATCGCCCAGCAGTCCGAACAGTTCTCTGTCACCCACAATTTGTCTCCGTCGTGCAGCCGTAGCGGCCTGGCAGATTGTACAACGTGGCACTGACTGCCCGGTGGAAACCTAAAACGTTCGCCCTTTTTGCACACGGTCTTTTTCCAATTTAGATTATGGAACTGTATGCCAATCAGGTTGCCCAGCGTATCGATGTAAGAGATGGTGAGCCAGAGGATGCCTCCTTTGTTACGCCACGACGTTAGGGGGCCCAGCGTACCACACGGGGGCCGATGTACCGTTCATCGTAGAGGAAGTGGCGCGCCTCATTGCTCCGCCAGGGCTGAAGCTGGTAGCGCTCATAGCGGTCTGCATCAAAGGGCAGTCTAAGGCTGCGCGTATCACGCCCTGACGGGTTTGCCTGTATTCTGCCTCTGGCTGACGCAGGATGCAGTAGCCATTGCCCAGCCAACGACAAGTGTCGATGAAGTCCTTGCCCAGAACTTGGCGGGTGAGGTTGATGACATCGCCATGCGCCCTACACGACCAGCAACGGAACGTGTTGGTGCGCTCATGAAATGATATACTCGGGTGATGGCCTTTGTGGAAGTGGCTCAACTCTAAATCAAGATACCCTTCAAAAAATAACAGTATCTGTATAAAACTCATGGCTTTTTGCTTTACTCTAAATCTTTGTCATTTGTTTATTTCTTTATCGGCTTAATAGAGATAGGGGCAGAAGAATCGCTTGACTTGGTTGTCTCGAACAGTTGCTCCCACGTCTTGTTGAGCTCACTGTAGAGCATGGTGGTGAAGTCGTAATGATTGAAGATCGTGTCGAGAGAGATGGGATTGAGGTTGATGCGGTAAGAGCCGTCCTTGTGTCGTCACCGAGCAAAACCGGCCCTGATAAATCTTTGGATTGGGCTGGTAGCGCATAGGCGCTGACTCTACAAATTTGAAACTGTTGATATCCAGTTGGGGGCAGTACACCGGGAATATCCTTAAAGAAGAGCTCGCTCTCTGCACTGTCTTGCAATGATGTCTGCAGATCAACGGCATAATTAATGTTGTATTTCATTTTGATAAAAGAAATAGAGGATTAAACATTGAGTGACTTTTGACTTCCGCTTGTCTCTCCTCCGTGCGATATTATAAGAAACAGACTCAGTATGTCTTGAAAATCACCCACAGGCAGTTTTTTACCCGACAGCAGGGCAAAGAAGGGGAGTCTTTACGGGGCGTTCTAGATACTATGTAAAACCCTACGAAAAAATGTCCCACCTCAGGGGCATGGTCAGCATGTCGGAGTCGGATATAAAAAGGAGACTTACCTTTGCTTTTGTTAAGTTTCCTTAGAAGTTCATCACAAACGTTTTGCGGGCTGAAGAGAATGTTTGCTGACCATTCTACACTTGCTCTTGCAAGCCGCTCTCAGCGCATTTACAAGGGGGTGGCCTACGCCGCCCTTAGGCTGCTTGCGCGGATTATTTCTCTTTCTTTACCGGCGCGGGAGTCTTGGGCTTGCGTCGGAAGAGGTCGGAGAGGCGATTGAAGGAGCGCTGGAACTGTATGCCGCCTCCTTGGGTGGAGAGAGAGGAGCGGGAGAAGTACCGATTGTTGGTTTCGCTATAAGCTTTGAGGCTGAGGGTGCCCTGCTTATTGAGCAGATAGCGGAGGTTGAAGTCTCCTACAAAATTGTTGGCATAGGTGTTTTGTTCCCGGTATCCGAAGTTGCCATTGAGCAGGAGTCGGTGTTGGAGGAGGCTGCCCTGCAGTTGTCCGCCGACCTCCATGTCCTCCCATCCCAGGCGGCCGGTGGAGACAGAGGGGCCTATCTGCCAGTCCTTGATATGGAGGGCTTGATTGATGAAGTTGCCAAGCTGGCTGCCCAGAGTGCCGGCAAAGAGGCTCTGCATGGCGACGGTGGACTGGGCGGGAGTGGATGAGCCGGAGGAGGTGGCATAGTCGTAGGTATAAAAACGACCGACGGTAAGCAGGTAGAGCATCTGCGTATTGAGGTCTTCCTGAGAGGAGATGACGCTGTGGAGGGTGCGCTCGAGGTCGTCGCCTGCGGTGGGAAACTCGAGCCCGAAGCTGACCTCGGGACGGCTGCTCTTTCCGCTGAAGTTGAGCAGGCAGTTTACATTGGTGGTGGCATTGCTCATTTCTGCGCCGAGATTGAGGTCACTGAGGGAGACGGAGTGAACCTGGTAGATGCCTTGCAGGTCGATGTCGCCGTCGTCGGCGCGGCCGGAGAAGCGCAAGGTGCCTCCAGGCCGGATGTCAAAGATGCGATATAGAAGTTCGCGCATGGTGAGCTGGTAGCTGCCTCCGGTGGTCTGGTAGAGGCCGTTGAGACTGAAATGTCCCTTGTTATACCAGCGGGCTTGGATGGGGCCGCTGCCGCGTAGGCGAAAGCCGTCGCCGCTCTTGCGGTCGGTGTAAATGACCAGCTGGGTTTCCGGCGTGACATCGGCATTGACGGTGAGATAGATGTCGGTTGTGGAGTCACGGAAGCCAGAGGCTTCGCGTATCACGCCCTGACGGGGTGGCGGAAAGTCGCGCGTATCTTGCCCTGCTGGGGCCAGAGCCTGCGCATAAATTGCCATTCGGCTTTTATTCCTGTCAAGGCGAACACCCGCGTAGCCTTCGGCTGATCTATTATGGAAGCGGATAAACTCAGTGCCATCGGAGCTGGAGCGGTCGGAGGAGTCATAGTAAAAGGTGGAGCCTGCGCGTGGCGTAAGCTGAAGCTTGGCATGGACAGCGGAGGTGGTGCCCCACAGGCGCGCATTGCCGTCGGTCCGTATGCTGCCCCAGAAGAGCTCTTCGTCAGGTCCCATGTGATGGTATGCCAGAAGGTGGTCGGCCTGCATGGAGAGATCGTAGCCGAAGTCGGAGAGATGGTCGTGAGTAACGGCTCCGCTGAGGGTACCGGTGCCGCCGTAGAGGTCGTGGAGGCGCACTCCATCGAAGCGGAAGTGGTCGGGCGTGAACCTAATCGTATCGCCGATGATGGCGTAATGTGCGCCCGTGACGGGCGGAGTGAAGGAGAGGGTGTCGATGACCTCCACGCCATCGAGCTCCATTTTGCCGAACGAGCCGTGGAGATGCAGCTGACCGCAGGCAGTGCCAGTGACCGGCCCGATGACGCCTGCCAGCCAGGAGTCGAGGAACTGAAGCGGAGTGTGGCGCGAACCAAAGTGGAGGCTGATGGCATTCTGCCCGATATCAACATAGCCGCGGATGGTCGTCTCGTCGCGCTGGGTGAGGCGAGTGACGGCGTCGATGATGATGCGCTTGGTCGGGGCTTCCCAGCGGGCATCTACGAGGAGGGTCCCCATGGGGCCGCCTTCGAAGCAAAAGTCTTTGACTGTGAGTCGGGCGGGGATGTCCTTGTCCTGCGTAGTCGTGGGGAGGTAGGCTGTGCCGCTCAGTTTGCCCGAGAAGTCGACAGGGTGGAAATTGAGCAGGTCCTGTATATGGGCAATCTCGATGTCATGGAGCTCGACGCGATAGGGGGAGATGGCGGACTCGGAGTTGCTGACATACAAGTATTGGTCTCCCCGGCGTATCCCGAGAGGAGTGAGGCTGATGCCAGAGCGCGTCCACCCGATGCGGGCTTCGTCGATATGCCACAGACTGTCCTTGATGCTGACCTCTGAGGGGAGGAGATGGATGTCGGCGATATGGCCCGCGGAATCAGCGGCGTGAAACTGGCAGACGGCACGGAGGGTCCCACTGGTGCCGTGAGGGGCGACGGTGCTCCACTCGACCTGAGGCGTGAGCCTATTGTTTGAGATACCGGAGTGGATGGCGATACGGACATCGTCGTTGCCGAAGGTCTTGGTCAGCTGGGTGAGGAGCTGGAGCGAGTCGGCGCTGCCGGAGAGGTAGAGCGTGGCCTGGGAGTAGGGAGCTCCATCGATGTGGAAGCCGGGGGCCCAAGCTGTGAGGCTGATACGCTGTCTCCTACCATCGAGATAGCCGGAGACATGGGCTGGTCGGTCGAGGGAGATCGGAATGCCAAGGAAGTACTGCAGTGCGCGCGCGTCCTTGAGATGCAGCCGGAAGTCGGCGCTGCCGGCGTGGGTGGGGGTATAGCGGATATACTCGCGCAGGGACGGAAATGAACGGGCGATGAAAGTGAGAACGCTATGGGCGGTCTGCCTGATATCCTGACTGGCGGAGAGATGGGCTTCGGCGATATCGCTGTGAAGATTGAGGCGGCGGCCTCCGTCAGTGACCTCGACGAGGAGCGAGTCAAGGCTGTAGGGACCGGAAGGGCTCCTCATGGATAGATGGCGCAGTGCGAGCCGATTGTGGCCTCTCAGGTGCATATCGCTGATGGAGGCGGAGAGGTAGCCGCGCACCTCGGCATCCCCATAGTGTGAGGAGAGGTGGAGGGCCTTGGGCTTGAGCATCGAGACATCGGCCGTGAGCCTGATATTGCTGGGGCCTCCGACAAGGTCGGTCTCGACTTGGGCCCGGACGCGGGCATTGGGATCGTTGACGTCAAGCTGAGCCTGCAGGTGGTGGGCTGTGAGTTGGCCGTCAGCCTGTACATGGGCATAAGGATAGCCGTGGAGCGAGAGCTGACTCAGGTTGGCGGTCATATGGAGGTCGAGTGGGGAGAGGGAGCCTGCTGCCGTCACGGTGCCGGAAGTGGGTAGGGGAGCTTGGGCACTCCATCGGGACAGCAGGGAGTTAGGGCAGAATTTGTCCCACCGGACGCCATTGAGACGAAGGGAGGCCTGCAGACGAGGGCCGAAGCAGTCCAATTGCTCATCGATGATACCGGCGTCACACCGCGTGTGGCCCTTGAGTCGCAGGCGTGTGCCCTGGAGGGTGAAGTCGGCGCTTTGCTGCACCTGTCCCAAGGCGGCTACCTGCTGCCTGAGGCCTTGGCTTTGGTGGATGAGGGTTAGCAATGCAGTGGTCGCCTGAGGAGAGACGGACAGCTGCGCGAGATGGCCGGCCAGCCGGAGAGGACGCCCGTGGATGAAGTCCTGATACAAGCGTCCCTGCGCATCGACGGACAGGCTCTGGCGGCGACTGTCGTGCATTTGAACCTGAATGTCGACGGGGTGACCCGCAATGGGGCCTGCCGCACGGCGAACCTCCTGGGCTTGAATGTCGTATAATACGGACTGTTCGGCGAGAAAGTTACTCTCGGGCTGTCGCAAGCCAGGCATCAGACACGAGAAATCGGAGGGGGACAAGGTGCCGCGGGCGCGTAATTGGCGGACGTGCTCCTGTCCCCGCTGGAGACGGGCCGTAAGTTGAGGAATCTGCAGGCTTGAGTGGGGCAGGCGAAGGTCAAGATGATGGACTGTCAGGTCCTGTCCGGCAAGGAGGGCATGGCAGCGCAGACGCTTCAGTTGGAACCCACTCTGCTCCTTAAACTGGAGTTGGCGGATCCGTATGTCAAGGTCGTCGTGGCGCAGACTGCCGGTGCGGAAGTTGCCGTTGATCTCTGAGAGATGGATGTGGCGGGGATTAAGCTGGCCCGGTGTCTGAAAGGCGTTGAGAATGTCGTAACGGAGGTCCACATTGCGGCAGATGAAGGAGCGCGCACTGAACTTCAGTTTGGGCCCTTGGGAGCCGGAGCTGCTTGAGAGGCTGTCAAGCAGGAACTGGTAATTGGGCTTAGCTCCGTCTGTCGCGCGATAGAGCCTCACCTTGCAGTCGTACAGGCCGGCATGCTTGACGACGAGCTCCTTGCGCAGCAGCGGTATCATCTCCAGCCGGACGCCGAGATGGCGGGCACAGAGCATGGGCTGCCCCGACTGGTCCATGACCAGAATGCTGTCGACGTCGACCCGATTGAGCAGGCCGATGCTGATACTCCGGATGCTGACTTGTGTACCCAGTTTGGTGCTGAGCATGTCGGATACGTCTCGCCCCAGCTGCCGCTCGACGGAAGGAAGGCTCAGGAGCAACAGGGGACAGAGGTATACGGCCCCTGCTGTGACAAGTAGGATGCGTAGGATGTAGTTGAGTCGTTTCGTAAGGCCGGATATTTTTGCGGACAAATTTACTCAAAAATCTGTCCATATCGGTTTTGCGAAGTGACAAATTGCGATCCTCACAGACCGAATGGCGGTGGAGACAGGCCTTCATGGCCACTTTTTCCCTCACATTGTCCAAATGATATACTCCAGAAGGCAGCGATATGAATTTAAAAGGCTAATTTTGCAGTCTTAAAGCGTATTTCAGATTTATGACGATGTCAATGAAAGACAACAGTATGACAGACCAGTCCAAGGCGTACAAAGACGACCTGCGCTACCTCTCGCTCCTGTCGAGAGACTTCCCGACTATATCCAGCGTGACTACAGAAATCATCAATCTCGAGGCCATCCTGCACTTGCCTAAGCCCACTGAACACTTCCTCGCCGACTTGCACGGGGAGAACGAGGCCTTCCAGCATGTCCTGCGTAATGCCTCGGGCAATATCAAGCGCAAAGTCAAGGAGCTCTTTGGCAATACCCTGCGCGAACAGGACATGAAGGACTTGTGCACGCTCATCTATTATCCCGAACAGAAACTCGAACTGATCAAACAGGCAGACAAAAATATTGACGACTATTATCAGACGACGCTCAATCAACTCGTGGCCATCTGCCGGCGCGTCTCGTCCAAGTACACGCGCTCCAAAGTGCGTAAGAGTCTGCCGCCTGAGTTTGCCTATATCATCGAGGAACTCCTGCACGAGTCGACAGACGACCACAACAAGGAGGCCTATGTCAATGTCATCATCCAGACCATCATCGACACCAAGCGCGCCGACCACTTCATCATCGCCCTCTGCTATCTCATCCAGCGCTTGTCCATCGACCAACTTCACATATTGGGCGACATCTACGACCGCGGCCCGGGTGCCCATCTCATCATGGATACGCTTGAGAACTATCACAGGTGGGACATCGAGTGGGGCAACCATGACATGCTCTGGATCGGCGCCGCAGCCGGCAATCCCTGCTGCGTTGCTGCCGTAATCAGACTCTCCCTGCGCTATGCCAATACGACGACGCTCGAGGACGGCTATGCCATCAATCTGGTGCCGCTGGCCACATTTGCCATGGAGCAGTACAAGGACGACCCCTGCACCGTATTTCAGCCCATACTCGACCCACAGAGCCGCCAGCCGAGCGAAAAGACCTTGCGCCTGCTTAGCCAGATGCACAAGGCCATCAGCATCATACAGTTCAAACTCGAAGGGCAATTGTATCATGCGCATTCAGAATGGCATATGGACGACCGCGCCCTTCTCGAGAAGATAGACAAGTCCAAGGGCACCGTCGAGGTCTATGGCAAGGAGTATCCTCTGACTGACACAGCGTTTCCCACGCTCGACGAGCGAGCCCCCTACAAACTCACGCAGGAGGAGGCGGAAGTCGTCAGGCGCCTCTGCCACTCCTTCCTCATCAGCGACCATCTACAGCGTCATATCCACAGCATGTTGAAGCATGGCAGCATGTACGGCATATACAATGAGAATCTGCTCTTCCATGCCTCCGTGCCCCTCAATGAGGACGGCTCCTTGAAAGAAGTCGCCGTGGCTGGGCAGCTCGTGAGCGGCAAGGACCTTCTGGACCGTATTGAGCAGCTCGCCCGGGCCGCCTTTGACGACGGCGCCTCCGAGGCGGAGAGACGACAGGGGAGAGACTACTACTGGTATCTCTGGTGCGGCCCAGACAGCCCCCTCTTTGACAAGAGTCGGATGACTACCTTTGAGCGCTACTTCATCGCGGACAAGTCGACGTATCATGAGGAAAAAGGTTGGTACTACAAGCTGCGCGAGAAGCCGGAGATCTGCGACCGCATCATGAACGCCTTCGGCCTCAAAGTCGCACCGCACCGCCATATCATCAACGGCCATGTGCCCGTGCGCGTTTCCGGAGGCGAGAGTCCCATCAAGGCCAACGGCCGACTGATGGTCATTGACGGAGGTTTTGCACGCGCCTATCACGACACGACCGGTATTGCAGGATATACGCTCGTCTACCATAGTCGGGGATTTCAACTCGTACAGCACGCGCCGTTTAAGAGCACCGAAGAGGCGATCCTCAATGGTACAGACATCAAGAGCATCACGCAGATTGTGGAGATGAACAATGTACGTGAGATGGTAGGCGACACGGATAAGGGCGTGGAGCTCCGCAAACAGATTTCCGACCTCAAAAATCTCCTTACCGCTTACCGCAAAGGCATCATCAAGGAGCGCAACTAAAGTCAATACAATGTGGTCCTCGACGCACAGTGAGAGCCAGAAGTGGCTTCATATATAAAGCATACGCATTTCTCGCCGCAAACGGGGCTTAACTCTTGTCATGGCTTGGCTCTTGCCGTGGAGTAAAAGTTGTAGGCGGCCCCATAGTAAACACGGCCCAGTCTCGTCCCAGAGCGAGATCCGTAGGCAATTCCACCTAAACAAAGTAAGGGAGCCCTCGTCTAAAGTGAGTGCAGATTTGTCCCCTTGTCCGTCCGGAGAGTGTGCACGTCAAGCCCTAGAGGGGCTTGATGTCCTCAGCTGAAAGGAAAATTCTTCCAGAGGGTACTGGGCGTTGTCCACCGCGGGCAATTCTCTGAGTTGCAGACACAGTCTGTTTCCTTATTAGTACAGAGAAGCCCATGAACTGCGGGCAAAAACAACTTGTCTCCGAAATCGAACAATATCGGATCTGAGACAAACGGAATCCGACATTTATTACCATAAACGACACGCCACTCCTTATCCAGAGACATAGTATGCGGACTGTCTGACAAGGTCTCAAATATAAAAAACGCTTCTCCTCTCACGACTCAAGACGGCAGAAGAAGCGATAAATTTTAACCTATAGCGCGTCTGTTTCAGCCCTTCACTTACAGCTGTGCGAGGACAGTGCGACAATTGGCAGGAACTGCAGAGAAAAAGCTAGTGGAAGAGCTTGATGCGCTGTTCTTCAGAGATTTTGCAGACCAGAAGCACTCCGTCGCGCTCAGCTACGATATAGCCGTCCAGACCTTGTACTACGACTTGCTTGAGCCCTGAGGTGTGGACGATGCAGTTGTTGGAGTCAAAAAGTCGGATATTGGCCCCGACAGTAGCGTTGCCGTGCTGGTCTTGCGGCAGGCGGGAGTGCAGTGAGCTCCATGAGCCGAGGTCGCTCCAGCCCATATCCACGGGATAGACGTAAATCTCGTCAGCCCGCTCCATGATGGCATAATCTACGGAGATATTCTGACACTCCGCGTAGCGGGCATTGATGACCTCCTGCTCGCGGGGGGTGCCCAAGACGGGCTTGATTTCGTCAAAAAATGCGGCCATCTCAGGCTGGTATACGCGGAAGGCATTGACTATGGTGTTGACATTCCAGATGAAGATGCCGGCATTCCAGTAGTAGTTGGATTGGCGTATATATCGGAGAGCTACTTCCAGTTCGGGCTTCTCACGAAAAGAGTCTACGCGGTAAATGTTGTTGTTGGTCGGGGAGGCGCAGCTAAGATCCGCCTCGATATAGCCGTATCCCGTGGCCGGATAGTCCGGCTGAATGCCGAGCGTGACAATGCTGTCGGTCTCAGAGGTAAACTTGAGGCACTGGCTGATGGCTTCCCGATAGCGGGTGACATTGCCTATGAAGGCGTCGCTCGGTGTGACAACGATATTGGCATTAGGATTGACGGTCTTAATAGACCAACTGACGTAGGCGATGCAGGGAGCTGTATTGCGCCGGCAGGGCTCGAGGAGCACATTGCGCTTGGGAATATCCGGCAGCTGCCGAGCGACAAGGTCAGCATAGCGCGCTGATGTGACCACCCAGATGTTTTGCTTGGGACAGATGCCTTCAAATCGGTCTACGGTCTGCTGCAGGAGGCTTCGTCCTGTATTCATGATATCGAGAAACTGCTTGGGCATATTTTCGCTGCTCATCGGCCAAAATCGGCTGCCGACTCCGCCTGCCATTATGACCACATAGTTGTTTGAGTTGTCCATCTTGTCAATTTGTCAATTTTTTATTATACTGTATAATTTTTGCTCATGTGAGGTTGACCCTCTAGTTCCTTTTGTGTCGGGCTTGTCGCCCCTGTTCCCTAGTGAAAATGTCCGTGCTGTCAGAGTGCTTCCGGCTTCTCATGACCGAGCACCGGCCGGTGTCTACTTCTGGGCGTCTTCTGTCATATTGCCCTCGATGTAGAGGCGCACGAGGTGCGTCTTGGCATTGGAGCGTATGGTGATAATCTTTTTAAAATAGCCCGGATAGCGTCCCTTGCCGTTGTAGGTGACGGAGATTTCGCCCTTGGCACCCGGCGCGATAGGCTTCTCCGTATACGATGGCACTGTGCAGCCGCAGGAGGCTATGGCCTGATTGATGATGAGGGGAGCATTGCCGACATTGGTAAATGTGAACTTACAGGTGACGACGCTCTTGGATTCGGGGAAGGTGCCAAAATTGTGGACAGTAGTATCAAATTTAATCTCGCTCAGGGCTGTGTCCCCATAGACACCTGTAAATGCAAGAAGGGCAACGAGGATGGTCAGTATACATCTCATATTGTAAAGTCTTTGTGCTTTTAATTGGGCAAAAGTAGAAAATAAATCTTGTTTTTAGCCTGTTTGTACTGCAAAAAGTGTCTTGCGCGCGATATTATTTGTACTTTTGTATGCAAAAATAGCATCTTAGGCATGTCAGACGAGATCATACTGGGGATAGATCCCGGCACCAATCTGCTGGGCTATGGCCTCGTGGAGGTCGCGGGCGGCCAGGCCAAACTGTTGACCATGGGCGTGCTCGATCTGCGCCATTGCAAGGATGTGTACACCAAACTCGGGCGCATCTATGAGCGCGTCAGCAGCTTGATTAAAAGCTTCGGGCCCAAAGAGATGGCGATAGAAGCTCCCTTTTATGGCAAAAATGTGCAGAGCATGCTGAAGCTGGGACGTGCCCAAGGCGTGGCCATCGCGGCAGCCGTCAATAGCGGCCTCTCCGTCCATGAATATGCACCCACCAAGATCAAACTGGCCCTCACAGGACAAGGAGCGGCTTCCAAGGAGCAGGTCCGACGCATGCTCCAGCAGATATTTCACATCGCCGATGCCGACTTCGTGCCCTATCTCGACGCGACCGATGCTCTGGCTGCCGCTTACTGCCACTATCTGCAGCGAGGCCGCCTGTCAAGTGATAAACCCTATTGTGACTGGGCCGACTATGTCGCGAAGAATGCCTCCAAAGTCATTGTCAGTCCCCGGCCATCTAATACCAAATGAACGATTCAAATCATATACTATTCAGACTCACCGACGTGCAGCCGAGAAACGCCTTCCAGTTTCTCCATCCTCTCACGCTGGAGATGGCACGTGGCGAAAATTGGCTAGTCTACGGGCCCAATGGCGCCGGCAAGACTTATCTTATCAAGACAATCATGCAAGCTTTCCCGTACAGTCAGGGGACAATAGCGTATGACTTCAGCCCCAGCTCTTCCAAGAAGGTCAGCGAAAACATCCTCTATGTCACCTTTCACGACCAGTATGGCGAGACAGGTTCCACATTTTATCAATTGCGCTGGAATCAGGGCCTGCTTGGTACCGAGCGCTTGCCGAGAGTCAAGGACACCTTTGACAAGGCCTCGGTAAAAAACACTCAACTGCTCCATATACTCGAGACCAAGCTCCACATCGACGACCTCATGGACCGGTATATCATCTCTCTGTCGAGCGGAGAGTTTCGCCGTTTCCAGATAGCCAAGATTATTCTCCAAAACCCCCGGCTGCTCATCATCGAAAATCCCTATATCGGCTTGGACGAGCAAAACCGTGAACAGGTGGCCTACTTTCTGAGAGAGGTTATTCGCCAGTTGCCTATACAGGTAATCTTGGTGCTTAGCCGCATCCCTAAGGACTTGAGCGCATTTACCCATATTGTGACCGTCAAAGACCGAGAGGTCGTCAAGCGTCCGATATCAGCTATCCAAGACTTGTCCGGCCTCGAACCGCAGTCTCTGCCCGACGGCGTGAGGGCACGTATCGACGACTGCTTTTCCCAGTTGCCGCCAGGGCTGAGCTATAGGGCTGACAGCGACGAGATCCTGCGCCTGCGTGACGTGAGCATCAAGTACGGCAATCGCACAATACTCAAAAATCTCAACTGGCTCGTCCGACGCGGCGAGCACTGGGCCTTGCAGGGAGAGAACGGGGCAGGCAAGTCCACCCTGCTCAGCATCGTCTGTGCTGACAATCCTCAGAGCTATGCCAGCGATGTGACGCTCTTTGGCAGCAGGCGCGGTTCTGGCGAAAGTATCTGGGACATTAAGAAACATATAGGCTACGTCAGCCCCGAGATATTCAAGTCTTATCGCAAACCGCTCCCGGTGGAAAATATCATTGCTAGCGGCCTCTATGACTCCATAGGACTGTATAAGAAAATTAAAGACGAGGATTTTGAGCGGATCAACCTCTGGTTGAGACTCTTTGGCGTTGAGGACTTGCGTAAGCGCAACTATCTCGAGCTCTCTAGCGGGGAGCAGCGCTTGATCCTCCTTGTACGGGCCTTTGTCAAAAATCCGGACCTGCTCATTCTCGACGAGCCTTTCCACGGTATGGATGCCTACAACCGCCTTCTGGCCAAGTACATCATCGAGCGCTATTGCCAGATCCCTCACAAGACCCTGATCATGGTGTCCCACTATCAGGAGGATTTTCCGACGACTATCACGCACCACTTGCTGCTTAAGAAGAATAAATAGTCCGCTACATCCAGTTCCACTTGTGAGACGCACGCTCCGGCACGGATGTCGTCAGACAGATACCAATATAATAATTAATCACATAAACCCCATTACCCATGATGAAAAAGCTGTTGCTACTGATTGTCCTTTTTATCGGAGCCTATTTGCAGGGCTCCGCCCAGGAGATCTTTAATACGATCCTGCATGATGCCCAGGCGGTCGTGGACGATTCCACCTCGAGCGTAGTAAGCGCCAAGATTGCACAGTTTAAGGTGGATGCGCTCAAGTACATCCGCACCAAGGCGTTTGAGAAGCAAGATGAAGTCTCCAAGGTCTTCCTAGACAATCAGGCCTACTATATGAAGCAGTTTCTAAACACATTCTTCAGCGGCGTCGTCACCAATAGCGAACTGAGCAAGGCGCAAAAGAAGGATCTCATCCTCTTCTTTATGGATGCATCGCAGAGCAATCCGCTCTACAATGATCCTGACCGCGAACTGGTTGACGCCTATGTACACAATAGTAAGACGCAGTTTACCCCCTTCTGCCTCGACACTGACTGGACCAAAGCCTACGCAGCTGTACAGTCCCGCCTCAAGGCCGCCGCGCAGCAGTAGACTTATATACCCTGGGCGTCGTCCACCTTACTCTCCATGAGGAGCGAGTCAAAAAAATAAGTCTTTTATATGCCCCGATGGCAACATTTCAAAATAGATTGTTTACTTTTGCATCAACTATATCGTAAAAAGAGTCAAAGATTATGGCAATTATAAAATGTCCCGAGTGCGGTCACGAGGTCTCCGATCGCGCAGCCCATTGTCCGTTTTGTGGAGTAGATATCGCAGGTAATCTCCTGACCTGTCCTGATTGTGGTAAAATACTGCTTAAGGGCACCAGGGTATGCCCCAATTGTGGATGCGACCTGTCCAATACTGCTCCGGCTCCTATGCCTCTGCGTCAGGCCACGCCCAAGACGCCGCCCAAAGCTCAGCCAGCTCCACAAGCAGAAAGTCAGAAGGGGAAGGCGTGGATCATCGCCATCGTCATCGTCGCCGTACTAGCGATCGGTATCGGCGGTTATCTCTATATGCAGCATCGAAATGCCCAGCAAGACATGGAACAAGCCTACGCAGCCCTAGACCATGAGACCGACCCCGCCGCCTATCAGGCCTTCCTCGACCAGTATCCCAATAGCGAGCACGCCAAGGACGTCAAGGATAGGCTCGCAGAGTTGCAAAAGGCCCGTGACCGCTGGACTGAGATTTCCCTCTCGAGCAGCAAGGCCGACTTCCTGCGCTATCTCGAGGAGTTCCCCGGAAGCGTCTATGAGCAAGCCTGCAAAGACAAGATTGACAGCCTTGACTGGATAGACGCCAGCACAGAGAATACCCAGGCCAGCTATCAAGCCTACATCTCCATGCACCCAGATGGCAAGTATCTCGATATTGCCAACAAGAGCAAGGCCGACCTGGACAAACTGACCGTGACCTATGACGAGCGCTCTGCGGTGAGAAATATTATCGCCCGCTATTTTGAGTCCATCTCCAGCAACGATGCCGATGGCTTGAGCCAGATTGTCGTGGACAAGATGTATGACCAGAGTGTACAATTCATGAACAAACTCCACGAGGGGGCCAATCAGACCCAGTTTGTCGTCAACAGCCGCGTCAATATCTCTAAGGCACCCGCCACGACGGGTGACCAGATGAACTTTGTGGCCAAGTTTACGGTCAACAAGCAGGTACTCGCAGGGGCTGAGACCACCAATACGCTCTACAAGGCCAGCACCATTCTCTCGCCCGACATGCGCATCATCACCATGCGGCTCAACAAGGAGCCTCAGACTGAGTAAGGCGCACCCATCCCGCTCATTTCGATTGCCAAGACTGTGCGCCCGCTCGTATGCGCCCTTTCTCTCAAGTTCGTGCTCGTGACCTCCCGCCTTCTCGTCTGCGAAGTTATTGATAACTGACATGACAAAATCTGTTTCATACCTACAGTGAATGACGAAAAGCCGATAGGGTCTGCTAATTTTGCAAACTCGAGTGTGCTGTTCCTCTGCCATTACGGGACGCTGTTTCCTCTATGCTCTCGGTTGCAGCTATTATGTGCGCGATGGAATTAAAAAGGAAGACACTCTTCCATTTATTTTTTTATTAACCAATAAATTCAACATACACATGAAACGATTCACACTTGTACTCTCCCTGCTCTTGTCCGTGTTGCTTCTCCTCCCTTCATGCAGTAAGGACCATGACAACGATCAGCCCAGTGGTATCACTGGCACATGGCGGGCCACCAGTGATGGGGTCACTGCCTATCTGCGACTCGCGGCTAGCGGCGATATGACGCTATACGTTTATCAGGACTCGACAAACGCAGACGAGACGCTTAGCCAGATAAGCATCGGGACTTACAGCGTGCAAAACAATAAGATCCGCTTTGTCTCCAATCGTTTTACAGAGGAGGACACCTACACCCTCGGCAGCGATGGCGTCTTGTCTATCATCGACGGAGAGGACCGCTGGACCTTCAACCGCGCTACCAGTCAGGAGACGGAGACTTTTCTATCTGACATCAAGGATATCAGCCGTAGCGCCATGCTCGGAGCTTGGCGTACCATCAGTGCCGACAAGGATACGGTATTTCTCTATTTCTCCCCAGACGGCAATTTTTCCAATATCGATGTTGTCGATGGCGAAGTTAGCGTCGACGACTTCCGGTGGACGCTCAACCGCAATGCCTTGCTCTTGACCGACATTGATGAGGAAGGCGAAGAGTCTGACTTTATTGATATGTTTGTAGACGCTGTCTCTCAAGACCATCTTACCCTTAAGTTTTTAGGTCATACGATGGATTTGACCAAGGTCGACGACAGCGAGGTCGCCCCCTATCTGAAGCAAAGTCTCACTCCCGTTTCGAGCAAGCGGAAGATTTGGACGCAAGTAATATCCATCCCCTCTGTGGGAAATCTCACATCAGCACGTCTGGATTGGAGCGTTCCGAGGTAAATTGTTTTTTGTCTAAGTCCGACCAGATACCCGCATGTCATAGCCCCAGCCCGGCAAGCCCAGTTCGCACCCCATCGACTGATTTTGCGGGGCAGAGGATTTTCATCGAATATGGCACGCGTTTTGTTCGCTCACTGAAATCTTTATATAATTTCTGCAGGTAGCCTAAGGCTGCGCGTATCACGCCATCCGGCATATGTGCCCGTCAGTGTGAACTTCTGCGAAGCCTTAGGCTTCCCGGAAGGCATTTTACACACAAGTTCATCATTTATCATTTATCATTTATTATACGACCATATGCTGGAAATGAACTTCAGTATGTAGGTGTCGGTGGCTTGTCCTCATCTATCTGAACTCCTTTTGAATCAAAGATTGTGTATAAACGTTCTATTTCACTAACCTGCATCGTATATGGAGTCCCATGAAATAAAACTTTTAAAATCAGCTGAATTGCAAAAATGAACTTTTTGATTCGGTGTTATAATAGTAAGGAGCCATCAAAATCATAACCACCAATAAATCAATATATTATCAGTAGAGTTATAGGGTTGTCAAATTTATTAGGATTGATTATGTTACACGGTTGCCACGCTGCATTAATATCCCTAATATAGCTAGCTCAATACCCAAAAGGCATAATGAATCTCCTAAGACATTTAAGCCATTAAGGTATTTTATAAGAAATTGTGCATAAGACATTGGAACCATTTTCTTGATAGCAGATTAATTTTACCTATTTTGTTTGATGTAATTTGTATATTTAAACCGAATTTGTGTTGTATCGTTCGGACGCTATCATAATCATCGCTTCTTGCTCCCACGATAGGGCGGATTGACAGTCCTCTCGCGAGGAGGGCGGAGAGGCTCTCTCTGTCTGGTCCACAGCGGGCGGGGACAGCTGTGTATAGGTCTATGATAAGGCTGCGATATGCGGGCCTTATGGCCTTTTTGGGGGTGCTCTCAAGGGCTCTTGTCCTATCACGCGTGATGGCCTTTATCTCTATGATGGTGGATGCCTGTGCTCACGGGATGGATTGTAGATGGATGCGGGGGCTATTTTATCGGCAGAGTAAGATGCATTTTGCTGGAATTTTAGTACTTTTGCAAACAAAATAGCAATATCATCATGGCAAAAGAGCTCAAAAATCTTACAAAGCGTAGCGAGGACTACTCTAAATGGTACAACGAACTGGTGGTCAAGGCTGACCTTGCAGAGCAGGCGGCAGTCAGAGGCTGTATGACGATCAAGCCTTACGGTTACTCGATATGGGAGAAGATACAGGAGGAGTTGGATCGCCGCTTCAAGGCGACGGGGGTGGTCAATGCCTATTTTCCGCTGCTGATCCCGAAGTCCTTCTTTGGCAAGGAGGCAGCACATGTGGAGGGATTTGCCAAGGAGTGCGCGGTCGTGACCCACTATCGTCTCAAGGTGGACGAGCAGAGCGGGCAGATTGTGGTGGACCCTGCGGCCAAGCTGGACGAGGAGTATATCATCCGGCCTACGTCGGAGACAATCATCTGGAATACCTTCAGAAATTGGATACACTCCTATCGCGACCTGCCTATCGTGGTCAATCAGTGGTGCAATGTGATGCGCTGGGAGATGCGTACGCGTATCTTCTTGCGTACATCGGAGTTCCTATGGCAGGAGGGCCACACGGCTCATGCCACGGGTGAGGAGGCTGACGCACGGGCTCGCCAGATGCTCAAGGTGTATGGCGACTTTGTTGAGGGCTTTATGGCGATACCTGTCGTGAGGGGCGTCAAGAGCGAGACGGAGCGATTTGCCGGTGCGCTCAATACGTATACCATTGAGGCTATGATGCAGGATGGCAAGGCGTTGCAGAGCGGCACGAGCCATTTCCTGGGACAAAACTTCGGCAAGGCCTTTGACGTGCAGTTCCTGGACAAGGACAATAAGCCTCAGTACGCATGGGGCTCGTCATTTGGCGTCAGCACTCGCTTGATGGGAGCACTAATCATGACTCATGGCGACGACAATGGGCTGGTACTGCCGCCCAAGTTGGCCCCGATACAGGTGGCCATTGTCCCCATCTTTAAGTCAAAGGACGATCTCGACAAGATTGAGGCCAGACTACAGCCGGTGATTGAGGGACTGCGGACCAAGGGCATCAGCGTCAAGCTGGATAATGACGACAAGAAGCGCCCGGGCTTCAAGTTTGCTGACTATGAGCTCAAGGGTATCCCGGTACGTTTGGCTATCGGAAGCCGGGACCTCGAAGGTAATACCATCGAGGTTATGCGCCGCGACACGCTGGAGAAGATGACGATGAGTCTCGACGGCATCGTGGACCGGATAGAGGCTTTGCTAGAGGATATCCAGCGAGGCTGCTTCACAAAAGCCAAGGCCTTCCGCGACGCTCATGTCTACGAGTGCAACAGCTATAGCGAATTTAAGGAGAGAATAGGCGACGGGGGCTTCTACCTGTGCCCGTGGGATGGCACCGCCGAAACGGAGGCCAAGATCAAGGAGGAGACGCAAGCGACTATCCGCTGCATCCCCTACGCATACAGTCAGGAGAATCTGGGAGACGACATGGTCAGCGGCAAGCCGGCCAAGTATCGCGCCCTGATTGCGAGAGCCTATTAAAATAAAAAATACGTCCAGCCATGCAAATCGCCATTGTCAAGTACAACGCCGGCAATATCTACTCTGTCGTCCACGGCTTGAAGCGTATAGGCGTGGAGGCGGAGGTGACTGACGATATAGAGCGTCTCCGGCAGGCAGACGGCGTCCTCTTTCCCGGACAGGGTGAGGCGGCAACTACGATGTCTTATCTCAAGGCCCACGGACTTGACCAGGTGATCAAGGGCCTCCGGCAGCCTGTGCTCGGCATATGCGTCGGTATGCAGCTGATGTGCGCCCATAGCGAGGAGGGTGATGTCGACTGCCTCGGCATCTTTGATGTGCCTGTCAGGCGCTTTGTCCAGACCGCTCACGAGCAAAAGATTCCTCACATGGGCTGGGACCAACTCACGGACATCAAGTCTCCGCTCTTCAAGGGGCTCGCAGAGGGTTGCTACGTGTACTTCATCCATAGCTACTATGTGGAGCGCAATCCTTACAGCATAGCTCAAAACGACTATATCCAGCCCTACTGCGCGGCAATGGCGCGTGACAACTTTTATGCCACGCAGTTTCATCCGGAGAAGAGCGGAAGGGTGGGAGAGCAGATCCTGAGTAATTTCTTGGATATCGTCCGTCAAAATCAGTAATATCATGTTGCAACCCATACCTGCTATAGACATCATCGACGGCAAGTGTGTCCGGCTGACCAAGGGTGACTACGCGACCAAGATGGTTTATGACCGTGATCCGCTGGAGTTCGCAAAGCGGTTTGCGGACCTCGGATTCAAGCGCCTGCATATGGTCGACCTCGACGGCGCCCGCTCGCAGCATGTCGTCAACCTGGATATACTCAATCGGATAGCCACCCATACAGACCTCCAGATAGACTACGGAGGGGGTATCAAGGGAGATGACGACATCAAGGCCGTCTATGATGGCGGTGCCTCATGGGCAACCATCGGCAGTGTCGCAGTCAGAGAGCCTCACAAGTTTGACCAATGGCTCAAGGCTTACGGCGCCCAACACATCATTTTGGGTGCGGATACGCGCGATGGCTATATCAGCATCAATGGTTGGAAAGAGGATAGTCAGCAGACGCTGATTGATTTTATCGACAGGCATATGCGTTCCGGCGTCACCCATGTACTCTGTACGGACATAAGCAGAGACGGTATGCTCAAGGGACCCGCTGTTGCCCTGTACAAGGAGATCCTGCAGCGCTTCCCGACTTGCCAGTTGATTGCCTCAGGCGGCGTGAGCGGCATGGCAGACCTTGAGGCCCTCGATGAGGCGGGTGTGCCCTATGTCGTCTTTGGCAAAGCGATATATGAGGGGCGTATTGATTTGAATGAGGTGGCCAAACGATTTAATCTTAACTGAACATGAGTCTTGCTAAACGTATTATTCCTTGTTTAGACGTAAAGGACGGTCAGACGGTCAAAGGTACCCATTTTGTCAACCTTCGCCAAGCGGGAGATCCGGTCGAACTGGGCAAGCGCTATAGCGAGGAAAATGCGGACGAGCTCGTATTCCTCGATATTACGGCCAGCTATGAGGGGCGCAAGACCTTTACGGACATGGTCAAGCGTGTGGCGACTGAGATTTCTATACCCTTTACAGTAGGAGGGGGAATCAACGAGCTGAGCGACGTGGACCGTATGCTGGCTGCCGGAGCTGATAAAGTGAGTATCAATTCGGCAGCGCTTCGCCGCCCGGAGCTGATAAACGAGGTGGCACGCCATTTCGGCAGTCAGGTCTGTGTTGTCGCCATCGACGCCAAGGAGGAGGACGGCCAGTGGTACTGCTATCTCAAAGGAGGGCGTGAGCGTACAGACCGCACCCTATTAGAGTGGGCCAGCGAGGCGGCCGATAGAGGCGCGGGCGAAATACTCTTTACGAGCATGGACCACGACGGTGTTAAGCATGGCTTTGCCAACCAGACGCTGGCCCGGCTCTCAGACTCCTTGTCCATACCCGTCATCGCCTCTGGCGGTGCCGGCAGCATGGAGGACTTCAGAGATGCCTTTGTCATCGGAAAGAGTGACGCGGCTCTGGCTGCGAGCGTCTTTCACTATGGCGAAATCGCGATACCGGCACTTAAGCGTTACCTTAGAGAGCAATCAATCAATGTGAGAATATAATAATCAAATATATACTATGGAGATAGATTTTGACAAGATGGGTGGCCTCGTACCCGCCATCATACAAGATGCTGATACCAAGACGGTTCTGATGCTCGGATTTATGAATCAGGAGGCTTATGCCAAGACCGTGGAGACCCGTAAAGTCACTTTTTACAGCCGTACTCGTAAGAAGCTGTGGACCAAGGGTGAGGAGAGCGGACACTGGCTGCATCTCGTAGACATTAAAGCCGATTGCGACAATGACACGCTGCTTGTCACGGTTCATCCCGAGGGGCCTACTTGTCACAAAGGGACGGATACCTGCTGGGGCGAAAAGAATGAGAATGTCAATCCGCTACTCTTTCTGACAGAGCTCCAGGACTTCATAGAAAAACGGCACGAGGAAATGCCCGAAGGCTCATATACGACTTCTCTCTTTAAAGATGGACTCAACCGTATGGCGCAGAAGGTGGGCGAGGAAGCACTTGAGGCTGTCATTGAAGCTGTCAATGGTACCAATGATCGCCTTATCTATGAGGCATCCGACATGTTTTACCATCTTATCGTCCTCCTCACAGCCAAAGGCCTGCGCATAGAGGACATCGCACGTGAACTTGAGACGCGCCACAAGCCGGGATGGAAGAAACATTAAAGCGTTAGCTGTATGATAGTCAATTATAAAGACGTAAGTATCCTGCAAGATAAGACCGTCGTCCTGCAGAAAGTCAACTTCAAGGCCGCAGCCAAGGATTTCGTCTTCATTACAGGCAAAGTGGGCTCTGGAAAAAGTACATTTCTCAAGAGTCTTTATGCTGCTGTTCGTATTGAGGGTGAAAAAGCCCAAGTCATCGACTTTGACTTGCTCAGCCTGAAAGCCAAGAGAACGCCTGACCTGCGTCGTCAGCTTGGCATCATTTTCCAAAATTTCCAGTTATTGCCAGACCGCACAGTCTATGCCAATCTTGACTTTGTGCTCAAGGCCACGGGGTGGGGCAGGCGTGATGCGCGGCGCGAGCGTATAGAGGAGGTCCTTGAGGCTGTTCATCTGTCGGACAAAGCAGAGAAATATCCTCATGAGCTTTCTGGTGGCGAACAGCAACGCACATCCATCGCCAGGGCGATACTCAACAAGCCCCAGCTGATCATCGCTGATGAGCCTACCGGCAATCTGGATGTTGAGGCCAGTCACCAGATTGTGGACATTCTGCAGTCACTTCGCGAGCAGGGCACAACGATTATCATGAGTACCCACAATCTGCAACTCCTCGACTGGGTAGACAACATCTCTGTCTTCCATTGTGAAAATCAGCACATGTTGCGCACACGTGGTATCGCTCCGGCGGATGAGCCCGAAGAGTCGGAGGCAGGCAGCGAGGAGACAGACCGTCAGTCGGCAACTGAAGGTCTTGCTTTCTGTACATCGGCCCAGGATGCCGAAGCTTCTCCATCAGAGACGGCCAGTGAGAATCAGGCGGATGATGCTTCTGAGCTGAATGACGACATGGATGAGCAGTCCTCTTTCCCAGAAACTCAGAGCCTCGAGGAAGCCAATGAAGCCTTAGACAAAGAAAATAGTAAATTTGAAGATAATCAAGCATCATAAGTCCTATAAATACAAGACCATGAAAGTAATGAAATTTGGCGGCACCTCAGTGGGTTCTGCTGAGCGCATGAAAAATGTAACAAAGCTTATCTCCGACGGACAGCGTAATTTTGTGGTATTATCGGCGATGTCGGGTACGACCAATTCGCTTATAGAAATATCCGACTATTATGCCAAGGGTAACAAGTATGGGGCCAATTCCATTATCAACACCTTGCGTACGAAGTATCTAAAGACTGTAGATGACCTTTTTGCTTCAGAAGCAAAACGTAAGGAAATCATCGAAAAACTCAATGGAGTCTTTTCTGAACTAATGTCTTTTAGCGCAGAAAACTTCTCCGCTGAGGATGCCAAAGTCATTGTCTCCAAGGGTGAGATTATGAGCACCAATATGATGGCCTTATATCTCAAGGAGCAAGGCGTCAAGGTGACACTGCTTTCAGCTCTTCAGTTTATGCGCCTCAATAAGGACTTGCAGCCGGATATGGCCTATATCGAGACCCATCTGAATCCTTTAATCGAAGCACATCCTGACACGCAAATCTTTATTACTCAGGGCTTCATCTGCACCAATGCAGACGGACTGACTGACAATCTCCAGCGCGGAGGAAGCGACTATACAGCCTCACTGATCGGCGTCGCTATCCACGCCGAGGAGATACAGATATGGACAGACATCGATGGCATGCACAACAATGATCCACGTTTTGTAAAGGACACCCAGCCTGTGCCGCAACTCAGTTTTGACGAAGCGGCTGAGCTCGCTTACTTTGGCGCCAAGATCCTCCATCCGACATGTGTGCTCCCGGCTAAGTTTGCGGGCATCCCTGTCAAGCTACTTAACACAATGGACCCACAAGCCAAGGGCACCATTATCAACAATCATGGATGCGACGGTGGCATCAAGGCTATAGCGGCCAAGGATGACATCACTGCCATCAAGATCGTCTCCAGCCGTATGCTGTTGGCCACAGGCTTTCTGCGCAAAGTTTTTGAGATTTTTGAGACCTATGGCACCAGCATCGATATGATTACGACTTCGGAGGTCGGCGTCTCCATGACGATTGACAATACTACCAAGTTGCAGGAGATCACGGAGCAGTTGCGCAAGTATGGCACTGTTCACATTGACAGAGATATGTGCATCATTTGCGTAGTAGGTGACCTTCGCATGCAAAATTGTGGTTACGAGTCGCTTATCACCAATGCCCTTCGCAATGTCCCTATCCGTATGATATCCTATGGTGGAAGTGAGCACAACATTTCCTTCCTTGTTCACAAGGAGGATAAACAGACGGCTCTACAGGCCCTGAGTGCTCAGATCTTTAAGTGACCCTAGTCTCTTGTCATTCGACTTTGATCGTATGCGCCAGAGGCAGTATACATGACAGTCTCTTGACAGAGAAAACCTGAGGCATAATAAATTGCGCAGAAATACATCATATCAACAACTAAAATTCATGCAACTCAATCAATACATCACTAAGTTTAAGCAACATCCGACACCCTTCTATTTTTATGACCTCGACTTGATGAGGCGCACTTTTGACGCCGCAGCCCAGGCGATTGTTCAGATACCCTCTGGCCACATCCACTATGCGCTTAAGGCCAACGATCACCCGGCAATACTCCAAGAGGTACGTCGGCGCGGTTTTGGCATCGATGCGGTCAGCGGCGGAGAGGTGCAATTGGCCATTCAGACGGGTATACCAGGCAACAAGATTCTCTTTGCAGGCGTTGGTAAGACGGATAAGGAGATTGAGACAGCTCTGGAGGCTGATATACTCTGCTTCAACGCGGAGAGTGTGCCGGAGATTGAGGTCATCAATGATATAGCAGCCCGTATGGGGAAGACAGCTCGCATAGCGCTTCGCATAAATCCCAACATTGACGCTCATACACATAAAAATATCACCACAGGATTGGATGAAAACAAGTTCGGCATCTCTCTTGAGGATATGTTACCGACCATCCATCTCGTCAATCATCTGCCACATGTCGTTTATCAAGGACTCCATTTCCATATTGGCAGTCAGTTGCTGGATTTTATGCCATTCAAGGAACTCAGTCTGAAGATCAACGAAATCCAGCAGGCTCTTGAGTCTGAAAATATACAGACTCCAAGTATAGATGTCGGCGGTGGGCTAGGAGTAGACTATGCAGATCCTCTCCACAATGAAATCCCCGATTTTGCTGGCTATATCAAGATATTCAAGGACAACCTGCAACTGCGTCCACAGCAGTCTTTCCATTGTGAGCTTGGGCGATCCCTAAGTGCACAGTACGCGGCAGTCATCAGCCGAGTTGTCTTTATCAAGCATGGGGCGCACAAGCAGTTTGCAATCCTTGACGCCGGCTTTACAGACCTCATCCGACCGGCCTTATATCAGGCTAGTCACAAGATTGTTAACCTTACTTCCCAAATGCCGGAGGAACGCTACGATATCGTGGGGCCCATCTGCGAGTCCACAGATGTCTTTGCTCAAGACTATCCCTTGCCCAAGTCCAGCCGGGGCGACCTCGTTGCGCTTCTCTCTGCTGGAGCTTACGGACATGTCATGGCTTCGACCTACAATGCACGTCCCCTTATTCCACAAATCACCTCTGACGAAATATGACACAATACTTTTTACTCGGAAGTCTTGAGTGAAATGAAGTACAAGGTTCTAATATAAGTATATATAATAAGTATAAGTCTTAATTTCGTTTTGAACATATATGGCTTTGAATTTTCCAGAACAGACGTATTTTTTATGATTGCAGTGCACCAAGATTTAGAGGACGGGGCTGTCAAAAAAACGTTGGGGACAAAAACTCTATCGCAGTCTGCTAAGTATTAGCAAGTGGCATATCCTTTGCCTTTAGGGCTAATCAGCAGGTATACGGTCGTGACGTGCATTCGCTGATCGGGAGACCAAACACGGAGGAGAGTGGATGAAGTACAAACAGCTCACTCTCGCTGCTCTCATTCATGGAAATTCTTTTATTGCTTTGTTATTGGGCCGGGCATATCGGGACTTTTTGTCTCTCTTCCCAGTAAATCATTGTGTGAGGAGTCTGCCTATCTATTCCGCCTAACCGTTTGTGTTAATGAACAGCAGAACTATTTTTTATAATAAAAAAACAGATGAGATTCCCAAAAGGTCTTGCTCGTCCAATAAGCCTGATTTTGCTTGTCTTTCGCTTATAAGTCATTGAATACTATATAATTCCAGCTAACGTTTTCTATTTTTATAACTAATTGGCTACCAAATGATAATAACTTGCCTTCTAATTTAAAATACATCTGACCCTGTAGTGCGAACAAGGCAGTCTGTCATGACAACATCGGCCCCTGTATCAACAGCATCTTGAATTTATTATATAAAAAATGATGAGCAGTATAAAAATCGGTAAGCTGATGTTGTCATTCCTATCCTTGACAATCGTTTATCAGTTTTTTCCGTAGGGAAACTGAGTCCTTATGGACTTGGGTGGAACGAGATATCCATAGTACTTGGACACTATTTGATGAACCCTTAAAAGTGCAATAATTATACACCCGCAAGTCATGCTGATTGGGAGGTAAGTAGTAATTTTGCAGTTGAGAAATTTGATGAAAAAGGAAGTGAACAGATTTTGTATTGTGTTGAGTATGTTGGTGGGGCTAACTCTATATAGCTCGTGTGGTTTTGATAAACCAGCAAAGACAGAAGACGCCGAGGCTGCTGCAGAGGGATATGCAACCGCTTTTTTCAACTTTGACTATACTAGGGCGATGAGCTATTGTGACTCGACTTCCAATGAGTGGCTAAGAATGTTTGTAAGCAATCTTACCCAGGCCGATATTGATAGCATACAGTCGCTGACACAACGACCGTCTATAGCATTGGAAAAGGTGAAGCGGGAAAACAATGACTCTCTTGCAATAGCGTGGGTGACCATCAAAGACGCTTATGTGCTGGACACTATTGGCAAACCTGGTCATCTGACAGACCATGCGACACTTCGACTCCATATGGTACTCTCTCCAGAAGGTCGATGGCTGATCAGAAGGGCAGACCTACTGCAAAATGAAAAGTAAAGTCGCGGTTTAGATTGGGGTTGGTGAGGGGATAGTGCTCGCGCGTGGTCTCATAAGCCGGATTGACGGCTTTCATACCCATATCAAAACGCAGGATGAAGTAATCAAAATTGAAACGGAAGCCTAAGCCATAGGAGATGGCAATTTGTTTATAGAATGTGTCAAACTTAAATTGCCCTCCAGGCTGAGCAGTATAGTTGCGAGTCGTCCAAATATTGCCTGCGTCGATAAAGAGTGCGCCGCTAAGTTTCCAAAACAGGTAGGATCGAAGTTCAAGATTGAAAAGGAGTTTGATATTACCTGTTTGGTTGATAAAGTTGACTTTGCCATCCTCTCCGCGATAGGAACCTGGGCCAAGCTCGCGGACGCTCCAACCGCGTATACTGTTGGCACCGCCTGCAAAATAGCGCTTCTCGTAAGGGACAATATAGTTGTTACCATAAGGCAAGACGATGCCGCTCGCAAATCGCATGGCGATGGAATTATTCTTATTGATAAGAAAACTGCGAGCGTAGTCAAAGTCCAGTTTGATATATTGAGCGAACGCGACATTAAAGGGTGTATAGCTTCCCTCTGAGTTTTTGTTGAGGTCAAATGCCTTGGAAATGAGATAGAGGAAGTTTCCGGCTGATTCTATGCCAAAATGGAGCTGGTAGGCATTGGACCCGCTGACAGTAGAATTGGCTTGGCCAGATGAATTGTAGATGAAATTGTATGCGGAGTTAAGTATGAAGAGATTTTCATATGAATACCGCACGATAGCGAAGCGGGCATTGTCACTATTAAGATACTCGTCGCGAAATGTATTGGAAATCCATGGCATAAAGACATAATTGACGCCGATGGCATCCAACTTGTGCTGCATCTTATTGCGATGGTTATTCCACTTGTAGCTCCATAGGGCTGTCATGTAGCGACGGTGAAACTCCGGCCTGTCTTGTGTGTTGTATTGGAGAGAAATCTCTGTTTGTCCGTGGAGAGAGAGGCGTTTGCGCTCGGGTAGGAAGGGGACGATGATGCGGGGAAAAGTGAGTCGGCTTTCCGCTGTCAATTCAAAGAAATTCTGATCGGAGTATCCCTCCAGCCCCGTGATGGCCTCAAATGCCCCCTTAAGTTTTGTGCTCCACACCTCAGAGCCGTGAAACAGATTACGATTAGTATAGGTGACAGACGCTGCAGCCCCTAGGTCGCCTGCAGTATTGGTGCCCTCTACTTCGGCCGAGAGCTGGTTGATGTCGTCCGCACGTAAACTTACGATGCAGTTGAGCAGGGCGTTGCCCTGTTCCTCAAACCGTATATTGGAACTCCGCAGTATCTGGAGCCGTCCAAGATTGCGGTATGTGGAGGAAACCTCATCTTCATCATAGTGGGCTCCGCGGTGGATATCAATTTGGCTGTAGATGACATTGGGACGCAGAATACGCTTGCCGAAGTATCGGATGATAATGCCGCGATACTGGATACTGTCAGTGCAAGGTTCCGCAAAATCTTGATTACCGCCGACATTTACATATACTTTTCCTATCCAGTATCTGTTGTAATCATACATCGAGTCTTCCGCAATAGCTTTGCCATTGAAGTGAAGCGTAAGGGCAAGACGCTGTGGGCCTCCTGCCGAGTCAATATCGTAGTAGATGTACTTCTTGAGCATCTTGTAGTAGCCCTCACGATGTAAGATGCCGACGATGCGGTCACGCTCTTCGTCAAGCACGTTGGCATTACAAGGCATATTAATACTCAGTTTACTCTCGTTCTCATGCCGCCGGATGAGGGAATCTATCTGTGGGTCATCAATGTCGTAGTCGATAGATCGGATACGATACAATTCTCCGGGGGACAAACAATAGGTGAGATGCGTCTTGTGTCCCGTCTGGCGCTTGCTTAGCAGCGTCTGGGCTGACAAATATCCGCTTGATTGCATGGCGGAGGTGAGCTGTTCACAAGAGATTTGAGCTTGTTGTTCATTATAAATGACAGGCGCTTCGCCCATACGCCGTAAGAAACGGTTGAAGGCTTTGGTCGTATCTTTTCCTGAAAGAGCGTAAATACCCAAGGGAACTTTGAAGATGGTAAACCAACGGCTGTTGGGCTCTTGCTTGATATGCCCGTGCAGAGAGGAAGGATCAAGCTGATGGTTATCGCTCTTGACCTTGACCGACGAGAGCAGGGTCTGCTCCTCGGTCAGAAATTTGGCTGACGAGCATCCGCTAGCAGTGATCATGGCGATAGCAATTGCCAGTACAATGAACCACTGTCGGCAAAAGTACTGCGCCTGACGCTGCTGCGTCTCTACTTGGTCAAAATGGGGAATAGGGTGCGTCAACTTCATTTCCTGCAAAGTTAAGACGAATTTTACTAGTGACAACGGCAGACTGTGTATTATTTTAAGACAGTGGTTTTTTGCTCTCGATATTTTTTCAAATTTGGAAAGGTGCAAGGTCTTCTGTATTGGAAATATGTCGGCAGCCTTATGGCAGTTGGGAAACTTCGATAATAATATGAAGAAGAAATGGTATTAGTTTCTGAACTGTAATTGAATAAGGTGTTTTCTTTTTTGAAAACTTTAATATCATAAACACTGGAAGAACTGCCAGTTTTGGAAAACTTTTTTCTAATGCGTGAAAATATTTTCTATTTTCACGCTAAACAATGCTTGCTTATCCGAAAAAGAAATGTACTTTTGTGGAGGAGAAAACAACAAAACACAGGACTCTCGTAAATCAATAGTTTAATCCAACATCATATAATCCAAATTATCAATGGGAAACGAAAATACAACGTACTCTTTTGACGAAGCCTATGAGGCGTCGCTCAAGTATTTTGACGGTGACGAACTGGCTGCACGCGTATGGGTCAACAAGTACGCATTGAAGGATTCAATGGGCAATATCTATGAGAAGTCTCCCGAGATGATGCATCATCGACTTGCAAAGGAATTTGCCCGTATTGAACAGAAGTACAAAAATCCAATCAGCGAAGAGGAAATCTTTGACCTCTTTGATCACTTCCGCTATGTAATACCTGCCGGAAGTCCAATGACGGGTATTGGAAACAATTATCAGATAGCGTCGCTCAGTAACTGCTTCGTGATTGGCTTGCCAGGTGATGCTGACAGCTATGGCGCGATCATGCGCATTGACGAGGAACAAGTACAACTGATGAAAAGACGCGGTGGAGTGGGGCATGATCTCTCTCAGTTGCGCCCAAAGGGTTCACCTGTCAACAATTCAGCTCTGACAAGTACGGGGATTGTTCCATTTATGGAGCGCTACAGCAACTCTACACGTGAGGTCGCTCAAGATGGAAGACGCGGTGCGCTCATGCTGACCGTCAGCATCAAGCATCCCGAAGCAGAAGACTTCATTGATGCAAAGCTTGAGGCCGGTAAAATCACGGGTGCGAATATCTCTGTAAAAATTGATGACGAATTTATGAATGCTGCTGTCAAGGGAGCGAAGTATGTACAGCAGTTTCCTATAGACAGTGATCATCCAAAAGTAAAAAAAGAAATTGATGCAGCAGAGTTGTGGAAGAAGATTATCCACAATGCGTGGAAGAGCGGTGAGCCGGGTGTCCTCTTTTGGGATACTATACTTCGCGAGAGTGTTCCCGACTGCTATGCAGACTTAGGCTTCCGTACTGTATCCACCAATCCGTGTGGAGAGATACCCCTATGTCCTTATGACAGTTGCCGCCTTATGGCCATCAACTTGTTCTCTTATGTGACTGATCCTTTTACTAAGGAGGCAAAATTTGATTTTGCTCTCTTCCGCAAACATGTACGCTTGGCACAGCGGTTGATGGATGACCTCATAGACCTTGAGCGAGAGAAGATACAAGCCATACTTGCCAAGATTAAAAATGACCCACAGGACGAAGAGACCAAACGTACGGAGCGCAAACTCTGGGAAAAGATTGATGTAAAATGCCGGGAAGGACGCCGTACTGGTCTGGGTATCACAGCAGAAGGTGATATGCTCGCAGGACTTGGCCTGCGCTATGGAAATGAAGACGCTATACAATTTGCCGTTGAGGTGCAAAAGATATTGTGTCTTACTGCGTATCGTTCTTCTGTGGAAATGGCCAGAGAGAGAGGCGCTTTTGAAGTCTATGACGCTGAGAGAGAAAAGCACAATCCATTTATCTTGCGTATAAAAGAGGCTGACCATGAACTCTATGAAGAGATGGCAAAGTATGGCCGCCGTAATATTGCCTGCCTGACTATTGCTCCGACAGGTACGACAAGTCTTATGACGCAGACGACTAGTGGCATAGAGCCTGTCTTTAAGCCTGTATATCGCCGTCGACGCAAGATTAATCCCAATGATACTGAAACTCACGTCGATTTTGTTGACGAAAACGGAGATTCCTTTGAAGAATACATTGTCTATCATCATCAATTCCTCAAATGGATGAAGATTAATGGTTACAATACGGATAAGAAATATTCAGAAGAGGAGATTGATGACCTTATCAAGAAGTCTCCTTATTACAAGGCTGCAGCTAACGACGTTGACTGGGTCAGCAAGGTGAAGATGCAAGGTGCAATACAGAAATGGGTTGACCATAGTATCAGTGTGACGGTTAATCTTCCCAATGATGTCTCGGAGGAAATGGTCAACAAAATCTATGTAGAGGCATGGAAGAGCGGATGTAAAGGATGCACCATCTATCGTGATGGTAGTCGGGCCGGTGTGCTTGTCTCTGTCAAGAAGAAGGAAGACAAGAAACCTTCCATCTTGCCTTGCTCACCTCCTGAAATCACAGAAGTGCGTCCTCAAGCGCTCGACTGCGATGTCGTCCGCTTCCAGAATAATAAGGAGAAGTGGGTGGCTTTCGTCGGACTGCTCAACGGATATCCCTATGAAATCTTTACCGGTCTACAAGATGACGATGAGGGAATCTTGCTCCCGAAATCAGTGACTAAAGGTAAGATCATAAAGCAAGTTAACCCTGACGGAACAAAGAGATATGACTTCCAGTTTGAAAACAAACGTGGATATAAAACGACTGTAGAGGGATTGTCTGAAAAATTCAATCCTGAGTATTGGAACTATGCCAAGCTTATCTCAAGCGTGCTCCGATACCGCATGCCGGTTGACCGCGTAATACGTCTTGTAAGCCAGCTCCAATTGGGTGATGAGAATATCAACAATTGGAAGAATGGTGTTGAAAGGGCGCTTAAGAAGTACATTAAGGATGGCACAAAGGCCACAGGGCAGCTTTGCCCCAACTGTGGGCAAGAAACGCTTGTCTATCAGGAAGGATGCCTTATCTGCACTAACTGTGGCGCATCGCGCTGTGGATAGACCAGACTAAATTGCGACTTATCAGCGATCCCCTGGAGAATGACTTTCTTTAGGGGATCACTTTTTTTACCTATTTGAGTCATAAACCAGCCTTAGCTTATATTTTACTTTTCCAGTTTGCTTATTTTAATACAAATAGATAAGGAATATCGCGCACTTTGGAAACACAAGAGATTTCTGTCGTGATTGTGTTTTTTTTGCCAGTGATATTCGTAGAGATGTAGGCAATCAGAAAGGCGCTTTAGCAATGACAATAATATTATTTCAGTTTCATCGCGGCAGAATCCTGCTGCTTGAATATATACTTAATATAAATTATTAGTCATATTCCAAAATAAAGCACTACATTACAACCATATAATTTCGCATATCTATTGGATATACGGGGGAATACGGCTTAGAATTACTATTTGTGTCTCGTAATGGCTGATTTTCTCAATCAAATCTTTCAATTTCTGCCCTAATAAAGTAGGGTATTAATTGAAGTGGCTATAGACTATGGTCATCGAGATGGGCTTGTTGGGCCCTCCTACGAGTTTCGTGCTAGTCAGGTCAAAATCATGATAGCACTTGGTAATGACACCCATCGTATTTGTTGACACTTTAACCGGTACAAGTACAACTTTATTCCAGTCAGGGTGAGCAGATTCCCAGGCTGCTATTTTGCCTAGGCTAAATGCATCAGTGGCACCCGTTGTGACACCTGCTCCTTGATTCCGGGTATTACGTATGACCGCAATAAGTGGAGCGATGTTATCAAAGGTGTATGAATTGTATGCGCTACTAAACGCAGAGACGAGGGTGACTTTGCCATCAGGAACTTGGTGATTGGCAAAGAAATCGTTGAGCTTATCCTTCTGTATGATAAGTATTTGGCTGGGAGTTGAGAGACTGTATTTAGTGACAACTTCATTGTTGAGCCGGCGGAGCACGAGTTTTGCACTATTAACGGAGTCCTGTTCGTGATGGAGGTAAATACTGTCAATCGGAAGCTCAATCTGAGTGAATATACCAGCTGGAGTTTTAAGATATGTACACTCTGTGTCATTAAGCAGGGTAGATATTCCTTTGTGTTCAATGACATTATTTTGTAACACCTCTGATGTCGCTGCTACACGTTGAACTCCTACGTAGGTAGAGTCTCCTGATTTATAGTTGAAGTAAATGTTCATCGTTGAGATGTCAACATTTACCATTGTACCATTGCCAGAGAGCACTTTGAAATAGAAGCCAGGCAAAACATTGCGAATAAAGTAGTATGAATTTCGGAAAAATTCGGGGTGCTCATAATACTTGTTGAGAATCTTAGTACCAAAGCTGGCCGGTAATTTGATGCGTATATTTTTTGAGTAGGAGGAAGAATAGCGTAAAGAGTCACTAATGGTGAGATCAACTACGGAAAAAGAGATTTCCTTGCGCAGGGCATCGGAAGAATGATTGACGTAAATGTCGGGATTGAGATTGGTAAAATAGGACGAAGTCTCTTCCATCACGTTGGATGGGTCAAGTTCATAAACGCCAATCTTCATAGAGTTGAGTGAATCGCCATAATATGAATTGATGTATAGGTGCAGGTCGACAGAATCGGCAATTACTTGACCGTTGACCTGATGCATACTGTCACGAGCGGGTAGGGCATAATCCTCGAGATTGTAAAATTGGGCAAGAAAGTTGCAAGTCGTGGTTGCACCTGTCTCGGGATCAGTTACGCGGCCGAGATAGCAGTCAGACGTGTTGGCTACAAGCGAGTCAACCCGATAGGATGAGCTAGATGCATTGAAGAGCGCTTGGGAAGAGCTCGACTGTTCAGTAGAGGGCAATGCATTGGCACCTATATTGCCGGTGTTGTCATCGCAAGACAATAGGAGGTTGAGCAAAGTTAATACGGCAACGAAGAAGATGGCTAATCTTGGTTTGGGCACAATCATTAGATTTCAAATGTGGGGGATAACAGATTAGTTAGTGTGGAAAATCTGCACGGTGTGTGATTTACTCAAGGCTGTGGTAAAAGTTTGCTATTTTCTCGTCAAATGCATCTTCACAATAGTCTTGTACCGGAATGCCTTTGTCTTTAGCAAACTGTACTAGTTCAGGATTGACATGAGCATCAGCACAGACGAGGGCGTCACTGAAGCTGATACAAAACATCATGTAGTCTTCGTATGTATTGAGCGGAAGATTGAAGGAGTCAATCTTCTTTGGTGTTATGTTGCGAAAAGCAAGCATATCCTTATAGTTGTCAGGTAGAGGCTTGTTGAGCTTCTGATCATGGAGTGTCATCACGCACTTGCTTCCGCCGAAACAAGGCTCATCAGCATAGGCATTTTTGATATAGAAGGGCGTAAGAGCTGATATCCATCCTTGGCACTGGATAATGGCTGGACTCCAGCGGAGGAGTTTAGTTGTCTCAATGACACTGCGGGCGTAAAATACAGCGCGCTCATAGTTGTCGTCATACTCATTGTCCTCTTTATCTACAGCCATCTGGCGTTTCTTAAAGAAGTCGTCGTTGTCAATAAAGTACACTTGTATATGGGAAGACTGCAGAGTCGCAACCTTGATGATGAGGGGGTGATCCGTATCATTGATGATGATATTCATGCCCGAGAGCCGGATTACTTCGTGCAACTGGTTACGTCGTTCGTTGATGATGCCCCATTTGGGGAGAAAGGTCCTAATCTGGTAGCCATGTTCCTGTATATACTGGGGAATCGCCTTGCCGAGGTCTGACATAGGTGTTGATGGAACGTAGGGCGTAATTTCTTGTGAGACGAAAAGTACTTTCTTGTCAGCCATTATATTGATTTTGTAATGCAAAGATACAAAATAATCGATGACTACAGCACTTTTAAGCCATTAAAAAGTTTTAGAGTCAGTTTTTGAATGGCAAAAATAAACATGGTATAAATAAATGTGGTATTTTTGCAATTCGAAAGTCAAACTTCTATTTGTAATATGGAAATTGTTAAAAGCATTGAGGTGCTTGACCAATATCTTTCTGAGGCTCGTAGTCAGGGAAAGCATATAGGTCTTGTTCCGACTATGGGGGCGCTTCATGCCGGGCATGCTTCACTTGTCAAGCGAAGTGTGTCTGAAAACGATGTCACGGTAGTAAGTGATTTCGTAAATCCCACTCAGTTTAATGATAAGAGAGACCTGCAGACCTACCCCCGCGATCTTGAAGCAGATTGCTCATTGCTTAAAAGCCTTGGAGTGGACTATGTGTTTGCTCCATCGGTAGAGGAGATGTATCCGGAGCCGGATGACCGCCAATTCAGCTATCCTCCTGTCGACACTGTGATGGAGGGGAAGTATCGTCCCGGCCACTTCAATGGAGTGTGTCAGATAGTCAGCAAACTATTTTACATCGTCAATCCTGATCGGGCATATTTCGGGGAGAAAGATTACCAACAAATTGCAGTCATTAAGCAAATGGTCAAAGATCTCAATCTCCCAGTAGAAATACGTCCGTGCCCCATTGTAAGAGAGGAGGACGGCCTAGCCTTGAGCAGCCGCAATGCACTGCTTACACCAGAGGAACGCAATTTGGCTGTCAATATCAGTCGTACGCTTTTCATCAGTAAGCAGTATGCTAAGAGTCACAGCCTCAAGGAGACTCATGACCTTGTCGTCAATGTTCTCAACAGCCTGGAAGGACTTGAAGTACAGTATTACGAGATTGTGGACGGTGAGACGCTGCAGCCGGTCGAGGATTGGCATGATGCTGCAAGTGTTGTCGGATGTATCACGGTGTTTTGTGGAAGCCGCCCTGTCAGACTTATCGACAATGTACATTATATCTAAAATTAGGACGAGGAATATATGATGTTGGTCGAAATACTGAAATCCAAGATTCATTGCGCCACTGTTACTGAAGCTAACCTCAATTATATGGGCAGTATCACCATAGATGAGGACTTGATGGACGCATGCGGACTATTGCCCGGTGAACACGTTTATGTGGCAGACAATAATAATGGCGAGCGCTTTGAGACATACGTTATTAGGGGTCAGCGAAGATCCGGTGTCATCTGTCTCAATGGTGCTGCTGCGCGTAAGGTACAAGTAGGTGATATTATCATTATCATGTCTTTCGCACAGATGACCCCGGAAGAGGCCAAGGCTTTCAAACCGTCTATTATATTTCCAGATAGAAACAATCAAATCTAAAATTAAAAATATGTTAAACAACGACGAACTTATCCAGAACGGTCTTAAGATTGCCACACAGACCAAGAGCTGCATTATCGGTAGAGATGTGCTTAGTCAGGTTCCTGTAGAGTTTAAAAAATTCTTTGGAGGCAAAAAGGCCATTATCATTGCCGATGACAACACATGGCGTGCCGCAGGAAAAAAGGTGTACAACTATATGGTACAGGCTGGCATTGATACAGACAAATATCTTTTCCCCGAAAAGGAATTCCACGCTGAGTGGCAGTTCATCGAGCGTATTGACAATTTGCTCAAGGAGTCCGGACGCATTGCTATCAGTGTAGGCTCTGGTGTAATCAATGATATTTGCAAGTTGACGGCTCATCATCAGAACGATCAGAACTATATCAGTGTTGCCACGGCAGCCTCTGTCGATGGTTATACCTCTTTTGGCGCTAGCATCACTTATCAGAATGCCAAGCAGACTTTTGAGTGCCCTGCACCTATCTGTTTGATTGCTGATACAGAAGTTTTGGCCAGCGCTCCCAAAGAGATGACTGCTGCAGGATATGCGGACCTCGCAGCCAAAGTGCCTGCCGGTGCTGAGTGGATGATTGCAGATCTCTTCCAGACAGAGCCCATTATCCCTGATGCATGGCACGTGTTGCAGGATGTGCTCGACGAGATGCTGGCTGACCCTGAGCACGTGGCATCTGGAGATCCAGATGCTGTCGGCAATTTCTTTGTCGGCCTCGTCCTGAGTGGTTTTGCTATGCAGGCAGCACACAGCAGTCGTCCTGCTTCTTGCACAGACCACCTGTACAGCCATATTATGGATATGACTCATTGGCGCTACCGTGGCAAGCTGCAGAGCCACGGTTTCCAGGTCGCTATCGGTACGCTCACAATGTGTGCCATGTTTGACGAATTTTTCAAGATGGATCTTACTAAGCTCGATATAGACGCTTGTGTTAAGGCTTGGCCGACGCTCGAGCAGGAGCAGCAGCGCGCCATAGACCTCTTTGAGAATTTCCCTGCTCCAAAACTGGGCTATACGGAGATTACCAAGAAGTATGATGACGCAGAGACTGTACGCAAGCAGCTGACGCTTATCAAGAAAGTTTGGCCGGAATTTAAGGCTAAGTTACAGAAGCAGGTCTACACCTTTGACAAGATGCAGAAGCTTTTTGCAGCTGTGGGAGCTCCGACAGATCCTACTCAGATCGGCATCAACCGCAAGTGGCTGCTGTATCGTACAGATTTTACTCAGCTCATGCGCTATCGTTTTAATCTGCTTGATCTGGCCAAGCGTGGTCAATTTTATGATGAATTGCTGCGCGGTGTCTTCGGTAAGGGCGGAGCTTGGCAGATTTAAAACTGTTTTTTGAACTTAAAGAAAGCGTGCTGTTCATCCGGTGAACGGCACGTTTTCTTGTATCGTGTTTCGACACCCAGTAGGTTCTTTCAGTTTCGATAACTATTGGTGTTGAGTGGAGATTAAATGGACTTATTGTTAAGCGAGGTTGCAGAATACTATTGTCAATGAAGGGTGTGATGATTGTGGAAAGGCAAGGGTGTTACCGGCCTTAGTATCTCCATTAGTGCAGAGGGTTTGCGCTTTTATGATGAGACTGAAAACGGCTATGAGGAAATTGCGCCTAAGTGGGGCAAGGGCTCAGCTGTTGAGGTTATCTCATACAAGCGTGGTGCAGCCGGACTGGCAGTAGGCGCGGAGGGCAAGTTCACGCCGTCAGCGGCGGACATCAATGTAAAGGGTAATTTCGTGATTGCCTCATTGGAGGAAACAAGCCCGGCGCAGGACGACTAACCTGTTCCATTAACCTGGAGAATGACGGTGAGCCGACAACGCTTGACGAGACCGCCATCACGGATAATACCACGACTGAAATTGCAGGAAAATGAAACGGATTGAGGTAAAGATCGACGGGAAACCGTACCCTTGCATGCCAACGATGGGCGCTGCGCTCCGTTTCCAGGAGGAGACGGGCCACGACATCACCGAGATGGATGCGAAGAGCGTTACGGATACAGTGACGTATCTGTGGTGCTGCGTGAAGGCCGGCTGCGCGCGTGAGCACGTGGATTTTGACCTGTCGCTGATGGACTTTGCCGACAATATCGACATGGAACAGATCAAACGATGGGCTGAGGCTGCGAGTTCCGGTCAGATAGCTGAGGCGGAGGACGAAAAAAAAAGCGAGTCACCATCTTAGAGCTTTTGGGGTTGGCGGTAGGATGCATCGGTTTGAGTCATGATACGTTCTGCCGCCTTACTCCAGAAGAGCTGAGCGCGATCATTGAAGCCTGGAACAAGGAAAGGGAAAGTCAGGAGCGTGACAAATGGGAACGGATGCGTCTGCTGGCGGCAATCAGCATCCAGCCGCATGTCAGCCGCAAGGTGACGCCTCAGCAACTTGTACCGCTGCCATGGGATGAAGAAAAACCTCATGAGCAGCGAACGAAAACCCTGACGGCGGAGGAACACCGTCAAAGAATGGAAGAGATAGAACGGAGGATAAGAGCCCATGGACATCAAGAGCGTAAACGCTGACAAGGAGTGGCTGGAGCTGCTGGACGTCTTCTCCAAGCGTGACCTGAGGAACGTACTGAGGAACGCCGCCAGCCGCACAGGTCGGAGCGTGAAGGATGTGGCCGTCGGGAATCTGTCGACCTCGACTCTGGCCAATGCTCCTGCGATGAAGCGAGGCATCAGAATCTATGCCCTGCAGCGCAGGGCAGGCAGCTTCCAACTGACGCTGCATCCGCATGGCAAGCGCCATGTGTCGTATGTGTCGAGGCACAACAAAAAGGGAATTGAGAAGCCCGTGCTGCTGTTTGCCGAGGAGGGAACAAAGCAACGTCAGACCATGAGAGGCTTCAACAGAGGAAGAATGCCAGCGTACCATCACCTGATTGGTGTGGAGCAGCGTGGAACGCAGATTGTAGAAGACCAGTATGCCTCAGTGCTGGAGCAGGCGATAGAGAGGAAAAGAGCGAAACTGGGATGGACTACCAAATAATAATACCAGGCTCGTCAGCTGTTAGTAAAAGACTAAATGCGATAGCAAATACTAGACCGGATACAATTACTACTATAAACGGCGCAAGTGTAATGTTGCAAAAAAAGATTAGTAATGCAATTAAACCAGTGAAGAACGAAATGATGGATATAGCACCTAAGACATCCTTGTATCTCTCATGGCGCTTCTCTTTCAGCTCTTTCCTGATGTCTTCGATATCTTCCATATTGTGTTTTTTTAGCGCCTCGAATATATAAAATATTTTCCATATATATACGCAACCATAGTTAAAAAATCGCGAAAATGGCCAAAAAGATAACCTTTGACATCGAATTGAATGTAAACGGTCAAAATATGGTAGTCCGCGCATCGCAGGACGTGCGCGAACTGCAAAAGGCTGTTTCGACGGTAAAAGACGGAACACGGCGCGCGGTTGATGAATTTGTTGCGTGGGGAGGTGTAGTAACTACTATCCAGGGCGTGACCAACGGCATCCAACAGCTTGGTGGCGCTTTGCTTGAACTAGCTAATGACTATAACGCGCAGGAGGAGGCCGAGCTGAAATTGCAGACCGTCATGCGTCAGCGCATGAAAGCCTCTGATGACGACGTCGACGCGATCAAGCGGTTGGCCAGCGCGCAGCAGGAAATCGGCGTAGTAGGCGACGAGGTGCAACTGGCCAGAGCGCAGCAGGTCGCGACTTTTCTCAATGAGAAGAGCAGCATCGAACAATTGCTCCCAGCGATGAATAATCTTGCCGTGCAGCGCAAGGGCCTCAACGTTACGGCGGAAGACATGGTCAACATCGGCAACCTGGTCGGTAAGGTCATGCAGGGGAATGTCGGAGCGCTGACGCGCGTCGGCATCACCTTTGACGATGCGCAGAAACATGTGCTGCAATATGGCACGGAAACGGAGCGTGCCGCGATGTTGGCAGAGGTGATTACGGATAACGTTGGCAACATGAACGCGGAGTTGGCCAAGACGGATGCCGGCCATGCCAAGCAGCTGGCCAATACTATCGGCGATTTAAAGGAACAAGTAGGGCAGGCGCTTTCGAGCTGGCAGCCCTTCATACAGGCTACTTCGCAAATCGGGTTGACCATCACTGGGATTTTATCAATGGGTACTGCCATAAAAGGAGCTGTGACGTATGTGACTCGTTTGAGCCTCGTCTCAAGGATCGCTGCCGGAGTACAGAACTTGTTCGGTATGGCGGTGCGTGGCGTGCGTGCCTTTGTTCTGACGGGAAGCGCGGCCAATGCCGTCTATTCGCGAACGCTGACCGCCACGAGCGCCGCATCACGTACGGCAGCTGCGGCTACTACGACATTCGGTATCGCCATCCGCGGGCTGCTTGTGGCCACAGGTGTCGGCGCTGCCATTGCTGCTCTGACATTTGGATTGCAGAAATTGCTTGACGCTCTGGATGATACGGGCACTGCTGCAAAAGATGCCTCCGATAGCATTGACACGGTAGGAGAGTCGGCTAAATCTGCGCAGGAGGCGTTTGTCAGCGCGCAGTCCGAGATGTACAGCCGTCTTATGACGAAATATACCGAGTTGCAAACTTCATGGAAAGCACTTACATCAGCCCATGCAAAGGCGCAGTGGATTAAGCAACATGCCGAGGATTTTGAGAAGCTGGGTGAGAAGATAGGCGGAGTTGCGGATGCAGAGCAAGTTTTTTCCAAGAATACGGATGCTGTTGTGCAGTCTTTTGTTGCACGAGCGAAGGCGGCTGCACGACTGGCGCAGCTGACGGAGGAATACCGGATACAGATGAGCCTCGCCGACAAGATTGGCCGTGCCAATGACGCCGCGCAGGCAAGACACACGGTCAAGGCTGGTGACAGGGTCACTCAGGGATTTGGCGCTTCTGGTGGCCATACGACAGAGGGCGGCTATGAGTATGTCGCTCCAAATGGTCAATGGGTGTACACGGACAAGGGGGCAGCCAAAAACAACTCACAGCCGCCGAGAGCCTGAAAAGGTTTGAGGAATTGGCAAAGAAAATAGAGGCTTAAAAGCGGTCGTTTATAATGCTATTTTCGCAACCGTCAATAAATCGGCTGATAGCAACGATGAGCGTAGCAAAGAAAACGCATCCCGACACAACGGTAACGCCGGGATTGCCGACAGCAAAAGCCGCAGCCATTACGAGTAATGACAGCAGAGCGACAACGCCCAAAATCGGTTTATTGCTTTTCGTTTTCATACGCTAGTGCTTTAATCCTGATGCAAAGATAAGAATAAATTTTGAAATGAGTAAGTAACGCAAAAAATGGCGAAAGAAATAAAATTTAACGTTCGATTGTCTGTTGATGGCAAAGAGCAATTAGTTACGGCGACCACATCCGTAGCCGATTTGCGGCACGCTATGGAAAGGGCGAAAGGTAGCGCGGGGCAGTTACGCGATACCTTGCTAACCTATACCCAGACCGTGCAGACAATGCAGAATGTTACTAACGCCGTTTCACAACTTACTAACACACTTAACAGCGCTACCGAAGAAAGCCGCACGTTTGGCGCAGCGATGAAAGCCGCTAACACGATGGCGGGAAAAGATGCCGAGGGCTTTGCCAAACTCAAAGACCAGGTAGCCGAACTTTCCGAAACTATACCGATGGCCCGCGACCAACTGGCTAACGGTTTGTATCAGGTAATAAGTAACGGCGTTCCCGAAGATAATTGGATTTCCTATTTGCAACCATCCGCACGTTCAGCCGTTGGCGGTATTGCCGATGTGGGCGAGGTTGTAAAGGTTACATCTACCATTATCAAAAATTACGGCTTGGAATGGGATGCCGCACAAGATATTCAGGACAAAATACAGCTTACAGCAAAGAACGGTGTTACATCGTTTGAGCAGTTAGCCGCAGCATTGCCGAGCGTTACAGGGCAGGCTGCGCAATTAGGCGTATCGTTTACCGAAATGCTCGCGGTAATGAGCACACTAACCGGCGTTACCGGTAATACTTCAGAGGTAGCTACCCAGTTAAGCAGTGTTTTGACTGCGCTCACCAAAGAGAGTGCCAAAAGCCAAAAGATGGCAGAGGCTATGGGTATATCTTTCAACGCTGCAAGTATCAAAGCGGCGGGCGGTTTGCGTAATTACTTGCAAGAATTAGACAAAACCGTTACGGCGTATGCCGCAAAGACTGGAGAGTTAAAGGAATCCATATATAGTAAGTTATTCGGACGCGCCGAGGCTCTGCGCCAGAACAACGCTCTCACGGGAAATCTGGTAGCCAAGTTTGATGAAAAACATAAAGACTCTCGAAACAGTGCAGGCCAATAAATAAGGCATTCGGGGAGATGTCAAGCACGGGAAGCGCGACGACCCAAATGCTGAAAAATATGATGGGGTCGTTTCTATATTATATCAAGTGTTATCGACGCAATACAGCCGTATTTGAGTTTTAGGCCCCAAATCGGCATGACTACCTTAAGCATTATGAATCTCCAAAAGACCTTTATGGGTTTGCATATCATGCAAAAAATAGCATCTGTGCCCACTAAATTGATGAGTGCGGCATGTTGCTTTGTGGTTTGTGGAGAATAAGGGCGGTCGCAGGTTTCAGAGTGTTTTCTGCGGTGCTGAAGAATGTGGCTTATACGTCGACAGCTGTCAAGCTCGCCCTCCGTGGACTGCTGACTGCGATGGGTGGTAGGTGCAGCTATTGCGGCGTTGACATTTGTCGTGGAGACACTGATCGATGCTGCGATGAGGTCCGTACGAAGTTGTGCGATGATTGGTGTTGGGGTGAGAGATCTTTGTGTCTGTTTTTTATTACTCTACTATTGTTAGTAAGTTTTGTCCACTGATCTTTACGGAGCGTGAATTTGTGGCGTTCTGTATGCCTCTTGCCCTATATCCGGCAAGTTTCTTGCACTTTCGCCTTTGGTAGACAGGCGGGTAGAGTACATAAAAAAGCTCAACCGCTATGATATCTGCGATTGAGCCATATTTTAAGAATTGCCTTCTGTCTTTTAGAGGGGACAGTAGTAAGAGCTACTCTACTGTCTTGAAGAATGTGGGGACGGTGTCCTCAAGCTTCATCCCTTTACGGAAGACGGCAGATGTGCCGCCGACAAAGATGTCTGCGCCGAGTTGTGCCATATACTTTGCCCGTTCTACGGTAATATTGCCATCCGTTGAGATGAGTATATTGTCTTTTCCGTTCTGCTTGAGATAGCTTTTTGTTTCGGCGACTTTGTCCATTATGCCGTCTATCATTTTCTGGCCTGAAAAACCGGGATGTACGAGCATCAGCAGTATCAGGTCGATATCATCAAGCCATTTTGACAGTTTGTCGACAGGCGTCTCCGGATTGAGGGCCAAGCCGGTGTGTACGCCCATTTGCTTAAGGTGTTTCAGAGTTTGCTCTATTTTGTTGTCCGGCAGTTCGCTGTGTATTGTGACCCAGTCTGTGGGCTTCAGGTCCAGATATTGCAAGAGGAGCTCGGGATCTTCCATCATGAGATGTATATCCATAGGGATGTCGCTTACCTTGTGTAAAGCGTTGATCATGTCCGGGCCGAATGTGAGATTGGGGACGAAGTGAGCATCCATGACGTCCATATGAAACCAGTCAACTCCGAGGGCTGCAAGTCGCTTGGCGTCGCGCTCCATGTTCATCAAGTCAGCGCACATCATGCTGACGGATAGTTTTTTCTTCATATTAGTTGTTTTGGATAGAGATGTTTGTGTTAATGTTTACATTGCTTTTCTCTTCGTGCAAAGGTATAAAAAAACGCCGAAAGGCAAAAGGGTGATCAGAAATTTGTAACAGGGAGCAAAGTGTATGCGCGGTGGGCGGAAACAAAAAATCGGGATGTACTTTAGGCAGCACATCCCGATCAGGATTTCGGATTGTTATTTTATTTTACTTTTTCTACGATAGCACGGAAGGCATCGGGATTGTTAACTGCGAGGTCTGCGAGGACTTTGCGGTTGATTTCGATGTTGGCTTTATGAAGGGCTCCCATGAGTTGTGAGTAGGAGAGACCTTCGAGGCGTGCGGCAGCATTGATACGCTGGATCCAAAGGGCGCGGAAGTTGCGCTTCTTGTTCTTGCGGTCGCGATAAGCGTAGGTGAGACCTTTTTCCCATGTATTCTTGGCGACGGTCCACACGTTTTTGCGTGCGCCGAAATAGCCGCGAGTTAACTTAAGAATGTTTTTTCTCTTTGCTCTGGAAGCAACGTGATTTACTGATCTTGGCATTTTCTTGTTTGTTTTTGAATGTCAGCGTCGCCTATTCTAAGCGAACTTGGTAGCATGACATCCGGTTAATAATTTGTTCAGTTAGCAACTCTCTCAGATTTTGTTTAACGCAGATTGAGGAGTTCTCTAACTTGCTTAAGGTTAGTCCTGTCCACGATAGCGACGTGGTCAAGATTTCTCTTTTGCTTCTTGGTCTTCTTGGTGAGGATGTGGCTGTGGTAAGCGTGATGTCTCTTGATCTTACCCGTTCCGGTCAGCGTGAATCTCTTCTTGGCGCCGGAATTTGTCTTAACTTTTGGCATTTTCTTGTAAGTTTAATACGTTTATTAAAGTATTGCGGTAGTGTGAAACCAGTACGCTACGCGCTGTTGTCTTCTTTTTTACCTTATTATTATTTTACTCGCCCTCGATAGTCGGTATTTTGTATTCCTTTTGTTTGCTTTTGTGTGCCGACTCCTGGTCAACAGCTTTTTTGGGAGCTTCTGCGACGGTCTTGACTTGTGTTTTTTTTGCAGTGGGCACTTTTTTGGGAGCGATGAACATGGTCATTCGCTTACCTAGCAGTTCGGGCATGTGCTCGACCTTGCCGACATCTTCCAAGTCATTGGCAAACCGCAGAAGCAGTACTTCGCCTTGATCCTTAAAGATGATGCTGCGTCCGCGGAAAAATACGTAAGCCTTGACTTTGTTGCCTTCTTCGAGAAATTCGCGTGCATGCTTAAGCTTGAAGTCGTAGTCGTGGTCATCGGTTTGAGGTCCGAAGCGTATCTCCTTAACCTCAGTCTTGACCTGCTTGGCCTTCATCTCTTTTTGACGTTTCTTTTGCTGATAGAGAAACTTGGAGTAATCTATGATCTTGCAGACAGGCGGGACTGCATTGGGAGATATCTCCACAAGGTCCATTCCTTTGTGCTGTGCGATGGACAAGGCTTTGGGTGTAGGCATCACGGAGGTTCCCTCGTCGCTTACGACACGGACTTCGCGAGCCTGAATCTGTCTGTTTATTCTGTATTGCTCTTTTAGGTCGTCTTTTTTCATCAAATTTTACGTCTGGTTTTGCTTAGGCTTTTGATTTACAAGGTGCAAAGTTACGAAACTTTTGTCATTTCGTCAACTTCCTTGAGAACTTTATTTGCAAAATCCTTATAGGTCATTGTGCCGAGGTCTTCACCGCCCTGTTTGCGTACGGAGACCTGTTTTTCTGCAAGTTCCTTTTCGCCTGCGATGAGGAGGTAGGGGATGTGCTGCATTTCGTTGTCGCGTATCTTGCGTCCAATCTTCTCGTTACGAGCGTCTATGGTCGTCCGCACGCCTTGCGACTCGAGGTACTGCTGTACTTCCTGGGCGTATTCGACATATTTCTCCGATACGGGCAGTACGACAGCCTGGGTGGGGGTGAGCCATAACGGGAAGTGTCCGGCGGTATGCTCGATTAGTACGGCTACAAATCGCTCGATGGAACCGAAGGGTGCTCTGTGGATCATGACTGGACGGTGCTTCTGATTGTCTTCACCTACGTACTCGAGCTGAAAGCGCTCAGGCAAGTTGTAGTCCACCTGGATGGTGCCGAGCTGCCAGCTGCGGCCGATGGCGTCTTTGACCATGAAGTCAAGTTTGGGGCCGTAAAAAGCTGCCTCGCCGTACTCGATATGTGCGTTAAGGCCTTTTTCCTTGCAGGCCTCTATGATAGCATTTTCGGCCTTCTCCCAGTTGTCGTCCGAGCCGATGTATTTGCTGTGGTCTTTCTGATCGCGCAGAGAGATCTGGGCGTCGTATTTGTCAAAGTGGAAGGTGTGAAATACTCTGAGGATGATGTCCATCACGCGTAGAAACTCATCCTTGACCTGGTCGGGCCGGCAGAAGATGTGGGCATCGTCCTGCGTGAAGCTGCGTACGCGGGTGAGTCCGTGGAGCTCGCCGCTTTGCTCGTAGCGGTATACCGTGCCAAACTCACAGATCCTGATTGGCAGGTCCTTGTACGAGCGGGGCTTGCGGGCGTAGACCTCGCAGTGATGAGGGCAGTTCATCGGCTTAAGCATGTATTCCTCACCCTCGTCAGGGGTATGGATTGGCTGGAAGGAGTCTTTGCCATACTTGGCATAGTGGCCGGAGGTGACATAGAGCTGCTTCGATCCTATATGAGGTGTGATGACCTCGGAGTAGCCGTAGCTGTTCTGTATGTTGCGGAGGAAGTTCTGCAGGCGCAGGCGCAGTTGTGTGCCTTTGGGCAGCCATATGGGCAGTCCCTTGCCCACACGGTCGCTGAACATGAAGAGCTCCATCTCTTTGCCAATCTTGCGGTGGTCGCGTTTCTTGGCCTCCTCGAGCATCTGCATGTATTCGTCGAGCATCTTCTTCTTAGGAAATGAGATGCCGTAGACTCTGGTGAGTGTCTCACGCTTGGCGTCTCCGCGCCAGAAAGCAGCACTGACGGCTGTCACCTTGATGGCCTTGATGGGTGATGTGGAGAGAAGGTGCGGACCGCGGCAGAGATCAGTATAGTTGCCCTGCGTATAGGTCGAGATTGTGCCGTCCTCCAGCTCGTTGATCAACTCGAGCTTCAGTTTCTGTCCGCGCTTGCCAAAGAAGTCCAGAGCGTCTTTCTTGGAGATATTTTTGCGCACCAACGGCTCATTACGTCGGGCCACCTCAGTCATCTTCTGATTGATTTTCTCAAAGTCGGCTTCACCGATGGACTGGCCTTCAGGAAGTAATACGTCATAGTAAAAACCGTTTTCTATCGCAGGACCGATGCCAAATTCAATCCCGGGATACAGCTCTTGCAGGGCCTCGGCCATGAGGTGGGCAGAGGTATGCCAGAAGGTTTTCTTGCCCTCCTCGTCATCAAATTTGTACAATTTCAGTTGCGCATCGGCCGTAATAGGAGTATTGAGCTCGGTCGTCTTTCCGTTGAGGGCACAAGCCACGACTTCTTTCTTAAGTTGAGGGGAGAGGCTCTCGGCTATCTGCAAGGGCGTGATGCCGGCTTCGTACGATCTGGTACTTCCGTCGGGAAAAGTGACTTTTATCATAGGTATTGTCTTCGTATAATTTTAGCGAGTGCAAAAATACTCATTTATTTCCAGAAATATCTATCTGACAGCTTTTTTCATCATCTCCGACCCGATAAATGCGCTATTATGCATGGTTGTCAATTTATATTTGTACTTTTGGGTCATGAAAGCTCACGCCTACTTTACAATAGAGGCCCCCACTGCGTCCAAGTATGTGGTCAAGCGCAGCCGTTTTCTCTGTTTTGCAATCCCCGTGGTCTCAGAGGAGGAGGTAGAGGAATTGCTGCGCGATTACCGCCGCCGCTATCATGATGCCCGCCACATATGCTATGCCTTTCGCTTGACCTCCGACGGCTCCGTTTCACGCAGCAGTGACAATGGCGAACCCTCTGGTACAGCAGCACGTCCTATGATGGGAGCGCTGCTCTCTCGCCGACTCACCTGCGTGCTCCTCGTCTGTGTACGCTATTTCGGAGGCGTCAAACTCGGAACCCCAGGGCTTGCTGCGGCTTACAAGCAGGCTGCAGAGATGGCTCTCGATTCCGCCCGCGTAGTGGAGCGCGAGCCTCAGGAGGCCCTCCGGCTCACTTTTGACTATGCGCAAGCGCATCGCGTCATGTCGCTCGTTAAGGTTGCAGGTGTCAAGGTAGGGGCCTCCCACTATGGACTTACCTGTGAGATGACGCTTACGGGAAGCACCGAAGCCATCCATCAGCTCCGTGCCCAGTTGGTGGGCCTCGCAGTTGTTAATTCTTGATTATCCTTTTCTCCTTTATCCCTGTCTGGGAGTAAATCACGCAGACTTTGGCTGCCGCCCAGTCTCTGGGTGCTTCGACTGGGTATTAGCAAGTTCCAGATCGTTGAGTCAGCGCTATCCACCACCGGCTCAATCCCAAGCTATACCAAGGCCGATATTGTTCGTTGACGACACGTAAGGACGGCTCTTACCGCATCAACATCAATCCCGTCTCTCTCGACGTGGACTTCAGCCCTCACCACTACGCCGTCTTCCTCTACGGCGAACTCGACAAGGCACGTAGAGAATTGGTTAGGAAAAATACCTCCGACGATGTGCCCAATCCTTACCTGTATTAGCCGATAAAGGAAATAGGCAAATGACAAGTAAATCTACAAGTCTCGATAAGTCTAAATTTTGAACAGTTGAACAATTATTTTTTAAGGGTTGAGCCTATTGCTAATACACTTATCTTATTAATGATAAGGCTCCTGCTCAGGGATGCCCCCTTAATTTTGAACTGTTCAAGTCTATTCAATAAATAGTATATAAAATAATATCAATCAATTGATTACGACTCTCACATCTGCTCCGCCCCGCATGCCAACACTCGGCAAAGGGCTCAAATGTATCAAATTACTGACCTCATAGGCGCGTCTGGACAAGCAAGAAGCCATCGTTCCTCTCTTTTTTCTGCCACTTGGCGCTTTTATTAGGTAATGTCCGTTTTCGCTATCCGGACGATTCTTGGAAGGAATTGTACGGTCTTTTGGGCCATTTGATTGCTCCTTCGGACATTGGAAAAGGTCAATTGAGCACTTCCGTGAAGGCGATTATGCGATAATTTAGCAGCCACGACAGGGCCAAGCTCCAGCGCCTCTGCGAGTGGCAGTGCCAAGTCAAGACCAAGGGGCCAACAAGGACAAACCCGAGCGTCCTGACATCACCCTCTGGTATCCGCCCTCCGATGTGACCAATCCCACCTTCCTGTAAAATGCTCAGAACTGCGGATTGCCCGGGCACGTACGTGAGTCGATCGTGCGGTAATTCGAAGATCTATTTTCTTACGATTTAAGCCCCGTTATGAGACGTTGAGAGAGGTACACGCATCAATTCGGTGCCGTCAGACACGTCTAAATGGTCTCTACGGGGCAAGCAAAGCAATCCTCATGATAAAGCCTTCTCAACTTTGAATTGAAGTCTTGTTCTGAGCCATAAGCATGTGGTAAAAGGCTGGACTGTACGTTTAGCAGGGGGAGCCATGGGGCATTCGGCAAGGGGCGTGTCAGGTGCTTTGTATGGCACTGTGTAGAAAAATTGGACGAGTAAAAAATTATATAATAAATCAGAATTACGGCTTCGTGCAGGTGCGATGATGGCACTTCAAATTGCAGTATTTGCGTAACAAGGTCGGAATTTATTTTAATCTGACTTATTTTAAAACAGATTTAATGTTGTTTCCTTCTGATATTGAGAAAGCTATACGAAGTAATGAATATTGCTTCAATCGTTTGGTGCTCAGTGGTTTAGATGAGAAATAGTTAAGTGTCTCTTTCTCCTCTCGTGCACAGAAAAGGATGGAATAAGGAGTGAAATTTTATATAAAAAATCAGCCAAAGGCTGTGCGTTTTTGTCCGGACGGGGCAATAAGCCAGATGGACAGCCAGAGGCGTGCAGATATTTGCCTTGATAGGAATGCAAGCCGGACGGTGTGATATACGCGGCCTTAAATCGCCGCCTTGACAGGAATGGGAGTTGGAGAAAGAATGATATGGGTCAGAACTTCTTGCCGAAACTGATGGAGGTGGCGGTCTCAATGATAATCTTGAGGTCCATGGTGAGGCTGCGGTTCTCAAGGTAGTAGAGGTCACGGTCGAGACGGCGGAGCATCTTTTCCATGGTGTCGGTGTATCCGTTATGGAGGGTGGCCTCTGAGGTGACACCGGGGCGTATCTCATAGAGGTACTGGTAGCGTGAGTCGTACTTCATGATCTTGTCGATGAAATATTGACGCTCGGGTCTCGGTCCGACCATAGACATGTCGCCCCGCAAGACATTATAGAGCTGGGGAAACTCGTCGAGATGGTGCTCACGGAGAAATCGTCCGATTGGGGTGAGGCGATTGTCCTTACGGCTGGCTAGCTGGGGGCCGTCGGCCTCCGAGTCGCAGCGCATGGTGCGAAACTTGTAAATGATGAAGGGCTTGCCTCCGCGCCCGATGCGCTCTTGCTTGAAGATGACTGACCCATCGCCCTGGCTCTTAAGCGCCAGCCAGATGATGAGGAAGACGGGGGAGAGGAAAATTAGACCCAAAGCGGAAATGATGATGTCGCTCAGACGCTTCACGTGCTGCTGCCACGGCTTCATGGCATCAAGCTTGTGTACTGTCGGGGTGGAAGGTCCCGGAATATTGCGGTAAATGTCTCTATAGATCATCAACGGATAGTTTTTGGGAGTTGTGCTTCTACTCTATTAACAGACATAATATCTTTTTATTGTGGAGAAAGTTAATTTTTTCATTTCTTTTTGTCAATTTCCTATGTATGCGAGTCTTAGGATGGAATCAGGAAGGCTCCATCTGCGGCATCTTAGCTCGCGGGAGCACCACATCATCGCTTGCGGATGGCCATTATCGGGAGACTTCGTCAGAGATATTGTACATTTGCAAACGCGATATTACAATGGCTTATGTATTCGACATGCGTCCCAGCATCATCTGCACGAGAGGATGCTGAGAGAAGGCTAGGGCTCATCCAGCAACAGGACACAAGGCGCAGGGAGGTGGGGCAAACCTCGTTTTTTACCTATCAAAGGTTGTCGCTGCGTCTGTCATCAGGAGAAATGAGCATTGTCCTTTTGGACATTTCTTTCCTCTTCTCTGGTTGGTGCGGCAGCGACAGAGTGGCGCTGACTACGATTTGCGATAAAGACGCCGAGCAGGATTTGGGCAGAACCAATATAGGCCAGCCACGTCATCGGTTCGTCCAGAAAGAGCGCACTGGCGACGACTGTGGACACGGGGTTAAGATAGATATAATTGGAGGCGGTGACAGCGCCGAGACGCTTGATGGCCAGTGTCCACAGGGCGAAGCAACAGAATGAGGCGACAAATCCCAGAAAGGCCAGATTGGACCACACTTGCGGCTTTGCGATCAGGCTGAGTGGAGGAAAGGGCTGGGCTGGATGCCGAATGAACATGAAGAACAAGCCTCCGAGTATGCCGTAAAAGAAAATCTTGCGGGCGACAAACGTCGAACTGTAGTGCTGCGTACAGACGCGCATCAAGATGCAGGCAATTGCCCAGCTGACGGCGGCTCCCACTGCCAGCAGATCGCCCGCGGGGCTGAGCTTGAGGATGAAGTGACCATTGAAGACGACGATGCCTACGCCCAACAAGGCAATCACAGAGCCCCACACTAAGTGACGGCTGAGGTGCTCCTCCCGCAGCAGCAGAGCGGCAATGAGCGCTGTGACAACGGGCGAGGTGCAGACGATGAAGGAGACGTTGTTGACATAGGTGAGGCCAATCGCAAGATTCTCCAAATTGAAGTAAAACGCGCCGGCAAAAAGGCCCAGGGCAAACATCTGGCCTTCCTCGCGGCAACTGTCGCAAAAGAACTTGTGGGGCGAGATGAACCAGATGCAGAGATAGGCAAGCAAAAATCGCAGGACAAAAATCTGGTCAGGATACAGACCATTGAAGATGAGAACCTTAGTGTTGACAAAAGTGACACCCCATATCAAGACGACGCAAAAGGTTAACAGATGATAGGGCCACACACGCACGGTCGGGTAATCAGACATAATCACTGATGACATTAAAAATCGCGGTGTGCTGCCTCGGCTGCGGCGGCTACCTCTTGGGAAATGGTGAGAAACTGTTGCATACGTCTGAAGTCACGCGTGGACAGCATGTGCTCAAAGTCGCGGAATTCATCAATCATACGATGCTGGACAGAGCGTATGTCTGTGACGGTCAACTGGCCGTTGAGAAAGACTTCAAGCTGCTTAAAATTGTCGGGCGAACCTACGAGCCTCAGCCAACCTTTCTCACCCTGTATTTGCATGAAGTTGGGACTTGATGAGTCCTTGGCGGCGCTGCATACACACTGAAATCCAGGATATCCGAGATGGGCGACGCCGGATATGTCGATGCCATTGTATCCGACATTTGGAAAATAGCTGATACGCTCGGGTGGGCCGAAAAGGGAGATGACAAAATTGAGATTGTATATATTGAGGTCGAGCAAGGCGCCTCCCTGACAAGCGGGGTCAAAGGCGGGCGCTATGTCGTGATGCAGATAGCGGTCATAGCGTGACGAATACTTGCTGTAGTTGCACTGTATGAGACGGACAGGGCCCAGCGAGAGCTTGGCAGAGCGTACACGGGCAAAGTAGGGGGCGTGAAGAAAGGTGACTGCCTCCCAAAGAAAGAGGTGGCGGTCAGACGCGATGCGGCACAACTCGTCCAGTTCCTGACGACTGGTGCAGGAGGGCTTTTCCAAAATGACATGCTTGCCGGCCAACAGGGCGAGACGGGCATACTGATAATGTACAGAATTGACGAGCCCCACATAGACGGTGTCTATCTCGCCGGAGGAAAGCAGGGCGGAGTAGTCAGTATAGACGCCGTCTATATGATACTCTGCGGCTAGCGCCTCAGACTTGGACCGACTCCTCTCGCGGCTCCATATCGCCGCAACATGGATCTCGTCTATATATTGCAAGGCGTGGAGAGCCTCGCCAACGATCATCCCGTTGCCAAGTATCGCTAAATGCATCATTTTATTTGATTGAGGTGGCGAAGACTGACGTCCTGCCAGCGGTTGTTGGTCCGCAGTTCGGCTTGGCTACCGATGAAGGCCTTACCGGCGGCAGTGTCGCCCTGAAGCCAGTACATAAACCAGGCAGTCATATAGCCGTCACCCTCGTAAAGCATACTGCCATGGTCTACTCCTTTGCGCCGCGCGATGGCAGCAGGGGTACGACCGTGGAGCAAGCTGAGATTTTCTTTCAGAGAGGCAAGCGGGGCAATAATGCGGCTGTCCAAGACTCCGTCACTGGCTACGGCGAGATAGGGGATCTGGACTCTGTCGACATCGTAGTGCCACTTGAGACTGTCGGCCAGGGCCCGGCTGGTACAACTGGCAGTGTAGATAGCCTGGAAGTCTGAACTGGCCTTATAACGCGTGGCGGCATTGATGGCGCCGACACCTCCCTGAGAGTGGCCAGCTACGCCCACCTTAGTCGTATCGATCTTGTGATAAAACATGGAGGAAGACAGACCGTTGAGCTGGAACATGTAGAGTAAACTCCGGATGGTGCTGCCTCCGCTCCAGGAGTTCTTGTCCTCATTGCCTATGACGATGAAGCCCCACGAAGCTAAATGCTTCATCACATCAGAATAGCGATGGGCCTGGATACCTGTGCCATTTGCCATCACGACGAGAGGACACTTGGTGGTGGACTGCTTTGTTAGGCTGATGGGATACCAGATCTCATATTTTACAATATCCGATCGTTTGCTGGTAAACTCGGTATACCCTATCTTATGTGGACCGAGGTGCATGTATTTACGTTCTACAGGGTAGGGACTGGCCGACTTGGTATAGTAGTTGTGAGGCACTGCGACAAAGTCACAGGAGATGGCCAACAATGCCCACACCAGACTGAGCAGGCCGCAGTGTATTACTTTAGGCTGTCTCGATACCATTGATAGAGTTTCTTGACACCGTCTTCAATCTCGACCTTGTGATGCCAGCCGAGTGAATGCAGCTTGCTGACGTCAATCAGTTTGCGCGGAGTGCCATTGGGCTTAGTGGTGTCCCAGACGATTTCGCCCTCAAAGCCGACAATGTCTTTGACAAGGTTAGCCAGCGTCTTGATGGTGAGCTCCTTGCCGGTACCGACATTGATGTGACAGTTGCGAATCTCGCCTAGCGACGGGATGGCTCCACCACGACCCTCGGAGTTGTTGCGGTTGACCTCGCCGTCGGTCTTCACCCCATAGAAGACGCTGGAGTACTTCTCAATACCAATGATGTCGGAGAAGTTGACATTGAGCAGCACATGCACCGAGGCATCGGCCATGTCCTCCGACCAGAGGAACTCACGTAGTGGCGAGCCGTCTCCCCACAGGGTTACCTTATTATTATCGATGCCGTAGAAGTCGAGTGCCTTCAGGATGCGCTTCTTGTCACAGCAGCCGTCGACATTGTCCTTGCCGATGAGCTCGGCGAGCTTGGCTGGCGGGTTGATGGGCCTTTTATTCATGTCGGTACGGATGGCGTCCCAGTCATCGTCATGGATGAGCTTGGCAAGATAAATCTTGCGCATCATGGCAGGCATGACGTGAGAGTTTTCTAGATGGAAGTTGTCGTTGGGTCCATAGAGATTGGTTGGCATGACGGCGATGTAATTGGTGCCATACTGGAAGTTGTAGCTTTCGCACATTTTGAGCCCGGCAATCTTGGCGATGGCATACTCTTCGTTGGTATACTCGAGCGGCAAAGTGAGGAGGGCATCCTCTTTCATAGGCTGTGGCGCATTTTTTGGGTAAATGCAGGTAGAGCCGAGGAAGAGCAGCTTCTTGACGTGATGCTTGTAGGCCTGCTCGATGACGTTGCACTGCATCTTCATATTTTGCATGATAAAGTCCGCGCGATACAATGAGTTGGCCATGATGCCGCCCACAAAAGCCGCGGCAAGCACGACAGCGTCGGGCTGTTCCTGATCAAAGAAGTTCTTTACTGCGAGCTGGTCGGTAAGATCCAGTTCCTTGTGTGTGCGGCCCACAAGATTGTTGTAGCCGCGTTGTTTTAAGTTGTTCCAAATGGCTGATCCGACCAGTCCATGGTGACCAGCAACGTAAATCTTGCTATTCTGCTGAAGCATAAGACTCTCCCTAGTCCTCCCTGAAAAAGGAGAAGGCCTGCCTTACCATAGGGAGATTTGCGGCAGTTGGTATATTTTTTATTGTCTGATTTTACTCAGAGAATTTTCAATTATCTCCTCCTTTTAAGGGGGGGGCTAGAAGGAGGATGTTGTTCTACTTGACGATGCCCTTCTCCAGATATTCGGCCAGATTGGTGCGGACTCGCTCGGCTGCCAAGTCTGCAGCTACTTTCTTCATATCGCTGTCTACCATGATCTTGACGAGCTGCTCAAAGGATGTCTTATTGGGATTCCATCCGAGTTTGGTCTTAGCCTTGGTGGGATCTCCTAGCAGATTGACGACATCCGTCGGGCGATAAAAGTCGGGACTGACCTCGATGAGACAGCGTCCTGTTGCTTTGTCGTAACCTTTCTCGTCAAGCCCTTCTCCACGAAATTCGAGCTCTATGCCGACATGCTTGAAGGCGTAATAACAGAAGTCTCTCACGGAGTGCTGCTCTCCCGTGGCAATGACGAAATCTTCAGGCTTGTCCTGCTGCAGAATGAGCCACATGCACTCTACGTAGTCCTTGGCATAGCCCCAGTCACGCAGACTCGAGAGATTGCCCAAATAGAGTTTGTCCTGCTTGCCTTGGGCAATACGGGCTGCTGCAAGGGTGATTTTGCGCGTCACGAAGGTCTCACCCCGACGCTCACTCTCATGATTGAAAAGGATGCCGGAACAGCAATACATCCCATAGGCAGCACGATACTCTTCGATGATCCAATACCCATACAGTTTGGCGACAGCATATGGGCTGTAGGGATGAAAAGGTGTCAATTCGTTTTGAGGTACTTGCTCCACTTTGCCATACAGCTCCGACGTCGAAGCCTGATAAATACGACAGCTTTTCTCGAGCTTACACTGTCTGACCGCCTCTAATATACGCAGTACTCCGACTGCATCCACATTGGCCGTATACTCCGGCGAGTCAAAACTTACTTGTACATGACTTTGCGCAGCCAGATTGTATATCTCATCAGGACGTACTTTGGAGACGACATTGACTATACTCATGGAGTCTCCCATATCGGCGTAGTGGAGGTGAAAATGGGGTCTCCCCTCCAGATGAGCAATACGCTCGCGGTAGTCGACTGACGAACGCCGGATAATGCCGTGGACGTCATACCCCTTGGCCATCAAAAACTCTGACAGATACGATCCGTCTTGTCCTGTAACTCCAGTGATAAGTGCTGTATTCATCTATAATAGTATAATAGCATGTTTAGGTTAATACTTATAATATAATATTAATATGCAAAGTTACGTATTTCTTTTGACACCTATAAGAATGAAGAAAAAGATTGTTGGGCATTATAAATCCGGCGTTGTCACACTTTTATTGCATACGTGCCGTCTTATCCACGCAAGTGGCTTATAATCATTGTTTATAATTAAAACATTAACAAATTAATGTAATGAGCATTATATCATAAATTTATAATACATTTTACGTAGAAATATTTCTTAGCCATATATGATGCACGTATCATCATACAAACTGCAAGGGACAGTCTCGAAGCACCACAGAGATTACGCTGTTTGCCAATATCTGTTGTACTGCCTTTTATTTCTTGTCTTGTGAATTAGGATATTGTTTGCGTTGGATAAAAGTCAGTACAAAACGCGAAATTTCGGTTAAAACAATATTTTTTTCTTCTGAGTGCTCAGCAGAGACTTTTCGCTTTGACGTGTACTAAAGCGTCAAGAACTATCCGATATGAGGAATATTGATGGTAAACGGTCATTTTCCCGTTCGATCAAGTAGAATTTAAGCGCGGAATGTTTTAGATTAATGTTCTTCATCAAGGCTTGTCTATGTATACAATGTCTATGTGTACAATATTGATTTTTAATGGTCTGCCAAGGATCTCAGAGAACGTAGTTGTGGGAGTGCGCGCTATGCGAAATGCACATAGTCAACACAGAAGAAACTATTTTGAAAAGAATTTTTCAAAAGATAGCCCAAAAATTTGGCGGGAAAGAAAAATAGTCTTACCTTTGCACCGCGTTAAGAGAAACGCCTTTGCGGAAATAGCTCAGTTGGTAGAGCACGACCTTGCCAAGGTCGGGGTCGCGAGTCCGAGTCTCGTTTTCCGCTCTTATATTTACTGAAAAAAGTTTGCCCAGGTGGCGGAATGGTAGACGCGCACGTTTCAGGTGCGTGTGTCGCAAGGCATGCAGGTTCGAGTCCTGTTCTGGGCACGTCTATATTCTTTGTATTGGAGAGATGGCGGAATTGGTAGACGCGCTACTTTGAGGGGGTAGTGGCATTATGCCGTGGGAGTTCGAGTCTCCTTCTCTTCACGAATTTGATATAGACATTTGCGGAAATAGCTCAGTTGGTAGAGCACGACCTTGCCAAGGTCGGGGTCGCGAGTCCGAGTCTCGTTTTCCGCTCTATTTTCAATTATTGTGAGTGCAATAATTGATTTTTATTTTAAATATTTTTATATTACCCTGAAAAAGAAGATGAATCTTTATATTAGATATTTCGATGACGAGGCAGTCGTGTCTAGTATAGACGATGCTGTCAAGTTTCTTAATAGCTTAAATATTCCGGACTTTAAGACTGATGATGACTTTATTGCAGATTTAGAGGAGTTTATCGCATCGCCGGTGACCTACCCTAAGCGATACAAGGTGCGTACTCACTCTTATTTCATTGTCATAAAAACCTCGGTCTCAACATTGGAGGAATTTAAGGCAAATGCCGCTAAAAACCTAATGAAGGATGTGACGGAGGCAGAGTCCAATCGCAAAAAGCCTAAAGGCGCCGTGCTCAACGATCAGATACCGGGCTGGTATGACGGAGAGCTATGTTTTAAGAGAGTCATTGCTATTCCTGGAACCAACAAATTTCAGTACAAGGACACTTCTTTTCGTGCGCTAGTCAAGGCAGGTAGTCCCATGGATTGCTATAATCGGATTGTGGATCACCTCAAAAACAGACCGGAGGTAGACCCGCGCAGTCAGTACCCTTCACCTAAGGGACGCAACTTCACCTTCACCTACATGGGCAATGTGAAGCCCAAGATGGAAGAATTGGAGCAAAGATAAAAAACTGCTGTACCAATAGAGAGAGAAGCTACAAACAAAACATTGGGCATAGTCATAAATGTTTTTATGGTTATGTCCAATTTGTTTTTACTCCTATAGTCTATAGAATAAGCCTACTGGTTGACCAAGTCTGTGACGAACTGTAGATTGATTTGCGATATGCCATTCGAATTTAGAAGTTGCACTTCATCTGGAAAAAACTGAAAAACAGATTTTCGCTCGTTGTTTTCCTCGAGAGATGGAGCAGGATCAACAGCCTGAGATAAGGCTGATTTGTAATAGCTAATCGCTTGATCAATATTACCGCATAGCAAGTTCGCATGGCCCATATTGCGCCTGTCCTGGATGGAGAGGTGGTCTTGGGGTATACGGGTATAATATGTAAGGCTCTGAGTCTGCTTTCCGCAGAGGAGTGAACACCATGCGATGCCTCTTAATGCTGGCTCTGACTTTGCATTCTGATACTCAAGCTTGAAAAACTGGGTTAAGGCCTGCTCATACCGTCCGAGTAGCGCAAGAGTCTCTGCGTAGTGCTGGATATATGCGGTATTGTCTGGCTCTGTGGTAGTCAAACGGAAGAAGATATTGCTGGCTTCCTGCAGATTGCCAATGCGCAATTGACACAGTCCGAGATGCCGTAGCGTCCACATAGACTGCCCATCAATGACTAGCGCCTTCTCATAGCAAATGATGGCTTTGCTGTACAACTTCAGCCGCTCGAGAGAGTATCCATATAAGCGTAGCGCTTGTAGAGACATGCTGAAGTGGCTGTCAATATACTGAAAGACATCGACTGCTTGTTGCCACAGATGCTGCTTATATGCGAAATAAGCGATCTTAAGCAGACTGTCCATATCCGTAAAAACAGACGCAAGCATGGGCAGATTGCTGAGAATAATGTCATGTTGGAAGGGGTTGATGACGCTTGCATTTCCCTGATGCTGATCAGCATAGAGTGTGAAGTAGCGATAACAGTCCTGTACATGCAGACGTTCGAGCGTAGATCGGTTGCGCTTATCTCGTTCGATAAACACTTTGTTGAGGTCTTGTTCATTAAGCTGTGTCTCGATGCCTTGTTTCATCATTTCCCACTGAGCTGGAGGCATACTGCTTATCATCAGAGCAAAGGAGTAACAGTCAGAGTCACAGAGGACATTGGCCTGCATAAAATTGCGGAAAAAATCATTTTGCAAAATTTCGTTACCGACAAACTCCGAATAATTGTCCACAAATGGGTAGAACCAGTGCGCAGATGGGTAGAAGAATGGGAAATGCTTAAAGTGCGAGAAGGTTATTAACGGCATATCGGCTCCATCCTTCTGCATTTCCGACAAGTCATTAATATTGCGTTGAAGACGCTTAAGTTCGTCATTGTCAAGCATTTCTACATCGTCGACGTCATCATTCATCAGTTCGTCAAGCTTAGACATATCGAGACCACTTTGTCTGTTTTTGTAGATAGAAGGCAGTATTTCCTCCTGTATTTTACGTTGTACGTTCTTTGAATTGTAGACGTTGAGCAGACTCAGTTGTATGTCGGTCAGACGTTGTCCAATCTCAGGAGTTTGTAAGATCTGGTTAAGCGCATCAACAGCTGACTTATAGTAAGGAAGTCTTTCCTGATAGCAGAGTAGAATGAGCACTACGCCTACCAGCGCCCGCTCGCTAATAGCCGCATCACTGTTGGCCGATTGTCGGCAAAGCCAGGCGAATTTACCCATATCAAAATAGGATAAGATGGCCAACATAACGGCACTGACCAGACTGAGACAGGCGAGATTGTCATTGGATGAATGCTGGACAAAGTCCGTAATTGCTGCCTCTTCCTCTGATGTCCATTGCTGTGAAGTCCACTCCAGATTGAAGAGATCATCGACCAGAGCCTCTTTACGCGCAAGTTTATCTTTAAGCGCAGGCAGATTGTCTGCTGTCATTTGGGCAAAGATGAGGTCTTGTTCCACTTGATCCAGTCGCTTGAGCAAAGGGATAAGGTCTAGTTTACGCTTATGTATTGAGCGAAGTTGTGCGTAATATTCACCATCAGAATTTGTCTCCAGACTATCCCGGAGTATAGAGTCGGCAAGACCATAGGTCTGGCAGATAAACTCATTGTAAAGTTTCGTTCGCTCATTGTCTGCCACGCCTTTGCGGAAGTAATTGAGTAGGAGCTGATAATTGTCGGCGATACTGTTGAGCCTGTTTTGGTAGTCCCAGTTATTAATCGTCACATGTGCCGCCCGTAATACTTCGATAGCCTTCCTCAGCAGTCCGTCATTCAGATAATGTACCGCAAGCTCATAAGATTCTTGTATAGAAGCCATGTTGATGTGTGTCTTGTTTTTATTTTGCCCACAACAGGGTATCAGCTGTATAATGTCTGCCCAGCCTGTTTTTACTTCTCATCCACTTCAGAGCCGTGTTAACCTTGTCCGACTGAGGCTTAAACGCATGACTCATCATTTTGCTGCGTTGCACCTTTACAGGGATTGAGTCTATTCCGTAAATGCGATTGAGCCAAGACGTCAGAGGACCGATAGGATGAGCTTTGAGACTGTCAATCTCCATATTGTATCCTTGAATGAGCTTATTGAGTGCTGACCTTTGTGTCTTGTTGATATTTGAATGCACAGCCAGACCTGCCATGCCGTTCAGTCCTTCGGCTGTCGCGAGGCGAGTATGGCCCCGTTGCTCAGCGACGATAGACAGAGGAGCCGGCAACACCGCAGCGTCTATTTGACTATTATTGAGCATCTGAAGTCGCAACTGAATATCATTCACCTGAGCTCTGAGCAGCAGGCCTGATCTGGTAGGTATCTGACTGCGGATATAGTCACAAAAATAGTCAGGGCAAGAGAAGCGGGCCATGCCTATCATGCGGTCACCCAGTTGCTGAACCTTATTGACACGTAGCCTTTTTCCGGCGAACAGATACCATTGGCGAGGAGTACTCATGTAGTACTTGACAGGACTTTTATTGCTCTGCATGAGCATTGCCCTGAAAAGATCTGAGGCTCCTGCGTCCACCTTACCCTGGGCAAGTTGCTGGTCGATGTCCATCTGGGATTTGTAATAGATAAACTTCACCTTGACGCCCAGCTGTTTGTAAATGCCGTGCTCTTTGGCCAAACTGAAGGGCAGACAGTCGAGGGTAGGGAGTAGGGCCACCTTCAGTATAGAGGTGTCCGACAGGCTCTGAGACTCATTGAAGTGGGCCTTACCCTTGTCTTGCCCGCAGGCAGATAGCAACAGTATAAGGGATAATAAGATACAGTGCGACTTGTTCATTCGAAGGTCAGATGTCAGACGGGTATGATGTGGTTTATTATCATGCAGAAATAAAGTTCATAAAAGCAAAAGAGCAACTCAAGGGCACAGGCTCTTAAGTTGCTCTTTGTGGAACAGGTTATATTACTCTTCGCCTGTGATAGCGGCAATGCCGGGAAGGGTCTTACCCTCGATAGCCTCAAGCAGAGCGCCACCGCCAGTGGATACATAAGATACCTTGTCAGCCATGCCAAACTTATTGACGCAGGCTACAGTGTCACCACCACCGATAAGGGAATAAGCTCCGTTTTTAGTGGCTTCTACTACAGCGTCGCCGAGTGCACGGCTACCTGCAGTGAAGTTGTCCATTTCAAATACTCCGGCCGGGCCATTCCACAGGATTGTCTTACCCTTCTTGATGACAGCTGCGAATTTTTCGCGGCTCTTCGGGCCGATATCCAGACCTTCCCATCCGTCGGGGATAGCCTTGGAAGGAGTGATCTGAGTGTGAGCATCGTTAGAGAATGCATCTGCGACAACAGAATCTTCAGCCAGTACGAGCTCAACGCCCTTCTCTTTGGCTTCCTTCACGATACGATCAGCGAGATCCAAGAAGTCGTTCTCGCAGATGGAGTTGCCTACAGTACCGCCGGCAGCCTTCATAAAGGTATAGGTCATACCGCCGGTGAGGATAAGGTAATCCACTTTGGTCAGCAAGTTTTCGATAATCTCAATCTTTGTGGAGACTTTGCTACCGCCCATGATGGCTACAAAGGGACGCTTGATATCTTTCATCACCTTGTTAACAGCTGCGATCTCTTTCTCCATCAGATAGCCGAACATCTTGTGATCCTTGTCGAAGAAGTCTGCGATAATAGCAGTAGAGGCGTGCTTACGGTGAGCTGTGCCAAATGCGTCGTTGACATAATACTCAGCATAGTCGGCGAGCGTCTTGGTAAAAGCCTGCTGTTTAGGTTTCAAGGCTTTTTTGGCTGCTGCCTTTTCCTCGTCAGTAGCAAATTCGCCGCGGGGTTTACCTGTCTCCTCCTCGTAGAAGCGGAGGTTTTCCAATACCAGCACGTCACCATCCTTGAGCGCTGCGACTTGAGCCTGAGCCTTCTGGCAGTCGTCAGCGAACTGTACTTCAGTTCCCATGAGCTCGCTCAGATGGGGAACAATCTGCTTGAGGGAGAACTTGGGGTCAGGATTCTTCTTGGGACGACCCATGTGGCTCATAATGATGAGCTTGCCACCATCTTCGTGAATCTTGTTAAGCGTAGGCAGGGCGCCGCGCATACGGGTATCGTCGGTGATATTGCCGTTGTCATCCAAAGGCACATTAAAGTCCACGCGAACGATAACTTTCTTACCATTAAAATTGGTCGAATCAATAGTTGCCATATCTTTGATATTTGGTTTTTATTTTCTGAATGCAAATTTAGCGATTTAACTCCAATTACATGAAGTCTGATTATAAATTAGTTTTATAAGTCGTCACATTTTATGATCATTTTATTCTCATCGGCGCCCTTTCAACCTACGGGTGAAAAGTCGGCATGACATCCAGTTTCGTGGTGGCTACAGTGGCGCACAGCGTGACGTAAAAGCCTGACAGGGCGTAGCCCGTTTATTTACAACAGTGGAGAAGCTTCTCGTTTTTTCTTTGCTCCGTCAATTCCAGAGGACTGAGGTCATGAGGAAAACTTCCCACAGAGTTAGGCTCGGTTTTGCTTCTCCCTGTTAGACCTTATTCAGTGCTTTCCGTCAAAACTCAGCGATGATTTTCTCGGTAGTAGAGACAGATGTCGGTCAATTTGCACTTGTTGCAATAGGGGCTGCGCGATGTGCAAGTATAGCGTCCATAGTAGAGCAGCCAAAAGTGTGCCTTGCTTACTTGGTCTTGTGGAATGTGCTTGACAAGTGTGCGCTCCACGGCAAGCGGTGTAGTGGCCGACGGCTTGACGAGGCCAAGGCGGTGGCTCACCCTGAAGACGTGCGTGTCGACTGCTAAAGCGGCCTTGCCAAAGACGAGCGCCTGGATGACATTGGCGGTTTTGCGTCCCACGCCGGGCAGACTGGTGAGGTCCTCGATATTGTCCGGTACCTCTCCGCCAAAGCGCTCCACGATCTGCCTAGAGAGCCCTACGAGATACTTGCTCTTGCTATTGGGGTAGCTTATCGAATGAATATATTCAAATATTTCACTCTCAGTCGCTTGTGCCATTAGCTGCGGGGTAGGGTACTTGGCAAAGAGCGGGATAGTCACGATGTTGACCCGCGCATCAGTGCATTGAGCAGACAATACCACAGCCACTAGCAGCTGAAAGGGGCTGGCAAACTGCAATTCGGTATCCGTTGCGGGGCTACAGGCTTTGAGTTCTCTGAGGACCCGTTCGCATCGCTCCTTGATGGTCATTCGTGCAGGGGCATTTTGTTGATGCGGCGCAGGTGGCGCCCTCCCTCAAAATCTGTGTTAAAGAAGATGTCAAGCATCTTGAGCGTCGTCTCCTTGTCGATAAATCGGGCTGGAATCACGATGATATTGGAGTTGTTGTGCTTGCGAGTAATCTCGGCAATCTCCGTCCTCCAGCAGAGGGCAGCGCGTATGCCCTGGTGCTTGTTGAGGGTCATGGACATGCCCTCGCCGCTGCCGCAGAGGGCAATGCCAGCCTTAAACTCACCCGCCTCGATCGCGTTGGCCAGTGGGTGGGCATAGTCGGGATAGTCGCAGCTCTTCGGGCTGAAACAGCCGAAGTCCTTGTACTCGATGCCGTGAGCGTCTAGATACTGTTTGACCACTTGCTTGAGCTCGTATCCTGCGTGATCAGATGCCAGACCGACAGATTTGATCAATTCCATATTATCATTTTTTGAAGGCTTAGAGGCATTTCTTTATCTGCTCGTAGACCTGTTTGGGCGTAAACCCGAGCTTTTCATCCAACACCTTATACGAAGCGCTGAAGCCAAAGCTCCCCAGGCCGTAGATGTGGCCGTCCGTGCCCACGAGACCCAGCAGATTGACAGGCAGGCCCGCTGTGAGTCCAAAGCGCTTGATGCCAGCAGGCAAGACGCTGTCTTGATAATCCTGAGGCTGCATCCGGAAGAGACCCTCTGACGGCACGCTTACTAGGCGATAGGAGATACCGTCGGCATGGAGTAGTTCGCCAGCTTGGGCTAAAGTGCTTACCTCTGAGCCACTTGCGACGAGTACAATCTGAGGCTTTGCGTCCGACGTGACGACATATCCGCCCATGCTCACCTTGGCGTAGTCAGTGCCGGCGGGCAGATCCTGGATGCCCTGACGAGTGAGGATGAGGGCTGTGGGGCAATCATTGTTGGACATTGCATATCGCCAAGCCTCCACGGTTTCATGGCCATCGGCAGGGCGCATGGCTACGAGGGAGATATGGCCGTCGTGGCGGTGTATTTTTTCCATTAGGCGTATCTGTGCCTCCTGCTCGACGGGCTCGTGGGTGGGGCCGTCCTCGCCTACGCGGAAGGAGTCATGGCTCCAAATGAACTTGACCGGCACTCCCATCAGTGCGGCCATACGCACTGCGGGCTTCATGTAGTCACTGAAGACGAAGAAGGTGCCCATCGCTGTGATGACACCGCCGTGCAGCATCATGCCGATGCAGACACAGGCCATCGTCAGTTCGCTTACGCCTGCCTCCATGAAATTGCCGGAGAAGTCTCCCGGCTTGATATCGTGGGTCTGCTTGAGAAAACCGTCAGTGCGGTCCGAGTTGCTGAGGTCAGCCGAACTGACGACCATGTTCTCCACTTTCTTGCCAAGCTCTCCCAGTACGGCGCGGCTGGCGTCACGTGTGGAAGTCGCCGCCTTGAGGGCGATGCCATTCCAGTCAATATCGGAGGGCAAACGGTGCTCGTACCACATCTGCTCCTTTTGTGCGGCAGCCGGATTTTGGTCAGCCCATTCAGCCTCCTCGGCATGTCGTTTTGCGACAATCTGGGTCAGTTCTGCCTTGCGGTCAGCATAGAGCTGCTTGACATCGTCAAATACCTGGAAAGGATCATCCGGATTGCCGCCGAGATGCTTGACCGTATTGCGGAAGGCTTCGCCCCCGAGCGGAGCCCCGTGCGTCTTGCAGTTGTGTTCCAGGCTCTTGCCTTCGGCGTCTAAGGCCCCTTTACCCATAATCGTGTGGCCGATGATGAGGGTAGGGCGGTCCTTCTCCTCAAGCGCCTTGTCAAGGGCGGCTCTAATCTCCTCCACATCGTTGCCGTTGATATTGATGACATTCCAGTTCCATGCCCGATACTTCATCGCCGTATTTTCGCTCGTGACAGCATCGCAGGGCGTCGATAGTTGAATATCATTGGAGTCATAAAACATGATTAGATTGTTCAGCCCCAGATATCCCGCTAGACGGCCAGCTCCCTGGGAGATCTCCTCCTGTACGCCGCCGTCGCTGATATAGGCGTAGATGTGTTCCTTGTCATACTCCGGCTTGCCCAGATGCGCAGCCAGAAACTTAGCTGCGATCGCAGCACCTACGGCAAAGACATGGCCTTGGCCAAGGGGACCGCTCGTATTTTCGATGCCCCGCTCCACACATAGCTCAGGGTGTCCCGTTGTCGGACTGCCCCATTTGCGGAACTGCTTCAGTTCATCCATCGTAAACTTGCCGCTTAAGTGGAGCACGGAGTACAGCATCGCGCTCATGTGGCCTGGATCCAGGAAGAAGCGGTCACGGCACTTCCACGTCGGGTTCTGAGGGTCGTAGATCAGATATTCGGAGAATAGAACATTAATAAAGTCAGCTCCGCCCATGGCACCGCCCGGGTGACCGGAGTTAGCATTTTCTACCGTAGCTGCCGCCAGTATGCGGATGTTGTCCGCCGCGTGGTTCATCGTCTGGACTGAATTTTTCATATTATGACAATTTTAATTGTTTTCTTTTTGGCTTACAAAGTTACAACATTCCCATTATAGATAGCGCCGAGAGCCCGTAAAAATCTCAGCGCCTCAGCTCCCACATAAGATAGGCCGCCTTCTCCTTTCGGCACCCCAATATCTAAGGCCGCTCAGGCAAAGATGACTCTGAGGAAAATCTCTCATTCTGACAGACAGCTAAAAAGAAGAGATAAAACGAGAAGCCTATAAAATAAACGAGGCAAAAAGATCGTTAATAGATTCCTTATTCCGCTCGTCCTTTCCTTACGCTACAGTCCACCATTTTATACGACACATACCAAGGTGTGGGGAGAGAGCCTTTCTCATCCGTCTGTACATTACCCGAGGCGAAGGGGAGTCTTCTCTTTATTATACCACCTTCCATTGTTTTTTAATTAAACATAATCATGATTATAATGAATGGAGCCGAGGTTTCATCCCATGCTGTCCGCAACGACATGCCACAGCAGACTCCGAGATCCTGGACAAATTGCTCGATATCGTCACACTGTCCTGTGCAGAACCCGTTCTTTAGTTTTGAAAAGGGCGACAAACTGTGTAACATTGAGCAAATCCTCCATCACATGGTAGCCCTCAGGATTTGACAAAGTCAACAAACCATACCAGCCCGACCGATTCTCCAGCTGCTACGACCGCTTTGGCTTCAATATGGTAGCCTAAGGCCGCGCGTATCATGCCCTGCCGGGATTGACCACGCCTGTCAAGGCGAACTCCCTCGCAGCCTTTGGCCGCTCTTTTCGCCACATACGGCAGTCATTTCCAAAAGTTATTCCCCCATACAGCCGGATGTCAGCGAATCTCCTCCCTATGCGCCTTGGCCCATTACGAGACAGCCGTTTTCCCTTTGAGAAAAAGCAAAATGCCCGCCCTATGATATTTTTTAGTAACTTTCTATACATCTCTTTGATTATCAAAGAATTATGACAAAATCCTACGTTTGTCTAACTTCTTCAGTGTCAGTCGATAACAACACGGCGTCTATTTTGAAATAAGTCCGATATATTTTAAAATAAGTCCGACCTTGTTACGCAAACACGGCGTCTGTTTCATCGAATATGGCACCTGCTTCGCTCCCTCACCGATTTTTTATATTAAAACGGCCTAAGGGCAGCCAAGGGCTGCGCGTAGCTTCGCCATCCGGCTTGCGTCCCTGTCAAGGCGTGATATGTGGAGCCTTAGCTCCCCCTGCCGGGACCAGAAGTCCTAAGGTATAAAAAAGCCTCGACCCTCGCCATAGTTGGGAGATGTCGGGTTGCTCTTAGGTTGTTATCCTTGTCAATCAAGGAGAAATACGTGGAGCTTAAGCCGTCGCGCGGTCATCGCTCTTATCTTCGACTGTCCTTCTGGTTTGCTACCCCGTCTGGACGAAATTACGCGCAGACTTAGGCAGCCCCCGTCATGGCGTGATCCGCGCAGCCTTTAGCTGCAAGGTTGCGATTTTGTATGCCGATGAAATTGCCAAGCGTATCGAAGTAAGGGATGTGATCCAGTGGATGAACGCTTTGTCGCGCCACGAGGTCAGACGAGCCCAGCGTACCACGCGCGGGTCGATGTGTCGCTCGTTGTAGAGGAAGATAGGTCGTACTTCAATGATTGATAATAGTATTTTAATGTTATTTATTGGATAGACTTGAACAGCTGAACAGCTTAAAATCAAGGGGTATCCCCGAGCAGGAGCCTTAACATTAATAAGATAAGTATTAGCAAGGGGCTCAACTCGGAGTTAAGATAGTCTTAATAACTGTTCAAAATTAAACTTATCGAGACTTGTAGATATACTTGTCATTTACCACTTTCCTTTATCGGCTAATATAGGTAGGATTGGGCACATCGTCGGAGGCATTTTTCCTGACCAGTTCTCTACGTGCCTTGTTGAGTTCGCCATAGAGGAAGATGGCGTAGTGGTGAGGTTTGAAGTCCTCGTAGAGAGACGAGATTGAGTTTGATGCGGTAAGAGCCGTCCTTGCGTGTCGTCATCGAGCAAAACCGGCCCAGATAAACCTTGGAATTGGGCTGGCAGCGCATCGGTGCTGACTCTACAAATTTGAAACTGTTGATACCCAGTCGGGTTAGTACGCCGGGGATAGCCTTAATTTACGGTGGGGCGTTCGTAGACACTATGAAAACCCTACAAAAAAATGTCCTGCCCCAGGGACATGGTCATCATGTCGGAGTCGGACAAAAAGAAGACTTACCTTTGCTTTGGTTAGTCTCCTTAGAAGTTATTACAAACGTTTTGCGGGCTGAAAAAATGTCTGCCGGCATTTCCATCACGCGTTTACAAGCCTCTCTCATCGCATTTATAGAGGCGCTTAAGGCTCCACGTATCACACCTTAGGGTAGTCAATCCCGGCGGGGCGAATATATCCGCGCAGCCTTTGGCTGCCCTTAGGTTCCTGCACCCTTAGGACACTAGCGGTTGGCGAGTGGGACGTAGATTTTGGGCTCGAGGATATTTTTGTAGGCAGGGCGGATGATACGTCGTCCCTCAAAGTTGAGTTCCTCGATGCGGTGGGCCGTCCAGCCAACGATGCGGGCCATGGCAAAGATGGGGGTGTAGATCTCGACGGGCAGCCCGATCATCTCGTAGACGAAGCCGGAGTAGAAGTCGACATTGCTGCAGATGGGCTTGCTGGTCTTGCGACGCTGGCTGATACACTTAATGGCCTCCTGCTCGAGCAGCCGGAGGAAGTTGTACTCCTCTTCCCTGCCCTTCTCCTTGGCTAGTTCGCCCGCCAGCTTCTTGAGTTCGACGGCACGCGGGTCGGACTTGGTGTAGACGGCGTGTCCGATGCCGTAGATGAGGCCGCTCTTGTCGTAGGCCTCCTTGTTGAGCATACGGTTGAGATAGGTGTCAATCTCATCGACGTCAGTCCAGTCCTTGATCTGCGTCTTGAGGTGGTGAAACATATTGATGACCTTGATATTGGCGCCGCCGTGGAGGGGGCCCTTGAGCGAACCGATGCCGGCTGCGATGGAGGAGTAGGTGTCGGTGCGAGTGGAACTGGTGACGCGTACGGTGAAGGTCGAGTTGTTGCCGCCGCCGTGCTCCGCCTGTATGATAAGGAGGAGGTCAAGCATGCGGGCTTCGAGCTCGGTATAGTTCATCTTGAGCATGTAGAGGAAGTTCTCCGCGAGGCAGAGATTGTCCTTGGGATGGCGGATGTGGAGCGAGCGGCCGTGCTGGGTATGGCGGTAGATATTGTAGGCGTAGGCGATGATGGTCGGGAAGCGGGCGATGAGCTCGATGGACTGCCGCATGAGGTTGTCTCGCGAGATGTCGTCGGGATTGGGGTCAAATGTGTACATCTCCAGGACGCTGCGGGAGAGGATATTCATGATGTTGCTGCCCTCGAGGTCGATGATGTGGACGAGCATCTTGTGGTCGAGGGGCATATTGTCATAGATGAGCTCGCGGAAGGCCGCCAGTTCCTCCTGGTCGGGCAGTTTGCCCGAGAGGATGAGGTAGGCTATCTCCTCAAATCCGAAGCGCTTTTCCTTGAGCAGCGGCGACACGAGGTCGTCGAGCTCGTATCCTCTGTAGAAGAGCTTGCCCTCAATGGGCACGAGTCCCTTGTCAGGGTCGATATCGTAGCCTACGACATTGCCGATATTGGTGAGGCCGACGAGGACGCCTGTGCCGTCCTCATTACGCAGGCCCCGCTTGACGCCGTATTTGGAGAAGAGTTCATTGTCTATCTTGCATGACTCCTTGACTTCGTCAGAGAGTTTGTATATCAGGTATTCCTTCTTCATGGTTAGATAAAATTTTCTTAATCTATATTTTGAGTCGGATATGATCGTCTAGAGGGCTGCTGCGAGCCGGTCAGCAAAGGCCTTGGTGCTCAGGGGCTGCCCATTGGGCATGTACTTGGCTAGGTCGGCCGTGGCGATGCCCTGAGAGAAGAGCCGCTCCATCGCCTGCGTAATCAGCAGACCCGCCTCTTGCCAGCCCATGTAGTCGAGCATCATGACGGCGGAGAGGATGAGGGAGCAGGGATTAACGACGCCCTGGCCCGCGATGTCGGGCGCGATGCCGTGGGTGGCCTCAAAGATGGCTATTCCGGACTGATAGTTGATGTTGGCTCCCGGCGCGATGCCGATGCCGCCGACCATGGCCGCTAGCTGGTCGGAGATGTAGTCTCCATTGAGATTCATCGTTGCGATGACGGAGTACTCCTCGGGCTTGAGAAGGGTGTTTTGCAAGAAGGCGTCGCAGATGCAGTCCTTGATGACGAGGCGCCCGCTATGGAGGGCTTCCCCATATTCGCGCTCGGCCAACTCGTAGCCCCAGCGCTTAAATCCGCCTTCGGTGTACTTCATGATATTGCCCTTGTGGACGAGCGTGACGCTCGGTAGATGATGGCTCAGGGCATACTCGATGGCGCTGCGGATGAGGCGCTCGCTGCCCTCCTTGGAGACGGGCTTGACGCCAAAGGAGGAGGTCTCGGGGAAGCGGACCTTGGTCACGCCCATCTCCTCGTGGATGAACTTGTAAAACTTCTTGGCCTCTGCCGACCCGGCGTCCCACTCGATGCCGGCATAGATGTCCTCAGTATTCTCGCGAAAGATGCACATGTCGACCCGCTCGGGATGCTTAACAGGGGACTCGATACCGCGAAACCACCTGACGGGGCGCTGGCACACGTAGAGGTCGAGCGTCTGACGCAGGGCGACGTTGAGCGAACGGATGCCGCCTCCTACGGGTGTCATCAGCGGTCCCTTGATGCCTACGACATGCTCCCTGAAGGCGTATATCGTGGTCTGGGGCAGCCATTCGCCTGTCAGCTGATGGGCCTTGCCTCCGGCATAGACCTCTATCCAGTCGATGCGGCGCCGGCCCTGATAGGCTTTGCTCACCGCTGCGTCTACTACCTGCTGGCAGGCGGGGGTCACCTCGGCCCCTACGCCATCGCCCTCGATATAGGGGATGGTCACTTGGTCGGGCACTTGCAGCCGGCCATCTATCATCTTGATACTACTCATGATTGTGTTTCTCTATCTATTGTAATCGTCTATATATAATATAATAAAACATCAGGCCATCGGTCTCTGTCGCGCTGCGGCGGGAGTCGCCATGGGATATGATAAATATGCACAGAACTGCCTCTCCGGCGCCTCTCCTGCCCCGTCGGCCGGTCAGCAGGTGGGGCACAGCGCCCGGCTATGCCTTGTGGCCCGCATGCATCTGGGCCTGATAATTGAGGGCACTGCCAGCGCGGAACCACTCTATCTGCTTGGCGTCATAGGTGTGCACAGCCTGCAGGGTCTCCACGGTGCAGTCCTGATGGTGAAGCTCGACCGTCACAGGGCTGCCCGGAACGAGCTGGGCAAGCCCCTTGACGGAGATGCGGTCACGCTCCTGTATCTTGTCATAGTCGGCCTTGTCGGCAAAGGTCAGCGCCAGCACGCCTTGCTTCTTGAGATTGGTCTCGTGGATACGGGCGAAGCTCTTGGCCAGGATGACCTTGACATTGAGATAGCGGGGCTCCATGGCAGCATGCTCGCGCGAGGAGCCCTCACCGTAGTTGTCCTCCGCTACGACGATGCTGCCCAAGCCCTGCGCCTTGTAGGCCTTGGCGACGGCCGAGACAGCGTCGTATTGGTCGGTAAGAAGATTGAGCACATGATTGGTCTGCCCATTGAAGGCATTGACGGCTCCCATAAGCAAATTGTCGGAGATGTGCTCGAGATGGCCGCGATACTTCAGCCACGGGCCTGCCATCGAGATATGGTCGGTGGTGCACTTGCCTTGGGTCTTGATGAGTAGAGCGAGGTTGTACATATCCTTGCCGTCCCAGGGCTGGAAGGGCTTAAGACGCTGCAGGCGCTGGCTGTGCGGGCTGATGACAACCTGCACGGAGGGGTCGCAGACGGGTGCGATGAAGCCCTCGCTGACGGTGGAAAAGCCCCTCGGAGGAAAGGTCTCGCCAAAGGGCTCATCCAGCTTCTGCTTGTACCCCTGCTCGTCGGTGATGGTATCGGTCTCTGGGTCAAAATCGAGCTGGCCTGCAATAGCCAGAGCGGTGACAATCGCCGGAGAACCGATGAAGGCATAAGTATTGGGATTGCCGTCGGCGCGGCGGCGGAAGTTGCGGTTGAATGTGGTAACAATCGTATTTTTGTGCTCTGGATCGTCGGTGACGCGATGCCACTGCCCGATGCACGGGCCGCAGGCATTGGCCATTATTACGGCGCCTATGCTGCGCAAGTCGTCGAGCAATCCGTCACGCTCAGCTGTCTGACGTATGAGGTCACTACCAGGCGAGACAATCAACTGGGCTTTGGGCTTAAGCCCCTTGGCCTTGGCCTGTCTGGCGACGGAGGCCGCACGGCTTAAGTCCTCGTATGATGAATTGGTGCAGCTGCCGACAAGCGCGACCTCGACCTGCTGCGGCCAGTCCTCTCGGATGCGCTTGTCCTTCATCTCACGTAGGTCGGTGGCGGCATCGGGCGTAAAGGGACCATTGAGATAGGAATGAATCTCGCTCAGGTCAAGCTCGATGACCTGGTCATAGCGAGCACCAGCATCAGCCTGCAATTCGCCTGCCACGTCATGGGCCATCCGAGCGGTCTCTACGCGACCCGTCTGACGGAGATAATCGTCTGTCGCCTCGTCGTAGGGGAAGAGGGAGCACGTGGCACCCAGTTCGGCTCCCATATTGCATATCGTGGCCCTGCCCGTAGCCGAGAGCGTGGCGACGCCGGGGCCAAAGTACTCTATCACAGCATTGGTGCCGCCCTTGACCGTCAGCATGCCCAGCAGCTTGAGGATGATGTCTTTGGGTGAAGCCCATCCGCTGAGCCGTCCTGTGAGATGGACGCCATAGATGCGGGGCATCTTGAGCTGCCAGGGCTCAGCCGTCAGCACGTCTACGGCGTCGGCACCACCTACTCCGACAGCCATCATGCTGAGCCCGCCCGCATTGGGCGTATGGCTGTCTGTGCCGACCATCATGCCGCCAGGGAAGGCGTAGTGCTCAAGTACAATCTGATGGATAATACCGGCCCCGGGCTTCCAGAAGCCGATACCGTACTTGCGGGCGGCGGAGCACAGGAAATCGTATACCTCGCCATTGGAGCGTACGGCAGCCGGCAGGTCTGTCTCACTGCCCTGGTAGGCCTGTATGAGGTGGTCGCAATGGATTGTTGCCGGTACGGCCACACGGCTACGCCCGGCATTCATAAATTGGAGTACGGCCATCTGTGCCGTCGCGTCCTGCATGGCAACCCGGTCGGGGCGTAGTTCGACGTAGTCCTCTCCGTGACGATAGTGGTATCCGCGCGCTGAGTCATAGAGGTGACTGAAGATGATTTTTTCGGTCAGCGTAAGGTGGGTGCCCAAGGTCTCTCTTACCAGATCCAGTCGATCCTTGTAATGAGCGTAAAAAGTACGGGCAATCTCGATATCTTGTTCCATAGCGATAAATATGAAATAGTTTCTACCTCCGAGTATTCCCTACAAATTTAAGGATAAAAATGCATCATATCACGGTTTTCGCATATCGAAAATGAATTTTTAAATTTTCTTTCACCTTTTTGGGGGACTGAGACGGCATCAGACACTCCGGCTGCAAAGGCGATATTACAATCCTGCCGATTAAGGCGGCTTGCTCGTGTCTAAGCAATGGAGAAAGACAGGCCGTATATTTTCAGTTCGGCAAAAGACAATAGTCGTGGTGAAACAGACAACTATGTGGCCGATCTTTGCCGACTTTTGTGTATCTTTGCAATCGTTTTTTATTCATTAAGAAATAATTTATTCATTTTTTATTTTATGTATAAGAGAATATTAAAGAAAGAGCAGTTTACCTTTCATCGGTTTGCCAACAAGCGGTATGCTGCATTTGCCAGTTTGCACCGGGAGATACGCATCGGTGCCCTTGCGATAGCCATGCTGGGCGTCGCCCACAATGCGGCCGTAGCGTCTCGCACGGACAGCGTGGACAATGCCCGTCAGCATCTGGGCATCGAGGAGCAGCAATTGGACGAAGTGATGGTAAGCGCTTCCAGAGTGCCTGTGACAGCTGGGGAATCGGCCACCAAAGTCGAGGTCCTGACTCGCGAGGACATCCAGCAGGCGCATGTACAGACTGTCAACGACTTGCTGAAACTCTGCGCCAGCGTAGACGTGAGACAACGTGGCGCCCTCGGCATACAGACGGATATTGGCATAGGCGGAGGAACTTTTGACCAAGTGGCCATTCTCCTGAACGGAATTTCCATCACCAACCCTCAGACTGGACACCTCTCTGCAGATTTCTTTGTCGGAATGGACGATATCGAGCGCATCGAAATCTACGACGGAGCCACCGCCCGCACCTTCGGCAGCCAAGCCCTCAATGGCGCCATCAATATCATCACCCGAAAAAAGAAAGAAGATACAGTTGGCCTGCATACCCTGGCGGGTAGCTACGGAACCGCAGGACTGGGAGGCTTTGCTCATCTGCAATTGCGCAAAGACCTCACAAACCGATTGTCTTCAGATTACCTGCGCAGCGATGGCGCAACACGCAACAGCGACATGCAGAAGCTGCGGGCATACTATCAAGGCCTTTATCAAAATCAGCAAATGGATCTCCAGTGGCAAGCCGGCTACAGCTACATGCGCTATGGAGCCAACACCTTTTACTCCAGTATATATCCCAATCAGTGGGAACGCAACAATCGAATACTCGCTTCTGTCAAGGGACACACGAGTCAAGGCCCTGTACACCTGGAACCCAGCCTGTCGTGGATCAGGAGCTATGATCACTTCCAACTCATAAGGAGGACGCATACTGCCGAAAATTTTCACCGCAACGACGTGTTTACTGGAGGGCTCAATGCCTATACCCGCTGGGCGCTCGGGCGCACAGCTTTCGGCGGAGAGATACGGTATGAGGGCATCGTAAGCACCAATCTCGGCACACCAATGGACAGCTCACAATATGTCAAGGTCGAGGGGCACGACAATATCTACTACGCCCGCCAGTCAGACCGCACCAATATAAGTCTGTATATTGACCACATGGCCATCCTAGGCCCCTGGAGCATCTCACTCGGCATTCTGGCCAACCGTAATACATCCATCGGCCAACGCTTTCGCTTCTACCCGGGAGTGGATCTGAGCTACCGCCTGACGGACAATATCAAACTCTATACTTCGTGGAACAAATCCATGCGCCTGCCGACCTTCACGGACCTCTACTATCACAGCCCTACCCAAAGGGGCAACATCGGACTTAAGCCTGAGCAAGCCAGCACACTCAAGGCGGGAACAGAATGGCAGTCTCCCCTACTCCTCCTATCCCTCCAGGGCGCTTACCGGCACGGCAAAAACATGATAGACTGGGTCATGTACTCAGCAGATGACATCTATCACTCTACGCAGTTCCGCCTCGACAATTATCAGATACAGGCCAAGGCCAAGGTCAATCTAGTACGTCTCTTGGGCGCACACCAGCCTTTGCGTACTTTTCAAGCCGGATACTCCTACATCTACCAGAAACGCCATGACGACCAACCGATATACAAGAGCAACTACGCCCTCGAATATCTGCGCCACAAGCTGCTCGTGAGCCTGCATCATATGATATGGCGGGATCTGAGCGCCGGCTGGTATCTCTCCTGGCAAGACCGTACAGGAGGCTATCTCACAAAAAAATCCGACGGAACGACTCACATAAAGGGCTACTCTCCCTATATGCTGCTCAATGCTAAGGTGGACTGGATACGTCCGACTTATGAGGCGTACCTGTCGCTTGACAATCTGACTTCTCATCGATATTATGACTTCGGAAGTGTTCCGCAGCCAGGCTTCACATGTATCGTCGGACTCAAACTCCATTTCGGAAACATAAGCAACTCAGTCTCTTCCAGGCAGACGAGATGAACGCATACACGACAGAAACACGCCGTAATGCGAAACAGATGTAAGGAGGACAACGTAAGAGTCGTCCTCCCCATCCATTGCGGCTGAAAAACAAAGGCAAAGTTTGTAAGAGTAAAAAGGCCGGTGGATACAGAACAGAAAGTGTCCGAAAGAGAATACGCAAAAAAGAGCACACACGAAAGGCAATAGTATGACAAGCTACAAGGCATCACAAAATTTGCGAGACGTCAATCAGACTATCGTACAGAGAGCCAGGCAGACATTCTCTACAGCTGCTCTTGCATAAAACAATTTTGCCTCTCCCGGAAGACAAAAAGTTTGCTGTTTCCTCGCTTATTTAAAGTTACTCTCGCTCGGAAAAGGCGTAAATTGAAAATTTCATTTTCTTTTTCCGCCTTTCCACTCGCTTATTCGTACCTTTGCATCTTGAAAATCAAAATTAAAGACATCTAATGATCACAGTTACCGACCTGGCCATTCAGTTTGGCCGGCAAGTCTTGTACAAAGACGTTAACCTTAAATTTACCAACGGAAACATTTACGGAATAATCGGAGCCAACGGTGCTGGAAAATCCACTTTATTAAAGGCTATCAGCGGAGAATTGGAACCCGCTAAAGGCACAATAGAGATCGGTCCGGGCGAACGTCTGAGCGTACTAAGCCAAGACCACTTCAAATATGATGAATATAAGGTGCTCGACACGGTGCTGATGGGTTACAAGGAACTTTGGGATGTCAGTAAAAAGCGCAATGAGCTTTACAGCAAATCTGACTTCTCCGAAGAGGATGGCATCAAAGTGGCCGAATACGAAGAGCAATTTGCCCAAATGGGCGGTTACGACAGCGAGGCTAACGCTGGCAGCCTGCTTGAGCAGCTCGGTATCCCCGTCAAGAAGCACCAACTCTATATGAAGGAGCTTTCGGGTAAAGAGAAGGTGAGGGTCATGCTCGCACAAGCTCTTTTCGGAGAGCCGGACAACTTGCTGCTGGACGAGCCGACCAATGACCTCGACCTGGAAACTGTAGAGTGGCTCGAGGATTACCTCGGCAACTATGAGCACACCGTACTCGTAGTAAGCCATGACCGTCACTTCTTGGACGCAATCTCCACTCACACAGTCGATATCGATTACGGCAAGGTCACACTCTATGCAGGAAACTACTCCTTCTGGTACGAATCAAGTCAATTGGCTCTCCGCCAGGCACAAAACCAGCGCATGAAGGCAGAAGAGAAGAAGAAGCAACTAGAGGAGTTCATCCGTCGATTCTCTGCTAATGTCGCAAAAAGCCGACAGACCACCAGCCGCAAAAAGATGCTTGAAAAACTCAATATTGAAGAGATACAACCCTCTACCCGCAAATATCCCGGTATCATATTCAAAATGGAGCGTGAGCCCGGAAATCAAATACTTGAGGTAAACAATCTCAAGGCAACAGCCGAGGATGGTACACTACTTTTCAAAAGCCTTAATTTCTCTGTACAAAAGGAAGACAAGATTGTCTTCATCAGCAAGGACCCGAGAGCCATGACAGCACTCTTTGAGACCATAACAGGGAACAAGGAGCCCGAAGAAGGTGACTATAAATGGGGTGTTACTATTACCACCGCTTATCTTCCCTTGGACAATACTAAATTTTTTAATACAGATCTCAATATGCTGGAATGGCTGAGCCAATTCGGCACTGGCAACGAAGTATATTTCAAAGCTTTCTTGGGCCGTATGCTCTTCTCCGGCGAAGATATTCTCAAAAAAGTCAAAGTACTCAGTGGAGGTGAAAAGATGCGCTGTATGATTGCCCGCATGCAACTCAACGACGCCAATTGCCTTATTCTGGATACGCCGACCAACCATCTCGACCTCGAAAGCATTCAGGCGTTTAATAATAATCTTAAGCTCTTTAAAGGTAACCTGCTCTTTGCCAGCCATGACCATGAATTTATCGACACACTTGCCAACCGTGTCATTGAACTAACGCCCAATGGCAATATCGACAAGATGATGAGGTACGATGACTATATTCACGACGCTCACATCAAGGAATTGCGCGAAAAGATGTATGCGCAATCCTAGCTTGGTACGCTTTTTGCTAAGATAAAAACGGAAGAAACGAATGAACATTATGAATAAAAATAACAATAAACATCAGCATGCCCAGCACAAGCCAGCTGAATCACAGGCCGAGCAAACTGCTGAAGACATACTTAAGGATGCCATAAAAGGTAATGATCAAACAGCCGAGGACGAATCACAGACGTCTGATGACAGTCAAAATCACACTACCGAAGAAAAGAAAGAAAAAGAAGCAGATGCAGACACAACTGAGCTTGAAGCAAAAGTTGCTGATCTTAAGGACCGTCTGCTAAGGCAAATGGCGGAATTTGACAATTATCGCAAACACGCCCTTAAGGAAAAGACAGAACTTATACTCAATGGTGGAGAGAAGGTGCTCAAGTCTCTACTACCGGTGCTCGACGACTTGGAGCGTGCTCAGCAAAGCATGCAAAATTCAGATGATGTCAAAGCCTTGCGTGATGGCGTGGATCTCGTCTTCAAGAAACTCCTCTCCACTCTTGAGGCTAACGGTTTGAAGAAAATAGATGCCATGGGCAAAGACTTTGATACTGACTATCACGAAGCAATTGCAATGATACCAGCTCAGAAGGACGAAGATAAGGGTAAAGTTGTTGACTGTGTGCAAACCGGCTACATGCTGAACAACAAGGTTATCCGTCATGCTAAAGTAGCCGTTGGACAATAAACAAACACTATGGCAGCAAAGAGAGACTACTACGAGGTACTTGGCGTCAGTAGAAATGCCTCAGAAGAAGATATCAAAAAGGCGTATAAGCATTTAGCCATCAAATACCATCCCGACAGAAACCCGGGAGATAAAGCCGCAGAGGAAAAGTTTAAGGAAGCTGCAGAGGCATATGAAGTCCTCCATGACGCCGACAAGCGTGCCCGTTATGATCAGTTTGGCTTTGAAGGCGTCAATGGCCAAGGAATGGGTGGCGGCCAAGGAATGAATATGGACGATATCTTCTCCATGTTCGGTGACATCTTTGGCGGTCATAGCGGATTTGGTGGCTTTGGTTTTGGGAGTGGATTCGGAGGTACTCAACAAACCACTCAAACCTATCGTGGGGCAGATTTGCGCATTAAAGTCAAGATGTCTCTTAAAGAGATTTCTACTGGCATCAAAAAGAAAATCAAAGTCAAGAAATATATTACCTGCCCTGACTGTCACGGCTCCGGTTGCGAGCTAGGGACAAATATGGAGACTTGTCCTGATTGCCATGGATCAGGCTATGTGACTAAAGTAAGGCAAAGTATGTTTGGCATGATGAGGACGCAAACCGTATGTCCTACTTGTCAAGGTGAAGGTAAAGTCATTAAGCACAAATGTCACAAATGCCAGGGTGAAGGTGTGATTTACGGAGAAGACATCATTGACTTAGAGATTCCTGCCGGCGTTACAGGGGAAATGATTTACACCCTGCGCGGAAAGGGCAATGCTGGGCGGCACAACGGAGAGTCTGGAGATATTCAAGTCGTAATAGAAGAAGAAAAAGATCCAGTCTTTATCCGTAATAATAAAGATATCATCTACAATTTGCTGCTCTCTTTTCCACAAGCAGCTCTTGGTGACACCATTGAAATACCGACACTAGATGGAAAAGCCCGTATCAAGATTGAACCGGGTACTCAGCCAGGCAAAGTCTTGCGTCTACGAGGAAAGGGCATCCCTGCTGTCAAAGGGTACGATACAGGTACTGGAGACTTAGTTGTCAAGATTAGTGTCTATGTACCAGAACATATTAGCAGCCATGGGCATCAAATACTCGAACAGCTTAAAGATGATGACAGTCTTAAGCCAACAGAATCTCTACGCAAAAAGATATTTGAGCGTTTCAAGGCTTTTTTTGACTAAATATTCATGGGCTCCTTCTCTTTGCTGAGGGAGCCCTTAAACTACTTATCCATACTATAACTCAATTTATGGACTATTCCCAAACTGTCGAGTATCTCTACCATCAAGTGCCATCTTTTGAACGCACAGGACAGAGTGGATACAAGGAAGGTTTAACCAATACGCTTTTACTGGATCAACACTTCGGACACCCTCACCAAGCTTATAAGACAATACATATTGCAGGTACTAATGGTAAGGGGTCGTGTGCCCATACGCTTGCGGCTATGCTTCAGGAAGCGGGGTACAAGGTCGGCCTTTATACATCTCCCCATCTGATAGACTTTCGCGAACGTATCAAAATCAATGGCCAGCCGATTAGCCGACAGAGAGTTGTGGACTTTGTTCAGCAAAATCGCAAGTTTTTTGAGCCATTACAACCTTCTTTCTTTGAGCTTACAACAGCATTGGCTTTCCTATATTTCAAAGAGCAGAATGTCGATTTCGCAGTTATAGAAGTGGGACTCGGAGGACGGTTGGACTGCACTAATATCATACATCCTATACTCGACGTTATCACCAATATCAGTTTTGATCATATGCAGATGCTCGGCAATACACTACCTAAGATTGCCAGCGAAAAAGCTGGCATTATCAAGCAAGGGGTACCTGTAATTATTGGTGAAAGTAATTCATTGACCCGACCGGTTTTTGAGGCCAAAGCAAAGGAGGAAGGCGCCACCATTGATTTTGCTCAAGATAATCCTATGGTTTTGTCGTCTACGCCTGACAACCAACGGGGAGGCCGTAATTACGAAACGACCAATATGGGACAACTCTATGGCCAACTATCAGGGGACTGTCAAGAACGCAATACCAATACTATTTTGCATGCTGTCAAGCAACTTCAGAAGCTAGGTATCGTTATTTCAGAAGAAGAGCAACGGAGGGCTTTTGCTCATGTTTGTAATCTAACCGGACTGATGGGACGCTGGCAAACGTTGCAGTCACAGCCATTGGTCATTTGTGACATCGGTCACAACGAAGGTTGTTTCCAATATATTGCGCCTCAGTTAGCCACGATTAAGTCCAAAGTATCGAGAGGACAACTGCGTATGGTATTTGGCATGGTAAGTGACAAAGATATTGATGCAGTACTCCGCCTTCTTCCAACAGATGCTCTATACTATTTTACTCAGGCTAATATCCGGCGTGCTGAGACGGCAGAACACCTAGCTATCAAAGCCGCCACTTATAATATAATAGGCAAGAAGTACCTAAATGTACCCCTTGCCTATCAAGCCGCTCTTAGTGAATCTCAACCGCAAGATATAATCTTTGTCGGAGGAAGCAGCTATATAGTATCTGACCTTCTTACTTATCTATCCAATCCGGAGTGAAGCCAACTCTGTCATTTACGTCCACTGACATTTGACAGTCAAATAAAGAAGATCTGCACAAAAGCGCGGATTAATAATTATCGGCCTTAATCTGGAAGTAGCTCTTCGGATGGCTGCAAACAGGACAAATCTCAGGAGCATACTTACCAATGATGATGTGACCGCAGTTAGAGCACTGCCAGATAGCGTCATTGTCCTTACTGAAGACTTTCTTGTCTTTACAGTTTTTAAGCAGCTTGCGATAACGAGCTTCATGCTCCTTCTCAATCGCGCCCACCATTTCAAATTTAACAGCGATTTCGGTGAAACCTTCTTCCCGAGCTTCCTTAGCCATACGAGCATACATATCTGTCCACTCATAGTTCTCACCATTAGCAGCATCCTCGAGATTGTGCTCTGTATCACCTATCTCTCCACCATTGAGATACTTGTACCACATTTTTGCATGCTCCTTTTCATTGGCAGCAGTCTCCTCGAAGATATTCGCGATCTGAACATAACCATCCTTCTTAGCACGGCTAGCAAAATAAGTGTATTTGTTTCGAGCCTGTGATTCTCCGGCAAAAGCTTCTTGGAGGTTTTGCTCGGTCTTCGTTCCTTTGAGTCTTGCAAATTCTTTTTCGTTCATTTTTGTAAAATTTTTAGTTATGATTGGGGAAAATTCCTACTTTTCTTTGTTTTCGGCCATCTGATTTTCTGGTACGACATTCTCATGGGTAAGTCGCCCATTACTATAGGCTACAAATCGTCTGGATCGTAGCTGTTGTGTTTCACTATCAAAGAATAGCATTGGGTTATAAGCACGTCCATTGATTCGAACCTCAAAGTGACAATGTTCTGTGGTTGCACGTCCTGTACGTCCTACAATTGCTATAGGTTGTCCGGCATGCACCTTGTCACCGATGTGTACGAGATTACGGGAATTGTGCCCATAAAGCGTTTCAAGACCATTAGAGTGACGTAGTACAATGACGCGGCCATAACCGTAATAAGACTTTGCAAACCTAACGACTCCATCAAAGGCAGCATAAATAGTGTCGCCCGCATGTGTCTTAATATCAGCACCAGAATGACTACGTCTGCCCCTACGACCGAATTGACTTATAACTTTTCCGTTTTTCATTGGATAGGCCCAATCACCGCGATGTATCTTAGACAGATCAATAGAGACTTGTCCCTTCCCATCAAATAAGCCTTTTGTTGGGATTGATACGACATTTTTTTCTCTTTCTGTGAAGTCATTATTATTGTCTGTCGTGCGGATTTGTGTTGCAGAGGACAATCGGGTAGTCTTGGTTACTGCTCGGAGATGATTGACTCCTAGGCTCAGAATGAGTAAACTTGCTGATAAAATTCGAAATATTCTCATCTATCTATTTATTCATGTTTTTTAAAATAATACCAGAAAAAATGCGCCCTGAATGGATAGTAAGCCGTCTGGCAGAAAAATAATTATCCACATGGCTATAGGTGCTAATCCCCGAAACATAGATACGAGAAGCAGGAACGCCCGCCTCTTGAAGCTGAAGAGTAATAGCCTTCCAAAGATCAATGTGCCATTTACTCCCTTTACGCAGAGTTATTTGATCCATGGAGAAGCTCGCCTTGGCGAACGCATCATAGACATCCTCGCCTACCTCAAAGTCTGCAGGTCCGATAGAGGGGCCGAGGACGATCTTTAGCTGCTGAGGATCAGTGCTGAAATGACTGACAAAATAGCTCACCGCCTTTGCGGCAATACGTTGCTGTGTACCTTTCCAACCGGCATGAATAGCAGAGATGAGATGATGGGGCTCATCATATGCCAATATAGGTACACAGTCTGCAGTAGAAACTCCGATTAACACATCGTACTCCTGTGTTGCCAATGCATCAACACCTTCCAAGTATTGTGCTTGTTGCATAGTCGAAGACGACAAAAAAGCTGAATCGACAACCCGAACCTCTGTTCCATGTACTTGATGAGGTACAACCAAACGAGATGACGGAATATTAAGATACTGACAAATCGCCTGACGATTTAGATTCACATTCTCTTGAGTATCTCCGCAATAAGGATTAATATTAAATTCAGCATAGCTCCCCTTACTGTATCCTCCATGGCGGGTAGTACTAAAGGCACATACTCCCGCTCCCATGTCGTAGTTAGTCAGTTTTGGATAGATCATTGTCATCAGTCAATATGAATGAGAGAATGTCGTTTTTGTTTATACGTATATGGTATCATTATCTCCGTCGGGTACAATATCCTCCTCAGTATCCATGTCTGGATATACAATTGGTATACTGTTTACGTCGAGATCTTGGTGAGCAATGCCGTCGTCTGTAGGCACAAAGTCTATCTTGTTGCTCTTCTTATTAAGCTCGTTCCATATGGTATCTTTGAGTTCTGCGATACCAAAGCCTGAGACGGAAGATATGAATATAGTAGGTATGTCTTCCGGAATTTCAGCCTTTAACATATCTACAAGTTCTTGGTCTATAATATCACACTTGGAAACGGCAAGTATTCTGTGTTTATGAAGCAACTGAGGATTATACTTCTCGAGTTCTGATAATAGAATACGATAGTCCTTGGCAATATTATCGGATTCACAAGATACGAGAAACAACAGTAATGAGTTGCGTTCTATGTGTCGGAGAAAACGAAGTCCGATACCTTTACCCTCGCTAGCTCCTTCAATGATACCAGGTATATCGGCCATAACAAAAGACCTACCTCCCCTATAGCTTACAATGCCCAAAGAGGGCTCTAGTGTGGTGAATGGATAACTGGCAATCTTCGGACGAGCAGCGGAAACTGCAGAGAGTAACGTGGATTTACCAGCATTAGGAAATCCAACTAGTCCCACATCTGCAAGCAATTTAAGTTGAAGAATGACTTGCATCTCTTGCATAGGTTCACCAGGTTGGGCATAGCGAGGAGTCTGGTTAGTCGCTGTACGAAACATATAGTTGCCTAGTCCTCCGCGACCTCCTTTAAGAATCATGACCTCCTGCCCATGCTCTGTAACATCACAGATATATTTGCCGGTCTCTGCATTGTAAGCTACAGTACCACATGGGACCTCGATATATTCATCTTTGCCATCCTTACCAGTAGAGCAATTGGAAGAGCCATCGCCGCCATTACCCGCTATCACGTGTTTCTGGTAACGCAAGTGAAGCAGTGTCCACATATTACGATTACCACGCAAGTAGACATTGCCACCTCGTCCGCCATTACCTCCATCAGGCCCACCGTTTGGGGCATATTTGGCGTGGTGCAAATGCATAGATCCCCGTCCGCCCTTACCGCTGCGACAATAGATACGTACGTAATCTATGAAATTGCTCTCTGGCATAATATCACGTATCCTTTAACTCAATATTTTATTCTCTCTATATTCCCAGTCGCTGTACTTTGTGCCCCACAGGACTGAGCAATATGGTATCAGAGTTTATCTATCACTTGACAGATATCGGCAAAAATGCGTTCCAAATCACCTAATCCATCAATGCTATGACGTTTACCTTTTTGCTGGTACCACTCTACAAGGGGTGACGTCTGGTTATGATAGACGTCCAGACGCTGTTTGATTGTTTTTTCGTTGTCATCGGAGCGACCGGATGTTTTTCCACGATTAATAAGGCGTTTCATAAGCTCATCTTGTGGAACGTCGAGCTCTATCATCGCGCTAAGATCCTCCCCACGTTCTGCAAGTAGTTTGTTTAGATTCTCCGCCTGCGGGATTGTACGAGGAAATCCATCAAATATTACGCCCTTGCTATCACGCATCGTGTCATAGACTCTTGCCAGTATGTCGGTCATCAGACTGTCGGGGATAAGCTGACCTTTGTCAATATAAGCCTTAGCTGTCTTGCCAAGGATAGTCTTATTTTTAATCTCATTGCGTAGAACATCGCCTGTTGAGATATGGCCAAATCCGTACTTGGCCACTATCTTTTCACTCTGTGTGCCCTTGCCGCTTCCGGGAGCGCCAAATATTACGATATTAATCATTTTATATTCTGTTGTGTGTTTTTTAGTTTCCTTGTATTTTTATCAGAGCTATATTCTACTTGGCATAGATGTCAGGGAGATTGCGGTAGAGTCCATTGTAGTCAAGTCCATAGCCCACAATGAAGTCATCCGGTATCTCAAAGGCGCAATAGTCCACCTTAACATCATACTTGAGCTTGGTAGGTTTGATAAAGAGCGAAGCGAGTCTCACGCTCGCTGTAGCTTGTGAGTGAAGCATATCCTTCAGGTTCTTCATCGTAAAGCCCGTGTCCACGATATCCTCCACGATAATCACGTGCCTGCCCGCCAAGTTTTCTGGCAGCCCAATGGGAATCTTCATCTTACCAGTTGAGGCGTCACCATCATATGAAGCCATCTTGATGAAGCAGACCTCACAGTTTCCTGTAAATCGGCGCACCAAATCAGAAGCAAAAATAAATGAGCCATTAAGGACGCAGAGAAATATTGGCTTCTTACCAGCATAGTCGATTGACAATTGTTCTGCAAGTCTCATCACTCTGCTCGTAATTTCTTGTCTGTCAATGAGTAAATGAAGTTTTACTCCATCAATAATCAAATCACTTTCACTATTCATACTTTGCAAAGATACAATTTTCCCCTTTTACTTCCTAGCTTTCATAGAAAATAAATTCCACAAAAATTGACAAATTACAGAATTACAAGATGTTACGCGATTTACTTCGAAACGCGGCAAAAAATAGACTATATTTTTCGCAGGTCTCCACATATAAGTGTCAAACAGAAACGACAAATTTCCCCATCGTAAGATATCTGAATTTTGATATTCTTTGTACTATGAATCCAAATAGACCTCTTTACGCTTCCGTGGGCGGCCCGGTTCTTTCTTTGCTTTTACTCTTCGACTTGTATCTTTTGCCACACCCTTCCGGTATCTCAAAGCCAAATGCCTCGGCAATGTCTATCTGCTTGTCGACGAACGGCGTGACGAACTTTGCCTTCCCGTTGTGCTCGATGCATTTGATGGACCGCATTTTGTCAAGGATGTACAAAGAGGAAGAGAACATCTCCTTTACTCCGGTGGATTTCCAAATGTATTTCACATACGAGCTGAGTATCAGGCTGACAAAGAGTATGAGCAAGCGGTTTGTCTTGCCTTCTTCCGGTCAGTTGGTCTGCCTCGAAGAACTGACCGTCGGCCTTGGAAAGGCTGACTGCAGAACGAACCCTGACAAAACGGTCTCTTAGACTTGCCTGAACAACGCATGAGCCTCCGCATGCCCATATGCCAATTCATGTATAGTTAGGCCTCGAAAACACCCATAAGCGGCTATTGGGGACATCGTAATGACGGTATAGGTCCGACTAAGCAACAGATTCTTATCCAATAGTCTCGTTTTTGTAGAAATAAGGGATAGTCTTAAGACGGGTATGAATTATTCAGGATCGAGCTGCCAAAATATGGCCAGGATGATGGAAAAATTGTTGGTTCTCATAGTTTTTTGGGGCCTTGAAAGAATTGGTAACTGTATGCGTTTGCTTGTGCCATTTCCATCTCCGAGGTTCTGTCGTTGCAGCAGAAGCCTTCTCCATCTACATAATTATTGTTGTCCACTTCATTGTAAGGAACATTGAGCGTAGCATAGTTTTCTTGCCATTGTCGTCCACTGCAAGCAGACGGTTTTCCTCGTCCCAGATGAGATTGCACTCTCCTGTGCCGACTTCATTATGTCCATCTTTCATCATGCGTCCGGTATTCACATATCAAGTTTTCCGTTCTTATCATAATATGTGATTATTTTTAAAACAGCTTTGTATTAAATGAGACATTCACTTTATTTTGTTACTACCAAACAAGACTATTCTGGATGCTGGTGCCCGTGTCTATGCCGGAGGAAAAAAAAACTGTCATACCGTTTGCGGACGACCTTAAGCAGATGGGTGGGCATAAAAATTCCAAGGAAGTACAGCCACGATTTCGCTGGGGAGAAGTGGAGGACTTGGCGGTAGACGGCGACATTGTACTTGACAAGGCTACATTTGCTGCTCGACACGGACCCTCGGCGCACCGTGTAGTAACTTAATGGAGACTCAACAGCATATGCAACATTGCATTGTTCCATAATTGACAGGAAGAGCCCCCAGTCCTGCCGCTTCTGCAACTGGGGCATGAAGTATTTGCTGCCGAGTAGACGGGTGTCGTATATGGCGGTGGAACAACCAATCTTGTTGTCCCGCTTGAGTTGGCTGTAAGTGAGACGATGAGGGGCTCGTACGATGCCTTTGACTGTGTTGTCCTCCCCCCTGACGATATAGCTGCTGAAGGAGAGGGCACATTGGCATACGGACATCATGCGCAGTTGTCGCTCAAGCTTGTCAGGCTTCCACTGGTCATCGCTGTCACAAAAGGCGATGTATCGTCCGCGAGCGCGGCGAATGGCATGATTGCGTGCAAAAGCGGGACCGCTATTTTCTGCCAGATACTCCACTTTGACACGCTCATCGAGTCTCTCGTATCGATGGAGGATAGCAAGAGTCTGCTGGCTTGTAGAGTGGTCATCGGTGATGAGCAGTTCCAGATGGTGATAGCTCTGACTAAGGACGGAGCGGATACTGGACTCCATGAGAGAGGCGCCATTGTACGTCGGCATAATGACGGACACGAGTTCCCCAGACAGATGACCCTCCAAGGGGCTAGTCTTCTGGAGAAGGTGGCGATGCTCAGTAGGAACACCTTGCGGTGTATCGGCGATTGGGGGATGCATGAGGCTAACGGATCTGCGAGGACTCCTGGCGCGAGCGGATGAGATGCGCGGGATTACCTCCGATGATACTATAGGGCGGAAAATCGTGAGTGACGACGGCTCCTGCCCCGACAATGGTGCCCTGGCTTAGGTGACGACCTGGTGTGAAGATAGCCCGATATCCTATCCAGCAGTCGTCCTCAATGATGGTACGGCGTGTCGCTGCCGACTTGCCCTGAAGACACATGGGGATGGACGGGTCGTCAAAGCGATGATTGTCAATCACGATGTAAAGCTCGGGGCCCATCATGACATAGCGACCAATCTTAATATCATGTGGCAAATGGCAATGACTGCCGATGCCGCTATAGTCGCCCATCTCTACCCCCTTGCCATTGCCAAAGTTCGCTCTACGATTGACCGTCGAGATCTTACCACAAGAGCGGAATATATGCTTACAGCAGAAGATGCGCAATCTGTTGGCCAATGGTCCTACCAAGGGCGTATACGAATCGGGCAGATATTGCGCCAGTCCGTAGTACAGCGCAAGGCTAAGCGTATAACTTATCTTATGAAACATCAGAGATCTCAGCAAAAACTTTGTATCGCAAGAAACTGCAAGCGTGCAAGGAATACTAAAATGGTAATAAGCCTGCGGCCTACACCAAGATGTCAAAATCCATGGCACTAACCGCAAAGTTAGCGCCTTCAGGACAAATAGCCAAGGTTTTTCAAAAGATTATTTTAAGCAAGGACGCCCTTACATCGTATATTTCTCAGCAAAAACAACCTGGTATAACCGGACGAGTTCATTCCAGTCCTTGCTGTAAGAAGCCCAGTCGCCAATATCCTGATAAGGGTAAGCTGCCTTATCGTTGATATAGCGGCTGATGAAATCAAGCGCGGCTTTCACGCGAGGATGGTAAGCCGACACGTCTCCCCCATCCTGCCGAATGAGATGTAGAAGTTGGAAGATATGATTAAGATTGTACATGGAGTACATCATCGAGCGGTTACGCTTGAGTTCTTCAGGCTGTCTGCCATCTTCTGCTACCTGCGTCGAGAGTCGGCGAGCATAGAAGTTATCTCGAATAGCTGATTTTGTCGCTTTGTCTCCAGTGAACATGGCGATACGATACCTGACCACATCGTACATGATGGCCAAATTGTTCTTGGTCCCGTCCATCTTCTGCCCCACTTTGCTATTGTTAAGCCATTCGCCAAAGTCGCTGAACCAGCGGCGGAGGCGACGGAGATCCTTCTTGCCGATTTGGCCATCATTCTCAAGCACAGCGATGCAGTCGAGCACATCCAGGAAGCAATAAGCCTCATTGATGCCGCCCGGATTGCCGTTGTTGCCATTAGCTCCGGGAACCACCTGACAGTAATTGAAGTTGGGATTCATCCTGGTCGAATCGTCGATGAACCATATCTCCAGCTGCTTCACTGCAGCCTTGGCATATTTCTCGTCCTTTGTCACATAGTATCCACGTGCAAGGGCTGTGAGTCCGTCGTCAAGTTTATAGATCTTATTCGCATCGTATTTCTGGTAGTCAGGACTCGGATGGCCATCCCTTACCGTGTAGGTGCCGTCGCTGTTGCGCCAAGCGTAGTAAGCCAGCGATTCATAGTTGTGTGCATCGCCCGTCAGCGTCACCTTATGAACGACACTTACCGGCTGCCGGCTGGCTATCGCATTCGCCTTACTGATAATCTGTTTCTCTGCAGGCAGATTCTCCATATTCCACAGGGCCGGGCCCGTCTTCTGAGCCACGCAGGAGGACGTGGAGCCTATCACAGCGATAAGGCTTACGAATATAATTTTGTAGATTGCCTTTCTATTGTTGCCCATCAATGATTTCATTTGCATTATAAAGCGCAATTTTCTAAAACTTTCTCTTAAAGTCTTCAATACTAAAGAGGCTGCCAGCTTCCTTAAGGAATTCAGGAGTGAAATAATACATTAGTCCTCCAAGCGAAGTGAAGGTCAGTTCGCCAAAGTATATTTTTCCGTTTTCGTCGTCAGGATTCATATTGTACAGATCCACCCTCAACTCTGGGAAACCTGCTGCGAGCGTTTCGGCCACCTCTATCATCTTTTTCAGATTCTTAGGCTTTGTGACGACTTTGCCGACTTGGTAATTGGAATTGGAGACTAAGTGCTGCGGGAAGGCATTCCACTCCCTGTCATAGAGCATCGCCTGGATGCTGACGCCGTCTGACGCGCGATTGGAGCATGTATATATGTAGCGGACCTTGCCATTGAAGCACCACAGCTTGTAGTCTTCCAAGCTAGACTCACCCTTGGGCAAAGGCAGCAGTTCCTCCGCTATGACCATTGGATGCATCTCCTTATAGTGAGGCTCCGCGTGGAGTATACCGATATTCTTACGATGCAACCATTCGTTCATTGTCTTGATGATGTCTGCTTTTTGAGTTGCCGTAAGTTGGCTCTTCCCTCTGACGGGCATATTTGTGCCCTTGCCATCGCCATTATTCGCCTTGAGGATGAAGTTCTCCGGCAATTGGTCGAAATCAAATTTCTTCACATCATCCCAGGCCCCGTATAGCTTCACCAGGCAATCGCCCAGCCCTTTGCGCTCGACATAATCACGCACCCTATATTTATCTGCAAGGGTGACCCACTGGCTTGTATCTGAATACAATTTGGCCCAAAGAATTTTCTCGTTGAGGTCCTGCGGATTCTTCAAATGCAGCTTTTTCTTGAATGTGAGAAAATACCTTATCTCCAAGAGTAGCTTAGGATTGTGCTTCCCTAGAAACGTAAAGAGAGTGATGATAGGGGCAAATAGTATTCTTCCCCTCTTGCTTGATGTAGGATGTATCATTGTCTCTATATTAAAAATGACTCCTCACGACAAAACACGGGTGTATAGTTCCGAGGTTTGCTGCCCTATTTTGTCCCACGAATATTCTTTTCTCACTGTTTCAAAGGCTTCGCGATCATTCTTTATGGCGAACAGGCTGTCAGGTGCTTGGACGATGGTTTCCAAAGCTTTCTTCAGATTGTCGACAGACGTTTCTCCGATATTCCAGCCCACTTTGGCGAGCTTCAGCGGCTCAGGAAGTCCTCCGACGTTGCTCACTATCACAGGAACGCCCCGTTGCAAAGCCGTAAAGAGGAATCCGCTCTGATAGATTCGCCTATACGGCAGCACTACCGCAGAGGCTAATCTCAAGTAGGCATCAAAGTCAAGGTCGGACACCACTTCGTTGACGATGTAAACGTTGCTACAATCCTTCAGATTGTCGTAATGCGCGCCCTCCGACTTGCCAACAATAAAGAGCGCGACTTTGTCGTTGCCGCCCAACAAGGGGCTGCTCGCCCAAGCCTCTGCGAGGATGTCTATACCCTTATAGTAATTTTGATACCCCATACTTGCGAAGACGATCTTACCCTTGACTTGGAACTTCTCCTCAAGGGCCTTGCACCTGTCGCTTACGGCGGCATTATCCAATGCCGTAGACAACATTCCGTGACGGATCACGTTTACTTTGCTTTCAGCTGATGGGCAAAGTTTCACAAGTTCTCTCTTAGAATTCTCGGTATGTACAATGATGGCGTCGGCATGGCGGTAAAACCATCTAAAGACAAATTTATCCCTCCTGTGCTTCGTAAGCGGCAGTACGTTGTGAGCAGTGTAGACGATCTTGCAGTGCATAAGATGCAAGCAGGCTACGAGGAACACGTCGACGGGAAAGAACTTGAACCACTGGATATGCACCACTGACGGATGCAGCCGGCGAGCTGCCTGAATGACTCTCTTGATGCTTGCCACGTAGCTTGCAAGTTTCTTCAGCCCGCTCAAATCGCTGTAAGCAAAGGCCGGAATATAGTTCACGCCGGGAATCCTTTCACACTGGTATTTCACATTGTGAAAGTAGTAGATGTCCCAGCCCTTGACTTGCTCAAGCAGAGATTTGTCGTAGATGGACAGATTGTTGTACGACTGCGGATCTATATAGAATAGTATCTTGTTCTTTTTCATTTGGTTCCTTCAAAAAGTTTGTCCAGTTTGCCCAATGTCTTCTCTTCCGAGAAGTTCTCTTTTGCGGACTTGTAAGCCGCCTCCGTGTATTTATCCCGGAGTTCTTTGCTCTTCAGCTTCTTCAGTCCGTCGACGATCTGGTCAGAGTTCTCCTTGTCAATCAAGATGCCATTGACGCCGTTGGTAACCGTCTCAGGATTGCCACCCACATTTGTTGCGAGGACGGCACAATGCATGTTGATTGCCTCCAGGAGCGCCATTGAATGATTTTCGTTGAGTGTCGGGAAAAGAAATATATCCACGTCTTTCTCCAGTTCGTAGATGTCGTCTCTCGTGCCCAGCAAGTAGAGGCACCCTTCGGCCATCTCCTCGCGGCACTCCTCCTTGTAATGCTCCAGATAATTGCCCTCACCGATGATCACAAAGACGAACTGCGGATCGTGAAGCTTCTTCATGGCTTCGATGATGTATTGATGCCCCTTGCGGTCAACTACTCTGCCCACGGAAGCCACGATGATCTTGTCCTTTGCGATATGCAGTTCGTCGCGCAGCTTGCCTTGTATCTTATCGTAGTCGATATTGGGGAACGTATTGTAGATGGTGCCGTAATAAGCGCCTCGTTTGGCCAGTCGCAGAGGCTTTACGATCTTACTCTCAGCGTCACAAACCGTTACGATATGGTCTGCCAGCCGGATTTCCAGGGGCTCGATGATATACTTCAGGATTGCTCTTCGCAGCGTGTGGTCATTTATATCCCAATCGGAGCCATGGATGCAGAGGATGGTATCTTTCACGTTGGACAGTTTGGCCCCCAGCGTCAACAGCAAGCCGATATATTGTAGGCCCCTCACGTATGCAATGTCGCCGTGCTCCACATTGATTTTCTTACGGAAGTAGTTGACGTATCTGATGGCTTTAATCGGATTATAATGAAAGATACCGTACTTCGTTATCAGCTTGAAGTCATACTTCTTGCCAAGTGGCGACTCCACCAGATTCCTTAAGACAGTCTTCGGCCCGCCTGCTGCATAGCTCGTATCGATCAATAATATCTTTTTCATAATCCTTTTTTAATTATTCCCCTGGACCTGCAACTCTTTGCTCACTGCCCTTTCCCCTATTTCGCCGGAAACACCATGCGAGCGGAAATAGGTCTCACTATGAGAGGCGACGAGCAGGAAAAAGGAGATGAGCCATATCGCATTGTAAAAGACAAAGAAGATACCGTCCAGCGCATAAATGAGGCCGAAGGTGAAAAATGCAAAATACGTTTTGTCTCCCGAAGCTCGGTATCTCCGCCACTGCCGCACAACAAAGACGAGCATCAGCGACGTATAGAGCACAAGCCCGACAATGCCCATATTGACAAAGGCTTCGAGGTAGGAGTTGTGAGAGAACTGGCGACGAGAGGAGACTGCTTCGTAATTGGCACTACCAACGCCAAGAGGTAGATTGTCCATGGCCACTCGGCTTGCGTCAAAGAACAGTTCTACGCGAGGATCGTCATTAAGATCCATTTCTGCTCGCTCACTGAGATAGCTATTCTCATATGTATTGTAAATCGGACCTGCCAGCGCAACTCCGACTATTAAGGCAAAGAAGCAAAATAATATTTTTCGCTTTGCTGATACTTTCTTGAGATACTTGATGTAGATCAAGAGGCCATACAGAGGTACTTGAATGAGAATGACCTGACGTGAGGCAGTGAGCAGGGATACCAAGAAAGAAAAAGGAAGCATCATCCAAAAAGCCACTTGCCAGATTCTCCGAATTGTCTTAGCCTTGGAAATTTCGCTAAGCATGTAGGTCACAAAAGAGATGTAGAAGGTGTAATAAGCCAGCGTATTCGCATTGAGTTTGTCATCGTTGAGACGGTCCCAGTCGTTGGCCATTACGGTGAGAATATTGTGGATGGCGTAGTTCCACGCACTCAGATACAGGATAATATACACGCCATAGAGCCAAGGTACACGCTTTTCTCTGCGTGCGATAATGGGGAGTATGTAGACGAGCATGAATGCCCCAAGTATTTTATGCAATTCACCTGAGGCAAGTTGTTTGTCATCAGCCCATAGATAGGCGATGTAGTCCCAGGCGTAGAGCAGAAATATAATCTTCTCATACACCGTGGTATGAAATCCCTTGTTGTTAAGTGTACTCAGGACAAATGCAATTGGAAGTGCAATATAGAGCCCTATCGTATTGGCAGTATCCGATAGTAAACTACTTAATGCCGCAAAGTATAGGCAGACAATACTAATGGCATCGTACAAATCTCCCTGAATATACCTCAGCCTTCTCATTTGCAAATCGTAAATCCAAGTAAGTTGGTTATAGTAGGATATAGATGCAGCAAACTGAGCAAACATTTGATTCGCTCCTTCAGTGGCGCATTACTATCCATCATCACATTACGATCAATTCCGGGATAAGTCTGGCGCCATAGGCTGAGATATTGTCGATTTCGCAAATTGGGAAGGAGTAGATTGCGATTATGGTAACTCATATAGTTAAGTCCCTTATGTATTTTGGGCTCAATGTCTTTGTCTCTGTAGAAATTGAGTACCAGATTAGTATTGTCCATGGCTTGGCTATATTGGCTGAACACTGCAGCCTCCGACCTTGAGTTGACAATGGATATAGGGTGTTGATAGTAGTTGTAAAGCACCTTGTCTATATAGCCCGTTCGCTGTGCATAGTAGTACAGTTGCAGGGTAACAGCCATATCCTCACCCATACTCTTAGAGGGATAGTGCTCGATATGGTCAAATATACTCCGCCGGACTAACTTATTACAGAGGCTCCAACTTCTCTTTCCATATAGCATTTCGTTGATAAATGTCACTTTATCCTGTCCTGGCTGCTCTCTGTGAGTCGTGTGATCCTCCCCATCCGTCGTCTGGTAATTGCAGATCACGATATCATCATCATCCTTGACCGCCAGTTCATACATCAGACGATAGGCGTCGTGGTCAACCCAGTCATCACTGTCACATGAGATTACATATTCTCCTTGTGCAGCTTGGATTGCGGTTCTCCTAGCAACGGCAAGGCCTCTATTTTGTCCAAAATTAATAATCTGTGTCTGTCCTCTACGTTCAGAATATTGCGTTATCACGCTCTTGAGAATATCGACAGAATGATCGTCGGTACAGTCATCAACAAAAATGTATTCAATGCTGTCCAAAGTCTGTTCCATCAAACTGCGGGCACATCGCTCAATATACTGTTCCACTCGGTACACGGGCACTACTACTGTAACCTTGTACTTCATATGCCTATTCTCCTTTCTTTCAGTTTGTCTGCGATATAGTTTCTGATTGTCTGCCGTTGCTTCCGGTTGAAGAGGATAAGGTATATCAGTGGCAAGCCGGCAAGTATGTCAATGACAGTTGTCGTCACTAATCTGCCAATTGACGGACTGAGTGAAACTCTCACTAGCGCAGGTAAAACAGGAAGTAATACCAGACAGATGAGACAAGGCCTGACAACGCTTCGGAGGTAGCACGGAATATTCAGACGAAAGACGCGGTTAGTATTATAGAGACACACCACTTGATTGACTGCGGAAAAGATAATTGTAATGATAAACGAACTGACGGCTGACATCCCTATTTTGAGAAATACATAGCATACCGGAATAAGCGCGAGGTTGACGCAAGTAGCCGCTATCTGATACTTGCGAATACGCCCTGTAGCCTGAGTAATCTGTGTACAAGGCGTATTGAGTGTGCATAGCGTTGTATCTGCCAACATCAGGATAGAGAAGATACCAGTCTTGTCAGGCACATTTATACCAAGCCAAAGTCTTAGGATGTAGTCAATCTCAAGGCTCAGAGGTATCATAATGAGCAAAATCAGCCCAAAGCAGATGCGGGACTCATTGTACATCATACTGCGCGCGCGGTCATCATCGCCTGCGGCTACAGAATTGACAATCTGGGGTGTGAAAGCTACTGTAATATTGTTTGAAAAACCATTTATCGCACTACTTACCTGCATGGCTATACCTCGTGCCGCATTGACCAGAGGACCGAAAAAATTGTTGAGCAATAGGCTCACGCCTTGTCCCTTGAGCATAAAGGCGAAAGTGCCGACAAGGTTCCATCCGGCAAAAGACATGAGAGCGCGCAACAGATCCCGGTTGATTTGTCTGGAGAGGTGCGCCTGGGCAAAGTTGTATTTGACATATGCCACATACAGCGTTAGGTTGAGTATAGAGATACACAGCAGTAGTAATCCATAAGTCTTGACTGAATCATAGGGTAACACTTCCAACGAGAGTGCTGCCGCCAGTTTGAGTACAACGTCAATGATACTCACCAAGGCAAAAAATCCCAATCTCTCCTTGGCTATCACCAAGCCCATAAATGGTATCTGGAGGATAATCAAGACCAAGGTCAATGCTGATGTCTGAAAAAGGAAAAGTCCGGCTTCGAAGCGCTCTGCAGGTATCACAATAAAGCGATACATATACCATAGCCCTACAGTCTCCATCAGGAGCAGAGCAACGAGAGCTATCAATACATGAATATAGCATCCGGTAGAGTATACGTTGCGGATACCATTGACAGCATCCTGAGTACCCGTATAGTTGTAATACCTCTGCATCGTTGAAGCAAGTGTTGCATTGATAAATCCAAAGAGTGTCACAAATCCGGTCACGACGACATAAATACCATAGTCTGTCACGCCCAAGGCATCAAGCAATACGCGTGACACATAGAGATTGACAAGCAGGACAAAGAGCATCCTCACATAGAGGAACGCCGTATTCTTGGCAATGCGCTTGTTGCTGTCGTGATAGTTGCTCATCTCCTGCAAGAATTTTTTTCACCTCAGAAAATAAGATCACGCGCTACATAGACGGACGTACCCAGGAATGTAACAAAGAGCACTCCTAGCACAAAGATCATACGTTTAGGACCTGCAGGCTTAAGCGGAACTGATGCCGTGGTAACAGAGGTAAAAACCGGCGTCTTCTCCTGTACTTTGGCTTTAGCAGCCTGATACTGAGTATTCAGGGCACTATAATTGTTGAATTTAAGTTGCATATCATTCTCCAGGTCCTCGAGCTTCAACTTATAGCTTTCAAGCATCACGTCTGTATTGGCATCCGCATACTGGCCATAGAGACGGCGGGATGCCTCATAATCCCGCTTGGCCTTATCAGTCAAGGTCTTGTAGTAATCCTGATCCTTGCGGGCTTTACTTGTACGATATTGAGAGATAAAATCCTTGAGCTGTTCACTTGTTTGATTGGCCATGGTAGCAGCAACCAAAGGATCTTGGTCTTTGACCATGATAGTGATAAGATTGGTCTTCTTATCAACAGAACATTTTATCTTGCTGCGAATCACCTTAAACACATCATCCTCCTCTTTAGTCAGATGAAAAGGATCCAACTTGTGTCCGCGAGGCACTGCCTTTGGCTTTTTCTTAAAAAGTTTCTTGATAGCCCCGACAGGTTTCATAATCGGATTTTTCTTCTGGTAATTTTTAAGATAAGTGTAGTAATCTGTACTTATACTGCCGTCTGCTGTCTTAACAGGACATCCAATTAGTCTCACAATAAAGCTGTTGGATTTCATCAACTTAGGATAAAACTCTGGCATAATCGCATCGCTCAGCATGGTTCCGCCTACATTGATTCCCATGGATGATGCTATATCTGACAATCCGCCACCCATTTGACTCATATCGCCGAGTTCAGGCGCCAGGTCTACACTGCACATATAGTATCTAGGCTCAGGAAATATGTAGCCACAGGCCAGCACCAAGGCTATACCCATGGCAATAGCCAGTGTGCGCTTCCGCTTTAACACGCGGTGCAAGACTGCAGATATATTGATTTGCTCGTTTTGGTCTTTCATCATCTTATTATTTTTAAAGTAAGCAGTTTTACATTTGTGTGAAAACTTGTCACCGCTCTGCCAGTCCGAAAATGGTTCGTAGCCAACTATAAGCCAGATGACCTTGCAAATATAGTTGATTTTTGTTGTTTATCCTTGTCCTGAGACAAGTTTTATAGATATGCCCCGCCTGCTTTTAGGTAGAAAGATGGCCTCTGCCTGCATACAAGCCCCCCTACCCTATCCAAAGTTGTCCAAATTTATAGCACCTAATCAACTGCCAATGACTATATCTGCTGCTCTATCCCCAAAAGACTGTCCTTTCCTTTCATAACACACAGTAAATTTCTGACACTAAGCAAAAAATAACGTACTAGGATATTTGTAACACCTTAATTCCTCACCACTATACCAACGACTATGAGTACAAACCCGAAGAGATTGCCAGAGTCTGCGACTAGCGGGGAGAAAAGGAGCGTTACTTTGACACTTTTAACAAAGTATTTGGATGGAAGCGCCTGCCAAAGTCGTTCTGGACGAGAATACCGTGTTCCATATACTGAGCCATGATACGCAACTTCTACCTTCTGCTGATGCAGGAAAATGACTTGATACAATTCGGACTGAAAACCACTAGCAGGATAAAAAACTTCGTATTCAAGTTCATCTCGGTACCGGAAAAAGTGGATAAGGCAGTGCGGACAAACGTGCTCAACATCTATACTGAGTAGCATGCCTATGCAACCATCTTTAAATCCGATTTTGGATAACTCTGACAAATCATGGATTTTAGCGGTAAGTCCCTTTTACGCTTCGTGAGGTAAGGGGAGTTTGTATGCTTAAATGCCCTTTTCCACCTACACTGCAAATATTACGTTGGGAACAATTTTTGTCCTTGTTGAACAAAAAGTCAGCTCGTGCGGATTTTATGCAATAAATAAACGTCGTTCAACTGTATGGAAACTTGGTATTAGCAACTTCCTCCTTTGTGCGACATACAAGTTTTGACATAAAATTTTTTAGATCCGATGTAGTTTAAACGACATCAGATGTCGTAAATGCCTTGCAGCCAAATACACCAGCATCGATAAATTAAAGTCTGTCCTAAGGAAACTACTTTATTCAGATGTCTCCTACTCCATACCAGTAGTTAAATGAAAAAACAGGCTAAAATCAAGAAATATCTTATTACAAAAAGAGCGAGGCAAGACTATAATTAAAGTCTTGCCTCGCAAAAATAAAAAGAGAGTCAATGTCTGTGCATATAAAAAGCACGTTCCTATCTTCTCATTAAAATTATTATCGCAGAAATAGAAATTTACAGTTCGCCTTTCCAAGCCTCTAATACAGGCTCATAGACTACTTTCCCTTCTACTATATTAAGTCCTTTCTGCAGGGCACTATCATCCTCACATGCTTTCTTCCAGCCCTTGTCAGCCAAGGCAAGAGCATAGCGCAGGGTTGCGTGTGTAAGGGCCATTGTAGAAGTGCGTGGTACTGCACCGGGAATATTGGCCACAGCGTAGTGAACTATACCGTCTACCTCATAAACGGGATCTGTATGGGTCGTCGGATGAGAGGTTTCAAAGCATCCGCCCTGATCGATAGCAACGTCTACCATCACTGAACCCCGCTTCATAAGCTTGAGCATGTCGCGTGTAATCAGATGAGGAGTTTTTGCTCCTGGTATAAGCACACTGCCGATGACAATGTCAGTATCGGGTAGTTCCTCGCGAATGGCGTGTTCGGTAGAATAAAGAGGCTTAACATTGGCAGGCAGCTCGATGCCCAACTGGCGTAGACGGGGTATAGAGATATCGGTAATGACGACATCAGCTCCCATACCGGCTGCCATACGGGCTGCAGCCTCACCTACTGTGCCACCTCCAAGTACAAGCACTTTGCACGGCTTTACACCTGGGACTCCACTGATAAGTTTGCCATTGCCGCCCTTTGTCTTCTGCAAATAGTAGGCGCCATTCATGACGGCCATACGACCTGCGACTTCGCTCATCGGTGCAAGCAAAGGCAGAGAGCGATCCGGTAATTGTACCGTCTCATATGCTAGACAGATAGCTCCACTCTTAATCATTGCCTTGGCAAGAGGCAGGTCACTTGCAAAGTGGAAATAAGTGAAAAGCAACTGTCCCGGACGTACAAGGGGATACTCAGGCTCAATGGGCTCCTTAACTTTGATAATCATCTCTGCCTCGCGGTATACATCCTCGATAGTAGGCAGTATACGAGCTCCTACAGCCTCATAGGCCTCATCGGGAAAACCGCTGCCTTCACCTGCAGTATGCTGCACTACCACTTCGTGTCCATGTTTCTTTAGTTCAGAGACGCCGGCGGGCGTCATACCAACACGATTCTCATTGTCCTTAATTTCTTTCGGAATTCCTACTTTCATTGTTTCTTAAGTATTAAGTTCACAAGTATACCTTTTCGGAGCAAATATACAAAAAATACGCATGAACATATTTTCCCAAATGTTATTTTTTGAGAGTTAAGAATATATCGCCTTTATTATGAATAGCAATTTATATACTACCTGCTAGTTGTCTGATAGTAAACTTAATAACTGGTACGTTATCGAGAATGTTTCCTTTTGAAGGAATCTAGACTGAGTCACAAAAAATATGGATTCGACTTTCTGTAAATTCCATAAAACAAAACAGGGTACAAATCCATGTAGTTTATTATATCTGGCGCAACAAAAAGAATTATCACCTCTGGTCTGGAGACTATTGCTCAAGTTGCTTTGCTTCATTCCATAGTTTATCCATCTCATCTAGAGACATGTCAGACAGATTACGTCCTTGTTTTAGAGTTTGAGCCTCTATATAGTTGAAGCGGCGGATAAACTTGTCGTTGGAACGGCCTAAAGCATTGTCAGGATTAATATGATAAAGACGAGCTGCATTGATAAGACTGAAAAGCACATCGCCAAACTCAGCTTCTGCCTTATCAGCATCCATATGAGCAACTTCGGTCTCAAATTCTCCGATTTCCTCCTTGACTTTGTCCCAGACCTGCTCGCGCTGTTGCCAATCAAACCCTACATGACGGGCCTTATCCTGTATACGATAAGCCTTAATGAGTGTTGGGAGCGCATGGGGGACACCGCCAAGCACAGTCTTGTTGCCGCCCTTCTCATGTTGCTTGAGTTTTTCCCAATTGTCTTCTACCTTCTCTGACGTCTTAGCTTCTGCTGTATTATAAATATGAGGATGACGATAAATGAGTTTTTCACAGAGTCCCTGAATAACGTCGGTAAGATCAAAGGTTCCGGCTTCGCGTCCGAAAATGGCATAAAATATGACATGCATTAAGACGTCTCCGAGTTCTTTTTGAATTTCAGCTGGGTTATCCCTTTCAATAGCGTCTGTGAGTTCGTAGACTTCCTCAATGGTGTTGGGACGAAGCGAGTGAGGTGTCTGTATACTATCCCAAGGACACTTCTGTCGCAATGTATCCATGATATTCAGTAGGCGGCCAAAAGCTTCCTTTTCGTCAGTACGTGTATGTCGGGGCATATTATTTAATAATTTGATAAATGATAGTTGTCTGATTGCCAGAACAAGATATCAGAAATAGTCTCTCTATTTTTTTGCCTTCTTTGTTTTACTTTTAAGTATCTGTATCGTCTTCTGTAGCTTCTCAATCTCTTTGTCCTTGCGATCCAGCTCATCCTCTTGGTTACGAATGGTAGTCATAAGTGGCGAGAGCTGCTCATTGTCAAGGTCCGGATAGAGATTGTTAACGCGCGTGATAAAATCACTGATGATATTCATGTAGTTGGTAAATGCATCATATGGGCTATCATAGATGCCCCGATAGGCATTTTCTGAACCAGGTTTGGTAGACATAAATCGGAAATTGTTGGATGCCTGTAGATAGTCCCAGTCTTGCTTAAGCTTGCGATCATTGCAGATGAGCACTCTGTCAGCCACTGTATAGAGCTTCTGATAAGCTTCCCGCTGCATGACATTACCAAGCCAGGGACTCACGTCGCGCTCCTCGTCAACCCATGAAATAGGATCACTGACATTGAGAGGACCGACACTCTTAACATTACGGCATATCTCAGAAGGAGTAGCAAACTTGATGCCACGCTTTCTGGCTTCGTTGGGCAAGGCTTTCATAAACTCAAGAATATTACTCGACAAGGGCTGCCAGATACCAAGTGCACAGAGCTCCATAAACAGGTTGATAATCTCCTCCTCCTCCTCGGGTAACTGGGCTATCCAATCCATATAGCGATCAGCAAAGAGAGGATATTCATCCCAGTTGTAATCGTTGAAACGGAAACTGATATCTTCGCTGAGCCTATTGTCTCGTAAGAGTAGCTTGAGCTTAGGGGCCATGGCACAATTATACACAAAGTGAGGACTCTTCCATCCTAAAATATGCTTTGCCCCCTCGGTAAGCATTCCCTTAAAGCCGAGATCTGCCACCATGCGTCCTATTTCATCAGTATATATGGAGCAAGAATTACGAAAAACCTTTGGCTGGCATCCAAAGATAGACTCCACTTTTTCACAGAGATGCTTGACTTCCTCGCGGAAGCAGCGCTCGTTAGCTAGAGAAGAGAGCCCATGGGAATAAGGCTCTGAGACAATTTCGAGACATCCGGTATCATAGAGCTGACATATGAGGTCAAGTACATGAGGGGCGTGTATCTCAAGTAACTCAATGGTGCATCCGGAGAGGGACATTGCACATTTGAAATATCCCTTATTCTCCTGGGCCATTTCAAGCAAGGTCTGCAAGGCTGGTATATAAGATTTCTCCGCAGTCTCATCAATACTACGTTCATTCTCATAGTCGTCATAGTAATAGTGATCCGTACCTATATCAAAAAAACGGTAGCGCTTAAGATGTATATTTTGATGGATTTCGAAATACAAACAAATAGTTTTCATATCTGATGGCATTTTTATGTTGTCAAAGGCTTGTTAACGATGGATCAGTCTGTCATAGTGGCTCCGTATACGCTGCCCTACGCGCTCCCAAGTAATTTGGTCAACCTCACGCTTTCCTTCAATCTGCATGTAAGAGTGTATAGAGGCGTAAGTACAGAGAGAATACATGGCGTCGGCCATGGCGTTGATATCCCAATAATTGGTTTTAATGCAGTTGGTTAATATTTCACCACATCCTGACTGTTTACTTATAATAGTCGGCACACCACACTGCATGGCTTCAAGAGGCGAAATGCCAAAAGGTTCCGAGACCGATGGCATCACGTATACGTCACTGTCACGATAGGCCTCGTATACTTGATCACCTTTCATGAATCCAGGAAAGTGCAATCTATGACAAATGCCCTTGGCTGCTGCAAGCTCTATCATCTTATTCATCATATCACCACAGCCTGCCATGCAAAACCGGATATTTTGTGTTCGCTCAATGACAAGCTTGGCGGCTTCTATAAAATATTCAGGGCCCTTTTGCATGGTAATTCGTCCAAGAAAAGTGACAACCTTCTCTTTCTTCTCGGTAAAAGGCTTACGCTTGGCAACTATCTGCTGGATGCGCTCAGGTAACGGATAGACAGCATTGTGCATGGCAAAGCATTTAGCGGGATCTTGACCATAATGATTGATAACAGTCTGGCGCGTGAGTTCACTTACACACATGATGCAGTCGGCGTGGTCCATACCATCGCGTTCTATGCCATAAACCGTCGGATTGACATGCCCTCTACTACGATCAAAATCGGTTGCATGAACGTGGATTACCAACGGCTTGCCACTTAATTGCTTGGCATAGATACCTGCAGGATAGGTGAGCCAGTCGTGAGCATGGATGATGTCAAACTGTTGCTGTCTGGCTACGACACCGGCAACAATAGAATAATTATTGATCTCCTCGTACAGATTGTCTGGATAGCGCCCAGAGAACTCGATGCACCCTAAGTCGTTAGTATGAAGATATCTGAAGTCTGCATACAAGTGATCGCGCATATCGTAGTACAACTGCGGTGACATGCGGTTGCCTATACGTTTGTCAACATACTGAGCATCCACATCGTGCCATACCACTGGTACGCAATCCATCGGTATGATATGGACAAAACTTCTGTCCTCGTCACCTCGTGGTTTAGGCAGACACAGAGTGATATCCATATCCGGCAGTAGCGATAAGCCCTTGATAATACCATAGGTGGCTGTACCAAGTCCTCCGAGAATATGAGGGGGAAACTCCCATCCAAACATTAATACTTTCATATAATCTCTCTCCTTGTGTCTGTATCAATTTTATTTTGATCTGATTAAGGTAGTGCTGTCTAAAAGTCCGTTTTCCTATGCACTCTCGCCATTGTCCAATAGGCGGATGGCTTTGATGATACCGGATACATTAATAGCAAAAGAGATAGCTCCTCGTCCGTGAAAAGGCGGATTCCCGTCAAAAAACTCAGGTATCGAGCCTAATGAGTGGTAGAAGAGTTCTTCTTCCATTCCTATCAATTGCCTCTCAATAAAACTCATGCCGCTCCGGCGGTAGATCTTGAGGTAAGCTTCGAGGTAAAATCCCGTGAGCCACGGCCACGCTGTACCTTGATGGTATGCATAATCTCTCTCTCTCCGAGGTCCTGCATAAAATGGTGTGTAAGCACCGCTCTTCGGTGTCAGTGAGCGAATACCCTTGGGGGTCACGAGTTCACGGGTGCATACATCAAGTATTTGTTTTTGTTCAGCGCGATTTAGTGGTGAATACTCCAGAGCTACAGCCATCAACATATTGGGACGCACATCCCAGTTGGGTGTCTCATCCACATAGTCAAAAAGATAACCGTACTTGTTGAGAAAGACATGTTTGAAAGAGGCTGCGACCTCTATTGCCATCTCACGGTATTTCTCCGCTTCAGGAGCTCGCTTATTCTGTCGCAGAAGTTCTGCCCAAAAACACAGATCATTGTACCATAGTGAATTAAATTCAACTATATATCCAGAACGTGGTATGACTGGTTTGCCGTCAACACTAGAATTCATCCAAGTAATAGGCTTGTCTTTGCCTTTTGCATAGATGAGCCCATTGTCATGAACATATAGGTTCGGATGTTTTCCCCTCATGATATAGTCTATGATCTGCTCTACAAGCTGTCCATACTTGCTGTAGCACGCCTCATACCCTTCACTCTTGGCATATTGTTGTATACAGGCAATTGCCCATAGTACAACATCTGGCTGATTCATTTCGTAGACTTCTACACTCAATGGTTTCCCTGACATATACTCGCTGAGAGCTTTTGCTGAGGTTTTCATATAGAGTTCATAGAGATTGGTCTCTCCTAAGGATAAAGTCAACCCTGGCATGGCAATGAAAAAATCACGTGCTCTGCACTTAAACCACGGATAGCCAGCTATAATATAGTGTTCACCGTCCTTCTCGATATGAAATTGATGGGCAGATCTTACAAGACAGTTGTAGAAGCTGGACATTTCATCTTCTTGGGCTTCTTCACGTTCGACCATGCGTCTGAGTGATTTCGGATTTATTTCGTTTAATCCGGCAGATACGATGACACTTTCTCCCTTACGTATTGGCAGCTCAAAATATCCTGGGCAATAGAGGTCTTCACTTGAGGAGTATCCGCGCTCCCGTTCACGCGGATAGTCAAGATTCATATACCAGTCGGGATGAAAGCAAAACTGATTTTTATGGCTTAACTGCAAGAAGAGTTTTGGGTAACCTTCGTACATACAGGTGCTGATTCCGTTTTCGATTTCTTGGTATATCCCATTATAGCTGCCGTTTCGATGGGTAAACTCTCTTACACTTCTAAATGCAAGAAACGGGCGTAGTCTCAGCGTTGTTGCACTGTGACAGTCTACGAGTGTATAGCGCAGGAGCAAGCGGTCTTCGTGCTTGCAGAAGAGAATCTCCTTTTTGAGGATTACTCCACCTACTCTATATGTAATAGCAGGCACACGCTCCCACTCCATCTTAACGATGTATTTGTGCCCTTTAGGACTGTAATTGTCACCTTGATATTTGTGTACGCCGAGATTAAACTCAGCCCCATGCTGTATGACTGTCTCATCCAGGCCAGAGAGCAGCACATGATTCTCGTCATCCAGCGCAGGTACGGGCACTACCAACAGACCATTGTATTTGCGTATATTACACCCAACCACCGTCGTGCAACAGTAGCTCCCACGACTATTGGTAAGAAGAATTTCCTTGTTGAGACTCTCCTGCAGATTAGTCATCTGATTTCTGTCAAAGCTTAGATAGCACATATGTCTTTTCCTCTATTTTGGCGCGTACGCTCACCATCTCGCAGTTTTATGATACTGCTCACAGTGTTTACCGCCAAAATTACATTTTTCTGTTCATTCACTTTCATTTTTAATTGGAAAATTTCGTACCATTTGCAAATTTAGGCATTAATAATATATTTCTCTTTCAAAAATATGCTCTTAATCATCAAAAAGATTTATTTTTGTATCTCAAACAGATAAGTACAAAATACGACCGTGACACCTATCAGTCTATCTAAGGAAATGTTGTCCCTAAAACTTGCTGAGATATGGCAGGTGTTAACTCCGGAGCAACAAAACTATTTATATGATCAAGCACTTGTTCGGCGCTATGCAAAGGGCGAAATGCTTTATGAAGAAGGGCAATCCGCCGAGTATCTGATGGCTGTCTTGACAGGATGCGTCAAGATATATAAGGAAGGCCACAAAACACGCATTCAAATTCTGCGACTTGTCATTCCTGGGCAATATTTCGGTTATCGTGCCCGATTCGTTGAGGAGTCCTATGTTACGTCCGCTTCTTGTCTGAAGCCCACCGAAATCTGTCTCGTTCCCATGGTGTGTATCGAGCGGCTCGTCAATCAGAATTTATCTCTTGCCAAACTTTTTATCCGCTTGCTCTCGCGTGATCTCGGCGTATGCGATAGCCGAAGCATTAGTCTTACCCAAAGCCATATACGCGGACGCCTGGCCGAAACCCTTATTTTCCTTGCATACGCCTACGGCACATGCCCAGACAATATAACGCTCTCAGTAGAGCTATCGCGTGAAGATCTGGCAGCTTTGTCCAATATGACGACTGCCAACGCAATCCGAACACTCTCTTCTTTCCAGTCTGAAGGCTTAATTTCCATTCACGGACGTGCTATTCGCCTTAATGACGCTCCCAAGCTTCGCCTGCTTGCCCAAAACGGATAACGACTTTTGTGTATAGAATTAGGCAATCTGCACCCCTTTTTATCTTGAATCAGTTATCTCGATTTATCAAAACGAGGTATTCTGTCTATATTCTGATCAGAATTCTATAAAGGGTTATAAAAATCCTTGAGGAAAACATATACAATGTATGTGTTCTCTTGTGACTGATACAAGAAGCACAAACGGCTTGTTTCACACAAGATGTATTACTATTTGCTATTGGGCTTGTTTATGGCTTGTATAGCTGTCATTAGTCGTGTCCTGAAGTCACGCAAAGTAAGCAGGCCATCATTATTAGGCTGGAGTCTGTCCAATTGGATGGTATAGCGGGCAGGAGGATTCTCTAGTGTCAGAGGTGTGGCATAGCGTAGTTGGTCTGATGTCTGATACACGAGTTGTATGCGGATAAATTCTTGTCCATAATTGTCTACCCATCGTTCGAGAACGAGGGCCGAACCAATGGGGGTACGATGCTCGATGGTGCCAGGTAGAGTGTAGTATTTGGCTCCTAGTGCAGCCAAGATACTGCTGAGATTAGAGTCATGCCCGCAGAGAAACGTAAACTTGCGTCCTGGGCAAACGATCTCGCTATCCAGTAAACAAAGCAAGGGGTGAGCCACTTGGGTGGCTATAGTCGGTGCCGTAAAGAGCAAGTCTCCGTAAGCATCCTTGATACTTGAGATGAGCTCCCAGTCCTCGTCCGACAACTGATAACCAAACGCGGCCTTTGCAGCATTAGGCTCCTCGTAATATTGCAAGATAAGCGCATCTGCGGCTTGGTTGGCCAGCTTAAGGCTGCCTGACATTGTTGGCTCGTCATGTAGCTTAAGATGTATTTGTGTATCATTGTCTGTTAAGAGAAGCTTTGTGGTATCGGCATCCAGTACTTCTACAAGCTTGTGATATGCAGGCAGAAGCTTATGGCAATAGCCTTTCAAGCCGTCTTTACCGCCCATGGCATTGATTTCGCCCAAGGCTTGTCGAACAAACTCCGGACTGACGTCTGTCAGCTGGGGATGAAATATACTGTCCATACGACTCGAACGGAAGCGTCTGTTTACCTTGACATTGGCTATAGGCAGAAAACCACTGGAAAAATATTGAGCCGTAGCAATGGTTCGTTGCATGGAGTTGGCATAGACCCTTATTTCTCCATCCTTGGGCAAATAGTTCTCTGTCATCAGACCTTCGCGTACGACCCACTGGCGAAAGTACTGTCCCATCATTGTCTCCAATATGCCCCCTTTTAGAGTTAACTCGCTAGGAGCAGCCGACCATTTGTGCCACTTGTGTGAAGTAATTTGGGAAAGAGTGCTTCCGTTGGTGGACAGAGGCGAACGGATATTGTGTCGGCTCATGACGACCATCTGCTTTAGGTGGTATCGGGAATGAAAGACAGAATCGTATGGCTGTGCTTTAAGAGGCGCAAAGGTCAGTCCTTGTAGAATGACACATATAAGCAATGACAATGTAGATTTATGTTTTCCTCTTTTACACAATAGAAGAAATGATGTGATGCAGTACATGAGATTTTACTTAATGTGAATTTGATATTGGCCGGAAGTGAGGCATATTTCGCTCCGCCCGTCTCCAGTCTGTTTCTTTGAGGTTATGCCGGCTTTGCCACTGACAATACTTATATTTTTAAGCGGAGCCGACAGACGCAGGATAGCCTTGGTATTGGCTGGGACAGTGGCTGTATATGTGTAGCCATAACGATGAGCGCCTTGTTCGACGGCACCCGTTGGGGTGTCGCTGCGCCAACTGCTGGTGATAAGTCCGTAAGGAGAGACAAAACTAGCAGAAACATGGTCGAGATGTCCGCCCACTCGAGGCTGGAGTACAAAGTGGTGATAACCTGGATGAGTAGCATCCTGCTCAATGCCTGCGCTGTATGACATCATCCAGTCTTCGACGGCTCCGTAGGCGTAGTGGTTAAAGGAGTTCATACTTACAGGGCCAAAGCCGTTAGCCAGCGTATACGAGTTCCAACGTTCCCACATCGTTGTTGCTCCCTGAATAACAGGATAGATCCAAGAAGGAAATGCTTTCTGCTGCAGTAGCCGATAAGCTATATCGTCATAGCCGTATTTGGAGAGCACCAGATTGAGATAAGGCGTTCCTATAAAACCGGTATTGAGACGATAGCCATTGGATTTGACAAGGTCGGCGAGATGTCGGGCAACCTTAGGTGCCAGAGTGTCAGCAAAGAGATTCATTTGGAGCGGCAGTATATAGGCTGTCTGCGTCTTGATAGGAGTCGGTTCTGTAATACATTCTTTGGAGCGGGCACCATAAGGACTGACACTTGCCGGACTTCCGACAGGAGCAATAATGAGGCCGTCGGATCCGACATAGCGGGCATTAAAGGCTTTTCGGATAGAGTCAAACAATTGTTTATAGTGTCTTGCATCGTCTTGATGGCCCAAGATCCGAGCTGTCTGCGACATGATCTGAGCATCAAGGGCAAAGAAACAGGTATTGGTCAGGTCACTTTGGGTACCTATTATGGCTACCCAGTCTCCGTAACCGCCGAAGGGCTGTATATAGTGCTGGGCGCGTTTCTCTCCATAGTCCAGATACCGTTTCATTGATGTGTAGCTCTCGCGCAAAGCTGTTGTGTCGCCATATTGCAGATAAAGTTGCCAAGGCAGAACCACACCTACCTCTGCCCATCCGTACGCTCCCCCGAAGACGGGAGACGCGGGATTGACATCGCAAAAGATACCATTGGGACGCTGGCCATCACGCACGGCATAAAGCCAGCGATGGTAGAAGGCATTGACCATACGGTTGTAGGTAGCGGTACGACAAAATATCTGGGCATCCCCACTCCACCCCGCACGTTCATCGCGCTGTGGACAGTCGGTAGGCACGGTGACGAAGTTACTTCGTTCTCCCCACTGTATATTCTGAAAGAGCTTGTTGACAAGTGAATCACTGGTATGGTACGTAGCAGAGGGCTTCCCTTCAAGCGAATTGAGCACCAAGACTTTGACATCCTCCTGGGGAAGGGGCTTATCAAGGCCTGAGATCTCAATATAGCGGAATCCGTGGCAGGTGAAATGGGGCTCAAAGACCTCCGTATCACCACCACGGCAGATATAGTGGTCGGTAGAGAGTGCTGATCGGTAATTTTCGGTATAAAGTTGTCCTCTCTTAACCTTGTAATCCTCTATTGTATATGGGGCTACAGGGGTTGTTGGAATTACTTCAGGATAAGTCATCTCCGCATATCGTATAGTAAGCCGTTGTCCTGCCTTTCCATGCAGCCTAATCCGAGGTACGCCCACCATATTCTGCCCCATGTCATATATATAGGTCTTGCTGAGAGGCTCGGATATCTGTTTGGCCGTCATGATGGTGTCTATGCGGACTGGCTGGCCGATATAGGGTTGGATGGATACATTCTCAGCCGGTGCAGGTATAACCCTGACTTTGTCCCAATGGGAGTAATCGCACTCAGGTGTGCCTATGTGAGCTATTTCGCGCCGGGCATCATAGTCTTCGCCTTCATAGAGTCCATTGGCTACTACAGGGCCTGCGGTCGAACACAGCCAGGATTTGTCGGTGACGATGTCCTCCCTTGTGCCGTCTTCATACTCTATCTGCAGTTTGGCCAACAAGCTCGTATACTCTCCATAGTGTCGATACCAGCGTGGATTGCTATAGCGCACGCCCTTCCACCATCCGTCACCCAGTATGGCACAGAGTGTATTGTCACCTTGACGAAGCAACGATGTCACATCATAAGTGTTGTACATCAGACGATGATTATAATCGGTCCATCCCGGATTATAGAAGTCCTCACTTACTTGTTTGCCATTGGCCATCAGCTCATATATGCCTCTGGCAGTAGCATAGAGACGAGCTCTCTTGACAGGTTTGGACAAACGGAAGGTCTTGCTCAGATATGGGGCTGCCACATCACCTGCCGGTACGTACGTCTTTATACAATCAGATCCGTTGAGTGTATACAGACTGTCGTCTGCCCAAAGTAGTCCTCCGCGTTCGTAATCATGGATACGAAAGTGTCCGATGCTTCCGCGTACCCCCTTGGGCTGCCCATAGCCGATGGCGAGCAGACGGGACATATTGCGCCACTCTTTGTCTTGCAGTTTGATTGTTCCATGCGTGCTTTCACTCTTGACCTCGTGTCCGTCGACCTGGACAGTGACTTGGTAGCTGTCATAATTTTCATCTCTGAAACTCAAGCTAAAGTGATGAGGCTCCTTCAGTGCCTGGTTAGGGATGATTCCCGTCAGATCCACGACGGCCTCTGTGACCAAACGTCCATTGACGATGCGCGAGAAGAGTAGCCGTGGGCGAGGCTGAGTGTTCGGGTCAATAGTAAACTGTGCCGTATAGTAGACACTATCGTTCTGACAACCGAAGATGAAAGGTATCGTTCCCTTTCCGTCCGGCAATGTCACGTCATAGCTTATAATATAATTCATGGTGTAAGGGTTGACTGTCTCGCGCGGCGAAGCTATCCACTGCGCTCCACCCCAATCGCCTCTTTGCATGGCGGTCTCAAACCAAGAGATAGAACTCTCTGTCATTTTCCCTCGATTATCCCACACTTGGACTTTCCACCAGTACCGTCGGGCGGACTTGAGGGCTTGCTTAATCAAAGTGCTGTCGGGCGAGATGCAGACAGAGGTCGATCCCATCCGCTTATGACTGTCATAGACTAGGCGCCTCCTGAGGAGTTCCTCCTCGCTGTCAGCTACCATAAGGCGGTAGGCTCGTTGAAAGAGATTATATTGACCGGCGCGTGCGCGCATTTGCCATCCGAAGACTGGGACGCCCTCAACACCCATAGGAGTCGACTGATAGTTGACACTTAATCCGACAATTTCCTGTGCGCATAGATTGGCTGTCTCCCCTGCCGCAAGTAGCAACATGGCAGAAAGAAGATTTCTGATTCTCATATATACGATATTTTGATTTATCTTGCTAATGAAGATGAGTATTGTACTGACACATCTCCTACACTCTGCAAATATACGAATTTATTACTATTTATAGGCATAAGTCTGCCGTCTAAAATTCTTGGGAATAAAGCAAATCGCAATATTAAAAATTCGAACTCTGTACTTTGAACAGGTTTTTACTGTATGCTTGGAGATGTGGCCAATGAGACAAAAACAGTCTTTCCATGCATTTGCAGCGATGAAATCGGTTTTTTCCTTCTAACAAAGTAAAATTCTCTCTGCAGGGCAACTTCTCATGACAGTGCAGACAAAAAGATTGATAACAGAGGGATGGAAATAATAAAAAATAAGCTACTTTTGCAAGTTGAAGTCGATGCTATGGCAACAAAAAAGAAGCATTTAAAAAATAAGCCGATTAATAAAATCGTCGATGCTTTCAGCATAAAAGACATTAAACGGGCCGACGCAATACGCACCTTCTGTGGTATTGCGCTGGTATGCTTGTCCATCTTTATGGGGATGGCATTTGTATCCTATCTCGTTATAGGCCATCAGGATCAGAGTACCATAGAGTCTCTTGAGAGCCCTCTGTATATAGGTAGTGAGCAGGACGCCCCCCGTACTGTGCACAATGTTACGGGAAGTCTCGGGGCTAAAACTGCAGACTACTTCATCAACAAGTGTTTTGGTCTGTCATCATTTTTCATCCCGCTATTTCTGCTCTTCTGCGGCCTACATCTTCTCCACGCCTACCGCATCAATCCGTTCCGCAAATTCGTCAACTTTGCATTTATGATGATATGGTTCAGCGTAGCGCTCTCCTTCTTTGTTCCCGATCGGCTCAAGGAGGAACTGATTTTCTCACCAGGTGGCGGCCATGGCGATTTCATCTGTCAGCAGGTTACCGAACTCATCGGTGTACCAGGCCTTTTTATCGCGCTGGTGCTCAGTGCGCTCGCCTATCTCATATATGTTAGCAGTCGCACAATCACCATCATTCACAAGATTACAAACGGAGAATATTTTCGCTACCTTCTTTTTAAGTTGCCAAAACGTAAAACCGACGCCGAGAAAGAGTCTTCAACTGAGGACACCCCTTCCGGTGAGGATGAGCTTCCCAATATGCCTCTAGTTGATACCGATGTGCCGGCGCCAGAACCGGCAAGTGAGCCAACCACAAATTCTAGCGATCTACAGGAGCAAAATAATAATGATGGGGACAAAAGCATGGAGATTAAAGCTGCAGCCCAGGAAGAAAAAGCCCGTGGAGACGTCTTACAGGAGAAACCCTATGACCCAAGGTTGGATTTGGAGTTTTACAAATTCCCTACCCTCTCTTTGCTAAAAAAATATGACCTCGGTGGCCTCTCTATTGACACACAGGAACAAAAGGCAAACGAGCAGCGGATACGCACCATTCTCCGAAACTTCGGCGTCGAGATAGATACCATTAAAGCCACGATTGGACCGACGATTACGCTATATGAAATCACGCCTGCGGTAGGAGTAAAGATTTCCAAGATACGCAATCTGGAGGATGACATTGCCTTAAGTCTGAGCGCCATGGGTATCCGCATCATTGCGCCGATACCGGGACGCGGTACTATCGGTATCGAAGTCCCCAACCGCAAGCCCCAGATTGTCCCCATGGAGAGCATACTCAATACACGCAAGTTTCAGGAGTGTGACATGGAACTCCCCATGGCGCTTGGCAAGACTATCAGCAATGAAGTCTTCATCGCTGATCTTGCCAAGATGCCCCACTTGCTCGTAGCAGGTGCTACCGGTCAGGGTAAGAGTGTTGGATTGAATGCCATTATCACCTCCTTACTCTACAAGAAGCATCCGTCGGAGATGAAGCTTGTACTCGTCGATCCCAAGCAGGTCGAATTCAGCGTTTACAAGCCTCTTGAAAATTACTTCATGGCTGAAGTCGAGGAGCAGGAGGGGCACCCTATCATCACGGATTCGCAAAAGGTCATCAAGGTGCTCAAGAGTCTTTGCCAGGAAATGGACAACCGCTACTCACTGCTCAATGATGCCAATGTGAGAAATATTAAGGAATACAATAAGAGGTTCGTCTCGCGTCAGCTCAATCCCGAGAGAGGACATCGCTACTTGCCTTACATCGTCATCATCATTGACGAGTTCGGTGACCTTATCATGACAGCTGGCAAGGAAGTTGAGATGCCTATTGCCCGTATCGCTCAAAAGGCTAGAGCCGTCGGCATGCATATGATCATTGCTACCCAGCGCCCGACGACCAATATTATTACAGGTACTATCAAGGCAAACTTTCCGGCCCGTATGGCCTTCAAGGTCGCTTCCCAGATAGACTCCCGCACAATCCTCGACCAAAGCGGCGCCAATCAACTTGTAGGCAAGGGCGACATGCTCTTTTTGGCGGGCACAAGTATCCCTACCCGTGTACAGTGTGCTTACGTCAGCACAAGTGAGGTCGTCGCCATCAACAAGTTCATCTCTGATCAGCAAGGCTTCCTCGAGCCCTATCTATTGCCCGAAGTTTCCGACGATGCAGGCGGAGGTGGCGGCGGAGCTGGCATGGAAGAGGGTGGCAGACTGGATCCGCTCTTCGAAGACGTAGCCAAACTTGTCATCCGTAGTCAAAGTGGCTCTACATCACTCATACAACGCAAATTCAGCATTGGTTATGCCCGCGCAGGTCGACTCATGGACCAGCTTGAGAAGGCTGGTGTTGTTGGCGGATCCCAAGGCAGCAAGCCGCGGGAAGTACTCATGGCTGACGAATCCCAGTTGCAGACAGTCCTTGATGGCTATAAGACAAATTGAAATATTCACCCACAAAGATAAAACAGATACATTTTTACGATATGATTCGCAATATCACAACTCAGTTAGCCCTTTGCTTCGCCCTGCTCTCTTTGGCACTTCCCACTTACTCACAGGGGAGCAACGAAGCCAAAGCTGTGCTCGACAAAACTGCTAGCATTGTCAAGAGAAGCGGTGCCATGGAGATCAGCTTCACAGCATCATCATTCATGTCCGGAGTACAAAAAGGCAATCTCGCAGGAACCATTTACCTCAAAGGACGCAAGTTTCATATCATCTCGACCAATATCCTCTCCTGGTACAATGGCAAAAATCTTTGGACACTCAACAAGGCTACCAATGAGGTCAACGTCAGTGAGCCTACGACCCATGAGCGCGAGACCATGGACCCCTACCTCTTCATTGATCTCTACCGGCAGGGATATTCCTATTCGATGAAGGATACGCGCTTGCGCGGACATGATTGCTACGAGATCCATCTCAATGCCACCAACAAGCGTCTCGAAGTCAAGGAGATGATTCTTACCATAGACAAGCAAACGCATTTGCCTATCTGTGTCCGTTTGAGAGAAGGCAGTAAATACTGGGTACGCATTAGTTTGCTTAGATGTAAAGTTAAGCAGAAATACAGCGACAGTGCATTCTCCTTCAACGCCAAAGACTTCCCCAAAGCTCAGATTATCGACATTAGATAAAGCGTCGACGCTACTCTAAAGACTAGTCCCTTCTGTTTGAGAACGCCGTACGCAAATCATACCAAACAAAAAGACTTATACTATGCAACACGTTCAATGTCTCATCCTCGGATCAGGTCCCGCAGGATACACCGCAGCCATTTATGCTCAACGCGCTAATGTACAGTCCGTCATTTGCGAGGGATTGCAACCTGGCGGTCAATTGACCACCACCACCACTGTGGAAAATTTTCCGGGCTTTCCCGACGGAGTAGATGCCAATGTCTTGATGGACAATATGCGCCAGCAAGCTGTCAACTACGGAGCCCGTATCTGTCCTCAACTAGCAGTAGAGACAAAGCTGGACCAACCGCCGTATGAGGTCAAGCTGGACGATGGCACAACAGTGCTTGCAGATACTGTCATTATCGCCACAGGTGCCCAAGCCAAATACCTCGGTCTCGCAGACGAAGAAAAATATAAGGGACAAGGTGTCAGTGCTTGTGCTACTTGTGACGGATTCTTTTATCGTAAAAAGATAGTAGCTGTTGTCGGTGGCGGAGACACCGCCTGCGAGGAAGCCTCTTATTTGGCGAGTCTTGCAGCCAAAGTATACCTCGTTGTTCGCAAGCCCTACCTCAGAGCTTCCCAGATCATGCAGGATCGCGTTAAGCAAAATCCTAAGATTGAAGTTCTCTTTGAAACTAACGCCGTCGGATTATATGGTGACAACGGCGTACAAGGAGCCCATCTCATCTATCGCAAAGGAGAAGCCGACGAGAGACGTTACGACTTGCCTATAGACGGTTTCTTCCTTGCTATTGGGCACAAACCTAACAGTGAGATTTTCAAACCATGGGTTAAGACTGATGCCAACGGATACATCTTGACAGAAGCCGGCACCCCCAAGACGGGAATACCCGGTGTGTTTGCTGCAGGAGATGTGGCTGATCCGCGTTATCGCCAAGCAGTCGTAGCTGCTGCCTCTGGAGCCAAGGCTGCCATCGAAGTCGAGAAATATCTTGCCGAAAAACAATCTTAAGTTTAAGATGAATAAAACGCATTTATCTTGCATATAATAAAGAGATTAGATAATTTGCGTTAATTGTTAACAGACGTCTGCTGCTGCGCTGATTCCTGATGAGCCAGACGGCGAAAAATCTGCTTTTTATCAGTCCAAGTCTGCCCTTTTGCTTATATTCTGCTGTGCACGAGAGACCACACCTCCCGATAAGGAGTGATGTCCCGCGTTCCCACTCTCTTGCTCTCTCTGTTCTCAAATTTTTTTGCTTGGTAGTAGCAAAGGTGTCAGACCATGCGACCTTTCAATTCGAAGATTAGCCCAGTGTGATGCCAGCACTGTTTGCGACTTCTCTCAAGGACTAAGTGGAGAGTTCGTAAGTCATTCTGTCTTTTCATTCGGAGTAAGCTAATTTTTATATAAATAATGTCGATTTATTTTCCAATTTACCCCTTTATATTAGAATTGGATTTTTACTAGCTTTCCTTACATAACTCACTGATTACCAAATGATTTCTATATTCTTGTAACTATTTGACTCTCAGATGATAGCAAGTCGGTGTCTAGTTTAAACTACATCGGACTTAGTTTAGATTAAGTCCGACCTTGTTACACGAACACGACGACTTGAAATGGTTACCTCGGTGCTTGTATAATTTATATTTCGTTTTTATTATATAAAAAAGACATTTAGCTTCTAGCTAGCTTTTGATCCCATTTTTGTCGGATGTCAGGTACTGCTTCTTGCTTCAAAAAACAAAGTCAACCTGTGATTGCCTTGTTCGGTAATTCATGAAGCAATTTTTAAGAGTGCTTTTAGGCGTTGTCGGCCATGATTATGATTTTTTAGAGTACAGAGGACATGGCTCCCCTGCGAAAAGTCCCAGTTATTCATCAAACAAAATGCATACTCTCTTTTAGTAAGTGTACAGTGGAATCGATGAAATTACAGTGTACTAACTGCAGAATCTGATAACGGCAATAATAAATACGAGAAGGTAGCTGGCCAGAATACCTTCTCCCAAGAGACGACATGATGCATCGGTCAGAATCCTTGGCGCAGGACGATGGCCGCCGCATATACGCCACACGTATATGCGATAGAGTCCATAACCTATGAGGTAGCCGAAACACAGGCCTACAAGAATATCACCGACATAGTGAACGCCGAGATAGACACGCGTGTAGCAGTTGAGCAATGACCAGCTGATGATAAACGTATTGGTCCACTTTTGTCTGATCAGATAGCAGAGCAGAATAGCTACGCTAAAGGTGTTGGAGGCATGGGCAGAGAAGAAACCGTATTTGCCACCTTTGTATCCGTGTACGGTGTCAAACAGGTAGCCGTATACAGGGTCCTGGGCTGGGCGCCATCGCTGAAAGAAAGGCTTGAAAATATTTGACGAGAGTTGGTCGCTGATGAGTATGCCCAAAACAAGGAGCAATACGACGGTCAATAACTGCCTGCGGCCTCCGTCACGCCATAGTAGCCAAAGCAGCAGCAGGCCCAGTGGAATCCAGGCGATGGTGGATGTGGCGACATAATTGAACTCGTCCCACAAGGCAGAATCGCTACCATTGATTAGCAGGGTGACCTTACGGTCAAGAGTTAGGATATCAGTTAGCATGGGTGTAGGAATATGGAATGAAGGGTGTCCGAAGGGCTATATAAGCTCGATATCGTCTTTGATAATCCAGCCTTGTTTACCGTCGGAGAGCCTAATCTGCTTCCATCGTCCCATGGTGTCATCAATGATTTTGACCTTGGTACCAGGGTGGAGCGCAAAGACGGTGGTTCCGCTGGTGTCGGGAGTGCTTCTGACGTCTGTGGTTTTCATTACAATGGCGTGGGTCTTGTCCAGGTATTCCCCATGCTGCACATAGGCAAAGACATTGAAGAGGATGACCATGACTAATAGGGCTGCACCCACATAGGGGGCCAGAAGCCGGATGTAACGCTGACGGAAGAATAATCTAAGAAAGGCGACAACCAGCAATAGACCAAAACTCAGTACAGCTCCACGTGCCCAGCCATCAGTATTGTGGGCATTGATCAGGGAACGTACCCAGTAGAAGATGAAGAATTGATCAGTGTCGGCCATCTTGTCCTGCGTCTTGCTACGGGCAAGAGCAAGATTGAAGCGTATATCCGAATTGCTGGGCTCTCGAAGCAGGGCACGCTCATAGTTGAGTACGGCATGGGCCATATCGTGCATGCGATAGTAGCAGTTGCCGAGATTGTAGTAGACAAAAGCATCCTCGCCATGGGTAAGAATATGCTCGTATATCTGAGCGGCACGGGCATAGTCTTTCTGCTGATATGCGCTGTCGGCCTCTGCCTTGGTCTGGCCAATAGCGGGCATAAGAGAGAGGGCAAAAAATGCGGTTAGGGTCAGTATCCTTATCATCATCTCTTGTGTTTCTTAATTATGGCATCCAGCTTGCTTATCATCTGTAGACCTTGCTGATAAACCTCTGTCATCTTGGTCTCCTTGTCTGCACCACCAGCATAGCGCAAGAACTCACACTGATCGAGCAAGGCGATAAACGACTGGTTGAGGTCCTCTGCTACTTGACTGGAGGTCAGTTCGGCTGCCATGCGCTCCTTAGAAAGCTCGGCAACGGGGATGTTCAATTTGTCGCTGACGTAGCCACTGAGCGCTTGTATCATTTCGTCGTAAAAGGCGTCGCTTTGACCGCGCTGCATGAAACGGGAAGCCTGCTTTAACCTGCCGACAGCCATGCGGTTGGCACCGCGCGAGCGCATGAGTGTCAGATTGCTACTTATACTACGCCGACGGCTGACTATCCATACTGCAAGGATAAAGACAACAGCTAGTCCGAGATATGAGAGCCAATAAATTATGGAGTTCCAGTAGAAGCCCTCATCATTAGTGTGGAGATGAGCATCGCCTAGTTTGATAAATCGTATATCGCTGCGGGCCAATATTTCCTGCTGTTTGTCAGAATAAATATTTTTCTCCCCCTTTGCCACCTCAATAGTCAAAGGCTGCGACTTGATCGTGCGATAAGTATGGGTTTGGGTGTCGAAATAGGTAAATGATATGGGAGGAATGGTATAGCGACCTCTGGTCTTGGGAACGGCCAGATAGTCTATCACAAGACTGCCGTTGGTATTGCCGGCTGAGAGCTTGGTGTTGTTGCTCATCTTGGGGTCATAGGTGTCAAAGCTTGCTGGAAACTCCACGTGAGGCGCCTTAATGAGGTCTACATTGCCTGATCCTGATATAATGACCTGTAGGTCCAGCGTCTCGTTTTCCTTCAGTTTCTGATTTTTGGCAATGGCCTTAATCGTAAAATTGCCGACTCCGCCAGAGAAGTCGCTAGGCTTAGCAGGTAGTGGTTTGACCTGGATGGCCAGAGATGGGGCGATGACGGTCTTGTGGCGCTCTATCGAACCGCTGGAGCCATTGAAAAAGGCATCAAGCAAATCTTCATTGGGATTGCTGAAGACGACAACGCCGTCAAATTTGATCTGTGGCACCACAAGTCTGCCCGTTTGCTGAGGATACATAATATATTGGCTCCAGACGGTCGTATAATAATTCTGTCCACGGAAAGAAGTGACGCTGAAAGATTTCTGTTGCGGCAGGGGAATCTCCTTTACCATAAACCCCTTGAGGTCGGGCATCTTACCGCTGAGCTGTGTCAGATTGAGTCTGGTGTACACACGGTAAGTGAGGACAACCGGCTCCTGCTCATATACAACGGACTTGTTAGCCGTGACGGCAATCAGCAGGTCCTTGTTGCTGATATGTGTGTTGCTGCTCGGCCGAACCGCCTGCGGCTGAGAATAACGGGCATCGGGCCGTCCGGCATTGGCATCGGTGACGACCTTTACGCGGACAGCATTGGAGGTATAGTTTTGTCCTCCTACTGTCAATGTAAGACGGGGCATGGTAAAGGTTCCCTTACGCTTAGCCATGAGCACATATGTATATGTGGACGTCTGGCTCTGGCTTGACTTGCCGTTGATGTTCGACATACTGTAGCTGACAGACCTTGCGGGGCCGTAGAGCACATCAAAACCGTTGACGGCGGCAAGCGAATGAACGTCTTTGACAGAAGCAGAATTAACGGTGAAACGCAACTGAAACTGCTCACCTTGCGCCACAACCTGAGGGGCGTCTGCTGTCACTCGGATCGCTGCCTGCAAAGACAGGCTCAGCACCGACAAGAGGAGCAACATATAAGTACGATATTTATTCATGTTGATTACCAGTTTTTATCGAGTTGCTTACGGCTGGAATGCTGCAGAGCTCTACGCACCTTGTCCTGCGTCCGACTCTCCTTCATCTCGGCAGCGCGTAGCATCTGGTCAGCATTGTCCTTAGACATGCTGCTCTTTTGCTGTTGCTGTTTGTTGCGCTGCTGTTGTTGCTTATTCTGTTGCTGCTGCTTATTTTTATTTTGTTGTTTATTCTGCTTGTTCTGTTGCTTATTTTGCCCGTTGTTCTTTTGGTTTTTCAACTGATATTGACATAGAGCTAGGTTGTAACGTGTCTGATTGTCGGAAGGATTGTTACGTAGAGACTCCTTATAGCACTCTATGGCCGGTCCGAATTGTTTCTGACTCTGAAGAATAACTCCCATATTGTGATACATCATGGACTTGTAGCGGGGATTACGCTCTTGTCTTGCTGCTGTTTCGTACTCCTTCATGGCTTCTTTGGGCTTTTGCTGAAATAGAAGCGCGTTGCCAAGGTTGTATCTAGCACGGGTATTGCTCGGATTTTGCTCCAAGGTCTTTCTGTAGTTTACTTCGGCGTTGGCATATTTCTTTTGTACAAAGTCCTTATTACCTTTGTGCATATATGTCTTTTCTTCCATTTGTGCTCCTGCAGGAGTCAAGCATATGAAGAAAAAGGCCAACGCGATATAAATCAATCTCCTACTTCTCATCATCTTTGTGTTGGATTTTGAAACGTTTGAAGATATTGTGTTTCTTCTCACGTAGAAGTATGTCAATGATCAGCAGGATAAGTGCAGCCCAAGCAAAGATAGGGAATTGCTCGGCATAGTCAGAGAAAGAGGTAGATCCCAAGTCATGCTTCTCCAGCTTGTTGAGCTCATAATAGAGACGATCTTGTGCAATGTTGGAATTGTCTACATGTATATAGGAGCCCTTTCCTGCTGTTGCGACTTCATTGCACATCTCCTGATTGAGTCTTGTTATGACAATATTGCCACTTCTGTCTCGCATCAGCTGCCCTTTGCCGACAGGTATCGTGCTGCCCTTGGGATCTCCAATGCCTAGTACAAAAATATGGACACCTTTTTTTGCCGCTTCTGCTGCAGCCTTCTCGGCCTCCCCTTCGTGGTCCTCACCATCTGTGATGATAACAATCGCACGCTCTATCCCCTTCTGGCTGGTAAAGCTACTAAGTGACAAGCGGATAGCCTCACCAATATTAGTTCCTTGTACACCTACCATACCTGGGGAGATGGCATCGAGAAACATCTTGGCTGAGACAAAATCACTTGTGATAGGCATCTGTATAAATGCATCTCCGGCAAATACGACTAAGGCGATTTTGTCATTGGTCATTTTGTCGGCGATATTGGAAACAAGCATTTTAGCCTTGTCGAGACGACTGGGCGAGACGTCTTGCGCGAGCATCGAATTGCTGACATCAAGTGCGACGACCATTTCTATGCCTTTGTGCTCATTGGTTTCTACTTTCATTCCCATCTGCGGACGGGCCACCATCAGAATAAGACATGTCAGTGCCAAAAGGAGGATGATAAATTTGAGTATCGAACGCTTTAGCGACACATCCGGCATCAAGACGCTAAGCAATCGGAGATCACCTAGCTTCTTAAGCTTCCTACGCTTATCGTATACCGAGTAGGCAAAGAGCAGCGCCAATATCGGTATGAGGATGAGTAGATATAGATATTCGGGATTGGCAAAACGAAACATATTCATCATATATTTATGGTATACGCCTTAGCAAGGTATTGCGAAGGACTAACTCGAGCAGTAGCGAAAGCATGGCGATAATGCCAAAAGGCAAATAGGCATCGTAGTGCTTGTCGTATTGCTTGACGATCAGCTTGGATTTCTCCAGTTCGCCGATTTCATTGTAGATATGTGCCAGTTCTCTGTTGTTTGTTGCACGATAAAATTTACCGTCAGTTTTTTGAGCTATGGCTGTTAGCGTCTCTGTATCGATTTCTACAGGCATCTGGATATACTTTACGCCACCACCAGGCAGGGGAAACGGATATGGAGCACGTCCATTGGTACCTACGCCTATCGTGTAAATGCGGATGCCATTAAGCTTGGCTATCTCTGCGGCTGTCATCGGGGAAATTTCTCCTTGATTGTTGGATCCGTCGGTCAGCAGTATGATGACCTTGCTCTTGGCCTTGCTCTCCTTGAGACGACTTACGGCATTAGCAATTCCCATACCGATGGCCGTACCGTCATCTATGAGGCCACCGGCTGCTAAATCGCAGCTGACGCCGCTAAACATGTTAAGCAGCGACGCGTGGTCGGTCGTCAATGGACACTGAGTGAATGCCTCAGCTGCAAAAATGGTCAAGCCGATATTATTGTCAGGACTATTGGATACAAATTTGGAGGCGACCTCCTTGGCTGCCGTTATACGGTTTGGTTGTAAGTCTTCAGAGAGCATACTTGTGGATACGTCAATAGCAAGCATGATGTCAATACCAGAGACTTGACTGTTCTTCCAGTGATTGGAGGTCTGAGGACGAGCGATGACAAGTACAATCATAACGAAGGTCAAAAGACGCAGGAAAAAAGGAGCGTGGATCAATTGCAGACGCCAGCTCGGCTTTATGAACTTGTACGCCTGAGTATCCGGAACGCTCATTGTTGGTTCCTTGTGGCGTGCCATAAAGTACCAGCCAATATAAGGAAACAACAGAAGCAAGAGAAGTAAATATCCGCTATGAACAAATGTCATCTTAAATCAGTTAATAAAACAAGTTGTAGATACTTCGAGCTATTTCAAAGAGAATTGCTGCGCTACCTATCAGTAGTATTATAATGACAGACTTGAGTGCAAGCCGATTGCGGTCAGTTCGTTTAACCTCCTTGGATACTACAGGCTTGGGGTGTTCAGCCTCTTTCTCCTCAAGCTTGGTTGCATTGATGAAGTTCATCGCCCGAAGTAAATTTTCGTCATTCTCGCTCAACTGGGTCTGGAGCTTGGCAAACTTAGCAAGATCGGCTGTAAGGAACAATTGACGCAATTCGTCCAAAGCGTTCAGGTCTTGCGCTGCAGTAAGGCGGTTGATGATCTCCGTCGAAGTCATCTCTCTCGCGCTAAAGCCATAGCGACGCTGGATATAACTTCGTATCACGTCAGTCAAATCACTATAGTACTGCTTAGTGTCTGCGATGTTAAGTTTCTCACTATTTAGCTTTTCTATCTCCTTTATTGCCCACACATGTGGAGGTAATGCCGGACGTAGTCTGAATCTGCGGAGCAGAGGACGGTGATTGTGTAATTGGATGGCAATATAGGTGGCAAAAGCCAGCAGGATGATAAGTAAGAGAGAGAGGTAAAAGATGCCTCTCCAATCTTTCCAGCTGAAGGGTACCTCGGCATTAGGTTTAGGTCCGAAGAAACGGTCTAAATGAAGAGTGTCTACATCTAGAGTTACAACCTTGAGCGCAAGGCTATTGGAGCTGTAAACCTTGTTGTTGACTTTGACTTTGAACGGAGGTAGATAGTAGAAGGATGAGTCAAAACTTGTGATTGTAAATTGCTTGGTCTGCGACGTCTGCAGACCATTATTAAGGTCCTCTGTCGCTATTATTTTCTCATTGAGCACCTCTACTCCCTTTACCATCTGTTTATTAGGAAAGACGGGCATAATGACTTGTGCCCCCTTGGCAGTGGTCACCTTGAGACTGACATGTGCTTGTTGGCCTATTAGGATTGCAGCAGAGTCAATCTCAGCTTTGACTGTCACTTGGGCTCTCCCGAGTACCGGCAAGAGTATGGATAAGCAAAGCGAAGCGATTATTCGCTCGCAGAGCCTATCTTTGTAATCCAATATACCGCGTTTATTCATCCTGTATCTTGATTAATTAAGCCCGTTTGGCGAAGAGATTGAGCAGGGCCTTGACATAGTCTTCATCTGTGCGGACCGAGATTAAATCAATTTTGCTCTTAAGCATTTCCTCACAGAGATGTTGCTGTGACTGTTGCCAAGCTGTGGCATGTGCACTCCTGATGCGGCTGCTGGAGGTATCTATATACTGTTCGTGTCCGGTCTCACTATCTATCACCTTGATAATTCCGATGTCGGGCAGGGCTGCCATCCACCGGTCATAGACTTGGATAGCTACAGCATCATGCCTGTTGCCCATAATACGAAGAGCCTTGGTATAGTCTTTGTAATCAATGAAATCACTTAGCAGAAAGGCCGTGCAACTCTTGTGCTGCGTCTGCATCAGAAACTGTATCGCATTGCCTACATCTGTTTTGTGGCTTTCGGGTTCAAAATCCAATAGTTGGCTGATGATAAATAGGATATGCTTGCGCCCTTTCTTGGGTGGAATATACTTCTCCACATGATCACTGTACAGTATGACACCGACCTTATCATTGTTTTGCATCGCACTGAAGGCCAGTGTAGCGGCTATTTCAGTGACCATGTCACGTTTCTGTTGCCTTGTGGTGCCAAAACTCAGACTACCCGAGACATCCACCAATAACATGACAGTCAATTCGCGCTCCTCTTCAAAGACCTTGACGTAGGGGCGATTAAATCGTGCCGTTACATTCCAATCGATATTGCGGACGTCGTCTCCTACCTGATACTCCCTCACTTCGGAAAAAGCCATTCCCCTACCCTTGAATGCCGAGTGGTATTCGCCGGCAAAGATATTGCTTGACAGCGCACGCGTCTTGATTTCAATCTTCCTGACACGCTTCAGCAGTTCCGCCCTGTCCATTTCTTTCTATCTGTTTTTAGGCTGTACTTATCGGGGGTTGTTAAGTGCAAGCTTAAGGAACCTGCACCTTGTTGAGTATCTCTGTGATGATTTGGTCACTTGTCACATTGTCTGCCTCGGCTTCATAAGTGAGACCGATACGGTGGCGCATTACGTCGTGGGCTATTGCTCTCACGTCCTCGGGTATCACGTATCCTCTACGCTTAATAAAAGCGTAGGTACGCGCTGCTAACGCCAGGCTGATACTTGCGCGAGGAGAAGCGCCAAAACTGATGTTCTGTTTCATCTCCGGCAGACCATACTTTTCTGGGTATCGGGTAGCAAAAACGATGTCTGTGATATAACGGTCAATCTTGTCGTCTATATATACTTGCTTGACTACCTCACGAGCCTGTAGGATGTCGTCAAGTTTGATAACAGGCTTAACCTCCTGCGATTTGTTTTGAATACGGTCCTTTACAATTTGCTGTTCTTCTTCGATAGAAGGATAGTCAATGATAACCTTAAACATGAAGCGGTCAACCTGTGCCTCTGGCAACTGATAGGTTCCTTCCTGTTCTATAGGATTTTGTGTTGCCATTACAAGAAATGGCTTCGGCAACTGGAAAGTATCGCTTGCAATAGTCACTTGACGCTCCTGCATGGCCTCAAGCAATGCACTCTGCACCTTGGCAGGTGCCCGGTTGATTTCATCTGCCAGGATGAAGTTGGCAAATATCGGTCCCTTCCTGACTACGAAACTTTCTGTCTTTTGGCTGTAAATCACAGTACCTACAATATCTGCCGGAAGAAGGTCTGGGGTAAACTGAATGCGTTTGTAAGTAGCATCTACAAGACTTGCCAGTGTCTTGATGGCAAGTGTTTTAGCAAGGCCCGGTACACCTTCCAGCAAGATATGGCCATCGCTCAGTAAACCTACGAGCAAGACTTCCACTAAATGCTTCTGACCGACAATCACTTGTCCCATTCCTTGCTGTAAGTCGGTGATAAATCCGCTCCGCTGCTCTATAAGCTGGTTGAGACCTCTAATATCAACGTTTTCTTCCATATTTGTCTTATTATCTTATTATTCAAATCAATTAGGCATGCTCAGCAAGCTTACCTATACTATCATTAAAACTTGATATCTCCAACTTGATATTGTGCACAGAACTATATCGAGATGGGAAATCTCATTTAAACTATGTGCAAAGATAATAGTTTTAGCCATATGCCTGTTCTAAAAAGGACTAAAACACGTTGAGAAGTTGGCAACAGGCGTCCTTCAATTCACTATTTTAGAACGATTATTATCTAATTCTCCATCTGATTCCGATGTATCATTTGTCATCAATATGGTATGGTAAGTTCTTTTGTACGTTTTATAAGTTCAAGGTCGATAAGTCAAAAGACTGTATTCTACTGAACATTGTTATCCACAAATTATGAATCAAACGTATATTACGTTATCGGGGTAGAGCTTTATCTCAAGGCCCTACTCCGATAATCTTCGCAAGACAGTTCGTCTTATTTTGAAACGGACTATTATATAGTAGCAAATAGATGTTCTAAACTTTTCCTTTTTTTTTCTTTTTAGAAAATGTCTCTTTTCTAAGAATATTTCTGACGGTATCTCTCTGCCTCAAAGCAAACAATGTGACTTTTTAAAGCATCGTCAATCAGCGAGGGTAAATGAGTCTCTTCTCCTCGTACTGCTTTGATGAAGTCAGAAATGATATGCATGTCTGCTCCTCCATGATAAGGCTGGCGTACAAGGTCTGTGAAATCATAGCTTACAGTTTTGCGCGGGCGAAAAGTGGTGATACTGATTGTACTTTCATCACTAGACAGTTCCCCGTGCGTACCATGAAGTGTGATTTGCCGGTGGTCTTGCAAGGTATATATATCCATGGAAAGCGTTATCGTCGTTTCATTTTCAAGTTGCATGAGAAGCACTTGGTGGTCTACCACGTCATTATCACAATGATATACACACCGTCCAAGGGGACCATGCTTTAGTTCCTCAATGATGACTTCATCGAGCGATTTTCCGTCGGGCACATCAAAATTACGAATCCACTCATGGCGACGTAGATAGAGGTCTTTTGCAGAATAAGGACATTTGTCTTCTACTTGACAATCCAAGCACCGAAGTGCAGATCCTTTTGGGGCATTGGCGCTGCGAAACCAACGCAGAGTGCCGTATGAGGCAAGATGCCGACAAGGACTCTCGGTAAGCCATAACAAATAGTCAACATCATGACAACACTTGGCTAGAAGCATGGAGTTAGAGGTTTCTTTACGACGCCATGACCCGCGCACATAGCTGTGGGTCGCACGGTCCAGACCAACGCCTTCGGTATAGTTGACAGAAATTATCTGACCGAGTTCACCACTATCGACAATCTGCTTGATTTTGAGAAAAGTCGGGTGGTATCTCAGCACATGGCAGATACTCACAATAACATGATGACGATGAGCGGCCTGACAAATACGTTCGCACTGCTGGCGTGTCTGTGCTATGGGTTTCTCCAGTAAGACATGATAGCCGTTACGGATAGCCTGCATACAAGGACGATAATGCTGATCGTCGGGTGTGCAGATGATGACAGCATCTGCTTCAACCTTGTCTTTAAAGAAGGCAGAGTAATCAGCATAACGACGATGCATCGGTACCCCTAGTTTGTCTCCCATCCGATTTCGTCTGAATTGAGCCGGATCTACGACTGCAACTAGTTGGGCTTCCTCTGGATGCTCCTCGAGATAATGCATATAAGTACGCATACGGTTGCCTGCGCCAATGGCAACAAGACGGACAATATTGTGCGTAGTAATATTCGATGTGGCAGACATGCTCACTTGCGACGTTTGTTGGGTGCTTGAGTAGCCTTGCTTAAATCAAGTATTCGGACATTGCGAAACTTTACCCCGGCCCCGTGCCCGCAAAAACTGATATATCCCTGCTTATTAAAAAGTCCTGGATGGTTTTTATGGTCTACTGTGTATGGATTGTTCTTGCTTCCGTCTGGCGCTATATTGTGTCCTTGGCACGCTTCCCGGATATTTCCGTCAAGTATCACTTCCCCATTAACTGTAACCTTGATATGGTCGCTCTTGGCGACAATTTCCTCCGTATTCCAAGTACCGAGTTTGCCAAATTTGACATGTTTGGGTACGATAATGCCATATACAGCTCCGTGCTGCTGATAGTCACGCAAGCCCTTATAAATAGGATCATCGTGATCAAGGACTTGTATCTCCATTCCATCGTACGCAGCATCAGTACCTTGATGTGTGCGGATACCTACGCCATTGTTAACTCCCGGTTCAAGGAAGCAAAATTCGAATCGGTAGATGAAGTCACTATACTGGCGCTTAGTGTAGAGATTGCGATCATTACCATATTTGGCATTAACAAGCATACTGCCGTCTTCCTGTGGTACATAGTCCTTGACATTGCCTTCCCATTTGTCTAAAGACCGACCACCAAAAAGGACCTCGAAGCCAGCTTTCCGCTCTTCGGTAGTGAGCTGATACTCGGGAGTTGCAGGATGTTCGTAGACATAGGCATCGCGTACATAGACCGTACCTTGTCGAGTCTGAAACTCTATGGTCGATCCAGGTGTGGCGCCTGACAGATTGTCTATCCCATAGTTTTCCGCGAGCGTTTCGCCATTGGATATAAGTGTCAGTCTTCCATTGGCGACCTTGAGGTACAAGGTATTCCAATTAGGACGTATCGTCGGTTTCTTGGTAGTTTGTTTACTGGTCATACCTGATATGATAACACTATTCTTGGACAATTCAGCAAGGGTTACGCCACCATAGTTGAGTGCCGCAGTGCCATCTTTTACTCTCCAGTCAACAAACATCTCAAAGTTACCCGTCTGCTTCATTAGCTCAACCGGGACCTTTGTCCCTTCGACATTCTTAATAATCTGTCTGTAGCCGTCTGACTTAAATTTTGGCATTAGACCTGAGATCTCGTCAACAGCATATCCTGCATCAGCACTACCTTTTTCCTTTTGAGCTTGGAATACAGTTTTAGCCTGTTCAAGCTGCTGTTTCGCAGATATGATGCGGAGCGCATTACTGTTTTTGGCAATCAGATTTTTGACTGCATTGGCTGCTGCCGATGATGTCTCATTTTTGCTAAGATATTTGCCTACAAACATCAATGCTTGAAGCGATTTGGTATTACCAAGAGCATTGAGCAGCTTATTTTGAATCTTGACAGAAGGTTTGAGGCCCATCGCCTGACGATATAGCAGGTATTTCTGCTCCTGATTATCCGAACTTGTCTTGATCAAATCTATACATCGGCTAAGGATCTCGTCCTTTTTATTACTCTCTTTGGACGCTATACGATACAGCGACGGAACGATGCTTGGATTATTGACAGAGAGTAAAGATTTATATGCAGTAAGATCTGTATTGTCCTTTTCATACTCAGAAAGTAGTAGCTTAATAGCCTGGCTGTTACTTGCCTGAGCAAGGAGCGGATAGTAGCGGGATGGTTTCGGCGATTTATCCATCTGGGCCTTGATAGCTTCATATTGCTTACTTGCAGACAAACTTGCGATAGCATTCTTTGCACCTTCTTGTATTTTTGCGACTTTGTCCTCCTGAGATGCATTGAGTAAACCGCAGATCTCTCCGAATTTTTCAGGAGTTGAGACACCCTTAAGCGCCTCATAAGCGGCGTCGCTGATCATGGCATTATTAGAGTGCATCAATTCTTTTACCTTGGCATATGTCGAGTACATGTGACGGGTAGAGGCAAGCTTCAGCGCTTGTATTACGATTGAAGAATCTGAATTTGACAACGCGTTGGTGATACCTTCTTTAATATTACCCTTGAAAGTAAGCAAAGCTTTATTGGCCTGTTTGCTATAGGCTCCGCTTAGTTGGTCGATAAGAGCTTGAAGTGCTTCTTTTCCACCGATTTTAGCCGCTGCCTCTATTGCTGCGCAAGCCAAAACTGAGTCCGAGGACTTCATCGCGCCCGTCATGAGATTCATTTTGCCCTCTACATGGTTATTGCCCAGCCATCGAATGATATCGGTCTTGCTTCTTTCACTATATTTACTGTACTTTGAAGCTACAGCATCGAATATCTTCCCACCGACATATTGTTTGGCAAAATCAAGAGCCGTATTGCGATAGGCTATATCACCATCCTTAAGAGCGGCAAGGATATATTTTTTAGCATGTGCGGCATCAGATTTGAGCAGAAGCCGAAGGCCGGCGCATCGTACATAGCTCTTGTCGTTCTTGACCAAGACTTTAGCCGCTTTTGCCACCGTTTTGCGATCTTGGGCGTTATTTAGAAGCTCGAGATAGGCATTGGTTACGCCCGTAGCGTTATCAGCATAGTTGCATCGGGCAGCCAGTGTTCCCAATAAGTTGAGTGATTTGGAAGAACCGCACACGGTCAGTGCATTGTAGATATTTTGTGCCGTCATGCTATCAGCTGAAGCACTCCATTTAAGAAGCGTCTGCTCCACATTAGGATCCTTGAGTTGTTTTACATAAGCCAAATAGGCCAAAGCACCATCAGGAACTGTAGATTTAGCTATTAGATCTTTTATGATAGCTTCTGTACCTGGAGTGGTTGCAAGGCTACTCAGTGCATACTGATGCATATACTTATCAGAGAGATACTTGACAAACACCGAGGCGTCTTTAGCATCGCTGATACGCTGAAGTTGAAGCATCAGAAAGGCTCGCTTGGCATTGTCCTTACTTTTGTCAATAGCTTGTATGAGACCTTGCTTGACAGGACCACGCAGGTTTACTTTGTCAGACGCTGATACATAGCCAACAATGCCATTGATAGCATATTCAAACGGGGCGGTTTCTCCTACCTTAGCACTCTCAAGCATGTCTGTAAGCAGCGTCATGCCCTGCAGCCCTGTGCCAGACATCTCGCTCATCACTTGATTGTATGTAGCAACAGTCTTGGTCGGTAGTTGGGCAAGACCGTCACTGATGACTGTCTCAGGCGTTCGATTGCGGCTGTCTACTTGAGCGTTTAATGGAAGGCATACAAGTAGCGATGCTGCTATCAGATATATGGAAATCTTAAAGTTTTTCATCTTCATCAGATTTTAAAATAAATACTATATGTGCCAAGGTCCACGCATGGGCTGATTAATCAAAGCATTGGCTGCATCGTCATCGACAAATCGCTGTGTGGCCGGATCAAACTGCAACTGTTTGCGTCCGAGACGCAATGCTACTGTACCTAGATTGACCAAAGTACAACTGTGGTGGCCATTGACTTCATTTAGGGCAAATTTTTGTCTTGAACGAACGCATTCCAAAAAGTCTGTGCGTTGTGGCTCAGGATCAGGATATTCGGCCAGTTTGTTCATGATATCAGGTATAGTGCACTCAAAGCCCTTGTATACCTTACCCTTCGGACCCTCTATATAGGGTGTATGGCCTGGACTCTCAAATCCCTCGCCTTCCAAGATTATCTGGCAACCGTCTGCGTAAGTGTAGGTGATTTTGTGCCATATACCAACGGCATCAGAGTGCTGTTGTGGCGCATCTGCTTCAACTTTGACAGGAAAATCGTTATCTTTTCCCAATATATACTGCACAGGATCCAAGTAGTGCTGTCCCATATCAGTCAGTCCACCGCCATCATAGTCCCAATACCCACGGAATGTCTGGTGTACGCGGTGCGGATGATAAGGCTTAAATGGAGCTGGACCAAGCCACATGTCATAGTCTAGTTCTTTTGGCACAGGCTGAGGTACCAGGTTGTCCCGGCCTACCCAGTAAAATTTCCATGCAAAGCCTGTCGTGCCCGATACAGTCACCTTGAGAGGCCAACCTAATAGGCCGCTGTCAACAAGCTTCTTAAGCGGTTCCACTGTAGTGCCAAGACCGTAAAATGTATCCTTGAAACGGAACCATGTATTGAGACGAAAAATGCGATTATAGCGCTGTACTGCTTCAATGACGCGCTTACCTTCTCCGATAGTGCGTGTCATGGGTTTCTCACACCATATATCTTTTCCGGCTTTGGCTGCCTCAACACTCATCAGAGCATGCCAATGAGGAGGTGTCGCGATATGGACAATATCAACATTGGAATCATGTATCAAATCTCTGAAATCATGGTATGCTTTCAATGTTTCGCCAAATTTCTGTTTGCCCAAATCAATACCTTGCTTAAGGTGCTTGTCATCAACGTCACATATTGCAACCAGACGATAAGTCTCATCGCTGGTAAAGTGGGATGTCGACTTACCAATTCCTCCTACGCCAATGATACCCTTGGTCAGCTGGTCACTAGGCGCGATATGTCCATTACCACCCAAGACCTTGCGCGGAACAATGCTAAATAGTCCCATCGCACCCACTGTCTTGAGAAAAGTACGTCTGTTTTGTTTCATCTCAATATATTTGTTTTGATTGTTTTAGTTCTTTATACGCTTTACATAGATGTCTCTATAGTAGACCTTACTGCCATGTGCCTGCAGTTCAATCTGCTCTATAGCTGGTATAGGCTGACTTCGGTCCCAATAGTTTTCCATGACAACACTGTCAACCACTTTGACTCCGTTGAGCAAGACCGTCACTTTATCGCCAATCATTTTGATAAAGAAGCTGTTCCAGACTCCAGTCATATTGTCAGCGATTTCGCTGGGATGGCTTTCATGCTTTAGATTGTTGTAGAGTCCGCCACTGCCCACCTGGGCACCCACGTTGACACGAGCTGTATCCCATATCTGTACTTGTGGTGTGCCTCGCAAATAAATGCCTGCGTCTGGCTCTTTGCCCTTTGGATCCAGCATCCAGTCGACGTACATTTCAAAGTCTCCATATTGGCCTTCTGTACAGATATTGTCATAGCCTGATCCTACATAGGTTAAGAGCCCATTACTTACCTTCCAGTCTTTGCGCATCTGCTCATCAGCTTTTGTCTGAGCAGCAGCGAGTTCTTCACTCGTCATTTTGGAGCGTTTAATCGGGTCTTTAACCAATCCTTTCCAACCTGTCAGATCTTTACCGTTGAAGAGAGAAACATAGCCCGTCTCATCCTGGGGCATATTGCGGAGCAGAGACAAAGCCAACTTGTGACTCTTACCGCCAACTATATTGGCAGCTCGCATAACAAGAAGCCTCACATTAGTCCCCCAATATTCGGGATGACTGTATGCAATACGGATGACAGCACGTGCCGCATGTTTTTGTAGCAAAACATTATCGAGATAGTTGCCGGCAAACATAAGGCCAACAAAGGTTCCCGTTTCACCTATTTCATCAAGTATCATTCGCTTATCCTTGACTGTTACTACCTTGTCCATTGCATAGCGTAACTTGATAAGTCGATTGACTTGAGTGTTGGGGCCTTTGTCATATACTCCTGTCGCATCAATTATACTCTTAGCTTGGAGAGAAGACTTGGCAGACAGAGTGTAGGGTATAAGCATAAAAATCAAAATAAAGCAAAATCGTAAACTATGTTTTGTAAATGCCAAATGCTTTGTATAGGTACACATATACTTGTATATTTTTCTCAATGAAATGGACACGAAAGACATTGTTTTTTGAACTTAATACTATTCAATCGGTAAAGTTACGCAAACTTTTTCAGCTGATGATGATTTGCGATATTTATTTTGGGTATATTGACAATCAACATAAAAGATGTATTACATACCGTCTTTGTTACTGGTGTTGATGAATGTGTCTATTATCAACCTTAATTCCGCAACGAAGCGTGTAAATTGTTATTAATATTTTTTATAAGTCTCTGAGGAACAATAAGTTCCTCAGAGACTTGTCATTTGCAGAATTTTCACTAACTTTATGGTGCAAAACAAAAGAAGTTCAATTCT
>ONCK01000019.1 GCA_900316315.1 uncultured Prevotellaceae bacterium
GCAGTTTTTCATCGTGTACGATCCGTCGCTGTTGCGATAGATGTGCCAGATGAAATTCCAATTGGTGGAGTTGTTGTAGACAGAGTCCGATCTGAAATATAGGACATACTCACCCTGTTCAGTCGCATCGGATGCAGCATCTGCAAGGCTCACACCAATGATGGAGTCACCATACTGACCGTTGGCCAAAGCCGTATGAATACGGTAGTAACCGTCAGCCACTGTGGTGTCCGTTACTTGGTAGACGTCCTGCGCCTGGGCAGTCAGTCCCCAAAAGCCGCTAGCCAAGAGGGCTAGCATAAAGAATAATTTCTTCATTGGCTTGATGTTGAAGTTAGTAATTAGGTTGACTATGAGTTTTTCCTTCTCGTTTCTATCTTAGCCGCTCCCAAATCACACTGATCTTATGTCAGCACAAGCGAACCGTCAGATGGGGCATTGTTTTCTTATTATGTTCGGTGTTGTCCGGTCTAGTTTTTCAAAAAGAACGATACTACAAAAGCCTGTTGCATCTCTAAAACTCTATTCTTCCTACCTCCCATGCCAGACGAGCTTTATGAATACGAAATTCAAATTTTATTGCATTCATTTCCCTCATGAAACTTTCCTCTTACTACTTCATTTACAAATATAGGAAACATGAAACTTCTTTCAATAAATTTAAGATGTTAAAAGCTCGTTTTAATTTGGTGTTAGCGCGATATTTAACCATCAGATTGAGAAAGCCGATAGAGACGATGTTTTCTACCACTAAGGATATCTTTCAACACATCAAGGGCAGGCCCGTATCTCAACACAGGAAAAGGTTTACATCCCTGAATTCTCCAGCATGCTGTCTATGACATATTGCAAGCAAAAAATTCCGGCTACCTGCGGAAAAGCAAGTAGCCGGAAGATCATTTATTTAAGCCCTAAGGGCGAAAATCATTTCGTAGGCAAGGGAAGATACCAGTTGGCGCTGTTGCTAAGCTTACTATAAAGCGCATTATCATAGGTAGATGCGTCTTGCGTAACATTGTAGGCACGACGAGCAATCTTCCATGCGAACCATTCATTACCGTTGAGGCCGGCTGCCGTCTTATGACCTGCAATACGTACAAGGTCTGTGAAGCGATGGCCCTCAAATGCAGTCTCCAAGGCGCCCTCATCAGCAATAAGGTCCTCGACAGCATTAATGATCAAGTCCTTGTCAGTAACAAGCAGTGTGTCGCCCTTATGAAGCGTTGCCTCATAAGCTTGCTGTGCCTCGTAATTGAGATTGTTGAGCCGTGCATAGTTCTCGGCGATCTTCTTGGCTACCATCTTGGCATAGGTGTATATCGTATCGTGATTGCCACCTGTGTCACCGCAGCCGCGTCCGTGAATACCCCAGTTCTTGGCCGTCGCATTAGTAGCATAGGAATTGTGGTTCCAGATGTCATTAGAGCGGAAGTCAAGGAAGGAGTAGTTTGCAGCACGGAGAAGCTCGTCAACAGAAACATAAGTCATACCGCCATTAGCTGCTGTAGGAGCCACCTTGGTAGCTACGTGCATAATGGAACTGTCCGGAGTGGCACCATCGGCATAGAGCAAAGTGTCATTGACAACAGAATCAATATCAAGCGAATCAACGTGTATCGTCTTGGGCACGATGACACCCAGGGTATCACCTGCTGTACGGTCTACATAATATTTATTTTGATCCTTGTAAGCAATTGACGGCATATTCTGGCGGCAGAGTCCATCCTTCAACACGCCGAAGGCGATCTCGGGGAAGCCTAAGCGGTTAATTGCCTCAGCATAGCGCAGCCATATCTGCGGATTACGATACAACGGAATGTCGTACGTGATGCTGAAATTTGATGGAGAAGCATAAGTATTGACTCTTGAATTGACATAAAAAGCAGTACAGGGAGCGAACTTGGCAATGATACGGTCCTGATCACCATTGGCGAACTCAATCGCAGGAGCAGAACCATAGAGTCGAGCGTCACCACCATCTACAGTCTCCTTGGTCTCAAGATCATTGTCGACTTCGTAGCGGTTGTAGTTCTGTGCCTGATTGAGAGAGATGTAGGAAGTAGAAGGTAAGATCTGCTGATACTCCTCGTTGGCGGTCAACGTAGTACTGGAAGTCGTAGACGATGTAGCAAATCCATAGACATGGTGAATATCATTGAGCACCGTGCCATAGAAGGAATTGGTAGCACTTACGGAAAGGACGTACTTCTCTGATGCGCTACGGTTGCGGAAGGCATTGACCCAGTTGTTGGCATCGGTATAGCGGCCGGTGATAACGCTGTTGGTTACAATTCTGCTGTTTCCAGCAGAATATGCGCTGTTGTTGGTCGCACTATTAGTGTAATAGAAATAGTCATAATACATCTCTGCAGCCTTGGCATACTGATTGCCCATGAGGTAGGCATCTCCAAGTATGAACTGCACCGGGAAGAACATCTGTGAAGTGGAATAAGAGGTGTTGCCATTGTTTACACTCTGGTAGTTGGGCAATCCATAAGCATGCTGGATAGCATAGGCATCGAGGATACCGTTCTCTGTCAGAAGGCTGGCCAGATTGTCCTTGGTGACACGAGGCGCAGACTTCTGCAAACGGGATGCTGTCGCCGTATTATTGACTGGTTCTGTGATGAAAGGTACACTGCCATAGAAGCGTACTAGCTGCAAGTAAGCCCAGCCACGAATAGCCTGAATGGCGGCCCACTCACGTTTCATCTCAGCGTAGCCATTCTTAGTGACCGTAGTATCACTCTTGGCCAGGTAGAAGTTGCAAGAGTTGATGATGTGATAATAATCAGCTACATTGAGCAAATCATTGTCTCCATCCTCTACTTGGTCAAAGTCAATAAGCTCCTTGATGGAATCAGTGGTATATGTGCCGGAGGTAACAAGATCACTGTGAGCTGCATCAATGATCACACTACGCTCTGCAACATTTTGGACACTCATGAGTATGCCGAAGGCAGAATATACCGAGTCCTGAGCATACTTATCTACTGTATAACGCTCCATCGATGGCTCCAGCATGTCGGAGCAAGATGTGCCTAACATGCCAAAGGACAAGACACAGATAAGAAGCGATAGGATTGATTTGTTATTCATTGTGGTACGTTTTTTACAAGTTGATTGTAACACCGAAATTGAAGTTGCGAGACTGAGGCAGCATGCCAGTATCTATACCCTGATAGAGTACGCTGTTGCTGCAAGATACTTCAGGATCGTTGCCATTGTACTTGGTCAAGGTAAAGAGGTTGTTGGCCTCGGCCCAGACAGTCAGGCCCTGTAACCAGGAGAGTGAAAGCGGTAACTTGTAGGTAAGGCGAACTTTCTTAAGCTTCAGATAAGAACCATCCTCTATCCAGCGATCAGAGAAGCGCTCATTGTTGACCCACTCAGAGCTTGAGGTGAGCACGGCACGAGGCATCTCGGTCACTTGTCCTTCGTAAGTCCAGCGATTGAGCACAGCCTTAGACTGATTCCAGAGATTGTTTTCGCTCTCTATCTGAGAAGCCTGATAGTTGAAAACGTCGTTGCCAAGAGAGTACTTGAATATGACATCCAATGTAAAGTTCTTGTAATTGAACTTGGTGAAAATATTACCGTAAATATCTGGATTAGGATCACCAATCTTGACCATATCAGCCTCGGATATCCAACCGTCACCATTCTGGTCGATAAAGTGTACATCACCAGCCTTGAAGTAACGATACGGATCTCCTGTATAACCGGTCGGATAACGGAGGTATCCGAGCTTACCGGCCTGAGAGGCCTCCTTGTCTGTAGCGAAGACGCCTGCAGTCTTGAATCCGTAGAAGACACCGGCAGCCTCACCAACTGTGGTAAGAATATTGTCTGTACCATAGATAGAAGAGGTGTATCCGCGCAAGGTCTTGTAAACGGAGCTCTTATTGCCATCGGCATCCAGATTGTAAGTAGTAATCTCGGAAGAGGGCAGATCGGTAATCTCATTGTGGTAATGGCCTACACTGAAGCCCATCTGCCACTTGAAGTCTTTGCCGTTGAGTACGATGCCACTGACGTTGACATTGACACCACTGTTCTTGAGAGCACCGTCATTGGCCCACATAGTTCCAAGTCCAGTGACATAGTCTATGCTCTTCATCGTCAAGAGATGGGAGGTTTTTGCCCAGAAGAGGTTGACACCGAGATTGACACGGTTGTCAAAGACACTGGTCTCAATACCTACATTGAAGCGGCGTGTTGTCTCCCACTGAATTTCGGAGTTAGCGATATTGGCAAGACGTAGCGCTGTTGCACGATTCATGAACTTAGTGTTAGCAAAGTACGTACGTGTAGCGTAGTAGTCAATATTATCATTACCTGACTCTTCGTAGCCAGCAGAAAGCTTGAGGAAGTTAACCAATGTGTTGGTCTTAAACCAAGGCTCGGAGGAAATCAGCCATGCTGCCTGGATAGAGGGGAACAAACCCCACTTTACGCCGAACAGTTTGATGCCTTCCTTGGCATTTTTACCGAAGCGGGAAGAAGACTCTGCCGTAAGTGTAGCATTGGCATAGTAGCGAGACTTGTAGTTATAAGCAGCGTTAGCAAACCAAGAGAAGTTGAGCCACTTATCATTGGCACCGCCATAAGACAGATACTGCAAGGAGTAGCTGAGGTTAGGCATCTTATCATTGGAGTTGTTGTAGCCGCCAGCGTAACTATCAGAATAGTTGAACGAGTTGAGACGGAAACCACCTATAACATCTAGAGAATGAGCTCCCCATTTGTTGTGGTAGTTCGCATAGAGATTATTGCTAATAGAACTCTCCTCGCTAAATTGAGACTTCACAGAGCTGCTGATATTGCCAAGACCCTCGACAAACTTGGTCGGAGTACCACTAATCGGCAGGTAATACATTTCACTGGTACGGTTGAGTACATAGCTGAAACGATCACCTACAGTCAACGATTTGCTGATTTCCCAACGCGGATTGAAGTTGAGCATAAATGCTGTCTGATCCTGGTAGTTCTTATTGTCGCCGTCACCGTTTTGGAGTATCCAGTAAGGATTGGCAAGAGCATCTGTACCATAGTGGACACCATAGGTGAAGGGATTGTTGGCATCAGAGAATGTCTTACCAGAGTAGACATTGCCCGAATTGAAAATCTTGTTCATCTGAGAAGCCTGGTCCCAATAGGTGACATAGCTGTACTTGCTGATCATAGGAGCAACAATCAGGCCCAAGACATTGGGAGAGGAAATGTTGGCACGGGTATAGTCACTTGCCCATCCATTGTCACGCAGATTGTAAGTAACACGAGAATAAGAGATATCAAATGATGCAAAGACATCTCTAAACATATTAATATCCGTATTGAAGCGGATGTTTAAGCGACTAAAGTCATTCTTCTTAGCCGTTGCATCAGATTTGGTGTATCCTAGAGACAGGCCATAGAGCGCGATTTCGTCACCACCCTGTACGTTGACGCGGTAGTTTTGCGTGAAGGCCGTCCGGTACAAATCTTTCTGCCAGTCTGTATTGTTGTGATAAAGATTGTAGAAAGTGTAGTTGGGATCCTCATTCATGAATGAAGAATTCGCGATATTGTTGAGCAACTGATTGGAAGAATTTGTGGTCTCGTAAGTACCCAAAATATTGGAAAGGTAATTGCGGAACTGCGAGCCATTCATAACATCGATTGTTGAAGGTGCCGTCTCAAAACCTCCATAAACACGCGCCTGGATACGGGTCGCACGATTACGGCCACGCTTTGTCGTGATTTCAATTACGCCATTAGCACCCTTGGCACCATATATAGATGTACCGGTATTGAGAACCTTTACCTTGTCGATATCCTCGACATCCAGAGTGCTCAGGATATTGTTGAAAAATCCCTGATGAAGGGTTGAACGGTCGTATTGCATATCCATCACAACGCCATCAATGACTACAAGAGGCTGATTGATGGTATTGAGAGAGGTAATGCCATTGATAAACATACTGGCACCTTGACCCGGCATACCGCCACGCACTGCAGTACGGATATTTCCCTCAAAGGCATTCTCAATCTCAGTCTCAGCGGAGATAGAAGAAGGATCGACAATAGCGGCTTCCTTATTGGTAAATACTGTATTGCCATTTTTGTAGAAAGAGCTGAATACAGAGCTATAAAGGTTGACTGTCTGGCTGCCCTTCTTGATAGGCACCTGAACAGAATTGTAATCCGGAGTGGAGACAAAGAGTACCGTCGTAAATTCTGGTACAGAGAACTTATAGCGTCCATCCTCCTCCGTCATGCCGGAGAAGCGATTGTCATCCAAAGCCTGAACACGAACACCACTAATAGGTTTATGAGTAGCAGCATCCAAGACTCGGCCACTTACCTCCTTCATCGGATAACTGGGGACATCCTTCTTCACGATTCTTCTCGTAGGTCCCTGAGGCTCCTCGACTTCTGTAGAGTCAGTAGTCACGTCGTCTTGAGCATAAAGCGGGGTCAGGCCACCAGCTATCAGCATGAAGAAGCCTGCACCTAGAACTTTGCCTAAGAAATAATTTCTACTTATATTTTTCATTGTCGTCTTATTTTTCTGTTAGCAAGTAGTTACTCATCCTTAGATTTCAAAATGAAACAGTCTATGTAGAAGTAAGGCGTGGCAACCAGACGTTTACTACGAGTGTAAGTGGAATTCAAAGTAATGTAGGGCTTAGCATTGGGTAAGCCGGCATAGGCGTAAGGGAACTTAAAGTTCTCAAACAAGAGAATGGTATCTACCTTGGTAGGATCGGAGTGCATTTCTTTTGTATTAGCAAATGTTACCGGACGTCCGTTGGGCAGGAAATCGTAAGCCAAAGTAGCAGTAAACATATTATATCGAGCAGTCGTCATAGACGGATCAATAATATTCTCAGGGACTATGACGGCATAGATATCATAGGTACCAGACATGACATCAGGTATCTTGTAAGTAATCTGCTCCTTGGAAGAAGGTGCTGACGGAACAAACTCCCTGTAATAATTGCCACGAACGGTTCCTTTCACAGAGTCATTGCGAGTACCGGGTGTAACCTGATGGTTAGCATAGGAACCGATATTCTTGGAATTCTCGGCATCGTAGTAGCGAGAGTCCTCTGCATCGAAGTAGATATCAAACTGCCAAGACTTGTTGGCCTTGAAGTTGAAATGGTCTGTGATGAAAGCGTAGCCATTACTTGCCTCATATGGAGTCTTCCCCTCCGCAAGCTCATTGCATTCGGGTGCATGCTGATGATACAGATAGTTTCTATGATAATATGCAGTCGAAACTAGAGAGTCGGATGTTGCAAAGAAGTTGGCCACCGTCGTAGGCGAAGCCGTGGTCACATCAAAAGCCGGCTGCTCGTTCAAGCTATAGAACATATTATTGAATATAGCATTGACCGTCCGAGCTTCCCTTACAGAGTCTGATTTGATAGAGTCAACCTGCGGAGTCGTAGTACTTCTATTATAATCGAAGTAGTAGTAATTATCCTTGTAGTTGAAAGACTGAGAGACCTTCGCAAGTGCTTCAGCCCAAGCCTCATTACCTGGGAGGATAGCTGCGCTCAAAGAGTCCTCATTGGTTGAGATGATCGGGTAGACCTTGTTGTACTCCAAGAAGACTGAGTCTACATAGTGTATCTCTCCATTGACTGTAGTACCCGGAGTACTGGCACCCGGAAGGAATACCAAAGTATCGCGGCTCTCGACATACTTGTAGAGGTCTGAAAGCTCAGGGTATACCGACAGGATCTCACGCAGATTGTAATAGAAGCTTGAAGCTCCATCCAGTACATGCAGTGTACCATTGGTAGAAGCTATATTCTTGTACGCAGGATCGTTAAGAATGGGTACGCTATTAAATGTATTGGTTGCAGCAGCATCGTCGTAGGTGGCGAACTTGGAGTTAGCCAAGAGAATCTTCTTTACGACGGGATAGCTTCCATTGTAGTTGAAGTAAGCGATATGGTTGGCTACAAACTGCGTCTCAACTGTCTCGTTATCTCCTTGCTCCAGGAGATTGAGCCAGTGTGCAGCATTATATGAGCCATCCTGCGGCGCCCATACTGTCAGGACCTTGGTAGACTTGAGCAGATTGTCATAAGTCAGCGTGGAAGGTATACCATAGTCTTTCTTATTGACAATCGTCTTCTGCAGAATCATGGCAAAAGAATCGCACTTCTGAGTAGCAAGGAGGTTTTCCCACAACGTACCCGAAGCGTTGGTCGAATTTATGTCAAAATGGTCATCCGAGCAAGAAGAGAAACTGACAAATGCCAGCGATGCAATCAAACATCTCGAAAGCCATTTAATATTTGTAGGTTTCATATTATTACGTTTTTACTTCACATTAAAATTCAATATTCCGTTTGCTAGAAATCAAAATTTGTTGTTTTCAAATGAGATATCTCCAATATCAAATTTTAATTACGTGATGATGTTTCGTTACTTGTCCAGACCGGATTTTGCTTAAGGGCTGTATTAACCTTCATTTCATCTCTATAGATTGGGCTATAGAGTGAAGGCAAAGTAGCCAACTTTGCTTTGATAGAACTGGAGTTGGAGGTAAACTTGGACGAGAGCAGTGCTACTGCGTTGGTAGTAGAAGCTTCACGCTCAGCCTTACGAACCAAGTCAAACCAGCGTTTGCCTTCTCCGTAGAATTCACGCTGACGCTCCTTGTAAATCAGATCCAAAAGGGCTGACGGCGTCTCATAATCTTCATACTTAATCTCGTCTATAGCTGTGATACTCGGATTAGAGCGATCAAATACTGCCTTCACCAGATTGAAAGCCTCTTCGAGTTCAGGCGCACCTTCAGCATAGAGGCAAGCGATGGCTTCTGCCTTCATCAATAGCACATCTGAAGCACGATAAACAATCCAGTTGGCATCGCAGTAATCCTCAGTGCGGCCAGACGAATAAGTCACCCTACAGTTGCTAGTATTGGTGATGTCGGAAGACTCAGAAGTATTTACGCCGCCGGCGACGTACTTGATGATTGCAGACAAGGCACTCGTAGAAGTCCAACTGTCACTACGATAGAATGTCTCAAAGCAACGTAGGTCGGTTTTGGAGAATACATCAGCGTCATCATTGGGCTGATCAGAAATCTCATTAAAGATTGCACTGGCCTGCAGTATAGCATTGGCATTGGAATACTTACCATTTACATAATATCCCATGAAATAGGGTACAATCTTATTGTAGCCACCAGTAGAACTAAACTCGATCTCAAAGATACTCTCAAGAGAGTTTTTGGTTCCAAAGAGAGAGTTGTAAGAGATGTCGTCGGTCTGACCTACATTCAAGAGCAAAGGCAGCGGAGTCAAACTTGCATCGGAATAGCCATAGTAGTTGGTTTCATGCTCACGTGTATACTCAGCAATCTTATTAGCAATGACAGCGTCGCATAGCTCAATGACCTTCTGATAGTCAGCCTGAGCTTCACCAGGATATTTAGCTACAGAGTCTGCAGAAGAATTCTTGGCTGCACGCCAGAGATACATATCTGCTAAAAGTGTATAGGTGGCATCTTTAGTGATACGGCCCTTATTATCGACACTATTGCCGTAGTTGGTCATACCATGATCCTTGCAACTTTCAAGATCATTGATACAGTAGGTAAGCACTGCCTCGGCACTAGATTGCGGGACGGGGTTTCTTACACCATCATCCGTATCACTGGAAGAGAGGTTAAGGGGAACTTCACGGAAAGTTCTGACAAGATAGAAGTAGCTCAAAGCACGCAAAGTCTTTAGCTCTGTTTCCATAGGCAGCCAGTCGTCTTGTGACAAACTAGCATCCTTGGCAACTACCTCTGGGCCTTTAGACAAAGCAAGATTGCAGAAGCCGATTTCCTTGTAGATAGAAGACCAATCATACCAGCTATTATCCGGGAGCAAGTTGGCATTCATCAAGTCAACCAAATTCTGGTTAGAGGTATTACGGGCAATCACATTGTCAGAGCGTGTCTCCCCCCATACATACAGCCTGCGAGAAAAATCCGTCGTCGTGAGTTGCTTGTAGCAAGCGAAAAGGCCGCTCTCAAGGTCTGCTTTGTCTTCCCAGAACTGTTCTCCTGTAATCTGATTTGTAGGATAAACTGTGAGGAAGTCATCAAAGGCGCTGCAGGAAGATAGCAAACCGAGGACTCCTAGACAGCCTGGGAGAATGATCTTATTATATATATTGTACTTTTTCATATCAAGCTTCTGATTAGAATGAAACATTCAAGCTGAAAGTAATGGAACGAGACCTAGGAGTCTGCGAGTCATCATAAGCATATGAATAGCCGCTAGCAGAGTGCTCTGGGTCAACACCTGAATACTTGGTAAAGAAGAAGAGGTTGTTGGCAGAAGCAGAGAAGGAGAGGCTCTTTATGCCCAAGTTCCAACGTTTCAAAACTTTTGAGTCGAAGTGGTAGCTCAGCTGTACATACTGCAAGCGGATAAAGTCACCAGACTCTACGTAGCGGTCACTCGCCAGTGAATTGTAAGAAGAATAGATCTTAGAGCTCAAAGCGCGCGGTATCTCCGTGTTATCACCATTCTTACGCCATCTCCAGTTGACAGCACGACTTTGATTCTTATTGGTACGCATATCTTCTGCATACATACGGGCGAGGTTTACGATCTTAGCACCTGTACGGATATTGAAACTGGTCTTCAATGTCCAGTTACCGTACATAAAGTCAATACCGAAGCCACCATTAAACTTAGGATTGGAGTTGCCGAGATAGACAATATCAAGTTCGTTGATTTGGCCATCATGGTTGATATCCTCATAGATAGCATCACCACCGTCGAAGATGTAGTTAGTACCACCATAGTTGTAGTACATACGCAGCGGATTACCTTCACCATCGTAGATGACGTTACCATTAGCATCGCGGGCTACAGGAGTCGTAGCGACTTCACCGCGGGCAGCGGCGGCAGCAGCAGTATTATCACCATAGACAGAATTTCTGTTTTCATCAGCGAAGTAACCGCTGTGAGCATAGTCATAGCGATATACGCCCTTGTAGCGGAATCCGTAGATAGAGTAGAGAGCATTACCTACCTGAACACGGGTAAGATAGTTCTCATTGGCATAGTTGAAGTCTGTATTAATGGTTGACAATACACTTGCATCCATCTTCTTAATTCGGTTGCTATTGTGGGCAGCATTGAACTTAAATCTCATAGAGAATTTACCAACTTTGAAGATAGGCTTGGTATTGGCATACATATCCCAACCTGTATTATCCATCTCACCTACATTAGCATAGTCCAGAGTAGAGTAACCTGATGAGGAAGGAATACGTACATTCTTCTGCAGAAGGTCAGTAGTATGCTTCTTGTAGACGTTGAAGTTAAACTGGAAGAGGTCTTCGAGAAGGTTGAGGTTGAAGCCTAAGTTCCAAGAGCTCGTGCGCTCCCAAGACAGACTTGTCAGACGCAGGTTGGAAGGTGCGATAGCTGAGTGGTAAGTACCGCTTGATCCATAGGAGCCAGTGGACGCATACTTATTGTACATAGCAGAAGTTGTGCTCGGCTGGTTTCCTACGACACCCCATCCTGGAGCGAAGGAGAACATATTGATATATTTCTTCAACGGACGGAAGAAGTACTCATCGCTGATATTCCATCGTGCAGATACACTGGGGAAGTAGCCCCAACGCTTATCCTTACCAAAGACTGTACTACCATCTGCACGCAGTGTAGCGTCAAAGATATACTTGGACTTGTATGCGTAGTGAGCCTGAACGAGGAAGTCAAGTTCGTGCTTCTTGGAAGTAGAGGTAGAAGAAGCTGTCAGATAAGCATCAACAGTAGGATCGGTAATTCCACCAACAAGACCGCTGGATCCGATGGACTGAGAATTGCCAGAATAGGTTTCCAATTCACCGCGGGCAAGGAGCATAAAGGAGTGATCCTTGGGCAGCTTAGGAGTAAAGGTCAAGGTGTGACGGGTGTTGAAGGTCAGACCATGACTATTGTCATTAGCACTCAGGTTGATACCGTCGCCCCATGTACCAGAGGAAAGAGAGCCAGGATAGTAGGCCTTGGTTGAAGAAGAGGTAGAGTACATATATACTTCACCAGAGTAGTCCAACTGGGTCTTAGAGGCATCCTTACCCAACAGCTTGTAGGTCAACTGGAATTGGGGGCTGATGGTATAAGAGCTGACTTTCTTCCAGGAGAGATTGGCAATCGCAACAGGGTTACCGTTGGAAACCATATCACTCAAGTAATAAGATGTATAGCCATCGGATACTGCACCAGCAGAAGAAGCGGCAGGATACATCTTGAAATACTCACCCGTGTCATAATAGGAGTCCGTGCTGGGATCATACTCCCAACGTGTCACAGACATATTAGGCATAGCCTTGTAGGCTCTGGCCAAGATACCGGTGTAGTTCTGATTGTTCTTCGTATAAGTCAGAGAGAAGTTGGAGCTGAAAGTGATACGGTCAGATACCTTATAGTCCAAGGTCATACGAGTACTGAAGCGGTTGAGAGACTGCTTGATGATGGTACCCGTCTCATGGTCATAACCACCAGAGATACGGAAAGTAGCCTGATCACCACCACCGCTGATAGCAACATAATACTTATGAGACTGACCGAACTGTGTAACCTGATCAATCCAGTCCGTATTCTTATTGTAGTTAGCGTAGTATGCTGTACGGCTGCGGTCATAGTTGAGCTCGACGATGTTGGAGGTATTATCATTCTGCTTAGGATTATAGTAAGCCTCCTTAAGCATCATAGTATATCCGTCACCATTGAGCATCTTCATGCCTGCAGGCTGCCAGCTTCCAGTAAAGTAGTAGTTGCCCGAAACACGGGTCTTACCTCTTGTACCACGGCGGGTAGTGATTTCGATGACACCGTTGGCACCCTTGGATCCCCAGATAGCGCACGCACCGGCGTCCTTCAAGACGTTGATACTCTTGATATCCTCGACGTTAACGTTGAGAAGGTTAGCGAACTGCTCGGTGTTATCCATATCCTGGAGGTCGACGTCAGTGGAACTGTAGTTTTCAAGGATATGTCCATCGACGACGATAAGAGGTTCCTGGCTACCACTGATGGTGGAGACACCGCGGACACGCATACTCATACCAGATCCGAGGTTACCAGAATTGGACACGACGTCAAGTCCGGCGATTTGTCCTTGGAGTGCTTGGTCAGCTGACTCAAAGGAGAGACCTTTCATCTCATCCATATCAAGTTTTTGCGTAGCGACGGAGACCTCACGCTCCGGAATCGTCAAGCCATTGGAATGAGCGAGTCTCTTACCTGTGACCTTGACCTCCCTGATTGTACGGGTATTGGTCTCGAGAGAAATCTTGAAGACTGTCGTCGTACCAATCTTGCGCTGCCAAGGACGGTAGCCGAAAAAGTATACCTTCAGGATATCATTAGGATTTTTAATCGCCAGCGTAAAGTTACCGCTCATATCAGTCGTAGTAGAAGCCTGAATACGGTTATTAGCATCGATCTCGAGAACGTTGGCCATCATGATGGGACCGTCTTTGGGATTGGAGACGTGTCCAGATATTCGCTTCTGCGCGGCAGCAGGTAAAGCGAAGCTGCAGCACAACAGGATGAATAATAGATACTTTATCTTGTTCATAGTATTCAGGTTTTATTTTCTGATACGATATTTAGCAAGGAATCTCTTAGCGCCGGCAAATGTTGCCCAATCAGAATCATAGCGACCATTGGTAAGTGGCTTGAAATTGAGCACACCGTCGATCTGATGAATGACAGTGTATGCCGAAGAGCCGAAGCCTTGGTTGGCAGCCGTACGATTGGTCTGGTTATCAAATGTAATATCCCGAGCCATTATATTGCGGTTGCCTACTACATTTCTCGTGTTATTAGCTTGATCGGTAATTTCCAGGTCGTTGTTGCCCTTTGATTGCAGATTGACAGAGATGTAGCGGTTAGTAGCGTTGTTCACACAAGCCGTCTCGTAAGACTTAGAGGCAAAAGGCACAGCATCAGCAAAGACGGACTGGTCCATGAAGTGATACTTGCAGAAGTTGATCAGTTCCGTAATCATTGCCTGAGCAATAGTCTTGTACTTAGCTGTTGCAGCATCTACATCAAATGTACTATCGTTTTCGTGGGCATCGATGTAAGCCTTCTGGGTATTTATATAGTTGGAGATAGAGGTCCAAGTCGGCAAGCCCTTGTTGATGGCATCCCGTACAGACTCATTGGAAGGGATGAATACTGTATAATGGTATGCATTGAAGAAACGCACGTTGAAGTCAAGGCAGTATTTATCTGCAGTAAAGATTCTGTATCTTGACAATACGCGGTTCTTATCCTCACGACGTGTGTATCCGTCAACGACACCGGCCTCTTCGAGGACAGACTCGTCTACGTTGCACAGGTTGAAGAATTCGCGGTAAGGAGAATTCTCGTCGTCATTATCGTTCATAATCTTGTATACGGAGTTGGTAGTGGCCTCGATAGGATGATCTATGATATAAGTCATACCATTACCGTATCCATTGGAGACACGGGTCTCATCATATATCTTCTGCACCTTGCAGGAGTAGTTGTGATCTATCTGCCAGCCGCCCTGTACCGTGCATCCGTTAGCTCTCAGAGCCGCATGGCTTACCTTGACAGGCGCGCCTTCGCGTGACAGGTAGTATGTATGGCCGTCCTCAATGCCGTAAGGATCAGTAGCTCCGTCGTGTACGACGATGTGAGACTGGATCATATCCTTAAATCTATTGAAGATGACAGACTGATCAATAGTCTTCGTCATAGGAGTTGAGCTTAGCTCAAGTGTTTCCTGGTCATAGCGGTATGCCTGAGCTCTAACCATTCTCTTGTTGTCCGGATCAAAATAGAAAGACAGCGCATAGGGCTGAGAGTAAACTAGAGATACCGGATCATAATAGCACTTCAAAGCGTTGTCGGTCGGGATGAAGAAGCTCATATCTGCGCTCATGGTCAACAGATACATGTAGCTGTAGTCCATCTGCACGTTGGCCGGCATATTGACGTACTCCTTATCATAGTTGATTGCCCAGTTGAAGATAGTCAGACTGTCGTTGACGAGAGCTGGTGCGGATACACTGGCATACTCTGCGGGAGACACTGTCTTGTTGAGCACGTATACGACACCGTTGGTGGCAACAAGGCAAGTATCAATCATCGCCTTGTACTCATCCAGCGTAGAAATATCAGCAAACATCTGGTCATTGGCAGAGTTGTAGATATTGAGGTATTTGCTAGGTACGGTACCGCAGAAGGAAGACTGCATCAAGTTGTTGATAAAGGCCATCAATACATTAAGAGGTATCTGGTCAATATTGCGTACGAGGTTATCTGCAGTCACAGGGAGCTCGGTAGCATAGCGTTCCATCAAGAATGAGCCACCACCGCCTTCTTGGAAGTAGGTCAGCAAAGCTTCATTGCTCGGTGCGAACATAGCGCCCATATCGGCAAGCATAGAGTGAGAAGTGCTTTGTGGATAATAGGTATTCCATCCCGGATCAAACTTCAGATAGTATGCGACCTTGGTAGTACCTTCAGGCGGGTAGGTAAACTCCTGATTACCCTGAGACCAAATAGAGAAGTAGCGCTTCTCAAATACGGAGTCAGCTGCAGGATTGAGCTGGCGGTAGGAGTTGGTCAGAGAGGAATTGTAGAACGGAGCACTGAAGCGATCCAACATATGACCGAAAACCGTAGTATTCTTGTAGTTACGAATCATCTCGGCCATATTTGTAGGAGCAGGCATCACCTCTGACAGCTTGTCAACATAGCCGTTCTGGCAGGTGATATCCTGCTGTATGACTTTGCTCTTGTATATATATACATCGTTCTCCGAACGCTTTTGACCGACGATCTTGGCAAAATCATCGTCAGTGATTTGCTGATAAGCCATTTGACCGTTAATCCAGTGCACCATCATAGTAGGAGTAGCATCTGAAGCGAGATAGATACCGCCCTTAGACTGTGTCTTGAAGCGAGCCCAGTAGTCCACGTCATCAGGATTGTAAGAATAAGGAATACCCTTGTTATCCCAAGAGTAGAAGGCAATAGAGTCTGTGACAGAAGAAGATGTGTATCGTCTCAAGCAGACATTTTTGTCCAAATACTTGCCATCTTCATTCATGGAACCAGACGTTACATTGGCCAGCATCTCCAGCAAGTTAGCATTGTCGAGCATTGAGCTGTAGAGCAGTAATTTCTTCTGTGAAGATGTCAGGTCTTCATACTTCTTTACACCCCATGTGTTGTTGGCATAGAATCGTGCGAAAGCGTCGTCGTCGGCGACAAACAAGGTCTTACTACCTGTCTGGGACAGCACTTCTGCGTAATTCAAATCATCAATCAACCTAATGGTATTGGTGTAGTTGCCCTGCGACTTCAAGTAGTCATAGATACTTGATCCCAGCCACGACGGTGTCTTGTCCGGCAGATCGTAGTCGTCTGAGCATGAGTACGCCAAACCACCCATCACTAGCATGCACATTGCTGCAGCAATCGCCTTGCTAAATCTGTAGAAACGGTCTTTCATACACATCGAAAATTTAATTTTATTGTATTATTTTTTTACTTTTCGTTTCTTAGCCATTTGTAGGCATGAACAGTTGAGCACAAAATTAGTAATTCCTATCATTCCAACTCCCCTTTTAAGGGACAAAAAATGCACTATTAACAATTTTTGAGATTTACGGATAATGTAATTTAACTTTACAGGTCGTGATAAGAGATAATAAAGTGCTGTAAGCAAAATCTGTAGGTGCAATAGCGATGCAGATAGCGATTTTGTCTGATTTTGCATTGTGGAGGAATCAGACAGGCGTATTTCTGTCACACTTAATCGTTCGTCCTCGCTTTTTATGATGTCCCACCTTCCTCCTTCTCCAAACAAGCTCCGATATCCTTTGTATTATTTGGTCCTGTGCTACGCTCACTTCATCTCCTCCATAGGACACGCGTCCATGCTTGTCACGCTAGCCAGCTTCCACAGTCGACAGAAATGCGGTGCTGGAGATCGCACATCAGTCTGTCTTTATATCTGCAAGTCGTCCAATTATCTTTATATAAAGCACTTACACGTTTTTCCCGCTTAAATTCGTCAGAGGACCGGTCCTATTTCACACGCAATTGTGTACACAAATTATCCTTTACTTTCCCATTGACCCACAGACACTTATTGTTAGAAATGAGTCCTTTTCAGTTCCTCAAAATCGCGTCATTCTTTCTCATCCGTCAGGTGTACGCGTATATCAAGCTCTCGAAAAATGGGCGATTGGCCATTGTGGTCGTATTTCTCAAGCTCCAGAGAGACGTCATAAGCATTTCTGCTCCGCGATAATTTCTGTTTTATTGATTTAGTCGGACGTACACTTCCCTATTTCATCAACTTCGATAGTCAGAAATGTATATTATATATTAATGAATTCAATAATATATATAGCCTATCTCTTTTCAGGCTGCCATTATTCCCATAGGCGTTGCCCCAACCTAGGCTTAGCCCAGACATTGCCCATATAGCTGCCCATAGAGCTGACTTCCTCGTTTGTCGTTATCCTATGGTGCCTCGACCGGACGATAAGCCGTACCAAGAATTCAGGAAACAAACTTGCTCTTGCTTCTGAAGATACAGCAAGTCCAGCCTTGCAGGGAGCAAAACCGGACTTGCATTTTTGCGCAACCCGTGTTGCGCAGCTATAGGTTGGGATTAGATTTCCCAGCCGAGTGCACTTGCACCGAGCACAGCGGCCTCCGATCCCTTGAGGCCAGAGACAAGGAGCTTGGCGTGTCCCTTGAAGATGCCGAGCACATGCTCCTCGTAGCTCTTCTTCAGCGGTTTCATCAGCAAGTCGCCAGCCTTGGTCAGTCCGCCGAAGAATACGAATGCCTCGGGACTTGAGAAGGCGGCAAAGTCAGCGCAGGCCTCTCCGAGCATCTTGCCCGTAAATTCGTAGACCTCCTTGGCCAGAGCATCGCCTTTGCCCGCAGCTATCGACACATCGAGCGATGTGATGTCTTTGGGATTGAGCTCGCGCAGCAGACTGGGGCGGTCTGTTTTTTCGAGCAGTTCGCGTGCCGTACGAGCCACGCCCGTTGCTGAGCAGTAAGCCTCGAGACAACCCTTACGGCCACAGCCACAGAGGCGTCCGTTCTCCGAACGGTCCATCGTGACGTGACCCAGCTCGCCGGCAAAGCCGTCGCAGCCGTATACCACCTGTCCATTGATGACAATGCCGCTGCCCACGCCAGTTCCCAAGGTAATCATGATAAAGTTTTTCATACCGCGGGCTACGCCATAGGTCATCTCGCCCATGGCGGCAGCATTGGCATCGTTGGTCATGGCTACAGGCACGCCGAGCGCATCCTGGAAGAGCTTGGCCATCGGTACGATACCCTTCCACACAAGGTTGGCGGCATACTCGATATTTCCGGTATAGTAGTTGGCATTGGGGGCACCGATACCCATCCCCTTGATCTTGCCGATACCGCCTGCCACGTCGATGACCGGTTGGAGAGCCTCAACACCAGCCTTCACATAGTCTTTGACATCAGGATAGCCCTGTGTCTTGATGGCCGTCTGGCCAATGATTTCACCTCTGGCATCGACGATGCCAAATACAGAATTGGTACCTCCCATATCGAGACCAATCACGTAGGGTTTAGATATCTTATCCATTGCTTTACGTTAAGAAAATAGGGTTTGTTGTTTTGTTTGACTATTGGCAAAGGTACAAATATTTTGTGATTGCACTATATACTTGGATGATTTTTAAAGCCTTCGTCTTATTTGGCGATTTAATTCCGTCGCGTTCGTTCTTCCGGCAGCCTCTTATCCTGCATTTTCTGTAAAAGTGGAGGCCAACACAAGAGATACCCATCCGCCTCGCATCCCACTCTGGTGAATGGCGGATATGCGCCTCCCATATTAAGGGCTCAGCCATCCGGACTCCTTGCCCAGTCCAAAGGTCAGCAAATGAAATTATACGGGCTGCCCTTATCCGCTATATCACTTCTAGGAAAAAAGGGAATCCATCGAATGTCACACCTCCTTTTTCCCGCAGAAGACAAAAGGCAGCCAATACCTACGATTCGGATAGTCCGTCGTATCTTTTTGATTACGAGACAATTACGATAGCTTACCTTACTCTTGTAATTAATTGATTTTCAGTTGATAACAACTCGCCTTCCAGTTTAAACTACATCCGACCTAGTTTAAACTACATCTGACCTTGTTATCCAAACAAGGCGACTTATCAATCGGCTGTCGCTTTCTGTCCATCTGTGGTAGGAAGTAAACAGAAGAAAAATCCATCTCAGCAGTCCCCATATCTGATATTTCTCATCTTCCTCCGCACCGTCATTTGGCATTCGTCTTACCCTCCCCGTCAGAGGGGCTATTGCAGTCTGGCGTGACTGATTTGTCGTGCTATACATCGTAGTGTGCTCCATCGGACCAGGCTTCAATCGCCATATATTAGGCCTTTTTCATCTCATCTCCACCTTCGTTCCGCCTTATGGCCGACTAAAAAATCACCTCGACCGGTGAACGCGGCCTCCACACATGATCTACTGGCCACGGGAACTTATCTTGACCCTGAGACATAGGGGACCCTGTATAAAAAGCGCAATTATAGTTCTATAATTCACAAAAAAGTAGCAACTTTGCACCTGAATTATGCTAGGCATCGAACCACTTACAACATTCCAACTGGCTTACAAGGGACTGATCATCGGCATTATCGCCTCAGCGCCCACTGGTCCTGTCGGTATACTCGGTATACAGCGCACCTTGCGCAAAGGCCCAATCTATGGACTGGTGACAGGTGCGGGCGCAGTGCTTAGCGACCTCTTCTACGGTCTGATGACAGCGTTGGGTATGTCGTTTGTGATGGACTTCATGACCAACAAGACCAACATCTTCTGGATGCAGCTCATCGGCAGCGCCATGCTCTTCATCTTCGGCCTCTACATGTTTCGCAGCGATCCCAACAAGTATTTTCACAATCCTCCCGCCAACAACAAGGGCAAGGGCACATACTTCCACAATTTCATCACGTCCTTTCTCGTAACCCTTTCCAACCCTCTCATTATCATACTCTTTATCGCGCTTTTCGCCCGGTTTACCTTTATCCGCCCCGATCAGCCGATTCCCCAGATAGCGGGATTTATCATGATTGTATGCGGAGCGTCAGCATGGTGGCTAGGCTTGGTCTATGTCGTCAACAAGATCCGCAAGACCTTTAATGTCAACTACGTACGCCTGCTCAATCTTATCGTAGGAGGCATCGTCATCATCGCCTCGGTGCTTGGATTTATCTTTACCCTGCTGGGCAAATTTTAGGAGAAGAAATATGTTTACTGCCTTAAAACTCAAGGACGAGAATATCGCTGAATATCTGCTCTATATGTGGCAAGTAGAGGATCTGCTCCGCGCTTGCCAGCTCGACATCGACATCGTCAAGGAGAAGTACCTGTCCAAATTTTCCGGCCTCACGCCCGAGCAGCAGCGCCAGCAGGAAAAATGGTACGAAGACCTCATCGAGATGATGCATAGCGAGCACGTGACCCGTCAAGGCCATCTGCAGATCAACCGCAACGTTATCGCCAATCTCGAAGAGCTCCATGCCAAGCTGCTAGCCCACGCCGACAAGTATCCCTACTACAAGGCCGCCTACTACAATGCCCTGCCCGCCATCGTAGAGCTGAGGCGCAAGAGTGGCATCGACCAGAAGGGGGAGATAGAGACCTGCTTCAACCTGCTCTACGGCATCATGCTCCTGCGCATGCAGGGGAAGCCCATTGAGCAAGCCACTCAAGGAGCTCTCAAGCTCGTGTCCAACTACATCAGCATGCTCTCCAGCTACTACCATCAGGACAAGCAGTCATCACTCGACCTCGACGACTGACCCTCGTGCCGACAGGCACAGGCCGGCCACAGATTGCGCCACCGCGCTGCGGGCTGAGCATTCCTCATACATCTACAAGACCACTTTAATCCCATGAACGAAATAGAGAGACGACGCACCTTTGCCATCGTATCCCACCCAGATGCAGGTAAGACCACACTTACAGAAAAATTTCTCCTCTTTGGCGGCCAGATACAGGTAGCCGGTGCCGTCAAAAACAACAAGATCCGCAAGACTGCCACGAGCGACTGGATGGATATCGAGAAGCAACGCGGTATCTCCGTGACAACGTCGGTCATGGAGTTTGACTACCGCGACTACAAGGTCAACATCCTCGACACCCCAGGCCACCAAGACTTTGCCGAAGACACTTTCAGAACCCTCACGGCCGTAGACTCCGCCATCATCGTCATCGATGGTGCCAAGGGTGTCGAGGCCCAGACACGCAAGCTCATGACCGTGCTCCGCATGCGTAAGACTCCGGTCATCGTCTTCGTCAACAAGATGGACCGCGAAGGCAAAGACCCCTTCGACCTCCTCGACGAAATTGAGCAGGAGCTGCAGATTAAGGTACGCCCCCTCTCCTGGCCCATCAACCAGGGCATGCACTTCAAGGGAGTATACAATATCTACGAGCACAATCTCAATCTCTTCGTCCCGGATAAGCAAAAAGTGACTGAAAAGGTTGAAGTAGACATCAACTCCTCCGACCTGGAGCAACACGTAGGCGAACGCGATGCGCAGAAGCTGCGTGAGGATCTCGAGCTCATCAGCGGTGTCTATCCCAAGTTTGACGTCTCGACTTACCGCTCCGCCGATGTCGCGCCCGTATTCTTCGGCTCGGCGCTCAACAATTTCGGAGTCAAGGAACTCCTCGACTGCTTCGTCGAGATAGCCCCTTCCCCACGCCCAACGCAGGCTGAAGAGCGTATCGTCAAGCCCGAGGAGCCCAAATTTACCGGCTTCATCTTCAAGATTACAGCCAATATCGATCCCAACCACCGCTCCTGCATCGCATTTTGCAAGGTCTGCAGCGGCAAGTTTCAGCGCAATCACCCCTACAAGCACGTGCGCCTCGGCAAGACCGTAAGATTTTCGTCTCCCGCACAGTTTATGGCGCAGCGCAAGAGCACCATCGACGAAGCCTATCCGGGCGATATCGTCGGGCTGCCCGACAATGAGATCTTCAAGATTGGCGATACACTCACCGAGGGCGAGGAACTCCACTTCAAAGGCCTGCCCAGCTTCTCTCCGGAACTGTTTAAGTACATCGAGAACGATGATCCCATGCGCTCCAAGCAGCTCAACAAGGGCATAGAGCAACTCATGAACGAAGGTGTTGCCCAACTCTTTGTCAACCAGTTCAACAACCGCCGCATCATCGGCACAGTAGGCCAACTGCAGTTTGAAGTCATCCAGTATCGTCTCGAGAACGAGTACAACGCCCGCTGCCGGTGGGAACCCCTAAGCCTCTACAAGGCCTGCTGGATCGAGAGCGATGACACAGAGCAGCTTGAGGAGTTCAAGAAGCGCAAATTTCAGTACATGGCCAAGGACAAGGACGGCCGCGACGTCTTCCTCGCCGACAGCAGTTATGTGCTGCAGATGGCTCAGCACGACTTTGAGCACATCCGCTTCCATTTCCAGAGCGAGTATTAGCATTCCCCGTTTTCTCCGCCGTCGGTCTGGTCAACACCAGAGCCGACGCGTCACTGCCTACATCGGACTCGGCACGCATCGTATCCAGTCCGTTTCACGCTTCATCATTCCCTTCTCCCACTCTATCAGGCCAGACAAGTCGCAGGTCCCCTTTTGCCGAAATAATGTCTGACTCTGACAACTGCACCTTTCACCCGCATTCTGACAGATCCATAAATATTGGGTCTGCAAGCGTTTTTTTTAAATTCCGGCCTCCATTTTTAGGCGAATTTAATACCTTTGTAATTGGAGAAGTAGGATTCGTCTGACAATTCTGCTTCTCCATCTAAGTCAAGACAGTGATGAAAGTAAACAAGATCAAAGTTCTCTCCCCCGCCTCCGGCGACACAGCAGGCCGCAAGCCGCACAAGCCCCTCCCCAAGCAAGCTCTCGATGACATACGCCAGGCCGTCGAGGTCATGAGGCATGGCGGCGTCATCCTCTATCCTACTGACACCGTATGGGGCTTGGGCTGTGATGCCACCAATGAGGAAGCCGTGCAAAAGGTCTACGCCATCAAGCACCGCTCCGACAGCAAGGCACTCATCACCCTCGTCGACTCCGAAGCCAAGGTGCAATTTTACGTACGACAAGTACCTCAGGTAGCCTGGGACGTCATCCAGCTCAGCACACGTCCAACGACCATCATCTACGACGGCGCCCGCAACCTCGCGCCCAACCTCATCGCTGAGGACGGCAGCGTCGGCATACGCATCACCGAGGAGGACTTCAGCCGCGAACTCTGCCAAAGATTTAAGAAAGCCATCGTCTCAACATCTGCCAACGTCAGCGGGCAACCTACTCCCCAAAATTACGCGGAGATACCCGACGAAATCAAAGAAAAGGTCGATTTCATCGTAACTTTTAGGCAAGACGACAAGACCAAGGCCAAGCCCTCGTCCATCATCAAGCTTGGCGCAAAAGGCGAAGTCAAGGTCATCAGATAACCCATGCCGCAAAGCGATATTAGCGTCCCCAACAGTCCGGTCAAGACAGGATTTATCTCACAGTGGGCCGACAAGCACCTCAGCAAAAAGCAGCTCACTTTGGTGCTGGCTTTTCTCGTGGGCGTATTGACCGCCCTGGCCGCGCAAGTGCTCAAGGGACTCATCGATATCATCCGCGAGTTTCTCACTCACGGATTTGATATCAAGCAGGAGAACTGGCTTTTCCTCATCTACCCGGCTATAGGTATACTGCTGACGGCGCTCTTTATTAAATACGTCGTCAGAGATGACATCGGACACGGCGTGACCAAAATCCTCTTTGCCATTTCCCGCAGACAAGGACATATCAAGCCACACAACTGCTGGTCAAGCATTATCGCGAGCAGCATCACGATTGGATTTGGTGGATCCGTGGGAGCAGAGAGCCCAGTCGTACTGACCGGCTCCGCCATCGGTTCCACGCTGGGCAAGGCCTTTCATGTGGATCAGAAAACTCTCATGCTCCTTATCGGATGCGGTGCCTCGGGCGCCATCGCAGGTATCTTCAAGGCCCCCTTTGCCGGTCTGCTTTTCACGCTCGAGGTTCTGATGCTCGACCTGACCATGGCCTCGCTGCTACCTCTGCTCGTATCGTGTGTAACTGCGAGTGTGCTGACTTATGCCCTGGTCGGCAGCGCCTCCATGTTCTCCTTCCACCTCGAGCATACCTTCACCATCGACAGAGTACCGAGCAGCATCGTGCTGGGTATCGTCTGCGGGCTTATTTCTCTCTACTTCACCTGGGCAACCAACGCGCTGGAAGATTTCTTCCGCTCCAAGAGGAGCATGTGGACCCGATATGCCATCGGCGCCATCACAGTCAGTGTCTGTATCTTCTTTCTTCCTCCGCTCTACGGCGAGGGCTATGACTCCATCGCCCAGTTGCTCAACGGCAACTCCATGGCTCTGCTCAACAACTCCATCTTCTACGGCCATCCGGATATGCTCCTGCCCATGCTGGGACTTATCATTCTGACCAAAGTATTTGCCACGACAGCCACTACGTCAGGCGGCGGATGCGGCGGACTCTTCGCTCCCTCCCTCTTCCTGGGATGTGTAAGCGGCTATGCCTTTGCCGAAGTATGGAATCTGCTTAACTTGCCTGTCGAGATCTCACCCAGGAACTATGCTCTGCTGGGTATGGCCGGCGTCATGACGGCTGTGATGCATGCGCCTCTGACCAGCATCTTCCTCATCGCCGAACTGACAGGGGGATACGACATGCTGGTGCCCCTGATGATTGTCACTGTAAGCGCTTACCTTACTATTATCGCCTTTGAGCCCCACAGCATCTATGCCATGCGTTTGGCCAAGAAGGGCCAACTCATCACCCACCACAAGGACAGAGCCATCCTGACCCTGATGAACATGGATGCTATCATCGACAAGTACTGTCTTAGGATTGCGCCGGACACAGAGTTGGGCAAGATGGTCAACCTCTTTGCCAAAGAAAAAGCCGACACCTTTGCCGTAGTCGACGGACTGGGCACCCTCAGAGGCATCATCAATCTAGCCAATATCCGTAAAGTACTCTTCCGGCAGGAGCTCTATCACTCTCTTGTCGCCGCCCAGCTCATGGAGGAACCGCCCGGCATCGTCTACATCGACGAGCCCATGTCCACCGTCATGGACCATTTCGAGGCAACAGGCGCCAGCGTACTGCCTGTGGTAGATAAGGGCAACAAGTTCGTCGGGCTCATCTACAAGGAAAAGCTCTATAGTTCTTACCGGCAGATGCTCGTCGACTTCTCTGAGGAGTAATATTGCAAAAAAACCATTTTATCGAACAAAATAAGCACTTATCATGAACAAGCAGGATCTCCGCATCGTCTATCTCGGCACGCCCGACTTTGCCGTTGAGAGTCTCAAGCGTCTCGTCGAGGGTGGATATCATGTCGTCGGCGTTGTCACCATGCCAGACAAGCCTTTCGGACGGCACCAGAACCATCTCAAGCCGAGTCCAGTCAAAGAGTATGCGCTCAGCGTCGGTCTCCCCGTGCTGCAGCCCGCCAAGCTCAAGGATGAGGGCTTCCTCGCGGAGCTCCGCGCTCTCAAAGCCGACCTGCAAGTCGTCGTTGCCTTTCGCATGCTTCCCGAGGTCGTATGGGCCATGCCCAGATACGGCACATTCAACCTGCACGCCGCTCTCCTGCCCCAATACCGCGGCGCAGCGCCCATCAACTGGGCCATTATCAACGGCGAGACAGAGACGGGCATTACGACCTTCTTCCTCACCAAAGAGATTGACACCGGAGACATTATCGATCAAGTGCGCGTACCCATCTCCCCGTCCGATGACTTCGGCACCGTGCACGACCGGCTCATGCATCTGGGCGGAGATCTCGTCATCCAGACGGTTGACAAGCTGCTTGACGGCACCCTGCAAAGCCGCCCGCAGTCTGACTATATCACTTCCCAACCCCTCAAGCCGGCGCCCAAGATCTACCGCGAGACCTGCCGTATCGATTGGCAGCAGCCTGCTGTCAACATACACAACCTCGTACGCGGCCTGAGTCCTGTCCCCGCCGCCTGGACCATGATGTCTACTGACAAGGGCGACGAAATGGTCAAAATCTACCGGACCTCCGTCAGCGCAGACAAGGCCTGTGGCCCCGCAGGAGCGGTACTCAGCGACGGCAAGACGATGCTGACCGTAGCCACTGGCGATGGCAGTCTCAATATCGAGGAGCTCCAGGTCGCAGGCAAGAAGCGCATGCCAATTGCTGACTTCCTACGCGGCTTTAAGGTAAGCGACACGCTGCAGATGCACTGATCACGCAGCGCATAGTCTTTCCTACGTCTCCGGCAACCCTTTTCACTAGCCAGGGAACCGGAATGAGAAGCAAAAAATGCCTAAAAAGACATTTTATGCCAAAAAGATTTGGCACTTTCCCCAAAACTCTGTTATATTTGTAACCGATTTATTAACCTTCAAAACAACAAAAGCCTATCGTAGCACCATTACTCTAAAACGACAAACTAAGTAGTAATGAAAGACCTGTCCCAGTTGACCGACGACGCGTTGGTTGAATTGTACGTAAACGGAAACAACGAGGCTTTTGACACACTTTTGGAGCGCTATAAATCTAAGTTATACTCCTACATCTATTATACCGTACATGACGAGGATGTCGCAAACGACATCTTCCAAGATACTTTTGTCAAAGTCATCACCTATATCCAGGCTGGCCGATATACGCCCTCTGACAAGTTTCAGGCGTGGATCACGCGCATAAGTCATAACATCATTATGGACTACTATCGCAATATCTCGACTGACGACACGACATCCAGCGACTATGACAACGGCGAGATTCTCAACACGGTCCGCCTCTCCGACCCCAGCATCGAGATGCAGCAAGTCCACGACCAGACACTCGCCGAGGTGGGCCAGCTATACAAGATGTTGCCCGAATCGCAAAGCCAGGTCATCTACATGCGCTTCTACCAGGACATGAGCTTCAAGGAGATTGCCGAGGAACTCGGCATCAGCATCAACACGGCTCTCGGACGTGTACGCTACGCACTGATCAACATGCGTCGTATCGCTTCGGAGAAAAATATTTCTCTGGCAGTCAGCTAGTCAAGTCCGTTCCTCGCAACTGGCCATACGAAGCTGTGACACATTCTCCGCAACAGACAGTCTGAGATATCCTTCCCAGAAGAAGAGAAGGCTCTGTGTTTACAATATTCATCGGACTTGGAATCCTCCAAGTCCGATTTTTCTATCTGTCCTTAGGATTTTATCCGTCATCGGGAGTCATAGTATTTTCGCTGCAGGTTGATGTCAATGCTCTAACAGACAAAGCGATTACGTCGGCTGCAGCACCAACGATAAGGGCCCGCAGCAGACTATCATGACCACGCTCAAAGTCAAGGCAATCTCTTACTGTAAGACCCGCGATGCCGCCATCCCGTCATCCGCCCAGTGAACGAGTGCGTCAGAAGCCTTGGTGATAAAAAGGTATTGGAAATAAGTGATTTTTATTTGCAAGGACACAAAATAATACGTGCGTAAAATCGTTATAGTAGAAAAGACTAACACCTGTTGCCCATGCAAAAATCTACTCTCCCTGAACTCTCCCCCCGCGAAGAGACCATTGCTTTTCTCAAGAGGCTTGCCCGCAAGATGCAACAGGCACATCCTGCCATTGCCGTTGCCAAGGACTGAAGCAGCACGCTTAAGCCTTACCGCTCCTCTCACCTTTTTGTTACTGAGCATCTGCTTGGCTGAATCTCGTCCGTACCCTCAACGGCGTCCCAAGGTCTTGTCTCACACGCAAGGCCTTGTAGAACAAGACGAGGATTACCTTGCTATCACCCTATCGCATTTAGTCATCGACAGCCATGAGCCCACTCATGATCATGTCGGACACAAACAGACCTTCGCGAGACAGCACCAGCCGTTCTCTTCCCTTGTCCAGGCGCAACACGCCCTGTGTCACAAATGGACGAGCCCTGTCTATCAGCGCATCTGTGGCAGTCTCGCCAAAACGTTGCCGGAAGTGTCTCAGATCGATACCCTCGCACGTTCGTAGAGACTTCATGACCATTTCATCAAGCAAGTCAGACTCTGTCAGCAGTTCTCCTTCTGACAGCCCGCTCCGGCTAGTGTCGCCGCCTGCCTTGATATAGGCCAGAACATCGCCATTATTCCACCGGCGGGACCTGCCGTCGTAGGAGTGGGCTCCCGGTCCGCAGCCCAAGTATCTCATCTCCTGCCAGTAGCCACTGTTGTGGCGCGCACGGCATCCTGGACGGCAGAAGTTGGAGATCTCATAGTGCTCCATGCCCGCAGCCGCTGTCATATCCAATAGCCACTCGTACATCTGGCGCTCCAGCTCGTCGCCAGCCTCCTCCAGATCACCCCGCTCCTTCATCCTATATAGCGGCGTGCCCTCCTCATACATCAGGCAATAGGCTGAGAGATGCTGGATCGGCAAGCGGAGCACACGCTCCACGTCGTCTGTCCACCCCTTGAGAGACTGACGAGGCAAGCCGTAGATGAGATCGACACTGAGACTGGGTATACCACCACTGACAATGACTTCGACTGCATGGAGAGCCTCCCTTGCTGTATGACGGCGACGAAGCAGACGCAATAGGTCATCATCCAAGGTCTGTATGCCCATGCTCAACCGGTTGACTCCCAGTCCGCGCAAGCCGGTGACCAGATCGGGCGTCACGTCGTCGGGATTGACTTCGACAGTCACCTCCGCCTGGGGACTCAGTATAAAGTCTTGACGAATTTGGCTGAAGATGCGGTCAAACTGGCCTAGAGAGAGCTGCGACGGAGTACCGCCGCCAATGTACAGGGTATCGATGTCTTCCGCTGGCAGGTAGTCGCGCCGTAGGCGCAGCTCGTGGCACAATGCCTCCACGTACTCCTCGCGTACAGACGCGCCGTAAGTAGTGGAGTAAAAGCCGCAGTAGACGCACCGATGAGCACAAAAAGGAACATGGATATAAATGCCGTTCATATCAGATTGCGAAGTAGCGCAAAATTACGAATTTAGGAAGGTAACCTTAATTCTTCCCTCAAAAATTTGCACCGCATTTGATTTTTTACTACCTTGCTCCCGAATTTAGTAAACTTACTAACTTCCATAATTAAAAGGAACAAAATATGAAAGTGTATCAGACCAACGAGATTAAAAACATCGCGCTGCTAGGCAACGATGGCTCAGGCAAGACCACTCTTACGGAATCTATCCTTTACGAGAGTGGTCAGCTTCAACGCAGAGGCCGTATCACCATGAAAAACACGGCAAGTGACTATTTCCCAGTAGAACAAGAATACGGATACTCCGTTTTCTCGACGGTATTTCACGCCGAGTACAATAACCGCAAGCTCAACTTCATAGACTGCCCGGGCTCTGACGACTTCGTAGGCGCCGCCATCACAGCACTCAACGTGACCGACACGACAGTCATCCTCCTCAATGGACAATATGGTGTCGAGGTAGGCACACAAAATCACTTCCGCTACACGGAGAAGCTCAAGAAGCCTGTCATCTTCCTGCTCAATCAGCTTGATGATGAGAAGTGCGATTTTGACGCTGTCTTGGAAAAACTCAAGGAGGTCTATGGTAATGTTGTCCCCGTCCAATACCCGCTTAATCCCGGACCGGGCTTCAACAGCTTCATCGACGTTCTGATGATGAAGAAATACACCTATCCGGCCGACGGCGGCAAGGCTACTATCGAGGATATCCCGGCTGACCAGATGGATAAGGCGATGGAGATGCACAAGGTCCTCGTAGAAGCCGCCGCAGAGCATGACGATACTCTCATGGAGAAATTCTTTGAGAGCGAGAGCCTCACAGAGGACGAAATGCGCGAGGGTATCCGCAAAGGACTTGTGACCCGCGGTATCTATCCTCTCTTCCTCGTCTGCGCACGCCAGAATATAGGCGTTGACAGAATGATGGAATTTCTGAGCAATGTCGTCCCATTTGTCAACGAGATGCCTAAGGTCACCAATACCAAGGGCGAGGAAGTCACTCCCGACGCAGCTGGACCCACTTCGCTCTTCTTCTTCAAGACAGGCATGGAGCCCCATATCGGTGAAGTACAGTACTTCAAGGTCATGAGCGGCACTGTAAACGTCGGCGACGAACTTACCAACGCAGAGCGCGGCAGCAAAGAGCGCATCTCTCAACTCTACGTATGCTCAGGCGCCATGAGAGAGTCGGTAGACAAACTTTGTGCAGGCGATATAGGGTGTACCGTCAAGCTCAAAGACGTACATACCGGCAACACGCTCAATGGCAAGGATTGCGACAACAGATTTAACTTCATCAAGTTCCCCAATTCCAAGTATACACGTGCCATTCAGGCCGTCAATCCAGCAGACACGGAGAAGATGATGTCGGCTATCAACCGCATGGCAGAGGAAGATCCGACGTGGATAGTCGAACAGAGCAAGGAGCTCCGCCAGATCCTCATACACGGACAAGGCGAATTTCATCTGCGTACACTCAAGTGGCGTCTCGAGAACCTCGACAAGATTCCCATTACCCTCACCGAGCAGCGCATACCTTACCGCGAGACCATCACCAAGAAAGCGCTCGGCGAATACCGTCACAAGAAGCAAAGTGGTGGTGCTGGCCAGTTTGGTGAGGTTCACCTCATCGTGGAGCCTTATACCGAAGGCCAGCCCGTACTTCCCAGCTATACCTTCAACGGCCAGGAATACCGCATCACAGTCAAGAGCCAGCAGGAGATACCCCTCGAGTGGGGCGGTAAGCTTGTCTTTGTCAACTCTGTAGTCGGCGGTGCCATCGACGCACGCTTTATGCCTGCCATCCTCAAGGGTATCATGAACTGCATGGAACGCGGCCCGCTCACCGGAAGCTACGCCCGCGACGTACGCGTCATCGTCTACGACGGCAAAATGCACCCCGTGGACTCCAACGAAGTGTCCTTCATGATCGCAGGTAGCCGCGCCTTCAGCCAAGCCTTCCGCGAAGCTGGACCAAAGATCCTTGAGCCTATCTACGATGTCGAGGTATATGTCCCCACAGACTATATGGGCGACGTCATGAGCGACCTGCAAGGCCGCAGAGGCATCATCATGGGAATGGACTCGGAGAACGGCTATCAGAAGCTCACTGCACAAGTGCCGCTCAAGGAGATGTCAACCTTCTCCACGGCCCTCAGTTCGCTTACGGCCGGCAGCGCCAGCTTCAACATGAAGTTTAGTGACTATCAGCTTACCCCGTCTGATATCCAGGCCAAGCTCATTAAGGAGCACGACGCCGAAAATACTGAGGCAGACTAGCTCTGCACCGTATACCCAGCAGCGGGAGCGCATGATATCATGTGCTCCCGCTTTTTAGATAAAGCTATTCGCAGCTCTTAAAGCAAGTCCAGAAGTAGTCGACCGGACATGTCCTGCCTATGAGAAGCTGCTGCTGGACAACATATCGAATACATGACACACAGCAAACCACCTCGTCCATCAAGCAGGAGGCGAAAATGAATCTAAGTCAACGGTGCAAATGCCCTAGAAACAGACAAGGCTGATCTCGCCTCCGTAGCATTTCAGCTAGAGTGGGCAGCTTCATTTAGACGTGCGTAGGAATAGATTCCAAAGCCCGGACAACAGGAAGTTCGCAAAGGCCCATACCTTCGACCTCGTGGCCAACGGCATATAGGGCAAGTCCAGCAGGTTCGACCTGAAGCAGACTGGTGCTGACACACTCGAGGTTACTGACAAGCAGACCGGAGAGGTGCTGACAGCGACACCCGTTAGGGAAGACCAGTGGAAAATCAAGGTGAGCAACAGGAAGGGCAAGAGGAGCTGGCGTTACTTCACGAGTAAACAGGTGGAGAAGTCCAGGGTCAGACGTGAGATAGAGTCCATTCCCTTCGAGGAACGGAACAACGTCGAGGCTACCATCTTCCTGATAAGACTGAATCTTATAGGAAAACATCAAACGTATTGCGGAAAACTATTGGTACAAGCAAAACCGTTGGGGAAAGTAATTGGATACCGGGAGGAAGTGATTGGAACAGCAAGGATAATCATCAAGCAGCGAGCAATCTAATCGGAGTATCGTCCGCCTCACTCCGTCTAATCAGCCTCTCAGAGTTTGTCAGACAGGGGCGAAAGTTCACAGTTCGGCAATAAAAGCAACGGATGAACCGTTGGCTGGCATTCAGCAGACAGCTATGAAGGCTTTATTCCCAGCCGATTTCCTGCCGGCCAAGATACTATGTATCGGAGAGGAGAGTCTGCTGGACTATCATCGGGTAAATCTACACAGCTTGCCTTGTCAAAGCTTGTACGAGGCTCTACAGGCGTCTACACAAGCACAGACGACGGCGCATATAGCCTCGCAACGAGCAGAAAAGGCGTCCGTCATCTACTTCTGCGGCTCACAAAAAAAGGCCGGCAAACGTGACATGCACATTTGCCGGCTTATGATAGTGTGTCTCCTCTGGAGACTATTTGTCGGGCTCAGGCGCCTCTTCTGCGGTGTCCCCTACGAGGTCGTCGGAGGCAGCTGAAGCTGCAAGCTGCTCCTCGTATTCATCCTTGTTGCCTACGATGATATCGCGAAACTCAGGGAATCCCGTACCAGCGGGAATCAGGTGACCCGTGATGACATTCTCCTTCATGCCCTCCAGATAGTCTACACGGCCGCGGATAGCTGCGTCGTTGAGTACCTTGGTGGTCTCCTGGAAGGAGGCTGCTGACATGAAGCTGCTGGTCTGCAGAGCTGCACGAGTGATACCCTGTAAAATCTGAGTCGACGTAGCAGGTAACGCATCGCGCACAGTGACTGTCTTGAGGTCGTGGCGCTTAAGATAAGAGTTCTCATCGCGCAGTTTGCGAGCGGTGACAATCATGCCGACCTTCATCGTCTCGCTGTCGCCGGCGTCAGTGACGACCTTCTTACCCCATACGCGGTCATTCTCCTCGGTAAAGTCAATCTTGTCCACGATATCCTCTTCAAGGAAGTTGGTATCACCTGGATCAAGAATGCGGACTTTGCGCATCATCTGGCGTACGATGACTTCAAAGTGCTTATCATTGATCTTCACACCCTGGAGGCGGTATACGTTCTGCACCTCGTTGACGATGTACTCCTGAACTGCTGTCGGGCCCATGATGGCAAGGATATCAGAGGGAGTAATCTCACCGTCAGAGAGCGGCGTACCGGCACGTACATAGTCGTCATTCTGAACGAGCACCTGACGGCCAGTAGGAATCAAGTACTTCTTTTCATCTACGATGACATAGCCTTCGTCTGTCAAAACCTTGCCATCCTTGACAGCCTGCTCAGGATCCTTGGGCTTGATGAGAGACTGGACGATAACTTCGCGGTTACCGCGCTTGATACCGCCGAGCGTAATCTTGCCGTCAATTTCGGATACGATAGCAGGATTGGACGGGTTGCGCGCCTCAAAGAGCTCGGTCACACGAGGCAGACCACCGGTGATATCACCCATGTTGCCGAGGCTGCGAGGTATCTTGACGATGACGTCACCGGCCTTGACCTTCTGATTGTCCTCAATAGCGATGTGACCACCGATGGGGAAGGTATAAGTCTGAAGGACCTTGCCATTGTCATCCAAGATCTCGCAATCAGGAGATATCTTGTGATCCTTGGCCTCTATGACGATGAGTTCACGCATACCGGTAGCCTCATCCTCCTCAACCTTGTAGGTAATGCCTTCTGCGACATTTTTGAAGTGAGCGGTACCCGTGTAAGAGGTGACGATCACATTGTTAAACGGATCCCACTTGGCAATCACAGTGCCCTCCTCTACAACGTCACCGTCATGGACAAAGAGCTGAGAACCGTAAGGAACATCCTGCATGGAGAGCATAATGCCCGTATTAGGATCCATCTGATGAACCGTAGCCAAATGGCTGGTCACAATCTGTCCAGGAGCGCCATCCTCACCTACGACATCAACGGTACGAAGTTCGTCGAACTGCAGGCGGGCCTTGTGACGGGCGACGATGGTAGCATTGGCGGCTGCATTACCTGCGACACCACCAGCGTGGAAGGTACGAAGTGTAAGCTGCGTACCCGGCTCACCGATAGACTGCGCTGCGATGACACCGACAGCCTCGCCCTTCTGCACCATACGATTGGTTGCAAGGTTACGGCCGTAGCACTTCATGCAGACTCCGTGCTTGCTCTCACAAGTAAGTACCGAGCGAATCTCTACGCTCTCAATCGGAGAAGCCTCAATAGCATCGGCTATGGGCTCAGTAATCTCCTCACCAGCGGCTACAAGCAGCTTGCCGGTAGTAGGATCTACGACATCGTGTACAGAGACGCGACCCAGGATACGCTCTCCCAGTGTGGAGATGACATCCTCGCCGTCCTTGAGCGCACGGCACTCCAGGCCTCGTAACGTACCACAGTCTTCCTCGGTGATGATGACGTCATGGGCGACATCGACGAGACGACGGGTCAGATAACCGGCATCGGCTGTCTTAAGCGCGGTATCGGCAAGACCCTTGCGAGCGCCGTGGGTAGAGATGAAGTACTCCAGCACCGACATTCCCTCCTTGAAGTTGGAGAGGATTGGATTCTCAATAATGGTTTGGCCTTCTGCTCCGGCCTTCTGCGGTTTAGCCATCAGTCCTCGCATACCTGCGAGCTGTGCTATCTGATCGGCTGAGCCACGGGCACCGGAATCGAGCATCATAAACACAGAGTTGAAACCGTGCTCAGACTCTGTCATCTGCTTCATCACCAATCGCTTGAGCTCCGTATTGACATGGGTCCAAGTATCGATGACCTGATTGTATCGTTCGTTGTCGGTGATAAAGCCCATATTGTAGTTTGCAGTGATCTGCTCCACTTCGTCATGGCCCTTCTGTACAATATCGGCTTTTTCCTTCGGGATGATGATATCATCCAGATTGAAGGAGAGACCTCCCTCGTAGGAGATACGATAGCCCAGATTCTTGATACCGTCAAGGAAGTTGCATGCACGCGCCATACCGACCTTCTTAATAACGTCGGTAATGATGTCACGCAGTGACTTCTTTGAGATGATCTTGTTGACATAGCCGAGCTCGGGCGGTATAATCTCATTGACGATGACACGGCCGACAGATGTCTCAGTAAGCTTGTCTACCAAGTTGCCGTCTTCATCAAAATCCTTAACCATAACTTTGACTATGGCGTGGATATCTACCTTCTTCTCATTGTAAGCAATGATGGCCTCTTCAGGTCCGTAGAAGGTGAGACCCTCACCCTTGGCTCCGGGGAGATACTTGGTGATATAGTACAGTCCCAATACCATATCCTGAGAAGGTACGGTGATTGGCGCACCATTGGCAGGGTTGAGGATATTGTGGCTCTGGAGCATCAGCGTCTGTGCCTCCACGATGGCCTCATTGCTCAGGGGCAAGTGGACGGCCATCTGGTCTCCATCGAAGTCTGCATTGAACGGCGTACATGCCAATGGGTGAAGCTGAATAGCCTTGCCCTCAATCATCTTAGGCTGGAAGGCCTGAATACCGAGACGGTGAAGCGTCGGGGCACGATTAAGCAGCACGGGATGGCCACGCATTACAAACTCGAGGATATCCCAAATGATAGGATCACGACGATCAATGATACGCTTGGCGCTCTTTACGGTTTTGACGATACCACGCTCTATCAAGCGGCGTATGATAAACGGCTTGTACAGCTCTGCAGCCATGAGCTTGGGCAGACCACACTCGCCCATCTTGAGCTCAGGACCCACGACGATCACAGAACGGGCGGAATAGTCGACACGCTTACCCAACAGATTCTGACGGAAGCGGCCCTGCTTACCCTTTAGGGAGTCTGAGAGAGACTTAAGCGGACGATTGGACTCTGAACGTACAGAGCTACTCTTACGGGAATTGTCAAACAGACTGTCGACAGCTTCCTGAAGCATACGCTTCTCATTGCGAAGGATGACCTCCGGAGCCTTGATATCCATCAGGCGCTTCAGACGGTTGTTGCGAATCAGTACGCGACGATACAGATCATTGAGATCTGATGTAGCGAAACGACCACCATCCAGCGGCACGAGGGGACGCAAATCGGGCGGGATAACGGGGATAACCTTGAGTACCATCCACTCCGGCTTGTTGCGGCCACGGCTTGAACGGAAGGCCTCTACGACCTGCAGGCGCTTCAGTGCCTCAGTCTTACGCTGCTGTGACGTATCGTGGTGAGCACGGTCGCGCAGTTCATACGACAGAGCGTCCAAATCAATCTTCTGGAGAAGGTCATACACAGCCTCTCCACCCATCTTGGCAATGAACTTGTTGGGATCGGAGTCGTCAAGTTCCTGGTTACCCTCAGGTAGTTGATCCAGAATATTGAGATACTCGTCCTCGCTGAGCAGATCCAGACGATGTACCTGCTGGCCGTCAAGGACCTCCTTGCCGGCGATGCAGCCCTCCTGGATGACTACGTAGCGCTCGTAGTAAATCACTGCGTCCAACTTCTTGGTCGGCAATCCCAGCAAGTAGCCTATCTTATTGGGCAACGTACGGAAATACCATATGTGCACGACCGGAACGACCAGGGTGATATGTCCACTGCGCTCACGGCGTACCTTCTTTTCCGTAACCTCGACACCGCATCGGTCACATACTATGCCCTTGTAGCGAATGCGCTTGTACTTACCGCAGCTGCACTCATAGTCCTTAGTAGGGCCGAAGATGCGCTCACAAAAGAGACCGTCGCGCTCGGGCTTGTAAGTACGGTAATTGATTGTTTCGGGCTTCAGTACTTCTCCATACGAATCCTGTAAGATTTCCTCAGGAGAAGCCAGTCCTATCGAAATCCTGGTAAAGTTGCTCTTAACTTTTGTATCTTTCTTGAATGCCATTGTCTATAATATGTGAGAAGTTCTTTTATTCTAATCTTATGCTCAGACCCAAGCCCTTGAGCTCGTGTAGAAGCACATTGAGAGACTCAGGTATACCCGGCGTTGGCAGAGGATCACCCTTGACGATGGCTTCGTAGGACTTGGCACGGCCGACCACATCATCGGACTTCACCGTAAGCATTTCCTGGAGTACGTGGGAGGCACCGAAGGCTTCAAGAGCCCAGACCTCCATCTCTCCGAAGCGCTGTCCACCGAACTGAGCCTTACCGCCAAGCGGCTGCTGCGTAATCAGGGAGTACGGGCCGATAGAGCGGGCATGCATCTTGTCCTCGACCATGTGGCCCAACTTAAGCATATATGTGACACCAACTGTCGCCTTCTGGTCAAACGGCTCACCGGTACCACCATCGTAGAGCTGAGTCAGTCCCAGATGAGGCAGACCCGCCTTTTGGGTCCAATGCTCAAGGTCCTCAAGTGACGCTCCGTCAAAGATAGGAGTAGAGAACTTGACACCCAGCTTGGCTCCTGCATAACCCAATACAGCCTCAAAAATCTGGCCGAGGTTCATACGTGAAGGCACGCCCAGCGGGTTGAGCACGATATCTACAGGTGTACCATCTTCCAGGAAAGGCATGTCCTCTGTGCGAACAATCTTGGATACGATACCCTTGTTACCGTGACGTCCGGCCATCTTGTCTCCTACGCCAATCTTACGCTTCTTGGCGATATAGACCTTGGCCATCTTGAGTACGCCCGAGGGAAGGTCATCACCGATTGTGACAGCAAAATTCTTACGATTGAGCTCGGCGCTGTACTCATTGTACTTCTTGAGATAGTTGATGATCAAGGCGGAGATCATCGAGTTCTTGTGAGCGTCGGAAGTCCACTTGCTTACCTGAACAGAACTATAGTCCAGGTCACTGAGCATCTTCTTGGTAAACTTCGCACCCTTCTCAATGGCCATCTCGCCCATATTATTCTTAACGCCGGTAGAGGTCTTGTCCTTGGTTAGGATAAGGAGCTTGTTGACCAGCTGTTCCTTCAGATCAGCCGTCTTCTTGTCAAACTCATCCTGGAACTTCTGTAGTGTAACCTTGTCAGCGGCTCTAGAAGAACGTGTCTTGACAGCCTTGGAGAAGAGCTGTTTGCCGATGACGACACCTGACAGAGACGGAGTTGCCTTGAGAGATGCGTCCTTGACATCTCCTGCACGATCACCAAAGATGGCACGCAGAAGTTTCTCCTCAGGAGAAGGATCGCTCTCGCCTTTTGGAGTGATTTTACCGATCAGAATATCGCCCGGCTCAATGCGTGTACCGATACGTACGATACCGTTTTCGTCCAGGTTCTTGGTGGCGTCCTCACTTACATTGGGGATGTCTTGTGTAAACTCCTCCTCGCCGCGCTTGGTCTCACGCACTGCAAGAGAGAATTCGTCTACATGGACAGAGGTAAGGATATCCTCTCTTACCATACGCTCGCTGATGACGATAGCATCCTCATAATTGTATCCCTTCCACGGCATATATGCGACGAGCAGATTGCGACCAAGCGCAAGCTCACCCTTGGATGTAGCATAGCCCTCAGTCAGAATATCGCCGGCCTTGACTCGCTGTCCCTTCTCACAGATGGGGCGGAGGTCAATCGTCATGCTCTGGTTGGTACGACGGAACTTCGGCAGTTTGTATTCCTTGACAGGCTCATCAAAGCTGACGAACTCCTCATCCTTAGTGCGGTCATAGCGAATGACAATCTTGGAAGCATCGACATACTCCACTATACCATCACCTTCAGCAGTAATCATTGTGCGCGAATCCTCGCATACCTGCTTCTCAATTCCTGTACCTACGATAGGCTGCTCACATGTGATCAAAGGAACGGCCTGACGCATCATGTTGGATCCCATCAGTGCACGGTGGGCATCGTCATGCTCAAGGAAAGGAATGAGGGCAGCGGCGATAGAAGCAATCTGCTGGGGCGAGACATCCATCAAGTCTACCTTGTCAGGCGTGGTCACAGGATAATCTGCGTCCTGACGGCACTTGACGGTCTTACGGATAAATGTACCGTCTTCATTGAGCGGCGCATTACCCTGACCAATAATCTTGCCGGTCTCTTCCTCTGCTGTGAGATAGACGACCTCATCATTCTTCATATTCACCTTAGCGTCCTTGACAAGACGGTAAGGAGTCTCTATAAAGCCCAGGGAATTGATCTTGGCATATACACAGAGCGATGAAATCAGACCGATGTTTGGGCCTTCAGGAGACTCAATAGGACAGAGACGTCCGTAGTGAGTATAGTGCACATCACGCACCTCAAATCCCGCACGCTCACGAGTCAGACCGCCAGGACCTAGGGCTGAGAGACGGCGCTTGTGTGTGACCTCAGCCAGAGGATTGGTCTGATCCATAAACTGGCTAAGCGGATTGGCTCCAAAGAATGAATTGATAACGGATGATACCGTCTTAGCATTGATCAGATCCGTCGGAGAGAAGACCTCATTGTCACGCACATTCATGCGTTCACGGATTGTACGGCTCATACGGGCGAGACCTACAGAGAACTGATTGCTCATCTGCTCTCCGACCGTACGTACACGGCGATTGCTCAGATGATCGATATCGTCTACAGAGGCCTTAGAGTTGACCAGCTTAATCAGATATTTGATAATCTCAATAATATCTTCCTTTGTCAGAATGCGCACACTCATATCTGTGGAAAGGCCGAGCTTCTTGTTGATACGGTAGCGGCCGACATCTCCGAGGTCATAGCGGCGGTCGGAGAAGAACAAGCTGTTGATAGCCTCGCGTGCGCTGGCGTCGTCAGCAGGATCAGCATTGCGCAATTGACGATATATGTAGAGTATAGCCTCCTTCTCAGAGTTGCAAGGATCTTTTTGAAGGGTATTAAATATAATCTCGTACTCCTTAAGATTGGCATCCTCGCGCTGCAGCAGAATCTTCTTGGCTCCGCTGTCAAGTATCTTTTGGGCGGTTTCCTCGGTAAGCTCCGTCTCGCGGTCGAGTACTACCTCGTTGCGCTCGATAGAGACGACTTCGCCCGTGTCCTCATCTGCGAAATCCTCTACCCAGCTCTTCAAGACGCGTCCCGCCAGCTTGCGACGATGGATGAGGCCTTCGCCTTCACCCTCTGCCAACTCGAGTGCGCTTCTGTCTGGTCCTTTGGCAGCGGCAGCCTTGATAATCTTCTTCAGGTTGGCCTCCGTTACCTTGACCTCTTCTGCCAAGTCAAATATCTGGAGTATATCCTTATCTGTCTCAAAACCTATCGCACGCAGAAGTGTGGTTACTGGCAACTTCTTCTTGCGGTCGATGTAGGCATACATGACATTGTTGATGTCTGTCGCGAACTCTATCCAAGAACCCTTGAATGGTATGACGCGGGCCGAGTACAACTGGGTACCGTTGGCATGTATGGATGACCCGAAGAATACACCAGGAGAGCGGTGCAACTGCGATACGACTACGCGTTCGGCACCGTTGATGACAAAGGTACCACTATTGGTCATATAGGGAATCTGACCCAAATAAACGTTGTCTATCTGCGTCGTAAAGTCCTCGTGGTCCGGATCCGTACAGTATAATTTAAGTTTCGCCTTGAGATAGACGCTATAAGTCAAGCCCTTGATAAGGCATTCCTCAATAGTGTAGCGAGGAGGCTCGATGCTATAGTCCAAAAACTCAAGCACAAAATTGTTTCGTGTGTCTGTGATAGGGAAATTTTCACTAAACACTTTGTAAAGCCCATCTTCTTTTCTCTTCTCAGGAGGGGTATCGAGCTGGAGAAAATCTCGGAAGGACTTTATTTGCACGTCCAAGAAGTCCGGATAAGGAAGCGGATTCTGGACAGATGCAAAGTTGATTCTACCATCAATTACTTTAGAAGACATTTGGATATATGTTCACTGGTTTATAAGACACAAAAAGTTAAGAACCCCCTACCAGAGGATTCTTAACTATGAAATTATCAGATATAGAGATTACTTAATCTCTACAGTAGCGCCTGCCTCTTCGATAGCCTTCTTGAGGGCTTCAGCGTCTTCCTTAGAAACGCCAGTCTTGACAGCCTTAGGAGCAGCGTCTACGAGGTCCTTAGCTTCCTTGAGGCCAAGACCGCAAGCTTCCTTAACGGCCTTAACGACCTTCAGCTTAGCGTCACCAACAGCTGTGAGGACTACATCAAACTCGGTCTTCTCTTCAGCAGCAGCAGCAGTAGCACCGGCTGCAGGACCAGCAACAGCAACAGCGGCTGCGGCGGGCTCAATACCATAGTCTTCTTTCAAGACATTGACCAAATCATTTACTTCTTTAACTGTCAAATTTACTAATTCTTCAGCAATAGCTTTTACGTCTGCCATTTTATTTCAAAATTAAATGTTTATACTTTTGTTATTATTCCGGGCGTTCACCCAAAGTTTTTAAGACACCATGAATATTGTTACTGCCAGATTGGAGTGCAGAAACAACGTTCTTGATAGGAGATTGCAGGAGTGCGACGACGTCTGCGATAAGTTCTTCCTTGCTCTTGAGAGATGCAAGTTCATTCAGCTGGTCAGGACCGTAAAATCCGCCCTCGGCATAAGCCCCCTTCAAGCCTTTGACAACAAATTTGCTGTCATCCTTTATCAGTCTTGCAGGCAGGTTGGCCTTATGGGTGAAAAGTACGGATGTTGTACCTTTAAGGTAATCAAACAAAGGAGAGAAATCTGTACCACTAGCGATCATTGCCTTCTCGAGAAGGGTATTCTTGACCGTAACCATCTTGATTTCTTTCTTAAAGCAGATGCCTCTTACGGCTGTCGTATCCTCTGCATTAAGTCCCGTAGTATCTACCAGGTAGAAGTGGGGATACTCTTTGATGAGCTGACCAAGTTTTTCTATTATTACGCCTTTATCTTCTTTCTTCATGATCTAAGTTATTTTTCTGCGTTATCCATTGACTTGGTATCCAACTTCAAACCCTTACTCATAGTTGTGGAGATGTAGGCACTCTTCAGGTATGTACCCTTGGCAGCAGCCGGTTTCAGCTTGATGATTGTTGCAAGGAATGCGCGGGCATTGCCTGCGATCTGCTCCGGAGTAAATGAGATCTTACCGATAGAGGAGTGGATAATACCGCTCTTGTCTACTTTGAAATCTATCTTTCCTGATTTCACCTCGCTTACAGCCTTGGCGACATCCATGGTCACCGTACCGCTCTTGGGGTTAGGCATCAGTCCGCGCGGACCGAGTACACGGCCCAAAGGACCTACTTTACCCATGCAAGAAGGCATTGTAATGACAACATCGATGTCTGTCCATCCGCCTTTGATTTTTTCTATGTACTCGTCAAGACCAACGTAGTCAGCCCCAGCTTCTTTAGCTTCGGCTTCCTTATCGGGTGTGCAGAGACACAATACACGTACGGTCTTACCGGTACCGTTGGGGAGGGTGACTACGCCACGTACCATCTGATTAGCCTTGCGGGGATCTACGCCGAGACGTACATCCATGTCCACAGAAGCGTCAAACTTGGTGGTGGTAATCTCCTTCAGCAACTTTGAAGCCTCAGAGATAGTATAGGCCTTTCCTGTCTCAATCTTCTCTGAGGATAACTTTTGGTTTTTTGTAAGTTTACTCATACTTGTCGAAGATTAAATGTTAGCGGGAAAGTCACCTTTTACAGTGATACCCATACTTCTTGCAGTACCGGCTACAAGTTTCATTGCGCTTTCTACAGTAAAGCAGTTCAGATCCGGCAGCTTGTCTTCTGCAATAGCCTTCACTTGATCCCAAGTTACGGAGGCGACCTTCTTGCGGTTGGGCTCGGCTGAACCACTCTTCAATTTAGCTGCTTCCTTTAGCTGTACAGCGACCGGAGATGTCTTGACGACGAAGGTGAAGCTCTTATCCGTATAGAATGTAATGATTACGGGAAGTACCTTTCCGGCCTTGCTCTGTGTGAGGGCGTTAAACTGCTTGCAGAAATCCATTATGTTAAGGCCTTTAGAGCCCAGTGCAGGACCTACGGGAGGTGAAGGATTTGCCGCACCGCCCTTAATCTGTAGTTTAATTATACCAGCAATTTCTTTAGCCATATTATTTAATTATTTGTAGTGAATTGATTTTGATCAGGCAGGTACGTAACATTACCTATTCCTTCTCTACCTGCATAAAACCAAGGGTCAACGGAGTATTGCGTCCGAAGACCTTTACCATGACCGTCAGCTTCTTCTTTTCGTTGTTCACTTCGTCAACAACTCCTGAGAATCCGCTGAACGGACCTTCCGTCACCTTAACGGCTTCGCCCACGATGTAAGCATCCTGCATTTCACTGCTTTGCTCTACATCCTGTGCATTACCGATAAGCCTCTTGATCTCCGCATCCTGCATTGGAGCCGGATTATCCAAGCCACCCAAAATACCTATGACATTGGGAGTATTTCTCAGTTTGAAAGCGACATCACCGACCATCACAGCTTCTACCAGCACATAGCCTGGCAAACTATTACGCTCTTTGATTACTCGCTTTCCGTTGCGTACCTGAAAAAACTTTTCCGTCGGGATAAGTACCTGTGTCACATAGGGAGCCAAAGTCTTGTTGCTGATCTCAGCATCGAGATACTCTTTGACTTTTGCTTCCTTACCACTAATTGCACGCAGAACGTACCATCTTGGAGTTTGAGTTCCAGTCTCAGCCATTCCTAAAAGTACATTTAATGAGGATAAATCGACGTCATGAGGAATTGAAAGACCTTATCCATCGCAAACACGATAATTGCTATGACCACGGAAGCAATTAATACGACCACAGCACTATGTGTCAGCTCCTGACGAGAAGGCCATGTAGTCTTATGAGCCAATTCTTCGTAAGAATCCTTGCAATACCTTAATACTTTATTCATCTTGTATATATTTGCACGGGAGGAGAGACTCGAACTCCCGATATCTGGTTTTGGAGACCAGCGCTCTACCAACTGAGCTACTCCCGTAAATAGGAACTCCACCTTGTTGCAGATAGAGTTCCTATATTATCTTAGATTTGTATTAGTCGAGGATCTCTGTGATCTGACCGGAACCCACGGTACGACCACCTTCACGGATGGCGAAGCGCAGACCGGTGTTGAGAGCTACAGGGTAGATGAGCTCTACATTAATCTCTACGTTATCACCAGGCATCACCATATCTACGCCCTCGGGGAGTGTAATCTCACCGGTGCAGTCCATGGTACGAAGGTAGAACTGAGGACGGTAGTGATTACCAAATGCGGTATGACGACCACCCTCTTCCTTCTTAAGTACATAGATGGAAGCCTTGAACTTAGAGTGAGGAGTGATGGTACCCGGATGGGTAATGACCATACCACGCTTTACTTCCTTCTTGTCGATACCGCGGAGGAGCAGACCTACATTATCACCAGCCTCTCCCTCATCGAGGATCTTACGGAACATCTCGACGCCAGTTACAACGGACTTCTTATCCTCACCGAGACCAAGGATCTGTACTTCGTCACCTACCTTTACGGTACCAGTCTCAATACGACCTGTTGCAACAGTACCACGACCTGTGATAGAGAACACATCCTCTACAGGCATCAAGAAGGGTTTATCAATATCACGCTTAGGCTCCTGAATCCAGTTGTCGACAGCGTCCATGAGTTCCATTATCTTGTCTTCCCACTCTTTTACGCCATTGAGTGCACCAAGTGCAGAACCGCGGATGATAGGAGTATCTGCTTCGAAGTCATAAGCTTCGAGGAGCTCACGTACTTCCATTTCTACGAGTTCAAGCATCTCCTCGTCCTCGACCATATCACACTTGTTAAGGAATACGACGATACGGGGAACATTTACCTGACGAGCGAGCAGAATGTGCTCACGAGTCTGAGGCATAGGACCATCGGTTGCAGCTACAACAAGGATTGCGCCATCCATCTGAGCAGCACCGGTTACCATGTTCTTTACATAGTCAGCGTGTCCCGGGCAGTCTACGTGTGCGTAGTGACGCTTTGCTGTCTCATACTCGATATGAGCGGTATTAATGGTGATACCACGCTCCTTCTCCTCGGGGGCGTTGTCAATCTGATCGAAGGACTTTACTTCCTCGCCTGTACCCAGTCTCTCGTGGAGCACCTTGGAGATAGCGGCGGTCAGGGTTGTCTTACCATGGTCTACGTGACCGATAGTACCAATGTTTACGTGCGGTTTTGTGCGCACAAAATTTTCTTTAGCCATAGCTTTCTTTTTTAATTTATACTAGATAGAATATTTTATCCGTAGTACCTCTTAGAGCTGTTACCGAGACTTGAACTCGGGACCTCTTCCTTACCAAGGAAGTGCTCTACCACTGAGCTATAACAGCATTGTTGAGCGGAAAACGGGGCTCAAACCCGCGACCCCCAGCTTGGAAGGCTAGTGCTCTATCAACTGAGCTATTTCCGCGTTGTCAATGTGGGCAAAGATGGATTCGAACCACCGAAGGCATAAGCCAGCAGATTTACAGTCTGCCCCATTTGGCCACTCTGGTATTTGCCCTTGCCTCAATCTCCCGAGCCTCCGGAGGGCGTCGGCGTAAGATTGCAGCCGTTCCTATCACTGGAAACGGCTGCAAATTTAGGCATTATTTCTGAACTGGAAAAGACTTTCCAATTATTTTTTTACTTTGCGTGTCTTTTTTCTTTGTATTTTTCCAATTGACGCAGTAGGGAGTCTACGCAGAGGCTCACTCCTTCCTCAAATGTGTCACACACTTTCTCAGCAAAGAGTTCACCCTGTTTGACCAGCACCTTGATTGAAGTGTACTTATTCATAGCCACTTCCGGCTTCTCTACTTTCAGCTGTACTTGGGCCGAGATGACCTCGTCGCTAAATTTCTCTACCTTTGACAGCTTCTTGTCGATGTACGACCGAAGCTTTTCAGTTGCATCAAAATGAACTGACTGAATCTTTACTTCCATAGTATATAGTGTTTAGGCCCGTGGATGGGCACATTCGTACGTTCGTCTGAGTTCCTCAAATGTCGTATGCGTATAGACCTGCGTCGATGCGAGACTGTCGTGACCGAGCAGCTCCTTGACCGACTCAATATCGGCGCCGTGATTGAGCATCTGGGTAGCAAATGTGTGACGTAGCACATGGGGCGTACAGCCTTTCATCGTCGTGACAAGTGACAGATAGTGCTTGACCGTGTACTGCACTTCGTTCCGAGTGATGCGCTGTCCTGCTTCGTCTATGTAGAAAGCCGGTTCGTCCCCTCTTGCGACCCGGCTTCTAGCGTCAAGATAGGCGTGTGCCGTCGTTTCCAATTCATCACCGAAAGGAATCTGTCGCTCCTTATTTCGTTTGCCAATCACGCGTAGCGTCCTGGCCCCGAAGTCCATGTCACCCACATTCATCCCGACCAATTCCGCCAGACGAATACCGGTCGAATAAAGCATAAGCAGTATCATGTAGTCGCGGCGGCCTCTAAAGTCGTCACCAAACTCGACGCGCTCAAAGAGCTTATCCAGCTCACTCTCGCGCAAAAACTTGGGCAGAGGTTTTGCCTTCTTGGGTCCAGCGACCATATAGGTTGGATCTTGGGCGACATAGTCGTATGACAGGAGGTATCTGAAAAACGAACGAAGCGCGCTCAACCGTGCATTGACAGTTGTAGCTGCGCTTCCATCTCTCATCAGGCTGACTATCCACTCACGGATATCGCCCGCATTGACCTTGGACCAATCTATGTCCGCATCCTGCTGACCCATATAGGACTCAAAGGAGTCCAGACTCGCGCGATAGGCGCTGACAGTCAGCGGGGAATAATGACGCTCGCTCCTCAGATACTCCAGAAATGACTCTTTGTACATACGTCGTCGGACATTTGCGCTACGAACGTACGAAAAAGAATTGACATTTCCAAGTATTGAGTGCTAAAAATCGTATTATTCCTCCTCGCGGTGCAAAGCCTGTATGTATATAGCGTGCTCCTTGGCGAGACGCTTCTTTACTGAAGGCTTCTCATACTGCTGGCGACTACGGAGCTCCTTGACCACACCGGTCTTGTCGTATTTTCTCTTAAACTTCTTTAAAGCTCTCTCGATGTTCTCGCCATCTTTTACTGGTACAATAATCATATATTCTTTAGTTTATCTTGATTTTCTAGTCATTAGCGGGCGCAAAGTTACACAATCTTTTAATTACAGACAAATTTTTTCTGACACTTTTTTGCCAACCAATGACTTACCCGTTTGGCGCCTACCCCAACTCTCCTCATCGACTCATGTGGGCGGCCGTTTACCGGACTTGACTTTGTATAGTATCGCTGGCAGAGTACGCTCACTTCTCTGATCTCTGTCAAAAAGCGACACAGCAGGCCAAGCTCCGCTCCATCCCCAGCAGTCAACTGATATTTCTGATACAATGACACGGTCGAGGCAAGCCGGATTGGCGAGTTGAAGAGACACTATCCGATGTTTTTGATACAAGGTCGGACTTAGTTACAACTAAGTCCGATGTAGTTCAAACTAGAAGCGACCTTGTTATTGTCAGAAAATCAGTAAGTAGCAAGCGTGTGTGATTTTGTTCTGATTTTCTTTCTTTCGCGCCCTCACAACATACATACCATCTCTGACGCTTCGCGGTGCAAAGTCGAAAAGGCCAGATGAACTGTTGACAAAGTCGGACGGAGTACTGAGGCGGAGGAAAAAGGCATTCCGACAGTACCAATACAATTTCGCCCATATTTAGCGCTCATTTGAAATCCAGTATACGGCTTTATCTGGGTCCGACTTTGCTTTTCCTTTCCCTGATCCGTATGTATGCCGGAAGCTATCTGTTGCCCTTGGCTCTGTTATGGGTCTTGCAGAGCATCTGGCAGTTGCTGATGTCGGTGGCACCGCCCTTACTCCATGCCGTTACATGGTCTGCATCCATTTCGGTAAGTTTGTAGATTCGGTTCTTATTTGGCCCGTCAGAGATTGCGCACAGCGGACAGTTGGAGGTTCCTTTTTTCTTTGCCTCTTGTGTCTGCCGTTCATATACGGTCTTGATGGTGTGCTTGTCAAAGAGCCGGATATTGAGCAGCGTTGTGTCAGAACTATCGCCAAGCAGGTATTCAAAGATGCCTTTCTTGTTGGTTACAAACTCATCAACCATCAGTCTGGCCACATCAGCATCCATCTTGTCAGGATTGTAGGGCGTGTTGTGGAATCGTTCGTAGAGGTCGCCCCATTCCAAGCCGCACTGTTCTGAATACAAAGTAGGAAACACACTGCTCACCCAATCTATTACGCTGTCGAAGTAGTTGGTTACGGGACGTATGTCTGTGTCTTTTCTGTGCTCTGCCATGTAGCCGTCTATATTGCCACGACTCACCCAGTCCAATGCCGTTTCCAAGACTTCCTGACGTTTGGGGTCTCCCTTGATGTAGGATCCCCATTTCTGCTGCAATGGATTGAGGGAGTTTGAATATAGTGCTTTCAGTGCCGTGATAAAAGGCCCAGAATAAATGGCATTGCGCATTTCCTGATCGTTGAGACGCACGCCACCTATGTTGATGATCTGGAACCAGTCCTTGATTTCTTTCTCAGTACCCTGACAGATGTAAATGGTAAGTAGTGTCTCGGAGAACTTCTTCTTCAAGTCCTCATCGAGGGAGTTATAGTTCTGTTCCCTTCCGTCATAGACAATGGGTAGTTTGTTGGTGAAGAAACGTCCTAAAGAGGTGATGCGCTGCTGTCCGTCAAGAACCTCGTACATTCCATCGTCACGGAGCGTGAAATATATCAGTCCGATGGGAAATCCCCGGAGTACAGACTGTACTACGGAAACGTCTTTCTTTCCATCGTTGTAGATGTAGTTGCGCTGGTATTCGGGCTGGATGATGAGCTTGCCGTTCCAGCCATACAAGCCTTTGCCCTCACTCTCATTGTAAACGAATCCCTTGCAGAGGTCGGCTATAGTAATGTTGGTGCGTAGAGTAGTATTCATAGTTGTTGTTTGCGGATTAAAATGCGTGCATATGGTTTCACAGGAATGCCATTTTCCATGTAATAGAGTTGTCCGTCTCTTAAGCTTGGATTGAGTTTCTTTAATTCCCTGTCGAATGGCTTTAATCCAAGTTCCTTACCAGAATCGCCTTGCGTCTGGCCTATAATTTCAAACTGTTCTGGGCAGTACTTATCGAGGAATGAAATAGGCACACCCATTTTCCCATCGTAGTCTGATGGTATAGCATCAGTATAAGGCACCTCAATGGCATCGTAGTTGTCGTAGTGCTGGTATTCCTTCCGTCCTCGCAAGTCCTTGTGGCTGCTGAACTTGATGTTGTCGGCCATAGTCATGAGTGATAGAGGTTCATGTCTGCGACCATGTTCAATATTAGTAAACCACCTAACACCTTTTACTCTAATAAAATGGTTCCCATTTTCATCAATACGCCAACCTGCTGCATTTAGGGGGTATTCCTTTGGTACTCCAAATTCTCTATCCCCGGAACTTATAGATGGCCCTAACCACACCTTGTTGTCTTTGATGAGTGGAAACACCTCCTTGTAGGTTATTGCATTCATATTGCCGATGATAGAGAATTGTATTCCTCCTTCCATAAGCCAAGCTATGAATTCCCGAAACAGAGAGAATGGAGGGTTTGTTATAACTATATCGGCATCGTTACGCAATTGTGTAACTTCCCTGCTGCGAAAATCGCCGTCTCCCTCTAAATAATCCCATTGCAGGTCGTCAAAGTCTATGCGGTCGTCTCCGTTGATGTCTCGGTCGAGAATGAATATTTTCCCTCTTGTCTGCCATTTTGAAGGGTCAAATTTCGGGTCATATTCCTCTTCGGGAAACAGTGATGGCTCTATGCCGTACTTGGCCTTTTTGGCATCAAGGGCATAACTCGTGCTGATGAGCCGTTTGATGCCAAACAATTGGAAGTTCAGTGCAAAGAACTTGGTAAAGTTACTCCACTTAGGATCGTCGCAAGGCAGAAGGACGGTCTTGTCTCGGAAGATATCAGGATTATAATCCAGATAAGCCTGTATCTCTTTGTTGATGTCAGTAAGCTGGGTGTAAAACTCGTCGTTCTTGGCCATCTTGGCCCCGCCCAGGTTTTGATTGGACATGTAGCAATAGTTTTAAGCGCATGTAACTATCGTTAGGCAGGCATCTCAGGACACAAAAAAGAGGCACGGACGTCGATATTATCCGTGCTCTGAGGCCCTGAGATGCCCGCCAACGCCGATAAATCCACGCCCATGCTATCGCTTGGGCGCTTACAACTTAATCTGGCGTTGACATTGTGAAATTTCTCAGGTTTCAGAGCACAACGAACAGTAGCAAACGCTATATTAATATTCCATTAAGACAGAAACACCGTCCCGCCGGACGGCTATCCGATGGACAAAAATAGACAAAAAAATATAAAACCACAGCTGTATTACCTTATTATTTTGGGCTCAGCAGACATTATTCCTCCACTATCTCAAAAATCCACCTCGTATCCGACGGTCCACCTGCCATACCCTCTCCTTCTGAATCAGTCCTAAAGCTGCGTAGCAATTACAACACGCATCGCCTCATCTACAAAAAAACGAGAATTAAGCAGCACAAAAATAGGAGATAAAGACAAAGAGAGATGGGAAACGTGGATAGCAGAATAGAAGCTGGGACGAGAGGCGAAGGCCATAAGAGAGGCAACGGGGATAAAAAAGCAAAAAAAGGAGCGTCCCGGTCATTGCTGACCAGGACGCCCTTCTCTTAAAAACGGCGGCGACCTACTCTCCCGCATTGTGGTGCAGTACCATCGGCGTGCCGGGGCTT
>ONCK01000022.1 GCA_900316315.1 uncultured Prevotellaceae bacterium
CTTAACACAGAATATTATGGTACAGGCATATTACAAATCACCCAACAACGATTTCATCCTTGCTCATGGTGATTGTTTTAAACTTCTCAAAGAGTTTGATTTCAAGTTCGACATGATATTTGCCGACCCTCCTTATTTTCTCTCCAATGGTGGAATATCGTTGCAGAGCGGTAAAGTCGTATGCGTGAATAAAGGGAATTGGGACAAAGGTAAGTCGCAAGATGACGTGATGGCATTCAATATGGGATGGCTACGCTTGTGCCGTGACAAACTGAAAGATAATGGCACAATATGGATAAGTGGCACTTATCACAATATCTTTTCTGTGGCAAATTGTCTTACGGAACTTGGATATAAGATTCTGAATGTGATTACGTGGCAGAAGACTAATCCTCCTGCTAATATTTCTTGTCGTTTCTTTACCTATTCTACAGAGTTTGTAATCTGGGCAAGAAAAATGCAGAAAGTTCCACACAAATTCAACTATGACTTGATGAAAGAGCTGAATGGCGGTAAGCAAATGACTGATGTATGGCGAATGCCGGCTATCGGCCGTTGGGAAAAAACTTGTGGGAAGCATCCTACCCAAAAGCCTTTGCGTCTTCTTGTTCGTATGATTCTTGCCTCAACTAATCAAGGCGAATGGATTTTAGACCCATTCAGTGGCAGTTCTACAACAGGCATTGCCGCTAACCTATGTGGACGACGATTTGCAGGACTAGAACAAGAAGAAGAGTTTTGTAAGTTGAGCAAAGCAAGGCGTGAAGAGATAGAGAATCTTGAAAATTATAATAATCTGATAAGTCATATTGAAGATTTGCATAAATTGCAAGATTGCTCTATGGTAAGTGAAGATATTAGTGGTAACATTCAAATTCCATTTTGATAAACTTTCCATTAAGAATATTCATTATAGACCAAATAAATCGTGAGTTCTTGAAATCAATTATAACGAAGTATATATAAATAAAATAGATTGCTTGCTAACTGATGGAGGAAGCATTTCCTATGCGGGCAAGGCGGGCACAGGCCGATGTAAGAAGCGGACTAGTCGGAGGCTTGTACGTTGGGCAAAACGCGTGAACTTGCCCTCCCATATTGCTTCACGGAGGAATTGTCGCGAAGACTGAACTAATCAGGCGCTGCTCCGTCGGCTAAAATTCGAGGACTTGCCCACCCATGTCGCTTCACGGGGAATTTGCCGAGAAAGCTGAATCAGTCAGGCATCGAGGCGCTCAACAACAGACAAAAAAATCAATGCTTTACAAGGACTTGAGGAATATTTACCGCATAAGCACAAATAGTCTTGTTTCGGTCTATTGGGCAGCAGGCTGGAGCTCAGCTGCTTATGAGACTTCTTGGCGGAGGCAGATACGATTCACCTATAGTGATTTCTCGCTTTCGGTCAGTTCAAGCCGGATAGCGTCGCCGATTGTCCGCCATATAGCCAGGCTGCTATTTCAGTTCCTCGCTGCGGATACCGAGGGCAGCCAGTACCGAGTAGGGCAGCATCTCTTGGGCGCAGTGGAAGCCCGTCTGCGGCTCGAGCACATAGAGGGTTGTCTGCTTGTCGCCTCCGTCCATCGCCTCGCGCAGCTGGTTGCCGTAGCTGTCGAGGTCGCCGACCACCATCAGACGCTTGATGCGCTCCTCGCTCATCAAGGCCTCGAGGCTCTGCTTCATCAGTTCGCCCTTGTCGATGACTTCGCCCTCCACTGGGATTACGGCAAAGCGGAACTCGCCGATGCGGTCCTTGAAGGCCTTGCCGTCGAGTCCGCCGAGGAGGTCGGCAGGCAGACAGTTGTGCAGCCACTCATGCCCCTTGGTGTAGACGAGCAACACCTGCACCTCGTTGTCTCCCGGGCGCAAGCCGCCGTCGAGAGAGACGTAGTCAGCCCAGTCGGGCAGCCCCATCTTGGGAATACGCCGCTCGAGGACACGCTCAAAGTTGACCGACACATCAAAGACAAGTTTGTCGATCCAGTCTATATCCACAAGTATCACATTGGGCGCCCAGTCGGTCGTCTGAAGAATTCGGTCAGTCATCGCAGGAGTTGTTTGGCAGATTGAGTAAAGAGGGAAGATATCTTAGAATAAGGGATAAGGGCCGTCGGGCGTCCGTATGACGCCGGTGCTATCTCGCCTGCATCGTAGCACAGACGGATGCCGTAGCTCTCAAAGGCCGGTCCCTGCTTGGGTAGCGGGAAGGCTGACGGCGATATCGCGTCACCGCCCGTGAGACGTGACTTGAGATTGGTCCAGTCGCTGACGCCGAAGAAGCTCCGTACGGCCTCTGCAGCCTGCTGATGCAGGCGAGCGGCAGACTTGCTCTTGACCAGATTGTCCCAAGTGACACCAGCGGCTGAGGTCTTGGGCAGGCTCCGTTCGCGTACCACTTCGCAGCGCTCGCCCACGCTATCATAATAGACAAGCGAGGCCTTCATGGTAATGATGCGCGACGTCTCGTAGACACGGCGCACGTCCACATCGAGCGAGAGCGGCGAAGCCACACGTGACTTCGATGGACGCTGGCGCAGGCCGATGGCCAGCAGTTGGCGGTCCAGACCTGTCAGCAGTGACGTGCCATCGGTAGCCGGTCCGGATAGTAGTTGGCGGCAGGCCTCCGTGATCCATTGGTCGTAAGCCGCAGCGGCAGGCGTAGATGACAGGGCCGGCACGACGCCGTTGAACGTATATTCCACCCGTATCCCGCTCGGAACCACCGTGGACCATCGCTCAGACTTGGTGACCAGGGTCAGCGTGTCAAGAGTCGCAGCGGCGGCTGGAAGGGCCAAGACAAACGCTGCGAGGAGGAGTGACAAAGTTCTTTTCATCACATTTCTGGTGTTAGTGCCGGCAAAAGTACAACATTTTTGCGCCACTGTGTCTTGCCAACCTCATTATTTCACCCTTCCATATCTCACCACACTCCACTGGCCAACCGACACCAGACTCACTGTCGCCGGAAAGACAGGTGCAAACGACTGTCTGCCAAGTCCGTATCCCCTCACGGCATATACAGGGCTACAAATAATCTGCATAAAACAGGGATAAAATATAGCAATATGGAATATAATACATAAGATTTTAGTAAATTTGCCTCACAGAAAACCCCAAAAAATTGACAAAGGTATGCATCGTCTCCTCTTCATATCCCTTCTCGCAGCCCTGTTTTCTCCCCTGGCACTCAGTGCCCAAGAGCTGCCTCAGCCCATACAGCACCTCAGCGACAGCATCAAGGGAGTCTACGCTCCCGACAGCCGCACGGCCATCTACCAGATAGCTATCCACGCCGACGGGACCAATGCCCTGCTCACCGGCACGACGACAAGCCGTCCCGCCAGTCAGGCGCTGGAGCAGGGACTCAAGGACAGAGGCTATCAGGTGCTCAACAGCATTCGAGTCATGCCCGACGACAATGGACTGGGCGAGGCCACATGGGGCATCATCCGTAACTCGGTGTGCAATCTGCGCTCCCGCCCCGACTACGACGCCGCCCAGTCTACTCAGGCCATGATGGGCACCCCCGTGAGGGTGATCCAGCGCAACGGCTGGTACCAGATACAGACGCCTGACCACTATCTGGGTTGGGTAGAGCGCGCTGCCGTACAGATCGTGACACGCGAGCAACTGCGTAAGTGGAACAGTGGTCCGCTGCTGGTCGTCACAGCGCTGTGGGGACAGGTGATGAGTGCCGACAAGGCCGGTGCTGATCCCGTGAGCGACGTTGTAGCCGGCAACCGCCTGCGCCTCCTTGAGACGCTCAAGCACAGCTATCATGTCGAGCTCCCCAACGGCCTGCGCGGATACCTCGACCGCTCGCTCGCCATGCCCCTGAAGCAGTGGCGCAAGAGCCTTGACCACAGCGCCGGGAGCCTCCTGCGCACCGCCCGCCGCCTCATCGGCACGCCTTACCTCTGGAGCGGCATGACGCCCAAGGGCATGGACTGCAGCGGATTTGTACGCACTGTGCTCTACATGAACGATATTATCATCCCGCGCGACGCCTCGCAGATGTACCTCAAGGGTGACCACATCGAGATTGCGCCTGACTATAGCAATCTCCGCCCCGGCGACCTCGTCTTCTTCGGCCGCAAAGCCACGGCGACCAGCCGCCTGCACGTGAGCCACGTGGGCCTCTACATGGGAGGCGGACGCTTCATCCACTCGCTGGGCACGGTCCATATCAGCAGCTTCCTACCCTCCGACAGTCTCTACGATGCCTACGACACCGGTCGCCTGCTCTTTGCCAGCCGCATCCTGCCCTATCTCAATCAGGACCCCGACATCACAACGACCGACCACAATGACTTCTACCATTGACCGCCGAAGCCCTTATCCTCTAATAAATAAGACGCTATCCAGACCAAATATTGACACTATGACTACACGCAGACAATTTCTCAAGACTTCAGCGCTCGCCCTCGCGGGCTCTACCCTCTCCCTTCCCTCCATACAAGGGCATCGTCTGACCGCCGCCACCATGCCCGGCATCAACCGTCATCCATCCAAGGCGCGCATGAAGCTGCGCTACTTCCCCTATGAGCTCAAGCTGCGCCACGTCTTCACCGTGGCCACCTACTCCCGCACGACGACCCCCGACGTACAGGTAGAGCTCGAGTACGACGGTGTGACCGGCTACGGCGAGGCTTCCATGCCGCCCTACCTCGGACAGACCGTGCAGAGCGTCATGACATTTCTGGACAAGGTAGACCTCAGCTCGTTTGCCGACCCCTTCCAGATAGACGATATTCTCACCTATGTCGACTCTCTCTCCGACGGCGACACCGCTGCCAAGGCCGCAGTGGACATCGCGCTCCACGACCTCGTGGGCAAACTGCTTGGTGCCCCCTGGTACAAGATATGGGGTCTCAACCGCGACAAAGCGCCCAACACCACCTACACCATAGGTATCGACACACCTGAAGTCGTCAAGCAGAAGACAGAGGAATGTGCCGCCAAATTCAACATTCTCAAGGTCAAGCTCGGCCGAGACAACGACAAGGAGATGATTGAGACCATACGCAGCGTCACCCAGCTACCTATCGCGGTCGACTGCAACCAAGGGTGGAAGGACCGCCAGAAAGCCCTCGACATGATCTACTGGCTCAAGGAGCGGGGCATCGTGATGGTGGAGCAGCCCATGCCCAAGGAGCAGCTCGACGATATCGCCTGGGTGACCGAGCACAGTCCCCTGCCGATCTTTGCCGACGAGAGCATACAGCGCCTCAAGGATGTCGTCAAGGTCAAGGGCGCCTTTACGGGTATCAATATCAAACTGATGAAGTGTACGGGCATGCATGAGGCCTGGAAGATGCTGACCTTTGCCCGCGCCCTCGGCATGAAGGTCATGGTAGGCTGTATGACGGAGACCAGCTGTGCCGTCAGCGCTGCCGCCCAGCTGAGCCCCGCGGTAGACTTTGCCGACCTCGACGGCAACCTCCTCATCGCCAATGACCGTTTCCGCGGCATGGAGGTCGTCAAGGGCAAAATCACCCTGCCTGACCGCCCAGGCATTGGCCTTATCAAACTATAGTCTCATCCCAAAGCTACTGCACATGAACAACAAGCCTGTCCTCTTTTCCCGTACAGCCACCCAAGTCAGCCGGGCTGCGCGTCTCATCCTCCTGGGTCTCACCCTCGCCCTGCCCCTACAGAGCCGAGCCGACTACAGCTGGGAGCAAGACCTGCATCACCGGCTACTGCTCGACTTCAATAAGACCCGCGCCGACGTCAAGGCCTATATCCAGCGCTATATCCCCAACGTGACCGACAGCCAGCTCGACCGCTGGGAAGCCAGCCGCGCCCTCGAGACGATGACGCTGGACGGAGAGAAGCGCTACTTCCACAATGCAGCGCCCAATCTCTTCCGCATCGACCCCGAGTGTGCCGCCATCAAGGCCAGGCAGACCCCTGCCGGACTCGACGAAGCCGACCTGGCCGACAGTGTCAACCTGCCGCTCATCATGCAGCAGGCCAACAAGTCTACCCACAGGCTGGCACAGCCCAAGCACGTACGTGTCAAGTATACGCTCACGGTCAATGCGGACGCCGTGCCCGAGGGTGAGGTGATACGCTGCTGGCTGCCCTTCCCCCATCGCAGCCTCAAGCGACATACCGGCGTCAAGCTCCTCTCGGCCAGCCAGCCCTACACCATCAGTCCCCGTTCGGCCACCCACTCCACGGTCTACATGGAGCAGCGCGCCGTCAAGGGGCAGCCAACCGTCTTTACTGAGGAGTTTGAGCTCCAGCCTTATGGCGAGTACCACGCCATCCGTCCTGAGAATGTACGTCCTTACAAGACCCATTCGGCCCTCTACCGCCGCTACACCCGCGAGGAGGCACGCCACATACGCTTCACGCCGCGTCTCAGGGCTCTGGCCGACAGCCTCACAGCGGGCATTACCAATCCCTATCTCAAAGCCCGCAGCATCTTCACCTGGATCAACAATCATTTCCCCTGGGCCAGCGCCCGCGAATACTCGACCATAGACAACATACCCGAGTATGTCGTCGCCAACGGCCACGGAGACTGCGGCCAAGTATCGCTTCTCTTCATCACGCTGTGCCGCCTAAGCGGCATCCCTGCCCACTTCCAGAGCGGCTTCACCCTACATCCTGGCCACTGCGGCATGCATGACTGGGCCGAAGCCTACTTTGAGGGCTACGGATGGGTGCCCGTGGACCAATCATTCGGCATCCCGACTTACGCCGACTCCGAGGCAGAGCGCTACTTCTTCCTCGGTGGTATCGACTCGTGGCGCCTCGTGGTCAACCAGGACTACGGCGACCGCCTCTATCCCGCCAAGCAGTATCCGCGCAGCGAGACCGTCGACTTCCAGCGCGGCGAGGTGGAGTGGAGCGGCGGCAACCTCTACTTTGACCAGTGGCACTGGTCTATCGAGCCCGAGTACCTGTCGGACGGGCCCGAGACCCAACGATGACAGGACTGGATATTATCATCCCCCAAACATATACCGTAAGATGAACCAGATATTTGTCAATGCAAAAAAAGTACTTGTTCTCCTTGCCGAGATGAGCGATGATATGCGCAGCCGCATCATCCACGAAGTAGCCAACTCCATCATCACCCACCAGACAGACCTCCTCGATGCCAACAGCGATGATCTCAGCCGCATGGACCCAGAGAGTCCTATCTACGACCGGCTCAAGCTCACCACCAAGCGGCTCAAGGATATCGCCGACAGCATGCACACGGTCGCAGATATGCCCTCGCCGGTAAGGCGCGTCGTCCAGCACAAGGTACTCCCCAACGGGCTCGACCTCTTGCGTCAGAGTGTGCCCTACGGCGTGATTGGCGTCATCTACGAGGCACGTCCCAATGTGACCTTTGACGTCTTCTCGCTCTGCTACAAGAGCGGCAACGCCTGTATCCTCAAGGGGGGCAAAGACGCCCAGGCGACCAATGAGGCAGCAGTAGCGCTCATCCAGGAAGTACTCCACAGATACAGTCCGACAGCATACGCCTGCCAGCTGATGCCTGCCACCCACGAGGCAACAGCCGAGCTCCTCCAGGCACGAGGCTACGTGGATCTCTGCATACCACGCGGCGGCAAGAAGCTCATCGAGTTTGTTCGCGACAATGCCAAGGTACCCTGCATCGAGACGGGCGCCGGAGTCGTCCACACCTTCTTTGACAAGTCGGGAGATACCGATATGGGGGCCGCCATCATCAACAATGCCAAGACACGTCGCCCTGCCGTGTGCAACTCCCTTGACACGCTGCTCATCCACGAGCTGCGTCTCAACGACCTACCCAAACTCTGCGCTCCGCTGACGGCTCACCAGGTACGCATCTACGCCGATGAGGCTGCCCTCAAGGCGCTCAGTGGAAACTATCCCGCCGAACTGCTCCACGAGGCCGATGATACGACGTGGGACACGGAGTGGATGGACTATGCGATGGGCGTCCGCACCGTCCACGGCATGGGCGAAGCGCTACAGCATATCTCCGACCACGGATCAGGTCACAGCGAGTGTATCATCACCGACGACGCCACCCGTGCGCTTCAATTCCAACGGCTCGTAGATGCCGCCTGCGTCTATTGGAATGCGTCCACCGCCTTCACCGACGGCGGCCAGTTTGGTCTCGGTGCCGAGATAGGCATCAGCACCCAGAAGCTCGGTCCCCGTGGTCCTATGGGCATTGAGTCGCTCGTCACTACCAAGTGGATCATCCATGGCCACGGACAGATACGCGAGTAATCTCTCCTCCTGCCTCCCGATACGGCCCGACACACATCGCGCCATATACAAGACAAGGTCCGACTTAGCAAGAACTAAGTCGGACCTTATTTTACAGCCTGTCGGACCTTGTCTTTCAGCGGTCCGACCGGCTGCTGTGGCTATTTGACCACGAGCGCACGGCTAATCTGGTCGGAGAGCTGCGCATAGTGAGCGCGCGTCATCCTATCGGAGGCTGTACGTGAGGCCTGCGCAGTACGCTGGCGGAGCTGCTGGAGCGTAAGGAGCACACAGGCGGTGGCGTCGCTGCCAGAGGAAGCTTTGTTGGCATTGAAGTAGCTGACGAGGCCGTCTATCATCTTGCGCTGCAGCATACGGCGGTAAGCGGAGACGGGGCTGCCCGACTTGAGTTCCGTGAAGACGTAGCCCTCCAACTCGGGCAGGTATTCAGAGACAGGATAGTTGGGGCACATCTTGTCCAGCGTAGCGCTGCTGACGAGATAAGCAAAGGTGCGGTCGGCAAAGCGGTCGTAGAACTCCTCCTTGCTGCTGCTGACGCGGTCAAAATAGGAGACATTAGTCAGCCAGGTCGGTTCGTGGAATACGTACTTGTCAAAGAAGGGAAGCACGGCCTTCTCCTTGGCACGAGGCACGGGCTCATAGATGGCGCCCTTCTCATTGACCGTCTTCTGGTTGAAATAGTAGCCGTTGAGATTGCGGCGTACATGGCCCACGTAGCGATACAACTGGCTGCAAAGCTGATCGTAAGTCTCCTTGAGGTTGTCGCTGTTGACATCGTTGCCCCAGTAGGTCCAATCAGGCAGTTTGTTGATCATGCGCTGCAGGTTGAGGATGCCATAGGTGCTAGCCTTGACGGCATCGTCGCCGAGGTCCTCGGTCTGGCAGCGGGGGTCAGGACGTCCCTTCTCCCCGTCGCCCCACCAGAGACGGCGGTTGGAGGCAAGACGCTGAGTCGTAATCTGATCCATGAAGTAGCGGTCGCTCTCAGCATCGGTAGCCTGAGGGACAGGCTTGTATCCCCACTCGATAGCCCACTTATCGTAGTCGCCGATGCGGGGGAAGAGGTCTTCCTCCGTCATACCGTCGCCCGGCTGGGCCACGTAGTTGAAACGCGCATAGTCCATGATGGAGGGCGTATGGCCGTGGGCGTGTACCCAGGCAGCGCTGCGCAGACTGTCGACGGGCACGGTGGACGACGAGCCGAAATTGTGGCGCAATCCGAGCGTATGGCCGATTTCGTGGGAGGAGACGAAGCGGATGAGCTGTCCCATCAAGTGGTCGTCAAACTTCATCGTGCGGGCCTTAGGGTCGACATTACCTGTCTGGATCATGTACCAGGAGTGCAAGAGGCTCATCACGTTGTGATACCATCCGACATGGCTCTCAATGATCTCGCCGCTACGCGGGTCGTGAACCTGAGGACCATAGGCATTCTCAATCGATGAGGCGAGATAACGGATGACGCTGTAGCGCGCATCCTCGAGGCTCATGGTAGAGTCACCCTCAGGCCACTCCTTGGCGGTGATGGCGTTTTTCCAGCCGGCTTGCTCAAAGGCCACATTCCAGTCCTTGACACCAGCGATGAGGTACGGACGCCACTTCTTGGGTGTTGCGGGGTCGATATAGTAGACAATCTGCTTCTTGGGCTCGATGAGTTCGCCGGCCTGCTGGCGCTTGGCGTCTTCGGCCGACTTGGGCTCGAGGCGATAGCGCGTGACAAAGCGCGTGACGCCTACGCTCTGCTGATTGTCCTTGAAGGTGTAGTAAGAATCTGTGAAGTATCCGACGCGAGGATCAAAGAGGCGTATCGGCATGGGGTCCTTGGGCAGGACTACAAAGGAGACGTTAAGGCCTACAGACACTGTATTGGCGATATAGGCGGCGAGAGAAGTTGGTCCGCCCAGGGGAGAACTGGTGTACGTACGCACGGTGCGTACCTCCGTATTGATGGGGTAGCTGTGGATGCTCTCTATATAGTTTGCGCCGGGGACGGGACTGCCCAGCTTGAATCTCTGGCGCTCCATAGCAGGCACGCCGAGCGAATTGTCCTGGACAAAGAATGAACCCACCTTGATCTTATAGGCCTTGCCGACGCGCTTCTCTATCTTGAAAGCGGCAAGGATAGGGTCCTCGGAGGCATTGCGCACGGCCTGGCTGATTTCGTCGGTGGAGTCGACCTGATTGTAGAGAATATTGCTGCGCAGAAGGAGCTTGTCCTTGTCGGGCGACATCTCGAAGTAGACGGTTTGTTCGCCTGCCTCCTCACCTCCGTAGGTGCCGATGCCGGCCGGTGTGGCGGTAAAGCGTGTAACGGTGAGGATGAGCCGGCCGAGGAGACTGTCGGGTACGGTAAAGTACCATTCGTCCTTCTCCTTGCTCACCTGGAGCATGCTCGTCTTGTCGCAGAAGACTTGCTTGACCGGCGGTACGCTGTCACTCTTGGCCTTGGCATTCGCTTGCCCGGCCTTGTCAGCCGGTTTCTGTTTCTTACCGGCTGGCTGTCCCTTGCCGGGTACCGTCTTGACATCGCCGGTGACAGAGACACTGACTGCCGGTGCCGCAGGCCGTGAGGCCCTGACCTCGACGGAGCGGGGCAGCAGGAGGACGGCCCCTGCTACGAGGCTGATGATAAATGTGTAATTCTTCATATTGTCAATCGTTGTTTATATATAATCTATCTTCAGCGGCGGGACTCTCGCCGCAGGCCCGCAGGGTGCCTGTCGTCACTCGCTTATACGGGCTTCGCCTTGAGTCGCTCCTCGTAGTGCTCCTTGATACGGACAGCCTCCTCGGGGGTCACCGTCTCGCTCAGGGCTTCGTCGAGGGCTTCGGCACACTGCTGCCGCTGCATGGCACGGCCTACCTTGAGACCACTCTGATACTCTCCGTGGGGGAGCAGGGCGCGATTGAAATGTCCGTCACTCATCTCTCTTACTCTATGGATTTATCAAGCGTGGACCACAAGCCACGTCATATAAGCGGCAAAGAGGACCACCAGCAAGCAACCCTCCCCGCGGCTGACGCGGAAACGGCTGTACGACATCTGCCACATGAGCAGGATACTGACAATCATCATGCCAAAATCGACCATCGTGATGCCCGCAGTCCGCAGGGGCTGGATAGCGCCCGTGATGCCGAGGATCATCAGGATGTTGAAGACATTGCTACCTATGACATTGCCAATGGCCAGTGCGCTCTGTCCCTTGCGGGCCGAGACCACGCTGGTGGCGAGCTCCGGCAGCGACGTGCCCCCGGCGACTATGGTGAGGCCGATGACGGCATCGCTCACGCCCAACTGGCGGGCAATGTCCGATGCGCCGCTGACAAATATCTGGCTGCCCACGACCAGACAGGCCAGGCCCACGATAATCCACACGACACATAGGAGCATGCTCATCGGGCGTGCCTCCTTATCCTCCGTCTCGGCCTTGCCGTGACGCGCCATGCGCAGGGTGTAGACAAAGAATGCCGCCATACCGGCCAGCAGCACCGCCGCGTCGATTCTGGACAGCTTGCCGTCAAGGCAGAGCAGGAGCAGGAGCACAGAGGCACCCACTGCCCAGGGGATGTCCTTGGAGACCGTGGAGCGTGCGACGGCTATCGGAGTGATAGCGGCTGAGATACCTACGATAAAGAGTACATTAAATATATTGCTGCCGACAATATTGCCCAGCGCCATACCCGCCTGACCGCGCAGGGCCGAGGTGAGACTGACGAAGAGCTCGGGGGCGGAGGTACCAAAACCGACGATGGTCAGTCCGATTACGATCTGGGGCACCCCCATACGGCGTGCCAAAGCTCCGGCTCCGTCGGTGAAGCGGTCGGCTCCCCAAGCAACGCCCACCAATCCGATTATGACACAAAGTATACTGAGAAACGGGAACCCTTGTCCCAAGAGAATGCCCGCCGGACTGATAAGGCTGCTGATCATATTGGCTAATGTGGTTACGGGGGACAAAAGTACAAATAATTTGGTGATAATGTCTACGCACAGAGCCTAAAAATGCGTCATCCAGACACTTTGGTGCCACGTCCGTGGTGGGCTCAGTCCTGCGGTCCTCCGGCGCGGGCCTGACGAGGGCTGCCTCAGACAAGAACGGTATGCTCATTGTCATCAGCAGCAGCTTATCCATAGGGCTGACGGGCGTAGGACATCATACAGCAAGCCACCTTGCGACAAGCGGACGGGCCATCTATGGAGGGACGTAGGGCGCAATGGCAAGGGGCGGGCGGATGGGTTCATACGAGATGCCTCCGGAGGTGAGCGGTCAGGCAAAAATTTTAGTTCGTCGGCACAATGTAAGGTCTTATACAGACGTAAATAAGAGAAAAAATCGTACATTTGCGACAAAAAGTATATCCTCATGAGATTGATACACCCTCTTATCCTCATGTTGACCCTCCTGCTGGCTACTCCTGCCTTGGCTCAACATGACTGTTGCGGCAAGTGTGACTCGGCCACGGTCACCCTGACACCCAAGCAGGTACGCCAGCTGAAAAAGTATTCACCCTTCTCCATTCTGGGCGACTCCTACTCCACCTTCAAGGGCTATACGACGCCCGTAGACAATGCCCAGTGGTATCCCCACAAGGGCAATGACGTCACGAAGCCCTGCCAGACCTGGTGGGAACTCTTCCGCAAGGCCAGCGGCCTCAAGCTCGACCGCAACAACTCGTACTCCGGCGCCACCGTGTGCTACACGAGCTACAACAAAGCCATCAAGATCAGCTCTGCCTTTGTCACCCGCGCCACCAACCTCGGATCGCCGCGCCTCATCATCGTAGAGGGAGGCACCAATGACAGCTGGGCAGGGTCTCCCATCGGCGAATATAAGTGGCAGGACTGGACCGAGCAAGACTTGCGCTCCTTCCGTCCCGCCGCAGCCAAGACGCTCTGGCTGCTCAAGCAGACCTATCCCAAGGCACACATCGTCTACATGCTCAACAGTCAGCTCAAGGAGGAAATCAATAGCTCCGTAGTCGAGATCTGCCGCCACTACGACGTGCCTCTCCTGCGTCTCCACGACATAGACAAGCAGCAGGGACATCCCTCCTACGACGGCATGCAGGCAATCTGCCAGCAACTGCTCCAATACCTCCTTTTTGATCACAGATAAATATGTTCTACCCCCCATGCTCCGCCCTGCAGAATACGGAGAAAAGGAGGTCGTGGATTTTTACTTTTATTCCTCTGTCCGTCTAAGGGATAGACAAGAACGCCAGACAGGCCGTCCGCCCCGTATGTCTTAAGATCATGTTAAGCCAAGAGACGTGGCAGCATCCAAAACCGCAAAAGGCTTAAATCAAGTTCCATCTTTCTAGTTATGATAAAAGTACTTATCAGGGGCTTACGCCCTCTGTCAGTGACCTTGGCGCATGTCGGTGGTACGGTCCAGGCGCCTGCTACCGATCAGGTATCTGCTGTCATCGTAGACACGGCGACGGTGAGGCCATTGCGTCAGGTAGTCTTTTGTCCGCCCGCGACCGAAGTCACGCGGCCCGCCTTGTCCACGACTCGAGGAGACAGGCCGGAAAGCAGATCATCCGATATTCGCATTTTTTGCACCGCATTGTTTCTTTTTATTTCAAGAAATGCGTAAGTTTGTATCTCATCCGGCGGCCATCCTCCCTTGCCTCGTCAGCCGGTGATGCCTGGCCTGAGCCTGCGGACCGGCACATCCTCCCCACAGGCTCCGCCCGCAACCTACGGCGACCCGTGCCACCAGGACACGTGCTGACGGATCTGCATCGGAAACACAGGCGCTGCTTCGCCGATGGTACCGACTTCGGCAAAGGCCCTGCCTGACAGCTACGAAATACCACAAAACCGTATAGACATGAAGAAGATACTTCTCACCCTTCCCCTCCTGCTCCTCGCCCTCACGGCCGGAGCCAAAGTCAAGCCGGCGCCGCTCATCAGCGACGGCATGGTCCTACAGCAGCAGAGCGACTGCAAGCTCTGGGGCTTCGCCAAGCCCAACAGCCGCGTCACCGCACGCGGTTCGTGGGGCGGAAAGACCGTACAGACCCGCAGCGACGCCCAAGGCCGATGGCAGCTCCGCCTGCCGACGCCCAAGGGCAGCTTCACGCCCTATGAGCTCACCCTCTCCGACGGCGACAAGCTCGTCATCAAGGACGTCCTCATCGGCGAGGTATGGCTCGGTGGCGGCCAGAGCAACATGGAGATGAGCCTCCAGGGCCGCAACAACCGCGTTATCGACCATGTCAATCAGGAAATCATCGGTTCGCTCAAGTACAGCGGCAAGCTCCGCCTCGCCACAGTGTCCCACAATCTGCAACTCACCCCAGCCGACAGCGTCGCTGCGCCGTGGAAGGACTGTTCACCCGCGACTGTGACGCCCTGGAGTGCCGTCTGCTACTTCTTCGGCTCCACGCTGGTCGACGCGCTGCAGGTACCCGTCGGCATGATTGCCTCCTGCTGGGGCGCCACCACTGTCGAGTCCTGGACACCCGCCGAGATTTGCCGCAGCTACACCGATCTCAAGCAGGACAAGGCCTCGCTCAGCAAGGGCAAGACCAATACGCCCATCGTGCGCTACAACGGTATGATCCATCCCATCGAAGGCTATACGCTCAAGGGCTTCATCTGGTATCAAGGCGAAGCCAATGTCAGCCATCACAACCAGTATGCCGACCGTCTGTCCAATCTCATCTCCGCTTGGCGTCAGCGCTGGGGACAAGGCGACCTCCCCTTCTATGAGGTAGAAATCTGTCCCTACCACTACGGCGACGTCTCCGGCGACAAAGCCGCCCTCCTGCGTGAGGCCCAGTGGGATGTCACGCGCCGGCTGCCCCATGTCGGCTGTGTCAGCACCAATGACCTCGTGCGCCCTTACGAAGTCCGTCAGATCCATCCCAGCATGAAGCGCCCCGTCGGTGAGCGCCTCGCCATGATGGCCCTGAGCCGCGACTACGGGATGCAAGGCTTTGACCCCGAATGTCCGCAGTACGAGAGCATGGAGGTCAAGGATAGCAAAGTTTACCTCAAAGTCAGCCACTCCAAGAGCGGTTTCAGCCGCTTCGACGACCTGGAGGGATTTGAGGTCTGCGGCCCCGATGGCGTCTACTACCCCGCCCAGGCCAGCATCGAGGGCGTGCGCCTCGTCGTCTCCTCGCCCAAGGTCTTGCAACCCCGCGCCGTCAAGTACTGCTTCCACAACTGGTCACCTGGTACCGTAGCCAATACCAGCGGACTGCCCCTTGTGCCCTTCCGCTCGCAGCGCTAGCCGCTCCTGTCGCCCGAAGAAGGGTTATCAAACTCCATCCCCGCGGAGCCATCCCTCATTCTGCTCCACGGTATCCTCATGGCCGCGCCGATATACATCCGCTATATCAGCGCGGTCATTTGTTGGGAGGAGTTTCACAGGCGGAAACGATGGCGCGAAATAAGATACTGACATATTTTTTAACCTTTGGGCTTGGCACAAAGCGATATTTATCGTAAGTTTGTGGCACATACAAGCAACAACCTCAGTCCGCTATGTACCGACGTCACATTCTGACTCTTCTGTTGGCGCTCGCCGTGCTTACCCCGTCGGCTCTCGCCCAGACCCGAACCCGATATACCGAATACATCAACCAATACATGCAGATGGCCATCGATCAGATGGCACGCTACAAGATACCTGCCAGCATCACCCTCTCGCAGGGTCTCCTCGAGAGCGGAGCAGGCTACAGCCGCCTCGCCAGGGAGGGCAACAATCACTTTGGCATCAAGTGCGGCAGCAGTTGGACGGGCCCCTACATCATTGCCACCGATGACGCTCCCAACGAGCACTTCCGCGCCTATAGCAGCGCCGCCGAGAGTTACGAGGACCACAGCCGTTTTCTCCGCACCAATCGTCGATATGCCAGTCTCTTTGACCTCAAGATCACCGATTACAAGGGCTGGGCACGCGGACTCAAGGCCGCAGGCTACGCCACCAATCCCCGCTACGCCGACAATCTGATCCAGATCATCGAGTCGTACGACCTCAATAAGCTCGACTACGCCGTATCGCGCAGCCCCAAGCGTATCGACCGCATGACGCAGCGAGTCAGTACCGACCATCCCGTCTATGCTTGCAACAAAAACTTCTACACCATCGCCCGCCAAGGCGACACCTTCAAGTCCCTGGCCAAGGAGATGGGCGTCTCGGCCCGCAAGCTGCGCAAGTACAATGAGGTACCCAAGGATATCGAACTCCACGACGGCGACGTAGTCTATATGGAGAAGAAGCAGAAACAAGCCGATGCCCGCTGGAAGGGCGTATGGCACACTATCGAGCCCGGCGAGTCCATGCACAGCATCGCCCAGCACTACGGCATGCAACTCAAGACTCTTTACAAGATCAACTACCGTCCCTACTCCTTTGTACCCCGCGCCGGCGACGTACTCCTCATCCGCAAGTAGCCTCCCGTTGCGAGCCTGATTTTCCGCCATTTCCAATGCGCTGTCCCCATCTGCAAGCGACTCCTGTCCTCTCGCTTGTTGACAGTCAGGCAGCGGGCTCTGGGGCATTTCTATCCGTCGGTCTACGCCCTTTTTTCCGACCTTTTCCGCCCTATCAAGTAGCTCTCGCCGTCACACAGCTCCCCCAGCTGCAGGTAGCCTGTCCGTCTTCAGTTTTTTGCTCTCAAAAAAGAACCGGCAAGCTTTGTAGCATGACGCAATTGTCGTACCTTTGCGCCTTTGCTGGCCCCAGGCCATACGATAAAGACCAAGCACGACCTTGCAGACACCCTTATGAGACATCACAGCAGCCTACACCGCCACCCAGTATCGGTTCTCGCCACACTCATACTCCTTTTCTTTCTCAGCCTCTCGCCGCTGCGCGTGCAGGCAACGTCCTCCAGGACCGTTCCCGCGACAACTACGCTTCCGCGTACAACAGCCAGTGAGGAGACTGGCGACAGTTGCCTCGTCTCAGTCGACGAGACATACCAGCGTCTGCTCCTGCAGACGCAGCAACCGTCCTCCCGGCTCCTCCGGCAGCTTATGCTGCAAGGACAGCCTTCGCAGTTGCCGGCAGACAGCAAGGCCTCGGTAATCCCCAATACCGGCCGTGTCTACCACTTCCGACTCGCCACGCTCATCGCCCCCGAATACCTCGACACATGGTTCCCGCAGTACAGCGGAAACGCCGCCGCTCACCGCGCGGAAATCCTCCAAGCCGTACATGCCTGGTGGGACGAGCTGGAGGCCAAGCTCAACTCGCTCTACCGTGAGCCTGTGGGCATCGCCTTTACTCTCGTACGCGACGATCGCCTCATTCTCTTCAGCTACGACGACGTGGCGGGCGTAGGCCGCCAGCAGGCCCATCAAGCACTCGACATGCTGGAGTGCCGCCCCTACATAGAGCACCGTATCGGAGCCGACGACGCCTACGACCTCGGCATCGTCATCGGCGACCCTCAAATGGGCAGAGCTGGAGCCGCCTCTCTGGGCAGCGCACTGGGCCCGTCCAAGGGATCAGCCATCGCCATCAACGCGCCGACCACCATTGCCCATGAGATTGGGCACTGCTTCGGCGCGGCACATACCCACCAGAAGGACGACGCCAATTGTACGGAGCCCGGCAGTGGCACAAGCGTGATGAGCTACGGGGCTCCGCGTGACTTCTTTGCCCTATCGAGCATTCTGCAGATGCGACAAGTGCTCGTCCACCTCAACTACTATACTGACCAGGAGCGCCAGCACCTCATAGAGGTGCAGCATGACGAGACCGTCAACCGTCCCTGCGCCTATGCGGAGCAGGGTGCTGATCCCGTGCTCGACCGCAATGCCATCCGCACGGATTATACAGTCACCCAGGGCACCAATTTCCAGTTCGCCTTGCCCGTTACGACCTCTGACGCCACCGATTATTACTACAGTGTCCATCCCTTTGACGTAGCCCTCTATCCCACGTACAGCAATCCCCTTCGCCCCGCCTACAAGGAGACACGGGACAATATCGTACCCTTTGAGCCTCTGTACGTCGACCCCAAGGACGTCAGAGACGATGTGCTCACCGAGCCCTACTCCGCCGATTCGCGCACCGGAGACTACACCCTGCTGGCTGCCGTGCGCAGTCACTCGCGCTACGACTCCAAGCGCATCCGACTGCATATCGTAGAGGGTGCCCCCTTCAAGATCTTGTCGCTACAAATGCCCGACAACCGCTATGACCGTGCGCCCGGACGCCCGTGCACGCTCATCTGGGAGCCATGCACTCAGGTGTACGGCAAGCACAGCCGCGTGCGCATCCTACTCTCCGAAGACTTCGGCAAGACGTACAAGTATGTCTTGGCCGACGATGTGCCCAATAGTGGCCAGTGCGAGGTCATCATGCCCTATGCGACCATTGGTACCGGCTACTACCACGGCTGGTCCATCATCGAGAAGGGCGGGCGATTTAAGATAGAAGTGATTGGCGAGGCCGCCTATGCCGTTTATCCCGAAGAAGCCTACACCTATGTGTCCGACAGTCCGACCAGTTCTGTCTCCCAAGGCTTCACGCTCACCCCTACCGACCAGCAATATGCCTTCAAGACGGAGGACGGGACTCCACTGCCCCCTCTGACGATGAGCGTATCCGACATTGGGGATATACCGCAGCCGCAGACACTCATTGCCTACAGGCCTAAGAATCCCAGCACCACCTACAGCGTCAAGAGTGTCAGCGACGAGCAGATGGGCTCCATCGTGCGCCGCAGCTACATCGCCGATTGCAACGGCAAGACCTACACGTGGACCCAGATATTTCAGTTGCCCGGCACGCTGACCGAGAGGCAGAAGCTCGTCAACCAGGTCAGCCGCCTCGTCCCCATGGCGCGTGATCTCTATGCCCATATCGGCCAGTTGGGCTATCCCGCCGACCATCTAGAGGCCAGCCAACAGTTCGTTGCAGCCTATGACAGAGTGCTCGACGACACCGGCATCCGCACGGACGCCACGGCCGAGGATGTAGCCGCCCTCAGCGATGCGCTGTCTAAGCTGACGGCGATAAGCGAAGACGCCCTTGTGATGCCCCAAGCGGGGCACACCTATCAGGTGCGTTTCTACCTCAGCCCCTACGGCCACGACAGCTACTACTACCTCGCCGAGAGCGCAGAGCGCGGGCAATACTTTACAACCGACGAGACAGAGGCTGCCCGATGGACCTGCAGCCTGACAGACGGCCAGTACCACTTCTCCGGCACACAGGGACACGAGCTCTTTGACGACTATACGCCTCAGGGACAATCGGAGCACAATCTCGTCTTTGACAATTTCACCAACTCAGGCTTTTCCTTCTCTCTGCAGCGCGGATACAGCTGGGGCGCATTCTCCCTCGTCAATAGCAACGGCCACGGATGCATGATGAGCCGGAGCGGACAATTCTCCATCGTGCGTGGTCCTGACAACGGTCCGATGGTGGACAACCAGCGCTGCAACTGCACCGACGGCCTCATTGTCTCCACCGACCTGCAACTCCTCGACGTGACCTCCAGTACGCCCGACGCCGTCCGCCCCATCAACAGCGACGACACCGTCACTCCCCACCCTGCCGCCGTCTATACGCTCGACGGCCGCATCGCCGGCTACTCCCTCGACCGACTGCCCAGAGGCATTTATCTCTACCAAGGCAAGAAATACGTTATCCGCTAGTCCTCCGCCTACCGATTGGAGAATACCATACAGGAGAGACAAGAGGTCTGAGGCCGGGACGCATCAGCGCAGGTGCACTTTGCGCCCTCCGACGATATGGATACCGGCGGGAAGTTGGCTTCGCGTGACGGCCCCGAGGCGATTGGCCACCCCGCGTCCCCAGAGGCCTAGACCACAGATAGTGACGTGGGCAAGGCATTGCCTACGGTCTTGATACCGCTCTAACCCAAAGGTTTGCTTATCTTCCCTGATTTGCCGCTGCTACGGCGAAGGACCGGCTGGATACGCCGTTTCCCCCGGCTTCCCGCGTCGACTCGCAATATCCTACGCAAAAAATCGGTCGTTTCTTTGGGACTATTCAACCCAAAGAGGATACTATTTGCCATACACCATGCAAGGAGGCGGTTCTCTCAGCTCCCTGCCGGGCCCGATGAATGCGAGGAGCAGTGAGCGGAGGAGACATGGCCGCGAAGTCCCGAGAGCTACCGCCGCCTATGAGGAGATGTCTCGGCGGGCAAAAACACAAGTGGCGATGTTTGCAAAACAAGGTCGGACCTGGCTTAAACCAGATCCGACCTTGCTATGTACACTGTCCCAGGGACTATTTCAGCGCTGCCGTTATTCGGCGTCTACATGGACGTCGTGGACAGCACGGCCACTGGGCTCGTTGACATTTTGGAAAGCCTTGTCCCATGCGAGGGCTTCGGCAGTGGAGCAGGCCACGCTGGGTACGCTGGGCACGCTCATGGCGGCGCTGCGGCTGGGGAAGTGCTCCTCGAAGATGGTACGATAGTAGTACTCCTCCTTGTTGCGCGGCGGATTGATGGGGAAGCGCTCAGCGGCCTTGGCCATCTCGGCATCGCTCACGGCGGCAGAGGTCATGGCCTTGAGGGTGTCAATCCAACTGTAGCCTACACCGTCGCTGAACTGCTCCTTCTGTCTCCAGGCGACAGCCTCGGGGAGCATATCGCCAAAGGCCTGACGCACGACGCGCTTCTCTATCTCCTTGCCGGGGCACATCTTGACAGCCGGATCCAGTCGCATGGCGACGTCGAGGAACTCTTTGTCCAAGAAGGGCACTCTGCCCTCTACGCCCCAGGCGGCCAGACTCTTGTTGGCGCGGAGGCAGTCATAGAGATGGAGCTTGGAGAGCTTGCGCACGGTCTCCTCGTGGAAGGCACGGGGCGACGGAGCCTTGTGGAAGTAGAGGTAGCCGCCAAAGACTTCATCGGCGCCCTCACCGCTGAGCACCATCTTGATGCCCATGCTGCGGATGAAGCGGGCCAGGAGGTACATCGGGGTAGAGGCACGCACGGTCGTGACATCGTAGGTCTCGATATAGTAGATGACATCGCGGATGGCGTCAAGGCCTTCCTGGATGGTATAGTTGATCTCATGGTGCACCGTGCCGATATGGTCGGCGACGAGCTTGGCCTTGCTGAGGTCGGGAGCACCCTTGAGTCCGACGGCGAAGGAATGAAGCTGGGGCCACCAGGCGGGCTTGCTGCCGCCGCTCTCGATACGGTGGGAAGAGTACTTCTGCGCTACGGCGGAGATGACCGAACTGTCGAGACCTCCGCTGAGCAGTACGCCGTAGGGGACATCGCACATCAGCTGGCGCTTGACAGCATCCTCGAGGGCATCGCGCACCTCGCCCACCGCACGCTCGGCCACGGCGGGATAGTCGGGGCTGTCCAGACCCGGGCCGGCCACGGCCTCGTAGTCAAACCAGTCACGCTTGTACCAGCGCACCATGCGTCCCTCGCTGCCGAGATAGTAATGACCGGGGAGGAAGGGCTCGTAGCTGTCGCAAAATCCCTCAAGCGCCTTGAGCTCGCTGGCCACGTAGATGAGGCCTTCGGCATCGCGCCCTATATATAGTGGTATCACACCTATCGGGTCGCGGGCGATGAGGAAGTCGTCACGCTCCACATCGTAGAGGGCAAAGGCAAAGATGCCGCTCAGGTCTTCCAGGAAGTGGATGCCCTTCTGCTGGTAAAGCGGGAGTATCACCTCGCAGTCCGAACCCGTCTGAAACTCATACTTACCCTCCAGCTGGCGGCGGATGCTGCGATGATTGTAGATTTCGCCGTTGACAGCGAGCACCAGTTTGCGATCAGGACTGTAGAGCGGCTGACGGCCCGACGTGGGGTCGACGATGGAGAGGCGCTCGTGGGTCAGGATAGCGCTGCCGCCGCAGTAGATACCACTCCAATCGGGCCCGCGATGCCTGATCTTGGATGACATCTTGAGGGCCTTGGTACGCAGCGCGTCACGCTGCTGCTTGATATTGAATATACCTACAATTCCACACATGGTACGATAGTGATTGTTGCTATTTAGTTGATTTTCTTACTGCTATCGCCCTCACCGGAGACGCTTTTGCGGTGCCATAACGGCTGCGTCGGCCCCCGGTGGGCGACAAAATTAAACTCTTTTCAATGCAAAAGTAGACAAATCTCCCCAATTTGGCAAGAAATTGGTACAAATTGTTATATTTGTGTTTACAAAATTAGCAAAACGCCATTTTACAATATTCAATAGTGCCATATTGTCACTTTGGCACGTCATTTGCACCTTATCAGTCAGACCGGTCGTCGCCTGCAGGCAGATTTTGTCCCCGGCGGGTTCACTTTTTTACTCTGCTCCGCGTTGCCGTGTCGAGATAAATACATAAGTTTGCAGTGAACATAGCGCTGCATCAATTGATTACCTCATTAAGACCATGAACAAGCCCTATTCCAGAGATTTCTCTCAGAGCATCATCTATAGTCGCAAGGAGGCCATGCGTCTCCACAACGTGCTCATCCGTCCCGAGCACTTCGTGCTGGGCATCCTGCGCGAAGGCTCCAACCGTGGTGCCTTCACCATCGCACAGCTGTGTCCCGACGTGAGCGTCGTGCGTGAGGCTCTGGAGCAATACCTCAGCCAGCTCACCGAGTTTAGCGTCACCCCGCATGCAGACAATGAGTATACCCTCGAGATGCGTGCCGCCCGTGCGCTCAAGAACTGTATCACCGAAGCCGAAAAGCAGGGTGACGACACCGTGCGTGCCGAGCATCTCCTGCTGGCCATCCTCAGTGACCAGCAGACCGAGGCTTGCCAGATCCTCAATCACAGCGGCATCACCTACGACCTGGTCAGCAAGTCGCTCTCGCTGCAGAAGCAGGAGTCGGCTTCCCACCTGGACTTCGGCGAAGACGAGGAGGAGGACGATGACCGTCCCGACAGCCCCACGGGCAGCCGCACGGAGGAGCGCACACAAGAACGCACACACCGGCAGAAGTCCGACACCCCCTTTCTCGACAAGTACGGCGTCGACATCACCCGCAATGCCTCCGAGGGCAAGCTCGACCCTGTCGTCGGCAGGACGCGCGAGATAGAGCGCATCGCCCAGATCCTCTCCCGCCGCAAGAAGAATAACCCCGTCCTCATCGGAGAACCCGGCGTCGGCAAGACCGCCATCGTCGAGGGGCTCGCAGAGCGTATCGTCAAGATGGAGGTGCCCATGGCCCTCATCGACAAGCGCATCGTCGCCCTCGACATGAGCAGCCTCGTCGCCGGCACCAAGTACCGCGGACAGTTTGAGGAGCGCATACAGGGCATCATCCGTGAGCTCACAAGCCATCCCGACGTCATCCTCTTCATCGATGAGATCCACACCATCGTGGGAGCCGGCAGCGCCGCAGGCAGCATGGATGCCGCCAATATCCTCAAGCCGGCCCTCAGCCGCGGCACCCTGCAGTGCATCGGAGCCACCACGCTTGACGAATACCGCAAGTCCATCGAGAAGGACGGTGCCCTGGAGCGGCGCTTCCAGAAGATTCTCGTCAATCCCAGCACTTCCGCCGAGACGCTCCAGATCCTGCACAATATCAAGGGCAAATATGAGGAGCATCACCACGTCATCTATACCGACGAAGCCCTCGAGGCCTGCGTCAAGCTCACCGACCGCTACATCACCGACCGTCAGCAGCCCGACAAGGCCATCGATGCCCTTGACGAGGCGGGGTCGCGGGTACACATCGGCGAGATCAAGCGCCCCGACGCCCTCGTACAGCTCAACCAGCAGCTCGAGCAGGTCAATGCGTCCAAGATGGAGGCCGTCAAGGTACAGGACTTCCAGCGCGCCGCCCAGCTGCGTGACCAGGAGGTCGAGATACAGGACAAGATCCGTCACGCCCGCGACCAGTGGGAGAGCGACATGCGCAGCCAGACCCAGACCGTGGGTCTCGCAGAGGTCGAGCAGACCGTCAGCCTCCTGAGCGGCGTACCCGTACAGCGCGTTGCCGCCGATGAGGGCGTGCGCCTCAGCCATCTCAAGGACGACCTCACGCAGCACATCATCCACCAGGACGAAGCCATCACCAAGCTCGTCAAGGCCATCACGCGCAACCGCATCGGACTACGTGACCCCAACCGTCCCATAGGCACCTTTATGTTTCTCGGGCCCACGGGAGTCGGCAAGACCTACCTTGCCCAGCAGCTCGCTACCTATATGTTTGGCAGCAAGGACGCCCTCATACGCATCGACATGAGCGAGTATATGGAGAAGTACTCCACCTCGCGTCTCGTCGGCGCCCCTCCGGGCTATGTAGGCTACGAGGAGGGCGGACAGCTCACCGAGCAGGTCAGACGCCACCCCTACTCCATCGTGCTGCTCGACGAGATTGAGAAGGCCAGTCACGACGTCTTCAACCTCCTCCTGCAAGTCATGGACGAAGGGCGCCTCACCGACTCACAGGGTGTCACCGTGGACTTCCGCAATACGATTATCATCTTTACCAGCAACGCCGGTAGCAAGGAGGTCAGCGACTTTGGACGCGGCGTGGGCTTTAATGCCGGTGCCGAAGCATCGGCCGAGCTCCAGCAGAGTCTCATCATGAAGAGCCTGCAGCGCCAGTTCGCTCCGGAGTTTCTCAACCGCATCGACGACGTCATCCTCTTCAATCCCCTTGACCGCGAAGCTGTCGCCGCCATTGCCCACTTGGAGATTGACAAACTGCGCCAGCGTATGCAGCAGATGGGCTACTCGCTCGAGATAGGGCCCAAGGCGCTCGACTTCATCGTCGACAGAGGCTACGACCCCAAGTACGGTGCCCGTCCGCTCCGGCGCGCCATCCAGGAGTATCTCGAGGACGGTGTCGGCAATCTCATCCTCGAAGGACAAGTCCACAACGACGGCGTCATCCACGTCAGCAAGCGCCCGGGCAAAGAGGAACTCGCCTTCGCCTAAGCCTCTGCCACCGTCCCGGGCCGCCGGGTGTATATCGTCTCGTCGCAACACCATATTGCCAAGAGCCTCCAGACCGTCGTCTGGGGGCTCTTGCTGTATCTACAGGTCTCTTCCTGCGTATCCTTGGTACTGGAGGCCCCTGGCGCTGTCGCGGATGGCTGAGACAGCAGCAGATGTCCTACGGGGAAGACAGAGCCTTGCGCACTGACGAATGTCAGCAGGCGGAGCAGGAGAGCAGGGACTGTAAAACGGCGCTCTGTCTGATGAGGGTGGCAGGGGCAAGTCACAGTCTTTCCGCAGAATCTGATGCAAAACAGGCGCCGCCAGAGGGGAAGCGGCAGGAGACGCGGCCTGGGCGCAGGCCGGCAAAAACGACAGGAGAGTAGCGTTTACAGGTGCGGTTTTTTGAGTAATTTTGCACCTGCATCGTCGACCGCAGACCGTTCGGCGGCCTGCCGATGCTTCACACTGTTTCCACATGAAAGAATTATTGATTGTCTCCGTCGGCAGTTTTTTAGGCGGAGGTTTGCGGTATGCCGTCTCCAGAGGCTTCACGCTGATTGTCGAGACCTCGTTTCCCTTCGCCACCTTCCTCGTCAATATTCTCGGCTGCCTGTTCATCGGCTTCTTCTCAGGCCTTCCTCAGTCGGGCAGCTCATTCTGGGGCCTGCGCCCTGAGACGCGGTTGCTCCTGACCACGGGGCTGTGCGGCGGATTTACCACCTTCTCCACCTTTATGAAGGAGAGCCAATGGCTCGCCGGCCGCCATTCCTGGGTGATGGCCGCTTATATCGTGCTGAGTCTGGTGCTTGGCTTTGCCGCCGTATGGGGCGGCCAGCACTTGGCCAAGGCGCTCTGACCGCCGCTTCCCTGCCCTGTGCCGCCCAAGAGGCGCCGGACGGCATGCTACCCTCCGGCGACGAATCCTCTACCCGCTCGCAACCATTCTCTACTCGTAGGTGACGTATCGCCAGCCACCTCTCTTACCTCGATCATCGACTATACATGACAAGGTCGGATGTAGCTCTCTCTACATCCGACCTTGTCTCTCGTACTCGCCGGCGACGGTGCGTCAGCGGAGCTCAAGCGGTCACGGGACTACTCGTCCCACATATTCTGCTGCTCGTCGTCACCCGTCGGGCGGGTGTTGACATAGCGCTTGGACAGATTTTCGTCCGTCTCACCTGAAGCGTCGGAGCCGATGCTGGATGCGATCACATTGAGACTCTCCAGCTGCATGATGCGGAGGGCAGGCTTGCTGTATATGGCTTTCATAGTGTATGAATTTTTTGATAGGGTTAGACTTACTTGACGGCTACCTTGCGGCCCTGGTGGATATAGATGCCGCGCCGGGCAGGCTGAGAGGTGTACTTGCGGCCCTGCAGGTCGTACCAGGGAGCCGTAGTGTCGTCGCTGTCTGCTGTCGTCACGCTGTGGATGCCCGTCGGGTTGTTGACAAAGAGACTGTAGGCTGGGGATGAGCTGATCGTCGCGGCTGGCAGGTCGAGATAGGCGGTATTGGCCTTGACGGTGGTGCCGGTGTAGGTGTAGAAACCGAGTGTCGTGGAGCCGTTGAGATGGCCGAGCGTCATGACGCTCTTGGCGGCAACGGTATAGTCGCTCGTCACGCCGTGGAGCAGGTTGGTCACAGGCGCCGTAGCATCGCTACTGCTGCTGTTGAAGATGTGGGTACCCTCGCCGCTGACCATCAGACCGGTCGAGGCGGGCAATACGTCACCCGTGTACTCGTCCATGTGGACATACTTGGAAGCGCCATCGCGCGAAGTGACGACATAGGCCGTGACGCCGGAGGGCTTGGCGGCATTCCAGGGCAGGCAGAGCGTGACGTAGTCGGTGCTTACGGGCAGTACGTAGGCGGCTACCGTGACACTACCGGTCACATTCATGTCGGTCAGACCGGTAGCATAGGAGTAAGCGATGGGGGTAGCGTACAGCGTGCGCTTGGTGACGGCGTCGGTGGTGATCACACGCGCGGCGCCGCTGTTGTCGGCCGTGGTAAATCCGCTGGTCGTCGCTGTCAGCTTGCTGTAGTCGGTTGAGGCGATGTCAAAGTAGACCTTGTTGTCGTCATCCAGACTGAGCTCGGCACTGCGGGTCTGGCCGTCACCCGTGAAGGAGGTGAGCTTGGTGTTGTTGCTCAGGTCAAGGCCTACGATATGATTGGAGGCGCAGTTGAGCGTGGTAAGATTGGTGAAGTACTTCACGCCCTCGAGCGAATAGATGTCCTTGCCGCTGACGTCCATCGTGGTCACAGGAGAGACCTCGCCGCCGACGAGATAGTCGTCGTCCTCGGTATCGTAGCCCTGGACGAAGCTGCGGAAGTTGGCGTCGGGGAAGTGGGTCTCGTCGATAGGCAGCAGGAAGGTGAGATGGTCGGTCTGGATGCCGGTGGCCGAACTGTTGAGCAGGTCTGCCGTAGTCTTGTCCTTGACCCAGCCGAACACGCCGGTCTCATTGGCGCAAGTGACTTGTGTAGCATCGGTTAAGCCTGAGAACATACCTGTAATGTCGGTTTTGGCTGTGACGGTGAAGTTATTGAGGTTAAGACTCTTCAGATGGGTGCAGCCGGCAAACATATATTGCATGTAGGTGACACCAGCTGTGGTAAGTCCGCCAAAATTAATGTTGGTCAAGCTGGAGCAGTTGGCAAACAAGCCCATCATATTGGTTAATTTTGAGCTAGACAATGAGCTAAGGTCGATCTCTGTCAGACTGGTGCAGCCGTAGAACATAGAGCTTACGTCGGTCACGGAAGAGGGATCAAATTTGGACAAATCGATTTCCTTCAACGAACTGCAGCCGTTGAACATACGCCCCATGTCCGTAACATTTGCCGTATTGAATTTGCTCACATCAATACTCGTCAGTGCAGAGCAGCCGCCGAACATATCATTCATGTTGATGACATTTGCCGTAGTGAAGTTGCTCAAGTCGACGCTCGTCATTGCAGAACAGCCCATAAAGAGTCCGGCGAGAGAAACCTTGCTATAGCGCTGGTCGAAGTTGGGGAGCGCATCACCTGTATTCCATGTGAGAGATTTGCCTTCCCATGTCTTGCCGGTAAAGGTGCCGCCCGAAGCCTTATTGAGCTGATCCTTGAAATTCTTGCGCAAGCCAACGGAATAATAACCGCCATCAGTAATTTTTGTGTACGTGTAGAAGTCATCAGCTAGTGCGGGGAGACAGGTGCCGACAAGCAAGGCCAGAAGCAACGCAAAGCGTGCGTGTCTGATACTCTTGCTAAAACGTAATTTTCTTTTCATGATATTAGTTGTTTTGAATTAATAACTATATATATGTTACCATGCTGCTTGCTTATACAATACTGTATTGATATTCTTTATTTTAATATATACTAAGTATAACTTCAAGAGAACGCTCTTATATAGACTTAGAAGGCAGTCTTTTTTCGGGCGCAAAAATTACCAACAACTATGCATAGTGAACAAAAAGATATTTAAAAAAAATGACACATACTATTTTTCCAGAAGCCAACACATCCTGTTTCTATCCACCATCGTGTTATCCGACAGGGTGTTACGCCATTTTACACAAATTTTCACCCCTTCTGAAAGCCCATAAAGTACTATAAAAAAAATTGCAAAGACAGCTTTGCAAAATCACAAGCCATCTTATCTATACACCTATCATATTCTGTCGCTTCTATATCGGAAGCTGCCTCCGGCCCGTCCCGGCGAGAAGACCGAGGCCGGGCGTCATACGACGGGTAGCGGGCACACAAGGGTACTGCATGCCCGCTACCTATATTATTTATTATATTATTTATGGTATAAAGGAGCGATATCAGGCAACAGGGCGCTCAATCGCCCGGTAAGACACAGCCCACACATAAGGGCGCCGGGCATCGACGGAGGATGTCTGCGGGCCCCCAGGACCGGAGGCTGGGAGAGGATGCGAAAAGGAGCCCAGATCAGTTGTTTTCGAGGAAGCGGAGGACAAATTTGCAGCCGAAGGAGACGGCCTTGTGGTTGGCTACGCCGGAGAAGACGCCGAAGTCAAAGAGGTGGGTACTGACGGAGTAGCCGGCTTCCCAGTAGGGGAAGAGGGCGTGAACGACGAGGATATTGGAGTAGATGCGCTCGCGCTTGATATAGGGCGAGATGGGATTGATGCGCGAAAAGAGGAGCATGGGGCTCTCGTAGCTCACACAGGTGCGGAAATAGTACTCTGACTCGCTGTACCAGCGGCTGTCGAGGGACTCGAAGCGGCCCAACATCTCATCCTGCCAGGTATCGGGGAGGCTGTTGTAGTGGAAGTTGGTAAAGTCGACAAAGTAAGTGTTGCGATACTTGGTGTACCAGCCACCGCCGACGCGCAGGTAGAGTTTGCGCAGGGCGTAGAGCGGAATCATATAGTTGGCCTCCGTCTCCCAGCGCTCATACTCGCCGTCGCAATTGAACGCCTTGATACCGCGCTCGTACTCGAGCGAGAAGGTGGGCCAGCGGCTGAAGAGCGCGCGCTTCTGATGTCCCCGCCAGTAGTAGTAGAGGCCGGGAGTCCACTCGAGGCGTACATTGGGCGCAAGACTGCGGTAGCGGTGGTCCAGTCCCTGGCTGGCACCGACCTCGTTCCACCCGATGAGCTTGCGTCCGTGGTAGACCCATCCCAGACGGGCCTTGAGGCCATTGACAAGTTCGTACTGGGCACTGAGCTTGAGGTAGTAGTCATTGTAGAGGTCAAACTTGTAGTGGTCAAAGGCCTTGAGCAGGGAGTCCATGGACATGTCGCGCGAGAGGGCGCGGCGGATATCCTCGGCCTGGCTGCTATTGTAGATGCGGTTGCCGTTGCCGACCTCCAGATGCAGGACGCCGCCATGGCGGGGGGCAAAGGTGAAGTCAACGGGAAGCTTAAAGAAAAACTGGTGGAACTTCAACGCATAGCCCAAGTGGAGATTGGCCAGCAAGGAGCGGTCGGAGCGCCACTGGCTCTGGTACCGGATACGCGTCTTGACAGAGAGTCCCTTGTTATTGCTCCACTCGACCATAGAGGGGGTGATGACGGGCGGCAGCTTGATGATGTCGGTCGAGTTGAGCGTGATATAGTGGCTGCCGAGCAGGAGGTCGTCGAGATTGCGAAAGATACTGCGCTGCGGTTCCGGCCGGAGCAACGCCACGGAGTCGGCGGCACTGTTGCCGGCGGCACTGTCGGGGGGTGTCTGTCCCCCGCCGGTCCCACGGCGGGTCTCGGCGGCAAGGCGCTCAGCCTCCTGCTGACGGCGGCGGGCGGCATAGGCGGCGTAGATGGAGTCCTCGGCGGGCGTGAGAGGCACCGCGCGTTGGGCAGCGATGTAGCTGAGGTCGCGGATGACGGAGGTCGTGTCGCTATTGAGCCGGTTGAGCGGCGTGAGGTCGTAGCGCGAGTGGTGGAGCACGGAATCCATGCGCACCGCGTCAAAGGGAAGCAGGTCGGCATAGTCGCCGTGGGCGTAGAGACGGAGGCGCACCCAGTTGCGGGCAAACCCGAACCTCGTATCGATCCACATGCCGACAGGCAGGAGGGAGGCCAGGCCGGCGGTGCCGGGGATGATATGGCAGTCGAAATGCTGGCTGTTGTAAGTGAAGGAGAAGTCGGCCTCTCTCACCTGCCCCGTCTCGCAGTCGACATAGGCCCACCCGGTGACGAGCTGCATATTGCGGTAGCGCGGACGGTAAGTGAGACGCATGGCAGGGCGGCCGCCGCAGGTAAGCAGGGAGTCGGCAGCGTAGCGGTAGTAGCCGCGGTTGCGCCGGTTGAAGGGTGAGAGCACGCGGTCCCGCAGGAGGGTAGGCTCATAGAGCGATATGCTGAGATTGGCCAGGATCATGTCGCGCAGGTTGCGCATGTAGGGATTGGTGCTGTAGAAGGCCACCTCCTTGCGGTCGAGCACCGAGGGGGCCGTATAGGCGATGCGGGTCACGCTCTCGCCGATATAGCTGTGGTCGCCGTGCTCCATGCGGCTGACAAAGGGGATGAGGCGCATGAGCGCATTGACACGGTGGGTCTGCACGCCAAACTTGACGTAGATCTGGGCCCTCAGATGGCCGATGGCCAGGCCCTCGCGCTGCGTGTAGGCATACATGCTGTCGACGAGGCTCCGGGTGACGCTGCCGGTACGGGCCGGCAGAGGCTGCAGAGCGGCCAGGGCCGGCAGGAGCAGGAGGAGGAGCTTAGCCGCGCGACACATTCTTGACTCCCTTGACGGTCTTGAGTTTCTTCATCAGATTGTCGAGCATCTTGGTGTCACGTATCATCACCGTGAGCATACCGCTGAAGAGGCCGTCGTGGGCGTCGATGCTGAAGGAGCGCATATTGATCTGCTCCTCCTTGGAGATGATGCTGCTGATATTGTTGACGACGCCCAGGTCATCGTTGCCGACGATATGGAGGGTGATGGGGTAGAAGCCGCCCTCGCCCTTGCCCGCCCAGCGTGCCTTGACGATGCGGTAGCCGAAGCGCTCGCGCAGGGCGGCGGCATTGGGACAATTCTTTCGATGGATCTTGATACCCTTGTTGACCGTGACAAAGCCAAAGATGTCGTCGCCGTAGATCGGATGGCAGCACTGCGCGAGCGAATAGTCGATACCCTTGAGATGGCTGTCGATGACCAGCTCGTCGTCAGCGGAGTCCGCCTTGGCCTGCTCGGCGACCTGCGACTGCATGCTGAACTCGTCGGCGCTGTGGAGCGGTCCGTGGTCGGAGAGGCCCATATTGTGGCGCACCTGCTCCTGATACTGCTCGATGACATGGTTGAGGTCGATGTGCTCGTCGAGGACGTCGCGGTAGAAGTAGATGACCTCCTTGTAGCCGAGCTTCTTGATGACCTGGTTGAGCACGTTGGGGTCAAGCTCCACCTTGCGGTTGCGAAACTTGCGGCTGATCAGTTCCTTGGCCAGTCCGGTCTCCTTGACCTCCTGCTCCTTGAGCGACTGGCGTATCTTGGCCTTGGCCCTGCCGGTGACGACATAGTCGAGCCAGGCGAGCTTGGGGAGCTGGCTCTGGCTGGTAGTGATGCTCACCTGGTCGCCGCTCTGGAGCTGCTGTCTCATCGACACCTGCCGCCCGGCGATGGTACCGCCGGTGCAGTGGGTGCCGACATCGGTATGGATGTCGTAGGCGAAGTCGAGCACCGTGGCGCCCTTGGGGAGCTTGTGGAGGTCGCCCTTGGGCGTGAAGACGTAGATCTCGTCCGTCGACAGGTCGCTGCGAAACTGGTCCATGAGCTTCATGTCATCGCCCTCCTCGAGCGCACCGCGGATATTGGCCAGCCAGGTCTCGATTCCCTTGGCCTCAGCCTTGATCCCCTTGTAGCGCCAGTGGGCAGCGAGACCGTGCTCCGCAATCTCGTCCATGCGCTCCGTGCGTATCTGGACCTCGACCCACTTGTTCTCCGGGCCGAGCACGGTGATGTGGAGACTCTCGTAGCCATTGCTCTTGGGGATGGAGAGCCAGTCGCGCAGGCGCTTGGGATTGGGGCGGTACATGTCGGTGATGAGGCTGTAGACCTGCCAGCACTGCTGCTTCTCCTCCTTGAGCGGGGCGTCGAGGATGATGCGTATGGCAAAGAGGTCGTACACGCCCTCAAAGGGGCATCCCTGGCGCTTCATCTTCTGCCAGATGGAGTGGATGCTCTTGGTGCGGCCCTTCATGCGGTACTTGAGGTGGGCCTTGTCCAGCATCTCCGCCACCGGCTTCATAAAGGCCTCCATATAGCGGTCGCGGGCCTCCTTGGTCGCACTGAGCTTGTCCTTGATATGGTAGTAGGCCTCGTGGTTCATGTACTTGAGACTCAGGTCCTCCAGCTCGCTCTTGAGCTGATAGAGTCCGAGCTTGTGGGCCAGAGGAGCGTAGAGATAGGCCGCCTCCTCGCTGACACGCAGGCGGTCGTCGGCATTGTCGCTGTCCTTGATCTGGCGCATGAGGTTGGTGCGGTCGGCGATCATGATGAGGATTACGCGCATGTCCTCGGCAAAGGAGATGAGGAGGTTGCGGAAGTTCTCGCTCTCTATCGAGGGGCTCTTGGCATAGAGCTCCTCGATGTGCTCCAGGCCCGAGAGGATACGCCTCACGCCGGCGCCATAGATCTGCTCAACCTCCTGCAGTTCCGGGGCGCTCTTGTAGTAGGGCATGAGGATACAGGCCTCGACGGCCTCCTCGTTGAGTCCTATCTCGTCGGTCACCAGCAGCGCCGTCTGCAGGCTGCGCACCACGGGGTTGAGCCCGAAGACATCTCTGTGAAAACGCCCGTCGCCGATGGCCTCGACAATGCTCCGCTTGAGCCTGCGGTAACGCTCTCCCTCAAAGGGGGCCTCGCACTTGCCGCGCAACTCGCGGTACAGACGGCCTATCAGCAGGCGGTCGGAAGGGGAAAATACACTCTCTGTCTTCATAGTCAATACGCTTGATCAGTACCGGCCGCCTCTCTGCAGGGCAGGCACATGGGGGCTGCGCCGACTGGCCCCGCGGGTCGCAGAGGGGGCAGCAAGCCAAGGCTCCTCTCCCCGCTCATCCCCCCACCGGGCAATGGGTCCATAACGGCCGGTAGGACGGTGACGCCGCACCCGTCGGGCCCATGCGCCACTTACTCCTCTGCAAATGTACGCCATTTTGACCATCCTCGCAACGACCCGCCCTTAAAAAGCCGCATGCTACATTCAAAAAACGCTAAACACCCTCTCCGTCTGATGGTATGGCGGGAGGAACTTGTGGAATTCAGGAAGAAGGTAAAGGACGGGGAGGGCATTGTGCACAAGGCGCGCATCATAACCTACGTCAATATGAAAAATCCCAAGAAGCCGAAACGCACGAAGCTGCTTACAAATGATTTGGAGACGGCTTATGAAGAAATAGTGGCCACGTATGACGCTAGATGGGAAATAGAGTCGCTATTCAAGCAACTGAAAACAGAACTTCCCGTTAAGGTATTGCTATGGCGAGAGCGCCAACGCCATCAAAATACAGATTTGGGTGACACTGATAGCCAATCTGTTGCTGATGCTGCTGCAAAAGAGCACTACGCGGTCATGGAGCTTCTCCGGGCTTGCTACAATGGTCAGGATAATGCTCATGTACTATATTGACGTTCATGGATTCTTGGAACACCC